>NZ_JAGPYN010000005.1 GCF_018069805.1 Pseudoalteromonas ostreae
CCTACGATTTACGTCATGTGAAGGTGGCGCTGTTACCTATAGGCGTAGGCGCTTTGTAGCAACGTTCAATGAGTAATAATTAACTTTTAAGTTAATTATTAGAAAAGGTCACTTCGGTGGCCTTTTTTAATGTCTGCGATTTACGTCATGTGAAGGTGGCGCTATTACCTATAGGCGTAGGCGCTTTGTAGCAACTATCGTAGGGTAATAATTAACTTATAGAGTTAACTATTAGAAAAAGGTCGCTTCGGTGGCCTTTTTTAATGTCTGCGATTTGAGCTTTAAGCCTTAAGCGGTAAGTTTTAAGTTGCTCGGAGTTAATATGTACTTGTAGGCGAGTGGCTTGCCACCGCGTTTATAACAGAAAGTAAATATATTAAATTTGCTTGCTATTTAAGTTGAGGAGATCTAGATTTTTACCGCTTACCGCTTACCGCTTACCGCTTACCGCTTACCGCTTACCGCTGATCCATCGTAACGTTATGATATAACAAATAAATAATGTGACCTTTCATTTTTATGTAACATAAAGTCACTTTTTAAGTAACAAAACCTACCTAATATGATGCTCTCATTACTACAGACATTCTTGACCAAATCGTATCAATGGAACTTAAAAATGAAAATTAATAAAATTGCGACTGCAATTGGTTTAACACTGGCATTGTCAGCGGGTGCTAATGCCGGTGTGTTACCTGATAACCAAATGAATAGTAATTGGTATAGCGCTGCACAGGCTAAATTAACCTCTAAAGAAACGATGGCTAATGCAACACCAGCTACTAAAGCAAAAAACGTAATTCTATTTGTTGGTGATGGCATGGGTATATCAACCCTCACCGCAGCACGTATCCTTGCAGGCCAAAAACAAGGCGCTTTAGGTGAAGAGGGCTTTTTGAGCTTTGAAGAATTTCCGTATTCTGCACAAATAAAAACGTATAACGTTGATGCGCAAACACCGGATTCAGCAGGCACCATGACGGCCATTATCTCAGGTGTTAAAACGGATGTTGGTGTTATTGGTGTAAACGAAGAGATTGAGCGTGGTAAATGTGCAACTGTAGCAGGTAATGAATTAATTACAGCTACAGAGCTTGCAGAAATTAAAGGGCTAGCCACAGGTATTATTTCTACTGCACGGATCACCCACGCAACGCCAGCCGCAACGTATGCAAAATCAGCTGATCGTAATTGGGAAGATATTTCCGACATGCCTGCAGATGCAGTCACTGCAGGTTGTGAAGATATTGCGTCGCAATTAGTTAATTTCGAAAAAAATCTTGAAGCGCGCTTTGCGGGTGTTGATGTTGATGGTCTAGAAGTGGTGATGGGTGGCGGTCGTCGTCATTTCTTACCAAAAGATGCTGCATTTAACTCTAATGATGCTATGAGTGCAGTCGAAGGTGATCGTACTGATGAACGTGATTTAACAGCGCAATGGCAGCAAATGTATAGCGATGGCAAATACATTACTGATCAGGCTGGCTTTGACGCAATAAATGGCGATACCAAACGTGTATTTGGATTATTTAATGAATCGCATATGCAATATGAAGCGGATCGCAGTAATGATATTGCAGGTGAGCCTTCATTAACGCAAATGACGACTAAAGCGATTGATATCTTAAAGAATAATGAAAAAGGGTTTTTCCTAACGGTTGAATCGGGTCGTATCGATCACGCACATCACGCAGGTAATGCTTACAACGCATTAAATGACACGATTGAGTTTGCCAATGCGGTAAAAGCAGCTGTAGAAAATACCGATCCAAATGAAACACTTATTTTAGTTACCGCGGACCACAGCCATGTATTTACTATTGCTGGCTATCCAAAACGCGGTAACCCAATTTTGGGTCAAGTTGTGGCCGTAGGCCGCGATGCACCAACACTTGCTAAAGACGGTATGCCTTATACTACAGTCGGTTACGCAAATGGCTTGGGCTTTAGAGGTTTAGGTAATGAAACTAATGCCGATGCTTCATATTTAGAAAAAGCCGTTGCTGGACGTGTTGAATTAAGCGGTATTGATACCTTAGCACCGGGCTTTCATCAAGAAGCAACTATCCCACTTAGCTCAGAAACTCATGCGGGAGAAGATATTTCATTGCATGCTAAGGGCCCTGGAGCACAGTTGGCACAAGGCGTTGTGGAGCAAAATGTTATTTTCCACATTATCAGTCAAGCGCTCGAACTAATAGAAGAATAATGGTGATTATAATGAAAAAACTTAACTTAATATCTCTCGCTGTAGTTGTTGCGTTAGCAGGTTGCTCTGATAATGATAAAAATACGCCGGAGCCAGCTGTCCCAGTTATAGATCCGGTGCCAGTGCCTATTGAGTCACTGACGGTTAAAAATACCCTTGCAGTTGGCTCTGAGCAATGTATCAATGGTGGCATTGAAACCCTAACAGGTGACGACAGCAATCAAAATGGTGAGCTTGATGCAGATGAAGTAACTACAACCACTGTAGTGTGTAACGATGCAGAAACTTCTTTGAATCCACAGCAGTTAGCGCCGCTTACTACCAATACTTGGTATAAAGAAGCACACACTAAATTAGCTAGTAGCCAAGATAATATTGCTAATATTGTTAAAGAGTCAGGCAAAGCGAAAAACGTCATTTTGTTTGTTGGCGACGGTATGGGGATCTCAACTGTAACAGCTGCGCGTATTTTAGCGGGTCAGTTACAGGGCAAAATGGGTGAAGAACATCAGTTAAGCTTTGAAACACTACCGTTTTCAGGATTTGCTAAAACTTATAATGTTGATGCACAAACACCTGATTCTGCAGGTACGATGACAGCAATGGCATCAGGCGTAAAAACTGATGTCGGTGTTATTGGTATTGATGAAGCAGTGGTTAATGGTAATTGTTTATCAGGTAAAGGCCATGAATTAGTAACGTCATTAGAGCTTGCGGAAATTGCAGGTAAATCAACGGGACTTATTTCAACAGCACGTATTACCCATGCCACACCAGCGGCAACGTATGCAAAAGCGGCAAACCGCAATTGGGAAGATATTTCAGATATGCCTGAGTCGGAAGCGGCTAATTGTGAAGATATTGCATCGCAACTGGTTAACTTTGAAAAGAACTTAGAAGCGCGTTTTGCTGGGATCGATGTTGATGGTCTTGAAGTGGTAATGGGTGGCGGTCGTCGTCATTTCTTACCAAAAGACGCTGCATATAATTCAGCCGATGCAGTTAGCTCAGTAGAAGGCGATCGTACTGATGGACGTGATTTAACTGCTGAATGGCAAGCTCAGTATCCAAATGGTCAATACGTAATGGATCAAGCGGGCTTTAATGCGATTGATGTGACTAACACTAAACATATTTTTGGCTTGTTTAATGAATCTCACATGCAATACGAAGCTGACCGTGGCAATGATATTGCCGGTGAACCATCGTTATCAGAGATGACAGCAAAAGCACTGGATGTATTGGATAACAACGAGAAAGGCTTTTTCTTAACGGTTGAAGCTGGACGAATTGACCATGCTCACCATGCGGGCAATGCCTATAACGCTTTAAGCGATACCATTGAGTTATCAAAAGCGGTGCAAGTGGCGCTTGATAAAACCAGCATTGAAGATACGCTGATTATTGTTACTGCCGATCACAGCCATGTATTTACTATCGCAGGCTACCCAAAACGCGGTAATCCAATTTTAGGTAAAGTGGTTGCCGTGGGTGAAACTGAGCCAACACTTGCTGCCGATAATATGCCATACACCACCGTAGGTTATGCTAATGGTGGCGGCTTTAGAGATTTAGGTGAAGAAACGGATGCTGAAGTAGGTTATGACTTTGCCCCAGTAACCGGTCGTGTTGATTTAACCGATGTGGATACGCAAAGCCCAGGTTTCCACCAAGAAGCACTTGTTCCACTGTCATCTGAAACTCATGCTGGTGAAGATGTTGGTGTTTATGCAATTGGCCCTGGTGCGCATTTGGTAACAGGTACTAACGAGCAGAGCTTTATTTTTCACGTGATGGATTATGCAGCTGACTTAGTAAAACAAGCGGATGCTAAAGTTACAAAATAAGTAATTGTCATGTAATACGCTTTACTAAAGAGCAACTCAAAACTGAGTTGCTCTTTGTCATTAATCTGCAAAATAAACACATTACAGTGACCCACAGTATTAAATCGAAAAGAGAATCCAGTGAAAAAAATTATCCTATCTTTAGCGTTAATAAGTCCATTGGCCAGTGCCACGCAGTGCGCGTTGGACAGTCAATATGTGCAAGCAAGCTATCAGGTTAGTAAGCAAGTTGCGGGCAAAGCTGTGGCTGAATCTCAGCAGTTTACATTATGGCGAACACCCCATCAGGTTGCAGAGCAAGGCCTTGAATTAGTTGAAGTGTGGCAACAGTTGAGTAATCAGCAAATTCGGCCAATTCGTTACTTTCAAACACCGCAGCGTGGTATTGAATATCAACCTTCAGAGGTGCAAGGTCAGCAAGATTGGAGTACTAAATACCAATTAGTTAGTGATGATTTTATTGCTAAGATGACTTTAACTGATGAGCAAGGTGATGGCTGTGAGAAAATACAGCATTATCAATTAGTGCAAGGTGATACTACGATTGAGCTTGCATGGTTGGTAAATCAAAAGCTGGTAAGCGCAATGAGTATTGCTAAACCGCAACTTACTCAAACATTAACGTTGGGCACTGTGGACTTTAAAAAAGCTCCGATACAGCAGCAATTTGCCCTGTGGGATGCTTATCAAACGACTGACTATGCGGATATCGGTGATAACGAAGGCGACCCATTTTTAGCCAAAATGATTAACTTAGGATTTATCGAACATGGTGCATCGGGCTTTTATGATGCTAATGGTAAAGCGCTTGGTGGTGGGCACAGCCATTAAAAAGAGCCGGTGAATGCTCTTTTAAAGTCTCGATTTGAGTGTTAAAAGGCCAAGTTCTAGCTTTATAAATTAGCATGTGGCCAGTGCCCGCAAAAGTATCGATTCGTTTAACCGTAATAAGTGATATTACATTACACTATCGTAGCTGTATTTAGGTCGGGTTCAAATCATTCGTTGTTTGTTTTGCTATAAAGATCACCTTACGATACAAATAAAATTGGCTAAAATGGCTTTCCTCTTTTAACTTTAGTAGATGTACTATTTAAGGAGATTGAATCGTGAGTGACACACAAAGTAATCACCCCCACGGGGTTTTCTGTTGGTCAGAGTTATGTACATCTAACTGGAAAAGCGGCAAAGCTTTTTACACTGAGTTATTTGCTTGGGGGGCTGATGATCAACCCATTGGTGATGGTCTTTATTACACTATGTTACAAAAGCAAGGTGATGATATTGCTGCCATGTATCAAATGCCGAACGAACAAAAAAACGCAGCAACATCAAGTCATTGGTTAGCCTATATTGCAGTAGATAATATTGATGAAGTAGCTGAAAAAGCTAAACAATTAGGTGCTGATATTATCGCCGGTCCTCATGATGTAATGGACGCGGGTCGCATGGTGCTGCTAAATGAGCCTGGTGGTGCATTATTTGCCTTATGGCAAGGTAATCAACATAAAGGTTGCAAACGTTTAGGTGAACTTAATACTCCCTATTGGCATGAACTGGCAACCCGCAACAGTGCTGCAAGCCGTGAGTTTTATTGCCAGTTATTGGGTTGGCAGAGCGTTGAAAAACCTATGCAAGGAATGAGCTACACATTATTCACTGTCGCTGACCAACCCGTTGCAGGGATGATTGAAATGACCGATGAATGGCCTGCAGAAATTCCTGCTCACTGGATGATTTATTTTGCTGTTGATGATTGTGATAACTATGTCGCAACGGCTCAGCAACTTGGTGGTGAGGTGTGTGTGGCACCAACCGATATTCCCGAGGTGGGCCGTTTTAGTGTGATCACCGATCCACAAGGCGCGGTGTTTTCAATTATGACCTCCGCTATGAATAATGTGAAATGTAACTAGTTATGCTTAATAAAATTGATTAAAAAGCACATAGGTGCTTTTTTTATTTTTGTTTGACCCAAAGTCTCAACTATTGGTTGTTTATTGGAGCAAAAGTATGACAAAGAATGTGGTAATTACAGGCGCTAATCGTGGCATCGGCCTTAATTTATGTCAGCAATATTTAGCAAAGGGCTACCAGGTTACGGCCGTGGTGCGTACTCCAAGCGATGAACTTAAAGAATTAGATGTGACAGTGATCAGCAATATCGATGTTGCCAATGCAGCAGACATCGAAACACTTGAAAGCCAGTTACATGGTCATAAGATAGATCTGCTTATTAACAATGCCGGTATTTTCCATAATGAAAGTATGGCAGAGATGGATTTTGATACTATTAATCAACAGATCGCCATCAATGCTGTAGCACCAATTCGAGTTACCCATGCGTTAATACATTGCTTAGGTATTGACGCTAAAGTCGCTATGATCACTAGTCGTATGGGTTCTATTGCTGATAATGGTTCAGGTGGCTATATTGGTTATCGTATGTCAAAAGCCGCACTTAATGCGGCATCGGTGAGTTTAGCCCATGAACTAAAGAGTAAAAAAATTGCTGTTGGCTTATTTCATCCTGGGTTTGTGCAAACGCAAATGGTTAATTTTGCAGGTGATATCTCAGCAGAGGAATCAGCAAGGCGTTTAACACTGCGTATCGATGAACTAAACCTCAATAATACAGGTAGTTTTTGGCATTCAAATGGTGAACCCCTACCTTGGTAAATTAGCCAAACTACACAGCGAGTGCCACTATATTTCAACAGTTAGTGGATAAAAATCCGCGAACTGTTGAAATCTTTCGCTAATTTTCGATGCTATTATTTGCTATAATCGTTCTATTAAAAGCCTGAACAGCCGCATTTAGAGAGCAGCACATGGAATTAGAGCAAGATAGCAGTTTAACCCTTCCGTTATTTCTTTTTGATGAGACCTTAAATGAACGAGATTTATCAACACCAGATCTCTCGTTAAGCGTACTTTTAGATGATGATTTACTGATCCAGCTTTGTCAAAACCCAGCACCAGATAGCAGTATTGCTATTACCATTTCTGATTATATGGTGGAAGCTCATAACCCTGCGTTTGCCGACGTAACACGCGAAGCACATCACGCACAGTTAACTTTAACCCACGGTCCATTGTTAAGCGCTGTGCTCGATGCAAAGTCAGAGCAAACATTTGTGTCACCGCAAATGGATATGATGCCGACGTTTGACTTGGGTGACGAGGACGAATAAATCGATGAAAAAGTCTTTTTTGCTGAGTGTATTTATTATTGTGCTCAGCGGCTGCGCTTATTTAGGTACAGCCCATTACAATGAGCTGTTTGGTCCAGAACAAACGCAACAACGCATTGTTGGGCATAATACTGGTAGTGGGGCCGAATTTTTACAGCATGTGCAACCGGTGCTCGATAGTCGCTGTGTTGTTTGCCATGGTTGCTACGATGCACCATGCCAACTGAAACTTTCATCTCCAGAAGGAATTGACCGCGGCCTAAGTAAGGAACGTGTTTACAATGGTACTCGTTTATTAGCATCGACTCCCAGCCGCTTACTTTTTGATGCAACGAATACCAGTCAATGGCGCGAAAAGGGGTTCACCCCGGTGCTGAATGAACGAGAGCAGTCGGAGCAAGCGAACCTTGCTGGCAGTGTGATGTATAACAGCCTTGTACTAAAAATGAGCTCGCCTTTACCTGAATATGACATACTTGAAGATGAGTTTGATTTTTCACTCGATCGCGAACAAAGCTGTACCGCCATGGGCGAGTTTGATCGCTTTGCAGATAGCCACCCGCATGCGGGTATGCCTTACGGATTGCCTGGTATCTCACGGGCTGAATTTAAGCACTTAGAAAAGTGGCTTAAAAACGGTGGAAAAATGGCGCACATCAAACCACCAAGTAAAGCTGCTTTAGCTCAAGCACAACGCTGGGAAAGCTTTTTAAATCAAGATGATTTAAAGCATCAACTAGCTGCACGCTATATATTTGAACACTGGTACTTAGCCCATATTTATTTTGTTCAAGATAGCGAAAAGAGCTTCTTTAAGCTAGTGCGT
This sequence comes from Pseudoalteromonas ostreae, assembly GCF_018069805.1. Classification (GTDB taxonomy): domain Bacteria; phylum Pseudomonadota; class Gammaproteobacteria; order Enterobacterales; family Alteromonadaceae; genus Pseudoalteromonas; species Pseudoalteromonas ostreae. The sequence continues at coordinate 8,077 of NZ_JAGPYN010000005.1, forward strand.
TCAAGTACGCCGCCAGGGCAGGACATTGAGTTAATAAATACTCGTCGTCCGTACGATGACCCTAAAGTGGAACGTGTGTATTATCGCTTAATGCATGACCGTTCGACTATTTTGGCAAAAACGCATTTACCACTGGCACTGAATGACAGTAAATTAGCGCGCTTATACAGCCAGTTTATTGCGCCAGATTATCACGTTGACAGCATGCCAAGTTACTTGCCAGAAATAGCATCTAACCCATTTAAAGTGTTTGCCGCCATGCCGGTTAAATCTAAATATCAATTCATGCTAGATGAAGCTGAATTAATTATTATGGGCTTTATTAAAGGGCCTGTTTGTCGTGGTCAAATTGCATTAAATGTTATTAATGATCATTTTTGGGTGGCATTTGCTGATCCTGCTAAAGCGGCAACGCCAGAAGTAGGGCAAATGCTGTTGCAACACGAAGATGCACTTGCACTGCCTGCGGCTGAAGAAAGTAATGCCTTACCTATATCTAGCTGGGTAAAATATTCTAAGCGCCAAAGTACTTACCTAGAAGCTAAAGTTAAACTGGCCAATCGTATGTTTCAAAACGGCGAAAACCTGACCACAGACGTGTTATGGCGTGGTGAAGAAATTAACAATAATGCTGCTTTGACTATTTTCCGCCATTTTGATAGTGCGACCGTGGTTAAAGGTTTTATTGGCCAAGAGCCAAAAACCATGTGGGTATTAGATTACGCACTTTTTGAGCGGATACATTATTTACTAGTTGCCGGGTTTGATGTCTACGGTAATGTTGGCCATCAGTTAATCACTCGCTTATACATGGATTTTTTGCGCCTAGAAGGCGAGCAAAACTTTTTAGCACTGTTACCTAAACCTCAGCGTAAAGAGTTAAAAGCAAACTGGTATCGTAAAGCACCACCGAGTTTAACTAATTTCTTTGAAAGTGGTGATGAGTTTAGTCAGCCAACTGGTATTGACTACAAAACACAGGATCAACAACACGAGTTATATGGCTTAATTAAACAAACGCTAAAACCGGTGTTAAGTCCGCGCTTTGATTACACACAAGTACCAGAGCCGTTACAGCAATTAAATAATATGCCTGCAAAAGCAATTAATTTACTGCCGCAAATCTCGTTTATATTAGTGAAAGACGGTGCTGCAGAGCATCAAGCGTATACCATGATCCATCACAATGCCCATTATAATATTTCTAGTTTATTGAACGAAGAAGGGCAGCGCGCTTATGCAGAAGATACCGTCACCATTGTGCCTGGTTTCATTGGTGATTACCCTGAAGCAATTTGGTACTTAAATAATCAGCAGCAAGTAAAGGCATTTGCTGAGCAATTACCGTTAATGCAAGTAGAGGCTGATTACCGTGCATTAAAAAGTAAGTTTGCTATTCGCCGCACGCACCCACAGTTTTGGCAATACAGTGATATTTTGCATAAAGTTGCCAAGCAATACCGTGGTGTGGAATACGGTTTGTTTGATTATAATCGTTTAGAAAATAGGTAATTATTAAACCAAAACTGATAAACCCCGCATTTAAGCGGGGTTTATTTTTTCATTAATATCATTGCGTAAAGTGTCGCTTTATCCCCTTTGGTCTACACTTATTAAAAAAAAGAAGGCCTATTATGATTCAAATTATTGCTAATATTCGGTCGCGTTATCGTTGGGCATTATTAGTGATAGCGATTCTTTCGAGCGCGAGTGCTCTGCTTATTCAGTTTATGTTTTTTGTGCAAAAAGATGATGCTCATATTATCAATGTTGCAGGTAAGCAGCGGATGTTGTCACAAAAAATCGCTTGGCATAGTAATGCTATGGCTACTGAGGTTGGTAGCAATATTAAATTACACCGTGATGTATTAGCTAAAACGAGCGCAGAGTTTAGAGCAGGGCATGAGTTTTTAGTACAGCAGCATTCAAATGGTGATTATTTATATTTAGATAACCAGTTAGTTGCTTATTATTTTTCGTCACCGGTTAATCTTGCGCAAACGTCGCTGGTATATTTGGCTAAAGTGCAGCAACTGTTAAATGATCCTAGTGCAAGTACAGCAGAAAAGAGATTTACAGTTGCTGAGATTGGACGCTTGCTCAAGGATCTTGATGGTGCAGTTACGCTATTTGAACAACAAGCAAATTTTAAAACCCGAGTGCTGTCCAACCTAGTGCTGGCTTTTTGGCTATTAACTTTAGTGTTGCTATTCATTGAGCTGAAATTTATATTTCAGCCTATGGAGCTGCAAATTACCGCTGCGATTAATAAATACCAACAACAAAAGTTGCGAGCAGAGCAGATAAGCACTTATAAAGAGCGCTTTATCGCACGGGCAAGTCATGAATTTAGAACACCGCTACAAGGGCTGGTAGACTCGATTGAGCAACTTCAGCTATCAGAATCTCAGCAAGCATTGCAAAAACAAGCAAAATATTGTGCCAGCAGAATTGTAAGTATGCTGGATGAGTTACATGAACTACAGCAGTTTAATACTGGGCAATGGCAGTTAAAATTTATCAAGCGTAATTTAATAACCACGCTTGAGTCGGCTATTACACCTTTTCAGTTTGCCTGTGATAACAAACAGTTAAAGTTTGAAGTAAAACTCAGTTCTGAGTTAGATCGCTATACAGAGTTTGATCATTTACGATTGCAGCAAATCATTACCGAGCTACTTAGTAATGCCATTAAATTTACTAGCACTGGGCAGGTTTCAATATCCGTTAGTTACCAAGATGGTCATATTAAAATAGTGGTCGCTGATAGCGGCGTTGGTTTTGCTCAATGCTATCCATATTTAAATCATCATAGTATAGAACAGAGCAATGACTTTCAGGGCTTACAAACCGGTTTGGCGCGTGTGCAACATATTGTCAGTGCTATGCAAGGCGGCATTGAGTTTAAAGATGTCATACCGCATGGTGCACAGATTAAGATCCGTTTGCCATTATCTAAAGCTACACTACTAACGAATCAAGGCAACTTACCCGCACAACTGCATTGCTTAATTGTGGAAGACAATTTATTAAACGCGACAATTTTATCGCGAATTTTAACCGAGCTTAATTACACGGTTGAAGTGGCTGAAAACGGTTTAATAGCAACACAAAAAATTGCTGAAAGTGAGTTTAATGTGATTTTTATGGATTTGAACATGCCGGTGATGGATGGCTTTCAAGCGATAGATATCATCCGCCAAGAACTAAATTCAACGGTTCCGATCATTGTGATCACCGCCAACACTGCGCCAAGTGATTTAGAGCGAACTTATGAACTTGGCTCTAATGTACATGTTTATAAACCATTTTCGGTTGCGGATATTAAAAAAGCCCTCATGAATATATTTAACGAGGGCTGATAGTTTTAATGGCTGATTTTTATATCACCTACACCGACTTTAACGTTAATGCGGTATTGGCCGTCACCGTTATATTTACTAGTTGAGGTGACCAGCTTACGGCTATGTTTAGCATCATTTTTCATGCCTGCTATTTTGGTGTCGCCAACACCACTATCTAGGGTGATCGTTTGATAGTCAGCTAACGCGCTGCTGATCCGCACCGCTCCCACACCGACATCGATGCTGGCAGTGTTAGCAAAATTATTTACTTCAATATCGCCCACACCTAGCTCTAAATCTATCGCCATGGTTGTTGGTATACTTACCAGCCAGCTTTGTTGCACATCGTCATTATCAATCGAGAGGCTCAGCTTATCGCTACTTTGTTGATGTTTTAAAGTGATATCTTCAAGTTCAACATCATCACTAAACCAATTATCATTTTTCGCTTTTAGCTCAATCGACACAGTTACTTGGTTACCTTGATGGGTGCTAAGTTCGAGGCTGCCAACGGGCACGTTGATCGCCAATGCCTGCTTGGCAGTGACATCAAAGGTCTGTTCAATTTTTTGCTCAGCATGAGCAGCTAAACTACTGGTTAATAAGATTACGGCTAAGCTAGAGATACTAAGTCTGTTCATTATTTTTACTCGTTGTTAATGGCTTTATAGGTTAGACGTTAGCAGATTTAAAAAGGTTTAAAGCGCGTGAATTTTATTCTATAGCCATGCTAATAAAAGTCATGTATTTTCAAACTAACTAATTTAAGAGCTAAAAAGGATCGCTGTGCAGTCAATTAAACTCAATAATGTGACGGCTAACCTTGGTACAAATGATCGCGAAAGTTTTCTCGTAAGTAAGCTAACTTGGCAGGTTGAGAGCGCTCAGCATTGGGTGCTGCTTGGCGGTAACGGAGCAGGAAAATCAGCCATAACAGCAGTATTACTCGATCAAGCTAATATTGTCAGTGGTACACGAAGTTGTGATTTTAAGCGTACAGAAATAGTCTCTTCAGATCTGCAAAAGCAATTGATTACCACTGAGTTATTAGCTGATCAAGACGACATCACCGATGGTAAAACTAGCCCTAAATTGGTGTCAGAGCTGATTTATCAGCAATCAAGCCCATATTTTGATCAACAGCTATGTCAGCAGTTAATCACAGGGTTTGCTTTTGAGGCATTGCTTAAGCAACGTTTGCGCGCACTCTCAACCGGGGAAACACGTAAACTAATGTTAATTAAAGCACTGAGTAATCGGCCCGAACTGATTGTGCTTGATGAACCGTTTGACGGTTTGGATGTGCAAAGCGTTGAGCTATTACGTAGCGTATTAATCGAACTAAGTGCCAGCATGACCATGATCTTTGTGGTTAATCGGTTAGACGAAATCCCCGTATTTATTACGCATTATGGTTATGTGAAAAATGGCGAATTACAACAGCAACTAGCAACTCCAGACCTTAAGCAGCGCGATGATTTATTTAAATTATTACACCTACAACAAACTGATTTAACGATCCCTAGCAAAGACGTGGCACACAGTGCCCCAGAGTTTAATGAGCCTGAGTTAGTAAGATTGCGAAATGCTATGGTCAGTTACAGTGGCAAGGTTATTTTTAGCCACTTAAATTGGACAATCAAAGCACGACAGCATTGGCAGCTCAGTGGTAAAAATGGCTCTGGCAAAACCTGCCTACTTAATTTAATCACTGGCGATAATCCGCAGTGTTATAACAATGATATTAAAGTGTTTGGCTATCAACGCGGCAGTGGTGAGAGTATTTGGCAAATTAAGCAGCATATTGGCTATATTTCCAATGCTTTGCATATGGAATATCGGGTTAGTATTTCCGCGCTCAATACCATAGTGTCAGGCTTTTACGACAGCATTGGCTTGTATCAAAAGCCAACTCAAATTCAGCTTGATATCGCCATACAATGGTTAGCGTTATTAGGTTTGAGTGAGTTAAAAAACACCCCGTTTACACAACTGTCTTTTGGTGATCAACGCATGCTATTGATTGCCCGCGCTATGGTAAAACACCCTACATTACTGATTTTAGACGAGCCATGTTTGGGGCTTGATGAAGCCAATCGGCAGCGTGTTTTACTGTTAATCGAAAAAATATGCGCTGCCGGCAGTAGCACAGTGATTTATGTCAATCATCATGCGAAAGATAAAATTACCGGGATAGAGCATTATTTAGATATGGCAGATTTTAGGGGGTAGAGAAAGGCGCTAGGTTTTAGGGGCTAGGTACTTATATGGACTCCCCAAGTAAATCAACAAAGAACTGTCATTAAAAACAAGTATAGATGCGTGCTTATATACGGGCTTTATTGAGGAGCTACCTCGCCCTAAAATGTACTCGCACCAATAGGCAAATTCTAGGAAGCGGCATCTAAAGTGCCTTAGGACCTAACTTGCTTCTATTGAGCAGAAAATTGACGCTGTGTGGGCTGCGATGGATATTGCTTTTTCTTGGCCTGTAACGGAATCTGATACCAAATCAGAATATGCGCCAACGCAAATAATATCAGAGTTTATTAAATCGAAAGGGTATGACGGGATTATTTATAAAAGCTCTTTAACTAAAGGGCATAATTATGTCCTTTTTAATTTAAATGATGCGGCAGTTGTTCAGTGTGACTTGTTTGTAGTATCTAAGGTTAAATATGACTTTGAGAGGTTGGATGAAAGCTCATCTTTGACAGCGTAGCGTGGCAACACATAACACATACGAACCTTAACTCTGGCAATAGGCACTAATGTTCTTTTTGACCGTTTTTATACAGTGACGGTCAATTCCTCAGTTTTCCATACCCAATACCGGACGATATGATCGATTACTGCCCGGATCTACAGCAAGAAGAAGGCCCAGAAAAGTTTACGAAAGATATTGAAATCCGCTCGTTTGAAGAAATATATAAAATGAGAGATGTATATTATCGAGCTATGTGGAGTTGTAGACATTACCAACTTAATAATGACCCCCATGATAATTTTAATATGAGCATAATCATGGAGCGCCGTCGAGCGCTAAGCTGGTGTCTTGATAAACAATTAGATTGGGATGATGTCCCTCAAGACACATAAAAAATATAGCAGGGTGATCACCCAAGGTCAGCTAATTTGCGGGTGATGGCGCTGTTGGAGATAAATATGAGATACATTGATGTCGAGTAGATACATGACCTTGAAGATGAGCCGTTTCGTCTCGTATCCGAAATTGGTGATGATAATTTTGAACTCCGCAAGCTTGAGGCATCAATAATATGCAAGAATATAAAGTGTCTCATAAACAGGGAAGCTCAAAGAAGCATATCGAGTTTTTTCACCGCCAGAGCCTGCTTATTGTAGAGCTGCATGTGAATCTGCTTTTTCTAAGCATAGCTTCACTATCGAATTTGATGGAAATTATTTATGTGTAACACATTCAGATAAATCGTCACGGTTGTCAGATATAAGTATTGAGTCTGATGAGTGGGGAGTTATTTGGGGTGAGGCATCTCAATGGGGATCGGATGAAGAGAACCATAGTGCAATAGAATTATTTGAAAAAATACTTGCAGAAAGTGGTGAGTTTATTGCTAAATAAATGCCATAACAGCGTTTTAAGTAAGAGTTTTTTGCAAAAGCTTGTCAAAAATTATAACCGCTTTTGCATTGATACCTATAACCGCTTGGCTATTACTAGCCAAGCAGGTGAGTTGTCTTTTCGTGAGTAATTACAGGCGAGTTACTGTAAAACCTTGATCTTTAAACTGCTTTAATAAACCGTGTTGTTCTGGCAAATGCAGGGCGCCTACGGCGATAAATAGTTTTTCTTTACCAATGCGAGGTGTGAGCTCTTTTATCCAGTTATTGTTACGTTCAATCAGCATAACTTGTTCGCTGATCTCACCGTAGTTGCTGTCGTCAAAGCTTTCATTGTAGTACTTAGTTAAGGTGGCCATATCGCCATTTTTCCATGCATTAACTAAGGTTATAAAGTAGGTTTCAACATCGGCAAGCTGTTCAAACGTTTCTTCAATCATTTCGTTACTTAACAACGATAGATTATTAAACATCTCCATTTGATATTCGAGCGTTTCTAATTCGCCAACCGGTATATTGTTAGTTTTTGTATAGGCAAGCACTTGTTTATCAATACCATATTGATCAGAAAAGCCGGCATTTTGAAACTCCATTTGCATCATGGTGACCATCACAGCCCACGGTGCAAGGTTATCAAACATAGCAATATCGATTGATTTTTTGCTAAAATACTCTTTTAGTTTGGTGTAGTTTTGTTCAGACAATTCGCTCTTTAGGGTTTTGCCATTTTTTAACATCATAAAAGGCATTGAGCGGCGCTGCATTTCCATCGGGCTAATTGCACTAACATTGACTTCAACAATTACTTTATCACTGGCATCGATGGCTTTAGTTACTTTACTTGGCAAGCCTTTCATACTGCTATCGCCCACATGTACGGTGCCAAATAAATACGATTTAACGCCATCTTTTTCAAGTTGCCAAAGGCCGGGCTCTGCATTGCTGGCAAAGCTGAGTGTAAATAAAACCGCTAAAATAAAGTAGCTACTGATACGCTGGGTGTAGTTCATAATTATCCTTATTGCTGAGTTGTTACTGCAATCATATATCCATCTCGTATGATTAGGCGAGTAGTTGTTCTGTTAATATAAAAAAAGCAACAGCAACTATATTGATCCTTCCACGCTTTGCTGGCAAAAATAAAACAATAATTTATACCGGTTTTGCTGAAAATTAATCAAACCAGTAATTGATTATAACGAGGTATGAAATATCAATAGCTTCATATATTAGGGAAATTAATCTATTTGGGCTTATATATTGGATTTTTATGCCTTTAAAGTTGATTGGTGAGTGTTTTTTTAGATTGATTTTAAGGTTGACTTAGCACTCTCATCGCGGTACTAATATAAAAAGACAGCGGGGGAGTTGCAATTCCTTCGTAAATTAACAAATTTTGGTATTTATTACATGCTTACAAACGCACTAAACCTAGTCCTTATTAACGTCGTGGTGATTATTATTACCGCGGGGGCTACTTAGTGCTTTAAAAATACGTAAAGCATTATAAAAGCCCCCCGCACTTAACCAGTCGGGGGGCTTTTTAGTTTCAGGGTTTAGCAATAGTTAAGTATAGATATGTCACTGAGGAATGAGGATTATTTAATGACAGGCGCAGAGTTAACAATTGATTTATTAGCCAAACACGGCGTAAAAGAAGTATTTGGTTACCCTGGTGGGGCAATCATGCCAATTTACGATGCGCTGTATGGTGCGCCGGTTAAACATTATCTCACTCGTCATGAGCAAGGTGCAGGTTTTGCTGCTGTTGGTTTTGCTCGTAGCACGGGTAAACTTGGGGTGTGTTTTGCGACTTCAGGCCCTGGGGCTACTAACTTAATCACCGCACTTGCTGATGCGATGATGGATTCAGTGCCATTACTTGCGATCACAGGCCAAGTGCCAACCGCTGCCATTGGCTCTGATGCGTTTCAAGAAATCGATGTACTAGGCATGTCATTGTCGTGTACTAAACACAGTTATATGGTTGAACGTCCTGAAGATTTAGCTGAAATACTGCAAGAAGCCATGCACTTGGCACAAAGTGGCCGTCCGGGTCCTGTGCTAGTAGATATACCAAAAGATATTCAAATGGCGCAAGTGCCTTTTCATCCTTGGCTTGCGGCTGATGATTACTTACCTCAGTTAGATTTAAAGCAAGTAGCTATTGCTAATCAACTATTAAGCGAAGCGAAACGGCCGGTGGCTTATGTTGGTGGTGGTGTACAAGCGGCCGATGCCCAACAGCAGTTAATGCAGTTTTTAGATAAAACGCAAATGCCAGCAGTATCAACATTAAAGGCGTTAGGCAGTGTATTACCTGAGTACGAATATAACTTAGGTATGTTAGGTATGCATGGCGGCCAAGCTGCAAATTTAGCGGTACAAGAGTGTGATGTACTAGTATGTATAGGTGCCCGCTTTGACGACCGCGTAACGGGTAACTTAAGTAAGTTTGCAGCCAAAGCAAAAGTAATTCATTTAGATATCGATGCAGCTGAAGTAGGTAAACGTAAACCGGCTAAAGCTTCGTTGATTGCAGACTTAAAAAGTTCATTACCTCAGCTTGAGTGTTTTGTTACTGAGCAAGCGTGGTTAGCGCATACCAAAGCGATGATGACCGAACATGCATGGCGTTATGATTACCCTGGTGAAAAGGTTTATGCGCCATACTTATTAAACCAGCTTAGTCAGCGTATGCCACAAAATGGCGTGGTTTGTTGTGATGTAGGCCAACACCAAATGTGGGTAGCGCAGCATATGAAGTTTAGCCACCCAAGCAATCATTTAAGCAGCGGTGGTGCAGGCACTATGGGCTTTGGTTTGCCAGCGGCGATAGGTGCACAAGTTGCGCGACCAAATGATTTTGTGATCACGGTTTCAGGTGATGGCTCAATCATGATGAACATTCAAGAGTTGGCGACTATTCGTCGTAACAATTTACCGGTAAAAATACTAATACTGGATAACCAACGTTTAGGTATGGTGCGCCAATGGCAAGAGCTGTTTTTTGATGGCCGCTACAGTGAAACAAACTTATCGGATAACCCAGACTTTGTGCAGTTAGCGGCGGTGTTTGGTATCCCAGGACAAACAGTTACCCATGCTAATCAAGTGGATGATGCAATTACGGCATTAGTTAACAGTACTGGCCCGTACATAGTACACGCCTGTATTGATGATAAAGAAAATGTATGGCCACTAGTACCACCAGGTGCTGCTAACGATGAAATGATGACGGAGAGTGTAAAATGAAACACAGTTTAACAGTGACTTTAAAAAACCAGAGTGTGGCCGTTGAGCGCTTTTTACGTGTAGTACGTCATCGTGGTTTTGATTTAATTCATTTTCAACTGAATATGGATGATGGCCAGTACCAAGTAGCTATGACAGTCGATAGTGATAAACCGATTCACTTATTAACTACACAGCTTAATAAGCTGGTGGATGTTAGGCATGTCACATTAGAGAATTTACACCAGCAAGCAATGTAGTTTGCTGTAGAAACTAAATCAACAGGGCTATTGGGATTTCCCTTTAGCGATAAAAATTTAAGAATGAGGATGTCAGCGGTTTATTAATCGTTGCAAAATACTGAGGTAACTATGGCTAAATTAAGAAGTGCAACTACAACTGAAGGTCGAAAGCGCGCAGGTGCTCGTGCATTATGGCGTGCAACAGGGATGACAGATACTGATTTTGGTAAACCAATTATTGCGGTTGTAAACTCGTTCACACAATTTGTACCGGGGCATGTGCATCTTAATCAACTTAGTGAGCTCATGGCTGAAACCATCACCCAAGCCGGTGGTGTGCCAAAAGAATTTAATACTATAGCTATCGATGATGGCATTGCCATGGGCCACGGCGGCATGTTGTATTCATTACCATCGCGCGACTTAATCGCCGACTCGGTTGAATACATGGTTAATGGTCACTGCGCCGATGCGATGATCTGTATTTCTAACTGCGATAAAATCACCCCAGGGATGATGCTTGCGGCACTACGTTTAGATATTCCAGTGATCTTTGTGTCAGGCGGCCCGATGGAAGCCGGTAAAACTAAGCTTGCCAATATCGATATCAAACTCGATTTGGTCGATGCTATGGTAAAAGGCGCTGATGAATCGGTAAGTGATGCCGATTCAGAGCAAGTTGAACGCTCAGCATGCCCAACCTGTGGTTCATGTTCAGGTATGTTTACCGCCAACTCAATGAACTGTTTATTAGAGGCGATTGGTCTAGCACTGCCGGGTAACGGTACAACGCTTGCTACTCATAAAGACCGCAAACAGTTGTATGTTGAAGCCGGTGCACGAATTGTTGATTTATGCCGTGAGTATTATCAAAAAGATAATAAAGATGTACTACCGCGTGCCATTGCTAATAAAACCGCGTTTATGAATGCCATGGTGGTTGATATTGCTATGGGTGGCTCATCAAATACCGTATTGCATTTACTTGCCGCAGCGCAAGAAGCCGGTGTTGATTTTGATATGTCGCACATTGATGCATTATCTCGTAAAACACCTTTCTTATGTAAAGTAGCGCCTGCAACTGCGCAATACCATATTGAAGATGTGCACCGTGCTGGTGGCATGATGGCAATCATTCGCGAGCTTGGCAAAGCGGGCTTAGTGGATATGTCGGTAAACCATGTTGCTGGCATGACTATGGCAGAGCTAGTTAAAAAATGGGATGCCACAGATCCAAACAACGAAGCTGCACAAACGTTTTATCGTGCAGGCCCAGCAGGCATTCGTACCACCAAAGCAATGAGTCAATCGTGCCGTTGGGATGAAGGCGATAATGACCGTGAAAATGGTTGTATCCGTAGCGTTGAACATGCGTTTCGCCAAGATGGCGGCTTAGCCGTACTATCGGGTAATTTAGCTGTTGATGGTTGTATTGTGAAAAGCGCAGGTGTGGTTGATGAAATGCTACACTTTGAAGGCACCGCCGTGGTGTATGAATCACAAGACGATTCAGTTGAAGGCATTTTAAATGACGAAGTAAAAGCCGGTGACGTAGTCGTTATTCGCTACGAAGGACCGAAAGGCGGCCCTGGCATGCAGGAAATGCTTTACCCAACCAGTTACTTAAAATCAAAAGGTCTGGCAGAGAAATGCGCTTTGATCACCGATGGTCGCTTCTCGGGCGGTACGTCAGGTTTATCAATTGGTCACGTCTCCCCAGAAGCAGCCAGTGGTGGCGCTATTGCTTACGTTGAAAACGGCGATAAAATTATTATCGATATCGCTACCCGCGAAATCACGTTAGCACTAACAGATGAAGAACTTGAAGCGCGTAAGCAAAAGCAACTAGCTCGTGGTAAGCAAGCTTATAAGCCGCTCGATCGTGAGCGTTATGTCTCATCTGCGTTAAAAGCGTATGCGCTACTTGCAACCAGTGCCGATAAAGGCGCGGTGCGTGATTTAGCCAAACTGGAGGAGCTTAGTTAATTATGGTTTCTCAAGAGCTCGATTATTTTCGCGCTATTATCCAGGCTAATATGGAGCCACTGGCAAAAGTTACTGAGGTTAGCGAAATGGCTGAACTCAGTGCTCGTCTTGGTAATCAAGTATGGCTAAAGCGCGAAGATCAGCAGCCAGTTTATTCGTTTAAACTGCGTGGTGCATACAACAAACTGGCTAAACTGCCAGCCGGTTCAGTGGTGATCACTGCCTCAGCTGGTAATCATGCTCAAGGGGTGGCGCTCAGTGCGTCACACTTAGGGCATCAAGCAACGATTGTAATGCCGGTCACTACACCTGAAATAAAAGTCAGTGCAGTACGTGCACTCGGTGGTGAAGTGGTTTTACATGGCCATCATTTTGATGCCGCTAAAGCTCATGCACTAGAACTAACTGAACAGCGCAATGGCGTATTTGTGCCACCATTTGATGACCCTGATGTGATTGTGGGTCAAGGCACCGTAGCCCGCGAACTTATGCAGCAGCTTAACCAGCTTGATGCGGTGTTTATCCCTGTGGGTGGCGGTGGTTTATTGGCTGGCATGGCGGTGTATATCAAATCATTACGCCCAGATATTAAAGTGATTGGTGTAGAAGCAGACGAAAGCGCCTGCTTACAAGCAGCCCTTGAAGCGGGTAAACCGGTAGAGCTGGAGCGGGTTGGCAGTTTTGCCGATGGTGTTGCGGTAAAAATTATTGGCGGCGAAACCTTTCGCTTAGCGCAAAAGTTTTGTGATGAAGTAGTCACTGTAACCGGTGATGAAATATGTGCGGCGATGCAAGATATTTTTGTTTCAACCCGTGCGATTGCTGAGCCCTCTGGTGCGCTGGCAACGGCGGGGTTAAAAAAATGGTGTCAGCAAACAGGCCAAAAAGGGCTGCATTTAGCCGCTGTGTTATCAGGCGCGAACTTAAACTTTGACCGTCTACGTTATGTGGCTGAGCGTACTGCGCTGGGAGAAAAAAACGAAGCGTTGTTAGCAGTCACCATCAATGAAGAAAAAGGCAGCTTTAAACAGTTTTGTGCCTCGTTAGGTGGCCGTGCGATTACAGAGTTTAATTACCGTTATGCTGGCCCTGGTGAAGCGCAAATATTTGTTGGTGTTGCACTACGCCAAGGTCAGCAAGAGTTAGATGAACTCACAGCTGATTTAACCACCAATGGCTATCAATTTTGTGATTTATCAGATAACGAACTGGCTAAATTACATGTTCGTTATATGGTTGGTGGTAAAGCACCTGAGCAGATGCATGAACGGTTATTACGCTTTGAGTTTCCTGAATATCCAGGCGCACTGGCGCGCTTTTTAGATACTTTAGGCTGCAACTGGAATATTACTTTGTTTCATTATCGTAACCACGGTGGCTCAATGGGCAATGTATTAGCTGGGTTTGCGATTGAACCTAATCAGTATGAGGTTTTTAACGAGCATTTAAATCGCTTAGGTTATAGTGTCCAAGATGAAACACTTAATCCGTGTTTTACCCAATTTTTAACTACTCAACTTCCTATCGATAGGGGGCAAGCGGTTAATAATTAAATATATACCCAAACCACTTCAAGATACGAATTCTGTAGCTTGAAGTGGTTTTAGTATAAGCAAGCACCTCAATTGAGGTGCTTTTTTGTCTCTTTGCAAACTCAATGTCTTGGGTTTATAGTTATAACAATATTAGTCAACTAATTAGATTACGATTTGTCATTAAATGGACTGAAGCTTAAGCTTTATACCACTAGGCTTATACTCAGCGGGCAAAGTTTTGCGGCTGTGACTTTACAACTAAAGTGGACCCATCAATTTTAATTTTCTGGTTACTATATGGCTCAGCAACAAGGCTTTTACAAAGCGGCAGGGCTAAAGTCACTATTTTACCGGCAGATCCTGAGAACCCAGATACCTTTAGTAAAGTGTTGGCTGGCCAAGCTCAATATTATGCGTGAGCAAGATGCCTTTAATCGGACGCAAGATGGCTTTATTTACCAGTATATTAAACCTGAACAAATTAAAATATCGTGGATGCTTATTACAGCAATTATAATTAGTTTGTTATCGATACCACTTTATTTACGTTTGATGTTCAGAAAAAGCGTATAATGCATAAATGAATTGACCATCGCTAAAATCACATGAGCCTTGCTGAGCAGTTTACAGCCCTAGATAACTTATTACATAGTACTCGCCGCTATTGGCAATGCACAGCATTCGATTTTGATCAGCTGCCATGGCCTGAATTAGAACAACCATTAACGGTGTTGAGCGATCAACAAGTTGCCGATCTCGATAGCAATCAAGATGCCTTGTATCAATTTTTTAGCCCGTATATTCCCGTAGTCAATAACTTAGCTACATTGTGTTACTTACCTCAAGCCTCCACTACGCGTAGCGAATATCCGTTTTGGATCAGCAATGGTATTAAAGGGCGCAAGTTTGCGCAGCTGCAAGATTTTGTTTGTGCGCTTGGCCAAGAATCACAATTACCGGTATTAGAATGGTGTGCAGGGAAAGGTCATTTAGGACGTATGTTGGCATTTAACCGTGCGCCGAGTGTGCACAGCATCGAACTGCAACAACATTTATGTGAACAAGGTCAGCAAAGTGCTCAGCAACAAGGGTTAGCCATGCACTTTAGCCAAGCAGATGTACTTAAGGATGATGTAACTGAGTATTTTCAACAAGCACAACATGCCGTAGCGCTGCATGCTTGCGGAGCGTTACATCAGACCTTCATGAGTGCCGCAGCTAGCGCGCAAACGCAAAAAATTAGTTTATCCCCGTGTTGCTATCACTTATTCACCGCTAATGATTATCAAGCTATGAGCGATGCCGGTAAGCATAGCCAACTGCAATTAACGCATCGTGATTTAAAATTAGCACTGCAAGAGACGGTGACAGCGCCTTCTCGGGTAGATAAAGTTCGTAAAACTGAAGTGCAATGGCGATTGGGTTTTGATGCCTTGCGCAAAAGTCTCACCAGCGAACAAAACTACGTCAGTGTGCCCTCTGTTAACAAAGCTATTTTTTCAGATTCATTTAAAGTTTTTTGTGCATGGGCAGCGGATAAAAAGGGCTTAAATATACCGCAAGATATTGATTATGAATCCTTTTTGAAAAAAGGCGAAATGCGCAAAAAAGTCACTGAACGTATCGAACTGGTCCGTCATGTGTTTAGAAGAGCAATTGAGGTTTGGCTTGTGCTCGATCGTGCTTTATATTTGCAACAACAAGGTTATCAAGTCAGTGTGCAGACGTTTTGCGAAAAACAATTAACGCCACGTAATATCTTGATCCAAGCTACCGTCAAAGACAGAAAAGAGATGTAATGAGAAAATTAAAAAACTTATTTGAAAACAATAAACGCTGGGCTGAACGAACGTGTAAAGATGATCCAGAATTTTTTAAAATTCTATCCATGCAGCAAAACCCAGAATACTTGTGGATTGGTTGTTCGGACTCTCGCGTACCGGCTAATGAAATCGTTGATCTAATGCCAGGTGAACTATTTGTTCATCGTAATGTGGCGAATGTGGTGGTGCATACCGATCATAACTGCTTATCAGTGATGCAGTACGCTGTTGAAGTGTTAAAAGTTAAACATATTATGGTTGTTGGTCACTATGGCTGTGGTGGGGTTCAGGCAGTACTCAAAGATGCTAAGTTTGGTTTAATTGATAACTGGCTTCGTCACGTCGGTGATGTAAAAGAAAAATACACCTCAAAGATCAATGCACTCGCAGAAAAAGATCGTCTCAATAGCTTGATTGAATTGAACGTGATTGAGCAAGTACGCAATGTATGCCGTACTAATATCGTCCAAGAAGCATGGCAGCGTGGCCAAGAGTTGACTATTCATGGTTGGGTTTATGGTCTAGCAAACGGTCACTTACACGACTTAGAGTCAGTAGTGACTTGTGCCGATGAAGTTGATGTTAACTATAAAAGTGCTGGGCTTAAAGTGTTTGAACGTTACGTAGTAGAATAAGTACGTAACTTAAGCACTGCGTCCTATCTGGGTGCGGGCTACCTTCAATAATTGTAATCTTAGTTTTAAAGGCTAAGTCGGTGTGCTTTTTGTGTGGTTAAAACACCCTCTATACTTTCGATGTTTTTCGCTTGCGATATTGCTGTGGTGTTTCAAAGGTAAAATTATGAAAGGCATGACAAAAGTGAGCCTGATCATAATAGCCACATTGCAAGGCTATATCTGTTATCGGTGTTTGGCTGTCAGCAAGAAGCGTGCGTGCGGCTTTTAGTCGGTAAAATTGCTGTAATTGAGTTGGACTAACTCCGGCTTCTTTTTTCAAGCGACGCTCAAGAGTACGGCGTGTCAGGCCAAGTTGCTTGCCTACACAGCTGGTGGAATTATTGAGTTGAATAAGTTGCTTGATCACTTTAATCGTATTGCTTTTGACGAGTTGATTGCTAATTGCTTGGCTGAGTAACCACTGCTCAAGTAAATACAGTTGACTGGTAAGTGGACTGCTTTGCATTTGTTCAACGCATGGCATTAAACTGTGATACCAGCTTGGGGTAAAATCTTCCCCGAGTAGATAATTTCCTTCAGCTAATTCGTGTAGCGTTATACCTAATAAGTGATAAGCACCAGTAGGCGCAAAACGAATACTAACTAAATAATCCTGATTGCTGAAAGTTATTGCCTGCGTTTGACGATTAAATGCGAAGGTAATAACGGGTGTCGCGTTGCTAAAATCAATTGTTAGGCTTGCGCCTGCATCAGGGTAGAGCTTTTCTGTAAATAACAGTGTTGTTTGTGTAGTGGTTGAACCTATTTTCCAATAACACTGCACCCAATCAGCTAAGCGTTGATCGGGTGCGAATTTTTGAAAGCTCAAATGGGGCAATGGATCATTTACTAATAAAATGGCCATGGTGTTAACCTGACTTATACCGTCGCAATAGCGATTTCTTCTTCGCGTAAAGTCAGTACTTCATAGCCGTCAGCGGTGACGACTATGGTGTGCTCCCACTGCGCAGAAAGCTTTTTATCACGAGTAACCACAGTCCAGCCATCCGGTTTAGTTTTTACTTTTGCCGCCCCTTGGTTGATCATCGGCTCAATGGTAAAGGTCATGCCTTCTTTAAGTTCAATGCCGGTATTGCGTTTACCATAATGTAAAACTTGCGGCTCTTCGTGCATTTGCTCACCAATACCATGTCCGCAGTATTCACGTACAACGCTATAGCCATTAGTATGGGCAAAATTAGCGATAGCGTTGCCAATATCGCCTAACCTGACTCCCGGTTTTACGAGCTTGATGCCTTGCCACATTGCTTGATAAGTTTTTTCGACTAAGCGCTTGGCCAGCGGTGACACTTCACCAAGCATATACATTTTACTTGAATCGGCAATAAAGCCATTTTTCTCAAGGGTAATATCTAAATTGACGATATCGCCTGATTTTAACGCGCGTTTAGGGTCTGGAAAACCATGACAGACTACTTCATTTACTGAGCTGTTTAACACATAAGGATAATCGTACTGGCCTTTGCTGGCAGGACGCGCAGCAAGCTCATCAACAATATAGCGCTCTACTAAATCATTGATCTCCATGGTGGTGATGCCGATTTTGACCTGTTTATCTAAATAGGCAAATACCTTTGCCAGTAGGCGACCAGACTCACGCATTAGCTCTATTTGTGCGGGAGTT
Organism: Pseudoalteromonas ostreae; assembly: GCF_018069805.1. Taxonomy (GTDB): domain Bacteria; phylum Pseudomonadota; class Gammaproteobacteria; order Enterobacterales; family Alteromonadaceae; genus Pseudoalteromonas; species Pseudoalteromonas ostreae. The sequence continues at coordinate 26,163 of NZ_JAGPYN010000005.1, forward strand.
TTAATAATTATTTCACTCATGCAAAGATTCTCCTGCTGTTACATCGGCTTGTGCAAGTTGCTGTTTGATTATTTCGGCGTAGGTCATGGTTGGATTAAGCTCAGCTAGCATGCCTATCTTTATCCAGTATTCAGATTGAGAGTTTATAGATCGTACCATAGTGGTACTGGCTTTGCGGATCTCTTCGTGCAGTTGGTCGCTGATTTTTACGATACCCATAACAGTGCCTATATATAAAACGTATACGTATCGTATATAGATGTTGATCTGTATGCAAGGCGTAAAATAAATCAAGCAGCCGAAGCTGCCTGAAGTAATAACTAAAACGGTATTATTCTGGTTGCTCGCTTTGTTTATTGCTACTGAGTTGTTGCTCAAGTAGTGCAACTTTCGCTTCTAATGCAACGAGCTTTTCGCGGGTGCGAATTAGTACTTGGCTTTGTACATCAAATTCTTCACGGCTGACAAAGTCCATCTCAGCAAGCTTATTTTGAATAGCTTGTTTGGTTTTCGCTTCAAACGTATCGGCAAGGTTTTTAACGCCTTGCGGCATGTTACTGGAAATCTGTTTGGCAATTTCTTCAAGTTTTGCTGGGTTGATCATGTCTGTCCCTTACTGTCGCGTAAATGATAATGGCTAATGTTACCTTATTGGCTAGGCGTATTGTAGTGATTACGTTAAAATTGCCCGTCTTTAATGCAATCTCTTTGGTCGATATGAAACTCAATCCTAAACAAGATGAAGCGGTAAAATATATTAGTGGTCCATGCCTAGTGCTGGCGGGGGCGGGATCAGGTAAAACTCGTGTAATTACTAATAAAATCGCTTACTTAGTACAAAAATGTGAGTATCAAGCACGTAATATTGCCGCAGTGACCTTTACTAATAAAGCGGCGAAAGAGATGCGCGAGCGAGTTTTTCAAACCTTAGGTAAAAAAGAGTCAAAAGGCTTGTGGGTATCTACCTTTCATACCTTAGGCCTTGAGATCATTAAAAAAGAATTAACAACACTGGGTTTTAAACCTGGCTTTTCGTTATTTGATGATCAAGATACCGGGCAATTAATTGCTGACTTAACTGAAGAAGAGCTAAAAAAAGACAAAGATTTACTCAATCTATTAAAAATGCAAATAGGCAGCTGGAAGAACGAGCTTATTTTACCAGAGCAAGCGATTCGCGAAGCGCGAGAGCCACAAAAAGCGCTATTTGCGCAATTATATGCGCGTTATCAAACCCAGTTACGCGCTTATAACGCTTTGGATTTTGATGATTTGATCATGATCCCCACCTTATTACTGATCAATAATGCAACTTCGCGTGAGCGCTGGCAACAACGTTTCCGTTACCTGCTGGTGGATGAATATCAAGATACCAATACCAGTCAATATCAATTAGTTAAGTTGCTTGTGGGTGAGCGTGCGCGTTTTACCGTGGTCGGCGATGACGACCAGTCAATCTATTCATGGCGCGGTGCACGACCACAAAACTTAGTGTTATTAAGCAAAGACTTTCCAGGTTTACGACTCATTAAGCTTGAGCAAAACTATCGCAGTGTGAAGCGTATTTTAAAAGCTGCTAATATCTTAATTGCCAATAACCCTCATGAATTTGATAAAAAATTGTTTAGTGAACTAGAAAATGGCGAGCCGATCAAAGTGATTGGCTGTCGTGATGAAGAACATGAATCAGAGCGGGTCGTCGCCGAGATCATCTCGCATAAATTTATGAAGCGCACAAGTTATAAAGATTACGCTATTTTATACCGTGGTAATCACCAAGCGCGTGGCTTTGAAAAGTCGTTGATGAGTAACCGAATACCTTACAAGATCAGTGGCGGAATGTCGTTTTTCTCACGCTCTGAGATCAAAGATATAATGGCGTACTTGCGCTTATTGGTGAATCAAGACGACGACAATGCGTTTCTACGTATTGTGAATACTCCGCGCCGTGAAATAGGCACAGTTACGCTGGAAAAGTTGGGCACTTTAGCCAATGAAAAACATGCCAGTTTATTTGCCACCTGTTTTGATAACGACTTAGGTTATCGCTTAAAAGGGCGTGGCTTAAACTCGTTGGCGGGATTTGCACGTTGGGTGGTTGAGCTGTCAGATAATGCGGTACGTGGTGATACGCTAGAAGCGGTAAAAGATTTAGTCAGACAAATAAATTACGAAGCCTATTTATACGAGTCATCGCCGAGTGCGAAAGCCGCAGAAATGCGCATGAAGAATGTTTCTGAGTTGTACCGTTGGATCACCGATATGCTCACAGGTGATGCGGATAACCCGCCATTGACGCTTGCTGAAGTGGTGAGTAAGTTAACTTTGCGTGACATGCTAGAACGTAACGAAGAAGAAGATGAAGCTGATGCGGTGCAATTACTCACGTTACATGCCTCTAAAGGCTTGGAGTATCCTTACGTATTTATGGTCGGCATGGAAGAGGGTTTATTACCTCATCAAGTGAGTATTGATGAAGAAAACGTTGATGAAGAGCGTCGTTTAGCCTATGTGGGGATCACTCGCGCTCAACAAGAGCTGACCATGACCTATGCGAAAATTCGTCGTCAATTTGGCGAAACATCACAAACCGAGTTGAGCCGTTTTGTACAAGAGTTACCGCAAGATGATTTAGCATTTGAAAATAAAAAAGCGCCAAATACGCAAGCTGAACGAATGGAAAAAGGCCAAGCCAGAGTCGCTAATTTACGTGCTATGCTGAAAAAGCCTGAGTAGTTCATATGAATTGCGGATAATAAACTGGTTATCCGCGACGCATATCGTTAATTTAAAATTTGCTCGTTCGAAGAGTCCGTTGGTAGTGTTACTGTGGAATTAATCGCATGTTGCCTACCAATAAAAAGCGATAAACCATGCGTGTCTAATAAGGCTCTATAATTTAATATTGAAGGGCCTTTCGCGATCACTTTCATTTGTTTTATCTTAGTTATCGCCAGTACCCCTTGTAGTTGTAAATCAAAGCTTTTTTGTTGTAACACTCGCTTACTAAAGGTAGAGCTAAGTAATAAATAGTTGAAATTGAGATCACAAAGTAAATTAAGTTCGCAGCGATCTTTAGCAAAATCATTTAAGCCAATCGAATAGCCTTGTTCACTGAGCATTTTTAAATTGCTAATTTGCATCGCTGAAGCATAACGGATCTCTTGTTCGTTAAATAATAAGCAAATTTGTTTTGTTATGTTGTGGTTTTGCATTGTTAGGCATAACGCCTGAAATTCATTTTTCTCCAGTAATAAACCTGAGCAAGGGAATAATACCATTTGCAGCTGTGCCGTTTGGATCTGTTGGCACGCTTTGGTTAATAACTGTAATTCCACTTCCAGCTGTTGTACTTTATCAGCGGCAAACTTCTTTAATATTTCAAAACTGGTGCTGCCAAGTACTGGGTGTTCGCCAAACGCCTCAAGCAATGATTCTGATTGATGCTGTTCATCAATAGTGATGATTTCAGAGCAGCGAAAATGCATTGGTAAAGAGTCTAAGTGATGACTGGTTTCTAGCTCATATGGACTGGTGCCGGCATTAAGTAATGGATGATAAAATTCAAACCGGCTGCGGCCAGCATTTTTTGCATAATACATGGCAGCATCAGCATCACGAATAATTTCATCAGTGTGCTTGTAGTTTGTTTTCGAATAGGTAATACCGACACTGGCACCACTTTGTACGCAAATACCTTTCATGCAAAATGGCTTTTTCATCAGTTCAATTAATCGCTTGGCAACATCTTCGGCTTGTTGACGATCGGTTAAATGAGTTAATAAAATAACAAATTCATCGCCGCCTAAGCGCGCAAGTAAATCGTGCTCCCGAATACATTGTGAAAAAGACTCACTGACGCTAATTAAAAACTGATCCCCGGCTTGATGACCAAGTTGATCGTTAATATCTTTAAACTTGTCTAAATCAATAAATAACACAGCAAACTGTTGTTCAGGGTAACGTTGATAATGCTGTAGAGTTTTTTCTAATTGGGTTAAAAACAAACTGCGATTAGGCAAGCCAGTAAGCGGGTCGTGGTGTGCATCGTGGTATAGCTGTTGCTCTACTTTTTTACGCTCTTCAATTTGCATTTGTAAATGCATGTTGGTTTGGCGGATCTCTTTGGTTTTTTCAGCAACCCGAAACTCTAATTGCTGATGACTCTGTTTTAAGGCTTGAGCAGCCAAATGTGCTTGTAATACAGTCGCTATTTGATGCGATACAAAGGTAATTAATTCAAAGTCGTCTTGATTAAAAATATGCTTATGATTGTAGGCTTGGCAAGTTATTAAGCCAATCACACCTTGCGCCGTTTTTAATGGTGCACCTAACCAGCTAGTTGCTGAGTTTGAGTCGGAGACTTGTCCTAGTCGTTCTACCTCACCTGACTTGAGTAATTTTTGTGCTCGATTACAATCAATGAGTTGAGTTTGTTCGGTACGTAATACTAATTCGCTATAACCTTTGGCGAAAGGACGCGGTTGAGTATTATCTCTATATTCATCCACACAGTACGGAAAGCTTAACCAACCCGTTTCGCGATCATACAATGCAATGTATAAATTATCAGCGTAAGTTATTGATTTTATTATTTCATGTACCTGCTGGTATATTTCATCAATATGCTTCGTTTGCGTTGCTAGTTCTGAAATTTTAAACAGAATATGTTGCCGTGCGAGGGTTTTTTTATGTTGTTCTACTTCGAGGTTAAGTGCTTCATTGCTTTGCGTTAATGCGCGAGTTCTTATTCTTACTTCAGACTCTAGTAATTCGCGTTTTTTTACCCGCTCGATAGCTGTTGATAAGTAGAGCGACATGACTTCTAACAGCTCGATTTGTTGCTCAGAGTAGTTTTGTTGTTTATCGTAACTTTGTGCGACTAGCACCCCAATAATGCTTTGCTCTCGATATACTGGCACGCCTACCCAATGTTCTGCTGGTGTGCCAAGTAACTTAAATAAGCCCTTATTGGCAGCAGTCTGCATTTCATCACCTTGGAAGTAGATGGTTTTACCTTGCTTAAACACATACCCAGTGACCCCTTGGAGAAAATTATTATCTTGATTAAGTGGCACAGAAATACCATCTTTTTCATCGGCAAAGTAAGATAACTCAAGGGTGTTACTAAATTGATTTAACAGCACTACGTAAAAGCTTTTACTTGGTACATAATCTTGCAAAATATCATGAATAGCAGGGTAAAGTAGTGTTAATTCGGCAACAGAGCTAGCCTGCTCTGATAATTGGATCAGCGCATTTTTTAGGTGGTGGGATTGCTTATACTTTTGGACTAGAGTTTTTAAACGATTGTTTTTATGCTCCAGCTTATGTAGTAAAGCTGTTATATCTTCCAGTGACATTAAACCGATTTTTATTATTGTATATTTATTGTTCTTATATTTTCACTTTTTTAACGAATCGTCAAGCGGACAATAGTATTAGAAAGTAATAATAATAAATAGTGAGAAAGGTTGGTTTATCTTTGTATCGATAATAAAAAAGGCTGAAAATATCAGCCTTTATAGAAAAATAGTACAGAATTAAGTATTATTTTTTGCTCATAAAATCAATAGCTGCGCTTATTTCATCATCTGAGCAATCCATGCATGTACCGCGTGGTGGCATTGCATTAAAACCATTAATTGCATGGTTCAATAGAGTGTCGGTGCCTTTCGCTAAGCGAGGAGCCCAATCATCGGCTGATTTTGGCGCTCCAAGTGCGCCAGTACCATGACATGCAAAGCATGCCGCTTGGTAAACTTGTTCACCGGTACGAGGACCTGTTGGCACTTCAGCAACTGCTGCTTTATCGCCTTCAAAATAAACGGCACCAATAGGTGCGATACGTTTTTTGATCGCATCTTCAGTCATAGAGTTATCATATGGCTGTGCGTATGCGGTGGTTGCTAGCAATAATAATGCTGTTGATAGTTTTTTCATTTTGCCTTGCTCACTTCGATTTGAACGTGATCAATCACGATAGATGACGGAATTTAATTCGATTATAACGCTTAGCCACAATTTATAAAACGTTACGATCACTTTTTATTATTAAAAAAGTACTATTTTTTGCGCTAACGCAAGAAAAGATCGTATACAAACTGGTGGATTGACGAGCTCAAATTACGACGTTTCGCAGCTGTTTAGCTCATAGCCAGTACATTCGCAACTAATTTCTCGATGCCTGCATCAGTATCTAAAATTGACTGCGCTAACATATAAGCTGGAGTGCTTACGAGTTTATGTTGCTCATCAATTACAATATCATCTACAGCACAATCAATGTGTTGAGCACCTAAACTTTGTAGTGCGTTAGCAGTATCAACATCATTACCAATAGTGGTTTTTACGCCAGCACTGTAGATCAATGGGATCATTGCTGGAGCAATGCACATATAGCCTGCTGGTTTTTTGGCATTTGCAAATGCTTTAGCTGCACAGAGCATTTCAGGGTTTAATTGTGTTTGCACACCTTTGACAGCAAAGTCACAGAGGTTTTTGGCTGCGCCAAATCCACCAGGGACAATTAACGCATCAAAATCATTAACGTCTAACAGTGTTAACGCTTTGATATCGCCACGGGCAATGCGCGCCGCTTCGACTAATACGTTCCGGTTAGGGGTCATTTGTTCCCCATTCAGGTGATTGATCGTGTGCAATTGATCAATATCAGGGGCAAAACACTGGTAGCTTGCTCCGGCTTTGGCAATATGCAATAACGTTATTACGGCTTCGTTGATTTCTGCACCGTCATAAACTCCACAACCTGCTAAAATTACAGCTATTTTTTTCATATACTATGCCCTTATTTATTATTTATAAAGTCAGTTTAGCATGACTTTTGCTTGCTGTTGTGGCCTTATTAAGATCATTTGATGATCATAATTATGGTGTATTAAAGATTATTTTTATTCGATTAATACATCCAAAGCATAGTAAAAACGGGCTATATGCTTTTTTTAAAGTTAGCTAATAGGAAAAAATTATAAAGGATCGCTATGATCTTTGATCCATTGTGGTAGAATGCTCGTCCGGTTATTTATAAGGAATGAATTAACCGCTTTTTAGTTGTAAATAAACGCAATCAAGCAAAGCATTAAAATGCTTTTCCACATTGTGATAAAAATAATAAAAAACGAACCTCGTATTATCTTTTTTAATAAAAACATGCAGTTAAGAGTTTCTAAGTAGTTTTAAATTACTTTGGAAGAATAGCTTGTGGGTGTTATCTACATAGTTATCCACAACTTACTCTTATTTAATAGTTTAAACAAAGCATAATTCACAGTCGTTTTATGTGTGTCCTTATGGCATGCTTACCGATATTTAGTTTTACCTCATTTAGGATCCAATTACACCATGGCTCAGATCCCTGAAAATCCGCTTATTTTAGTTGATGGCTCTTCCTACTTATTCCGTGCATATCATTCACCACCACATTTAACTAACTCTAAAGGTGAAGCAACAGGCGCTATTTACGGCGTTGTTAATATGATGAAAAGCCTGATCAAACAATATGATCCAAGCCATATGGTGGTGGTTTTTGATGCTAAAGGTAAAACTTTCCGTAATGATATGTACAGTGAATACAAGGCCAATCGTCCACCGATGCCAGATGACTTACGAACACAAATAGCGCCGCTGCATAGTATTATAAAAGCGATGGGTTTTCCGCTTATTAGCATTGAAGGTGTCGAAGCCGATGACGTGATTGGTACTTTTGCGCGGATTGCCTCAGAGCAGCAGCGTCATGTATTGATCTCAACCGGTGATAAAGACATGGCTCAATTAGTTAATGAACACGTTACCTTGATCAATACTATGACCGACAGTATTTCTGATCCCGACACTGTGGTTGAAAAATTTGGCGTTGGTCCTGAGTTGATCATCGATTACTTAGCTTTAATGGGCGATAAAGTAGATAATATCCCAGGTGTAGATGGATGCGGTCCAAAAACGGCGGTTAAGTGGTTGCAAAAATACGGCTCATTACAAGGTGTGCTTGATCATGCCGATGAGATCAAAGGTAAGATCGGCGAAAAACTTGCCGCAGCAGCTGATCATTTACCGCTAAGTTATGAACTGGCTACCATTAAATGTGATGTGGAGGTTGAATCAGACTTAGATACCTTTAAATTGCAAGAACCAAACCGTGATGAATTGATTGCCTTGTATGGCGAGTGTGAGTTCCGTCGCTGGTTAGCTGAGTTATTAGATAATCCAAAAGATGCAGACACTCACTTGGCTGTCCCCAGTGAAGCGAATGAATTACCGCAAGTGGCTGATGCGCAATATGAAACAGTCCTGACCACAGAGCAATTAGATACCTTAGTCGAGCAATTAAATGCCGCAGAACTATTTGCCTTTGATACTGAAACAACCAGCCTTGATTACATGCAAGCTAAACTTGTCGGGATGAGTTTTGCTGTGAAAGCAGGCGAAGCCGTGTATTTACCGATTGGCCATGATTATCCTGGCGCACCTGAACAGTTAAGTTTAGAGACGGTAATGGCTAAGATAGGGCCAATCCTAGCGGATGAAAACAAAGCAAAAGTAGGGCAAAACCTTAAATACGATAAGAGCATACTAGCCAATGCTGGTTTTGAACTCAAAGGCATTAAATTCGATACTATGCTTGAATCTTACGTATTTAATAGTGTTGGCACTCGCCATGATATGGACTCGTTAGCACTGAAATATTTAGGCCATAAAAATATCAGTTTTGAAGATATTGCAGGCAAAGGCAAAAAACAGCTGACGTTTAATCAAATTGAACTTGAAAAAGCCGCGCCGTATGCTGCTGAAGATGCTGATATTACCCTTCGTTTACATGAAGTGTTATGGCCTAAAATAGCTGCTGATGAAAAACTTAAATCGGTATTTGAAGAAATAGAATTACCGCTGCTTAGTGTAATTTCAGATATTGAGCGCACCGGTGTTGCGATTGATAGCAAAATGCTTGCCGCACACAGTCAGCGTTTGGGTGAGCGTTTAATTGAGCTGGAAAAAGAAGCGCATGAGATCGCTGGCGAACCATTTAACTTAAGCTCACCAAAGCAATTACAAGTGTTGTTATTTGAAAAGCTGGAACTGCCAGTTATTAAAAAAACGCCAAAAGGCGCACCATCAACAGCTGAAGAAGTGCTGCAAGAATTAGCTCACGATTATCCATTACCAAAAGTAATCATCGAACACCGTGGTTTATCTAAGCTTAAATCGACCTACACCGACAAACTGCCATTAATGGTGAATGAGCAAACGAAGCGTGTGCATACCTCTTACCATCAAGCGGTAACGGCAACAGGGCGCTTAAGCTCGACCGATCCTAACTTACAGAATATTCCAATTCGTTCAGAAGAAGGGCGTCGGATTCGTGAGGCTTTTATTGCTGCGGATGGCTATAAGATAGTGGCTGCCGATTACAGCCAAATAGAACTACGTATCATGGCGCACTTATCGCAAGATAAAGGCTTGTTAAATGCGTTTGCCAATGGTCTTGATGTACATAGTGCAACCGCTGCGGAAGTGTTTGGGGTTGAGTTAGAAGATGTAACCACAGATATGCGCCGTAAAGCTAAAGCGGTTAACTTTGGTTTAATTTATGGCATGTCGGCATTTGGTTTAGCACGTCAACTTGATGTACCGCGCCATGAAGCGCAACATTACATTGATAAGTATTTTGAACGTTTCCCTGGTGTGCTTGAGTACATGGAATCAACCCGTGAGAAAGCCGCCGAAAATGGCTATGTTGAAACTATTTTTGGTCGTCGCTTACATTTACCTGAGATCAATGCCCGTAATGGCGCGCGTCGTAAAGGGGCTGAACGTGCTGCGATTAATGCACCCATGCAAGGCACCGCTGCTGATATCATCAAAAAAGCCATGCTAACAGTTAACAAATGGGTGTATGAACAAGCACCGAGTACCGTTAAGTTACTGATGCAAGTGCACGATGAATTGGTATTTGAAATCAAAACTGAGTGTGTTGAGCAATACACTGCAGAAATTTGCCAGTTAATGTCTGATGCTGCGAAATTAGATGTGCCATTAGTGGTCGAAGCGGACAGCGGCGATAATTGGCAACAAGCCCATTAATCTCTGAACTTTTTAAATCATGTAAGCGCGGCTGCAATGACTGAAGCCGCGCTTTTTTATGCCTACGCAATGATAGGCTAGTAATTTAATACAATGGGTATAACACTAAAAACCGCCTTTTTTGATTTGCGGTTAAATGCTCATCAAGTAGCTGGGTAATTTTTTGTTCTGCTTGCTGTGGCTCATAGTGTTGTTTTAACAGTTTAATTTGTTGTGTGAGTTGCTCACTCAATGTTTGCCATTGCCGGCGCTGCTGCTCTAGAGCGATTAACCTTGTTGCTGCAGCATCGCCAAATTCCGCAGCCAGTTGATTGTAGTCTTGTTGTTGCAGGGCATCTTTTAACTCAGTGTTTAAAGCTTTTAGATCGTTACTTGGTTTTAGTGCCCGGATAATACGCTCAGGTTGTTCGCCCTCTAAATTAGATAATAATTGTTGCTTTAATTCATCACTAATATGGTTGTTCTGATTAATTTCAAGCTTGGCAATCGTATAGTGCTGCCACTCATTATCATCGTTAAATAAAAGAGCTATTTCCGCGGCACTGAAGTAGCGCTGTTGAAAAGCGATCATTGCAATTAATTGTTCGCTTAGCGGTAAATGAGCGATCTGTTGTTGTAGTTCTGCCAGCGTTATCTTAAAGCTGAGGTAGCGCTCAAATAGAGCCCTATTTACTTTGCAAGTAACTAACTTTTCGCACTGATGTAGAGCTTGCGAAGCGCTAAACTCATCGGACTCTTGGCTAGCTAATATAACGTGTTCAAAAATGCTATCAATTGCCATCGGTGGATCGATATGTGGTGGCGTTGCACTTGTTAGTTTTGCGTCGCTGAGTAAAAAAATAATAGCAGTGCTAGTGATAGATATCACTAGCACTAAAATGAGCAACCGCTTCATTGTTTATAAGCCTAATTTTTTTAAGCGATTAGCATGTTGACGGTAGACTGTCAGTGGATCGGTTGCAAATAAATGATGAAAGCCAATTAGTTGATTCACTTCATCAAGGTGATTCATGCGGTAATTATCTTTTAATACATAACCTAAATGGCTACTACAACGAGAGACTAAGCCATCGTCATCGCCTGGGATCAGCATTGAAGTGATCGCCAGTGCTGCATCTGATGGGTCAAATATATTTGTTAAAATTCGTGTGCCACTCCAAGAAAAGTAATATACGCCATTACTAGCATACATAGATCCTTGCTGGCATTGCTCTGCAGGTAGCCCTTCTGGGTATTTTTGATTAAAGGCCAGCGCGCCCTCTGTAGTTAAGCTCCCCAATGCACCAAGCGCATCTTGTGGTAACTGACTATTGCCAGAGAGTAATGCGATTAACCCGCCAAATGCATCAAAGGCCGTTTTAGCGATGCCTTCTAACTTAGAGCCTGGGGTTATTCCTTGGCGGACCACATCAGCAACAGGGCTACCAAAATTAACACCACCAACACTGGTCGCAGAGGCAACTAAGTCGGGGCGTAGTGAGGCAACATAGCGAATACTTTGCGCGCCTTGGCTATGACCAATGAGATTAACTTTTGTTGTACCGTTTAATGCAATTATCTGTTCAACTTGTTGTAGCAATTGTTCACCTCGTTGTTCAGAGCTATTTAACGGTGAGACAGCTGTTACATAGACTTGTGCACCATCTCTACTGAGGTTTGCTGGCACTCGGTAGAAATAATCAATCCCTAGAACATCGTCAAAGCCCATAATTCCATGGGCTAGTACGATGGGATATTTGGTTTTGGTGTAGCCTGCGTGGGTATTGCAGCTAAAAATAAATAGTAAACTGCATAAATATAGAATAGTTATTTTTTTCATGGTCATTGCTCTTTATATTGTGTGTGAGCACGCTTTTGAGTTGTCAAAGCAACTTAAAGAGTGTGGAGTCTTTATTCCAATTATTTAATAGAGCAAATTTTGAGCAATAATTCAATGTTAATATTAAGTTAAATTAACATGCAGTTTGTAGTATTAGTTATATGTTTATCAATTCGACTAGTTAGTACCTGTATTTAGTTTATTTATCATGGTTAGTTTGGTAAAGTCCGCGTCGTCCTCATCCTGTAGGACATCCTGTTGATGATGCACTCGAAAGGGTGCTCGTATTGATAGCTTCTCCCCAGTTTGCTATACCGGCCCAGCATTAATTTGTTGGGTCGTTTTTTTGTCTCTGTTATTTATTATGCTATTGATTGCACTTCATAGAACAAGTGATACCATTGAATCTCATTTTCATTTTGAAAGGAATGCGTGATGGTTAAATCAATTGCGATATTAGGTCTTTCGTTATCAAGCCTATTAGTCTCTGGTGTTGCCTGTGCTGACTGGCAGGTTAACAATGATCAAAGCAAAGTAAGTTTTGTGTCTATTAAGTCAAATAGTATTGCTGAAGTGCATCACTTCAAAAATGTGTCAGGTAGTTTAGCTGAAAATGGCTCTTTATCAGTCGATATTGAGCTGAGCTCAGTTGAAACGATGATCCCTATTCGTAATGAACGCATGACCAAGTTGTTATTTGAAACAGCGAAGTTTCCAACCGCAACCATAACAGCTAATTTAAGCAAGCAATTAAATGCGCTTGAGCCTGGCCAACATGTGTTTAAAGGTGTTAGTGCTGAACTTGATTTTCATGGTGCTAAGAAAGAGATTACAGTGGATGTTATAGCCAACCTGTCATCGCAAGGGGACATTACTGTTTCGTCAATGAGCCCAATTATTATTAATGGCGCAGACTTTGCTGTCATAGATGGCATTATGCAATTGCAAAAGTTAGCAGGTTTGCCATCGATAGCAACAGCAGTACCTGTTAGTTTTTCATTAACGATGAACAAGCATTAAATTATGCACTCTTTGAATGAGCTTGCCACTGCACTTGAGCAGCCAAGCAAGCCATTTGCGCAATGGCAGCCGCAGCATTGTGGTGAGCTGCCAATTGTGATTAATCAACAAGGAGATTGGTTTTATAGCGGTAGTAAAATTACTCGTATTGCTATGGTTAAGCTGTTTGCCTCAGTTCTGTGTAAAGAGCAGGATGCTTTTTATTTAAAAACACCAATCGAAAAAATAGCTATTACTGTCCATGATGCTCCCTTTATAATCGTTAATTGGCGCTTTGAAATGACAGAACAAGGGCAAGTGTTATGTTGTGTGGATAATTTACAGCGAACTTGGCTAGTAACCTGCGAACAACCTTTAGTAGTACAAGATTATCAGGGCAATGATGTGCCGTATTTACAGTTACCGTATGGCTGTAGTGCTCGGGTATCAAGAAGTGTGTTTTATCAGTGGGCAGAAATAGCACAAGCTGATAAGCAAGGCTATTTCATTCAATCTGCGGGTCAGCGTTTTTACTTAAACGTGTGATTAAGCATCTGATTCAGGCGTTTGTTCAATATCAGTAGGTGGTATTGCAACAATTGGCCCTAGGAACCATTCATCTAATTTCTTCGCGACTTCAGGTAATCCTGTGCCTTTTAAAGATGAAAACGCATGAACGGTAATATCACCTTCTAAGCTGCTTAACTCGCGACGAACTTGCAGCACCTGTGCTTTACGTGCACCTTGCTTTAGTTTGTCGGCTTTAGTTAATAGTGCCAATACTGGAATTTCACTACCAATTGCCCAATTAATTAAATCGCGGTCTAAATCTTTAAGAGGATGACGAATATCCATTAAGATCACGATACCTTTTAAACTTTGACGTTTTTGCAGGTATTCACCTAATGACTTTTGCCATTTCTTTTTCATTTCGATCGGTACCTTAGCAAAACCATAGCCAGGTAAATCGATTAGGCGCATATCATCAACATCGGCTAATTCAAATGTGTTGATCAGTTGCGTACGGCCAGGGGTTTTACTGGTGCGTGCCAGTTTTTGGTCAGTTAATGCATTAAGAGCGCTAGACTTACCGGCGTTGGAGCGGCCAGCAAAGGCAACTTCAATTCCCGTATCAGCAGGCAATTTAGTGATATCTGGAGCGCTGGTAACGAACGACGCAGTGTTATATTTGATACGAGATTTGAGCACAGGCTCTCCTAGAAACTTAATTAAGTATTACAGCGAGTAAACTTTACTTAATTAAAGTTCACTTAAGGGGCGCATTTTATACTATTACTACACTATTAAAAAGCGGATTTAGACTAAGATAGCGGGCTAAAACCAACGAAAATGATACGGCGAAAGCTTAATCTAGGTCAAAACCCTATAATTTATAAGTTTAATATGAGTAGAAAACGTGCCAGAGAATTTATTATCGTGTAGAATATATGAATCACAACATCCATATTGTAGATGATACAGGGTCGGAAACAGAGAATTCACCATGAAAAAAATAGCACTATCTTTAACTATATTGCTTGGTGCGTTGTCAGCAAGCAACGCAACAGCATTTGATGGCGATGTAAACGCAGGTAAAGAAAAATCAGCAACGTGTGCGGCTTGTCACGGCCCAGACGGTAACGCGCCGGTTAATATCTACCCGAAACTTGCAGGCCAGCACGCGGATTATATTTATAAGCAACTTACTGAATTGAAGTCAGGTATGACCTCAGGCGGCAAAGAAGGTCGTATGGATCCAGTCATGAGCGCGATGGCAATGCCGTTGAACGATCAAGACATGAAAGATTTGGCTGCTTATTTCTCGTCACTTAACATGTCTGAAGGTGCGACACCTAAAGATGTGGTTGACGTTGGCGCAATGCTTTATAAAGCAGGTGATGCAGAACGTGGTATTCCAGCATGCGCAGCATGTCATGGTCCACGTGGTAATGGTTCATCACTAGCTAAGTTTCCAAAAATTTCTTTTCAACATCCAGAATACATCAAGTCACAGCTTGAGAAATTCCGTGATGGCACACGTCATAATGATTTAAATGGCATGATGCACGATATTGCCATTAAACTAACAGATAAAGACATCGAAGTGCTTTCTAAGTACTTAGGTGGACTGCACTAAAGTAGTAGAGATTAGTTTTATTATTAATCCTAAAATCTATAGTGGTTACAAAAAGCAGCGCAAGCTGCTTTTTTTTGTATTTGTATTTTGTCGATATCATCTCTTCCTTTGTAAGACATTGACCATACCTTGATGTAAGCTAAATCCTATTTTTATTTTTGTTTTTATTATAACTTATTGTAATTTAATGTTTTGGTTGTGTTGCGATTTGTGTTTAGGAATAAAAGTTATATAAATTAGTTGTAACAAAATTATTAATGCGTAAATTAACCCCTGTCGCTGAAACAATAAGAACAAAATGGACCAAGCTACACGGAAAGTAGTGTGACGTGATTATCAGGGATATGACATCGGTTGATGTCACCGAAGGAATATTAAAAAAGAGTCAATGAAGGCCGAAAATAATAAAATCTCACGGAAGTTTAAAATAAAAACAAAATGGAATGTTACACGGAAGGTAAAAATAATAACAACATGGAACAACAAAAATAATAACAATAATAAAGACTAAAAAGTCGAAGGGAGAAGTGTCCAGTTAAATGGCGCTCAGATTAGCAGGCGGTAGAGATGTTTTCTCTACCGCCTTTTTATTTGTCCTGTTACAATAGCCATCGTTTATACTTAAGTGTATAGAAAGTGCGCAAGTAGTCGAGTTACCCAACCTCAATCCGCACAAACCGAATTCTTCTGGCAAGGCCAGCATTGCAACGCTAACATGGGCGTTGCTCAAAACCTCTTAAGTGAGATGATCAAGATATGAGTAGAACTAAAAAGTCACGTAAAATCCCGTCTAACGGTCCTGTTCGTTTAAGTAAAGATAAGCTTAAAGAAATGCGTGCATTGAAAGAACAACGCGTTAAAAAGACCAAAGGTGCAAAATCAGGCTCACGTAATTCGATAGATGCTTTACAGCCTGAGAGTAATAGTAATCAGCAACATAAAGACAAACGTGTTGGTAGTAAAAAGCCAATCCCTTTAATTGCCGTTGCACCTGAACCAGTTATTGAGCTTAAACGTAACTTAAAGCCACAAGTTGAACTGAAAAAAGTAGTGCAGCCTGAGCTTTCACCAGAGCAAGAGCTAGAAGCGCTAGAAAATGACGAGCGCTTATTGAAACTGGTTGAGTTACATGAAAGTGGCCAGTTATTAACAGGTAAAGATGCTAAATATTTCAACAGCCGTATTGCACGTCATCAAGTGTTATGTGAATTGCTTGGTATTGAAGACGAAGCTGACGATTTTGATGATGAAGAGTTTAACGAAGAAGCTAATAGCGATTTTGATCACTACTTGTCGAATGATTTAGCCAATGAATGGCTAGATGACGAGGACGATAAATAATGAACATAATGATCTTAGCTCTGTGTGTTGGCGCTGTGATCATTGCAGGGCTGGCATTTTATGCTGGCCAATTACTGTATAAACTCAGTGCGCAAAAAAAACTGATCGCGAAAGAGCAGGTAAAACAGCAAGCTAAGTTAGCTAAGTCACGTTTAGAGCGTAATGCCAAGCTCGCAGACAGCATTCATTTAATCGCCCGTGCGATGCATCAAGAGCAATGTGAGTTCTCAGAAGGGTGCTTACGTGTCTGGGTGCTAATGTCGCAATACAGCTTTAAGGATGACGAAGACCTTCCTGGGCGTTATCCAGGCATATTTGCGATGTATGAAGTGGTAAAAGAAATGCCAACTCATGACGCTCGTAAAAAATATTCGAAGAAAGAAATATTTAAACAAGACAGCGCTCGGTGGTGTGCTGAAGAAACTTATGCAGAGCAAATTAAAGCTGACTGTAAGCAAATCATTGAAGAGTTTAAAGCAGCCCCTGGTAGCGAAAACGTGGTGTTTAACTAATTTTATAGCATCAATAAAAAAAGCAGACCTCGGTCTGCTTTTTTTATGCTTGTGCACTTAGATTAAATTACCCGAGAGAACCGAGTCGCGTTAATCTGTTTTTGTAAATGAGCATCAAAACACATACAAATGATACGAATAAACAAATTGCCGCGTGCTGTGACGGTTATTAAGTCTGCATCGATAGTCACCATGCCATCTGCTATTAGCGGCTCAAGAGCTTGCAGTGAGCAGGCAAAGTAATCTTTAAAGTCGAGTTGATAGGTATTAGCAATACTGTGCATATTCAGTTCAAAGTGGCAAATAAGCTGTTTGATCACAGCAGCGCGAATAACGTCATCATGATCAAGTTTCATACCTTTGCTGATTGCGCTGCCAAGCTGATCATCAATCGCGTGATAGTAATGCTTTAACTCTTTTTGATTTTGCAAAATAGCAGTGCCAATTTGTGAAATTGATGACACCCCTAAACCCAGTAAATCACAGTCACCATGAGTGGTATAGCCTTGAAAATTACGATGTAATTGCTGACTATTTTGTGCAATGGCTAACTCATTACTGGTTTTTGCAAAGTGATCCATACCAATAAACTGATAACCTGCGTTACTCATTTGTTCTAAGGTATTCTTAAACATGGTGAGCTTATCGTGAGCGCTGGGTAAATCGGCGTCCTTAATTTTTCGCTGAGCGGCAAAGCGATCCGGTAAGTGTGCGTAATTAAATACAGATACACGATCAGGGCTAAGGGCAATTAATTGCTCAATAGTCTCTTTAAAGCTCTCAGGGGTTTGCAGTGGTAATCCATAAATCATATCTGCATTGATTGATTTGAAGCCGAGTTCACGGGCTTCACCAATCAAACTTTTTACTGCATCAGCACTTTGTGGACGGTTAACGGCAAGCTGTACATCATCATTAAAGTCTTGAATGCCAAATGATACACGGTTAAAGCCAAGGCTACGCAAGTGGCTGAGCATGTCAGTTGCCAGTGAGCGAGGGTCTATTTCAATGCCTCGCTCTGCATCGGGAGCAAACTTAAAGTGCAGCTCAAGTAGCGCGATTAAACGGCTCATTTGGCTGGTTGTTAAAAAAGTGGGCGTGCCACCGCCTAAATGCAGTTGCTGTACTTGATAGCTATCAAATAGCTGCGCTTGAGCGATGATTTCTTTTTCAAGATAATCTAGGTATAAGTCAGCTTTTGATTGATGGCGGGTTATTACTTTATTACAGCCACAGTAATAGCAAAGCTGACTGCAAAAGGGAATGTGGATATATAAGGATAAGCTGCGACTGTTTGATGAGTTAATTGCACTGATCAAGTCTTGTTGTTGATAGCCATCATTAAACGACAATGCAGTGGGGTAGGAGGTGTATCTTGGTCCAGACACATTGTACTTATTTATTAAGCTTTGATCCCATTTGGGTAAATTAATCATCACGCGCACCTTTTATATCATTTTCGTTAGTATAAAAAGGATGCGTCGAGGGAATATTGATCTACAACAAAAAAGAGTGCCGGAGCACTCTTTTGCTTATCAATATTGGCTTACTTAAGCTTAAACTGATTAACGGTTTTATTTAGTAAGCTGGCAAGCTCGTTAAGGTCCCTTGCTTCATCAGCAAGCTCAAGGGCATGATCTGCAGTGCTGTTCACTAAGTGATTAATTGCTGCTAAACTATTATTTATATCTTCGGCAACCACCGTTTGTTGCTCGGTTGAGGTGGCAATGTGATGACTTTGATCTTGTACTTTAGTCACTGAGTCAGCAATGTTTTGCAATGCATCGAGGACTTCTTGAGTTTGCGTAACTGAGCTTTGCGCGCGCTCTTGTCCTTGTTGCATCATAGTTGAAGCTTGCTGTGCAATTTGCTGTAAGCGTGAGATCATGTTGCGAATATCATCAGTTGACTCTTGTGTGCGACTGGCCAACGAGCGAACTTCATCGGCTACGACCGCAAAGCCACGGCCTTGCTCACCAGCACGGGCCGCTTCAATCGCAGCGTTCAGCGCCAGCAAATTGGTTTGCTCTGCAATGGAATTGATCACATCAACTACGGCGCCGATGTTACCACTTTCTTGCTCTAAGCCTGCGACCACTTTAGCAGCTTCGCCAATATGGTCAGCTAAGGCGGTCATCACGCTTTGTGCATTTTGCGAGCGAGTGGCGCCATCTGCGGTGATCTGTTGGACTTTCTCAGCTGCATTGTTGGTGTGTTGTGCATTACGCGAGATCTCCATAACTGTGGTCGCCATTTCGGTTACTGCAGTGCTAACACTATCAACTTGCTGTTTTTCTTGTTGAATTTCGTCATTAGTTTGTTGCGAAACCGATTTTAATTGTGCCGCCGCATCGGTAAGTTGTTCAGCCTGTGTTGCGGTATTAAGCATCATAACGCGTAACTTATCGATAAAGGTATTCATATGATGAGCTAACTGGCCAACTTCATCTTTGCTATCAATAGTAATTTTTTGGGTTAAATCGCCATCACCAGAAGCAATATCGCGCATAATATGGGTTAAGGTGATGATCGGTTGTGAGATCATCTGTGTGGCCCATAAAATCATTGCTATGATGATTAATAAAATAAGAATAACCGAGCTGGTAGTGGTCATGACTGCGTCATTCACCGGCTCATCAATCATAGTGCGTGGCACTAAAATACCCACGTACCAGTTTAGATAAGGATGCTCTAATTGTAAGCGGTTATAAACCACAAAATATTCTTGTCCTTGCAAGGTTACTTTGGCATCACCTGCGACGTTATTTTTCATTTGCAGGTTGAGCGCACTGAAGCCTTGCGTGTCGCTAAATTGTTTTTCAAGTACTTCTAAGCCTTCTTTACCGTTAGGGCCTTCATCAGTGATTGAAAGTTTATGGTTAGTGCGGTTCGATAGGTGTACTACCTTTTGATCGCCATCGAGTAAAAAGCCAAACCCTTGACCGTTAAAACGAATATCTTCGACCATTTTATTGATTTTATTCAGTTGTAAATCTACGCCACCAAAACCAATGAGTTCGCGTTGCTTATTATAAACAGGCTGTTGTACAACCGCTGAGGCATTACCTGTGGTTAAATCAACTGAAATGGGCCCAACATATAAACGGTTAATTTTTAATGCATTTTGCCACCAACCACGTTTATAAGCGTAATACGGCTGGCCATTATAGTGGGTAGTACGTTCATGCTCTTTAAAATATTCACCGGTTCTAGCGGAGGCAAAAAATGCCGAGAGAATATTTTCATCATTGCCACTAATGCGTATAAAGTCTTGATTTACTTCGTCGTAACCTGGCGCGCCTTGGAGTGTTTGGTCGCGTTTATCCCATGCGTCAAACCAGTTAACGAGATGAGGATTATTCACAAAAGTTTCTACAACTTTGCCATATTGAGAAAAATAGCTTTGCATAGACAGCTGTTCGCTTTGTAAGTAGCTGTATGCTTCACGTTCAATACTTTGACGAGACAAGGCGGCTATATGGTTCACAAAGTAAGCCGAGGCAATAAGTAACAGCACACTGATAGTGCCACCAATTAATAACAGTATTTTTTTTCGTAATGATAGATTTCGTAACATAAGTGCACACATTCTTATTATTTAGTAGAGTAAGCACTCTTATCTAATCATATCTTTATCTTAATCGCTATTGTGTGTGATGAGGGAAGTGAACAAATTTCTATTTAATTGTAAGGGTGATGTTACGTGGCGGGTAAAAATAAAGACCAATTAATAGTATTGGGCGCAGGTTGGTTGGGTCAGCCATTGTGCTTGCAACAGCTCGCAAAAGACTGGGATGTTCAAGGCACCCATCGCAGCGCAGAGCATCAACATGCTTTTCAGCGCCAGTTAGTATTTGCAGATCAGCAATTAGTTCATCAACTAGATTTACATAATGCGTGGTGGGTGTGTGCTATACCGCCACGTAGTCGCCACGCTGATAGCCATTATTTAGCCACATTAAAATTAGTCATTGAACTGGCAGGCACCATGAATGCAAAAGGCTTTTTGTTGTGTTCATCAACGGCTGTGTATGATCAAGATAATCTAACCTATACAGAGCAAAGTGAGATTAAAGCAAGCACTGCACGCCAACAGCCATTAATTGATGCTGAGCAACTGGTATTAAATGCGGGTGGAAAAGTACTTAGACTCGGTGGTTTAATTGGACCAGAGCGAGAGCCAGGGCGTTTTGTGGCAGGCAAAGAACTACAAAGTTCGAGCAACCAAACCGTTAATATGGTGCAGCAACAAGATGTGATTAATGCGATTGTTACTGTGTTGGAGAATTGGCAAGTTGCAGCGCCAATTTACAATGTAGTCAATCCAGCTCATCCAAGCAAAGCAGATTACTATCAGCAAAAATGCCAGCAATACGGAACAATTCCTCCTACATTTACGAGTGACGAAAGCGCCGAACGCATCATTGATGGTTCGGCTATTGAATCACTTGGTTTTAACTATCAGTTTGCAATTTAAAACGACGGTAATACGCCTGTAGGTAATAAATTACACAACTCACCTTGCTGTAATAATAAATTAGCTGCTTCGATATCTGGGCCAAAATAACGGTCTTTATCGTAGTAGCTCACTTTTGTGCGCAGTGTTGCTTTAGCTTGTTCAACTTTGGCTGATGCCTGCAATGGCTTTCTAAATTCTAACCCTTGCGCAGATGCCAACCATTCAATTGCCAGTACGCCTTGCGTGTTATCAGCCATTTCTTGCAGACGACGTGCTGCAAAAGTTGCCATAGAAACATGATCTTCTTGGTTCGCTGAAGTTGGTAAGCTATCCACAGAAGCAGGGTGCGCCAATGATTTATTTTCAGACGCTAATGCTGCTGCGGTTACTTGTGCAATCATAAATCCTGAATTAACGCCGCCGTTTTCAACTAAGAAAGGTGGCAACTTCGATAGGTTTGAATCAATCAGTAACGCAATACGACGCTCAGCTAGTGCACCAATTTCGGCAATCGCTAATGCTAAATTGTCGGCTGCCATAGCCACTGGCTCGGCGTGGAAGTTACCTCCCGAAATAATATCGCCTACATCAGCAAATACTAATGGGTTGTCGGTTACACCATTAGATTCACACAACAACACTTCGGCGGCTTGGCGAATTTGCGTTAAACACGCACCAAGTACTTGTGGCTGACAGCGTAGGCAATACGGGTCTTGTACTTTTTCACAATCCACATGAGCTTCGCTGATCTGTGAATGTTCACCGAGCATATCGCGAAACATTGCCGCAGTATCGATTTGACCAAGTTGGCCACGAATTTCATGAATACGTGCATCAAATGGCGAACGACTGCCCATTGCAGCTTCAATACTAATTGAGCCAATCGCGCAGCTTTGTGCATATAAATCTTCAGCACGAAATAGCCCTTGAAGCGCAAATGCGGTAGAGGCTTGAGTGCCATTTAACAAAGCTAAGCCTTCTTTAGCGGCCAGCGTTAATGGCTCAAGACCGGCTATTTTAAGACCTTCAGCAGCGCTTATTAAGTTACCTTGATGGCGCATTTCGCCTTCGCCGAGCAGTGGTAAACACATATGTGAAAGTGGCGCTAAATCGCCAGATGCACCTACCGAGCCTTTTTTTGGCACGCATGGATAGACTTGTGCAGCAAGTAACTGCATAAAGAATTCGATCACTTTTAGGCGAATGCCAGAAAAGCCACGTGATAATGAATTAATTTTCAATACCATCATCAATCGTACTGTGCTGTCATCCATATAAGCACCGATGCCCGCAGCATGGGAAAGTACAATGGATCGCTGGAGTAACTCTAATTCATGTTCAGCAATTTTAGTATTAGCGAGTAAGCCAAAACCGGTATTAATGCCATATACCGTTCTGTGTTGGTCAATCACGTCTTGCACGGTTTGTGCACTGGCTGCTATTTTTATCTCGCTATCTTTGGCGAGCGTTAACGTCACTGGTGATAAATTAATTTGGCGCAGTGTTGCTAAATCGAGCTTTCCAGGTGTTAGGGTGAGTTTAAACATGATTATTCCTTATTTAACATTGGCAGGTCGAGGCCTTGCTCGGTCGCACAATTAATTGCAATATCGTAACCTGCATCCGCGTGGCGCATAACGCCCGTTGCAGGATCATTCCATAATACGCGGCCAACTCGCGCAGCTGCTTCGTCGGTGCCATCAGCAACAATGACTACGCCAGAATGTTGGCTAAAGCCCATACCTACACCACCACCATGATGCAGCGACACCCATGTTGCACCTCCTGCGGTATTGAGTAATGCATTAAGTAATGGCCAATCTGATACTGCATCTGAGCCGTCTTTCATTGCTTCGGTTTCACGGTTTGGACTCGCAACTGAGCCTGAGTCTAGATGGTCACGGCCGATCACAATTGGTGCTTTAAGCTCACCATTTTTGACCATCTCATTAAACGCCAGCGCTAAACGAGCGCGGTCTTTTAAGCCAACCCAGCAAATACGAGCAGGTAAGCCCTGGAATTGAATACGTTCACGAGCCATATCAAGCCAGTTATGTAAGTGTTTGTCGTCAGGAATAAGCTCTTTCACTTTTGCGTCGGTTTTATAAATGTCTTCAGGATCGCCTGATAACGCCACCCAACGGAATGGACCAATTCCTTCGCAAAATAATGGGCGAATATAAGCTGGCACAAAACCAGGGAAATCAAAGGCATTTGTAACGCCTTCTTCAAATGCCATTTGACGAATGTTGTTGCCGTAGTCAGTTGTTGCAGCACCAGCTTGTTGTAGTGCTAGCATTGCGTTGACTTGCACTGCCATCGATTGCTTAGCTGCTGTGACAACCGCTTGCGGATCTTGTTCACGCATTTTAGCCGCGTGTTGCATGCTCCAACCTTGCGGCAAATAGCCATTCAATGGGTCGTGAGCAGAGGTTTGATCGGTCACTACATCGGGAGTAATAGCTCGGTTAACAAGCTCACTAAATACATCAGCAGCATTACCAAGTAAGCCTACAGACAGCGCTTCGCCTTTGGTACACGCCTCGTTGATAAGCTCCAGAGCATGATCTAAATCAGTTGCTTTAACATCCACATAGCGGGTTTTGATCCGAAAATCGATACGCGTTTCATCGCATTCAACTACGAGTGCGCTAAATCCCGCCATGGTTGCCGCAAGTGGCTGCGCGCCGCCCATACCGCCTAAGCCACCGGTTAACACCCATTTTCCAGTAGCGTCACCATTAAAATGTTGTTTTGCCATTGCCACAAAGGTCTCGTACGTACCTTGTACTATGCCTTGTGAGCCAATGTAAATCCACGAGCCCGCAGTCATTTGTCCATACATCATCAAGCCGAGTTTATCGAGTTCGTTAAAATGCTCCCAATTAGCCCAGTGAGGCACTAAGTTTGAGTTGGCAATTAATACTCGCGGTGCATTACTGTGAGTTTTAAATACCCCAACAGGTTTGCCTGATTGTACGAGTAGCGTTTCGTCGTCTTCGAGTCTGTCGAGGGTTTCGATGATTTTATCAAAGCAAGGCCAATCACGCGCTGCACGACCAATCCCACCGTACACAACTAAAGCATGTGGATGTTCGGCTACTTCAGGGTCTAAATTATTCATTAACATGCGCTTAGCTGCTTCGGTGAGCCAGCTCTTAGCGCTGATTTTATCGCCGTGTGGGGCGCGGATAACGCGAGATTCATCAAGTCTGTTGTTCATAGATTACTCCTGTTGTATATACAAGCTTATTGGTTTCAAAAAATACGCTGTTAAGCGCATCATTTTGATTTTTATATTCTTTCTAATGTTATTTTTTACATATTACTTTTTAAAAGTTAAATGTCCGCCTAAGCGATACTTACTACCCGGTGATACTAAACGGGCAAAACTAACAATCCCAGATGATGACCAAGTACGCCTAATCACCTGTAAGCATGGCTCTTCATGGTATAAATTCAGCCATTGGCACATTTCGCTGTTAGGCATTATTGCTTCTACCGTATGGCGCGCTTCAGTTAATGGTGCGACGCTCGATAGATATTCGTGCGGAGTTAACGCAGTAAAATCTTGTTGTAGGTAGCTTGTTGCGAGTGCCGGGTTAACAAAGCGCTCCTCAACTTGCAGTGGCTGTTCGTTTTCGTTATGCACTAATACACTGCGATACACCACGCTATCGACTTCAACACCCAGTGCAATCGCAATTGGCGCAACGGCGCTGATAGATTCAAGCACTAATACTGTACAGCTGTAATTGCCGTTACGGGCTTTGACTTCATCTGCTATATTTTTAATTTCAAGCAATGATGATTGTGATTTAAAACTGGCAACAAACGTGCCTAAACCTTGGCTACGAGTAAGAATACCGGCTTCGGTTAATTCGCTTAACGCTCGACGCGCAGTCATTCGACTAACACTAAATTGTTCGGCCAATTCATTTTCAGAAGCCACACGTTGGTTTTCAAGCCACGCGCCGCTGCGGATATTATCAACAATAAATTGCTTTATTTGTGCGAACTTAGGTGTCGTCATTAAATTATTATGGTCTTTTAAATTTGCTATTAGCTATAAGATGGCATATTTACCTTGTATATACAAGATGGCTTGTTAGACTGATAAAAAATAATTTTCGGAGTTAATATGACAACAATCACTGCAAATGATCCGGCTAATGACTGGGATTTATTGATCACCGATGCCAATATCGCAACTATGGATTGCAGTATTGCAGCACCTTATGGCGCCATCGAAAATGCAGCGCTGGCAATCCGCAAAGGTGTCATTGTGTGGTTGGGTAAACAAGCCGATTTACCTAAATTCGATGTATTAGCAACGCCGATGCTGTCAGTTAAAGGGCAGTGGCTAACGCCAGGTTTAATTGATTGTCATACCCATTTAGTGTTTGCTGGCTCAAGAGCTGAAGAGTTTGAACAGCGTTTGCAGGGGGTTAGTTATGAGCAAATAGCAGCGCAGGGCGGCGGTATCGCAAGCACAGTAAGCGCGACCCGTGCGGCTGATCAGGAAGCATTATTTGTATTAGCGAAAGATCGTTTAAATGCGCTTTATAGCGAAGGTGTGACGACGGTTGAAATTAAATCGGGTTATGGCTTAGATTGCAAAAATGAAGTTAAGATCCTTGAAGTAGCACGATTACTTGGTGAAAATCACCCTGTTGATGTGAAAACCACTTTTTTGGGCGCGCATGCACTACCATCTGAATACAAAGGCCGTAGTGATGAGTATATCGATTTAGTGTGCAATGATATGTTGGAGCAGGTCGTGGCGGGCAATTTAGCTGATGCAGTAGATGTGTTTTGCGAAAATGTTGGTTTTAGTAATGAGCAAACTCGGCGGGTTTTTAATGCCGCAAAAAAACATAATTTGCCAGTAAAATGTCATGCTGAACAGCTTTCAAATCAGCAAGGAGCGCAATTAGTCGCTGAATTTAATGGGTTATCTGCTGATCATATTGAACATTTAGATGAAGCTGGAGTAAAGGCCATGGCTACAGCAGGCACTGTGGCGGTATTATTACCCGGGGCATTTTATTTTTTACGCGAAACCAAACAGCCGCCAATTGAGCTATTAAAACAATATCAAGTACCAATAGCGATTTCGACAGACTTTAATCCAGGTACATCACCCTTGTGTTCTTTGCAATTAATGATGAATATGGGGTGCACTTTATTTCGCTTAACGCCTGAAGAAACTCTCGCTGGAGTTACGCGTAATGCCGCAAAAGCATTGGGTTTAACTGATCGCGGAGTGTTAAAAGTCGGCATGCGTGCCGATATAGCTCACTGGAAAATATCCCACCCAGCACAATTAAGTTATCAATTTGGCGTAAATAAACTGTTAAATCTGTGGATTTTGGGTAGACTGAATTAGTCTGTTGTAATGTTGTACTCGAAAAATGATTTTAATTGCGCTATTAACAAATACGGGACTTGAATATTCTGCAGGGAGCGCTTTTTTAAACCACATACTAACGCCTACTTTTTTAGCAGGCGCTATTTTAATGGCGATGATCAGTGCCTTGTGCATGGTTAACAAGCCATTACTAGGCTTTAGTTACCTCATCAATGGGGTACTTGCGTTGGCAATATTAAGTGGCGACTTTAACTTTTTGGAGTTCCTATTCGCACTAAGTATTGGTGTGCATTTATGGCTGGCATTTTCGCAAAATAAGTGGACTATGCTCACCTTGAGCTGCTGCTCAGCACTTGTATTTACGGTGTGCTTAGCAGCTCATTTATTACTTGAGTTACCACTTTATTTAATTGTGCTGGCGAGCATTGTATTGGCGATGTCTGGCTATTTTGATGATGAAGAACTAGTTGCTGATGTGGATGATGCCGCACACATAAACCACTTTATGGAGCCTGCGCCGCTATTAAATCTTCCCGATATTAAGCAGCTACGCCAAGGATATTACTATTGGCGTAAAAACAATCAACAACGAGCTGCGCTGGTGGTCATCCGGTTAGAGGGGTTTTCACTGATCAATCAGCATATAGGCCGAAATTTTGGGGATTTACTATTAGCGCAGTCTGCAAATCGTATTAAGCAGTTACTGCTTATTGAAGAGGTGGTTAATTTAGGAGGGGAGCAAAAATTAGCACATCTTGGTGGCCTTAATTTTGCGTTTATATGTAATTTAGCACAACAAAAACATTTACATGAGCAATTAATCAATCAAATACTAGGGGCCACCTTGAAGCCGTTTAATGTGGCTAATTGCACTATTAAAGTTAATGCTCGGGCGAGTTTTGTTGATTGCGATGAACAAGAAAATAGCTTTGATAATTTAATTTCGTTTGCTTACCTCGCTTTAGATAGTCACCCAAAACAACAAGTGGTGGTGTACCATCAACAAATGAGAATAGAGCAACTAGAACAGCAAGCGCGTTTGCAAGAATTAGCAAATATCGATTTTTCTAGCGAACTTGAACTGTACTTCCAACCCATCATTTGCAATCACGATGAAAAAATTGAATTTTTAGAATTGTTACTACGTTGGCAACATCCTAGACAAGGGATTTTATCGGCTAATCGATTTATTGATGATATACGTGTTGCAGGGCTTGCTTATCCATTAGCCACATTTGTTATTGAACGTGCCGCAGAGCTTGCAATGGCGCTACGCATGGAAGGCATAACGATGCCTTTGAGTATAAATCTATTTGGCTCTGAAATGCTAAATGAAGAATTTATCGAATTTCTTGATCGTATTTTTATCGAGCATCAACTGCAAGCAGGCGATTTAATTGTCGAGTGTCCACTTAGCCTATTTATGAATTTAGATGAACAAGGTAAAGCGATGGTCGCACGAATAAATAGCATCGGTATTAAAGTCTGTGTGGATGGCCTTGGTGACAGCCCTATTTGGCTTGCTAAGTTACCAAATTTAGCCGTTGCATATGTAAAGATTGCGCCCTCATTAACAGCTGATTTCAGCCAGCAAAGCCATATTCGTAGTTTGATCAGCGGTATGGTAGATATGCATAATCAACAAAATACGAAGGTAATTTGCGAAGGGGTAGAAACACTTGAACAGCTAAATTTTGTGAAAAGTTTAAACGCCTATGCCGCGCAGGGGTATTATTATAGTCATCCACTGAGCAGCGTTGGCATGATCTCTTGGTTAAAACAATGGCAAATAGAGCATCCGTAATCGTTTTTAGTTTACTTTGGCTTGTAAATAAGCATTCACAAGTGCGGTGATTATTTGTCCCGCATCGCTCACTCCGGCCTGTACACCACTAGGGTGTTGGTTGGGGGCTGCTTCACATAAATGCAAGTATTGGCTGTTTACTTGACTGGCAGCTAAATGCACAAAGTGTTCGGCATCGCTTACACTAAAACCACAATTGGTATACGCACTGACGGGCATTAATGAAATGCTATCAAGATCGACTTCAACCCCAAGTGGTGCATCAACTAGATTATATAGCGCCTGCTGGCATGCTTCAGTTAAGGTTTTTTCGCGCCTTACTTGCAGCGCTTGGTAGCTATCATAACTAAATTGGGCAGCAGCTAAAGCATCAATAATTGCTTGATTGTTTTTCAGCTCGTGCATACCAATAACATGATAATTATTTAAGTGTTGCTCGTTATAGGCATAGCGAAAGCCATTACCACTATGGCGGCCTTCACAATCACGAAAATCGGCATGAGGGTCAAAGTTGATCGCGTTTATTGGGCACTGTTTATATTTGCTTAATGCGCGAATAATACCAAGGCAGTTATTATGGCCACCGCCAATAATGATTGGCTCTAATCCCGCAGCAAAAATTAAGCTTAGCACTTGCTCAACACGTTGATCAAGCTGGGCGCATAACTTACGTAATTGCGTTAGTTGCTGAGGGTTTTGGTTAGATAAATCGCGCGCCGCTAGAGTTAAATCACTGATCGCGACTTCGCCTAATAACAAAACTTTTTCGTTCGCTAAAAATTGGTTATCAGGTTGATTTAAAAAGCGTTTAAGAAATGCTTGCCAACCATCTTCGGCACCACCGTTGCCTAAATTGGCGCGTGGTCCTATATCTTCGCAAATACCCAGTAATACATACTTAATACCAAATTGCGCGGCATCGAGCATGGCTTGTAAAGGATCAACACCAGTATCAAGTAGGGCTATTGATTGCCATGCCTTTTTTTCATTAGTGCGACTGCTACACCAAGGTTTTACAGTCGCTTCATCATAGATATGTAGGTGGTTTGACACTCGTTATTCTTCTATGATTTCCAGTTCAAGTTCTTCACCAGATAATACAATACCGGTGCTATCTGCATAGATAAAGTCGTCATCAAAGAAAGATACACCAGCGAAGTTAACGCCAATGCCGTCTTCACCAGCCCCCGTGCTGTCTGCTGCAACAGGGATCGAAGCAATTGCTTGAATACCTAAATCAAGCTCTTCAAGTTCATCAACATGACGTACGGCACCGTATACCACAATGCCTTGCCAGTTATTTTCAACAGCGAGTTCAGCAAGCTCGATATCGATTAATGCGCGACGAGTTGAACCACCACCATCAATTAATAATACACATTCTTCGCCATCCTGAGAGAGTATGTCGCGGATCAGTTCATTATTTTCAAAACATTTGACGGTTTTAATACGACCACTAAAATTGTGACGGCCACCAAAGTTAATAAACATAGGTTCGAGCACATCGACCACATCGGCAAAGTGATCGCATAAATCTGAAGTGCTGTAATCCATTTTTCTATCCTTTCTAAAGATATGTGAGCTGATGTTCAGTATACCTTTCTTAAATGCAATAACAACGACTTAATAACAGTTAATTGCGCTCTTTTTAAACAATTATTGCGCTAAAACAGGAAAAGCAATATTAGTGTCTTAAAAGCGTCACTCAATTGTTATTTTCACCGCCTAAGCTGAAATTGTGTACATAGTTTGTACAATTAAAGGAGCAAGTAATGAGTGAGAATAATATGCTAAAAAAAGTTGCCCAGCTGGATCAAAGTTTGTTTTTGATGCTATTTAATGGCAATGCCCCAAAATGGTTAAAAAATTCAGCTTTAGGTTTTTCAAAAACAGGCAATGGAGGGCTGTATGTATTAATCGCTGTTGGTTTTGGCTGGCTTAGTAATGAAGCGGAATTACGGCTTATGGCGATGACTCTATTGCTGGGCTTTTTAATTGAGCGACCCATTTATTACGTGGCTAAAAATAGTTTTGCCAGAATTCGGCCATGTGATTGTTTAGTAAAAGGCGCTTATATTATCCCTAGTGATAAATTTAGTTTACCGTCAGGGCACAGTGCTGGCGCATTTTTAGTGGCCGTTATCTTAGCGCAGTATTTCCCGCAATTCGCAGAGTTATGTTTTTTGTGGGCAACTGGGGTCGCAGCATCGCGCGTGTTACTAGGGGTACATTTTCCTGTTGATGTAGTGCTTGGTGCATTGATGGGGGGGAGTTGTGGTTTATTGGCAATCTTGATCGTGGCTATCTTATGAAAATACTTTATGGCATTCAAGGAACTGGGAACGGTCATATCACCCGAGCGCGAATAATGGCGAGTGCGTTCAAAAAAATGGGTGTTGCAGTGGATTATGTGTTTTCAGGGCGAGCCCAGCAGAGTTACTTCGATATGGACGAGTTTGGCAATTACCGCACCTTTCGAGGGTTATCATTTACCACTCAAAATGGTCAAATAAATAGTTATCAAACAGTGAAAAATAGCCGTATATGTAAATTGCGCCAAGACATTAAACAGTTAGATGTTTCGGGTTATGATTTTGTATTTAATGACTTTGAACCGATCACCGCATGGGCTGCAAAACGCCAAGGAGTAAAGGTGATTGGCATGAGTCATCAAGCAGCATTTTTATCACCCAAGGTGCCAATGTTTGGCAGCAACTTGCTGCGTCGTTCATTCATAAAATACTATGCACCTGCCGATGTCCATTTGGGCGTGCATTGGCAACCATTTGCGCACAATATCATTCCCCCTTTTATTGCTCATCATCAGCATGATAACCCGGTCAATATAGATAATAAAATATTGGTATATCTACCTTTTGAAGAACTGCAAAGTGTGATTGATTATTTGCAAGAGTTTCCTGACAAAGAGTTTTATTGTTACCACCCGCAGGCACAGGATAGCTCAACAGCGAATATTCATTTACGAGCACCTTCGCGTAGTGGCTTTTTAAATGATTTAGCTAATGCCAGTGGTGTGATCGCTAATGCTGGTTTTGAGCTCTCTAGCGAAGCGCTAAAACTAGGGAAAAAACTGCTATTAAAGCCATTATTAGGGCAATTCGAACAAGATGCCAATGCGCAAACATTATTAGCAATGAAAGCCGCGCACGTAATGAACTATTTAAACCCCAATGCGCTGGACGATTGGATCAATAGCACTTCAAAAAAACAAATTAATTTTCCAAGTGATCCACAACCGCTGGTTGAGTGGTTAGCTGCCAAACAGTGGCATAATACGCAGGAATTGCATCAAAATTTATGGGCTTCGATAAGCTAAACTCAAAATCAACGGTTTTTTTAAACATCATAGTAATTAAGAGCAATAATGTAAGCCAATTGTGTGTTATTTAACTATACTAACTTGCAGTGATTTATTTTAAAGGCTGTTGTTAATGAGTTTACTCCAAAATTTGACTATTAAACGTCGTTTACAAGTCAATGCATTAGTTGTTGGTCTCGCTATGGTCGTTATGTTGTGCGCCATTATTTATGAGGCACGTATTATGCTGAAACTAAATGAAACGATTCAGTATGCTGAAAAGCTCGATATACATGAACTGTCAATGCGTAAGTACGAAAAAGATTTTTTGTCTTATAAGCAAGAAAGTAGCTTAGAGTTATTCGATAAAGAATATGAGCTGTTGCAGGTTAAAATTAAAAGATTGGTTGAACTATCAAGAGAACTTGATATTGCCACTGCGCAAGTTGAGCAATTTGCAGTACTTGCCAAGCGATATAATGACGACTTTCAAAAGGTTGTATCATTACAGAAGACAATTGGTTTGCACCCCAAAGATGCGCTGTATGGCGAACTGCGAGATGCTGTGCATCAAATGGAAACGTTGTTAGACAAACAAGATAACTATCATTTACTCACTTTGATGTTGCAGCTTAGACGTTCTGAAAAAGATTTTATGCTGCGTCTTGATCTTAAATATTTAACACGTTTTGAAGATGGTGTCTCGCAGCTAGAGCGCCAAATTAGCAAGGAAAACGTGGCTTCAAGTGACCAATCTGAGCTGTTACGTTTACTTGCAATTTATAAAAGTAAGTTTAAATCGCTAGTTGATAGTCAAGTTGCACTCGGTCTGGATTTGAACTCAGGTGCGCTTGGGGAAATGAGAGAGAGCGTTAAGCAAAGTGATGATTTGGTTACTTTAATTACAACTGCAACTAAGCAACAAGTTGAATCTACAGCTGCACAAACGCAAATGCTCGCTATCGTAATTTTTATTGTTGCCAGCTTACTGGTGATGATCTTGGTGTACTTGACAAGTCGCTCGATTATCGTTCCAATTGAGCGGGTTTACCACACCATCAATGAAATTCGTCGCAACAATAATTTAAGGCTTGTTATAGAACACAGTGGTAAAGATGAAGTAACCACTATGACGATTGATTTTAATAGTCTTATAAATGACTTCAAAAAACTGATCTACGAAGTGAATACTGCTTTAACTACACTAAATATAGCGACCGATCATTTGTCTGAGACCACCGCCGCAACCAGTTCAGGTATGCAAGAGCAATTGCACGAAGCGGATATGGTTGCAACCGCCGCCACTGAAATGCAGGCGACTATTCAAGATATTTCGCATAATACTGAAGCGGCAGCTAAAAAGGCAGAATCAACCAATCAAAGTGCTCAACAGGGGCGCAAAGAAGTTGAAGCAACGGTTAAGCAGATCAATCAATTATCTGATTCACTGGGTGATGCGTCTACTGTGGTATCACAGCTTGAAAAAGACGGTGAAACCATTGGTTCAGTATTGGATGTTATTCGTGGTATTGCTGAACAAACCAATTTACTAGCACTCAATGCCGCAATCGAAGCGGCGCGCGCCGGAGAGCAAGGCCGAGGCTTTGCTGTTGTCGCTGATGAAGTGCGTTCACTTGCACAGCGTACTCAAGAGTCAACCAAAGAGATTGAGAGTATTATCTCGATTTTACAAGGGCGTACTCAAGAAGTCGTAAGCATAATGCAACGATGCCGAACACAAGGCGGCGAAAGCGCAGCACAAGCAACAAAAGCGGGTGAACTACTGAACTCTATTACCGAAGATGTGCAAACTATTATGGAAATGAGCACGCATATTGCCACCGCAATTGACGAGCAAAGCCAAGTTGCTTCTGAGGTGAATAAAAACGTCGTGCGTATTCGTGATATCGCCGAAGATGCCTCAGCCCATTCAGCAACAAACGCACAAACTAGCGAAGAAGTATCAGAGCAAGCAAGAGTACTTTATAAAGCAATAGATAAGTTTAAGGTTTAAAAACAGCAGCTAGGTTCTAGGGTTTAGGCGCTAGGAGTTAGCTGAGCTTTAAGCGCTAAGCCATAAGTTTTAAGCAGCCCTGAGTTGTTTGAAAGTTATGGCTTTTTTGTTTTCACACTTTTTTATTTTTAGGTTAAAGGTTACTCTCAGTTTTATTTCTCGACGATAAACCAGTTAATTGGAGCCTCTTTGCTAAAGTGTAATCAGTGTGCGGCTAAAAAAGATTTCAAAATACATTTTTGGATGTCAAAAATAGACATGGTTGGGTTTATCTTTCTCAGCCTTTGTTTATCTATACCCATTGGGATTGTGGCTTTCTTAGCTGAGGAGTCGCAAAGTTTTGCTCGCTTTATTGCTTTTGCCGTTCTAATTTTTGCCGCAATTAAAAAACACGAAAAAGTGGTTGCACTTTTAATCGTTGAGTTTGTTATTGACTGGGCTCTTGATAAGGCTGGAATGTATGAGTTTAACTTAATGGTTGCAACAGCATTTATCCTCACATTCATAAAAATTGGCAGTAAGGTTTATGGATTCTTTTTTCAATGTGTGAATTATAAGTTTGATTTAGACATCTTTTGTCCAAAGTGTAATAAAACATATAAAAAAGTTAGGCTACCAGAGAGCAAGTGATAGCTAACTTAAAGTAAATAGGCAAGGGCGATATCAATCTTTTTACTCTAAAGTGCAGTGCTTTAAATAATAGAAAAGTTATGATTATTTGTAGTGGCTCATATCTTATCTTACAGTTTCGATAAATAGACTTGGACTTCACCTAACTGGCATTTATGAGCAAAAGCGGTCGCTGGTAAAAGTTAAACTTAGTCCTGTTTTGATGAGTAGGATCCTAATTTTGTCTGATAACATTATTAACCGCCGTTTTGATGCAAAATAACAAGCTTTGAATTTTAGCTATTTTAATTACTTGTTTACAAAGGTAATTATTGGTGGAATTATAAGAGTATATAATATAAACCGTTTTGGTGTGTTATAAGCACGGATGGATATGAGAGCACTTTATTTACTTTTATTTTTAGTTTCTATCAATGTAAGTGCTGATGCTTACTTTCCCAGCTGCTTTGAGTCCTCTACTTTTGAGAGGAATGGTAAAAAGCTATTTATTACACCAGATGATTTGTTAAACCGTCCTAATTGGGGCTTAGGTGATGGCGAACCACCAATATCAATTGGTAGTGCAACAGAAAAAGTTATGTCATTTCTTCGTGATAAATACAGTGTTGAAGAAGTGATTTTTGCATTTGTTCACCTAAAGAGCCAAGTTTGTTCAATAGACCAGGAAATGCAAATAGTTTGGTTTTACGTTTTCGCTGCTGACTCACCAATTAGTCTTGTTGGTATCTCAATGACTGGACGATTGATTGAGGCCGTAGAATGACATTTTGGAAATATGCTTCTAACAAACCAAGTCATCGGAAAATCACTCACTGGCTGCGCTAAAACGTTCGTGTGTTTTCCGCTGCTTGTGGCATTATATTTCATGAGAATTTTGCTTTCATCTATGCTATCAAAGGGGTTATATATGGATCTTGAAAAACAAATCAAAGTATTTAAAGATTTAGGCTACGAATTCGCAGAAGGTGTAACTAAAGAGCTAATTCTTCGTGATGTATATGAAATGACATGGGAAGAAGAAACGGAAAAACATATTGAAGAGAACCCTTTTTCAATTTTATATTATTTCTATGGATGGAGAGATTCTGCTGTAAAAGGACGCAATTATACAGATGATTGTATTTGGTACGATTTAGAGTTCTTTGATTCTAGATCTGAATATAAATGGTTTATGGAAAGAATGGGAGTTATTACCCATGGTGATATGATTTTTTCAGATATAACAATAGATACAGATTCAGATGATTGGGAATGGATTGATTTTAAAGTTAACGGTATACCTAAGCGATGGAAATTGGAGAAAACGGGCATAATACCAGATCATTTTGTAGAACGTTTTTCATCTTTAAATAAAGAATTAGGTTTTTCGCGACAGTTTACCTATTACGATAATGGCGGGCAACAATGGGTCATTGATTATGCTAACAAATCAGAACAAAAAGAATTTAATGAAAAAACAGGTTTAAATAGAGAGTGGCTAGGTGAAGGAAATCATTTTAAAGCTCTTCCAGAAAGCCATGATGAAGTACCATCTAAAACTCTACAGCAAAAATTTGTGAGTATATATTCAAAGTTAGCTAGTAGATTTCAAAGTCAATAACAAAAGAAATATAACACATATGAGCCTTAACTCTGTCAATAGGCACTAGTGTTCTTTTTGACCGTCAATTCTAAATCAATAAATAAATTTGTTTACTTCGTCTGACGATGTGGCTGTTAAGGCAGTAGCTTAAGGCAGACACATATAAGCGCAACGTAATAGCCTTCATGTTATTGGCGCAGCATTTGCTTATTTTCCTCTTAAGCGCAGCGCCTCTTAACCGCTTTGTAAATAATTCACTAAATTTTTTGCACAAAGAGAAGGGAATGAGAAGTAAATGAGGGAAACTTAGCGTTTAGTATTGGCATGCTTAAATAATCGATAATCTAACACGAATATTACTAAGTGATTGAATCAAAATAGCAACTCCGCTATGGTTAATACATCAATAAAAATAAATTAAAAACGAGTTAATCAACAGGCTCGTTAGGTTTTATAATGTTCTGGAAAATTGGTCATTCAAAATATTTGATCGTAAATTTAGAAAAGGAAACTGAAGAATGGTGCCATTTCAAAATGGATGGCAATGTTTTTCATAAGTCTATTTCAGGCTTTGTGGTAAATAGTGAAGGCGAAATGGTCCAAGAATTGAAAATGTATCAAGCATATTCAATTAGTGATACATATTCAATTCTACCACTGTACAATATTTATAAGAATAAACTTTATGAAAGTCATATAAGTCAAACAGGGATGTATGCCCCAGAGTTCCAGACAGAAGTGATCTACCAAGAAGTACATAAGTGCTCAGAGAATGACTTACCTAAAAGCGCGGAGCTATTTAAATCTAAGTGAACGTATGTTAATTGAATTGGCACACATGCGACTGTCAGATTTGATTGAATCTCATCTGTTCAGAGCATTTTAGGGCTTATTAAAACCTAAAACCTAGTTACTTCTCGTTACGCTTCACTGCACTCAACCACAACCACATAACCAACTTTAACGCCGAGCAACTTACAGCTTACAGCTTAAAGCTCGCAGCTAACCTAAGGTACAAACTTGATCGGTACACTGTCTTTATTGGCTTGATGTTCTGCGAGGCGTTGTTGGTAGGTTTGCCATAAATCGTCATGTTGGGCTTGTAGATGGCTGAAATATGCCCAGCTAAATAAACCGCTGTTGTGGCCATCGTCAAAGTCTAAACGCAGTGCGTAGTGGCCGACTGGCTCGATGCTTTTGATGCTAACCTGCGATTTACCGAGTACCAATTTCATTGGTTCGTTACCATGGCCTTGTACTTCGGCAGACGGTGAATGAACACGTAAAAACTCACTACTAAAAGTACATTGGGTGTCATCGTCAAAATAGACATCAAGGGTTTTGCTAACGGTATGATGATGTACCTTGATAACTTGTTTCATTGTTATGCCTGTGTATTGAGCCTAGAACTTAGAGCCTGGGCCCTAAGTTCTAGTTTTAAAATTAAAGAATAAAGCGACTTAGGTCTTCATCTTCAACCAGTGCACCTAAATGCTTCTCAACATAGGCGGCATCAATGACTAAACTGGTGCCAGCTTGCTCTGATGCATCATAGGAAATTTCTTCCATCAGTTTTTCCATTACCGTATGTAGGCGACGTGCACCAATGTTCTCGGTTTTTTCATTAACTTGCCATGCCGCTTTGGCAATGCGTTCGATGGCGTCATCGCTAAACTCTACACTTACTTGCTCTGTTTTAAGTAGTGCATGTTGTTGCTCGGTCAGTGAGGCATGTGGTTCGGTTAAAATACGTTTAAAGTCGTCAGCGGTTAATGCTTCAAGCTCTACACGAATAGGTAAGCGACCTTGTAGTTCTGGGATCATGTCAGATGGTTTTGCCATTTGGAATGCGCCAGAGGCAATAAACAGCATATGGTCAGTTTTCACCATGCCATGCTTAGTGCTCACGGTTGAGCCTTCAATCAGTGGCAGTAAGTCACGCTGTACGCCTTCACGGCTTACGTCTGGACCTGATGATTCTCCGCGTTTACAGATTTTGTCTATCTCGTCGATAAACACAATACCGTTTTGTTCGGCTGCGAAGATTGCTTGCTCTTTTAGCTCTTCAGGGTTTACTAATTTAGAGGCTTCTTCTTCAACCAATAATTTAAACGCTTCTTTAATTTTAAGTTTGCGTTTAGTGCGCTTGTCACCCGCCATATTTTGGAACATGCCTTGCAGCTGGTTGGTCATTTCTTCCATACCAGGTGGTGCCATGATCTCAACATTTGGTTGTGCTTGGGCTAAATCAATATCAATTTCTTTATCGTCTAATTGACCTTCGCGTAATTTTTTACGGAAGATCTGACGCGTTGAAGAGCCTTCGTCGCGTTGGCTTTCACCAGACGAATCTTTAGCTGGGGTCAGTAGTGCGTCTAAAATGCGTTCTTCGGCAGCTTCTTCTGCGCGATGTTTGAATTTTTTAGTTTGTTGTTCACGGGTCATTTTGATTGATACATCAACCAAGTCGCGAATGATGGTTTCAACTTCTTTACCAACATAGCCCACTTCAGTGAACTTAGTCGCTTCGACTTTAATGAAAGGCGCGTTGGCAAGTTTTGCTAAACGACGGGCAATTTCAGTTTTACCAACACCGGTTGGACCGATCATCAGGATATTCTTCGGCGTTACTTCTGTGCGAAGATCTTCATCTAATTGCATGCGGCGCCAGCGATTACGAAGGGCAATAGCCACTGCTTTTTTTGCTTTTGCTTGACCAATTATATGCAGGTCAAGTTCATGAACGATTTCTCTGGGAGTCATATCAGACATAGCAGTTCCTATTACAATTCTTCGATGGTTTGAAAGTTATTTGTGAATACACAAATGTTGCCGGCAATTGTCAGGCTTTTTTCAACAATTTCGCGGGCGCTTAAATCGGTGTTTTCAAGTAGGGCTGTTGCAGCTGATTGGGCAAAGTTACCACCACTACCAATGGCAATTAAATCATTTTCAGGCTGCACAACATCACCGTTACCAGTAATTATCAGTGAAGCTGTGGAGTCGGCAACAGCAAGCAATGCTTCGAGTTTGCGCAAGGCGCGATCGCTACGCCAATCTTTAGCCATTTCAACAGCGGCTTTGGTTAGATTGCCTTGGTGCATTTCAAGCTTGCTTTCAAAACGTTCGAACAGGGTGAAGGCATCAGCAGTGCCGCCAGCAAAACCAGCGATCACTTTGCCATTATAAAGGCGTCGAACTTTGCGGGCGTTGCCCTTCATTACGGTGTTACCAAGTGAAACTTGGCCATCGCCACCAATGACGACTTTATCGCCGCGACGTACACTTACAATAGTGGTCATGTTATTCCTCATCATCGAGTCGCAGGGGCGACTCGTTAAAAGCGATTGATGATGAGTTAATATGGGTTAATGGGCTAAAATCAAGTCCAATTCCAAATTCCGCAACCAGTTATTTTGCTACGCTTTAGTTTGTTTTTATCACTTTCGGCTAAACGTTTGGTTTTATAAGGACCTAAACGTACTTTATACCAGACACCGTTAGTGCCGGTTGTTTCACGAATTTCGGCGATTAATCCGGCAAATGCGATTTTAGCTTTTAAGGTTTCTGCTTGGCCATGGGTTCTGAACGAGCCGCATTGCATTACATAAGGGCCTTTTTGTTCAAGCTCTCTTACTTCAACTTGAATTTCATGCTCTTTGATTTCTTTTATGAATTCAGGAGGGCGTGGTTTAGGCAACTCTTGTTGCACTTTTGCAGGTGTTGGGTTTGCTTGCTGTTCAACCAGCTTTGGATCTGCATTGGTTTTGACATACCATAAACCAAAACTAAAACCGCCAACTAGTAGTACGGTAACCAGTACTAATAATACGGGGAATGGTTTTTTCGGTGGCGCTGTTTTTTTGCTATTACGGTTGCCCGGTTTTTTATTAATAAAATCGTGTTGTGCCATGGTGGTATTGGGCTTCTAACCTTAAATCATATCTATTGGATCTACATCTAAGCTCCATCGCACCTTTTGCGCTAATTTACTGGTACTTAAGTAGTCTACCATTTGCGCGAGATATTGGTGTAATAGAGGGCGTTCGAGCGCTTGAATATGCAATTGAAAGCGATATTTCCCTGCAATTCGCTCGAGCGGTGCAGGGATCGGACCTAGCAATTGTATACCAGTTAGACCCTGGACTGGAACTAAATCTGTTAAAAAATCGACCACTTGTTTTATATTGTGACCTTCGGCGCGGACAATCGCCATATTAGTTATTGGTGGTAGCTGTGCGTCATCGCGCTCTTGCAGTGCAAAACGGGCGAAATCTTGATAACCATTATTGACTAAATCTTGTAATAAAGGATGTTCGGGAAAGTGAGTTTGCAATAATACATGACCCGGTTCGCCACTGCGCCCAGCACGGCCAGCCACTTGAGTAACCAATTGTGCTAAATGCTCTGTGGCGCGAAAGTCGCACGAGTACAAGCCGCCGTCGACATCAAGGATCAATACTAAGCTCACATCAGCAAAGTGATGACCTTTGGCAAGCATTTGGGTGCCAACTAAAATCCGTGCACCGCCTTGGTTTATATCGTCTAGGGCTTTTTCTAAACTGCCTTTACGACGCGTTGAGTCGCGGTCAATCCGGCTAATCGGGGTATCAGGAAACTCGGTTGTTAAAAACTCTTCTATTTGTTCGGTGCCTTTGCCGTTAGGAAATATTTGTGTACTACCACAGTCTGGACACTGATGCGGCACGCGTTCTTGCTCCCCGCAGTGATGGCAAATCATCTGGCCGATGGCCTTGTGAAAAGTCGCGCTTGTGCTGCAACGTGTGCACTCACTTAACCAACCACATTCATGGCAAATCAGGGTAGGCGAAAAACCGCGACGGTTTAAAAATACCATCACTTGTTTGCCTCGTTTTAAATGCTGACGCATAGTGGCAAGACTGGCATGGGCTATACCAGCTTGATCCGGCTGGCCTTTCATATCAATCAGCTGAAATTTATTGTCGGTACTGGTTTGCGCACGTTGCGTTAGGCTCAGCAGTTGGTATTTATTATGAATTGCCTTATGCAAGGTTTCGAGCGCCGGGGTTGCTGAGCCTAAGATCAGCGGTATTTTATGTTGAAAAGCGCGGTATGCGGCTAAATCACGGGCATGGTAACGTAAGGTATCTTGTTGTTTAAATGAACCGTCATGTTCTTCATCAACAATGAGCATACCAAGCTTTAAAAATGGTAAAAAGATACTCGAACGTGTACCAATCACAATTGCGCAACTGGCTTTTTCACAAAAGCGCCAAGTTTGTAAGCGTTCGTTATCGCTCAGTGCTGAATGCCACAGCATAATCGGCGTATCAGGAAAGCGACGACGAAATCGATTAACCGTTTGTGGCGTAAGGCCAATTTCAGGCACGAGTACGAGTGCTTGTTCACCGCGTTTTAAAACTTCTTCAAGGCATTGTAAGTAAACCTCGGTTTTACCACTGCCAGTGACACCTTCTAGTAAAAAGCTATTGAAACCGACCGCTTGATTAATGGTGGTACAGGCTACTGCTTGCTCTTTATTTAGAGTCGGCTTAGTGCCTACGGTGGGAAGTTGTTGTTGCCATTGGTTGTCGTGTTCAATCGTTTGGCTGATCAGCTCTTTGTTAAGTAAGCTGTCGATGGTTTTTTTACTAAACCCCAGCGCTTTTAATTCTGTAAGTGATGATTTACCTGAATCTGCCAGTTGTTTGAGTAAGCTTAGTTGGCTCTTTGCTTTTAAAGATGGTAATTTAGCGCCTTTTTCAGTTAGTGCCACCATACTAATACTGCTTTTATCTGGGCACAGTCCTTGACGCAGCGCGCCAGGCAGGGCGATATGAATTGTTTCACCTAGTGGGTAGCAATAATAGCGTGCAGTAAAACGCAATAATTCGATATGTCGCTCTGATAAAACGGCTTCATCATCAATCACTTCAAGCACTGCTTTAAGTTTATTAACTGGCACATCGGTGTTGGTTTTTAGCGCCAGTACTACCGCAACTTTGCGCTGATTACCAAATGGCACCCACACCCGCGCACCGACTTTAGGCATCACCGATAAAGCATCGAGTTGCTCTGGAATGCGATAATCAAAGGTGCGATGCAACGGTACTTTTATAGCAACTTCAACAAAACTCATAACAACCCAAACAAGAACGAATAAGGGAGTTAATGTACTAAAATTATGGCTGAAAACCTACCTGCAAATATCTTCTTTAAAACTTTTGTTCATTTTATTAGCAAAAACGACATTTAAAGCTTGTAGCAAGTGGGGTTGTTGCTTAGAATACGCGTCCTAAATAATTTGTTTTAACGACGTATGGTGCCAGACTTCGGGTTTGGAGAGCGATGCGGCCTTAACTAGAGGTTTCTATGAAAGAAGGTATTCACCCTAAGTACGAAGTAATTTCAGCATCATGTTCATGTGGAAATAAATTCGAAACTCGTTCTACTCTGTGTAAAGACATTCACTTAGACGTATGTTCTGCGTGTCACCCGTTTTACACTGGTAAGCAAAAAGTTTTAGACACAGGTGGCCGTGTTGATCGCTTTAACAAGCGTTTCGGTTCACTTAGCAGCAAGTAATTCTTGTTGTTTTGTCGGAAAAAGCACCTTAGGGTGCTTTTTTTTATGCCTGCTATTTATTAAAAACACCGCCTTTTAGTCTTTATTTCTTGCTCTAGTGCTCCAGTTTACGCATTCATTATGTTGTGACTATTTCCCACTTTTATATTCAGTATAGCGAACAAATAACAGACAAATAGTGATTTGTTGACTATATTGTCATTCTCTTTAAAACGATAAATTAAACGGTTTTGTCGGTAAAGTTAGGTTTTTTGCGGTTAAATGTTGTTAACGTCTTACTTTGATGGTTTTTAGTCATAGGCCATTATTGTTGCTTTAAAGCGTTACATAATAAGCATTTTAAGAAGGGTTTTTTGATGCTTTGTGGCGTTTTTATAGTCGAAAATTGAAGGTTTTTTGCAAAAATTGCTGACAAAACGCATAAAATTAACGGATATAGCATATAACAGGATAGACCTGATATTGCTTGAATTTAATTATAATCTAGGTATTGTTCCCTATAAGATATTAGAACTGCTTACTCTCACTTTCAATTTAACTTACTTGCAGGATAAAATCGCGTTATGTCAGACTTTCGTGAACAAGCTTTACATTACCATTCGCACCCCGTTCCAGGAAAAATAAGCGTTGAGCTTACAAAGCCAGCTGAAACCGTACAGGATCTTGCACTCGCATACAGCCCCGGTGTTGCAGAACCGGTACGTGAAATAGCTGCTGATCCCGCCAATGCCTACAAATACACAGGTAAAGGCAATATGGTTGCGGTTATTACTAACGGCACTGCCATTTTAGGTTTAGGTAACTTAGGTCCATTGGCTTCAAAACCGGTTATGGAAGGTAAAGCGTTATTGTTTAAACGCTTTGCGGGTCTAGATTCGATAGATATTGAGGTGAAACACAATACCACCGAAGATTTCATCAATACAGTTGCTAACATCGCTGATACGTTTGGCGGTATTAACTTAGAAGACATTAAAGCCCCAGAGTGTTTTGAAATAGAAAAAGCGTTGATCGAGCGTTGTAGCATTCCAGTGTTCCACGACGATCAACACGGTACCGCGATTGTAACGGCCGCAGGTATGATCAACGCACTTGAAGTACAAGGCAAAGAAATCGAAGATGCGATTATCGTTTGTTTAGGAGCCGGTGCCGCAGCAGTTGCGTGTATGGAGCTACTGATCAAGTGTGGCGCATTGCGTGAACATATTTACATGTTAGATCGTAAAGGCGTTATTCATACTCGTCGTGATGATTTAAATGAGTACAAACAGTTATTCGCTAACAATACCGATAAGCGCACACTGCAAGATGTTATTGCTGATGCTGATGTATTTGTTGGTGTATCTGGCCCGAATTTACTTTCTCCTGACGATCTTAAGTTAATGGCTGATCGACCTGTCGTGTTTGCCTGTTCAAACCCAGATCCAGAAATCTCACCAGTGCTTGCTCATGGTGCTCGCGATGATTTAATCATGGCAACGGGTCGTTCAGATTATCCAAACCAAGTTAACAACGTGTTGTGTTTCCCATTTATTTTCCGTGGTGCGCTAGATGTGCGTGCTAGTAAAATTAATGACGAAATGAAAATTGCTGCGGTTGACGCTATTCGTAGCATTGCTAAAGAACCAGTACCTGCGGAAGTACTAAAAGCGGCGGGTGTTGAGAAACTTGAATTTGGTGCGCAGTATATTATTCCAAAACCGATGGATCCGCGTTTATTACCGCGCATTGCCAAAGCAGTAGCGCAAGCGGCAATTGATTCTGGTGTTGCACAAATTGATATGCCGGAAAACTACATGGAGTAGCTGCTCAGCTGCAATTTGTAATGGCACAATAATAAAAACCTCAGTAAGGTAAGTTACTGAGGTTTTTTTGTAGCCAATTCCTGAAGCAGGAATGTATATAAATGATAACTTAATCTTCGTTGAGTACAGGTACTTCGAGACCCATCTCAAGCATGATTTTTTTCACTTCTTCAGGCACTTTCTCTGGATTATCTTTACGTAAATCTTCATCGTTTGGCAGTGGTTGGCCAGTAAATGCGTGTAAAAATGCTTCACAAAGTAATTCGCTATTTGTTGCATGGCGAAGATTATTAATTTGACGACGAGTACGCTCATCAGTCAAAACTTTTAATACATTTAGCGGGATCGAAACGGTGATCTTTTTAACTTGTTCTGATTTTTTCCCGTGTTCTGCGTATGGGTGAATATATTCACCATTCCATTTAGCCATAGGATGTATCGTTGCCTCAGGTTGTTAA
The DNA here is from genome assembly GCF_018069805.1 of Pseudoalteromonas ostreae. Classification (GTDB taxonomy): domain Bacteria; phylum Pseudomonadota; class Gammaproteobacteria; order Enterobacterales; family Alteromonadaceae; genus Pseudoalteromonas; species Pseudoalteromonas ostreae. The sequence goes on from NZ_JAGPYN010000005.1 coordinate 71,078, forward strand.
TTGTTTGCGCGACCTTTTGCAGCGCAAAGATGGCGAAATTCTATCGTGTTAAAAAAGATAGTCAAATACTTGTTTTTTAGCCATCTAGCAGCTTAAATGTTTTTACTTCTAATCTTGCGGCTAAAAGCACATAAATGCTTTGACTTATTCAACTTGATCCTCTAACCTTTTAGACGTCTAAACATCCATTTAATAGTAGGTGACGGTATGAGTCAAAAGAATAAAGCAACCATTGCAGTACGCAATGGTATTGATGCAGATAAACATCACGGTGCGGTTGTGCCTCCTATTCATTTATCGACCACCTACTCATTTGCTGATTTTGATAAAAAGCGCCAATATGATTATGGCCGCAGCGGCAACCCAAACCGAGACTTACTCGCTGAAACGCTCGCCAAGCTTGAAGGTGGCGCTAAGGGTATTATCACTGCAACGGGCATGGCTGCGGTACATTTAGCTACTCAGCTGCTAAACAGTGACGATACCTTAGTGATCCCACATGATTGCTATGGCGGTAGTTACCGCTTATTTACTTCACTTGAAAAGCGTGGCTTATTAAAGTTAGTGGTTTTAGATTTAACTAAATCTGAAAATCATCAAAAAATTCTTGAGATAAAACCAAAGTTGATTTGGATTGAAACACCAAGTAACCCTATCCTACGCTTAACCGATATTAAAGCGATCACCTCGATTGCTAAGCAGTGCGGTGCATTGGTTGGTGCGGATAACACATTTTTATCACCGGCTTTGCAAAACCCAATTGAGTTTGGTGTTGATATTGTGGTGCATTCGACCACTAAATATATTAACGGCCACTCAGATGTTGTTGGTGGCGCGGTGATTGCCGCTACTCAAGAGTTGGGTGACGAGCTTGCTTGGTGGGCTAATAATATTGGTATTACTGGTGCGCCGTTTGATAGCTACTTAACGTTACGTGGCCTGCGTACCTTAAATGTCCGTTTACGCCAGCATCAAGAAAATGCCTTTATTATTGCCCAGTATTTAGAAAGCTCGCCTTATGTAAGCCAAGTATATTACCCTGGATTAGTATCTCATCCACAGCATGAACTTGCTAAACAGCAGCAACGTGGTTTTGGTGGTATGGTAAGCTTTGATATCAAGGGTGATGTTAACGATGCTGCGGTATTTTTAACCAGCCTTGAAGAGTTTAGCTTGGCTGAGTCATTAGGTGGGGTTGAGAGTTTAATTTGTCACCCAGCAACTATGACTCATGCAGGTATGGAGGCGACTGCTCGTCTTGCGGCGGGAGTCGGTGATACCCTGATCCGTATTTCGGTGGGCATTGAAGATGTGAAAGATTTAGTCGCTGATTTAGAACGAGTATTTAATAAAGTGAAGCCTGGTCAGGGGCTGCATGCAGCTGCTGCATTAACATCAGTTTCGCAACAACAAGATGAAGTGCAATCAAGCTCATTTAAACTGACTTCTGCACATACGGCTTTGTGGTAATAAAAAATGGTAAATGTAGTTCATAAATTTGGTGGTTCAAGTCTTAGTTCTGCGGAGCGTTATCAGGCTGTAGCAAATATTATTTTAGCCCATACGGAAGCTGGTGATTGTGTGGTGGTATCCGCAGCCGGTAAAACCACTAATACGTTAGTTACGCTATGGCAGAGTTACCAGCAAGGTGATCAACAGGCAGTGACTGATATTTTATTGCAGCTTGATAATCACCAACGTACTTTGATCGAGCAGTTGTTGAGTCCAGCAGCGCGACATACGGCATTAAATGTATTAGAACAAGAGTTAGCCTTAATCGCACTGCAAACTCAACAGCAAAGCTTACAGGAAGCCGCACTGCTTGCTCACGGTGAAGTTTGGTCGGCACGGTTATTGGCTAATTATTTAAAACAGTTAAATGTTGCAGCTCAAGATGTTGATGCTCGTCAATTGTTTACTCTTAATGATGGGCAATTATTACATCAAAAAAATCAACAAGCCTGTGCCGAGTTAATTTCAGCCAATTGCATTAACGTTGTTACTGGTTTTATAGCCGCTGATTGCCAAGCAAATACCGTTACTTTAGGGCGCAATGGCAGTGATTACAGCGCGACTTTGTTAAGCAGTTATTGCCATGCTAGTCAGGTATCAATTTGGACTGATACCCAAGGGGTGTTTAGTACCGACCCTCGTAAAGTAAAAAAAGCGATTAAGTACTCAAAAGTATGCCGTGGCCAAGCAAATTTACTGGCGCGTTTGGGCAACCCAGTGTTACATGCTAAAACTCTCTCGCCATTAAAAAATACTGATATCAAGTTAGTCGTTCGCAGTAGTTACGACAGCGAAGCTAGCGCGACAGAAATTGTCAAAGAAGGCTACAGTAAAGCTAAGCGTTTTATCACTACCTTAGAAAATATTGATTTACTGCGTATTGATCAGCTGCGTGGCGGTGAAATTGGCGAATTAAGTCAGCTTATTCAGCACAGCTTGCATCATTTTATTAAAAACGGCGATACCTACTTACTCGTGCCGGCAGTAGCGACTCATCAGGTGGTGAGCCACTTGCAAGGGCGCGCTAATATTATTGAATCGAACTTACATGGTTGCGCTGTTGTGGCGCCACGAAATGATGTAGCGCAATTATTTGAACAAGCAACGCAAGTACTTAGTGAGCAAAGTTTAGTGCCGCGCTTTAGTCATCAAGACGCAGACTACGTATTACTTCTTACAGATCAATCAATTGATAGTGATGTATTGACTATATTGCATGATAAGTTGATCAACAAAGGCCAAGAGCTTGCTATTATTGTTGCTGGCCTTGGTAATGTTGGTGAAGTATTTATTGAGCAACTAAGTCAGCAGCTTAATCGTTTGCAGCAACACTTCAGCGTTAAGCTGGTTGGTTTATTACGCTCGCGCTCTATGTTGTTCAGCCCAAGTGGTATCGTGCTTGAGCAATGGCAGTCACAGTGGCAAAACGAAGCAATAGATTACCAAGAAGCTGATTTACTGACACGTATCAGCGAACTCGATTACGAACACAAAGTACTGATTGATATTACTGCTAGTGAAGCGTTTAGTAAGCTTTACCCGGCGTTTGTAAATTTAGATTGCCATTTGATCAGCGCTAATAAATATGCGGGCACTGCAAATAATGACTGGTATCAAAATTTACGCCGTAATTTAGCTGAGCGTAACTTATTATGGCGTTATAACGCCAGTGTTGGTGCAGGGTTACCAATTAATTTTGCGTTAGCTGATTTACAAAACAGTGGCGACAGTATTACCCATATTGAAGGCGTGTTTTCAGGCACTTTGTCGTGGTTGTGCAGCAGTTATGATGGCGGTGTGGCGTTTTCCGATTTAGTGTTACAAGCTCAGCAAATAGGTTATACCGAACCTGATCCACGCGAAGATTTATCAGGGCGTGATATGCAGCGTAAGCTGCTTATTTTAGCGCGTGAGTTAGGACTCACCTTGGAGCTTGATGAGATTGGCTTAACGCCGTTGATGCCAGAGCAACTAGCGCAAGGTGATTGGCAGTCTTTCCTTGATAACAAGCAGTTACTTGATGACTTTATTGCTGAAAAAGCGCAGTCAGCTGCCAAAGAAAACAAAGTACTGCGTTATACTGGCGCGCTGACAATTACCGATGGAAAAGTAACCGCTAAAGTGGGGCTGGCATACGCAACTCAGGGGGATGCCTTAGCTAACTTGACTCCTGGCGATAATATTTTTGTGATCAACAGCCAGTGGTATAGCGATAATGCGTTGGTGATCCAAGGCCCTGGTGCAGGTAAGGAAGTTACCGCAGCAGGCGTGCATTCTGATTTATATTGGTTAATACAAAACTTAAAATGAGTTCTGAGTTTGTAAAATGAAAAAAGCGCCGATTGGCGCTTTTTTTATGTAGCAGCGATTTTATATCGCGACATAGTAATATTAAAACAGCTCTTCTTCTGTTTTGGTTTCTTCTTCAAACACGTTTTCTACATGCTGCATCACATACTTAGTAGGCGAGGTGCCTTTTTCAAAGTATTCAAAGCGACTGGTGTAATCGTTCTTTTGACTCAAGAGCCCTGTTGCTAAATCTATTCGTACCGACACTAATCCTTCAGGTGGCTCGATTGGCGCTTCTGGTTTATCTTTGAGTGCTACTCGCATAAAGTCAATCCATGCTGGTTGAGCTGTTTTAGCACCAGATTCTGCACCAGAGATCTGGGTATTATCCATGTTGTTATTATACGTCGAGCGACCAAGCGGGTTACCTGGATTATCAAATCCAACCCAGACCGAGGTCATAACATTGCGGTTAAAGCCGCTAAACCAAGTATCGACAGAGTCATTAGTAGTACCCGTTTTACCGGAAAGATCGCGGCGCTTTAATACTTGAGCACGCCAACCAGTGCCACTCCAACCGGTTTTATGCGTCCAACTACCGCCTCCCCAAATAGCGCTATTCATCGCATCAGCTATCAAAAACGCATTTTGTTTGGATATGATGCGCGGTGCACAATGATTTGCTGCTTGGCTGGCATTTAATCCAGTTGTGGACTCAAATTGAGTCATTGTTAGCTGAGGAGTAACAGGATCACAGGCTAATAATGGTTCTGCTTTAAATAACACATTACCTGCTGAATCTTGAATTTCATTAATGAAGTATGGCGTGATCAAGTGACCGCCGTTGGCAAAGGTACTCATACCACGAGCAAGCTCTAAAGGAGTAATTGACGCACTACCTAAAGCTAGCGATTCACTGCGATTGATATCATTATTTTGAAAGCCAAACTTTAATAGGTGGTCAGCTGTGCGCTGTAAGCCAACGCCGCGCAGCAAGCGCACCGAAATAACGTTTTTCGATTGTGCTAAAGCACGACGTATACGGATTGGGCCGTTATATACCGCAGGACTGTTCTTTGGTCGCCATGCAACCCCTAAGCTCTTGTCCCATTGATTAATTGGCGCATCATTTAAAATAGACGCTAAGGTATAGCCATTATTCAGTGCCGCAGAGTAAATAAATGGCTTAATGTTAGAGCCTACCTGACGCTTTGCTTGCACGGCTCGGTTATATTGGCTTTGTTCAAAGCTATAACCGCCAACAATTGCTTTAATGCGACCATCATTCGGATCCAGCGATACTAATGCGCTTGACGCTTCGGGTAACTGGCTGAGTAGATAGCTACCATCGTCATTTTTACGTAGCCAAACTTGCTCTCCTGGATTGAGTATGTCGGCAGCGGTTTTTGGTGGGAAACCTTGGCGGTAGCGCGTAATGTATTTACGTGCCCACTTTAGGTTATCCCAATTAAGGTCGGCTTGCTCACCATTTTTTAATAATACAGTGGCGTTTTGCTCACCGACTTCAAGTACGGCAGCTGCTAATAATGGACCAATTTCTTTTATTGGCTTTAACTTTTCTAAAATTTTGCTATAACTTAAAGCTGTTTGCGTTTCAAAGTCCCACAGTTGCTGCTCTGGGCCACGATAGCCATGGCGCATGTCGTATGCATGTAGATTATTAACGAGTGCAGTTTGCGCTGCGGCTTGTACGTCAGATTCAACACTGGTGTAAACTTTAAAGCCGGTATTATAGGCTTTTTCGTAGCCATAACGAGCGACCATTTCTGCACGCACCATTTCAGATATATAAGGCGCATATAAGTCTATTTCGGCACCATGAAATTTTGCCGTAATTGGTTCTTGAGAGCTCTGGGTGTAGTCTTCTTGAGAGATATAACCTTCATCGAGCATACGTCTTAGTACCACATTACGGCGTGCCTTGGCGCGAACAGGATTTCTGATCGGATTTAAAGCAGATGGCGCTTTTGGTAAGCCTGCAATCATTGCCATTTGCGCTAAAGTTAACTCGTTTAGTTGCTTACCATAATAAACTTGTGCGGCGGCCCCGATACCAAAAGCACGGTTGCCTAACTCTATTTTATTTAGGTATAAAGCGAGTATTTCATTCTTGCTAAGTAAGTTCTCAATGTGTAATGCAATGAAGATCTCTTTTACTTTACGAATATAAGCCTTTTCGCGTGTTAAAAAGAAGTTACGAGCAAGTTGCATTGTTATAGTGCTTGCGCCTTGCTTTTTCTCACCAGTTGAAATTAATACGAGCGCTGAACGTAAAATACCTATAGGATCTATGCCTATGTGGTCATAAAAACGGTTATCTTCAGTGGCTAAAATAGCATTTATGAGTGGTTGTGGGATCTCTTCTATAGTCACCGGAATGCGGCGTTTTTCACCGAACTGATTGATTAATAAACCATCTTTAGAAAAGACTTGCATAGGAGTTTGTAATTGCACGTCTTTTAAAACTTGCACACTGGGGATATCAGATCTAACGTAATAATAAAGGCTTACTAAGGTAATGAGCCCTAAAAACACGCAAATGATAAAAAATTGTAAAGTTCGTTTCAATAAAATCACTTATATTTTCCCTAAATGGACTCCCAATTAGAATCGGAGACTGCTAGTATATATTGATTAAAAAATGAATAGTATTTTTTCATATAAAAATTATAACTTGTTTATTCTTAAAACAAAGGCCAAGTTGCGAACATGCTAAGTCAACTATTGAATAAGTCTTCATCGATGATGGTAGGGATCGATATCGGTTCACACGCTATAAAAGCGGTGTTACTTAATGAAACGGACAGTGGCTATAGGCTCGAAGCGCTTGCAATTGAGCCAATGCCAAAAGGTACTATGGCTGAGCGCAGTATTCAAGATATTGAGGCGATTGGTAATATTGTTACTAAATTAAAGCGTAAGTTACCTAAGTCAATTCGCTCGGCGGCAGTGGCAGTATCAGGACAAACCGTCATTACAAAAGTAATTTTTATGGATGTCACGCTCACTGACGCAGAGCTTGAGTCGCAAATAGAAATCGAAGCTGACAGCCTTATTCCTTACCCATTAGATGAAGTTAGCTTAGACTTTGAAAAGCTTAGTACCAACGAAGCCGATCCTTCTAAAATGAATGTGTTACTTTCAGCTGCGCGTACCGAAAGTGTTGAAGCCCGAGTTGGTGCATTAGAATCGGCTGGCTTAACCACAAAAGTGGTTGATGTCGAAAGCTATGCCCTAAGTCGCGCAATGGAAGTGTATTATCAACAATTACCAAGCGATGCATTTAATAAGTGTGTGGCAGTGGTCGATATTGGTGCGGTACTTATGTTAGTAAGTGTGGTGCTTAGTGGTGAAACGATTTATACCCGGGACCAAGTATTTGGTGGCGATCAATACACCAACAGCATCGTGGCTTATTACAATAAAAGTTTTGATGAAGCTGAAATAGGCAAAACCACTGGCGATCTTCCGCCTAACTATACGTTTGAAGTTTTGGCACCGTTTCAAACTTCATTATTGCAGCAAGTGCGCCGCGCAGTACAGATGTTTTTAACCACCAGCGGCAAAGATCAAATAGATTATATCGTGCTTACCGGGGGCACAGCGATGATTGATGGCCTCGATAGACTGCTAATTGAAGAGCTAGGTATTCATACCATAGTAGCTGAGCCTTTTGAAAATATGGATATTTCCCACCATGTCGATCGTAATGTGTTACAGCGTCATCGTACTCAATTTGCAATAGCGACAGGTTTGGCATTAAGGAGTTTTTCATCATGCCACATATAAATCTACTACCGTGGCGTGAACAGCAACGAAAACAATCGCAGAATAAATTCGTCACTATTTTATTTTTCGTGGTGCTTGGTAGTTTTATCAGCATGTATTTATTGAGTAGCTATTACGGTAGTTTACGAGACGGCCAAAATATTAAAAATAATTACCTTTTAGCTGAAATTGGCCAATTAGATAAACGTATTAGTGAAATACGTGAATTAGACAAAAAGAAAGAAAACTTGCAGCAACGTATGCGCTTAATTGAAGAGTTGCAAAGTAGTCGTAATTTAGGTACGCAAATTATGGATGAAGTTGCCAAAGTTGTCCCAACGGGTGTTTATCTAACTAAGTTAGAGCGCCGTGGTAGTGCAATTCATGTGGTTGGTCGTAGCGAATCAAATAATTATTTGTCAAACATGTTGCGCCAAGTACAAAACTCCTATCTGCTCGAAAAGCCGATAATGCAAGGTATTATTGCAGGGGAGAAATCGTCTCGTTTATTGAGTGATTTTAATATGGAGTTTTATGTAAAACCCTTTGATAAGATCGGTGAGGTTAAATAATGAGCCTTGATATCAAAGCGTTAACAGAGATTGAATGGAACGAAATTGAACTTGAAAATATTGGCGACTGGCCAATAGTGGTAAAGATGATTTGCTGCACTTTTGTGGCTGCTTTAGTGTTGTTTTTTAGTTATAGCTTATTGGTTTCAGCCGAAATCGATAGCTACCACAGTGCGGTTAGTAAAGAAGTTGAGTTACGCAGTACCTATCGAGTGAAATATGCAGTGGCCAGTAATCTAGAAATTTACCGTCAACAAATGGTTGAAATGGAAGAAAAGTTTTCTTTATTACTAAAACGCTTACCGACTTCAAACGAAACGCCAGGCTTACTTGATGATTTATCTTATGTGGGTACAACCAGTGGCTTAACATTCCTTAAAATTGGCTGGTTACCAGAGGTGGAAAAAGAGTTTTATACCGAGTTACCGATTAAAATTGAAGTAATAGGTAGCTACCATGAGTTTGGTGACTTTGTTGACAAAGTGGCGCAGCTTCCTCGTATTGTAAGTTTGCATGACTTTTCAATTAATAGTTCAGATTCAGGCAAACTGACCTTTAGCGTTGTTGCCAAAACTTACCGCTATGAAGGTGGTGTGAAGAAAGCAGGGGCTAAAAAATGAAAAAACTAGCCTTGCTTTTACTCTGTAGTATTTTGGTGAGCGCATGTAACGATGATACTTCTGAGCAAAAAGAATTTATTGATCAGGTAAAAGCCAGCACTACGCCTAAGGTCGAGGGCATTCCAAAACTGACCCAATTTGAGCACTTTGGATATAGTGCACAACAACTGCGTAGTCCTTTTGTTGCGCCGCAACCGGAAATTATTCAAAATAATATGATCCAAGTTAAAAATTGCTTACACCCTGATCCTGATCGTACGCGGGAAGTATTAGAGAAATATCCATTGGATAACCTAACAATGAAGGGCACGCTAGGGTCTGCCAGTAAAACATGGGCACTAATTAAAGCCGCAGATAATACTTTACACCGAGTCACTGTAGGTAATCATATTGGTTTGTATCATGGTGTTGTACAAAATGTTAAAAGTGATTATATAGAATTGTTAGAATTAATACCCGATGGGTCTGGTTGTTGGAAAGAGCGGCTGACAAAGCTGGAAATGTTAGAGACGGGATCCAATGGCACTAGTTAAAAATAAAAAAGGTAAAATTAAAATGCATAAGGGAGTATCTTGGAGTAATCGTATTCATCAGGCTTTGTTTGTTATTATTGCCCTTTTTATCACACAATCAGCAATGGCTACCCCGCTATTGTATGACGTTCGTTATAGCCCGTTAATAGCTGGAGAAACACAGTTACAGCTGGTATTTGATGAAGAACTGAGTACCGAACCAAAAGTTCAGGTATTTAATAACCCAGCCCGTATTGAAATGCGCTTTAATGCCGCTGGTGTTGATCAAGGTTTGAGTGAAGTCCAAATTAACCAAGCGGGTATTGAAAAAGTTAATAGTATAGCTGTTGATGGTAACTTGATTGTTACTGTTCATTTAGAGCGTTTAAAAATTTACCAAACAACGGTTAATAATAATCTTGTTTCATTGCACGTCTCAGATAATCCTATCACGTCACAAGAAGATGATAATACAGTTAAAAAAGTGACTGGTAATTACATTAACTCAATCCAGTCTATTGATTTTCGCCGAGGTGAAAAAGGCGAAGCGCGAGTCTTAGTCTTTTTACAAGACACTCAAGCTGCAATTGATGTGCATGAAAGTGGCGGAAAAATTATTGCTGAACTTCATCACACCGATATTTTAGATGACTTATTGTATGAGCTAGATGTGCTTGATTTTGGTACAGTGGTGAGCTCAATTGAGACATTTAAAGCAAATAATATGAGTAGGGTAGTGATAACCCCTAATGCCGCGTTTAAATTCACTTATCAACAAATTGAAAATATTCTTACACTTACAGTTGAAAAAGATGATTCGCAACGTTCATATTTAGAAGGTGGTAAAGAGTATCAAGGTCGGCCTATGACCTTAAATTTTCAAGACATCTCAGTGCGTGCCGTATTGCAAATTATTGCCGGCTATAATGATTTCAACCTAGTAACTAGTGACTCAGTCAGTGGCAACATAACCCTTCGTTTAGATGGGGTGCCTTGGGATCAAGCGCTTGACGTAGTGTTACGTGTTAAAGGTTTAGACAAGCGTATGGATGGCTCTATATTAATGGTGGCACCATCTGAAGAGCTGGCCGCCCGCGAAGCGAAAGATTTAAAGGCCAAACAACAAGTTGAAGACTTAGAGCCGCTTTACAGCGAATACATTCGTTTAAACTATGCTAAAGCGGAAGAGTTTGCTGATCTACTAAAAACCGATACTAACAGTATCATTAGTGCTCGCGGCAGTGTATCCGTTGATAAACGTACCAATACTTTGCTAATTAAAGACACAGCTAAAAGCATTGCAAGTGTTCGCCGTATGGTCGAAACTTTGGATATCGCAGTCAGACAAGTCATTATTGAGGCACGTATGGTCACTGTACGTGATAACGTAAAAGAAGATTTAGGAGTAAGGTGGGGGTTTAGTGATCAACAAGGCACAGATGGTATTTCAGGAACTTTAAAAGGTGCTAATACGATTTCTAACGGGAAAATCCCAGATATTTCAGATCGCCTTAATGTCAACCTGCCTATCACAGGTGCTGCTGGTAGCATCGGTATGCACGTTGCTAAATTAGCAAATGGCACATTACTTGATTTAGAGCTAACCGCGCTTGAAGAAGAAAATCGTGGTGAAATTATCGCAAGTCCGCGTATTACTACTGCCAACCAGAAAAAAGCACGTATTGAACAAGGTACTGAAATACCGTATGTTGAATCAGCTTCAAGCGGTGCTACAACGGTTAGCTTTAAAAAGGCAGTATTGAGTCTTGAGGTAACACCACATATCACCCCAGATAATAAAGTTATCTTGGATTTAATCATTACCCAAGATACCCGAGGTGATACGGTACAAACTGGAACTGGTCCTGCAGTTGCAATTGATACCCAAGAAATTCAAACCCAAGTATTGGTTGAGAATGGTCAAACCGTGGTACTTGGTGGTATATTCCAGCAGCAAATCATTAACTCAGTTAAAAAAGTACCATTATTAGGTGATATTCCATACCTAGGAGTGCTGTTTAGAAGCACAAGTGAGTTTAATGAAAAGAAAGAATTGCTGATTTTCGTTACTCCGAAAATCCAAATAGAGTAATTTGCACTGATTTATTCTTACACAATGGGCAATTATTGACTTTAATTGCTCGTTAATTGGCTTTTTGTTCTAATTGACTTGAAATACCCAATCAATTACTGAGATAATCCCCTCCTTAATTTTGGGGCCAGGTCGTTAGGCGGGGTTTTATTTCAAATTTTAGAGTTCGTTTGTACTAAAAGATATGGCTGAAAAACGTAATATATTTCTAGTTGGCCCTATGGGGGCTGGCAAAAGCACAATTGGTCGTCACATTGCAGATCAATTGCACCTTGAATTTGTCGATTCTGATCAAGAAATCGAACGCCGTACCGGTGCAGATATTGCCTGGGTGTTCGATCTTGAAGGTGAAGAAGGCTTTCGACTTCGTGAAGAATCTGTCATTGGCGATCTAACAGAAATGCAAGGTATTGTACTTGCAACTGGTGGTGGTTCAGTGATGAGTAAAGAAGTTCGAAACAAGCTTTCGGCTCGTGGTATTGTTGTATACCTAGAGACACCTATCGAAAAGCAAGTTGCACGCACGCAGCGCGACAAGCGTCGCCCATTACTGCAAACAGAAGAAGCACCTCGTGATGTATTAGAGCGCTTAGCTGAAGAACGCGAACCGCTGTATAAAGAAGTAGCTGATTTTGTTGTACGCACTGATGAGCAAAGCGCTAAAGTTGTCGCTAATCAAATCATCGAGAAATTAGATTTTTAAATACCAATAAGAAAGGATACTAGCGATGCTTGAATTAACAGTTAATTTAGACGAGCGAAGTTATCCTATTTATATTGGTCAATCTGTTCTTCAACAGACTGAGAGGCTGCGTCATCATATTGGTGATTGTCGACCTATCATTATCACTAATGACACCATTGCACCTTTATACCTAAGCGATGCAATGGCGTTATTAGCTGATTTAAATCCGCTAAGTTTTATTATTCCTGATGGTGAGCAATATAAATCACTGGAGTGGTTTGAGAAAATCTCGGCATTTTTACTTGAAAACAATTGCGGCAGAGATACTTGCTTAATCGCCCTTGGTGGCGGTGTGGTTGGTGATCTGACTGGTTTTGTTGCGGCCTGCTATCAACGCGGAGTACCGTTTATTCAAGTACCCACTACCTTATTATCGCAAGTTGATTCATCAGTTGGCGGTAAAACGGCGGTTAACCATCCTTTGGGTAAAAACATGATTGGGGCTTTTTATCAGCCGCAAGCTGTGTTTATTGATACACAATCATTGCATACACTTCCTACTCGTGAATTTGCAGCCGGTATGGCTGAAGTCATTAAATATGGCTTAATTTACGACACAGAATTATTTACTTTTCTTGAAAACAATACCGCGCAATTGCAGGCCTTGGATGAAGAAACCATTCAGCATGTGATTTTTCGTTGTTGTGAAATTAAAGCACTGATTGTCGCTCAGGATGAAAAAGAAGCAGGACTACGAGCGTTACTTAATTTAGGCCATACCTTTGCACATGCTATCGAAGCGCAAATGGGGTACGGTCAATGGCTACATGGTGAAGCTGTTGCCACTGGCATGGTATTGGCAGCACGGCTAGCTCATACTCGTGGTGATTTAAGTGCACAAGAAGTTGCAAGGATCGTTACCTTAATAGCGCAATATAATTTGCCTAGTGAGATCCCCGATATCATGACTGCTGAACATTTCCTTCATCATATGCGTAAAGATAAAAAGAATAAAAAAGGCACGATCCGGTTTATTCTTCCTACAGTGTTTGGTCAATGCGCATTGGTTGATGACGTCTCAGATCAACAGGTCCGAAATTTAATAGGGCGCTAATGCAATCGCAAATCTTACCTAGCCGTGCGGCTTTGGTTGATCGGATTGCCCTACAGTTTGAATATGGGCAAAATTTAATTGTCTTACTGGGTCCTTCTGGACTTGGTAAAAGTTATCTTCTCGAAACCTTCATTACTGATAAATATAGTGATTTTAATAAGTCATTTGTGCAGCTTAGTGCGCGTATGAGTGATATGCAATTGATGAGTGAGTTACTGGAACAAAGTTTCCGCTCGCCGTTAATTGATCATAACCTAAGCTTGTCAGAGAATTTTTACCAACTAGCTAAACAGCAAAACTGTGGTCCATGTTTATGGGTGTTAGATGGTGGACGGCATTTATCTGAAGAAATGGTCGAAGAGTTAACAACGCTTGCCAAGCATAGTCCTACTACTTTATATGTCTTACTGGCATCGCAATCAGTAGGGCAATTTAAAAGCGCTGTTGAAATTCATCTCGAAGCACTTTCAATAGTAGAAAGTAAACAGTTGATGAAACGCTATTTTAATGATTTACCTTATGATGAAGACCCGGTATTTCAAACCTTTTTGCGCGAAGCACACGGTAATCCGAGTTTATTGTTAGCGTGGCAACCAACACAGCATACAGCTAAGGTTGTAGTCACTGATAAAGTATCTTGGCGAGTACATTTAATAACGCTGCTAGTGATTATTATGTTACTCATCATTGGCTTTTTATATAAATCTGATATGACCCGCTGGTGGCATGATTTTTATCAGCCACAAGCAGAACCACCAGTTGTGACAGCAATCGCAGTCGATACTTTAAAGCAAGCAGCACCTGCGGTGGCAACAGATTCGTCAGCAGTAGAACGCACTGAAGCTCAACTAGAACAGGTTAAGCAGGCAGATGAAAACCCTACCCAGAAAGAGAATAATGTCGCTGCAATATTAGATAGTTTGGCGCCAGCCGCTGAGCCTGAAGATGTTACAACGAGTTTAGCTGATGCTGTTATTGAGCCTGAAGTGAGCAGCGAAGCGGACGTTATTCTGCCCGTTGATAATCGCTGGTATCTACAACAGCCAGACAGCAAGCTCGTGATCCAATTATTAGCGGTAACTCAACAAACAATTGCTGAACAGTATGTGTTTGAACAAAGGTTACAACCACTAGCTAAGGTCTATCAGACGCGACGTAATGCTAAGATGTGGTGGGTGGTAACCTATGGCAGCTATGATAATTTAAATGCTGCTCGCGAAGTGCTAGCAAGCCTACCTGAAGCGGTGCGTAAAAATCAGCCGTTTTATAAAAAAATCAGTAAAATAAAACAAGAAATCGCGTTACTAGATCAGTAAATTTACACTGTTTAGTGTAAAATCGCGGCACACTAGTTTGAAGTAAAGAGCCGATGCAGAAAAAGACCAGAGCCTTCCTTAAATGGGCTGGCGGAAAATACAGCTTAGTTGAAGATATTAGTGCACGCTTAAATGAAGCGAGCAAACACGCTGATACCTTAGTTGAACCGTTTGTTGGTGCTGGCTCGGTATTCTTAAATACAAATTTTAAAAATTATATTCTTAATGATATTAATGCTGATCTCATTAACCTGTATAACGAATTAAAAAACTCACCAGATGAATTCATTTGCGATGCTAAAAAGCTGTTTGTTGATTTAAACAACCAGCCTGACGCATATTATGATTATCGCGTACAGTTTAATCAAAGTAATGACATCTACGAGCGAGCGGTTTTATTCTTATATATGAATCGTCACGGCTACAACGGTTTATGCCGCTATAACCTGAAAGGAATTTTTAATGTTCCGTTCGGTAAATATAAACGTCCGTATTTTCCTGAAAAAGAAATGTACTTTTTTGCCGAAAAAGCACAACAAGCCACATTTACTTGTTTAGGTTATGACGATGTATTTAAATTAGTACCCGATAACGCAGTGATCTATTGTGATCCACCTTATGTGCCTTTGAGTAAAACGGCGTCGTTTACCTCTTATGCTAAGGGGGGCTTTAATTTAGATGATCAGGCGAATCTAGCTAATTTAGCTGAGCAAGCGGCATTTGAAAACAAAACACCGGTATTGATCTCCAATCATGACACTGTATGGACGCGTAAAATATATAGCCAAGCAACGTTAGCTGAAATTCAAGTTAAGCGGACGATTAGCCCAAAAGGTGGTTCGCGTAATAAAGTCAATGAATTGATGGCTATGTACTTAGCACCCAAGTCACCACGCCATAGATAGCGGTTACAAAAAATATAAATAAAATAATAGCGATGATGATGATATTGGTAGGCGAGTGTTGTTTAAAGTCAGCGTCACGCTTGTGTTCAGATTGCACGCCAAAAAATGCCGCAATAACACTTTGTATAGCGCTGATCAGTTGCCGCATTTGATTAGAACCTAGGGCCAAGTGAACGCGCTTTTTGTGGTTCGTCTGAGCTGGTTAATAATTCAAGTAAATCTAAATAATGAAATTGTGCACTGCGACTACCACCAGTGAGCCATGACATCCAACTTGATTCTTGTTCGACCCTCATGCATTGCACTGCATTATTAATTGTTAAATGGCCTGAGCTACATTCGCAATCATTAGCTGTAATAAGTGCATCATCACTTTTTGAAAAATAGCTGATTGTACCGATAGTTATAGCAACCGCAGTTAAGATCCCGATTTTAAAAGCACGCATTTTACTAAGTCCATAATAGTGTTACTCACTAGAGCATACATAAAAAATGCTCAAATAACAAACTTAATTTATCCTTAACAAATATAAAAAATTAATAAAATTAAAAGGTTAAGGTAAAAATAATGTTTATATTTAACTGTTTAAAATATAACCGTTGCAAAACTTCAAATAGAGTTAAAGCTTTAATTAACTGGGATTCTTGGGGAATAGCTTGATTTAGGTTACATTATGGCAATTAACGGCCCTGCTATTTTGCGCATTTTTAATATCACTAAGGATTGTTTATGTTAGAAACACTACAAAAGTACCTTATCGCCCCGTCTATTTTATCTGCTGATTTTGCCCGTTTGGGCGAAGATGTTGAGCGTGTTTTAGCTTCTGGTGCAGATGTAGTTCATTTTGATGTGATGGATAATCACTATGTGCCAAACTTAACAATTGGGCCTATGGTGTGCAAAGCGCTGCGTGATTATGGTATTACTGCGCCTATTGATGTGCATTTAATGGTTAAACCGGTCGATAGTTTAATACCGCAATTTGCTGATGCTGGCGCTTCAATCATTACTTTTCATCCCGAAGCGAGTGAACATATTGATCGCACTTTACAGCTGATCAAAGATCATGGTTGCCAAGCTGGTTTAGTCTTTAACCCTGCGACGAGTTTAAGCTATTTAGAACATGTGATTGATAAGCTTGATGTAATTTTACTCATGTCGGTTAATCCAGGTTTTGGCGGTCAAAGTTTTATTCCTCATACTTTGGAAAAACTACGCCAAGCACGGAAAATAATTGATGATTCAGGTCGTGCTATTCGTTTAGAAGTAGATGGTGGTATTAAAGTCGATAATATTGCGGCGGCGGCTCAAGCCGGAGCTGACATGTTTGTTGCCGGCTCTGCTATTTTTAATCAGCCAGATTACCAACAAGTAATTGAACAAATGCGTGCTCAGTTAGAGGGTGTAAAATAATGAAGTATGAAGCCGCTTTATTTGATCTTGATGGTACTTTAGTTGATAGTGTTTATGATTTATATATAGCGATGAATCTGACTTTATCTGATTTAGCTTTTCCAATTGTAAGTCAGGGGTTGGTACAAAGCTGGGTTGGTAACGGCATTGAAATGCTGGTTAAGCGAGGCCTCAGTGGCGACATGAAAGTCAGTGAACACCTAGATCCAGCATTAGCAGATAAAGCAATTGCGCTTTTTTATGGTCATTATGAGCAACAAGTAGGTGAATACAGTGTGCTTTATCAACACGTAGAAACAGGCCTTGCGGCGTTACGTGGTATACCAAAAGCGTTGATCACTAACAAAGCCCGTTGCTTTACTGAAAAGCTACTTGATAAGCTCGCTTTAAGAAGTCATTTTGAGGTGATAGTGTGTGGTGATGACATGGCCAAAAAGCCTTCACCAGAGCCTCTTTTATTTGCTTGTCAGCAATTAAATGTACCAGTGAGTCAAGCAATTATGATTGGTGACTCAAAAAGTGATATCTTAGCGGCGCAAGCGGCACATATAGACGTACTTGCCGTTAATTATGGTTATAACCAAGGTGAAAATCTTGCTGATTTGAATCCACAGTACCTCTGTGAGAATTTCTTAGATATAATACCTGTTCTTACCCAGCGTTAAGCGATTTTTTAATTTTAGCATTTTTTATTTTTGTAATATAAAGGAACATCATGAGTAAACCAGTAGTGTTAAGTGGCATGCAGCCAACCGGTGGAATGACAATAGGCAACTATGTTGGCGCTATTAACCAGTGGGTAAAGCTACAGGAAGAGTATGATAGTCACTTTATGTTAGCTGATTTGCACGCGATTACGTTACGCCAAGATCCAGAGCTTTTAAAAAACCGTGTATTAGATGGCATAGCTTTGTATGTTGCATGTGGTATTGATCCAGACAAAGCTGCTTTATTTGTGCAGTCGCAAGTGCCTGAACATGCACAGCTAGGTTGGGTATTAAACTGTTATGCGCAAATGGGCGAGCTTAACCGCATGACCCAGTTTAAAGATAAGTCAGCAAAGAACACCAGCAACGTAAACGTTGGTTTGTTTGCTTATCCGGTATTACAAGCAGCTGATATTTTACTTTATCAAGCGGCGCAAGTACCTGTAGGTGATGATCAAAAGCAGCACCTTGAACTAACACGCGATATCGCAACGCGCTTTAATAACTTATATGGTGAAGTTTTCACGATCCCAGAACCTTACATTCCAGAGTTTGGTGCGCGCGTAATGAGCCTGCAAGATCCACTGAAAAAAATGTCTAAATCAGATGAAAACCCAAATGGTTTTATCATGATGTTAGACGAACCAAAAAAGATCGAGAAAAAGCTTAAAAAAGCAGTAACCGACTCAGACGAGCAAGCGCGTATTTATTTTGATCGCACTGAAAAACCAGGTGTATCAAACTTACTAACACTTATGTCTGTTGCAACCAAGCGCTCAATTGAAGAGTTAGTGCCTGAATACGAAGACAAAATGTATGGCCATCTGAAAAAAGACACCGCTGACGCAGTAGTAAGCATGATCGAGCCAATCCAAGCGCGCTATAAAGAGATCCGAGAAGATCAAGCATTGCTCAACAACATCATGAAAACCGGTGCTGAAAAAGCCAGCGCACGTGCAGAGGTAACCTTAAAGTCTGTTTACAACGCGTTAGGATTTATTCCACGTCCGTAACGCTTGCTAATAACTAACCATATAAAGCCAGATGGCTCCAACTACAACGGAATATCTGGCTTTTTTGTAACTGCTATATACCGATTACAGCTCAATGAAGAGCAGCTTTTAAAACTTAGGCTATGTGTAGGCAATCAATTTTTTGTTGTTTTAATGCTCTAAATTCTGTTCAATAGAAAAGTAATAGATATTGAGCAGTGCAGGGGTTGCTTAGATACAACAAGCACACAATTACATTTGTTTGATTAGTTTATACTAAAAAGACTTTCCATAAATTTAAAACCCTTAGCATAAACGACAGCAACTCTGACAGATCGAGCAGATAGCGCCTCGGTCAACGAGCGACACTAAAATATAAACTGCGTGTTGCATAAAAACTAAAATGTTATATTTAAGGATAAAAAAATTGGGTCTTGGCGGGTGGGATGATGCAATACTAAAAAGCCTCTTATATGTGGGACTAGGTATTGCTATTTACGCTTTATTTAATAGTTTTACATCATCATCAGAGAGCGATACTTTAGGCTTTGTTGTTACGTTATTGCTATACATCGGTGTGTATTTGCTTATTTCTATTGTTGGATGGTTAGTAATTGGATTCCCTCTCCATTTTGTAATCAGCAAATATACTAATGGTTCTTATTTATACTACGCTGCTTTGCCAAGTGTATTTGTTATACCGTGCTTGTTTTATGAAGGTTCGTTGTTGTTTGGTCTCGCAGCATTATTTCAAGCTTTAATATTTCGTTTTTTCGTTTACAAAAAAGCCTAATCAGATAGCCGGAGGTCACTAATCTCCAGAGTCTATATCACCCATCAAGTACTTTTTATTAACGGGGAGTGCAATGGGCGGTTCATCTTCCGTAATAAATATTTATCCAGATATCTCTCAGTAACGTTAAACCTCGTGAAGCTAAATAGTCATAGCGTTAATTCCTTCCAATCTCAAAAAAAACGGTACAAAAACAACCTGTATCATCATCTAAAACCCCAAATAATATTAATGACTACCAAATTAGAAAATCACTAAAAATTGAATCAAAATAGTAACTCGACTATGGTTGATACATCAATAAAAATAAATTTAAAATGAGTAAATTAACAGGATCGCTATATATTACTCAGAAAGCGGAGTTCAAATGAGTTCGACTAATAATTCAAATAGTGTTTTTCAAGATTTCCCAATAAACGTAAAACTAATAATATCCTCGCTTTGGGTGGCTGTTATGTTTTGCTATGTATATGGTGATTATATTGAAATTTATGTTCCTGGAGTTTTAGCTAATGCGATGGAAGTAACATCAGCGAAAGAAGGGATTCAATTAGAGTTCTTTGCCGTAGCTCTACTTATGTCTGTTCCAAGTGTAATGATATTTCTTACTCTAGTGTTAAAACCGAGTATAAATCGCTGGTTAAATATAATCATGCCTACTTTATAAGTCGTCCTTCTTATTGCGGCAAACTTAGAAACTACATGGGGTTTCTATTTATATCTAACGGCTATTGAAATATTACTTTCAATTTCTACTGTTTGGTATGCGTGGAACTGGCCTAAAACCGAACCGTGTGCATTAGGTAATGCATAAACGGGGGGGGCAATGGGCGGTTTACCTCCCGCGATGGGGATTACCGTTTTACTTTAATTCGCTGACTTTAGTATTTTCCGTAGCCCGCTATGGCGCCTTAATGCCCGGCGATTGGCAGGCTTTTACCGTAAAGCTGTAACCGTAAGGTTTGCTGTTATCGGGTGTAATTTCAACAATTTCGTAGTCGTTAATCTCAATCGCTTTACTGTCGTCAGATTTTTTGCAACGGGAGTATTGGTCTGCTTCGTAGGTGTAAGCAAACATAGCAATTAAGCGTTTGCTGCGTTCAAAGTAACCTTTGGTGTTAAAGAATAATCGTACGGATAGAGTAGTTTCATCTTCTTTCGTTGTGGTTACTAACGGTGTGGGAGGTGTTTGCGTAATGTTTTCACTTGGCAATTGCCCATGTATTTGTTGGCTGAGCTTTTCTACAACTTCAACTTCTTGTTGCTCTGTTAGTGCTCGACTTGAGAGCTGCTTGCTGCTGACGAAGTTGCTTACTATGTCATCAATAACGGCACCGGTATCTTTGTCATCAACAAAAGACATTAGATTGATTATTACAATAGTCGATAAAAAAAACCGTATAGAAGCGGTAAGCAAAGGTGAATAGCTTTGGCTAATAAACTTTACCCGCTGCGAACCAAATGGTTTGATGATTAAGAGCGCAAAAATGTAGAACGGCAATATCAATTGTAATAATAGCAATGTCGATAAAGAGATTCCCAACGCCCAGGGTGGTAAATAAAGTAGCGTGGCAAAATTATGGGTGTAATTAAAATGTGTTGCTGAAACATGAGTTACATTATTTACAATGCCACTGGCGTTGGCCAGCACAAAGTTGGCGATACTGGCATAGAAAATAAGTATTAGTGCTTTGCCAGCCAGTGAGTGCCAGAGCTTATTGAACTTTGGCCAAAACTCAATGGTAAGCGCTACGATGGTGATACTGGCGCACAGCCAACCACTTTGAAAGATAATTAGGCAGATTAACGCCAATAAGTAGAGTTTTTGCGCGGTGTTAAGATTAAACCAAATAGCTTTACCTTGCTCATAAAAGCGCAGTTTATGAGGTTGCAAATTTTGCTGTTGTTTCCTCAGCTGCGATTTGGCAATTTTTATATATCTTAACACCGGCCAACCTTAGTACATAAAGCGAAAACCCTATTTTGATAATAGGGGTTTCAAATAGTGGCCGGTATGTGAACGCTCACATTCGGCTACTTCATCCGGCGTGCCTGCAATGAGGAGCTCACCGCCGCCAGCACCACCTTCAGGACCTAGATCAATGATCCAATCGGCTGTTTTGATTACATCAAGATTATGCTCAATAACCACAATCGTATTACCGTGGTCACGCAGGCGATGCAGCACTACTAATAATTGTTCAATATCAGCAAAGTGCAAGCCTGTGGTTGGTTCATCTAAAATGTATAAGGTTTTACCTGTATCACGTTTAGATAGCTCGCGGGCGAGTTTAACCCGTTGAGCTTCGCCACCAGAGAGCGTTGTAGCGGCTTGGCCTAAGCGAATATAAGACAAGCCCACATCCATTAAGGTTTTTAGTTTACGCGCAATGGCAGGTATTTTATCAAAATAGTCGTGTGCATCTTCCACCGTCATTTCTAATACTTGATGGATGTTTTTGCCTTTATACTGCACTTCTAACGTTTCACGGTTATAGCGTTGCCCTTTACAGACATCACATGGTACGTATACATCCGGTAAAAAGTGCATTTCTACTTTAATTACGCCATCACCTTGGCAGGCTTCACAGCGGCCGCCTTTAACGTTAAAGCTAAAGCGACCCACTTTATAACCACGCGAGCGAGATTCTTGGGTACCCGCAAACAACTCACGGATACCAGTAAAAATACCGGTATATGTGGCTGGGTTTGAGCGTGGCGTACGGCCAATTGGGCTTTGGTCAATATCGATTACTTTATCAAAATGCTCAAGGCCACTAATTGATTTGTATGGTGCGGCTTCGGCGGTGGTTGCTCCGTTTAGTTCGGTATGAGCAAGTTTAAATAAGGTGTCGTTGATAAGCGTTGATTTACCAGAGCCTGATACACCAGTAATACAAGTCATCAAACCAAATGGTATTTTTAAATCGACATTTTTTAAGTTATTACCGCTAGCGCCAAACAGCTCTAACCATTTATCGTTGATTTTATGGCGCTCTTTGGGAACTTCAATTTTGCGTCGGCCAGATAAAAACTGCCCTGTTACTGACTCTTCGCTAGCTAAAATATCATCGCGAGTACCTTGGGCAATGATATAACCGCCATGCACGCCAGCGCCAGGGCCAATATCAATAATGTGATCGGCGGCGCGTATGGCATCTTCGTCATGCTCTACCACAATTACGGTATTACCTAAGTCGCGTAGATGGATCAGCGTTTGCAGTAAACGGTCATTATCGCGTTGATGTAAACCAATCGATGGTTCATCAAGCACATACATTACGCCAACAAGGCCAGCACCAATTTGGCTAGCGAGGCGAATACGCTGTGCTTCACCACCGGATAACGTGTCGGCACTGCGCTCTAATGAAAGGTAATTAAGCCCGACATTAATTAAGAACGATAAACGGTCGCGAATTTCTTTTAGGATTTTTTCGGCAATCTGACCTTTTTGGCCTGTTAAGCTTAGTTGCTCAAAAAAACTCATCGCTTCACCAATACTCATACTGGTGATCGCGGGTAAGTTAGTTTGTCCGATAAATACACTGCGTGCTTCTTGGCGTAGGCGCGACCCTTTACAACTTGGGCAAGCTTGGCTGGTTTGATATTTAGCCAGCTCTTCGCGCACAGAATTAGATTCTGTTTCACGGTAGCGGCGGTTCATGTTATTG
Organism: Pseudoalteromonas ostreae; assembly: GCF_018069805.1. Classification (GTDB taxonomy): domain Bacteria; phylum Pseudomonadota; class Gammaproteobacteria; order Enterobacterales; family Alteromonadaceae; genus Pseudoalteromonas; species Pseudoalteromonas ostreae. Next base: position 94,061 of record NZ_JAGPYN010000005.1, read on the forward strand.
AGTACGCCTTCAAACTCGTGATTACGGGTAATTAAATCACCACGATCATTACGGTAATTAAAAGCAATTTTTGTATCGCTAGAACCTTCAAGAATTATCTTTTTAGCGTCTTTACTAAGATCTTGAAACGGTACTTCTAAATCAAATTTATAGTGTTCAGCAACTGCTTGTAGCATCTGAAAATAATAAAAACTGCGTTTATCCCAGCCTTTTATGGCACCGCCAGATAAACTAAGCTCTGGGTTTTGAATCACTCGATTTGGGTCGAAATACTGACGAACGCCTAAACCATCACAACTTTGGCATGCACCTGCTGGGTTATTAAATGAGAATAACCGAGGTTCAAGCTCGGTCATGGCGTAGCCACATGTTGGGCAAGCAAAGTTGGCTGAGAGCAGTAACTCATCGGCGTTTTCGTCGTCCATCGATGCAATAGATACCACACCTGCTGATAGCTCTAACGCGGTTTCAAACGATTCGGCTAAACGTTGTTGCAAGCCATCTTTTACTTTAAAGCGATCGACTACCACTTCAATAGTGTGTTTTTTATGTAGTTCTAGAGTTGGTGGATCAGAAAGGTCGCATACTTCGCCATCAATACGGGCGCGAATATAGCCTTGGCTGGCTAGTTGCTCTAATAACTTAACGTGTTCACCTTTGCGTTCTTTCACAACTGGGGCTAGCAGCATCAGTTTGCTGCCCTCTGGATACGCCAGCACGGTGTCGACCATTTGGCTAACAGTTTGTGCCGCAAGTGGCAAATCGTGAGTAGGGCAACGCGGTTCACCAACACGAGCAAACATTAAGCGTAAGTAATCATATATTTCGGTAATGGTGCCAACGGTGGATCGGGGGTTATGTGACGTTGATTTTTGTTCAATTGAAATTGCCGGCGACAATCCTTCAATATGGTCAACATCCGGTTTTTCCATTAAAGATAAAAATTGTCTGGCATAAGCCGATAAAGATTCTACATACCGACGCTGCCCTTCTGCATATAAGGTATCAAATGCTAAAGACGATTTACCCGAACCAGATAGACCGGTGATAACAATTAATTTATCACGGGGAATGGTTAGGCTGATGTCTTTTAAATTGTGCGTGCGGGCGCCTCGGACTTCAATGTTTTCCATGCTATCTCGTTTCATTACCAAATTGATTTACTGAGTATCTCATAATACGTGCGAAGATTAATCCTTGATCAATGAAAAATCATCGCATTGGGGCGATTATTTCTCTGTAAGCTTGTGGTAGAATCCCAGCTCAAATTTTAATAGACAGCAAGAACACGCGAATCATGACAGCTTCTTCACTCAATTCAAGAGAAAAACGCGCCGCAGTTTCCTTAGCGAGTGTGTTTGCATTTCGTATGCTTGGCCTATTTATGCTGATGCCAGTATTGGCGATTTATGGGCAAGAATTATCAGGGTTTTCACCTATATGGATTGGTTTTGCGATTGGCGCCTATGGTTTAACACAAGCTGTGTTACAAATTCCCATGGGCTGGTTATCGGATAAAATTGGCCGAAAAAAAGTCATTGTTGGCGGTTTAACTATGTTTGCGATCGGCTCGGTAATTGCTGCCACGGCTGATTCAATGCAAATGGTCACGTTAGGGCGAGCATTACAAGGAATGGGTGCAATTGCCAGCTCGTTATTAGCTTTTGCTTCTGATTTGAGCCGCGATGAGCAACGACCAAAAGTGATGGCCGTGATTGGTATGAGCATAGGCATGAGCTTTGCTATTGCCATGTTACTTGGTCCAATGGTTGCCGCAGCGTGGGGTCTTGCTGGAGTGTTCTGGTTAACTGCTATTTTGGCTGTTGCGGGTATTTTTATTGTGTTGTTTTTGGTCCCCAAAGCGGTTAGCAAAGCCCCCAAAGGCGATACCTTAGCAAGCGTTAGCGATATTAAAAAACTCATTAAGCACCCGCAATTAGCACGTTTAGATTTAGGGGTGATGCTATTACATTTGACCTTGACGACGATTTTTGTCGCCTTACCAGGGCAGTTAATTGCCAAAGGTTTAGCAGCACAAGCGCATTGGCAAGTATATATTCCCGTTTTATTACTGGCATTTTTATTAATGGCGCCAGTGATGATCATTGCGATCCGTAAAGAGAAAGAGAAACAGGCATTTGTTGGCTCTATCGCAGTGCTCGCTCTAAGTATGTTGGCAATGGCAATTGGTGTTGACTCAATCATCGGCATGGCGATGTGTATGCTGGCGTATTTTGTTGCCTTTAACTTTTTAGAAGCGACGATGCCGGCATTAGTATCGCGCTTAGCACCTGCTAGCCAAAAAGGCTCGGCGATGGGAGTGTTTTCGTCAGGACAATTTTTTGGTGCATTTTTAGGTGGTATTTTAGGGGGTTACGTTGCGCAATCAACAACGCCGCAAGCAGTGTTTGCCGCAGCCGCAGTTGTTGGGGTAATATGGCTTATCCTTGCGTGGAATATGCAAGTCCCGCCACGCAGTAAAATGATAAGCTTAATGACAGAATTAAGTAATGAGCAGCAAGCGCAAACCCTTGCTTCTCGTTTAGTTGCTTTACCAGGCGTAATTGAAGCAACAGTAGTCTGTGATGAAAATCGCAGTTATTTAAAGATTGATGATAAAGAATTTGACCTAGACCAGGCCCGCAAAGTGGCTGGTTTAATATAACGTTTATAGGAGAAAGGTCCATGGCACGCGGTGTGAACAAAGTAATCTTGGTTGGTAATTTAGGTCAAGATCCAGAAGTACGTTATATGCCTAACGGCAATGGTGTAGCGAATATTACTCTAGCTACGTCAGATAGCTATAAAGACAAAAACACCGGTCAAATGGTTGATAAAACAGAATGGCACCGTGTTGTGTTTTTTGGCAAGTTAGCTGAAATTGTTGGTGAATATTGCCGTAAAGGTTCACAAATTTACGTTGAAGGCAAACTTCAAACCCGTAAATGGACTGATCAACAAGGCCAAGAGAAATACACCACTGAAATCGTAGTGGATGGTTTCACTGGTCAAATGCAAATGTTAGGTGCCCGTGGTGGCGACCAACAAAGTGGCGGTTACCAAGGTGGCCAACAGCAAAACCACGGTGGTCAATCTCAAGGAGGTTACGGCCAACAACAAAGCGCACCACAACAAGGTGGTGGTTATGCTCAGCAGCAAAGTGCGCCACAGCAAAGCGGTGGTTATGGGCAACAACAAAGTGCACCACAACAAGCGCCAGCAGCTCGTCAGCAACCAGCGGCAGCACCACAGCAAAGTAATCAATACCAAGGTGGCGGTTATGCTCCACAAGGTGGCGGACAAGCGCAAGGTGGTTTTGCACCTAAGCCGCAAAATGCTCCGCAAGGCGGCGCATCTAACCCGATGGAACCACCAATCGATTTTGATGACGATATTCCGTTCTAAATGATGGTTTATTTAAAAGTGTAGATTTGTAAAGAGTGAAATATTAAAAGCCCTGATAATTCAGGGTTTTTTGTTTTTATAGTGTGCTGTAGTCGGAATATTAAAAATAGTGAGGGTTGGAGAGTAAAGGGTTCTGAACACCATTTTCCTTGTGCGCGGCAGCTTTTAAGTAAGCAGTATATTGACTGCGGCGATAGAAAACAAAGTGAGAGTTATTTTTATTTAAAACATGTACTGCCCTAGGTCTTTAAAAAGGCGTCAGTTTTGGCTTTGTAACTATGTTTATAGCATTTAAAAGCATCTTTAATCATGCTGTAGGCTTGTGTTTATAAGGATCTTGAGCAACACTTTAGCTATTCATATAAATAGCGTAACCGCCATGGTGACTCAATTAAAAACTGCACAAGTACGAATGCTAAGTATTTATGTGATTGCTTTTATGCTTTTACTGACGGTATTTAATCTTTTTTTAGGAGAGATATTGCATCAAAAAGTACACATCACAGGGAGTCAATTAGCTCAACAGATCTATAGCTTAAAGTTGCAACCAGTTGCAGATAAAGAGGTCGTTGCCGCACTTGTTGAAAGTCATGGTTTTATGCTTGAACCAGATCATAAGTCGTTTAATTTCTTTGTTTTTATGCACCAAAAGGGTGATATCTTTAAATATAAAACGGTTAGTTTGAAGCTTTATCATTGGCCTTTTTGGATTGTAGAAAGTCCACTATTTATTTTATTAAACCTAGTGATGATTGGTGCTGCTATTTGGAGTTATCGCTGGTGGCGACTGCTATTTAAACAGCGCAATGGTGTGGATTCAACTTCATTACTAACTGATATTCAAGTATCAAGCAGTCAGAAAACGCCTAAAAATGTGGTTAAATTAGCGCTTAATGATATTGCTATTAATAGCACAAAAGTACATATAGCTAAGCGTAAATTGAGTTCCGCAGGCGATGCTGCACTTACCGTAATGTATGGTATTCAAAATAATCATAACCACCTTTTTGCTTTACTTTATTGGGCGCAGCCACTTCCAGATAACGTTGATTTAGAAAGCCACTTTAAAATTATTGTTATTAAAGGCTTTAAAGAGTTATCACGGGTATCAGTTAAGTTGTTATCTTCAGGCGGGTTGGCAATTACCCTAGAGAATATACCTCAGCCTGATATCGATGCCTACACTAAACGCTTACATCAAATTATTTATCAGGCTTCTTTGCTTTATCGCGGTGATATATCTCGCAAAGAAATTAAAATAGGCGTGTGTAATTACCGCGATGGTGCCGATCAAACGGTGGTTTATCAGTTAACTAAATCCGCTCTTGCATTAGCAAAGCAAAGTCCATGGCAGCATATTTACCGCGTACCATTTAACCATACACGTTCAACGGTGCTGGCAAATAGCGGTGAGAATTTAGCGGATTACATTGGTAAAAAGAAATTTATGTTATTTTTTCAGCCGTTATTTGAGTTCGCAAGCGGCGATATTTTACAGCATGAAGCTTTGATCCGGGTTCGTCATAAATCATTAGGAATACTTTCTGCTAAGCAATTCATTCCTCAACTTAAAGATGATTCAGCGATTATTTTATTGGATAAAACTGTATTGGATCAAGTTATTAAGTTATTAGATAGTGAAAAAAGTCCGATGGCAGTGAGTATTAATTTACATGCATTTAATTGGTTCTCTGATGACTATTGGCGTTGGTTTGGCCAGAGAATGAAAAACGTAGCAGGCGCTGACAAATTGCAGTTCGAGATATCGGAGGTGGATTTTTATCAACATCAGCAGCGATTGAATTTTGCTTTTAGCACTATTAAATCAGTGGGGAGCTCAGTATTGATTGATAATGTTTCATCGCACGATAGAATCGCTTTATTAGCGCCCTATAAAGGGATCAAAGGACTCAAGCTCAGCTATGATCTAATCCATGACATTGATAAAAATGTAACGCAACAAAAAATAGTGCGCCAAATAGTCGGGAGTGCAGAGCGAGTGAATTTACCTGTATACGGTGTTGGTGTTGAGACACAGCAAGAGCTCAACATGCTAAAAAAACAAGGCGTCATAGGCGCGCAAGGGTTTTATTTTACGGAGCCTTTACACGAGTTTACTAATGCCATAGTAGATTAATCTATTAACTGACGATAACGCAGTCCATCTAAGCCTTGTAGGCCGCCGGTATGAATTGCAACGATCCGGCTACCAGCAGGGAAGTAGCCCCGTGTGATTAATTGCCATAAGGCATACATCATTTTTCCTGAATAAATTGGCTCAAGTGGTAATTGATGTTGGGTTTGCATCATTTGGCAAAACTGCCAAAGTTTAGGGCTAAATTTACCATAGCCACCATCATGAAACTCTGTGAGTAACTGCCAGTTTTGCTGTTGCGTAGCAATTGCACTAAGAGATTTGATTTCATCCACTAGATAATCTGCTTGCTTTAATACCGCAACCCCTAAAACTTGAGTGGTCTTATCGCAGCCTTCAATCAGTCCTGCTAGGGTGCCGCCACTACCTGTTGGACATAAAACATAATCAGCGAGAGGTAATGACTGAGCGAGCTCTTTACAACCTAGCAAGGCGGCTTTATTAGTGCCACCTTCCGGTAACATATATGCATTGGGGAAACGTGCTTGTAACTGAGCTAGGTAATCTGGAGTGTTACGCTCTCGGTATTCTATGCGTGTTACTGGGTGAAGTTGCATAGCGCATTGCTTAGCAAATTGTAAGGTAGGGTTGTGTTGATCAAGTTCAGGGCCGCGAATAATACCATGGGTTTTGAAGTTGAACTGCTTTCCTGCGGCCGCACAGGCATGAATATGATTTGAAAAAGCGCCGCCAAAAGTAACTAACTCTGTTTTACCCTGTGCTTTCATTGCAGTTAAGTTATATTTTAATTTCCGCCATTTATTGCCGCTTATTAATGGGTGTAGAAGATCGTCGCGTTTTATCGATAAAGATATTTTTTGTTCACTTAACATCGAGCAAGTGATTTTTTGCAGTGGAGACTCTGGTATTAAATTCACAGTTGCAACTTAAAATTAATGGGGCATCAGTTTAACAAAGTAGCCATGGACAAGAAAAGGGGCTATTTTCATACTATGTGATGGTAATTTACTGGCATGGGGTGCGGTAATAGTTGTAAACTCAGATAATTTATGAACAAAGCTTGTGTTTTGCCTTGCAAGTACATAGCATAAGAGTTTAATTATAAAAAATAAATAATGACCAAATAATTGCCGCTTTTTGGGAATGGAATATATGCGAATTGCTCCTTTATCTCTGTTAATTTCAGCTAGCTTGTTTGCATCAAGTGCATTTGCGCAAGATACAGCCACAGTTACTGGAATTGAATCTGAGATCAGCATTAAACAAGCTGAATATGATAACGCTACACAGATACTTGAAAAACATTTAAAAGAAGAAAGTCAGTTACAAAGTCAACTTGATTTATTACGCACTCGTTCGGCTGAACTAGACAAAGAAAAAAATCAAGCACTTGATGCCATGAATGAAATGTATCGTCGTTTAATTGATGACCCCACTATTGATATTAGTGCTGCCCAAGCTCGATATCAGCAAGCTGTGGTTGATCATAAGCAAAATAAAGACGATATCGCGATGCAGTTGGCGGCAATTGCATCCCACCGCAAAGACATTGAACAAATTCGCGTAGCAAAACATACTCAGTTAAATACACTCGAAAGTTTAAAAGAGCAATTAACAACAGCCCGAGTTGAGCGCTTACGTAATGAATTTACTCGCGAAGGGACGCTGGAAGTTAACCACACTATCAATTGTAAACGTACAGAAACATTGGCAGCCTGTGAGCAACGAGGCCAGCAAATGGGCTTACAAAAAGCAACTAAGCGTTTTATAGATCAAATATTTGCTAATTTAACTGAAGAGCGCTTAGTTGAACCAAAACGCAATATGGCTGGTGCGCAAGTACAGGTTTTAAGTAGCCATGTGGTCAATAGTGCTTTTAGCGGCCAAGGCAATTATAACGTTAACTTAAGCGTTACTATGCGCGGTGATGTAAATAGTAGCCGCTTATGTAATTTATTGAGTGTCGATAACCGCTATTGTTCAGAGTACGGTACGCCGCTAACGGCAACTTATCAAACTCGTTATGACACTACTTTTACTGATAGTCAGTTAACATTCAGTGATGGTCAGGATAATGCCAACATTTCAGTGTCGCGTTTGAATGAGCAACCGATACGCGACTATTCAGTCAAACCAATGTCAACGGTTGATACGCAAGTTGTTGATAGTAAAAAAATGATTGAATTTACATTGCGTTCAAACGTATACGACGACGAAGTATTTATTGATGGCGTAAGTTTTGGTTCAACACGTTTGGCAACAACTTTACCAAGTGGTATTCATGATATTGAAGTACGCAAGCAGGGTTATAAACCTTATCGCGTGCGTGTTGATTTACGAAAGCCACAAACGATTCATGCTAAGTTAGTAAAAAAGCCTGAGTCGATTGCTGCACCGACATACACCAGTGAGCAACGTAATGCGACATCAGTAACCAGTAGTGCTTTAAGCAATGCTGCAACTGCTGACGTGGTAGTCATTCCCGCAGGTAAGTTTGAAATGGGTGATATCAATGGTAATGGACTTGCAAATGAGCGTCCAGTTGTTAAAAAAACCATTGCAAACTCATTCGCAATGCAAAATAAGGAAGTGACGGTAGGTGCTTATCAAAAGTTCGTAAGCAATACTAATTATAAAACTGAAGCTGAACGTAATCGTGGCTGTGCCTATTACTTAAATGGCGAACCTGTTTGGGAAGTTGGTTTCAATTGGCGTAATCCAGGTTTTGAGCAGGGGAGTGATTTTCCGGCCGTGTGCTTGACCTACAACGATGCGAAAGCATATGCTGATTGGTTGTCTGGTCAAACAGGCCTGCAATATCGTTTACCTAATGAGGTCGAGTGGGAGTATGCAGCACGCGCTGGTACTAAAACTGAATACCCGTGGGGCAATGAAATAGGTAAGAATTTAGCCAATTGTGGTTGGTGTGGTAGTGAATGGTCAAATAAAAGTGCATCGCCAACTGGCTCATTTGCACCTAATGCGTTTGGTCTCTACGACACGGTAGGAAATGTATGGGAATGGACTCATAAGTCAGCTGGACAAGCGGATGTTACTGTCCGTGGTGGTGCGTGGAATTTTGCACCTAGTTTAGCTCGTGCTTCAACTCGTTTGATTTTAGCGCCAGACTTTCGTGCAAACTATATCGGTTTTCGTCTAGTACGCGAACGATAAATTAATTTAAAAAGGAAGCATGGCTTCCTTTTTTACCCAATTAACAAAGGTAGCTGCGCTTTTTATTGCCGAACTGATTCAGCATGGTAAAGTTGCATAAGCTAATATAAGAACGTTTTTCAAAGGTCATCCAGCCTCATGTTTAAAAAGCTCCGTGGTATTTTTTCAAACGATCTATCGATCGACTTGGGTACAGCCAACACCCTTATTTATGTTAAAGACGAAGGCATTGTCCTTAATGAACCATCAGTAGTTGCGATCCGTCAAGAGCGCGCAGGTGGTCCTAAAAGTGTAGCTTCAGTAGGGACTGAAGCAAAGCAAATGCTTGGTCGAACGCCAGGTAATATCAAAGCGATTAGGCCAATGAAAGACGGTGTAATTGCTGATTTTTATGTAACTGAAAAAATGTTACAACACTTTATTAAACAAGTGCATAACAATAACTTTTTACGCCCCAGTCCGCGTGTACTTATTTGTGTGCCGTGTGGTGCTACGCAAGTAGAAAAACGCGCAATTCGTGAATCGGCTATGGGGGCAGGTGCACGTGAAGTTTATTTAATTGAAGAGCCAATGGCTGCTGCAATTGGTGCGGGTTTACCAGTATCTGAAGCAACCGGTTCTATGGTGGTTGATATTGGTGGTGGCACTACCGAAGTTGCGATTATTTCGCTAAACGGTGTGGTGTACTCATCATCAGTACGTATTGGTGGAGATAAATTTGACGAAGCAATTATCAATTATGTACGCCGTAATTTTGGTAGTTTAATTGGTGAAGCAACGGCTGAAAACATTAAGCATCAAATTGGTTCAGCGTTTAAAACGGATGAACCAATTGAAATTGAAGTACGTGGTCGTAACCTTGCTGAAGGTGTACCGCGTTCATTCACGCTTAATTCACATGAGATTTTAGAAGCCTTACAAGAGCCATTAATGGGGATTGTCAGCGCGGTAATGGTTGCTCTTGAGCAATCGCCACCAGAGCTTGCGTCAGACATATCAGCCAAAGGCATGGTACTAACTGGCGGTGGTGCATTACTTAAGGATTTAGACCGTTTATTAATGGAAGAGACCGGTATTCCAGTTGTGGTTGCTGATGATCCATTAACGTGCGTTGCGCGTGGTGGCGGTAAGGCGCTTGAGATGATTGACATGCATGGTGGTGATGTATTTAGTTACGACTAATGAAGTTAATGTTTGGGCGTGCCATTTCTTTGCAGCTGCGACTTTTTGTCGCAGTGCTTTTGAGTATCGTGTTGATCGTAGGCGATCGTTATACGCAAGGTGGCACCACAGTACGCACTAGTTTAAATACCTTAGTTAGTCCATTATTGTATTTAGCTAATTTACCTTATGAAGTATTTAGTCTTGGGGCTAAAAGCTTACACACGCGCGAGCAATTATTAACTGAAAACGAAGCCCTCAAGAAAAAACAATTACTACAAAGCGAACAGCTGCAGCAATATCAATTCTTAAGCAAAGAAAATCAAAAGCTACGAGCTTTACTTGGTTCTTCTGCTAAGCAGTCAAATCGTAAAATTATTGCCCAAGTTCTCTCGGTTCATTCAAACCCTTATAGTCATCAAGTGGTGATCAATCGTGGCACGACAGATGGCATCAGTGAAGGTCAAGCCGTGATTGATGAAATGGGTGTCGTCGGACAACTTACTAAAGTCGGTTCAACGACGTCTAGAGTGTTACTGATGACCGATACAACCCATGCCACACCAGTACGTATTTTACGTAATGATGTGCGTACTGTGGTTGAAGGGATTGGGAAAATCAATTCAGTTAAACTCTCTCATGTACCCCATAGTTTAGATGTACGGATTGGCGATGTGCTGGTGACATCAGGACTCGGAGGCACTTTTCCTGAGGGCTATCCGGTTGCGGTAGTAACTGAAATTAATCGCGATGAGGGCCGCCCGTTTGCTCAAGTATACGCCGAGCCGATAGCTCAGTTAGATCGTATTCGCTTATTAGTGATCTTATGGCGTAATCAGCAGGAAACTATCAGCAATGAATAGCCGTTACTTTTTATTGATAGCCGTGAGCATTTTTCTTGCGTTGATCATGGCATTGATGCCATTGCCTTTTTCGTTTGAACCCTTTCGCCCTGACTGGGTGTTATTAGTATTAATGTACTGGTCGTTAGCCGTGCCACATCGATTAAACATTGGTACGGCTTGGGTGGTTGGCTTGCTGATTGATTTAGCCACGGGGTCGCCGCTAGGTATTAATTCACTCACTTACTCAATTTGTATTTTTGTAACCGCAAGTAACTTTCAAAAGATTCGTAATTTTTCAATTTGGCAGCAAGCGATACTGGTAGGATTATTTTTAATCTTATATCACTTAATGCAATTTTGGCTTAATCACTTTTTAATGGATGTCTATTTTAACCCGCAGTATTTATGGCCGGTGGTGACTGGCATGTTAAGTTGGCCTTGGATTTTCTTATTGCTACGTAAATATCGCCGTCATTTCAGGATCAGATAATGCAAACCCAAACCGCCATTTATTTAGCGTCAGCTTCTCCTCGGCGAAAAGAATTACTAACTCAGCTTGGTATCGAATTTTCACAATTTAGTGTCGATGCTGATGAAAGCCAGCTAGCAGACGAAACTCCTCTTGAACTTGTTGAGCGTTTAGCGCGTCTAAAAGCCCAAACCGGTGTTGCTATGGGATACACAGATCGCCCTGTTCTCGGCAGTGATACTGTGGTGGTCATAGATAATCAATCACTTGGTAAGCCTCGTGATAAAGCTGACTTTATGGCAACCCTAAAGCGTTTATCTGGTCGCAGTCATCAAGTATTAACGGCAATCGCATTTGCCACTGAACATCAGGTTATGAGTTGTGTAGTAACCACGCAAGTGAGTTTTAAAACGCTCTCAGAACAAGAATTAGATGCATACTGGCAAACGGGAGAACCGCAAGATAAAGCCGGTGGTTATGGCATTCAAGGGCTTGGTGGGCGCTTTGTTACTAATATTTCCGGTAGCTATTTTGCGGTAGTAGGCTTACCTTTATATGAATGCGAAAAATTATTAAGCGAATTCCTAAGTAGGTAACATGAGTATAGAATTACTGATCAACGTCACCCCGAGTGAAAGCCGTGTTGCCCTGATTGAAAACGGTGTATTACAAGAAATTCAACTAGAACGTATTGGCAATTTAGGTATCGTCGGTAATATTTATTTAGGTAAAATAAGCCGAGTGTTACCGGGTATGCAAGCTGCATTTGTTGATATTGGCTTAGATAAAGCGGCTTTTTTACACGCGTCTGATATTGTAAACAGCGCCTCTATTGTTGAAGGTGTTGACGAGCAACCAATCAAAAAAGTACAAGATATTCGCGAGTTAGTGCGCCAAGGTCAATACATCATGGTGCAAGTGGTAAAAGATCCTCTGGGTACTAAAGGCGCACGTTTAACGACAGACATTACCATTCCTTCTCGCTATTTAGTGTTTATGCCAGATGCCACCCATGTTGGTGTAAGTCAGCGAATAGAAACCGAAGAAGAGCGCGCACGCTTAAAAAGCATTGTTGGTGAGTACGGCGACGAAGACGGCAGCTTTATTGTCCGTACTGCCGCTGAAGGTGCCAGCGAAGCTGAATTGCGTCATGATGCCGAGTTTTTAAAGAAACTATGGAAAAAAATCGTCACTAAACGTAAAAAAACCAGCAAAGAAAGTATTCTGCATGAAGATTTAACCTTAGAATTTCGAACTTTACGAGATTACGTAGGGGAAGACATGGAGCGTATCCGTGTTGACTCAAAGCTAACTTATGAAGAGCTAAAAAGCTTTACCGCAGAGTTTGTACCAATCCTTTCCGATGCTTTAGAGTATTACCCAGGCGAGCGACCAATTTTTGACTTGTTTGATGTTGAAAACGAAATACAAAAAGCCTTACATCGTAAAGTGACGTTAAAGTCTGGTGGCTATTTAATTATCGACCAAACTGAAGCGATGACCACGGTCGATGTTAATACCGGTGCTTTTGTTGGTCATCGAAATCTCGAAGAAACTATTTTTAACACTAACGTTGAAGCCACGTCTGCGATTGCCCGTCAGCTTAGGTTGCGTAACTTGGGCGGTATTATCATTATCGACTTTATTGATATGGTTAGCGAAGAGCATAAGCGCAGGGTATTGCATTCACTGGAGTCTGCGCTGGGTAAAGATCGCGTTAAATCAAATATTAATGGTTTATCGGCACTAGGCTTAGTGGAAATGACCCGCAAGCGTACTCGAGAAAGCCTTGAACATATTTTATGTGATGTATGTCCGGCCTGCTCTGGGCGCGGTTCGCAAAAAACCGTGGAAACAGTATGTTATGAAATACTGCGTGAAATTGTCCGCGTAAACCGTGCTTACGCGGCTGATAAATTTATGGTTTATGCAGCTCCCGCAGTAAGTGAGGCATTACTTAATGACGAGTATCATAATCTTGCAGAGCTAGAGTTATTTATTGGTAAACAAGTGAGCATTCAAACCGAAAGCCTCTACAGCCAAGAGCAGTTTGATGTGGTTATGATGTAATGAAAGCAAAGACGGTCTGTTTTTTTTGTATCCGTAAGTTATGGCAAATGTGTGCTATCACTTTGGTACTATTGGCCGTTGTTGTTTCGGTTTTAAAATATACCCTGCCGTATGCCAATGACTATAAAAGTAACATTGAAAGTTACTTATTTGATAACTTTGCTGTTAATTTATCAATTGGGGCTATTTCTGCTAGCTGGCATGGCAAAGGTCCTTCTATTGTCTTGGAAGATATCACCTTTGAAGATAATAAAACCTCACCCATCGCACTGACCATCGCTAAAGCTAGTCTTGAATTAAATGTATGGGAAACCATCAAAACACGACAGTTAAAATCTAACTACTTTGTGATCAACGGTGTTCATGCTGATATTGATATGTCGACTATGTTGCAATCAAACCGTAGTGAGGTAACCTTTGAGCAAAAAGAGCTGATTGAAAGCTTGTTTTTGGGTAAAACTGGTCATTTTGCGGTTGAAAATAGTAGTCTTAATTTTATATTGGCAGATGGTAAAGAGCGTCGGGTGATGCTTGAAAACATCGTTTGGCAAAACCAACGCGAGCAACACTTAGGTAGCGGCACGTTAGCATTACCGGGGATTTCAGTGGGGACTTTTGATGCTCGTTTGGCATTAACCGGATCGACGCTAGAAACTATGCTGGGTGATGTTTATGTGCAAGCAAATAATGTTGATGTGTCGAAATGGCTGGCTCAGTATATTAATGCTAGTAAAGAGCAGCTCAATTCTGACATTAACTTAGAATCATGGTTGAGTATTGAAAAAGGCTTGATCAAAGATGTCACAGTTAAATGGTTGCCAAGCTTTATTAATTGGCAGCAAGATACAAAAAATCATCAATTTAGTTTAAGTGAAGGGGGATTTCACCTTTACCCTTGGCAGCAAGGTTGGCGGCTGAAAAGTTCAGGGGTGCGGCTTTCAAACGATCAACAGCATTGGCCCGACTTTCAATTTGAAGCGCAGTTGGATAACAAGCAACAACAGATTTGGTTGCAAGAACTCGATTTTGATTTGGTTACAAGGTTGGTCCAGTTAAGTGATTTTGCTGAATTAGAGCCGCTGTTAAATCGTCAACCCAGTGGTCAAGTTAAGCGCGCTTATATGCTGTTTACATCAACACAGCAATGGCAATTATGGTTTGAAGCTCAGCAATTGGGTTGGCTTGCAGAGCAAGGCGTGCCAGGTGTACAGGGTTTACGTGTTGATGGTTTGTTAAATCAAGATCGTGGCCGTATTAATCTGCTTGGTGAAAATAGCGAGTTACTTACCGCTGATACTTTTAGCCAGCCAATCAAATATAACCAACTGAATATGCAAATTGATTTAGTCAATAGTGAGCAAGGTTGGCAGATCAGCAGTGATAATATGTGGCTTGATAATGAAGAAGTCACTGTTGCAGCCGAAATGAAGCTTAGCTTAGGCGAACAGCCTCGGCTTGATTTATATGCAGAAGCATTTGCACCGGATGCCAGTATTGCCAGCCATTACTTCCCACGGCCTGTGATGACTGAAAACTTAGTTGATTACTTAACTGGGGCTATTAAAAGTGGCGAACTCACGCAAACACAAGTACTGTTTTCTGGGCCATTAACGGGCTTTCCGTTTGCTGATAACTCAGGACAGTTTGAAGTGTTAGCACAGGTAGATAACGCTAATTATCAATTCGCCCCTGATTGGCCTGCAGTCACTAAAGCGAGTGCAAAACTACACTTTGAAAATCAGCGTATGGATATTTACTCTCAGCATGGGCAATTAATTAACTTAGCGGTTGGTGATGCTGTGCATGTCAGTATTGCAGATCTAATGAATGCAGATGTACTGAGCGTAAAAATTAATAAACGTGCTGAGATGGAAACATTACTACCGTTTTTTAAAGCAACGCCAATTGCTGAACCACTAGCAAATGTATTTGAGGTGATCCAAGGTAAAGGTACTGCCAGTGCTGATATTGAGCTACTTGTTGATTTAAACGAGTTAGATGTAACAGCTAAAGGTATGGTTAATTTAAAAGATCTGCCAGTGTATTTAGCACAACCAGGACTACAGCTTGAAGGTGTAACAGGTAAACTCTATTTCAATGATGATCAGATCACTTTAGAAAATGCTAACGCAAGCTGGTTAGGAATGCCGCTGAAAGTTAATTTTAATGGTAAAAATATTGACCAAAATTATCGTGCCGACGTTGATATAAAAGCACAGTTGAATGCCCAGACGTTAATTTCTCATGGGCAAGACTTACTAAAAGGTTACTTACATGGCGAAAGTGAAGTAACTATTAATCTTGTATTAAACTTTTTAGCTGATGGCTTTAACTATCGTGCTAATGTGAGTTCGCAACTTGAAGGACTCAGTAGTGAATTGCCAGCACCTTACGGTAAAAGTAGTGCTGATTTTTGGCCGCTAACGGCCGTTATTCAAGGTGATAATATTTCTAATTTGATCACCGCTAATCTTAATAACAGCTTGTATTTTAATGGCATCTTAGCGAATAACGTTGGCAAACTAACCAACGCACAGTTTATTTTAGGCAAGCATGATTTGGGCTTAAATCAGCAAGGCTTAAGTGTTGTTATTGATTTAGAGCAAACAGATCTATTACCTTGGCTTGGTTTGATCCAGCAGATCATCACCATCAGTCAAATAGAACCAGCTGAACCGAGTGTACTACCACCATTAAAAGAAGTGGTGGCTAACATTCAGCAATTAACCATAGGTGATATTGCATTTAATGATTTTGAAATGCGCTTAGCGCCTACTTCCAGTGATTTGAGGCTACGCCTGAATGCCAAAGAACTGCGCTCACAAGTACTTATTCCGCTCGATAAATCAAGTCGTCCGATTCATATTGCCAGTGATTATTTACGTGTTAATTTTGCCCCAACAACAGACGTATTGCCGTCATCTGAAACTCCACAAGATTACACGTGGTTGGGTGACATACCGGCCATTGAATTTGAATGTGCAGATTGTAAAGTGGCTAGCTATCAATTAGATAAAGTCAGCGCATCGCTTTATGGTGATGGTCATAAGCTCATTATCTCTGAGTTGGTGGTTGATAAAGGCGAACATGTGTTACGTGCTAAAGGGTATTGGCAAGAGGGTATAAGCCAATTTAGCGGTAATATGCAAAGTGATGATATTGGCGAACTATTTGATGAGTTTGATATTACCACTACAGTTAAAGATTCAACTGCGGACATTCAATTTGATCTCGGCTGGCAAGATGCGCCTTATTTATTTGATGTAGCAAGTTTGTCGGGCAATTTAGATTGGCGCTTAGGTGAAGGGCATTTAGCTGAGATAAGCGATGGCGGAGCGCGGGTATTTTCGTTACTGAGCCTTGATTCATTAGTACGTAAGTTAAAACTCGACTTTAGAGATGTATTTTCGAAGGGGTTTTTCTATAACAGCTTACAAGGCACTATGCAGTTAGATAAAGGTGTTGCCTATACCCAAGATACGAAAATGGATGGTGTTCCTGCTGACTTAACCATTAAAGGCCATACTAATCTCAATACCATGGAAATAGATTATGATTTAGCGGTTGCTCCACAAGTAACATCGAGTATTCCGGTGATTGTTGCTTGGATGGTTAATCCCGTAACCGGGCTGGCTGCACTGGCGATAGATAAAGTGATCCACTCGGCGCGGGTTATTTCAGAAATTAACTTTAAAGTGACCGGCAGTATGAACGACCCTGTTGTGAAAGAAATCGATCGTAAGAGCCGTGAAATGACATTGCCACAAGCTGCACAAAATCAACCTCAAGCGTCTACATCAGATGAGCTAATATTCAAAGATGTCGCAGCCACAGCCACGCAGTAAGGAGCAAGCTATGATAGTCGCGTTACAAATGTGCTCTGGATTATGTGCTGATGCCAATATTGAGCAACTTAACCAGCAGTTACAACAACTCCCCACAACTCGGCCATTACTTGTTTGTTTACCTGAGAACTTTTTAGTATTTGCTAAAAGCGGCCAGCAGACACGCGCGATTGCTAAGCAAAGTGACGTTTATATACAGCAATTAAGTAACTTATGTCGTCAGTATGATATTTGGCTTGCGGCCGGCACCGTGCCGATTACCACAGAGCATGACAAATACTTTGCCGCGTCGTTGTTTTTTAATAACCAAGGTGATGTGCTTGCCCAATACAACAAGATGCATTTATTTGATGTTGATGTAGCTGATGGGACTGGTGCGTATCGCGAGTCTAACTTCACCGAAGCGGGCAGTGACATTGTGGTGGTGGATTCACCGTTTGGTAAAATAGGTCTTACAGTATGTTATGATCTACGCTTTAGTGGACTGTTTAGTGCATTACAGCGTGCAGGAGCAGAAATCATATTAGTGCCCAGTGCTTTTACAACAGTAACGGGGGCAGCTCATTGGCAGCCACTTTTAACAGCGCGAGCGATAGAAACGCAAAGTTATGTTATTGCTGCAGCACAAGCTGGGCAGCATGAAAATGGTCGAGCAACGTATGGCCACAGTTTAATTATTTCTCCTTGGGGCAATATCCTCAGTGAGCTTAAAAATGGTATTGGGTTTATTGGTTGTCAGCCAGATTTAACTCAATTGCATGCCATTAGACGAGATATGCCAGTGCAATCTCACCAACGATTTAGAGAGCATTTATTATGAACACGGTTGAACAGCATTTACTACACGACAGCCAGCTAAATCGAGAAGAACTCGAAAAAACATTAGCTTATATTCACCAGCATAAAGTTGATTATGCCGACCTTTATTTTCAATCTAGCCATCATGAGTCATGGGTATTAGAAGACGGCCTTGTTAAAGAAGGTTCTTATAATGTTGAGCGTGGTGTTGGCGTACGCGCGGTGAGTGGTGAAAAAACCGGTTTTTCATACTCAGATGCTATTAATCTTGAAGCGCTTAATAAAGCCGCAACAGCTGCACGAAGTATTGCCGAAGCCGGTGAAGATAAAGCGGTTAAAGTATTTAGTGATGTGGCTGCAAAACAGCAGTTTGCACCGCATCAGCCTATTTCTAGCATGAGCGATACCGATAAAGTTAATTTGTTACGTGAACTTGAAAACTATATTCGCGAGTTAGCCCCTGATGCTGAGCAAGTGATCAGCTCAATGTCTGCGGTATACGAGGAAGTATTAATTGCAGCCAGCGATGGCACCTTTGCAACAGATATTCGCCCATTGATACGTTTAAATTGCTCGGTATTACTTGAAAAAGACGGCCGCCGTGAACGCGGTGGCGCAGGTGGTGGCGCACGTTTAGACTATGGTTACTTTAAAGAGCTGGTGGATGGTAAGCCGCGTTGGATGGGTTTTGCAGAAGAAGCCGTTCGTCAAGCTAAAGTAAACTTAGAAGCTATTGATGCCCCTGCAGGTACTATGGAAGTGGTATTAGGTAATGGCTGGCCAGGTGTGTTGTTACACGAAGCGGTAGGCCATGGCCTCGAGGGTGACTTTAACCGTAAAGGCGCATCTGCGTTTAGCGGTAAAGTAGGGCAAAAAGTCGCTTCAGAGCTATGTACTGTGGTTGATGATGGCACTATGGCCGATCGCCGTGGTTCACTTAATGTTGATGACGAAGGCACGCCAGCAGCCTATAACGTACTTATCGAAAACGGTATTTTAAAAGGCTATATGCAAGATAAAATGAACGCGCGTTTGATGGGGGTAAACCCAACAGGTAACGCACGTCGTGAGTCATACGCGCATTTACCAATGCCACGTATGACCAACACTTACATGTTAGGTGGCGAGCACAGCCAAGCTGATATTATCAGCACGGTTAAAAAAGGCGTGTTTGCCCCTAATTTTGGTGGCGGCCAAGTGGATATCACCTCAGGTAAGTTTGTGTTTAGTGCCTCAGAAGCTTACTTAATTGAAAATGGTAAAATTACTCAGCCAATTAAAGGGGCAACATTAATTGGTAATGGCCCTGAGGTTATGCAACAAATCTCTATGGTAGGTAATGATTTAGCGCTTGATAAAGGCGTAGGAGTATGTGGTAAAGACGGCCAAAGTGTACCTGTAGGCGTTGGCCAGCCAAGCCTGAAAATTGATCAGTTAACAGTAGGCGGTACTGCTTAACTTTATAACTGCCAAACGCTATAAATAAAACCTTGAAAGTGCAAACTCTCAAGGTTTTATTTTGTCGGCTGCTTATTGTTTTGAGGTTAAATTTGCTGCTGAAAAAAATCCATAAATGCGGCAACTTGTCGTGGCTGAAATTGCCTTGATGGGTAAAGAAACTGTAAGCCAATTTGTTGTTTATCTTTATTACTAAAACCGAGAATATAATCATCAAGTAGCGTCACTAAATTACCCTTAGTCAGATCATCATTAATATCTACCATTGATTTTAGAGCAATACCTGCACCGTTAATTGCCCACTGTCTGATCACTGCACCATCACTGCTACTCATAGCTACAGGTACGCGAATTACCTCGTCTTTAAAATGCCAATCATGCATCGATTGACCAAGTCTCTCCATTACTAAGCAGCGATGGTTTAATAAATCGCTTGGTTGTAAAGGTTGGCCATGTATTTTTAAATATTCAGCTGAAGCACATAACACACGCTTATTGGCTTTGATCATTCGGCTAATCAAATTACTATCGGGTAAGTTTCCAAAGCGAATAGCAATATCAATGCCTTCTTCAACTAGATTAACTAAGCCATCGGTTAAATGCAGGTGTGGTTTTACTTGTGGATTCTGTGCTACAAATTTAGCTATTGCAGGGGCAACAAACTGTTTACCAAAGTCAGAGGGTGCGGTTATTTTGAGGCTACCCGAAAGAGTGCTTTTACTAAGCTGAATACTTTGCTCTGCGGCATCAATTTCAGCAATCACTCTTAAACAGCCTTGAAAAAAGTGCTCTCCAGCCTCGGTTAATTTAATACTTCGAGTATTACGTATTAAGAGTCGGGTTTGATAGTGATTTTCAAGCTGGTTGATACGTGCCGTCATACTCGCAGGCGATAAACCAATTTTTCGCCCAGCTGCAGCAAGCCCGCCAGAGCGCACCACATGAACAAAAAGCTGCATATCATCAATCTTAGCCATCATTCTTTACTCTTTATAGTTCAGTATTAATGAATAGTGTTTTTGATATTAACTCAATTATCAAATTTAAGTAAATAGTTAAACTGGTTGTACTCATTATCAACAGAGAAAGTTTATGCGTTTAGATCATGTATTAATTTCTAGTTGTGATTACCAGGCGGTGCGACAGTTCTTTATAAATTCAGTTGGGCTAGTTGAAGGGTATCGTCCGCCTTTCCCTTTCGAGGGGGCATGGTTATACGGCAGTGATAATGTTGCTTTGATTCATTTGGTTAATGCCACGGGTAATAAAGCGCAACAGGGTTACTTATCAGCATTAAACAGCAAAACCCAAGGCCGAGGAGTGGTAGATCACATTGCGATTCGTAGCATAGGTTATCAAGGATTGAAAAGTCGCTTAGCGCAAACAGGTATAAGCTACTTTGAGCGAACCGTGCCAGAGCTATTAGAGCAGCAAGTATTTATATACCCAAACCACCTCAAGATGCGAGTTTCAGTTGGAATTAAAAGCGATTTAGGCAAGGCATTGATTGCAAGTAATAGTGATTCTATTTTTAAAGTCAATAACGCAGTATAAATTGCTTTTAAACCAACCCTTTGGGCGTTTCACAGGCACTTACTCTCATCGTTGTTACTTCTTAAAAGGGACTGCCATTGTTGCAAAGTAACGCCTTGATATTAAGCCCCTGTGAAACGCTGAATTCTGCACATTGAGGTGGCTTGGGTATACAAGGACCAGAAGAGATAAAGGTCGAAATGCTATTTAGTAGTGATGAAATTTAATTTAAATCCAGATAAACATTATTTATAAGAGAGTTAGTTATGTCTATAGAATCCTTATTTGAAGCTAAAACACTCGGTGGCATGGTCACGCAAAATAGAATTGTGATGGCACCTATGACCCGTTCGCGAACTGCGCAACCGGGCGATATTCCTACTGAACTGATGGCCACTTATTATGCGCAGCGTGCTACTGCAGGGCTGATTATTTCTGAAGCAACACAAATTTCTGCTCAGGGCAAAGGTTACTCATTTACGCCAGGTATTTACACGCAAGCACAAATTGAAGGTTGGAAGCAAGTAACACAGGCCGTGCACAAAGAAGGTGGTAAAATATTTTTACAACTTTGGCACGTTGGTAGAATGTCGCACTCTTCATTTCATCATGATGGAACGCCAGTTGCCCCATCTGCACTTGCTCCAGATGCACAAGTTTGGGTGGTAGGCGATGATGGAGAAGGACGGATGCTTGACTGCCCAACCCCACGAGCACTAAGTGTTAAAGAAATTAAAGAAATAGTAAATGATTATAAGCAAGCGGCAATTAACGCGATTGAGGCTGGTTTCGATGGCGTTGAAATACATGGAGGTAACGGGTATTTAATTGATCAGTTTTTAAGACGTTCAGCGAATAAGCGCACAGATGAATATGGCGGTAGCCAAGAAAACCGTATTCGTTTTGCCTGTGAAATTATTGGCGCAATTAGTAATGCCATTGGAGCTCATAAAGTGGGTATTAGATTAGCGCCTTTTATCACTCAGCGTGGTATGGGTGATAGTGAAGCAATTGACACTATTTTATTAGCAGCAAAGCAATTTGAGCAAATTGGTATTGCGTATATTCATCTTGCCGAAGCGGACTGGGACGATGCGCCCAGTGTAACACCAGAGTTTAGAGTCGCACTTCGTCAGTATTTTAGTGGCGCGATTATTGTTGCCGGTAATTATACCGAGCATTCAGGTGCGCAGCTTATTGAACAAGGTCTTGCCGATTACATTGCATTCGGTCGTCGTTTTATTGCCAACCCAGACTTACCGTATCGTATTCAAGAGCAACTGCCACTAAACACGATTACCGATGGGAGTACATTGTTTGGCGGTACAGCCAAAGGTTATACCGATTACCCAGCGTATCAAAAGTAACTTTTTTTAACTGAAAATATAAGGGCTAAAAATGGTTAATTTTTCAAACTCAGTAGTTACTTTACTGATCAGCGGGCTGTTTAGTAGTGCCAGTTTTGCGGCTGAATTTAGTTTATCGAGCCCTGATTTACAGCTAGGGCAGGCAATAAAGAGTGAGCAATATTGGAATAGCTTTGGTTGTCAGGGGAGTAATGTTAGGCCACAACTTAAATGGCAAAATGCGCCTAAGAAAGCCAAAAGCTTTGCCGTGACAGTGTATGACAATGACGCACCAACTGGCAGTGGTTTTTGGCACTGGGTAGTACATGATATTCCTCTTACTAGTAACTCACTATCTTCAACGATCTTGCCCAAAGGAGCCATTGAAGGTAATACAGATATGGGGAAGCCCGGATACCTTGGGCCATGTCCACCAGAAGGACGCAAGCATAGCTACACCTATAAAGTGTATGCATTGGATGTAGAAAAATTAGCTGTTCCACAAGGGGCAACAAGTGCACTTACAGGGTTTTTCTTACACCAACACTCTTTGCAAACAGCCGAGATCACAGTAACGGCAGGACCGCGTTAATTAGCTTAGGAGATAAAAATGAAGGCTTTACCTTTACTCATTCTTTTAATGGCACTGTGCAGCAGTAAGCTATTAAATGCAGCCCCACTACCTGAGAAATCAGGTTATTGGCCTGATGATGCACAATTAGTGATTTCTATTTCAATGCAATTTGAGGCCACAGCACAAGATAGCTCTGATGCAGGGCCGTTTCCTCAAATAGAGCAGGGTTATCGCGATACGATTTCGCCTACTTGGTATCAGTATGGGATGAATGAAGGGATCCCGCGATTACTTGATCTATGGGATAAACATAATATTAAAGTTACCTCTCATATGGTGGGCAGGGCTGTGGAATTAAATCCAGCACTTGCTAAAGAAGTGGTTTCGCGAGGGCATGAAGCATCGGGTCACGGCCAAACATGGACACCACAATATTCGATGAGTGTTGAACAAGAGCGCGCTTCATATATTAAAAGTGCAGATATTATCGAAAAAGTGACAGGCATGCGGCCGGTTGGCTTTAATGCATTTTGGATGAGACACTCAAAAAATACACTTACGCTTTTGCAAGAGCTGGGGTTTATTTATCATATTGATGATCTATCGCGTGATGAGCCTTCTTTTACACCAGTAAATAATAAGCCTTTTGTGGTTGTACCTTATACTTTTCGTAATAACGACATTGTGCGCTATTCAGGAAGCACCGCTATGACGGCTCGAGCCTACTTGCAAGAGTTAAAGGATGAGTTTGACGTGTTATACGCTGAAGGAAAACACAGAAGACGAATGATGTCGATAAGTGCTCATGACCGTATTGCAGGAACGCCTGCACGGGTAAAAGCGCTTGATGATTTTATCCAGTATGCAAAACAGCATACTGGTGTTAAGTTCATGCGAAAAGATAACATAGCCCGTTGGATAATGAAGCAAAATAATGTGCCTACTAATCCGGCACGTACATTTAAATAGAGGAGCCTGATATGTGGTCATTTATTAAACGTTATAAATATGTGGTTGGTTGTTTGTTTTTGAGTCTATTGTGCGCTATTAGTTTCTATTTACAAGGTGGTTACATTGATGAGAATGGCATGTTAGTGGAAGCGTTTTTCTTAATACCATTATCTTGGCTTTTTTTTGTACTTTCTGTAATTGTATTTTTAATCATGAAGTTACAAGGAAGGAAAGTGATAATTAAAAGGTAAAACATCTAGTTACACTTATATTGTTCACTTTATTTAAAAAGTGCTACAAAGTAGGTACTTGAATAACCCCTGATACTTTAGGAAGTGAAATGTCTCATCGTTTTTTATGTTTGTTGCTTTTGATATTGTTATCAGGGTGTACTTCTTTATCTCAACAAGAGTGCGCAGAAGCTAATTGGCAGCAGTTAGGTTATAGCCATGGCCAACAAGGCTATACATATGAGCGAGGCAAAGAAATCATAGCCACTTGTCGTGAATTTGGTATTACCGCGCAGTTAAATGAGTATCAGGCAAGTTACCAGCAAGGCCTTGCTGTGTATTGTGAACCTGAAAATGGCTTTACCCTAGGTTTACGAGGCGATGCGTATAACGGGGTTTGTAATGACACACAGTTTAGAAAAGCATGGCAAGAGGGTAACGAGCGTTATCAATTTGAAGCAAGGAAAGCCGAGATAGATGATCGACTTAATAATATTAATTGGCGGTTGCAATCTATTAGTAATGAATTAGCGAGTGATAAACCGTCAAGTAGTCAAAATAAAGAGTTACGCCGAGAAAGAGAACAGTTGGAGAGAGAGCGTCGTGATTTAAGAAAAGAAAAAGCACTTCAGCCATTACTCAACAAGTTTCCTTCATGGCATTTTGAGTATGAACTATAATTTATAACGTATTCTTTTACGGTGATTAATATGAAAGTAATGTCAATTTTAATAACACTTCTGCTCCTCAGTGGGTGTGCGTCACAGGAAATGCCAGACGGATATAGCAATGAGGTGTTTGCTGAGCATGAGTGCTTAGGTGGTGAAGTTGAGACTGACTACAACTATACAATCTTTAGTTCTGACGAAGATGAAAGTAATAAGAGCACGGTTCAATCAACTTGTCAGCCAGTAAAAACTGAAACTGAGTTTGAGCGAGATATTAGATCGGGAGGCTAGCGTTAAAAGCTTAACTCACTTCAGTTTTAATCAAGTGAGTTAAACTATGTCCATATAGTGGCATATTCTTATTATATGTGAGAGTTACTGCTTTGTTGTTTTGCAGCTTCACAGTACCAAAGCTCCATAAAAAAGGCAGTTAGCTTATGCTCTATTCCCAGCGCCTTGTCAGTGGGACAGAATAAAGTGAAGCTGGCTTTAAACTCGCCTAATTCGGTGGTGCTAAAGTGTATTTCAGGCTCAGGGCCAGATATTTTTGCATCTAGCTTTCTTTCGATAATCGAATTATAACGACCAGCCACATCTTGAAACTCTTCACAATACTGTTTCGCTTTCGTGGTCAAAGTTTCGTAAATTGGATACGGATTAAAACTTTCTTTACGCACAATACTAAAGTGATGTGTGGTAAAGCGTTTTACAAAGTTCAAGTTTTTAATAGGACTAGTGATCAGCTTATTATTCGGAATATAAATGGTTTTGCGAGAAAATTGATAAGTGTGCATGTCAATTTCATGCATGGTGGTTTTGATCCAATCTGTTTCAGCAATTTCACCATAGTACTCACCAACCTGTACCCAGTCACCAACCCGAAACGGGCGCGTGGTAACTAAATAGAAAAAGCCAATTATACATTGAATAAACTCTCTGGTCGCAAATACAATAGCCACTGCAAATGCTGCGATCGACAGCGCAAAGTTCTGGATTTCAGTAGACCATACAAATAGCAGTAATAGCACTGTTGCTAAGTTAATAAAGTGCTTAATATTGTGCGAAATATAGCGAATATCTTTTTCTTTTTTTTCTGCTTTATGGCGCGCAAATTTGTCAACCAGCGCTTTAAGAGTAAACGCAATAGTGATCATTGCTAATGAAATAAGTACCGGATGGAGCAGTAAATCTTTGTTCATAAATTCCTAATTGATGGAGCGTTAATAAAAAATAACACCCGCCCATATTAGCTAAATTTTGTAGATTTAACCACGACAGAAAAGTAATAAAGTAGCATGACTGTGATGATGGCAATAAAAAACCGTAATAAGGTGATCGCTAATATCGCTAAGGTGGACACATGAAGCACATTATCATCCGCTAGTTTAATACAGTGTCGAGTTTTTACGGAAAGTGGGGTCGAACCGTGATCTGCAAGTTATACAAATTCATAGCTTAATTTTTTACTATTAGCCCATGAATAATATAGAAAGGAAACTTGTGTATAAGTGATAAGCAGAACACTGAAACTTTCTTGTGGAAAAAACAACCGTCGAGTAGCAATATGATAAAAGTGCTGGTATACTCCCGCGTCTGCCACGTTGCGTTCTATTGCCTTCATTAGATTAGCCTCTTTTGAATGGCGCAAAAGTCTTAAACTCGAAGGGGTTGGAGCAAACATTTAGAGCGGTAATTAATAATAATTACCTGTGGTTTTAATTGAAAAACATTGGATTTTTATAAATGAAAACGTTTGTTGCTAAACCAGAAACAGTAAAACGTGACTGGTACGTAGTTGACGCTGAAGGTAAAACTTTAGGTCGCATCGCTACTGAAATCGCTCATCGCCTACGCGGTAAGCACAAAGCTGAATACACTCCACACGTAGATACTGGTGATTACATCATCGTTATCAACGCGGAGAAAGTTACTGTAACTGGTAACAAATTCAAAGATAAAGTGTACTATGCACACTCTGGTTTCCCAGGTGGTCTTAAGTCTACTACTTTTGATAAACTTCAAGCTGCAAAGCCTGAAATGATCATCGAGAAAGCTGTTAAGGGCATGTTGCCACGTGGTCCTTTAGGCCGCGCAATGTACCGTAAACTTAAAGTTTACGCAGGTACTGAGCACAACCATGCTGCACAACAGCCTCAGGTTCTAGACATTTAAGGAGCACTACCATGGCAAATCAATACTACGGTACAGGTCGTCGTAAAAGTTCAAGTGCTCGCGTATTCTTACGCCCAGGCACTGGTAACATCGTAATCAACAATCGCTCTTTAGAAGAGTATTTTGGTCGCGAAACAGCACGTATGGTTGTTCGTCAAGCTTTAGGGCTTGTGGATATGACTGAGAAGTTTGATCTTTACATCACCGTTGCTGGTGGTGGTACTACTGGTCAAGCTGGTGCTATCCGTCACGGTATCACTCGTGCACTTATGGAGTTTGACGAATCACTACGTCCACAACTTCGTAAAGCAGGTTTCGTTACTCGTGATGCACGTAAAGTTGAGCGTAAGAAAGTGGGTCTTAAGAAAGCGCGTAAGCGTCCACAGTTCTCAAAACGTTAATATTTACGTTATCAAGAATTTCAAAAACCCAGCTTATGCTGGGTTTTTTGTTTATGGAGTTATAAGCCATCAGCCGTCAGCTAAAGATAAGATCTTCTAGACTCTTAAGCTGATAGTGATAGCTGTATTCTTTTTTGCTTGATTATTAACCTGCTACTGCCTTTGTTGCGTATAACTTTAAAAAAAGTTCAATAATTATCGTAATAAGTGTAAATCCGTCAGTTAATTGATGAATTTTTTTGCTACAATTGTCAGGCAAGTAATGTGAGTGAGTTCAACAGCACCATGTGCAGTTTTCTGCTTCCTCTTAGTGAGGTTGATCTTGGTCAGTATATTGTTT
Organism: Pseudoalteromonas ostreae; assembly: GCF_018069805.1. Classification (GTDB taxonomy): domain Bacteria; phylum Pseudomonadota; class Gammaproteobacteria; order Enterobacterales; family Alteromonadaceae; genus Pseudoalteromonas; species Pseudoalteromonas ostreae. Next base: position 121,617 of record NZ_JAGPYN010000005.1, read on the forward strand.
TTTAAATTCGATATCATAGTAAACGGCTTTATACTCGAGCCGACCCTATTAATAATTTAATTAAATCGGGTTTATTCGAGCATGAAACTGTGAATAACCTTGTTTTAATCAAGGGTTTTAATTATGATCGCGTCTATTTTAAAATTTCTAAAAATTAACCTGCTGTAACTGATGTTCTCAATATAGCAAGTGTTGGGAATCATAGTGGAGATAAGTGGATGAGCAATGCGCCTGTAGACAATGGCCGACGTCGCTTTTTAACCATAGCTACCTCTGTTGTAGGTGGTGTTGGTGCGGCTGGGGCTGCTGTTCCTTTTATTGCGTCTTGGAATCCAAGTGAGCGAGCTAAATCTGCGGGTGCGCCTGTAGAAGTAGATATCAGCAAGCTTGAGCCTGGGCAATTAATACGTGTCGAGTGGCGTGGTAAACCTGTATGGGTTGTATCACGTACCCCAAAAATGCTTGAGCAGATGAAAGCTCACGAAGGTCAACTTCGTGATCCAGCATCTGAAGAGCCTCAACAACCTGAATCGGCTGCAAACGAATACCGTTCAAAACGTCCGGAAATTTTCGTTGCTGTTGGTATTTGTACGCATTTAGGGTGTTCACCTGGCTTTTTTGAAGGCAACTTTAGTGAGAAAGTTGAAGGAACCGATGATGGTTTCTACTGCCCGTGTCACGGTTCTAAATTTGATATGGCTGGTCGTGTATTCCAAGCGGTTCCGGCACCATTAAACTTAGAAGTACCGCCTTACACCTTTATCGATGACACCACTATAATAGTGGGCGAAGAAGAAGGGGCTGCCTAATGTTTGGTAAGATTATTGGTTGGATCGACGACCGTATCCCAATGACCCGTGTTTGGAACATGCATATTGCACAGTATCCAGCACCTAAAAACTTTAACTTCTGGTATTTTTTTGGCTCATTAGCCATGTTAGTACTAGTAAACCAAATTCTAACCGGGATTTGGTTAACGATGAACTTTGTTCCGTCTTCTGAAGGCGCATTTGCTTCAGTTGAATACATTATGCGTGATGTAGAATACGGCTGGTTACTTCGGTATTTGCATTCAACGGGTGCATCCGCTTTCTTCATCGTTGTCTATCTGCATATGTTCCGTGGCATGATCTACGGTTCTTACCAAAAGCCACGTGAATTACTGTGGTTATTCGGTATGTTTATCTTCCTAGCGCTAATGGCAGAAGCTTTCATGGGATATTTATTACCATGGGGTCAAATGTCATTCTGGGGTGCTCAGGTAATCATTTCACTGTTCGGAGCTATTCCGGTTATTGGTGATGACTTAACACTTTGGATCCGTGGTGATTATGTAATCTCAGGTGCAACGCTTAACCGCTTCTTTGCATTACACGTTATTGCTTTACCATTGGTTATCGTAATTTTAGTATTCTTACACATTGTGGCACTGCACGAAGTGGGTTCAAATAACCCTGACGGTGTTGAGATCAAGCGTAAGAAAGGCTCTGTTGCTGAAGAAGATAAGCCTAAATTTAAATTCCATGAGTACTACACCGACAAAAAAGACATTGTCGATGCTATACCGTTCCATCCTTACTACACAGTTAAAGATATTGTGGGTGTGGTTGGTTTCTTAATCTTGTTCTGTTGGGTGGTATTCTTTATGCCTGCAATGAATGGCTTCTTCCTTGAAGGGCCAAACTTTGAAGCGGCAAATCCACTTAAAACACCTGAACATATCTTCCCTGTTTGGTATTTTACGCCATTCTATGCAATCTTACGTGCAATCCCAGATAAGTTAATTGGTGTTGCAGCAATGGGTGCATCGATTGTAGTGCTGGCGTTATTACCTTGGCTTGACCGTGGCACAGTAAAATCGGTTCGTTACCGTTGTGGCTTCCATAAATGGAACATTGCAGGGTTTGTGGTTACTTTCGTTCTACTTGGTTGGGTGGGTGCAACTCCACAAACTGACTTTAAAACGATTGTCTCGCAAATCTGTACTGTGACTTACTTTATGTTCTTCGTACTGTTGTTTGTATACAGTAAGAATGAAAAAACTAAGCCATTGCCTGAGAGGTTAACGAAATGATGAAAAAGCTTATTATCGGTTTATTTGCTTTATCAATAAACGTATTGCCGGCAATGGCGGCAGGTCCATCGGTTCCATTAATGGAAGCCGGTAATGACCTAACTGATCAGCCTTCGTTGCAACGTGGTGCAAAGTTGTTCATGAACTACTGTCTTGGTTGTCACCAAATGCAGTACCAGCGTTATGAGCGTACTTTTCGTGATATCGGTATTCCTACAGAAGTCGGCCTTGAACAGTTAATTTTTGACGGTTCAAAAGTCGGTAGCCATATCACCAATTCAATTGAAAAAGATGATGCAGCAAAATGGTTTGGTGCGGCTCCGCCGGATCTAACTCTAATTGCGCGTGTTAAATCTCCGGATTATATTTACACGTACTTAAAGTCATTTTATAAAGATGAATCTCGTCCGTTTGGCGTTAACAATATTGTTTTCCCATCGGTAGGTATGCCTCACGTTCTACAAGAACTACAAGGTTTACCAACGCCTATAACTGAGGAAGTAGAAGAACATGGTCACACTGTGACTAAAGTTGTTCGTACTGAAACAGATGGGACTGGCGAAATGAGTGTAGACGAGTACGATCAAGCGGCTCGTGACTTAACTAACTTCCTTGAGTACGTGGGTGAACCTTCACGTCTTGAATCAGAAGCGTTAGGTATCAAGGTTATCGGATTCTTAATTATCCTATTTATCTTGGCATTCATGCTGAAGAAAGAATACTGGAGAGATGTTCATTAATTTTGAACATATTTAAAGGTAATTTTGCAATAGGGGCTTAAGCCCCTTTTGCTGTTTTTGTTATTTAATGGAGGTAGGCATGGCCGTAGCTGCCAATAAGCGCCCTGTAATGACCCTTTTTTCTGGTGCTAACTGTATGTATAGCCACCAAGTACGCATTGTACTTGCTGAAAAAGGCGTAAGTGTAGATATTCATCTGGCTGAAAAGGACAACCTGCCAGAAGCACTTCATGAAATTAACCCTTACGGAACAGTGCCAACACTGATCGACCGTGAGCTTGGTTTATATCAGGCAAACATCATCATGGAATACCTTGATGAACGTTTTCCTCACCCTCCACTAATGCCTGTTTATCCGGTAATGCGTGGCCGTAGCCGTTTAATGATGCATCGCATCGACACGGATTGGTACAGCCTTGCTGCAAAAATTTACGCAAATGGTGCAGAGTCTGTACAAGCGCGTAGAGAACTAACAGAAGCTTTACTTGCTGTTTCAGCCATTTTCACTGAAGCGCCATATTTTATGAGCGAAGAGTTTAGTTTAGTTGATTGTTACTTAGCACCACTGTTATGGCGTTTACCAGAGCTTGGTATTGAGCTAACTGGTGCTGGTTCTAAAGAGATGAAAGAATACATGATCCGTTTATTTGAGCGTGAATCATTCCAAGCTTCTCTTACTGAAACTGAGCGCGAGATCCGTTTGTAATGACGCCTAATCGTCCTTATTTACTTCGGGCTTTCTTTGACTGGATTGTTGATAATCAGTGTACACCGCATTTAGTGGTTAATGCTGATTTCCCAGCAGTGCAAATACCAACGCAGTTTGTCCAAGATGGGCAAATCGTATTGAATATTAGCCCATCAGCTGTCACACAATTCTCAATGGATAATCAGCAGTTAAGCTTTAGTGCCCGCTTTGGTGGCCAGCCAATGCAAGTATACGTGCCAATTGGTGCCGTGCTTGCTATCTATGCCCGCGAAAACGGTGAAGGCACTGTGTTTACTGCAGATGAGTTTTTAGAAGATGAAGACGAGTTTGCAGCTGAGTTAGGAAGTGTTGATATCGCAGATGAATTATTATCTGACGAACCTGCACCAACTAAGCCAGAAAAGAAAAAAGGCTCGCACTTACGTGTTATTAAATAATATGTAATTGTTTGATAAAAACCGCTGATTAAGCGGTTTTTTTATGTCTGTATAAAAGTAGCTAAAAGGTAAAAGGCCGAGATGAAGCCAAGTAAAGTGTTTGGTTTCAGCGTAGGCGCGGCTTTATGCCGCGCAAATTGATTTATAAAATTCATGGCTAAAGCCATTTCCTACGTCGTGAGCTTGAGGTTGCTTTAAATCGGGGCTTAGAGCTGCGTAAGTTGCTGTGGTCAGCTAATTCCGCCTAAGGAGTTAGTATTGGTGTTTATGTTTGCGTAGGCGGGGCTTTATGCCGCGCAGGTGTAGTTAAAGTTCACGGGCGACGAGAGGCGGGTTAAGGTTGATTTTTGTAGCAGCGGGTTTACCCCGCGTTTTTTAGTGAAGATGCGCGAGATAAGCTCCCGCCTACAGGTATAGAAAACCTTGCGATATCAACTGCAAGGCTTTTAATTCCTAGAACCTGATACCTTTACAAATATTCAAACACTTTAATAACGCGTTCTACGCCCGATACATTACGTGCAACACTTACAGCTGTGTTTGCTTCAGCATCTGATACTAAGCCCATTAAAAATACTTCACCATTCTCAGTCACTACTTTGATGTTGTTGCTACTGACGTTGTCGGTGGTGAGTAATTGTGTTTTTACTTTAGAGGTTAACCAAGAATCATGGGTCTGGGTGCTAATGCTAATGTTAGAACCAATACGAATTTGGTTATGTATTTTGCGTATAGCAGGTAAGCCTTCAATCGTGCGCTGAGCTTGGTCTTTCATTTCTTGAGTTGCAACTTGGCCTATTAGCAATACAATGCCGTTAACGCTAATCACGCTCAGATTGGCATGATCGGCAAGGCGAGGAATATCGTTTATTGCCACCTCAGCTTTGATTTCGATATTACTATCATCGATTTGCGAACCAAGAGTACGACGATCGTTGGCTGCGGTAACGGCACCAGCGGTGCCAGCGACAACAGCAGCAGCGCAGCCTTGTAATAATAGTACCGTACTAATAACAATTAGAGATTGTTTCAACATTAGCTTTCTTCCTGTGGGAATAGGGTCAAGTCGACGAGTTCACTCAAACAATGAAGATTAACCAAGTGAGATTCTATGATGCGGCTCGGACGTTTTGACGGGACACGAATTTCGACATCATTGGCACCGAGTAAACCTACTAGTTCACCGCCATCATCACCAACCATAACAATAACTTTCATGTCTTTGGTAAGCGCGGCTTCGACTGCCGATATGATGTTTTTTTCGTTGCCATTGATTGCTAAAACCAATAGTAAATCACCTTGTTGAGCAAACGCTCGTACTTGACGGGCAAAGGTTTCTTGGTCGTCACTTTGGTTACTTGGACCAAGATTGATATGTTCTTGTGACAGCGCAATTGCCGGTAAACATGGACGTTCGGTTTCGTAGTAGTTGATCAATACGCCTGCCATATGTTGAGCCAGCATGTGGCAGCTGGCAGTACCGCAACAAATCAATTTATTACCATTGATTAGGCTTTGCGCTATAGTAAATGCAGCGGCTTCTAAGGCGCTAGGAAGTACTTCACCGGCGGCTATTTGCACCTGAATGCTTTCTGTAAAAATCTCTTTTATAGTATCTTGCATATTAAAATACGTTTTTTATCCAATTAAGTTGTTGCGATGTGCCGCCAGTTATTGCGACAAAGTCGATTCTTATTGCTTGATCACTAAGCTTTTTCGTTGCTAAATAATGGTAAATAGAGCGCTTTAAACGTTCTTGCTTTTGTTTACCTAAAGCGTGGATTGCTCCACCTTTAACATAGCTACTGCGAAATTTCACTTCCACAAACACTAGCGTATTGCCATCGCGCATTATTACATCTAGCTCCCCGTAGGGGCAGTTATAGTTACGCTCTAGCGGGATCAACCCTTGCGTCACTAAGTATTTTTGCGCTTGAAGCTCGTAATACTGGCCTTTCTCTCGGCTATTTTGCCACAGTTGTTTAAACCACGACATCACAACATCCTTGTTTTATATTGCTTTTAGCTACTCACTGTATGATCGGTTGGTAGCTGATTGCATAAATAATGGTAACGGCGCTGATGTTGCTAGCTGTACCGCTTGGATTTGTCTATTTTTGTATTGCGCCCAATTAAGTTGGCGATTAATTTGCCCATCACTGGTAATACTCAATTGACCGGTTAAACCATTAAATCGCTTACCGGGGAGCATGCTCAATTGTGTGATATTACTTAGCATAGCAACTGAATCATAGGCCATCGCAAATAAACGCTGACTTATATCTGCCTGCTCTGGCCACAGCGAATTATATTGCTGACGCAAGGCATGATCTTTTATTTGCCCACTCAGCATCCATGGTAACTCGGTAAAATACAAACCATCAAGATCGCCTTTATCGGTGCTATCGATTTGTTTGCTATGACTTTTTGAGCTGGCATATAGTGGAATGCGATCAGCAAAGGTGCTCACATTTACATCTAAATAAGGTTTAATCAAGCGAGTTTCAATCGCATCACCAAGAATATAAATAACATCAATATCGCGACGAGAACGGGTTTCACTCTCTACTTCTTGTTTAAATAATGACTTAACGGTCGCAATGCGTTCTTTTGATTTATCAACTTCTAACAAGTTAACAATGGTTGTTGGCATATCTTTTTTATTATTATAAAGACCAACTTCAGGTGTGGTTTCACTATAGCGTTGCCATTGTCGGTTGAAGAAATCCACTAAACGCTGGCCTGAACTATTATTCGGCGCCAGCAGCATAGGTTTTTGATAACCAGCCGTTAAAAAGTGCTCAAGAGCTTGCTGTACTTCGTGTTCTGGATTAAGCGCGAAGAAGTAATGCTGTGGATACTGGCGCTCACCATCAAAAGTATTTAAGTGCAAAACCGGATAATCTTGTAATGTTTTGCTTGCAACTAGCTTATCAATACTCGTTTTGAGTAACGGCCCAATTATAAAGTCAGGATTAATTTCGAGTAGTTTTTCAGAAAGCTCAGCGGAGCTAAGCATTTCATCAATAAAAATGGTTTCACCAATAGATGCACTATCTAGTGCTGCTAACACGCCAGCTTTTAAGGCATCACCTAAGCGTTCATTAGCACCTGATTGGGGTAATAAAACAACTAAGCGCTCAATATTCAGTGGTTCAGCAGCAATTAACTCAGCGGATTTTTTTGGCAGCACGGCGATTGCTGGATGGCCAGGATAACGGCGTTGCCAATTATTAATTGCTTGATCAAGCTCAACTGGAGCACTTAAATATACTTGGTGATAAAGTGCTAAGTTTACCCAGCCTTGTTGTACCACAGAGCCGCGATTAAAGCGTTCCAAAGCATACGACGATAATTGTTGTAAATTTTGCCACAGGTCTTTGTTGAGCTGTGAAATTGTTAAGTTATTTTTACTGGCTGTTTCAGAGGCGCGAAAAAAATATGGCATTGCTTGTTTTGGTAAATTTTGTGATGCGTAAATACTAGCGGTTAAATATTGATGCCAAGCAAAATGCTCGGGTTGAGTCAATTGGTTGTCTAAACTGGCTAGCATCTCAAGAGCGAGGGGGTTCTTGTTTTGTTGCATTTGCGCAAAAGCGATGTACAGTTTATTTTGCACTTGGTCGACGCTTGGAGTGCGTTCTAATTCAGTACTAATTTGCTCTAACAGCGGCCATTGTTGTTCTGCGATCGCAGCATCACGTGCACTATAAAGAAGTTGGATTTTATCAGCGCCTTGGCGATTTAAGGCTAGTTGGTACATAGATTGTGCGTCAGTCGCTTGAATTTGTGATGCGCTATTAGCTGAACTGAGGTTTTCACTGGTTTTAGTCGGTTTTTCGGTTGTACTACAGGCCGATAACCCTGACAATATGATTAATAGACTAACAAGTTTAAGTCGCACAATGATTTCCCAATACGTTAACGCGATTTGCTTATATTACTGACTGACGCAGGAGACCTCAATGTTAAATGAGGAGAATTCACAGAAAATCGGCACTCTTTACATTGTAGCCACCCCAATCGGCAATTATGACGACTTAAGTCAGCGTGCAATCGCGACTTTATCGCAAGTTGACTTAATCGCTGCTGAAGACACGCGCCATACCGGTAAGTTGCTAAGTCACTTTGGCATTAAGGCAAAAACCTTTGCTTTGCACGACCATAATGAAAAGCAAAAAGCGCAACAAATTATTGATCAACTTAATCAAGGTTTAAATATAGCACTAGTTTCGGATGCAGGCACGCCGCTAATTAGTGACCCTGGTTATGCGGTTGTTAATTTATGCCGAGAGCAAGGCGCACATGTCACACCCATACCAGGAGCATGCGCCGCCATAACAGCTGTATGTTGTTCAGGTTTACCAACAGATCGTTTTCAGTTTATTGGTTTTACCCCAGCAAAAAGCAAAGCTCGCCAAGACTTTTTTATTGAAGCGGTTAATTCCAACATAACCAGCATTATGTACGAAAGTACTCATCGCATCATGGCAAGTTTAGATGATTTGGAGATAGCGCTTGGTAGTGAGCAACAAGTGGTGTTTGCTAAAGAGTTGACCAAAACCTTTGAAACATTTTTTAATGGCACAGTCAGTGAACTTAAACAGTTTTTAACCGACGATCCAACCAAACAGCGCGGCGAAATAGTGCTAATGTTGCCTGGTAATCCAAAGCAGGTTGATGATATTCCGCCAGAAGCACGTAAAATGTTGGCATTACTTGAGAATGAAATGCCAATGAAAAAAGCCTGCGGTATAGTGGCCGATTATTTTGGCATGAAGAAAAATGCCCTTTATAAAACAATTATTGACGAAAAAGGTTAAATCTTTACTGCACATACAATCCAGCTCAGGTATACTGCGCGCCGAGTCAGCCAAGATGATCGCTGCCTGCAACGAAAATGCGCAGGGGGAGGAAAGTCCGGGCTCCACAGGGCAGGGTGCCAGCTAACGGCTGGGGGGCGTGAGCCTACGACAAGTGCAGCAGAGAGGAGACCGCCAATCTTCGGATTGGTAAGGGTGAAAGGGTGCGGTAAGAGCGCACCGGGCCACTAGCAATAGTTGGTTGCAAGGTAAACTCCACCCGGAGCAAGACCAAATAGGGTTCTATCATTTTAAATAATGAACGCGTGGCCCACGTGAGAACCGGGTAGGTTGCTTGAGCCATAGAGCGATTTATGGCCTAGACGAATGATTATCACTTTCTTCGGAAAGGACAGAACCCGGCTTATACGGCTGACTCACTCATTCAATAAAAAGCCCGCAGTTAACGCTGCGGGCTTTTTTGTGTTAGATTTTAGCCGTCAGCCGTCAGCCGTCAGCCGTCAGCCGTCAGAACAGATAAAGTGAGTTTCTAATTAAGTAGATCAGCACTTCATCCCCGCACTTAAAATCAAACCCAACGTCTTAAAACGAACAACGCAAATAGTAAAACTCCTATCCATAAACGATTAATTGAGCTTGGTTTTTTAGAGTATGTAGATCAAGCGCAAGAACGTATTCTATATGAAATAACATCGGCTGAGAGTATTACTAGTTGGTTTGGTCGCTTGGTTGTCGAGCTTGAAATACCTAGTGTGAATGAATTAGATGAACTACGCAGCTATCACAGCTTTAGACATACGTTCATAAGTAATATAAGAAATAATCATTCGTTTGATCTTTCCCTGATTCAGCAAATAGTTGGTCATGAACTTTCAAAAGGTGGGATAACAGATAAATGCATGGTGGAGCTAGTTTAAAGAGACTCAATGAAGTAGTAATGTCGTATAGGTTTTATTAGTGTGTAGCAATTAATAAACTTTTGTGTTGTGCATGCGCTATTTTTAAGATTAGGGTAGTATATACGTATTTATTTATCTCTACAGTAGTATGAGATTTTGTCATTTATGGAAAAGTGACTCAGGGGGGGTTATGGCGAGTGGTAAACTATTAAGGTTGCTCGTTCAGTCAGGTGCTTCGGGTGATTCAAATGCATTTAAAAGTGCAACAGAACAACTTATTAAAGAAGAGAGAGCTAAGCAGCATAATTTGCTTGCAAACGATCTAGAGCGGATTCTTTACGGTGACAGGGTCAGTCCGAATACTTCGGCGCATAATATTTTACCGCAGGCGCCAATTGATAAAGAGAGCGGCGTAGCTTTAATCGATATAAAACAAGCAAATCGTTCTATTAACGAGCTCATTTTAGAGAAAAGAACATTTGAAGTTATAGAGAATGTGCTTGAAGAGCACAGAAGAGAAGATGTTTTACGAAGCTATGGGATGATGCCAGCTGAAAAAATATTATTTTTTGGTCCTCCAGGATGTGGCAAAACGTTGTCAGCCGAAGCTATCGCTTACGAATTAAATCGACCGCTTGCGATTGTTAGGTTAGATTCTCTCGTATCGTCTTTTCTTGGTGAAACAGCGGCTAATTTAAGAAAAATTTTCGACTTTATTGAAAAGCATAAATTAGTTGTTCTTTTTGATGAATTTGACGCACTAGGTAAAGAGCGTGATGATGGTTCTGAGCATGGCGAATTGAGGCGTGTGGTAAATGCAGTACTACAAATGATGGACTCATATGATGGTAAAAGCCTTATTGTTGCTGCGACAAATCACGAACAAATACTTGATAGTGCTATATGGCGTAGATTTGATGAATTGGTCGAGTTTCCATTACTCAGTAAAAATCAGCTCCAAAGCTTATTACAATTAAAATTGCGTGGTGTCAGACGAGACTTTGACTTAGATGACCCTGAGTTGAACAGTATGTTTTATGGTAATTCTCCAGCAATAATTGAGCGAATTATTAGGCGAGCTATAAAGAGAATGATACTAAAGCAGAACGAGTTCTTAACTATTCGAATATTAAAAAATGCATTTGAGCTAGAAAATAGAAAATAGAAAACAGAAAACAGAAAACTATAATCAAAGGAATGTTATATGGCTGGAGCTTACCCTCATCTTTCTTTTTCTAAAGAAGAACCTTTAAGATTGAGAAGAAGTCGTAATGGCTTTGGAACAAAAATAAAATGTGCTAATCCTGAAGCACATGCAAAGGGATTACAAAAACAACTAAAGTCTTTTCAAGACAAAAATGAAAAGCAGTTAGGCGGAGATTTATCACGTAATATTATCCAAATTAAGCTTGTTGAAAAAATGAGCTTTGAGGATATTAGCAAACACGGTATTTCGATAGTTGGTCAACAAGACGATACAGTGTATTTAGCCTTTGCCGATGAGCAGCAATTAAATGAATTTAATAGTCGGTTGGCTCAGCTTGTTGATGGAGAGTACGTCAGTTATCCTAACCTACTTTACGCAATAGATAAGATGGATGTCTGGTCTATTGAAGATAGAAAAAGTTGGGCCTTAAAGAATATAGGATTCCCACCTGAGAGTAACTTCGTACTAGACATAGAACTCTGGCCTTTAGGTACGAGTAATAGCGATGTAAGAAAAAAATTAATTACTGATTTCAAAGTATGGCTAGAGGCTGAAACTATTACTCTATTTGATACAGTTAATAGAGATAGCCTAGTAATGGTTAGAGTTCAAGTTACTAAAAGCAAGGCGTTAAAACTACTTAACCACAAAGATGTAAGGCAAGTCGATCTGCCTCCAAGGACAGGGGTTGACTTTAGTCAGCTCAATGTTGATGTCAATACTTTACCCCCAGAGTTAAATGAACTTTCTGAAGAAGCAAGTTTAATATGCATTCTCGATAGTGGTATTAATACAAATCATGTTCTATTGAGAGGAGCAATTGGTGATGCACAAAGCTTTATCTCTGGAGAAGATGAGTCTGATTTAAATGGACATGGTACAGCAGTAGCCGGTGTTGCCTTGTTTGGTGATCTCGAAGAAAGGATAGAATCTAATGATTGGACAAGAGAACTAAGAATTCTTAGTGGAAAGGTTTTATCTAAAAATGAATATGGCGAGCCAATTTTTGATGCTAAAACAATTGAAACAACTTTGATTGAAGCTATATCTTACTTTTATACTGAGTATGGTTGTAAGATATATAATCTATCAATTGGTAATCTTAATGCACCGTATAATCATAAACATATTTCTGGTATCGCCGTCACTCTGGATGAGCTTTCGCGTAAACTTGATATTTTAATTGTTGTTTCATCGGGCAACTACTCCGGTTCAGAAGTTATAAATAATTGGAGAGATGATTATCCTCATTACTTAATTAACTCGGATAATGCCTTAATTGATCCCGCTCCGGCCGTAAATGTTTTAACGATAGGTTCCTTTGCAAAGTATACTTTGACTTATAACGAAAGACGTTATCAAGGGCAAGGTGAAATTAATGAATTACATGTTGCAAACGAAGGTCAAATATCACCTTTTTCGAGAAGTAGTCAAAAGGGGAAAGCTGCATTTAAACCTGATTTTTTGGCGCATGGTGGGAATTTTGCGATAAGTGCGCGCCAAGAAGGCCAAGCTTGGAATCAAATATCTAAATACCTCGGAGTTATAACTCTAAATCATCAACCACAAGGTAAGACCTTGTTGAGCGAGTTCTGTGGTACAAGCTTTTCTGCACCTTATATCACACATTTGGCGGGGCGTTTATTGAATAACTATCCTGAAGCGTCGGCTAATCTTTTAAGAGCTTTATTGGCTAATCATGCATACTTGACTCCAGAGATAGAAGCTACTTTTCAGAATAAACAAAGTGTCAGGCAAGTAGCTGGTTACGGGATTGTAGATGAAGAGAGTTTATTTAAATCTTCTGAAGAGCATGTTGTTTTAATTAGTGAGGAGGGGATAGAAAATGACAAGCACCAGTTTTTCGAATTGCCAATTCCAGATGAATATTACCGTAAAGGAAAAGCAATAAGAACAATTACGGCTTCATTGGCATATAGTCCATCTGTTAGGACTACTAGGCTAGAATATTTAGCAACTAAAATAAAATTTCACCTTGTGAATGCTGATTCATTAGATGCTGTGGTTGATGCATTTGATAATAACAATAAAAAGAAAGTAGATTCTATTGGTGAATGCGATGGTACAAGGAGAGATATAACACAAGATGATAGGAGTAGAGGTACACTTCAATCGAGCCGGTGGAAATTTAATAAGTTTCAAAAATCAAGGAGATTATTTGTAGTCGTAACTAGGCAAGATCAACCATGGGCATCTGACCAAGTTAAAGAAATTGAAAAATATGCTTTGGTAATCTCAATAACCGATCGTGAAAACGAGGAAGCTAGGCTGTATCAACAGATTTCAAGCAAGTTACAAGCAAAAGAACAAATAAAACAACGAGCAAAAATTAGCTAAATCTTTATATTCAGTACTATATGTGTGCTAATTTATATCGTAATATTTGCAACTTTTTATTTTTTAAATCAATATTTAATCAGCTTGATAAGAGTTGTGTTAGATGTTTTATCCTATCGAATAGGTATGAGATAACTTAGTTTTGTACGTTAATAGCAAAAGGTATTTATAATGGATATTGAAAAGTCCCTTGACGTAATGCACTATTTTGTAAAGAGATTAGGCAACAAAGTAACGGATGTTAAATTGATGAAGCTAATGTACTTTTCTGACCGAAAAGCACTGCTTGAGACTGGCTTTCCTATTACTGATGATTCTTACTGCATCATGAATCGCGGTCCCATATTGTCATCTACATTGGATCACTTGAATAGTTATTCAGATGAAGTCGCTTCTCTCTTTGAAATACCAACTCTCATGCAAGATGAGGGTTATCCCGTTAAAGAAATAAGGTTAAAAGAGTTAGCAAATAGAAGCTATGAGCATCTTGCTGAGATTGAATTATCGATTTTAGATTCTATTTTCGATGAATTATCTTTTATGACGACTAATGAAATCGTTAAGCATGCTCACAGCGATATAGTGTGTCCTGAATGGAGATTCCCGAATGGTTCATCTATCCCTTTACCTATCGAAAATATCTTGATACACCATGGGGTAGAGAAAAATGAGGCTAAAGAAATAGCCCAAGAAATAAATTATTACAGGTAAGTTTTTTAAATGTATAGTCGTGGATATTCATTTCAGTGGAATAAAGGTACAAATGGTGAGCACTCTTGGTTTGTATTAACGGATGCAAAAGACTCTAAAATTATTGTGGCTAATATCAGTTCTTATAATCTAAATAAAAAGTCGCTAGATAAAACATGCATTATAAAGCCTGATGATTTAAAAAATCAGAATAATCGCTTTCGAACTCAGTCTTTTGTTGTTTATAGGCAATGCCAACTGATAGATGAAATTGATATCGATCAGATTGTAGATAATAATTCGAAAATAAATAGCCGAATCCCTGCTTGGTTGGTAGATCAAATGGCTTTCGGATTAATGAGGTCCGCCTGTACTCCCATGAGAGTTAAAAATTTTTATAGGTCAATAAAAACGCCAACAAAATTAAAGGGTTAAGTTTTTCATACTCATTGAAATACTTATTTTGACAAAACGAAACATTGAGCATTGGTTAATTTATAATTGCCTGCGTTAGAATTTATGCTTTTATGTAAATTAACCAACTAACGTTAATACATATTAACGTTAGTTGGTAAAAGCTTAATATTTTATGGATGCTTTCTATAGTCGTGAGTGAGGGCATTGCGAATTATAAAACTGCGTTTAGAGGTTGCTATGCAAAAATGCTAAGTAAGTCATTATTGAAAGTAATCCCTGTTAAATTATTTTCTTTCACAAGAGTTTTAAAAGCTGCATTACAGTAAATCGATTTACCGCCTTGCATGCTTGACTTAAAAATTAGATTTAGATCGGACTTAAAAGCTAGAGATTTTAGACCATCTTCAAATCCATCTAGAAAGGCTATTTCCGTCAGAGCTTCATCTTCTTTTTCAAAAATTAGTGGGTTGAATAAAAATAATTCTTTCTCACAATTTAATGGAATAAACTCCCCGCAACCTTGTAAATGATTACCTATGGCTGTGTAAGCTTTTTTATTTAACACCAAGTAACTCGAAAATAAGTTTATATCATAGTCTTGTTGCTCTGCTTCTTTTTCAACCTTACAATTAAACCCATTCTCTACAACATCTAATATTTTAGCTTTCCCTCTTGGGAAATCATCCATAGCTATTTTCACAGCTTCGTTAAAACTGATCTTTTTTTCTTTAGCAATTTGCTTTGCCATAGAAACAGTCGTGAGGTTGATTATGTCGTATGTTTTTGATGGCTTATGTATTTTGAAAATAACTAGATCCCTTTCCACAATTCATCCTTTTTTGCAAATATTCTAGCAGGTAACATACCTGTTCTAATAAGCATTTTTGTATTTCTAAGCTTATTTAAGAACGCTGTTTTATCAGTAGCCATATTCTCACCTAACATTGCGCCAATCCATGTTTCATAGTTATATCTATGGATTTTACGATGCGGCGGTGCATCAGTAGTTGACCAATCAATCGCTTTATTTTTTACAAAGTTGATTAACCAAATACCATTGTGTGGATCATTTATTCCTATATTCATTAAATGCAAATTTAATCTGGCATCCATCATGGCTGATGTATTATATCTCCCTTTACCAGAAATTATATGGTGAGCTTCATGTAGGTTAGTTGGTTTAGGTTCACCTACCGCAGATAAGTATTTTGCAAGATCATTAGTTGGATGGTGCTCTTCCTCTAACAGTTCATCAGCCGATGAAAGACCACATTCTTTCCTATATTCTGCTAGCGCTGTTTGAGCTATAACCACAGATTTAATTCTCTTTTTTTCATTTTTAAGATGTAAATAGTCAGCTTCTAAACGGGCCAATTCTTCTTTAGTAGGATTTTTGCACTTCGCATTGTGGTATGATTGCGCTTTAAGCTCATAGTTATAGATAGCCATTTCAAGTGCTGTTGCACCGCTCGGCCGTTCAGGTTTAGGATATTTAGTCATTGCCTGCATGGAAAGTCCTTTTTAAATTTTTCATCACAACAAAATAAACGACATAGTAACTTAATACAAGTGCGCTTGGTTGTTTTGTGAACACTACTTTATTGTTATATTCGATTAAATACATGTAGTAGAAATGGAGCCTTTCATAATCTAGATTTTTGGAGTTCATTACACTTGTCAGGTTTTACCTTGGGCAATGGTGGTAATGAAGACACCATTTAATGTTGGAAATTAAAACAAAAGATCTAGAAGTTTTAAACTCGTGATTAGAACTGTGCCAAAGTCTGTATATTCACACTTGAATAAAAAATTAACGTATTGATTTATAAGTTTATATTGGAGTCTCCCTGTTATCTTATACGGCTGACTCACTCATTCAATAAAAAGCCCGCAGTTAACGCTGCGGGCTTTTTTGTGTTTTACTAAACCTTTTTACTATTAATCGCTTTAAACACTGAGTAGCTAACGGCTAATACTAGGCAGATGGTTGCAGGGATAAAGAGGGCATTAAATTTATAAAACTGGAATGCATATGCACCTAATGTGCCACCGCAAATGAATCCTGAGATTATCAGTAAAAACAACAGTGCTTTGCGTTTATCAAAGGGTTCGCCTCTTAATTTAGCGCCAAGCATTAGCCCTAGATCGGTAAAAATACCGGTAACGTGAGTGGTGCGAATAACTGCGCCGCTGTAAGTGGTGGCTAACGCGTTTTGTAAGCCGCAGGCTGCGGATGCTAAATAGTGCCCGTTTACAGAGTCATTCGATAAAAAATACACTGAGCTTGCTAACAGAGTGGCTTCAAATAACAGCAAGCTGCTGTAGTTATGGCCGAGTTTTAATGCACCACTTTGCAAAAAAGCGCCGGAGATCGCCGCACCAGCTAAAAAACTCAGTAGGATAAGCGCTAAGTGTAATACATCAGTAACGGGGGAGGTAACAAGGCTTGTGCCAAGGAGTGTTGCAGTGCCTGATAGATGTGAAATTGATTGATGTTTGAACCCTAGTAACCCTATCGAATTAACAAGCCCAGCAACAAGCGCAAGTAAAAACGCTCCATATTCTACCCAACGAGGTAATTTTGAAATCACGGCTAACAGTTAAATTAATAAACTCTGTTTGGTAACGTATCAGTTCGTTATTTATTAAACAATAGCTAGCTAAATTTTCAGTTCATAGTGTGTGCTGGATCTGTATTTAGCTCGTTGCTGCGGATTGGTTGCTTACCAGTGCTAAAAATTCCTGCTCGGGTAGTGGCTTTGCAAACAAATAGCCTTGGCCATAATCACACCCTATACCAAGTAATAATTGCTGCTGCTCTGGTGTTTCAATGCCTTCGGCAATCACTTTTAAACCAAATTGATGTGCCATAGTGATAATTGCTTTGCATAACGCCAGATCTTGATTGTCGGCTTGAATGTTATCAACAAAACATTTATCAATTTTTAAATAATCTGCGTCCATTTGTTGCAAGTAGGCAAGCGATGAATAGCCGGTGCCAAAGTCATCTAAAGCGAGTTCCATACCGGATTTTACCAGCGCTTTCAGGCGTTGTTGAGTGAGTTGCTCTGGTGCGATCATTAACCCTTCGGTGATCTCGCTAACAATTGCACTCGGTGGTAAATTGGCGGCTTTTAGTAAGGCTGGCCACAGATCAATACCGCTATCAAGGCAACTAAATTGCACCGGCGAGACATTAATACTAAGTTGAAAGTTGGCATCAACCTGCGCTCGTAAAACCGTTAGCGTTTGTAGTGCGCGAGTAAATACAAATTGCCCTAATGGGTTGATATATCTAGACTCTTCGGCCAAAGGTATAAACTCTGCGGGACTAATTACGCCGCGTGTAGGGTGGCGCCAGCGCAATAGTGCTTCTGCTTTATGGATGTGTCCAGAATCAAGGTTAACGATTGCTTGGTAATAAAGATCAAATTGTTTTTGCTCAATGCCATAGCGCATGTTTTTGAGTAAATCCATACGCGCTTGTGCTTGCTCACGTAAGTTGTGATTAAAAAACTCAAAACAGTTACGACCACTTTGTTTGGCTTTATACATGGCTTGATCGGCGGCTTTTAATAATAGCTCTGAGCTATCGCCATCGGTTGGTGCAATAGCGATGCCGATGCTGGTTGCTATGTGTAGTTCTTCACCTTCGAGTATAAATGCTTTTGTCATGGCATTGAGAATATCGTTGGCTACTTTTTTAATGTGTTCTTCAGTAACAAGCTTGGCATGCACAATGACAAATTCGTCGCCACCAATACGTGCAATAAACTCAATATCAACAATTTCTTGTTGCAAACGAATTGCGATCAATTTAAGTAACTCGTCACCATAAAAATGGCCTAAGGTGTCATTTATGTCTTTGAAATGATCAAGATCAAGTAGCATGATCACCAGTGGCTCATTAGGATTTAAACTGTTGTTGAGGCGCTGATTTAAGCGCTCCTTAAGCTCAATTCGATTGGGGAGATTGGTTAAATGATCAAAGTGAGTTTGATGCCAAATGAGTTCTTCGGCTGCTTTTTTAGCGGTAATATCGGTAAAAATCGCGACTCTGCGCTGCGCTTCAGAATGTTCATTGTATACAGTATCGATAGTCAACCACTCTGTGAATAACTCGCCATCTTTACGACGGTTAACTATTTCACCTTGCCAACGACCCGTTTTTTGTAATTGCAGCCACATTTCTTGGTAGAACGCTTTACTGTGTTTACCTGAAGCTAAAATAGCGGTGGTATTGCCCTGGATTTCACTTTTACTGTATTGGGTTACTTCACAAAAAGCCGGGTTAACATCTAAGATAACGCCATTTGGATCGGTAATGGCCATACCTTCACTGCTATTTGAGTAGACTAATGAGGCCAGGTGAGAGGCTTTTTCAGCGTTCTTTCGCTGGCTGATATCTTGCAATACAATGGTGTACTCGTTGCTATTATGCTTGGCACTGATCCGCGCTTCAAATACTTGCTCGATTATGCTGTTATTGATTGTTAATTCAAATTGGCTGGTTTTATTTTTACAGGGTAAATGCCTAAGTAACTGTTTACTTTTTTCTTCACCAAGTAACTCGCGAAGATGTAACTTTGAACGCGTGTATACAGGTAAATGTAACGGTGAAATTTGCCCGCCTAAGTTCAGTACATCACCGTGAACATTGATCCGAATATAGGTATCAGGCAAAGCGTTTAATAAACTACTTAATTCGTCATGTTGGCGTTTAACATTTGCTTCTGCCGCAAGGCGTGTTTGTGCCATTGCTTTAAAATGTTGATAGAGGGTATTTAGCTCTGGACTATTTAAAGAAAACTGCTTTGGTAATAACCCTTGCGCAAGCTCTTTAATCGTCAGTGTGAGCTGCGCTATTGGCGTTAATACGTTGCGCTTTAATTGGCTGCGGGCAAAAATACATAGTCCAATAACCATTAATGTAAAAGCAGATAATGTGATAAAAAATAGTTGGTTGGCAGCTTGAATTGCGTTATTAAATGGCATGACAACATAGACGTTTAGGCTATTTTTAGTTTCATCGGTATACATGGTTTTACTGTGTAAAATGTGATTAATACCTTGCAACTCAATCGTACTATTAAGCATAGGTAATTCTGAGCTAAACCCATAGGCGTTAATATTTTCGCCAAACAGCGATGGATCGTTAGGGTAATTCGCAATAATGCGACCGTTGTTGTCGGTCACAACTGCAATGGCATTTTCGGGTAAGTGAGAGTTGGCAAGTATTTGGCTCCACCAATCTAATGTGACAACCGTTACTACAGCCCCATATACTTGTTGCTGCTGATCAATAAGCGGATAAGCAAAATTGAAGCTGAGGGAATTGATACTGCGATCTTTTTGAAAATAACCAATGGCAAAGCTTTTAGTTGCCACAGCATTTTTAAAGTATTCACGATCGGCTATATTAATATTTTCTTTGCGTCCTTGTAATAAACACACCGCATCGCCTTGCATATTGACGATACCAATATTTGCAATTTCAGGTTGAAGCTTTTGTATTTTAGCTAAGTAATAAGGGCAGCCCGTTTGCAATGGTGCAGCAAAGTCTTTTAAGTCGGCAAGTTGAGTGGTAAATGTTTTAATTTTTTTGAGTAGGTTAGTTTGCTGCTCAACAAGCTGTTCGGCAACCGTTAAAGCCTGAAGTCGACTTTCTTGGCGCGCGGTTTCTTTGGCATGCCAAAGGCTAAATAAGATCACCAAGATGCCAGGTAAACTCAGTAATATAAATAACCGATAAAGTCGATGTTGTAACGATGAGGAAAAAATAACAATACTCTTCATACTGGGCTTTTGGTACAAAATTGTAGCCAATTAACTTAAAAATAACCATATATAATATAAGGTTAATTGTACTTTATCTAATAAATATGGGAGTAACGGCTCAGAAGAGTAAGATTGTGCTGAGCAAAACTCAGTATCTATGAGGGGTATAGCAAACGTAACAACCAGCTAAATTGACTTAATTTTATTTTATTGGCTGAATTTTGGTTATGACCATTTAGCGCTTGATAGCCTGCACCTGCTGCAAAGGCACTAGCAATACCGACATTTGATACTGCAAAGCGTTTAAGTCGGTAATTAAAAGCTTGATGATGTTGCTTTTTTAACGCATTGATACTATTTATTTTTTTACTTAAGTGGCTAACTTTATAAGCTGGTTTCTGAATAAAATAATCAATTAGCATTATTCCCCCCTATTTATATTGAGTAATTGTTTAATGCTGTGTGCGGTTTTATCAAAGCCAATTTTACTGCTGATATAACCAATGTTTTTCCACAGCCACATTAAACAGAGCAATTGTAAGCTAATTAGACAGACAGCACTGAGCCATATTGATTGGCTAAAAGAAAAAATAGCTAAGCCAAATGTGATCAGTAAACCTGCCCATAGCAATACTAAGCCACCGGCAAAACTTACCAGCAAAATAATAGTTAATGCCAAAGAGCGGGTTGATAATCGCCACTCGGCACTCGCTAATTCTTTACAAATACCAGCCTGTTGGCGATAGTCTTGATAAAGCTGCTCACCATATTGAGATAATTTAGCAAGGTGATCTTGCCACTGATCGGCACCATGGGGTGCAGGATCAGCGGCTTGATGGCGTTTATCTTTAGGAGCGGTATATGGTTGCATAAGCGCTTACTTACTACGGCGAAATAGCGCAGTCACTAGCATACCGGCAGCAAACGCAATACCAGCTGTAGCAAGTGGATTTTCAGCGGCTAATTGACGAGTTTTACCACTGTATTCAGACAGTTTTTCACGGGCAATTTTTTGCTTTTCAGTGAGTGTTTCAGCTGAACTGGAAGCACCATGACGAATACTTTGCTCTGCTGTTGCAGCCTTCGAAGACAGCGAATCAACAGCGAGATGAGCGGCTGAGGTTGCTTTATCTGTTAATGGCGATTCAGTGTGAGTAGCAATATCATCAATTTTTTTACTGGTTTTCGCGGCTGAATTTGAGCTTGATGTTGACGTAGTCATAGTAATCGTTCCTTAAATATTAAAACTAAATTGTGTAATGCTTGTTGCAGCCTTCATACCACGTTGACGATGTTAACTTAATTATCTACAAATCAATGGTTTACTCTAATTTATTGAATGGCACTGGTCGAAATAACAGCGATTTGAGTAACTATTGCAAAAAGATCGCGTAAATTTTACAGGATCTAGAAAACAGCAATAGACTACTAATATTTTGTAACTGTTCATTGATTATTCATTAATCATTTAAGTCTGTTTATTTTGTTTTATCTCAGAATAAAATATTTTTTTTAATGTAATCCACTTTTTCTCACGTAATTCAGTAGCTTTGCGCTAGGCCTTATTTTTTCTGGCTTTAACACGCCATTATAGGTTTTTGCTGACTTGACAAAACCGCTTGTCAAGCCCTAAACTGGAGCACTGTGGTAAAAAGTGGTAGTAAGTGGATCAAATTGGATCAAATTAATCAAAACGGATTAATTACAAACTTTTAAAGTAGGCTTTTTATGTTTCGTGGTGCGAGTTCACTGAGTTTGGATGACAAGGGGCGATTTGCGGTACCGACTAAGTACCGAGATTCTTTGTTGTCTGAAGATCAGGGTACGGTGATCTGTACCGTCGCACTTAACGAGCCTTGCTTGTGGTTGTATCCACTGGCGCAATGGCAGGATATAGAAGATCGATTAGCTAAAATTTCCAATATGAATCCACGCGCTCGCCGTATGCAACGGATGTTGTTAGGTAATGCAACAGAATACCAATTAGATAAAAATGGCCGAATATTGCTGGCACCGTCGTTACGGTCTCATGCTGATTTAGGCAAAAAAATCATGTTGGTCGGTTTGATGAATAAATTTGAGATCTGGGATGAAGAACGTTGGCATGAACAAATGCGCCAAGATACCGAAATTGAACGACTCGGTGAGTTTGAATCAACCCCAGACTTAGATAATTTTTCGCTCTGATCACACAATAAAAAGGCAAACAATAGCTAATGACAGCGCAATTTGAACATATTTCCGTACTAATGGACGAAACCATCGAGGGTCTAGCAATTAAGCCAGACGGTATTTATATGGATGGTACATTTGGCCGTGGCGGACATTCTGGACAAATCTTGGCGCGCCTTGGTGAACATGGCCGATTACAGGCCATTGATCAAGATCCACAAGCGATCAAGTCTGCCGAAAAGTTTGCCGACGATAGCCGTTTTGCCATTGCCCATACTCGCTTTTCTAATCTATACGAAGTGGCAGAGCAAAACGATCTATTAGGAAAAGTAGATGGTATTTTATTAGATATCGGAGTGTCATCACCACAACTAGACGATGCCGAGCGTGGTTTTAGTTTTATGAAAGATGGCCCGCTTGATATGCGTATGGATCCTACCAGTGGCCGCAGTGCTGCGCAGTGGTTAGCCGAAGCTGAGCTGGAAGACATTGTTCACGTGATCAAAACTTATGGCGAAGAAAAGTTTGGTCGTCGTATTGCACATAAAGTACTTGAAGTACGTGCTCATACGCCGATTACAACAACTAAGCAACTTGCTGATTTAGTTGACGAAGCTGTGCCAGTAAAAGATAAATTCAAACATCCTGCGACGCGTACTTTCCAAGCTATTCGTATTTATATCAACAGTGAATTGGAAGAGATTCAAACAGCATTACAGGCTGCGCTGGGTGTATTAAAGCCCGGTGGCCGATTAGTGGTGATTTCGTTTCATTCATTAGAAGACCGTATTGTTAAACAGTTTATTAAAAAACAGAGTAAGGGAGCGGCGTTACCCAGAGGTCTGCCTTTAACTGATGCACAAATAAATCAAAATCTGACGTTAAAAGCAGTGGGTAAAGCTATTAAGCCAAGCCAAGCTGAAATAGACCGTAATCCACGTTCACGCAGCTCTGTACTTAGGGTGGCACAGAGGTTGGGATGAAGGCTAAAGCGAATCATCGACAACCCAATTTATTTTTAGAAATAATCAAAGGCCTAGGAACAAACAAGTTAACCTCGGCCTTGTTGGTTGTGATATTCGTATCTAGCTTGAGTGTGGTACAGGTCACTCACTTTGCTCGCCAAGAGCTGATAGAGCAAGATCAGCTGCTACAAGAGCGAGATGAACTCGATTTAGAATGGCGTTATCTATTAGTTGAAGAAGAGTTTTATTCGCAACATGCGCGCATTGAAGAAATTGCTATTGAGCAACTGCAAATGAAACGGTCCACAAGCCAAGATGAACAGGTGATAATACTGCCATGAGAAGTAGAGGAAAAAAACCAGTAAATAGTTTGATCACATGGCGTTTTATGCTGGTGTGCTCTGTGGTGCTGCTGGTTTTTGTGACTTTAGTGTCTCGTGCTGCTTATTTGCAAGTTATCGAGCCTGATAAAGCCCGTTCAGAAAGTAATAAACGTACCGTGCGCGTTGAAAAGTTGCATGTGCAACGCGGGATGATTTTTGACCGTCATGGCAAAGAACTTGCTGTTAGTGTGCCCGTTGTAAGTGTATATGCGGATCCTAAAGCATTACACAAATCACTGCGTGCTAAAGTACTCAAGCAGGCGCGTAAAAATGGCGAAGATGAGCATGCTCTTGCAGAAAATACCGCGCTACTTGAACAACGTATTGCGCTGTACTACAAAAATGATTTACGTTGGCGTGAGCTTGCCGATGTACTGCGTATTGAACCGAAAAAAATTAATGCTCGCTTGCGGGATGATGCCAGTCGTCGCTTTGTATATCTAAAACGCCAAGTAACCCCTGCCGTTGCCAATTATATTGGCGATTTACGTCTGCCTGGTATTCATTTATTAGATGAATCAAAACGCTATTATCCTGCTGGCGAAGTCACTGCACATGTACTTGGTTTTACCAATATTGATGGTAAAGGTATCGAAGGCATAGAGAAGCTTTACGAAAACGCATTAACTGGCGTTGAAGGTCGTCGTACTATTCGTAAAGATGCACAGGGGCGCGAAGTTGAAGTGCTTGATGAACGTGAACGGATTGAACCCGAAAACATCCAGCTTAGTATTGATCAGCGTATTCAAGCTATAGCCTATAAAGCGGTTAAATCAGCAGTTCTTACCTACAAAGCAACGTCTGGCTCTGCGATGGTGGTCGATGTGAGAACTGGTGAAGTGTTAGCGATGGTTAACAGTCCGTCTTTTAATCCAAATAATTTAAATGATGCAGCGCCGCATAAGCGCCGTAACCGAGCGATCACGGATTTGTTCGAACCAGGTTCAACCGTTAAGCCTCTAGCCATATTAGCTGGGTTAGACTACGGCTCAATCCAACCGGATGATAAAATTGATACTTACCCAGGCTGGATGCGCATCGGTGGCACGTTAGTTACAGATACGCGTAACCATGGTGAAATGACCTTACGTGAGATTTTAAAGTACTCCAGTAATATGGGGGTGACAAAAATAACGCAAGATGTACCGAAGGATTACTTTGTTGGCTTGTTCCAAAAAGTTGGTTTTGGTTCAGATACTGGCACTGGCATGGTTGGTGAAAGTAGCGGCTTATTTTATCCGAATCGACGCTGGTCTGACCATGAAATTGCAGCACTTTCTTTTGGTTATAACGTAGCTGTAAGCACCGCACAAATGGCGCGTTTTTATGCCATGTTAGGTGCTGGCGGGATCAACAGACCATTGACCATCCTCAAACAAGATTCAATCCCTGAAGGCGAGCGTGTTTTTCAACAACAAGATGTTGAAGCGGTTGTACATATGATGGAAAGTGTTTTTGAAGAAGGTGGAACAGCGAACCGCGTAAAAGTTGATGGTTATCGCGCTGCGGGAAAAACAGGTACTTCTAAAAAAGCTGCCGCAGGTGGTTATGGTGATGAGTATGTTGGTTACTTTACTGGTATAGCACCAGCGAGTAACCCACGTTTAGCTGTTGTTGTAATGATCAATGAGCCCGGTGGAGATATTTATTATGGCGGTGCAACTGCAGGCCCTGTGTTTGCAGAAATAATCTCCAATGCGTTAAGAATTTTAAACGTGGCACCAGACAAAGGCTCGGTTGCCTACGTGAAGGGCATAGATGATGATGCGTGATTTAAAAATAATTTTACAACAAATAGAAGTAGCAGCAACAAGCTTACTAGTAAAGCACTTGCGTTTGGATAGTCGAGATGTCACCCCTGGGGATGTCTTTGTAGCAATTAAAGGTCATCAATTAGATGGCGGACAATTTATTGATAAAGCGATTGCAAATGGTGCAGTCGCAGTGATTGCTGATCGTTTATGTGAGTTTGAATGTGATTTTGAACCGCTTTATTTAATTTCCGATTTGAATAAGAAATTGCCCGCATTAGCGAGTCATTTTTATCAGCAACCAAGTAAACAATTAGATGTGGTGGGTATTACTGGCACCAATGGTAAATCAACTACCACCGCGATGATTGCACATTTAGCTAAGTTTTGTGATACCCAATCAGCGATTATCGGTACGCTTGGATATGGGCAGCCAGAAAATTTAACTGAGTTAATTAATACCACACCGTCATGTGTTGATTTACAAAGAATATTAGCGCAACTGGCTACTGACAATAACAAACTGGTGGCGATGGAAGTGTCATCACATGGTTTGGTGCAGCAGCGTGTTGCGAAAACGCACTTTAAAGCTGCTGTGTTTACTAATTTATCGCGCGATCATTTAGATTACCACGGTGATATGGCCAGTTATGCCGATGCAAAGTTAATGCTAATGCGAGATTTTGACGCGCAGCTGGTGGTACTAAATCAAGATGATAATCAAGTAGAACAATGGTTAGAACAATACGCTTTTAATAACTTAGTGTGTTATGGCCATAAAAACTTGCAGCCAAAAGGTGCTAAGTTTGTGTACTTTACTGATGTTTCTTACCACAAAACCGGTATATCGGCACAATTGACTACAAGTTGGGGTGATATTGCTATTACCTGCCCACTGTTTGGCGAATTTAATTTATATAATTTAGCGGCTGCAATCGCCACTTTACTTGGTTTAGGTTACCCATTAGATCAGCTGGCAGCGGGTTGTGCAAGCTTGCAACCAGTTGCTGGACGCATGCAAGCATTTAGCGCGCCAAACCAACCAACCTGTATTGTTGATTATGCTCACACACCAGATGCGTTAGCTTTAGCATTGCAAGCACTGCAACAGCATGTGCCCGGTGGCGTAAGTTGTGTATTTGGTTGCGGCGGAGACCGTGATAAAGGCAAGCGACCAATGATGGCCCAAGCGGCTGAGCAAAATGCTGATAAAGTAATTATTACCAGTGATAACCCGCGTAGCGAAGATCCATGGCAGATCATTAAAGAGGTTGCTGCTGGTTTAAGCCACCCTGAACGTGCGCACTTAGAAGCTGACCGTGCTGGCGCTATTGCCTTTGCAATAGATAACGCAAATGCCAATGACGTAGTGCTTATTGCAGGTAAAGGACATGAAGATTATCAAATAATTGGTACGCAACGGATAGATTTTTGCGACCGTAAATTTGTCCAGCAGCACTTACAACACAAGCAAAAGCTAGACCCACAAGAACAACAAATAAGAGGATCGCAGTTATGATCCCAATGGATTTTGATTGGCTAGTAAATGTGTTAGCAACTGATTACCAAGGTGATAATCAAACAGTAAAAAATATTAATACCGATACTCGCACCGTATGCGAAGGAGAAGTATTTTTAGCGCTACAAGGCCCTAATTTTGATGGCCATCAGTTTTTACAGCAAGCGAAAGATAAAGGCGCAATAGCCGCTATTGTTAGTCAAAAAGTTGCTGTTGATATTCCACAGTTTTTAGTTACGGATACGCGTATTGCGCTAGGCGAAATTGGTGCTGCGGTAATGGCCAGTGTGGCACCAAAAACTATCGCAATTACAGGTAGTGTCGGTAAAACCACAGTAAAAGAAATGTGCGCAGCTATTTTAGCTCCTCACGGTGAAGTGCTTGCAACCAGTGGCAACTTTAATAATGATATTGGCGTCCCATTAACCTTGTTACGCCTAGAGCCACAACATAAGTACGCAGTTATCGAGTTGGGTGCTAATCATATTGGCGAAATTGCCTATACCGCTGCTATGACCAAGCCTGATGTGGCTGTGGTCTGTAATGTGGCAGCTGCGCATATTGAGGGTTTTGGTTCACTGGAAGGCGTAGCCACCGCTAAAAGTGAAATTTACGATGGTTTGAAAGAGCATGGTATTGCACTAGTTAACTGTGACAGCGAATTCAGTGATGGTTGGCTTACTAAGTTACAAGGGCGCAATGTAAAACGTTTTTCAAGCACTGAACAACTAGATATTTGGGCAGAAGAAGTCAATCTCGATGAGCAAGCTCATGCGTCTTTTTATATTTGTACCAAGCAGCAGCGAGTAGCCGTTAAGCTTGCATTGCCAGGTCGTCACAATGTTACAAACGCCCTTATAGCAGCTGCATTAACCTGTGAATTTGGCGTTAGTCTTGAGGCGGTGGCAACGGCACTCGCAACCATGGCTGAAGTAAAAGGCCGAGTAAATATTATTCCTGTTACTGACATCTTAACCGTGATTGACGACACATATAACGCTAACGTGCAATCAGTTAAGGCTGCAATTGACTTATTACGCGACCTCCAAGGTAAGCGCATTTTGGTCTTAGGTGATATGGGCGAACTTGGTGAAGAAGCTGCGCTTTATCACCAACAAGTTGGCGCCTATGCCAAACAACAAGGTATTGATGAGTTGTATAGTTTAGGTTTATTGAGTCAATACGCCAGTGATGAATTTGCTAAACCACAGCGGCATTTTTCAAGCCGTGAGGAACTGTTGCAACAATTGCAAACACAGTTAACTGACTCAGCACAAAAAACCACCATAGTCGTGAAGGGATCGCGCAGTTCTCGCATGGAATTATTAGTACAAGATTTAGTTAACAGCCAGCAAATTGGCCGCAATGGAGTATCTCAATGTTAGTTTGGCTGGCCGAGTATTTAACACAATATTACAGTGCATTTAATGTGTTCTCGTATTTAACCGTTCGCGCTGTATTTGGTATTTTAACGGCATTATTAATTTCTTTATATTTTGGCCCTAAGTTGATCCGGGCATTGCAAAGAATGCAAATTGGTCAAGTAGTTCGTAACGATGGCCCGGAGTCGCATTTATCGAAAAAAGGCACCCCAACTATGGGAGGCTTGTTAATTTTAGCGTCTATTTTTACCAGTACTTTGCTGTGGGCTGATTTAGCGAATAAATATGTATGGGCTACCTTGTTTGTGATCGGCTCATTGGGAATTGTGGGCTTTGTTGATGATTACCGTAAAGTGATCCGCAAAGATCCAAAAGGGTTAATTGCTAAATGGAAGTATTTTTGGCAGTCAATGATTGCCTTAGTGGTTGCCTGCGCATTATTTTTTACTGCTAATCATGCCAATGAAACATCATTAGTAGTGCCGTTTTTTAAAGATGTATTACCGCAGCTAGGTTTGTTTTACATAGTTATGACTTACTTTGTCGTGGTGGGTACGTCAAATGCTGTGAATCTGACCGATGGCTTGGATGGTCTGGCCATTGTACCGACTATTTTAGTGGCAGCAGCACTGGCTATTATTGCTTACTTAACAGGTAACGTGAATTTCTCAGCTTACTTGCATATTCCACATTTACCATTGGCCAGTGAGTTGGTTGTGGTATGTACCGCCATTGTTGGTGCCGGATTAGGCTTTTTATGGTTTAACACTTACCCAGCACAAGTATTTATGGGCGATGTTGGTTCATTAGCGCTTGGTGGAGCATTGGGTATTATTGCTGTATTAGTTCGCCAAGAGTTAATTTTAATCATTATGGGCGGTGTATTTGTGATGGAAGCACTGTCGGTTATCTTGCAAGTTGGCTCTTATAAATTACGTGGCCAACGGATTTTTAGAATGGCACCAATTCACCATCATTACGAATTAAAAGGCTGGCCTGAGCCACGAGTTATCGTGCGTTTTTGGATAATTTCTATCGTGCTAGTGTTAGCTGGCCTAGTAACATTAAAGATCAGGTAAATGACGTATTTAAACGAGATGAAAAACAAACATATTACAGTGCTCGGACTCGGTGTAACCGGTCTGGGCATTGTGCGTTTTTTATTATCTCAAGGTTTGACGCCTAATGTAGTTGATAGTCGCCAATCCCCCCCCGGTTGTGATTGGTTACAACAACATGCGCCAAACTTAACGACGCAGTTTGGTGATTTGGCAACTGCACAGCTTGAAAGCGCCGATATGATCATCATCAGCCCCGGTTTAAGTTTAACACTTCCAGCAGTTGCACAAGCAATGCAAGCGGGTGTTGAAGTGATTGGTGATATTGAGTTATTTGCCCGTTTAACAGACAAGCCGGTGGTGGCTGTAACAGGCTCTAACGGTAAATCGACAGTCGTTACGTTGGCTTATGAAGTATTGAAAACGGCTGGCTATAAGGTCGGACTTGGCGGAAATATTGGTACTGCCGCACTGGATTTATTAGCGGATGATTTTGATGTTTACGTATTAGAGCTATCGAGTTTTCAGCTCGATACGATGCACAGCTTAAAACCGGTTAGCGCTACGGTACTCAATGTGTCGGAAGATCATTTAGACCGTTACCCGAGCTACCAAACCTATATTGATTCAAAACAAACGATTTATGCTAATGCCGCGCTGGCTGTAGTAAATAAGACTGACCCAGCAACGTATACACAAACAATGCCTCAATTAAGCTTTGGCTTAGAAAATGCGGATTATTGTTTAATGACGTATCAAGGTGGCAGTTACTTTAGTTATCAAGGCAAAGCTCTATTGCCTGTTAGTAGCTTGGCCGTAGTTGGTCGTCATAATCAGCTAAATGCGTTAGCGGTTATGGCATTATTGAGCCCATTTGATATCAGTGCTAGTCAGTTTGCACAAGCTTTTAGCCAATTTACTGGCTTGGCGCATCGTTGTCAGTTTGTTACCGAGCAAGCGGGTGTTAAATATTTTAATGACTCTAAAGCTACGAATGTCGGGGCCACCATTGCGGCGATAGAAAGTTTAGCCGCTCAGGCCAAGCAACTAGTGGTGATTGCCGGAGGCGATGCCAAAGGCGCCGATCTCGATAGCTTAAAGCCGTATTTACAACAGCAAGTTAAAGCGCTTATTTGTTTTGGTAAAGATGCCAAAGCACTGGTTGCGTTGACTGACAAAGGCCACTTAACAGAAAATATGCAGCAAGCGGTGATGCTTGCCAAGCAACTTGCCACTGTGGGCGATATTGTGTTGCTTGCACCTGCATGTGCCAGTATCGATATGTATAACAATTATATGCAACGTGGCGATCATTTTAGCCAATGTGTTTTAGCGGAGGCAGTATGATCGCATTTGCTGATATCCGCGACTCTTTAACTCCTAAGCCTTCGGCGCAGTTATACGATGTGCCACTGTTATATTGTGTGATCATGCTAATTGGTTTGGGGTTTGTGATGGTGACCAGTGCCTCGATGCCGACTGCTGATCGCTTATTTAACAATCCCTATCATATTATTATTCGCCACAGCATGTTTTTAGCGATGGGCTTTGTGTTGTTTTGGATCACCTGCTGTGTGCCTATGACGTGGTGGAAGCGCTCGAATCCTTACTTATTACTGTTAGGCATGGTGTTACTGATAGTGGTGTTAATCATCGGGCGTGAAGTGAATGGTGCAAAGCGTTGGATCCCAGTCGGTCCAGTGGGCTTTCAAGTTGCTGAAGCGGCTAAATTATTCTTTTTCAGTTATATCGCCGGTTACTTAGTGCGTAAACGTGAGGAAGTTCAAGAAAATATCAAAGGCTTTGCTAAGCCAATCGCGGTGTTTGCAGTATACGCATTGTTGATTTTATTACAGCCCGATTTAGGTACTGTGGTGGTGATGTTTGTAACTACTGTGGGCTTATTGTTTTTAGCTGGAGCTAAATTATGGCAGTTTTTTGCCTTGATATTAACGGGTGTTGGTTTAGTCGTATTGCTCATTATTGTTGAGCCATATCGGATGGCGCGGGTGGTTGGTTTTCTAGAGCCATGGGATGACCCATTTGGTAAGGGCTACCAGTTAGTACAATCGCTGATGGCTTATAGCCAAGGTGGTTGGTTTGGCCAAGGCTTAGGGAACAGTGTGCAAAAATTGCAATATTTACCTGAAGCCCATAATGACTTTATTTTTGCGGTGATTGGTGAAGAGTTAGGTTTTATCGGTATCGTCAGTATTTTAATGGTGTTTGGTACTTTGGTGTTTAGAGCATTGTTGATTGGTCAGCAAGCACTTAAATGTGGCAAAGAATATGAAGGTTACTTTGCATTCGCAATAGGTATTTGGTTTGCATTTCAAACCATGGTTAATGTGGGGGCGAGTGCCGGTATTTTGCCAACCAAAGGTTTAACCTTGCCGTTTGTATCTTATGGTGGCTCAAGTTTACTTATCATGACTATTGCGGCAGGTATTTTATTACGCGTGGATTTTGAAAGCAAAATGGCCACTAAACAAGCAACATCCCGTGGAGGAAAACGATGAATAAAAAATTAGTCGTTGTTGCTGGTGGTACTGGCGGGCATATTTTTCCCGGTATTGCTGTGGCTGATCACTTAAAGCAACAAGGTTGGCAAGTGAGTTGGATCGGCACGGCTGATCGAATGGAAGCGCAGGTTGTACCAAAGCATAATATTGAGATTGATTTTATTAATGTTAAAGGTGTACGAGGCAATGGCCTTGCACGTTTAGTAAAAGCCCCTTTTATGGTGATTAATGCCATATTACAAGCGCGTAAAGTATTAAAAAAACAACAACCTGATGTTGTATTAGCAATGGGCGGCTATGTTACTGGGCCGACTGGCATTGCCGCAAAAAGCTTGGGTATACCATTGGTGATCCATGAACAAAATGCGGTTGCGGGTATGAGTAATAAGTACCTAGCCAAGTTTGCCAATAAAGTGTTGGCTGCATTTCCGCAAGCATTTGCGTCTGGCTACAGTGAGGTGGTTGGTAACCCCGTACGAGCCAGCGTAGCAAATGTGGCAACGCGTACAGCAACTACGCCAGTGAATATATTGGTCGTTGGTGGCTCGTTAGGTGCGCAGGTGCTAAACCAAACTTTGCCAGCAGCATTTAAACAGCTCAGTGAAGAGTTTCAGATCAATACATGGCATCAAACCGGTAAAGGTCATTTAGGCTCAGTAACACAGGCATATCAGCAGCAAGGTTTTAGTGCTGAACAAGCTAAGGTGGCTGAGTTTATTGATGATATGGATACCGCTTACGGCTGGGCAGATATTGTAATTTGCCGCGCGGGGGCGTTAACCGTCAGTGAGATTGCTGCTGCAGGAAAAATGGCCGTGTTTGTGCCGTTTCCGCATGCGGTTGATGATCATCAAACAGCGAATGCAAAATTTTTAGTTGATGGCAAGGCGGCATTATTAATGCCGCAGGGGCAGTTCAATCAACACAGTATTGTTGAACTATTACGCCCGTATTTAGCCAAACCAGCATTAATCAGTGAACTTGCAAGCAATGCTAAGCAATTGGCGACACTAGAAGCTACTGCCAATGTCGCATGGCATTGTATGGATGCCGCAGGTGTCCCCTTGTCAGCGCTGCAAGTAACAGAAAAAAGAGATAATTAAGTGAAACAAATGTCAACACACAAGAGCACTCGCCCGGCAATGCGCCGAATTAGCACGATCCACTTTATTGGTATTGGTGGCGCAGGAATGGGCGGTATTGCCGAAGTACTCGCATTTGAAGGATATCGTATTACTGGCTCTGATATTGCCCATAGTGCAATGACCGAACGTTTGATCCAAGCTGGCGCTGAAGTGTTTATTGGCCATCATCAAAGTAATGTTAAAGATGCCAATGTAGTGGTGGTTTCAAGTGCAATTGATGAAACTAACCCTGAGATTATTGCTGCTAAGGCGGCACGTATTCCGGTTGTGCGTCGTGCAGAAATGTTGGCCGAGCTAATGCGCTTTCGCCACGGTATTGCTATCGCTGGCACTCATGGTAAAACCACCACCACTAGTTTGATCGCGAGTATTTATGCTCAAGCTGGTCTGGATCCAACCTTTATTATTGGTGGCTTACTTAATAGTGCGGGTAGTAACGCAAAAGTCGGTAAAAGTGATTTTTTAATTGCTGAAGCTGATGAGAGTGATGCGTCATTCTTGCATTTGCAGCCTATGGTATCGGTGATCACTAATATTGAAGAAGATCACATGGATACCTACGGCGGTAGCTTAGAAAAAATGAAAGACACTTATGTGGACTTCATTCATAACCTGCCTTTTTATGGCCTTGCTGTGGTGTGTATTGATTCAGAAGTGGCAGCTGAGCTTATTCCGCGATTTGGCCGTCCTGTGATCACTTATGGTGAATCGAGCGACGCCGATTACCGCATGACTGATTTTAGCCAAACGGCAAATACCAGTCAGTTTAAAGTGCGCACTAAGCAAGGTGATGAGCTCACGGTACGATTAAATATGCCAGGTAAACATAACGCACTAAATGCGACTGCTGCGATTGCTGTTGCAAAAGATCAACAAATTGCTGATCACGCGATTTTAGAAGCATTGCAACAGTTTGAAGGTATTGGGCGTCGTTTTCAGCATTATGGCGATTTTGAAAACGAACGTGGCAAAGTAATGCTGGTGGATGATTATGGTCATCACCCTTCAGAAGTTGCAGCGACTATAGCGGCAATTCGCCAAGGTTGGCCTGATAAACGCTTAGTAATGATTTATCAACCACATCGCTTTACTCGTACTCGTGATTTATATGAAGACTTTGTAAAAGTGTTAGCCGATGTTGATCAGTTATTATTGCTTGATGTATATGGCGCTGGTGAAGAGCCAATTATTGGAGCAGACAGTAAAAGTTTATGCCGTAGCTTACGTCAACGCGGTAAAGAACCACTGCATGTTGCGAATAGCTCTGAACTAGCAGGAGTATTAGCTGATACGTTACAAGATAATGATTTAGTTATAACCCAAGGTGCTGGTAATATTGGTCAATTAGTAAAAACACTCGCGGCGACATCGCTGTCGATTGAGCAACTTAAGCAGGTAAAGGTATGACGCAATTAAACACACAGTTTGGCAAAGTGGCGGTGTTGTTGGGTGGACACTCAGCTGAGCGCGAAGTATCACTAAAATCAGGCCAAGCGGTATTGAACGCATTACAAAATGCGGGCGTTGATGCAATTGGCTTTGATCCAAAAGAGCAACCGTTATGGCAATTAAAAGAACTCGGCATTCAACGAGTATTTATCGCCCTGCATGGTCGCGGTGGTGAAGACGGTACTATTCAAGGTGCACTTGAGTTTATGGGGTTGCCATACACTGGCAGTAACGTATTAGGCTCAGCATTGGCGATGGATAAAATACGGTGTAAGCATTTATTTAAATCTGCGGGCTTGAGCACTGCGCCTTATGCGGTGGTGGATAGCAAATGTGGTTTTGATGCTACAGCGATAATGAATGAACTGAAAAAAGTGATGGTAAAACCGTCGCACGAAGGTTCTAGCATTGGTATGGCGCAAGCAAATAATGCACAAGAGCTTGAAGCTGCTTTAGCAGAAGCGTTTAAGTTTGACAGCCAAGTACTGATTGAGCAGTGGATAACAGGCCGCGAATTTACCATTACTGTATTAGGCGATGAGGTACAGCCAGTAATTGAAATGACCACACCAAATGGTTTTTATGATTACCAAGCAAAGTATCAGTCAAATACCACGCAATATCATTGCCCAGCAGACTTATCAGCTGGCGATACCACGCATTTACAAGCAATGGCTTTAGCTGCATTTGATCTAGTGGGTGCCAGTGGTTGGGGTCGTGTTGATGCAATGCAAGATGCAGACGGAAACTTTTATTTGTTAGAAGTAAACACAGTACCGGGAATGACTGAAAAATCGTTAGTGCCAATGGCTGCTAAAGCAAATGGTGCAAGCTTTGAGCAATTAGTTGTTCGCATTTTGGAGCAAACGCTTTAATATGCATCCCTTTTTGGAAAAAGCGCAACAATTAAAACAACAACTAAATTGGTCGCTAATTTTAGGTGTGAGCTTTTTTTTAATCGTGGTTTTTAGTTTGGTGCACATCACCAGCGGCGTTAGACAGTGGTTGGTGGAAAATAAAGATGCGCAAATAAAGCATTTAGCGGTGTTGGGGAAACCTCAATACACAGATGAGAAAGCGATTATTAGCGCAATTAAAAAAGCCGACTTATCGAGTTTTTTTGATTTAGACGTGAAAAACATACAACGTCTAGTGCAAGACTTACCTTGGGTGGCTACTGCATCGGTACGTAAGCAGTGGCCAGATACATTACAAGTGTATGTGGTAGAGCATCAGGCTGTCGCAGTGTGGAATAGTGATTTATTACTTAACCAAAGCGGTGAAGTGTTTCAAGCTAGCAGTACAAAGCTCAGTGATGACCTGCCACAACTTTATGGCCCTGAGGGCAGTGAATTTGAAGCATGGGGAGCTTTCAAGCAGCTTGATGACATGCTTAAGGTTAATAATTTAAAGTTAACCAGCCTAGCATTGTCAGAGCGATTTTCATGGCAGTTATGGCTCGATAACGGTATTCGCCTTAAATTAGGGCGTAAAGAAAAAGCTAAACGGGTACAACGGTTTATCGATGTTTACCCGCGGATGGAAAAACGTGCAGATGCACAAGTAGATGTAGTGGATTTACGGTATGATACCGGCCTTGCAGTGAGCTGGAAGCTCCTGGAAGAAGCGCAATTACAAAATAAGAGTAAGGCATGACTAAGTCAGCAGAAAGAAACCTAGTGATTGGATTAGACGTTGGCACCTCAAAAGTGGTGGCCACGGTTGGTGAAATCACCGCAGATAACAAACTCAGCATTGTTGGGGTTGGCAGCCAAGTGTCCCATGGTATGGATAAAGGCGGTGTAAACGACCTTAACTTGGTGTCGGAGTCTATTCGTCGTGCAATCGATGAAGCTGAACTTATGGCTGATTGCCGTATTAGCTCCGTGTATTTGGGGATCTCAGGTAAACATATTCAGTGCCAAAACGAAAGTGGTGTTGTGGCAATTAATAACACCGAAGTGACTGATGAAGACATTGAAAATGTTATTCATATTGCGCGTTCTGTGCCTGTTTCAGCCGAACGTAAAATGCTGCATGCACTGCCGCAAGAATACAGTATCGATATGCAAGAAGGGATTAAAAACCCACGTGGTATGAGTGGTGTACGAATGGAAGCCCGTGCTCACATTATAACT
The DNA here is from genome assembly GCF_018069805.1 of Pseudoalteromonas ostreae. GTDB lineage: Bacteria > Pseudomonadota > Gammaproteobacteria > Enterobacterales > Alteromonadaceae > Pseudoalteromonas > Pseudoalteromonas ostreae. The sequence goes on from NZ_JAGPYN010000005.1 coordinate 158,233, forward strand.
TGCTCAAACGATATGGCTAAAAATATTGAAAAATGTGTTGAACGTTGTGGCCTGGAAGTTGATCAACTGATTTTCACTGCATTAGCGTCGTGTTATTCGGTATTAACCGATGACGAAAAAGAGCTCGGTGTTGCGGTACTTGATATCGGTGGCGGTACGATGGATATCACTATTTATATCAATGGTGCGTTGCGCCACTCTGCAGTTATTCCTGTAGCGGGCAACCAAGTGACTGGCGATATTGCAAAAATATTTCGTACACCGATATCCCATGCTGAATCACTCAAGGTACAATATGCATGTGCAAGTAGCCAAATGGCCAGCAGCGAAGAAACTATTGAAGTGCCTAGTGTAGGCGGGCGACCAGCGCGGTTGATGTCGCGTCATACCTTATCCGAGGTGGTTGAGCCACGTTTTAGAGAATTATTTGAATTAGCGATGGAAGAAATTCATCGTTCAGGATTAGCAGACCAAATTGCAGCAGGACTCGTCATTACTGGCGGTAGTGCTAAAATGGCTGGCGCGATGGAAGTGGCTGAAGACATTTTCCAGATGCCAGTGAGAATAGGCAAACCTATAGGGATAGTTGGTTTGACAGATTATGTAGATGACCCTTCATATGCAACGGCGGTTGGCTTATTACAATATGGCCGCACAATGCAGTCGATGAATGCACAAAAATCGAAACCTGAAGGCGATAATAGTTGGTGGAACCGCATAACAAAGTGGTTTCAAGGCGAGTTTTAATACTCAAGTCGGAGAGTAAACATGTTTGATATAATGGAACAACACAGCGAAGAAGCTGTTATAAAAGTAATCGGTGTGGGCGGCGGCGGCGGTAACGCTGTTGAGCACATGGTTAAGCAACAAATTGAAGGCGTGCGTTTTATTGCCGCTAATACGGATGCTCAGGCATTACGTAACTCATCAGCAGATATTACAGTGCAACTAGGTACTCAGATCACCTCTGGGCTAGGTGCGGGTGCAAACCCTGATGTAGGTCGCAAATCAGCAGAGGAAGACGCAGATACTATTCGTGCCAGCCTTGAAGGTGCTGATATGGTATTTATCGCTGCAGGTATGGGTGGCGGTACCGGCACTGGGGCTGCGCCTGTGGTTGCCAAAATTGCCAAAGAGTTAGGTATTTTAACGGTTGCTGTTGTGACACGTCCGTTTGACTTTGAAGGTAAAAAGCGCGCAGCAGCGGCTGAGCAAGGTATTAACGAATTATCAGAAATTGTAGATTCACTTATTACAATTCCTAACAATAAATTGCTTAAAGTTTTAGGCAAAGGGACTACACTATTAGATGCGTTCGCTAAAGCAAATGATGTATTGTTTGGTGCCGTGCAAGGTATTGCTGAATTAATTACTCGTTCTGGTTTAATTAACGTGGATTTCGCCGACGTACGTACAGTAATGTCAGCTATGGGTACTGCGATGATGGGCACAGCGTCTGCATCGGGTCCTGATCGTGCGCAAGAAGCTGCAGAAGCTGCAATCTCAAGCCCACTACTTGAAGACGTTGATTTGACTGGTGCGAAAGGCATCCTAGTTAATATCACTGCAGGTATGGATATCGCGATTGAGGAGTTTGAAATTGTTGGTAATCACGTTAAAGCATTAGCATCTGAAAATGCAACTGTGGTGGTTGGTGCGGTTATTGACCCTGAAATGACTGATGAATTACGTGTAACTGTAGTAGCTACAGGTTTAGGCGGCGATCGTCGTCCACAGTTTGGTGTTGTCGATAACGGCTTTAAAAAAGCATCAGGTTCTGATGTAAATGGTTCAACAAACCAAACGAACAGTATGTATGTACCAAGCTTTGCAAGCCAAGGTAGTGGTGACGAAATGAGCTCAGCTCCAGCGACTGAAAAGCACGAATCGAGCATGACAACGCAAAGCAATAGTGGTTTATCTAAAACCAATGATAGCGGTAAAAAGTCTGATAAATCAGACGGTGGCGATTATTTCGACATCCCTGCATTTTTAAGAAAACAAGCGGATTAAGCAAAAAAGTAATTGTTTTTGTTTGAAAAGCAAACGAATTTGGCAGCTGGTCGTATCTGTGATACAATCCGCGGTCTAACTGTAACTATTAAGTGAGCGAAGCTATGATTAAACAGCGTACCATTGCAGAGATAGTCAAAGCCATAGGAATTGGACTTCACAAAGGTGAGAAGGTCACTATTACTCTCCGACCTGCGAGCGCAAATACTGGGATAGTATTTCGTCGTGTCGACCTTGATCCGGTTGTTGATTTTGAAACAACACCTGAAGCCGTTGGCGATACGCAATTGTGTACCTGTTTAACCAATAAAGATGGCGTTCGCTTATCCACAACTGAGCACCTTATTGCTGCGGTAGCGGCAATGGGTATCGATAATTTGATCGTTGAATTAGATAGCTCAGAAGTACCAATAATGGATGGTAGTGCATTACCATTCATTTATTTGTTACAAAAAGGCGGCATTGCAGAGCAGAATACGGCTAAGCGCTTTATTCGTATTAAAGAAAAAGTACGTATTGAAGAAGGTGATAAGTGGGCCGAGATTGAACCATATGATGGTTTTCATATCGACTTTGAAATTGCTTTCGATCATCCGGCAATCAATGAAAGCCGCCAGCGTATCGGTTTAGATATTACTACGCAAAGCTTTACAGAAGAAATCAGCCGCGCACGTACTTTTGGCTTTATGAAAGACATTGAATATATGCATGCTAATAACCTAGCTTTAGGTGGCAGCATGGATAACGCCGTAGTATTGGATGAGTTTAAAGTACTTAATCCTAACGGTCTGCGTTATAGCGATGAGTTTGTTAAGCATAAGATTCTAGACTGTGTTGGTGATATGTTTATGACAGGCCACAACATGTTAGGAAAAATTACAGCTTATAAATCAGGCCATGACCTGAATAATAAGTTACTTCGTAAAATTATGGCGACTGAGTCAGCATGGGAATGGGCAACATTTGATACCCCAGTATACATGCCAGCACCAGGTTTAGAAGTAGCTACAGCTTAATCGGCAAACGCTTAAAACAGTTATAAAAAATGACGCTATCTAGCGTCATTTTTTTGTTTAAATATTTAAGTCGATTGGTATTAAACCTTTTTACAATCCTAACAGCTGTTGTAACTGCACCAGCTCAGTCACTTGGTATGTTGGTTCAATGCCTTCTGGTAGAACTGTGTTGGGATGCTGTAGCCAGCAGGTATCAATCCCCGCATTTTGGCCACCTAAGATATCGCTGCTTGCGGTATCACCGACCATCAAGATCTGTTCTTTTGGTGGATTACCTAACAGTTCAAAAGTGTGATAAAAAATTTCTGCGGCTGGTTTTGCAATTCCCACTTGCTCAGAGATAATTAAACAATCAAACATCTCTTTTAATCCGGTATGCTCTAAGCGACGTGCTTGTAGCTGGGTAAAACCATTGGTGATAATGCCTAATTTAGCATGCGGTTTTAGTTTATTTAGCAGTTCAATAGCACCAGGTAATGGTTCGCAGATCTCAGCCATGGCAGTTAAAAAATCATCATTAAGCTGTTGAGCTGAAACATTGAGCTTATTAGCCCACTCACTAAATCGAGTGACTTGTAGGTGAGTAGCGGAAATAGTATTGTTTTGATACTCAAGCCACAACGGTTTATTTGTTGCTTGATAATGACTGTAATCAGCGTCATTAAAATCTACGCCATAAACTGCAAACATTCTTTTTAAGCCTGCATAGGCATTAAAGCTAAATAAGGTTTCGTCGGCATCAAATAAAACATGGGTGTACTTCATTAAACTTCCTTAGAGTAAAGCGCGGGATGAAGAAAAGGCGCCATAGCGAGTGTCAGCGCTTGCGTATAGGTACTTTCTCGGGTGGCATGATGATTAGTTAATAAACCAATAGCACCGCCTTGCTGTTTGATATTGGTAGTATTAAATGCGTTATCCATTACATCGCCAAGTTCTTTGCCTTGCAATAACGCATTATACAGGCTTGGGGGTAAAGGAAGGTTACTACTACGACCGATAGCACGTTGTTGGTTATCAGCAATGACTACAAATGCAAAGGTAGCAGGGCCGTAGCTAAATTGCTCAGCACCACCTTCCATTGCAACATAAAAATCAGCTTGGTAATGCTGCTGGCAATACAAGACGCGATTTTGTGCGCCTATTCGTGTTTCATCTTCACCTATTGGCTGATCAGGTACTTGTGAAGGTGCGTCAACTCCTTGACAATCAATCGTCATATCAGGGTAATAGAGAGAGAAAATACTGCGGGCAGCATTTATTTTTACCGGATTTTTGGAACCGACGAGAATGCGTAATGGCTCTGTCATGCTGATATCTCCTTTTATGATGAAGTCAGCAGTTTACATAAGCTATATATTTCAGCAAGCGTATTTCTTAAATAGGCAAATCAACGGGGGCTAATTCGGCAAGCGCACGCTTTTTAAGGATAATATCTTTGATAAGTGGGGTTAATACTAACTCCATAGCGAGTCCCATTTTTCCACCAGGGACCACTAAGGTGTTGATCCGTGACATAAAGCTGCCTTCGATCATACGTAGATAATACGGGAAATCGACGTCATCTATGCCACGAAAACGAATAACCACAAAGCTTTCATCAAGGGACGGAATATCTTTTGCGCTAAATGGGTTGGAAGTATCAACAGTTGGTACACGTTGAAAGTTTATGTGCGTGCGTGAGAACTGTGGCGTAATGTGATTAATGTAATCATCCATACTGCGGACAATTGAGCCCATAACAGCTTCGCGAGAGTGACCACGTTCAGAGGTGTCGCGGATTAACTTTTGGATCCACTCAAGGTTAATGATAGGCACCATACCAATTAGTAAATCAACATGCTTAGCTACATCATGATCTTCATCGACAACACCCCCATGCAGTCCTTCGTAGAATAAAATATCGGTGCTGCTTTCCAGTCCTTGCCACGGAGTAAAGGTACCTGGTAGTTGATTGTATGGCACGGCTTCGTCAAAGGTATGCAAATAACGACGTAATTTACCTGCTCCAGTATCGCCATAGGTGCTGAACAAACCTTCAAGGGCTGCAAAGTCATTAGCTTCACGACCAAAGTAACTAATATGTTTACCTTCTTGCTGCGCTTCGCGAACTTTTTTATCCATCTCAGGACGAGTATAGCGATGAAAACTGTCGCCTTCTATAAATGCGGCCTCAATATTAAGACTGCGAAATATATGCTTAATAGCACTTGTCGTGGTGGTAGTACCCGCACCAGATGAACCAGTGATCGCAATAATAGGATGTTTAGCTGACATAATTTTTCTCGTTTTAAGTAGCTCTGTAGTTATAAGGCGTAGTAAGGGGGTAGGTCAAGTGACATATCAATAACAGACTTGGGAATAACTATAAAATAGCGCTATTATAAGGGCGATAAAAATAATTAGAGAATGATATGAAATTGACTTTACCTTGGCTAAGTTTTGTTGCCACCCTTGCAGTTACCCCTAATAGCGTTTTAGCTGCGATGCCAAAAAGCGAAATTTTACTTGCTAAACTTAACACAGAATATGGGTTACAAGTAAGCCGTATCACTAATAATGATGTTTATAATAATCAGCCTTTACTTACCAAAGGTGGAATTTATTTTACCCAAGAAGTGCAAAGTGAAGGGCAAAGTCAAACAGATCTAGCTTTTTATGATTTTACCAATAAGCAAGTAACTAATTTAACAAATACTGCTGTGAGTGAATACTCGCCGACTTTAACACCTAATGGTAAGGCACTGTCAGCTATCGTAGTCGAGGCGGATGGTAAGCAGAAGTTATGGCAATATCCGTTTGACGATAATGTTAAACCAAGTCGTATTTTTGAGTGGATAGAACCAGTTGGTTATCATGCTTGGGGCGCCAAAGATGATATGGTGATGTTTATTTTAGGCGAACCACATACTTTACAATATACTCAGGTTGCTGCAGCAAAGCCCAAAGTGGTTGCTGAGCATATTGGCCGTACGTTGACATTTAATCATGAATTAGCTGCTTATACATTTAGTTATAGCAAAGCACAGCAGCACTGGTTAGCAAGTTATGATCCGCAAGAAAATACCGTCACTGACCTCTTTCGTTTACCGCAGACGGTACAAGATTACGCATTTAAAGACGCTAATACGGTCATTTATGCGGTCGATAATCGTGTTTACCAGCGCCAGCTAAATAGCCCTGAGCAGGTCTCGCTATGGCTTGATTTAACGCCTTTCTGTGATAGCAATATTACCCGTATGAGCTACTTAAATGATCAACTCGCTTTTGTATGCGTTAAATAACTATAATATAAAACTTTGCAGGTTCTTGGCTGTGCTGTAGTTTACAGCTAAGAGCTTAATGAAAATCAAGGATATCCATGTCAGCTAGTCCAGAGCAAATCAACGAGCAACTTATTGCATTAGAGTGCCGTAGTAATTTTAGAATTAAGAATATCACTGAATATATGTTACCTAAGTCCAAAGAAGCAATTTATTTGCATATAGAAGGTGGCCAAGCCAAGCTTGTGCTTCGTCCTGCACTGGAAGTCTTTAGTGATGATTTTAATAAAATAGCCGGCGTTAACCGCATTAGCGGTTTTTTTCATAGTAGTGAAATGACACGGTTTCCAACGCGTATTTTTAAAAGCACGAATCCAATCCATTATGGAATTGGTTTTAAAATGACTAGCGTTGAAGGTGCAAAAGAGTTTATTTCCCAGCTAGTAAAAATTATCAATGGATAAATAACGCTGTTGATAAAAAAAAACGGCAAGCCATTGGCTTGCCGTACAAATTAACGTTTTAAGAAACTATTAACAGAAACGAGTTCACGTTCTTTAAGTGCAATACAATTATTTACGCTTTCTTCAAGCTTGCTTAAGGTACGGGCATAACCTGGCTCATCAGCAATTTTGCTCATAAAGAAAGTTTGCGTTTTTGCTAAGCTACTGGCGCTACAACCTGAGGTGGTAAAGTTAGGCAGGTTAGGCACGAAGAAAGGTGGCAAGTTTGCAACTACTTTATCGTAATTCGCGTATATCCATTCAATAAACAAAGCTTCACGGACTTTCGTGTAAGCCTGTCCTGACATAATCGTACGCATGTCAGATGCAGTGACATCGTCACTTAAACTGTAATTTAATACCTTAGTTTGTAGCTCTGGTGTGCCAAAGTAACTCATAGCCGCTAGCATTTTTGTACGCACTTGCGGATCTTTGGTTGTTTTAAAGGTATTGATATACGCATCGAGTAGATTTTTATCACCATGGAATGCAGCTAAGTTTAAGTAGATTGACGCAAGGTACGGATCAACTTTTTCTGGGTTATTTAAGTAAACACGGGCTTGTGCCTTGGCGGTATTGATCACACTTTGATCTTCACCATCAAAACCTAAACGTGCAACTACTTGAGTACGTAATTGCGAGATTGCAGCATCTTCATTAACTTTTGCGGTTAAACCATACTGTTTAGCTGCAGGCATGATGCTTTTACGAATAAATTTAGGCCACAGATCTTGGTTGCTTTCATCTTCAAAGGTACGTTTTTGTGCGGCTAAATAACCCAAAGCGGTATTTGCAACGCGTGGATGTTTGTCGCTTACAAAAACTTCTAGTGTTTGCATTAAATGTGCAGCTGAAATAACACCAGCATCTAGTAATGCATCAGCGGCAGACAATAACGCTAAACGTTCTCGTGCTGTCAATGACTGGGCGGCGTTATCAATCAATGCAGCAAATTGTTTGTCATCCATCACCCAGCGGTAATAACCTAAAGCGCCTTGATCTGGATAAATCCACTCAGCTTCAAATTCAACTTCAACAGTTTGATTGGCTTTAGTGAGTAATACATTGGCTGTTTTAACTTTATCGCCAGCACCGTATTTTATTGCAACTGGCACATTCCAAAGCTGTGCAGGAGCATCAACGCCCGCGTTAGTAAAGCGGCTTTGATTAATGGTAATCGTTTTACCTTGCTGAGTCACTTTGATTAGTGGGAATGAAGATTGTTCGATAAACGATTTTAAAACCGCTGCCACATCTTTATTTGATGCTTTACCAAGGGCTTGCCATAAGTCGGCTGCTTCGGCGTTTTTATACGAGAACTCTTTTAAATAAGCGCGAATACCCTGCTGGAAAGCCTCTTCGCCAATCCAGTTTTCAACCATAGCTAATACCGAGCTGCCTTTGCTATAGGCTAAGCCTAGGCCGTCCATAATATCGGCTTCGGTTTTGATTGGTTTACGAATTGGCTTAGTACTTAAACGAGCATCTAACGCCATAACGTTATTTTGCGGCAGGTCTAAATGTGATTCAAATTCAGGGTTAAGCTGGGCTGTGATTTTAGCAGCCATCCAGCTTGCAAACGCTTCATTTAGCCATAAGTCATTCCACCATTTCATGGTTACTAAGTTACCGTACCACTGGTGAGCAAGTTCATGAGCGATGATAGATACATTGCGTTGTTTTTTATTGCGAGTCGCTGTGGCCAAATCAAGCAGCAAAATATCTTCACGGTAGGTAACTAAGCCTGCGTTTTCCATGGCACCGAATGGAAACTCAGGAACAGCGACTGAATCCAGTTTTTTATAAACGTAAGGAATACCAAAGTAGCCTTCAAGTGCGGCCAACACTTTTGGCATTGCTTGCTCGGCATATTCACCTAAGTGAATTTTACCTTGTGGCGTGATCACACGGCCTGGAATTGGCATGCCTTTGACTTCACGCTCCTCAAATGGACCGACAGCCATCGCCACTAAGTATGAAGGAATTGGCGGGGTTTTATCAAAAAAATGAGTGGTCATATCGCCATTAACGGTCGTTTTTAACTCAGGTGTATTGGCATACACTTTTTGAGAGCTAGGTGCTGTAATCGTTAATTGGAATGGGATTTTATAACTTGGTTCATCAAATACAGGGAATGCGCGGCGGGCATCGCTCATTTCAAATTGGGTAAATAAATACGGCACACCCTGATCTAAGGTTTTATACAGGCCAACACTTTGGCGATTATAGGGGGCAGTGAAGTCGACTTTAAGCGTGTATTTACCCGGTTGAATTTGCTCATCGCAGCTAAACTTTACTTTACCTGTTTTTAGCATTTCAGCACTTAAGTCACAGTTTTCAGCCCCAAGTAGTTTGGCCATTTGGGTTGCGTAAGCAACACCATTTAGCTCGATATAGTTAGTGGGCTTAAGTACTTCAAGGGCGATTTCTGTCATGCCGCTAAAATTTTCTTGAGCTGGATCAAGCGTTAAAGATACGTATTGAGAACTTGGTTTTGCGAGCTTTTCGAGTACAAATTCATTAGCATGCGCCGAACTTACGGCAACGGCCACACTGAGTGTGAGTAGGCTTTTAATAAACATAGAGATCCCTGATACTTTCTTGTTAGAGTTGTACTAAGTTATCTTAACAGTTTTTAAACAGTGAGTAATGAGCTTGTTGAGTTGGTAACAAAGTTTGTCAAATGGTGTGACGCTGATTAAAGCGGTGCCAATTTATATGCGGGTTGATCACGCGTATTTGTTGGCAGATCTGATTAAGAGTGGTTACATTGCTAAATTCGGTCAATTCATATTCATTAAAGCCAAGCAGATAATTAAAAGCATCTTTAGTGCCTGCCTGAATTGCATAAATGCGGATTTGCTGCTCAAAATTGAGCCTTAGACTGCTGACAGCGGTTTTCATACCAAGTTGATCGATATTGGGAATATCACACTTTTGTAAATAGCCAGCACGCTCTCCTTCTCCAGAGAACCAAATGCGAACTTTCTCGCTATAACGACCTGATTTAGATGGTAAGTCAAACAATAGGCGAGCGTGTCCTTGTTGTTTAACTGCTGCGATATACTCGTTTAAGCCAGCATCAAAAAGTGCTTGATGGATAGGCACAATACGGGCTTTTATCTTGCCGTGGGTATGGAAATGAAAACAAAGGATCTGTTGATGTTCAACAATATCGCACAGCTGTAAATGGCCAATTTCGTCACTGTAAGCTCCGCTGTAATAAGCGATTAAAGGGAGCCAAAAATGCCAGTGTTTCGGCTGTTCGCGAGGTAAGCGTTGATCACCATATATATAGCCATGGTAAAGCGTATGTAATTCCATAGCGGAAAAAGGGCGGCGACCAAGATGGGATTTCAACGTAATACCCTGAAAGTAAAGATTTGCGCTAGTTTATAGCAAATAAACCAGCGCAGTAAAGCAATGTTAAATAATGCTTATTCGCTTAGTGCGCGTGCTAATCCAACCGGTTCGATTTCAACACATACTTGGTCGTCATTCCAGTTTAGACCTACCAGTGCATCATCTTCTTTTAGATCTTCAACCCAGTCATCTAAAAACTCATCCAAGGTGATTTGCAGTGGGCTGTAATCGGCCCATTCTTCTTTACACTGGGCTTTTGCTGTTGCTTCACTTTCCCACAATAATAGTACATCGGTGTTTTCAAATTGGTTAGAGTCACAAACCACAAAACCGCCATCTTCAGCACCTAGCGCCCAGATTTGTTCACTTTGACGTACTTTTTCAACAAAACTAACTAGTTCTGATTCAATTTCGATATCACTCATGTGTTTACCCTTAAATGTTAATTACGTGGATCGGTTTGCTGCACTGCCTGTTGCTGAGCAAAGGAATAATAGAACTTCATTAACTCGGTATGTGCCGTTAGATCCGTTAACTCGCGGAAGCAAATCCAATCAAGTAAGCAGTATAAACTGATGCACAGGTATTCACAGCTTTTAAATTCGGCATCTGCAAAATGGTTATTTAAATAGCTTAATGTTTCAGCAATGCGTTCATTTTGTAGATTAAAAAATAATTTATCATCCTTTGTATCGAATCCTGAACGCTGACAAAGCAACAACTCAACCAGTGAATCATTGCATGCATTAATGATTGTTAGTAGGTGCTCTTGTTGCCAATTCAGACGAGTTTGACTGTGTTGTTCGAGCAAAAAGCGGATGATGTTATTTGAATCAGCCAAAGTTTGCTGCTTAGTGATTAGCACTGGAATTTTTCGGGCTGGATTATTTTTTATCATCAGCTGACGATCAGTGTCTGAAAAAATATCTAAGTTGATAAACTCAAGACTGCATTGATTTAACAGTGCCCAAATACGAATGCGGCGTACAAATGGCGAGGTTGTTGAGCCTAATAGTTGCATGTGCTTTCCTTGGGATAAAAAGAAAGCCGCAGAGGCGGCTTTCTTTTAGGTTAGTAATAAAACCAACGTTATTCTGTACGGCTGGTCACTTCAAGTAAGTGGTAGCCAAACTGAGTTTGCACAGGACCTTGTACTTGATTAATCGGTGCTGAAAATACCACTTTATCAAATTCAGGAACCATCATTCCAGGACCAAACTCACCTAATGCACCGCCATCCTGACCTGAAGGGCAGTTTGAATGTGCCTTAGCTAACTCAGCAAAATCTTCGCCTTGTTCAATCTTGGTTTTTAAATCTAAGCACTGCGCTTCGCTGTCTACTAATATGTGTCTTGCACTTGCCACTGTCATAAAATCTCCCGTTTTAAAGTGGTGTTTTTTTAATCGAATCTTACGTTATTCTAGTTCAATAATGACTATTTGTACCAGTATAAAATTAAATATCTGAAATTGCTTGTTCTATTGCTTTAACTAATTTGTCTGAATCTGGCTTGGTTTTGCTATTAAAACGTTCAACCTGTTTGCGATCTGCAGATACAAGGTATTTATAAAAGTTCCAATTTGGTGAACTAGTTTGGGCATTTAAATGTTTAAATATAGCATTGGCATCACTGCCTCTGACTTCGCTGGTGGCAAACATAGGGAAGGTCACGCCGTAATTTATAAAGCAAATTTTAGCAGTGTCTTTTTCGTCATTTTCTTCTTGGAAAAAATCATCAGAAGGAAATCCCAGTATCACTAAACCTTGCTCTTGGTATTTTTGATATAGCGCTTCAAGCCCTTCAAATTGTGGCGTAAAACCGCAGTTGCTTGCCGTATTGACTATCAATAAGGGTTTATTCTTGAATTGACATAAATTGATACTCTCTTTAGAGCGAAGTTTGCGCATAGTAACATTAGTGAAATCATCACACGATGTAGCCTCAGCCTGCTGTTGGCTTGTTTGCTCTGGCTGTGCATAAACATTACAACTGAGTATTACGCAGCATAATAAGAATTTGTTAAACATACCGATTCCTTAACTTGTTGTGGCTGAACACCTGAGATAGCAGTCTACCGCATATTTTGCAGTAGTGTGACTTTAATTCATACGTTACTATGCAATGCATTGATCAACAACCGCTAAAAACAAAATGACAATACGATTAGCAAATAGTAATGATTTAGCCGTCATAGTTGCAATTTATAATGAAACAATAGCAAGTCGAATGGTCACAGCCGACACCGAACAAGTCAGCATAGCAGACAAACAAAGTTGGTTTAATAGCCATACCGAGCAGCGGCCTATTTACGTTTATGAGCAAGACTCTAAGGTGATAGCCTGGCTTAGTTATAAATCTTTTTATGGTCGTCCAGCCTATGATGGAACGGTAGAAATCAGTATCTATATTACAGCATTTTCACAAGGTCAAGGGCTTGGTAAACGCTTACTTACTTTTGCCCAAGAGCAAGCTAAGTCATTAAATATTAAAGTACTATTAGCATTTATATTTAGTCATAATATACCGAGTATTAAATTGTTCGAGCGCTTTGGTTATCAACAATGGGGAGAATTACCTAATGTGGCTATTATGGATGACAGTCAATACAGCTTAACTATTTTAGGTAAGCATTTGGGGTAGATATACGGCTAAAAATAATCCTTTAGATTATGTTAATGCAGAAAACTTAGACTACGCTTTTACCATCTTAAGTTGATGAAAAGCGGGGTCAAAGCTGTGCGGAAAATATTGATAATTGATAGCAATAGTATTTTAGCGATGCGGATAAAAGTATTGCTTGAATTGATTGGCTGTGAAGTTGAATTGATCCACTTTTCAATGCTACAGGAATGTACAGCGTTTAATAGTTATGATTTAGTGACTATTGCACATGGTGTTCCAGTAGCTACCGCAAAATTTTTAGTGACACAGGTGAGTCAAGATCGCTTTTTACTGCTTGCACCTAAAGTTGAAAACAGCGAACAGCTATCTTTATTTAGTGAGCTTAATCGACTGGCACCAAATGCTCTGGTGATTTATCCTTTCTTCGCGAATAAAGAGATCAGCACCTTGTTGGAGAATGTTTTAGAGCTTGGTTCTGATGGTGTTTTAGTATTACCCACGATATTACTGGTTGATCATATTCCTCAACGCCTTGAAAAGATAGAAAATAGTCTATTAGGTGCTCATATTAAAACTATTACAGCTAATAGTATTAGCTCCGCGGTTAGCCAAACGCAAGGACATGAAATTGATCTGCTATTGAGCGATTTTAGTCTGCCAGATGGCTCTGGTTTAGAAGTATTTGCCGCCCTTAAAATATTATATCCGCAATGTCGTTGCCTACTATTCACCTCAAAGCCAAATCAAGTGTCGATGATTGAAGCTATCCGTCAAGGGGTTGAAGATGTACTTGTTAAACCAATCAATGAAAATATGCTACTACAATCAGTACATAAACTTTGGCAAACGGAGTTGTTAAGACGGCATAACTCAGAGTTGGTTGAACGCCTGCAAGATACTGTTGATGCACTTATTGAAAAAGATAGCTTGTTACGCGTTATTTATAAGCATACACCTGATGCGATTATGCTATTTGAGCGTAACGGCGAGGTGATTGAAGCAAACGATGCTTGCTCTAAACTCTTTAGTTTACCCGCAAAAGTACTTAAAGGTAGCTCAGTTTTTACTTTATTAGATACGATGTCTGCTGAGCAAATTAAAGAAAAAATAGCGACGTTAAATAAAAATCGTCAATTTAGCTGTGACGTGTATCTACCCATGAGAGAAGGAGAGGCTATCCCATTAGTTGGCTCGTTTAATGAAATTGACCATCATGGTGATATTGCACTCGCGGTTATTTTTAAAAATGTTACTCACCTGAAGCTTAAAGAGGAACTATTACTCGAAGCAAAAGACATGCTAGAAGAGCAGGTACGCGCTCGAACATCGCAGCTTGAACATGCTAAAAATGTCGCTGAAGCAGCAAACCACAGCAAATCAGAGTTTCTTGCTAATATGTCCCATGAATTACGTACGCCTATGCATTCAATATTAAGTTTTGCTCGCTTTGGTTTAGACAAACTGGAGGGGGGGGATATCTTTGTCGAAAAGTTACAGAAATATTTATCTCGCATTGAGTGTAGTGGCGAGCGACTGCTCTCATTACTTAATAATTTACTCGACTTATCTAAACTGGATGTTGGTAAGTTCCCCTTTAACCCACGTCCGCATAACCTGAGCAATATCATTAAAACCAGTATTGATGATGTGTCAGGTACTGCTTTGGAAAAAGAGATTGAAGTGCAGTACTTACCACCAAAGCCGCCTATTATAATTGATTGTGATGAAGAGCAAATAAATCAATTATTACGCAATATTCTCGGCAATGCGTTGAAGTTTAGCGATCCACATAGCTGTATTGAAGTCGTTTTAACTAATCAACAAGAGCATGCAATTATTGAAGTAATTGATAGTGGTATAGGGATACCTGATGATGAACTTGAACATGTGTTCTCAAAATTCGTACAAAGTAGCAAAACCAATAGTGGTGCTGGTGGAACTGGACTTGGTTTAGCCTTATGTCGCGAGTTTGTCGCATTACATGAAGGGGTTATTTCTGCTCATAATAATAGCCTCGAAGGTACTACGATTCGTATTGTTTTGCCTTTAGAGATAAAAAGTTTTAGTTAAGCAAGAATAAATTACTTAGCCTTACTGGTAAGAGTTTTTTTTACGACTAAACTATTAATATGAATTATGAAATGGATGACAATTATGCCAGTAACTAGAATTCTAGCTGTTGATGACGAGCCCTTTAATTTAGAGATTATAGAAGAAATATTGTTAGATCTTGATTTTGAATTAAAGATGGCCAGCAGTGGCCCTGAGTGCCTCAGTGTAGTGGAAGAGTTTGCGCCGCAAGTTATTTTACTTGACGTGAGTATGCCAAAAATGAATGGTTATGAGGTATGTAGAAAGCTAAAAGCCAATCCCAGTACGGCTCATATTATAGTTATGTTTGTATCAGCCAGAGGCACTGTTGAAGAGCGGATGGAAGGATATGCAGTCGGTGCGGAAGATTATATTGTTAAGCCATTTGGGCCGGACGAACTTAAATCAAAACTGAAAATCCTTAATCAAGTCCTCATTGAAAAAAAATCGTTAGAACAGCAAATAGAAGAGGCCACATCAACCGCATTCAATGCCATGGCAAACAGTAGTGAAATGGGGCAAATAGTTAATTATATTGAGAGTATTGGTATGATTAACAACACTAAAGCACTTGGTGAAAGCTTGGTTCATTGTTTAAGAACGTTTGATTTACAAAGTAATGTTGAGTTTAGATCTAGTATTGATGCTCCTGAGCATTTTTCTCTAAATGGTACGTGTTCGCCAATTGTAATTGAATTGTTTGATATGCTAAAAAATAAGGGGCGCTTACATGAGTTTTCTCACCGTATTTTAGTTAATTATGAATTAATTAGTTTATTAGTTTTAAACATGCCAGATCACGATCCTGATAAGCATGGCCGGATCCGTGATCATGTGTGTTTTATTGTCAGTGTTACAGAGCAACAGTTACGAGCAATCATGACTCGTGAAGCTTTAGAATTGCAACAAACAAAGCTAAATGATGCAATTACTATGGTTAATAGCAAGTTTCATGGCTTAATTGAGCTGTTGAATGAAAATCGTAAGAGTAATGAAGCCGTATTCAAACGTTTACAAGAAGAATTAGAAGATCGGATCCCGACAATGGGGTTAGATGAAGATCAAGAAGTGTTTATTTATCAGAAGGTAGATCACGCTATTCAAAAATCAGTTGCCCGTGAAGAGTCTGTGAAGGGGGTAAAAGCCGCTTTTTATGAAATTGAGCAAGACTTATCAACTTTACTGAGTAAATAACAAGGTTAATACTGAAGCCCCAAGAGATGATAAGCTATGCATCTCTTGGCAGGCCTTTTTCTACGATACGTATCAAACGGGCGGTTTTTCGTAGCAGCTTATCTTGTTTTGAGCGTTGTTGCTTAAGCGCCCACTCTATATGTTCTTTTACCAATTCGGTTGATTGATCATAACTGGCGCTGAGCGCGTCAACGATCGATTGGCTAAATTGCGCATTACCTAAACCTACAGCAATATTTCGGAGCCAGCGTTGATGGCCAATTCGACGGATTGGACTGCCTTCGGTATTTTTTAAAAAGGTGGCTTCATCCCAACTAAATAAATCAAGTAAATCTTTATCTTTTAATTGTGTTCGTGGGTGAAAGTCGGCTTCATCGGTAATTTGCCCGTAGCGGTTCCATGGGCAAACTAATTGGCAATCATCACAGCCGTAAACGCGATTACCTAATAGTGAGCGATATTGCTCTGGGATTGGCCCTTGTAGCTCAATAGTAAGATAAGAAATACACTTGCGCGCATCAACTACGTAAGGTTCTACAATTGCGCCGGTTGGGCATAAAGTTATGCAGGCTACACACTTCCCACATCCCTCAAACTCATTGGGCTTATCAATTGGTAAAGGGATATCAACAAATAACTCACCCAAAAAGAACCAAGAACCGGCTTCTTTATTGATTAGCAAGCTGTGTTTTCCACGCCAGCCTAAACCTGCTTTTTCAGCAAGTTGACGTTCTAATACTGGTGCTGAATCAACAAATGGCCGATAACCTAAGTGACCGATTTGAAGCTCAATTTTTTGACCTAATTTCTTTAATCGATTACGCATCAGTTTATGATAATCACGCCCTAACGCATAACGACTAATATACGCTTTATCGGTATTTTTGAGGGTTTTAGCAAAGCTTGCATCGGGGGGCAGGTAATTCATTTTTACAGATATAACCCGCACAGTACCTGGGACTAGCTCCGCAGGGCGAGCGCGTTTCATACCATGAGCGGCCATATATTCCATATCGCCGTGATAGCCTAAATCAAGCCAGCGCTGTAATTGTGCTTCGTGTTTGCTTAAATCAATGTCAGTGATGCCAACTTCGGCAAAGCCAAGCTCTTTACCCCACTGTTTTATATCAAGGGCTAACTGCGTGTGATCGGATATTGAGCTACTCACATGGGTACATCATTCAGAAAAAAATAACGGCGCAATTTAACATATTTACAGCACAGTTAAAACGCTTGTACTTAGACAAAACGCTTTAACTGCTGCTGAGTTTGCTCACTTAGCTGTTGTGATAATTGACAATCACCTAGCGCTACATCAATTTGTGCTTTTGCTTGGCTGCCTAATGCAACGATTTGTTCAACTGATTGATGGGTTTGATTTTGTGTCTGTTCGAGTAAGTGCACAGCGCTTACAATTTGCTGTAATTGTTGTTGATTGTGTTCAAATTCAACAAGCCGATCGGTAAATCCATGGGATGTATTACTAATGGTTGTTTCTGCATTATGTGAATAACTGACAAGTTGCTCAGATTCTTTATTTGTTTGATTTACTAAAGAATCCATTTGGTTGATGAAATCGCTGATCTGGCGAGTTGCATCGCTTACTTTAACCGATAAAGTTCTTACTTCATCTGCTACAACCGCAAAACCACGACCAGCTTCACCCGCACGAGCGGCTTCTATTGCAGCATTAAGCGCCAACAAATTAGTTTGATCTGAAAACTCTTCAACCATTTTCAGGATGCTACGAATATTCTCGCTGTTTTGTTTTAAGCCAGAAATCGTTTCTGAAAAACGGCTCAATACATGACTAATCGATTTAACTTGAGTGACTAGTTTTGTGAGTTCTTGTGCAGAGTGTGTAACAAAGTTTAAATGCTCTGCGTTTACTTGATGAACATCATCGGTATTGGTAACGATACTTTGCAGACTATCAGTTATTTGATTACTGGCTGCGGTTATTGTTTGGCTAAAATCAATTTGTTGTTCGCTTAGCTGCGCCGTATGTTGCATTGACTCAGTCACTTGATTATTACTTTGTGCGCTGGCCTGCGAACTTTGGTAAGTGGTAGCGAGTAATTGGCTTAGATGATCAGTAAAGGTATTGTACTGTTGGCTGATCTCACGAAATTCATCATAGGTAAAGTGGGGGAGTTTAGCTGCTAAGTTTGCATCTTGGCGGTTAATTTTTACTAACGTATCGCGCATTGCTGTTACTGGGCGCACGATCAGAAAGCGCATGTAAAAGAGTGTAAAGGCAAAGCCGGCAATAATAATCACCGTGAGTAACCAAAATAGGCTAGTGTCTGCGCCTTGCGTAGTTAGATTGTTATATAACCAAATCAGAGTAATAGCTTGAAAAATAAATACAAAGCTAAGGTTGCCAACAATTTTTCGGGTTAAAGTAAAAAAGAAGCTTTGTTCTATAAAGTTATAAATACGCATATACCCACTCATTAATTGCCCGCTCGGCTGTTGCATTTGTTTTACTCAGTATCGTTCAAATTCACTTTAATTCAAGAATATAGGATGAACGACAGCCATTTTTTAATAACTACAGTGAGTTTAAAATCATTTTAGTGTTGCATGGATAATTAGTAAAAATTCCGTCGACACCAAAACTAAGCATTAACTCAATATCTTCTTGTTTATCAACAGTGTATGCATAAACTTGTAAGCCGCGTTGTTTGGCATCCGCGACAAACTCATAGTTAATAAAGTTTTTATCAACATGAATACTAAACGCCTGTAAGCGCTGGGCAAATTCGGCATAGTTGATGGGAATGGAGCCCGTTAATGCGCCAATTTTTAGCCAAGGTAGTTTTTGTTTAAGCCACATTAATTGATGATGATCAAATGAAGAGACTAACAGCATATCCTGAGATAGTTTGTTATTAACGATATTTAATTCAATCAGCTCAACAAATTTATCCAACGAAAAAGTATGTTTTAACTCAAGGTTTAAGAGCACTTTATTAGCTGTCCAATCAATAGTTTGCTGTAGGGTTGGGACAAATTCACCATTGCCTGCATCAAAACATTGAATTTGCTCTCGGGTGAATTTATTTATTTTGCCGCGGCCGCTGGTTGTGCGATCTAGCCAAGTATCATGGATGATCATGTAATCATCCAAACAGCTTTGTACATCGACTTCAATGCCATCAACCTCTATGTCTACAGCAGCTGTAATTGCACTCTGAGTATTTTCTGGATAAGTGCCACTGGCGCCGCGATGAGCAAAAACTTTTATCATAATCTGTGTTTCCGAGTAATTGACCATGTTTCGTAAAATGCTGCACTGATCACTAAAGCACCGCCAAGTATGGTCTGTAGTGAAGGTTGCTCATGCAGCAGCAAAAAAGCTAAAAATGTGCCATACAAAGGCTGTAAACAAGAAATAAGCCCCGCTGTTGATGCTGATAAATATTGTAAACTTGCCGCAAATAAAGAGTGCGGAGTTGCAGTAAAAATTACACCAGCGACGACCAATAACCCCAAATCTTGGTTTGCTATATTTATCACTGGTACTTCAATAAAAGCACATAATAATAAGCTAGCCACTAATGTTTGATAAAACATAGTTTGTGGCCCAGCGTAGTGGCTAAAGTATCGCTTATGAACAATATTTCTAAAAGCGAAAAAAAATGCTGAAATAATCCCTGTTACCACCCCTAAGGTCACATTATTACCCATATCTACATTTGGGATCAGTAAATAGATCCCAGTTATTACTACGCCTGCACTGAGCAAATCGTTTACTTTGGGTTTACTACTATTAAAGAATGGTTCAATAAATACGGTGATCACTGGGTAAGTAAAAAATGCAATCATGCCAATGGCAATCCCAGCCATTTGCATACCTGCAAAATAGGTAACCCAATGTATACCTACAGCAGCTCCTAACAACAAAGCAATCAAGTAATCTTTAGCACAGCTGAGTTTAATTGCTTTTTTTTGCCATAACAGCAATATCATAATAGCCAGACCCGCTATGGCTGCGCGGTACACGGTGATATCTAATGCGTTGAGATTTATTAATTTGGCAAATAGTGCTGTGCCACCAAAAAGTAATACCGCAATATGTAAATAAATTAAACTTTGTTGTTGGGGTTGCATGTAAATTCGCTCTGCTATTTTTTACTATCTTATCACTGCTCATAATAAGGTGAAATTTTTAAAACATGACAAATGTCAGCAAAGTTGATGACATTTTACACTCTTATTTTTTTTAGCGGCTGGCATAGTTATCACATTCAACTGGAGGTAATTATGAATGCTTTAATTTTAATCAGTTTATATATCAGCGACTTTTTTGAAATATATAGTTTTAGTATTACTTACGCCGGTTACTTTATGTTGTTATGTGTTTTTATGTTATTTAGTAAAAACATAATTATAAATAAAACGATACACTTGGGGTATTAGTATGAGTTCACTTGACACGGTTGCTGAGCAAATAGATAAAGGGTTTTGGAAGTATGGACATTTAATTTTTACCGGCTTTTATTTGTTGCCAATTATGATTAACTTTGCAAATTTAACCGCAAACAACATTTTTATGTCCTTAGCTTTATATATTGCTTTTATTATGCTCTATGTAAAAGCAATAAATTGCCAAGATACCGATACTACTAAGTTAGTTATTGCTATGTTGTTAGTTTGTTTTAGTGCTACTTTTTATACCTCAGGCACACCGACATTATTTGGTTTCGTTGCCTACATTGTCGGTTATGCATATAGTAAACTGCAACGAATTTATTCAGCATTAGTGGTCATTTTAACTGTTTTATTAAGTGCATATATTGGCGATGTTGCAAAAGTAGAATACTTTCTCGCCATATCTTTAATTTTATGTGTTGCCCTATTTAGCTACGGTATAGCTGCAAAAAGAGAGCAGCAATATAAAATCCGCGAGCAAGAAAACGCCACGCAATTAGAACAATTAGCAGCAATTGCTGAACGCGAACGTATTGCCCGCGATTTACATGATATTTTAGGTCATTCTCTTTCATCAATTGCTTTAAAAGCAGAGCTTGCTAATAAATTAAATCAAGGTGAGCGTTACACACAAGCAAATACTGAAATTGCCCAAGTTGCAGAGCTTGCAAGGCAGCTATTGAGTGATGTGAGAAGTGCTGTCAGTGATTTAAAACAGCTCAATCTTGCGAGCCAAATTTCCCAATTGAAACAAAGGCTAACCGAACAAGGTTTTGAGGCGGATTTTAATGTGAAGTTAAATGCGTTACCTGCAAAAGTAGAAGGTATCGCAAGTCTTATAATTAAGGAGGCTGTTACTAACTTACTACGCCATAGTAGCACCAAGAAATGCATCGTTAGCATAACGCAAAATCAGCAGCAATTAATAATCAATGTGATTGATCATGCACCATGTAGCTCAATAAAACCTGGAAATGGCTTAAATGGCATTAAAGAACGAGCAGAGCAGCTAGACGGTAAGGCTACATTTACCTGTGAGGATAACTTTAGTTTAAATGTAATGCTGCCTTTAACTACGAAGGATTTCCAATGATTAAGGTGTATTTAGTAGA
The DNA here is from genome assembly GCF_018069805.1 of Pseudoalteromonas ostreae. GTDB lineage: Bacteria > Pseudomonadota > Gammaproteobacteria > Enterobacterales > Alteromonadaceae > Pseudoalteromonas > Pseudoalteromonas ostreae. The sequence continues at coordinate 179,849 of NZ_JAGPYN010000005.1, forward strand.
AGATCAGGCGCTTGTGCGCGACGCAATCGCAGCATTATTAAGTCTAGATTTTAATATTGAGGTAATTGGTCAAGCAAGTAACGGGCAAGATGCATTAACAGCCATAAACATGCTAGATAGCAACTCTCTTCCTGATATTATTTTAACCGACATCGAAATGCCTAGCATGAACGGCATCGAACTCAGTGAGCAAATTGCATCAAAATACCCAGCTATAAAAATAGTTATTATGACCACCTTTTCGCGAGCGGGTTATATTAGGCGTTCTTTAAGTGCTGGCGTTAAGGGCTTTATTTTAAAAGAAGCCCCGAGCGATGAATTAATTAGCGCGCTTAAAAAAGTAATGCACGGGCAAAAGGTCATTGATCCTGAGCTTGCTATTAACGCATTAGATGATACTGATCCGTTGACAGATAAAGAACGAAAAGCATTGCAACTCGCAAGTGAAGGGTTGAAAACAGCCGATATTGCCGCAAGGTTATATTTAAGCGAGGGCACGGTACGTAATTACTTATCAGACGCTATTGCGAAACTAAATGCCATAAACCGAGTAGATGCAGCGCGTATAGCCAAACAAAAAGGCTGGCTATAACGCCATTATAAGCAGTTTAAAGCAGGTAAAAGCGCTTTCTTAAAAGTTTCATAGCTTTTGCCTGTCTCATTGATCGGTTATGGGTTAAAATAACATCATAACCAATTAACAAGATAGTGAATGTCAAACCAAGATCCTAATCTCAGTCGAGAACAAGAAAAGTACGAAAACCCTGTCCCAAGCCGTGAGTTTATACTTACTCATATAAAAGACCGTGCCAAGCCTGCTAATTTTCATCAATTATGTGAAGAGTTAGCGGTAAGCGATGATGAGCGTCAAATTGCTTTTAAGCGTCGTTTACGTGCCATGGAGCGTGATGGTCAACTGTTCTTTAATAAATTTAAATGCTACGCCTTAATTGATGAAGCAGGGCTTGTTAAAGGCAAAGTAATTGGTCACCGTGACGGGTTTGGCTTTTTAGAAGTCGAAGGCGAAAGTAAAGACTGGTTTATTGCCAAACATCAAATGAGTATGGTATTGCATGGCGACATTGTGCTGGCTAAAGGCACTAAACGAGGCTCTGGTGGCAAGTGCGATGCGCGCATTATTAAAGTGCTGACTGGCGAGCGAGCCCCGATTGTTGGTCGCTATTTTGTTGAGCATGGTATAGCAGTGGTGGTGGCGGAAGATCCGCGTATTACCCAAGATATTATTATTTTACCAGGCAGTGAAAACGGCGCACGTCATAACCAAATGGTGCAAGTACAAATTACCCAAAACCCTAATCGTAATATGAATGCAGTGGGTAAAGTGATTGATGTATTAGGTGAGCATTTAGCCCCAGGTATGGAAATTGAAGTAGCACTGCGTAATCACGATATCCCACATGTATGGCCTGAAGCGGTTGAAAAGCAGGTGGAGCATTTAGGTGAATTTGTTGAAGAAGCCGACAAGCAAAATCGTGTTGATTTACGTGATTTACCATTAGTAACAATTGATGGTGAAGACGCGCGTGACTTTGATGATGCAGTGTATTGTGAGCCGGTTGAATCGGGTGGTTGGCGGTTATGGGTGGCGATTGCCGATGTATCCCACTATGTAGGAATGAACACCCCACTTAATGCCGAGGCAATCGAACGAGGTAACTCAGTGTATTTCCCTGAGCAAGTTATTCCTATGTTGCCAAAAGTATTGTCTAATGGCTTATGTTCATTAAATCCAAAAGTTGACCGTTTATGTATGGTCGCAGAAATGCTGGTATCGGCTGAAGGTAAATTATCAGGCTATCGTTTTTACGAAGCGGTGATGAATTCGCATGCGCGCTTAACCTACACCAAAGTAAACGCTATTTTACAAGGTGATGAGAAGTTACGTACTGAATACGCACCGGTCGTGCCACATTTAACTGATTTACAGCAAATGTATATGGCATTAAAAGCCGCCCGCCAAGAGCGCGGAGCGATTGAGTTTGAAACCCTCGAAACTCGCTTTGTATTTAACGCTCAGCGTAAAATTGAATCAATAGTGCCGGTACTGCGTAATGACGCCCACAAGCTGATTGAAGAATGTATGATTTTAGCCAATGTGTCAGCGGCTAAAATGCTTGAAAAACACGAAGCCAGCGCGCTTTATCGTGTTCATGCTGAACCAGATGGTGAAAAACTGGCTAACTTTAGACAGTTTTTATCAGAGTTGGGTATTGAATCAACACTCAGTGATGAGCCAACACCAAAAGAAATTACCCATGTGTTAGCCAAGCTTGGCGACCGCCCTGATGCTGAACTTATCCAAACTATGCTACTGCGTTCGATGAAGCAGGCAGTATATCAAGCTGAAAACATCGGTCACTTTGGTTTGTCATTAGGCGAATATGCACATTTCACTTCGCCAATTCGTCGTTACCCAGATTTAGTCGTACATCGTGCCATTAAAGGCATTTTGAAAGCGCAAGGTATGGTTACGTCGGGTGCGTATGTTTATAGTGACGAAGAAGTTGCGCAATTGGGTGAGCAGTGCTCAAATACGGAGCGTCGCGCTGATGATGCAACCCGTGAAGTAGCTGATTGGCTGAAGTGTGAATACATGCAAGATCATGTGGGTGACGAATTTGAAGGGGTGATCTCATCGGTTACTAACTTTGGTTTGTTTATTCGCTTAGCTGATTTACAAATTGATGGCCTTATCCATGTCACTAATTTAGGCGATGAATATTTTCAATATGATGGCGCTAAACATTGCTTGATTGGTGAGCATTCTCGTAAAGTTTATCGTTTAGGTGATAAAGTAACGGTTCAGGTGGCATCAGTAAGCTTGGATGAGCGCCGTATTAACTTAACGTTAGATGGCAATGTGGCACAAGATAGATATGCTCGTCGTCGTAGTGACACGAAAGGTCACACTCCAGCAAGCGTTCGTTCACAGCTAAAACGTGGCAAAATACCAGGTAAAAAAGCTGACGCAAAAGAGTCAGGTGAACTTAGCGGTCGTTCTGAACAGAGCAAAGCAAAGCCCAAAAAAAACAGTGCCAGTAGAGGTAAAAAGAAGCCAGCAGGAAAGTCAGCTGCTGCAACCACTACCACAGCAGTAAAAAAACCGAAAAAAAAGGCTGTTAAAAAGCCAAAAAGACCCGGCAGAAACGCCCGTAAAAGTAAGAGTTCAGGAGCAAGTGATACGTGAGTAATGAATTGATTTTTGGCTTTCACTCTGTTGAAGCAATTTTCGCAAGTGAGCCTGAGCGTTTTATTGAGATTTATGCTTTAAAAGGGCGTGATGACAAACGCTTATCTCCAATTATTGAAGAGGCGCGTAAGTTTGGTATCTCAGTGCAGTTTATGCAGCGTAAAGCCCTTGATAACAAATCAAAGGGTGAGCAGCATCAAGGCATTATTGCTAACGTGATTGCGGCCCCGACTTTCAATGAAAAAGATTTGGATGCAATAATCGCCCGTGAAGAAACGCCGTTTTTACTGGTTTTAGACGGCATAACAGATCCGCATAATTTAGGTGCTTGTTTACGTAGTGCAGACGCCGCCGGTGTTCACGCTATTATTGTGCCAAAAGATAAATCAGCTAAATTAAATGGCACAGCGCGTAAAGTGGCCTGTGGCGCAGCTGAGACAGTACCGCTGATCCAAGTCACCAATCTTGCCCGTACTTTACGTGAAATTAAAGATGCCGGTGTTTGGGTTGTTGGTACTGCTGGCGAAACCGATGTGCATGTATTTGATGCCAATCTAACCGGCCCTATGGCAATTGTTATGGGCGCTGAAGGTGAAGGTATGCGCCGCTTAACGCGTGAACATTGTGACGTGTTAGTTAAAATTCCAATGGCAGGCACTGTTTCAAGTTTAAACGTATCTGTAGCAACAGGTGTTTGTTTGTTTGAAGTGTTACGCCAGAGAAACGCGACACAGTTATAAAAGCTTTAAGCTTGTAGCTGTCAGTTTAGAGATAAAATTTGAAACCATGCTTGACTTAATAAGCATGGTTTTTCTTTTTGAGCTGATAGCTGATTTTTCAACTTACCACTTAAAGCTAAAAACCTACTTGCTTAATTTTCCGACTAAGCGTAAAATGCGCGCTCATTTCGGCCTATTTAATATTAATTCCTTGCCTTAAACCGACCGGCTGAAACGGTAGAAGGCTCTATTAACCGTAAGGAATATCCATGCGTCATTACGAAATCGTATTCATGGTTCACCCAGATCAGAGTGAGCAAGTTTCTGGTATGATCGAACGTTATACTGGTTCTATCACTGAAGCTGGTGGTGTTATCCACCGTCTTGAAGACTGGGGCCGCCGTCAACTGGCATACCCAATCAACAAGCTTCATAAAGCTCATTATGTTCTTATGAACGTTGAAGCACCTACTGAAGTAATCAGCGAGCTAGAAACTACTTTCCGCTACAACGATGCAGTGCTTCGTAACTTAGTTATGCGTACTAAAGACGCTGTAACTGAAGCATCTCCTCTTGTAAGAGAAGAGAAGAAAGAAGCACCAGCTGCTTAATTGTTTTGAGTCCAAGCATGGTGTTTGATCAGCGATAATTTAAGGTAAACCATATGGTCAGTCCTTTTATGAATCAGCTGGTTATTTCTGGGGTTGTTTGTAAAACACCTAAGATTAGCCAAAGCCCTGCTGGTATCCCGCATTGTATTTTTGTTGTAGAACATAAATCAATGCAAGTTGAAGCTAACCTTAACCGTAATAGTTATGTAAGGCTTCAAGTGGTTGCCAGTGGTAAGCAAATGCAACAACAGACTCAACATTTGCACGTTGGGCAGGCATTGCAAGTGAGCGGTTTTTTAAATCGTCACGAAGGTCGTAACGGCCTTAGCCAATTGGTTTTGCATGCTCAGCATATAGAAAGAATTATTTGAGGAATTTATCTCATGGCACGTTATTTCAGACGTCGTAAGTTCTGCCGCTTTAAAGCGGAAGGCGTACAACAAATCGATTATAAAGATCTAGCTACTCTTAGAAACTATGTTACAGAAAGTGGCAAAATCGTACCTAGCCGTATTACAGGTACTAGCGCTAAATACCAGCGCCAGCTAGCAACAGCTATTAAGCGTGCTCGCTACTTAGCCCTTCTTCCATACACTGACTTACATAAGTAAGCAGCGGATTAACACGTTTTTAAAAGGTGTAGAAACATGCAAGTTATTCTACTAGATAAGATCGCTAACCTAGGTGGCCTAGGTGACCAGGTTGTAGTTAAATCTGGCTTCGCACGTAACTTCCTTTTCCCACAAGGTAAGGCAGTTCCTGCAACTAAAGCTAACGTTGAAACTTTTGACGCACGTCGTGCTGAGCTTGAAGCGAAAATCGCTGACCAGCTTGTTGCTGCACAAGCACGCGCTGATAAGCTTGAAGCATTAGCTGAAGTTACATTAGTATCTAAAGCCGGTGACGAAGGTAAGTTATTCGGTTCTATCGGTACTCGCGACATCGCTGACGCTATCTCAGCTGTTGGTGTTGAAGTTACTAAGTCAGAAGTTCGTTTACCTCTAGGTACTATCCGTGAGACTGGCGAATTTGACGTATCAATCGCAGTTCATTCAGAAGTAACGGCTACTATCAAAGTAATCGTGATCGCTGAAGCTTAATTTTTAATTAAGCGAAAAAAGCCGTACTGAAAAGTACGGCTTTTTTGTTGATTACTATCACTACCACCCACATCCTGAACGTGCCATTTTCATATCAACATTAGGTAAAGTCCCTTTTTTAGGTTTTTATCAGTGTTATTTGATTTAAAATAAAAACTAATTATTTATACCTATTAAAATGTAGCTGCATTGTAATAAGGTTACAGATTATTGACAGTGACAGCGTTGTCTCTGTATATTGTTTGAGCGCTTGACATAGTGTAAGGATGTAAAATTGAAAGAGCAGATGATGAAAAATGCGAAGCTTTCTTCTGGTTTCACATTAATTGAGTTATTAATAGTTGTGGCTATTCTTGGTATTTTATACAGTGTCGCTATGCCTTCATATGTCGAGCATATGGAGCGTAGTCGCCGTGCCGATATTCAACAAGTAATGTTGCAACATGGCGCAGTCTTAGAGCGGATTTATTCGCGTAATGGTGGTTATCCAAACGCTTTTGATACGGCAAAAAATACAGATTTTTATACTTTTACTTATACAGCGCTAAACCGCGTTAGTGGCGCTGCAGCGGATGCTAATTTTAAAAGTCGTGCATTTACATTAACTGCAACCCCAAAAATCGGTTCTGCCCAAGCAGGAGATCGCTGTGGTGCATTAGTGATTAAGCATGATGGCACACAATCAGCTGATGCTAATAGTTGCTGGGAGTAACAATGACTAGAACAGCCGGTTTTACATTAGTCGAGTTGATGATTGTGGTTGGGATCGTTGCGATTATGGCGGTATTAGCGTTTCCTTCTTTTAGCCAGCAAATCATGCAAGATCGGGTTGTTACCACCGCAAATCAGCTCAATAGTGTGTATAAATATGCGCGCAGTGAGGCGGTAAAACGTAATCGTGAGATTAAGCTAGTGGTAAGTGGCGATAAATGGCAGGTAACAGCAGCTGTTGATGGTGTTGATACAGTATTAAAAGAATTCGTCATCCAACATCATGGTGTAACAGTTGGTTTAGTTGAGCGTACCGTGTGGTCAAGTGGCGAAATCTCTGCGGCGAGCGAGATTTTAATTAAAGATGACAATGATAAAACGGTAGATTATTACTTGTGCATTTTAAAAAGTGGCCAAAATTGGTTAGTTGAAAAATCAGTGGCATGTGCATAATGATTAAACAAAGTGGCTTTTCATTATTAGAAGTGATGTTGTCGGTTGTTATCGCTGGTATTGCTTTATTAGGGTTGGCAGCAGCTCAGCTCAAATCCCTACAATATGCCACTAACAGTTTTAATTACACCGTATCGCTGGTGCAAGGGCAAAATACGTTAGAGCGTATTTGGCCTCGTTTGTGTGAGTTACAAACGACGAATCCGGCGTTATTCACGGATGCTAACTTTCGTGCCTCTTTAGATCCGCAAATCGATGAGTATCAGCTGAGGCTACCTGCGGCGTATGCGCATGCTATGCAAATCACAGTTTCATGGGCTGATGAGCGGATCAAGCAACAAGACCCTGCTCAATTAGAAAATCAAATTACCTTAAATGCTAGTTACCCTGAACTACCAGTTGGGTGTATTTGATGATGGCAATTTATCGTCCGCAAGGTTACACCCTTGTAGAATTGATGGTCGCTCTAGCCGCTGGTTCATTTCTACTAGCTGGAGTTAGCCTTTCATACTCAGCCATTAAAGGCACTATTTCAGTGAGTAAAGAGCTTGAAAATGCACAAGAAGTAATACGTTATACTAGTAAGGTTTTTACTCGTAGCATTAAGCAAACACCAAGCACACCTTTGGTTGCAGTAGATGGTTCGGCAATCACTGTTTCTCAGTCTGCAGGGGTTATCACCTGTAATGGCAGTATATCAACAGCTGATATAAATGAAGTTTATAGCCTAGTGGGCAATAATTTAATGTGTACGTTAGGAGCAGCTCCAGCAGAGCGGTTATTGACGGGAGTCGCCCAGTTGAGTTTTGCAATTGATAATAACATTGTCACTATTAATGTTGGCCCAGAGAACTTACCTGCGCAATTTGGAGACACTATTGCCATTGATATTGCGGTCTCTAATGTTATTTTAAACAATGCTTTTGGTGGTGTGTAATGGCTAAAAAACAAAGTGGTTTTACGCTTGTAACAGTACTTATCCTCACCAGTATGGCGAGTATTGTGGTACTTAATTCATTGCGTGAAAATATTATTCAAGAGCGTATGAGTGGCAATTTTCAAAAGAAAATAAATAGCCGTTTACTCGCTGAAAAAGGTGTCTTTGAAGAAGCTAAGTTATTACAGCAAACTTTTTCAGATGATAAAACCTTAGATATCGATGGTTTGATCGCAGCGACAGGCACAGCATCAGGCCGCGGTTTGATTGGCGAAGATGCAACTTATAATGCCAGTATTAGTAAAAATGCTGCTGGAGAGCTAGAAATCACCAGCTTGGGTGAGCGTTATGGTGGTGATGCACAAAGTAATTTAGTCGCACGGTTTGGATTTACGGCTGGTAAAAGAGGCTCTGTTTTTGAGAACGCAATTGTGGGTTGTGAAGGTGTGTCGCTTAGCGCCAGTGGTCGTGTTGATAGCTATGACTCAAGTAAAGGGGATTATGACCCTGATAAGGCCGAGGCTGGGGCTATAATTGGCACTATCTATAAAGATAAAGATGTTACATTATCAGGAGCTTCAACTATTTGGGGGAGTGTTCATGCGACTGGCAGTATCACTTTTTCCGGCTCGTCTCCAATCACAGGCACATTGCGTGCAAATAATCATATTATAATCGATTCGAATTTTACAGTGTCGACTGATCCAGTTTTACCTGATGGTTTCCCACTTGATACAGCGGTAGGCGGAGATGTTTTATCGGCGGGAGGGGTTACCTGGAATCAAGGAAGAATATTAGGTGTAGTTCGAGCAAATAAAGATCTTAACTTTCCTAATAACAGTGCGAGTACTGTGTTAGAAAATAGAAATAATGATGGCTTAGACGTTTTATATGGCGGCAAGTTAAACGCAAAAAATTTAGCTCCGCACCTTGAGCAAGATGGTATTCCTTACTCAGATCCGCGTTATAATGTATCACCAAATGTTGCGTTGGTTCCTTTTCAAGATCCTGATAATTTTACAGCAGGGCAAACACAGTGCGATTCAATAAATATAACAACAGTTGTTGATGGTCTGGTTGATTCTAGCGCCGAAAATATTATTGTGAAACATGGTAGTTCAACACTCGTCTCTGGTAAGCCAGAAACACGTGTTATCTACGAATTAACACCTGAGATAGCTCAGTCTAAGATTGAAAATCAAGGCGATTATGTATGGGAAAAGTGGCTAGGCGCACGTCCTGCGACACTTAATTATACGTTAAACACAATTGATAACATTGTTGATGTAAAAGTATTAAAAGCGGGTAACTTCTCATTAAATAATGGTATTTTAAAAGTCGCGGGTGGTGATGTAACCTTGATAGTAAATGGTCACTTTATGATGGAAGGTGCTTCAGAGATCCATATAGCACAAGGCAGCAGCTTAAGCCTTTATGTTAACGGTAAAGTAAAATTGAAAGCGTCTCCAGGATCGATCACTATGAAGCATGGGTTAACCAAAACGGGTAAACCGGTATTCAGTATTTATTCAAGCAATGAACAAACCAATGGTATTGATATTGATGCTGATGCTAATTTGTACGCAGCCATCTATGCGCCAAAGACTGATGTTAAAGTCGTTGCTAATGGTGGTTTCAGTGGCTCAATTCGGGGAAAAACGGTTTCAGCGTCTGGTAAAGGTGGTATTCACCATGATTCAAATCTAGCAAATATAAGTAGTGGTGGGGGCAGTGGCAGCGCGGCTGACGCTAAATTAGTTTTCCTAGGCTGGTCATATAAAGTACCTGAAAAAACCAACGAAGAACCCACCCTTTAAATTAATCTCATCACAACGGCTAACTCTTCAGTTAGCTTTTTTCTGCAAAATAATTTTATTTCATTTAAACCTTTTCGATCCTTACTGACGTCTAATACACTAAATTCATAATAATAATCATAAAGGGACAACATCAACGATGTTGATAGATGCAAAACATGCTTTTACACAGTTAAGCGAAGATGCACTTATTACCCGTGTAAAAAGCGGTGATCAAAATGCTTATGCCGCACTTTATGAATTACACGTAAAGCGGGTTTATGGATTGTGCTTACGGTTACTCGCAGATCGCGAACATGCCGAAGATGCAACTCAAGAAGTATTTGTGCAGCTATGGCATAAAATCGCCAGCTTTGAAGGGCAGTCACAGTTTTCAACTTGGTTACACAGTGTTACCAGTAATATTGCGATTAGCTATTTACGTAAACATAAGAATTGGTTGCAAAAAGTAGTGAGCTTCGAGCAAAGCGGTATGGATGAGCAAAGTGCAACAGATTGCCAAGGTCTAAATGGACTCGACAAGTTAGTACTACGACTTCCTGAGCGAGCTCGTATGGTATTTGTGCTGCATGCCATTGAAGGTTATCGCCATGAAGAGATTGCCACTATGTTAGAAATGGCAGTGGGTTCTAGTAAGTCGCAATTTCATCGCGCCCGTCAGTTATTAAAAGAGTGGTATGAAAATGAGTAAGCCTAATTTTGAAACATTTTTAACTGAGTCAATCAATAACACTGAGTCAGAGATCTCGCCACAAAAAGATTTATGGCCAGGTATCGAAAAAGCATTAACGCACGCTCCACTGGCGCAAGTTAAAGCTGCGCTGTGGCCTAAATTGGCGGGTGTGGCAGCATGCTCGGTGGCGGCTTTATTAACCGTGCAGTTGTTGTTTTCTGGCTCTGAGCCTGGGACAAGTGTAGTGATGAGTGACTATTTTACCCAGCAAAAACAAACCTTGTTGGTGCAATATCAAAATCAGCCTGCATTGACAGATAACTGGCAACAGCAATTAACAGAATTAGAAGACGCTGAGCGGGCAATAAAGCAAGCCCTCAAAAATGAACCTGAGAACCCTGCGTTATTAAAAATGCTCGCGCAGGTTTATCAGCAGCAATTAGATTTAATCAATAAGGTGCATGCACCGAAGTGGCAACAAATTTAGGAGTATCAACCATGAAAACATTACTATTAGCACTCACTTTATTGCCGTTTTTCGCCTCTGCTGGTGAAAAAATCAATGAACAAATTGAGGTGCCCGCTAATAAGCGCATTTTTATAGATAACCAACGTGGAAATGTACGTATTGAGGGCTGGGATAAATCACAATTACAGATCACCGGCGAGCTTGACGACAAAGCACAAGGGTATCGTTTAGAAGTAGCAGGGGACCGTATCGAGTTTATCGTTAAAATGCCGCGTAACAATAATAACGGTTGGAATAGTGGTGATGGTTCTCAGTTAGTTATTTATATGCCAAAAAGCAGTGAACTTGAGTTTACCGGTGTTAATGCCAACATCAGTGCTAAAGATTTACATGCAGGAGCAGATATCGATGTTGTTAATGGTGATATTAACTTACAAAGCATCAGTGGCAATATTAGTGTGGATACTGTTAATGGTGATGTTAGTGCGGAAGGCTTAAAAGGTGATATACGCTATGAAACCGTAAACGGTGAAATTAATGACAAAGATTCACAAGGCACGCTGCGTTTTACTGCTGTCAATGGTGATATTAAGTCTAAAACAGCAGCACAAGAAGTTCGCTTAGAGAACGTTAATGGTGATATCGACTTTGCTTTTCAGGCATTAAAAAGCTTACGTATTAGCACGGTAAATGGTGAGAGTGAAATACATATTACTGAGTTACTCAAAGGTGCGCAAATTACTTATGAGTCTGTTAGTGGTGATGCCGATTTTTACTTCCCTGCTAACGTCTCTGCGCGGTTTGAAATTGAAGCGCACGCCAATGGTAAAATCGTTAATAAGCTGAGTAATGACAAGGTGAAAAAAGCCAAGTACGGCCCATCAAGTGAATTAGAGTTTGCGGTTAATGGTGGTGATGCTGATATAGAAATAGATACTATCAGTGGGCGCATAGAATTACGTAAGCAAAAGTAATCTCCCGTAGCAAAGCAGGAAAAGAAATCCAGCTTTGCTCTTTGCACAACGTAGCCAAGTAGATAGAATAGAGGCCATTCATTGTTAGTATTGCGAAGTTATGGCTAAACCAGATAAACAAGTCGACACTCTTAAAGTTCCTCCTCATTCCATCGAAGCAGAGCAATCTGTTTTAGGTGGCTTAATGCTTGATAATCAAGCCTTTGACCGTGTTGCCGAGTTGGTCGTTTCGCAAGATTTTTATACACGTACCCATAAGCTTATTTTTGAAGCCATGGTCGAACTTGCAGAAATAGGCGATCCAATCGATTTGATCACCATATCAGAGAGCTTAGAGAAAAAGAATTTACTCAGTGGTATCGGTGGTTTTGCTTATTTAGCGGAAATTGCTAAAAATACGCCAAGTGCGGCAAACATCGACGCCTATGCGAATATCGTGCGCGAACGTGCTGTAGTACGTGAAATGATTGGCGTTGCCAATGAAATAGCCGAAGCAGGTTTCAATCCGGAAGGGCGCACCAGCCACGATTTACTCGACTTTGCAGAGAGTAAAGTATTTAAAATTGCTGAGCAGCGGACAAAAAGTAATGATGGTCCACAAAGTATTCACAGCATCTTAGAAAAAACAGTCGATAAAATCGAAGAGTTGTACCAGTCGCCACAAGATGGTGTGACGGGGGTAAGTACCGGTTATGCCGATCTAGATAAAATGACCACAGGTTTGCAGCCATCAGATTTAATCATTGTGGCTGCCCGTCCGTCGATGGGTAAAACCACATTTGCGATGAACTTAGCTGAACATGCCGCAATGACACAAGATAAGCCTGTGCTTATTTACTCATTAGAAATGCCCTCGGAGCAAATCATGATGAGAATGTTGGCATCCCTTGGTCGAATTAATCAGACCAAAGTGCGCACCGGTCAATTGGATGATGACGATTGGGCGCGTCTTTCATCAACCATGGGGCTACTGATGGAAAAAGGAAAGATGTATGTTGATGATGCGTCAGGTCTAACTCCAACAGATGTTCGCTCACGTGCGCGTCGTATTGCTCGTGATCACGGTGGGATAAGTATGATCATGGTCGATTACTTGCAGCTGATGCGCGTTCCTAGCCTCTCTGATAACCGTACTTTAGAAATTGCTGAAATCTCACGGTCACTTAAATCATTAGCAAAAGAACTCCAATGCCCAGTAGTAGCACTGTCGCAGCTAAACCGTACTCTAGAGCAGCGTGCCGATAAACGCCCAATTAACTCCGACTTACGTGAATCAGGCTCTATCGAGCAGGATGCCGATTTAATCATGTTTATCTACCGCGACGAAGTATATAACGAAGACAGTACTGAGAAAGGGATTGCTGAAATTATCATCGGTAAACAACGTAATGGTCCAATTGGTAAAGTGCGCCTAACCTTCCAAGGTCAATTTTCTCGCTTTGATAATTACGCGGGGCCTGCTGTAGATGATGATTACTAATGCGCTTAGCTATTGCCGAAATTAATTTACAAGCACTTGCTCATAATTTAGCGCAAGTGCGACAGTTTGCGCCTAACAGTAAAGTTATGGCGGTATTAAAAGCCAATGCTTATGGCCATGGTTTAGTAAAAATAGCGCAGCACCTTAATGATGCCGACGCATTTGCAGTGGCACGAATAGATGAAGCGCTCGCACTGCGAGCAGGCGGGCTGACCAAGCCTATTGTGTTGCTGGAAGGTTTTTTCCATCAAGATGACTTGCCGATTTTATTAGCCAATAACTTTCAAACCATAATCCATGATGAAAACCAGCTCAGAGCACTTGAAAATGCAAAGCTCGATGCACCAATCAGTTGCTGGTTAAAAATCAATACGGGTATGCATCGTTTAGGGGTTGCACCAACGCAATTGAATGATTTTTATCAGCGCTTGCAAGCGACTAATAACGCTAAAGATACAATCAATTTAATGACGCACTTTTCCAGTGCCGATGATGTTAATGATCCCAAAACAGCTGAGCAAATTGCTTTGTTTGATTCATTAGTGCAAGGCAAACAACAAGCACATTGTTTAGCAAATTCGGCCGGTATTATTGCTTGGCCTGCCGGTCATGGCGAGTGGGTGCGTCCAGGCTTGATGATGTATGGTGTATCACCAATGCTTAACACTTCTGGCAAAGACCATCAGCTGAAGCCGGTGATGCGCTTAACCACTAAGGTCATCGCAATTCGCGATGTTGATGCCGCGCAAGGTGTTGGTTATGGTGGCTGTTGGCAAAGTGCTCAGCCGACTAAGCTTGCAGTGGTTGCTATGGGCTATGGTGATGGTTATCCGCGTCATGCTAAACATGGCACCCCTGTAGTGATTGCTGGCAAACGTTATGGTATTGCTGGCAACATCTCTATGGATATGATCAGTGTTGATATTGGTGAAAATGCTGATGGCATCAAAGTCGGCGATGAGGTGGTGATGTGGGGCCCAGAATTACCCGTTGAAGAAATCGCCCAATGTGCCACGACAATCCCTTACGAGTTAGTCTGTAATATTACCCCACGGGTAAGCTATGAATATTTAGAGTAATGCTAAGCGTTACTCTTTGATAAAATACACATCGCTAAAACCCATGCGAGCAAACTCTTCATCACGAAAATTACGCACTGCCGCAGAGCCTTTTGAAGTCATAGCAATTTGCTGTTCCATCTTTAAATAATTTGTTAAATCAATCCCTTCAGCCGCAGCAATAGCCTGATACATATCGCGATATTTATCTTTTGCAAAATTAATTTCGCGAGGCTGATTTTTAAATTTGTACGTAATGCGTCGTGCCATGAGTCACTCATAAAATAATTTAATTGCGTTAATTTTACACCTTCTTCGACATCCGCTCTACCTTTGAATGACTTGTCGCTTAGCTCAAGTTACAATAACGGCCATATTTTTAAATAAACCAAGGAATTGTCATGAAATTATCTGTAGAGATCAGTAAGTACCCACTTCATCAAGATTATATCCCATTTATTAAGGGGTTTATTGATCGCTTAAATGAATATGACGATTTAAAAGTAATAACAAATACCTTGTCGACGCAAATTTTTGGGGATTACGATTTAGTAATGTCAGTGCTTAGTACTGAGATAAAGCGTTCATACGAAGAGTTTGGCAAAGCTATTTTTGTTTGTAAATTCCTCAATGGTGATCTCTCTCCCCAATAGCAGCTAAAGCCTTAGTGGATCAATTATGGAATTTATTACAGAAACTCTCGCAGGGTTTACTGCAATGTCGCACTGGGAATATATCGCAGTGGCGCTCTCTATGGCATATTTGCTATTAGCAATAAAAGAAAACCTGTGGTGTTGGCCAGCAGCATTTTTTAGCACCCTTATTTATACCATAATGTATTGGAATGGTGCTTTATTAATGGAATCGCTATTGCATTTTTACTATATGTATATGGCGGTTTATGGGTGGGTAATATGGCGAAAAGGCGACGCTAATAAACATCAATTAGTGATTACCTCATGGCGCTTGCACCAACACTCATTCATCATTATTGCCACTTCGATTGTGGCATTAATATTTGGTTATGTGATGAACAATCACACCCATGCAGACTTTGCTTATTTAGATAGTTTTACAACCTGTTTTGCTGTTGTTACAACGTATTTAGTCGCGAAAAAAGTACTGGAAAATTGGTTGTATTGGATTGTTATTGATGCAGCTTCAATGTACTTGTATTACGAGAAAGGCTACTACCCAACATTAGCGCTATTTATTTTCTACACCATAATGGCAGCATGGGGGTTTAAAACCTGGTATGAAGAGTATGAGCAAAATCAAGCTAAGCCTTTAGCGCAATTATAAGAAGCAGTATGACAGGTAAAGAAATTAGCGACATTTTTGCCGCTTTTGATCCACAACTAAAGGTATTGAGTAATGAGCGGCTATTAAGCGGTTTAAGTAACGATAACTTTTTAGTGCGCACTGCACAGCAGGCTTTTTTATTAAAGTGCTATCGCGAGCATTGGCCAGTGCAGGGCTTAGCAGCACAAGCTGTATTTGCGCAGCAGCAGGTATGCCCTAAACCACTGTGGACTGATGAAGTTAACAAGATTGCTATTTTTGAATACCTAGAGGGTGATATTGCACAAGGGGGCTACACTTTAGAATTGTTGCAAAAGTTAATTGCTTTCCATCACCATAATGCTGTTACAGAGCCAATGGATATAAAATACGAGCTGGATTTTTATAAAAAAACTCGCTTATATCAGCAATATCAAGCAAGCATTGAGGATGCATTAAAGCAAATCGCGTTATTACCCCGTGATGAAGGTTTTTGCCATAATGATTTGGTAAAAGAAAACATTATTGTGAATAGCCAAGGCATGTTTTTAATTGATTTTGAGTACGCTAAAAGTAATGACGTATACTTCGATTTAGCAGCACTGACTGTTAGCTTTGCGTTGAATGATAAGCAAAAAAATAGCTTACTTTCAAACTACCAACAGCAATTGCCTGCTTTTCAAAAGTTTTACTATTCAGTAAAAAAACTTGAATGCTATCAGCTGGTGTTTTTAGTATTGTGTATTTGTTGGTATAGCGCACGTTCAGTCGATAATAAAGCGACTGAGTTACGTACGCAGTTGGATTGTTTGATTAGCTCAATGAAGCATCGTTAAAGACCACCAAAACGCGCCGCAAGTTCTTTATATTTTTCGACTTCATCAGCATCAAATAGTGGTTCTCCGTTTTCATCAACAGATTTCGATATTAATAAACTTTCCCGGGCAAGACGCTTTACACGTTCAACTTTAACCCCTAAAAACTCCGCTACTTGCTCGGTTGACATTAAACTCATAGATACTCCTCATGTTAAACCTTTTACAAACCGCCTTAAAAGTCGTTAAACGGGCATTTATATGTTGCAAAATGGTTAGTGATTTTTATTAAGTATAATTTAATAGCTGTTTTTTGCTTGCTTGTGAAGTAATTTATTATAATTTGCTGAATTAATAAGCATATAAGCGATAGAAGCTAGCATTTAATTGCATATGCCTTTATTATTGCTCGGCCTAAGCACTGATATCGCGAGTTGGTGTGGTGGCACAAATGTGCTCTCGTGGTGAAATGGATATCACGTGGCCCTCCGGAGGCTGAGTTGTAGGTTCGATCCCTACCGAGAGCGCCATTTGCAACAATGTCTAAGCTTTTCATCAAAGGCAATTAATAATAATTGTTCATTTTAATTTACTGCCTTTGCTCTCAATCACATACCTTTAGTACACATAATTTAAATAAACCCCTCTAAATCTTTAGAATTTAATACATTGCACAAGTTGTAAAACTGACAACTGGACTATACTCATAATTCATTGCCTTAGGGGGTTATTTTATGCACTACAGTACATTCGTATCATGTCCTTTTGTATACTAGAACAATTGAGCACAGTTGTTATTAGGCAATGCCTGTGAGTGTTGTGTTAAATGAGCTCTTTAGCAAAGGGTACTCTGGAGATTGAATGAATATTAAAACCCGTATTCTGGTGTTTGTCATTTTGTTTGAGATATTGGCTTATTCAACCCTACAGTTATTCAACACGCTAATTTACAAAGAATCTTTGGATGAATTTAAGCAAAATGAAATTCAGGCTGTGTTTAATGGCACTATTTCCCGTATCAATCATCTTACAGAACAAATGCAAGGTCATGCGATCGATCTGGCTCTAAGCGGTGAACAGTTATACTTTCTGCGTCATCAAAAATCTACTCCCATGGCTGATATCAAGGAACTGGCTCAGCGCACGTTACAAAACAAGTTTACTAGTTTTGAGCAAGCTATGGGCGGAGGGCTTTGGTATCAACCCCAGGTACTGGATGAGCAGTATCGTTATTTTGGCCCATATGTATATAAAGAAAATAAACAGCTGCAATTTACGTGGGATCTCAATACACCACAGTACGATTATTTTTCTCAGGATTGGTATCTGCTTGCTGTACAGCAAGGGTGGGGATTAAACCAATCCAGCTATCGTCCAATATTTTGGACTAACCCTTATTACGATGATGCAGGCTCATTCTCGTTGATGATGACTATAGATGCGGTGATGCTTGACGATAACCGCAGTCCGATTGGTATGGCGACGCTCGACTGGTCTTTAGCTGAGTTAAGTGAGTTTTTAGTCAGCATTAAAGTGACCGAAAATGCACAATCATTTTTATTTCACTGGGATTCAGAGTTAATTATTGGCTTTACCGACAAGCCTCAAACGGTACAGCAGTTGACCGATGACTTTCCTTGGGCGGCAACATTAGTAGCTCAAAGTCGGTTAAGTAAGGTCAATAGCTTTGGGTTTGAGCAGCTAGCAATTGAAGATAAGTATATTTTTTATCAGCTTAGTGAGAGCGGTTTTATCTTTGGCTCATTAGTTCCTAAAAATGATTTAAGTAAACAAGTTGATAAAGTGTCTTCTTGGGCTTTAATCACAGGCAGTGGCATAGGGCTTGGCTTTATTATACTGATGATTTTTATCCTCAAAGCTTTGTTTAGCCCTTTTGATCAGGTATTAAATATCATAAAAAGCTCTATTCGTTATGGTAGTAATAAGCAAGTTAATCTACTGCCAGTTGAGTATGCTAAACACAATGAGTTTACCCCAATTATTACTGCTTTAAATGATGTGTACTTACAAGTAAAAAGCTACGTCAGTGAGATTGAAGATGCGAATACCAAGTTGATGTCTTCACAGCAACAAGTAAAACAGTTAAATGCGGTACTTGAGCGTAAAGTGGCTCTGCGTACTGCTGAGCTTGAGACTAAGACCAAAGAAGCAACATTATCGCTGGAACAGCTAAAACGTACTCAGCAACAGTTAATTGAAAATGAAAAGCATGCGTCGTTAGGACGATTGGTTGCTGGAGTTGCTCATCAAATAAATACCCCATTGGGTATTTGCGTTACGGCTGCATCGGTATTGGAAAGCACCTCGAAAACCATTCATGGCAAAGCGGCTGAGGGTAACATGTCGAGAGAGGAGTTTAATCAGGCCTATGCTCATATAATACAAAGCACAGAGTTGTTGAGCGTGAATCTCCACAGAGCTACCAATTTAATCAATAACTTTAAACAAGTTGCGGTAGACAACGATACACAGGAAAATCGCTGGTTTTACTTAGGTGAGTATATCGATAATATTCTGCTGTCAATCCACTCACGTGTTGACCAAACGCCTCATAAAGTTAAATGCCAATACCAGCAAGAAATTCGTTTTTTTGCCTCACCAAGTGCATTCTCGCAAATTTTAGGGCAGCTAGTGGAAAATGCCTTAGTTTACGCTTTTGATGATTCAACGCCTGGGGAGGTGAACATTACAGTGAGTAAACATGATGAACAACTTCAGCTGATAATCAGCGATAATGGTAAAGGCATGCCAGAAGATGTCCGCAAGCAAGTATTTGACCCGTTCTTTTCTACGAATAACGCACAACTGAGCTTAGGTTTGGGGTTGCACATTGTTTATAATTTAGTAATACATAAACTAGCCGGTACGATAGAGTGCCAGAGTCAATTAGGTACTGGCACTACTTTTATTATTACTATACCAATCAATGAAGTTGAACAACCGTGAGTATTTTTAAAGCCACTTTTTATTTTTGAAGTAAACGCCGATGGCACCGGTGAGCACGACTAAAAATATAACAAAAAAACTAAATGCGTAAGGGCTCTCTGTACCAGGGATACCGCCTACATTTACGCCAAGTAAACCGGTTAAAAATCCTAGCGGTAAAAACAGTGCCGCAACTACCGACATCACATACATACGCTGATTTAATTGTTCAGAAACCTGATTAGTAATGGTTTGTTGAATAATTTGCGCACGTTCAATAGAGTTTTCTAACTCTTCAATAAAGCGGATCAGTAGATTGGTGGTTTCGTTTAACTTGGCTTTATCGTTTTCATTAAGCCAGCTGTATTTGTTTGTCATTAAAGTGCTTAGCGCTTCTTTTTGAGGTCTTAAATAGCGTTTTAAACCAATTGATTGACGGCGTAACTGCGATAGTCCTTGGTTATCAAAGCGTTTAGTCGGCTCGTCTATTTCATCTTCAAAAATATCGAGAGTGTCATCTAAGCCATCGATCACTCCTTGCATACGTGAGGTAAGGTTTTGTGTAAGTTGGCAAACCAATTCAGAAATACTACCTGGCCCGGTTTTTTCTTCCAGCGCAGCTAAAATATCTTGGACCGAAAGTAAACGACGTTTTCGGGTAGTGACCACTACATTTTCATTGATAAATAAACGAAGTGAGACCATGTCTTCAGGGCTTTGTGCAGGATTTAAATTTACACCACGTAAAAATAGCATGCAGCCGTTAGTGACTTTGGTGATGCGTGGCCGAGTTTCATCAGCTGTTAATGATGCAAGTTCATAGTCAGTCAACAATTCACGACTTTGTAGCCAATCTATGGCTTCAGTTTGGCTATAATCAAGATGAATCCACAATTTACCTTGCTCAGGCTGCCAGTTCTGTAGGTCTGCGCTGTTATCAATTATATGTGCACCGCCTTGTTCATCAAGTATAAGTGCGTGTAGTAAACCATTGAACATAGTAAATTCTCATTATTACTGTATGGTTATTATAGTTATCGATAAGACTATTTAGGTCAATCAATTCGGCTCATCGAGTAGATAAATTTATTTCACTGGTGTTTTTATTCGCGTAGCGTATAAGACAGTTTTTTATTAAAGGGCACATTTATGACGGCAAAGATAATTGTTGGTTGGCGTGAGTGGTTGAGTTTACCTGAGCTTGGCATTAATCAAATAAAGGCTAAGATTGATACAGGCGCACGTACGTCATGTATTCATGCCCTTAATATTGAAGAATATGAGCGAGAAGGCGAAAAGTGGGTTAAATTTATTGCTCAGCCTTTGCAAGAAGATGAGCACACTCAAATTGAGTGTGATGCTAAAGTAAAAAAGATGAAATATGTAACCAGCTCAAGTGGGCAGCGTGAGTTGCGGTATTTTATTGAGACTAAGCTCTGCGCTGGTGATAAAAGTTGGCCAATAGAAGTCACTTTGACCAGCCGAGCGAGTATGAAGTTTAGAATGTTATTAGGGCGCACAGCCATGGAAAATCGTATAGTCGTTGATCCGGCTTTATCTCATTTATTAGATAGTTAAGGTTTTAACTATGAAAATTGGTATTTTATCTCGTAACAAAAATTTATATTCAACGCGTCGTTTAATTGAAGCAGCTCAGCTGCGAGGTCATGAAGTGAAAGTGATCGATGCGTTGCGCTGTTACATGAACATTAACTCCGAGCAACCAGAGATCCATTATCGCGGCGAAAATTTAAAAGATTTTGATACCATAATTCCGCGTATTGGTGCTTCAGTTACTTTTTATGGTTGTGCGGTACTGCGTCAGTTTGAAATGATGAATGTATTTCCTGTTAATGAATCAGTTGCTATTTCACGTTCGCGAGATAAATTACGTTCGTTACAGTTGTTATCACGTAAAGGTGTTGGTATGCCGGTAACCGGCTTTGCCAGCAAGCCAGATGACGTTAAAGACTTACTAGAAATGGTTGGCGGTGTACCTGTAGTTATTAAGTTGTTAGAGGGTACCCAAGGGATTGGTGTGGTGTTAGCTGAAACACGTAAAGCAGCTGAGAGTGTTATTGAAGCCTTTATGGGCTTAAAAGCTAATATCATGGTACAAGAATATATTAAAGAAGCCGGAGGTGCAGATATCCGCTGTTTCGTACTTGGTGACAAAGTGATTGCCGCAATGAAGCGTCAAGCACAAGATGGCGAGTTCCGCTCTAATTTACACCGCGGTGGCAGTGCAACATTAGTGCGTATTACGCCAGAAGAACGAAAAACAGCAGTCGCTGCTGCTAAAGCTATGGGCTTGAATGTAGCTGGGGTTGATTTACTTCGCTCATCTCGTGGACCTTTGGTGATGGAAGTTAATTCTTCACCAGGTCTTGAAGGTATAGAAGTCGCAACAGGAAAAGATATTGCAGGTATGGTGATCGAATTTATCGAAAAAACCGCTGCAACCAAAAGGACCGCAACGCGTGGCAAAGGTTAGAATCAATAGTGCGTTTACTTTATTAGGTGAAACGGTGGGTGTCGGTGAGCGTAAAACGCTGGCCCTAGAAGCAGCTAAGCTGTATACCCATTCGCCGTTGAATATTCCAATAGAGGTAGTGAATGGAGTTCAAGCAGGGCCTGTTTTAATGGTCTGTGCGGCTATTCATGGTGATGAACTCAATGGCGTAGAGGTTGTACGCCAATTATTAGCAAAAATAGATGCTAGCCAGCTGCGCGGTACGCTAATTGCTGTGCCGATTGTGAACGTATTTGGTTTTATTCATAAATCACGTTATTTACCTGATCGCCGTGATATGAATCGCAGCTTTCCAGGTTCTATTCGTGGATCGCTTGCTGGACGTATGGCGCATATGTTCTTTTCGCAAGTGGCCATTCATTGTACGCATATTATTGATTTACATACTGGGGCAATACATCGCACCAATTTACCGCAAATTCGCGCAAATTTGAGTGATGAAGCAACGGCACAAATGGCGAATGCATTTGGTACACCAGCGGTTATTGATGCGTCACTTCGTAATGGCTCACTGCGAAGTGAGGCCGCGAACTTAGGTATTCCGGTGATCACCTACGAAGCTGGAGAAGCGCTGCGGTTTGATCCCATTGCAATTGCGGCAGGTATGCAGGGCGTTGATTATGTTATGCGTCATTTAAAAATGATCCGTGGCAAGCGCGCAAAAAAATTACCAGAGCCAATTATTGCCAGCTCTACCAGTTGGGTACGTGCTGAAGTCGATGGCATTGTACGTGCGCAAGTATCATTGGGTGAGCGAGTAATAAAAGGACAAATTTTAGCTTATATCAGTAGCCCGTTAGGTGATTCTGAGCTGGAATTATTAGCACCAAGAAGTGGTATAGTAATTGGTCAACAAACTATGCCATTGGTTAATGAAGGTGATGCAGTATTTCATTTAGCATATTTTGCTCACGCAAACAGCTTGGTAGAACAACAGCTTGAAACCTTTATTGATGAAATAAGTGATATTGAAGATGAGTTAAAAACAGCGGAATTAAATAATTAATTGCTGACTGTAACTGCTCAAAAAAGCCGTTTAAGGATACCCTTAAACGGCTTTTCGTTTATTGTAGCTTTTTAGGTCCAATAGTACGCTTAACCGCGATTGCTTTAGTCGGTTTCGGCTCTTTATTTAAAACCATCACCGGGCGAGTAACAAACAGGTTATTAGGGTAAATAACTCGGTGCCCATCAATATGTTCTAAAACTACATTCATCAAGCCCATCTCGACAATACGCCCTTCAACAAAGTTCGCGCCGTCAATGACTCTAACCCAATAACCAACGCGACAGTCATTTTGAATAAACATTAGCAAGAACGAGGTGAGATTGCTTAATAGCGACCAAGCTGCAAATAGGGCTACACCTAGCATGGCAAATAAGGATGAGCCAAGTACCAGTAACCCCCGCAATTCTATACCCCAAAAAACTAACACTAGGCACAGCATGACCAATGCGATAATAATTTTTAGTAATAGTTCAGCACGATATTTACGGTGAATATCGATTTTTCCCTTAATGGTTTTTTCGAGTAACTTTTTAGTCAGTTTTAATAGTACCGGAAAAAGTAATAGAGCGACCAAAGTGACGATAAGCTTATACTGGGTGTCAAGAATATCTAACAGTTCCACAATCAATCCAAGTGCGGTTTAGGAACAACTAGTTTAGCGTTTTTAGCACACTTTAAAAGGAGTTTTTTACAGTGATTAGCCACTGAAGAGAATCAACATCATCACTTTTATCAAGTGGTGCGGCGATA
Organism: Pseudoalteromonas ostreae; assembly: GCF_018069805.1. Classification (GTDB taxonomy): domain Bacteria; phylum Pseudomonadota; class Gammaproteobacteria; order Enterobacterales; family Alteromonadaceae; genus Pseudoalteromonas; species Pseudoalteromonas ostreae. The sequence goes on from NZ_JAGPYN010000005.1 coordinate 203,396, forward strand.
TCTAAATGGATCACAGTACCTGCATTTGCTCTGCTTGGAGCGAGTCGTAATCCGATACCTATATTTTTCAATACTTGGCCATTTTTACCGTTATTTTGATCATTAAACCATGCGCGGCCGATATCAAAGAATGCAGCCCCACCGACTTTAAAAAGTTGTAGTAGGTCGTATTCCCAATAATAGCGTTTTTCTAGGTTAACTAAAAAGCTACGATCGCCTTGTTGATAGTCTAGCGGATAGCCACGTAAGCCATTTTCTCCGCCTAAGATAAGTTGTTTGTCGGGGGTTAGGTTTTTAGCATAGTCTAAGCGTATTTTGGCATACCACGATTGTTCAAAGCTGGTGTTTAAATAGTACTGCACCTGGGTACTTGCGAGTAAGTTTTCTACTTTGCTTTGTTGTTCGTTCCAATTCCCGTCTAGACTGGCAAGAAAGCGCCAGAGGGTATTATCGTCACTAAAATGAGCTTTTTTTGCATTAAATGAGTAAATAGCGCGGCTATCGTCATTACTTAACTCTTCGCTAGCATAGCCTAATAAACCTTGCACATTCCAACCAAGGTTTAAATCTTCAGTACGATAAATACTGTCAAAATTACGTACTTTTATATAGTGATCTTCAAACCAATGACTACTGATGTATGGATAGCTTAGCTCTCGTTTATCGGCCAATGGTGTGACAGTGTTTATAGTGCTTTCAAAAGCTTGTTGTTCATGGGTATAACCGACGCTAATGCGTTGAGTCCAATTATTTGCAAGCTGTTTTGAATGGCCAAAGTAAATCCGATTATAATCGGTTTTTTGGATAAATTGACTGGATACTTCACCACGTTTATAGAGAGATTCAATTCGTTGATCCGAAAAGCTCAATAGGCCATAGCTGTACGGTGTTTCAATAGAGTAAAAAGGGTAGCTAAGCTCGAGTAATTGGCGTTTGCCATCGTTGTTATCTGAATACTCTATACGGCCACGATAGCGGCTAGAAAGTATATTAGGATCATCATAAACGAATAGATAGCCACTGCGTTCGGCATCGGTGGTGCGAGCGAGTGACAAACGTTTACCCCAGCCAAATAAATTGGATTCGCGAAATCCAATGCTCGATTTATTTTCCCCACCACTGCGGCTAAAGTTAATTTCTGGTAGTAACGTCCATAGGTCGCGAGTGATCACCTTCACATCAATGTCGCCATCGCAGTTCGTTTGAGCTTTAATTCTTGCATCGTATAAATAACCTTGGCGGCGTAATATACGTTCTGATTCGGCGAGTTTCTTTGGCTCATAGTGCTCACCAGGTTCGAACAGTAAAATACTCTTTATAACATTTGGTTCTGTGGTTATATGAGCGCGATTAGCAAAGCGAAATAATGCGTTATTTTCTTCTTCTAAATTGGTATTGAAAACGTTGAGTTGTTCAAGCTCGATATGCGCGATTTTGGCATTATTAGTTTTTTCTGGTAGCTGTACATCAACATCAAGTTGGCGGCGCAGGTTTTTATCAGTTGGTGTTATTATGCGCTGATTACTGCAACTTTGCTGCCCGTCATCAAGCGATTGCGCTAAGCCATAAGGTGAATAGAGCAAGGTGCAACAGCTAAATAATAAAATTGCATAAGCGTTATTGGCAACCATTGAAATCCTTAATTATGGGTTTTTAGCGTTTACCCACTACACACTAAGTTAATGTATAAGTCTACCTCATTGTTGCAATAGTGTAAGAAAATAGTGCACTAAAGCTGCTAATAAATGCTCAGCTTCAATGCCTTCACCATTAATCCAAACGCTGTTACTGTAGTGTTCAAAGTTTAAATTAAAGCTTTGCTGTGCATACGTAAAGCGGCATTGGTGGCGGTCAGCACCGCTGGCAAATTCGCTAATGCTGATCTCGGGCGCATGCAGAAATAAATGCGCCCATAATTCAAAGTCATCATCATTAGGCATTTCGCTTGGGCTAATAATGATTGCATTATGGCGGGTGTCTAAGTGAAATTCAGTCATGCTGTTACTCTGTTTTTAAGAAGCCGCTAAATAGTTGCGAATAGCTTGCAAAAAGGGGCTGCCGTATTTATTGAGTTTAGTAAAGCCAACCCCTGACACTTTGAGAAATTCACTGTCATTGGTTGGCATCAGTTGCGCCATTTCTGCGAGCGTTTTATCGTTAAATACCACATATGGTGGCACATCATCGGCATCGGCAAGCTCTTTACGTAAGGCACGTAGTTTTGCAAATAGCTTTTTATCGTAATTAAACTGAGCAAGCTTGTCTTGGTATACGTGCTTAGCTTGCAGGCGAGGTTCTGCCATTTGTAGCGCGTATTGACCTTTCAAAATAGCGCGAGCACCTTCGGTTAAACGCAGTGTTGAGCCTTGGGTGATATCTTGACTTAGTAAGCCTTGGTGAATAAGTTGGCGTAAAATACTGAGCCAAAATTCACTACTGTGATCTTTACCGATGCCATAAGTGCTGAGTTGGTGGTGATTGTTATCCCTAATGCGGCTGGTATTTGCCCCACGCAGTAGCTCAACAATGTAGCCTAGACCAAAACGCTGTTCGGCGCGATACACACACGAAAGGGCCTGTTGTGCCACTAAAGTACCATCAAAACTTTTTGGTGGATTTAGGCAAATATCGCAGTTGCCGCATGGTTCGCGTTGATATTCACTAAAGTAGTTAAGAAGTATTTGTCGACGGCATGTTTGTGCTTCTGCGAAGCTGGCCATAGCATTAAAACGTTGCTCTTCGACACGACGACGATGTTCATCTTCAATGTCTTCAAAAAAGCGCCTAACACGGCCAATATCAGCCGGATCAAAATACATAATAGCTTCAGCAGCTAGGCCATCACGGCCAGCACGGCCTGTTTCTTGATAGTAAGATTCAATACTTTTTGGAATATCATAATGCAGTACAAAGCGGACATTGGGTTTATTGATGCCCATGCCAAAGGCAACAGTAGCGACTACTATTTGAATATCGTCACGGGCAAAACCGGTTTGTACAAATTGGCGTTGCTCGTTACTCATACCTGCATGGTAAGCCGCTGCGTTCATTCCAGCGTCAGCGATCTTTTCAGCTATTTCATCAACTCGTTTTCGACTGGTGCAATAAATAATACCACTTTGATTTTGTTGTTCTTTTAAGTAGCGAAGTAATTGCGCTAGCGGTTTGAATTTTTCTTCAATGGTGTAACGAATATTTGGTCGGTCGAAACTGCCTGTGTGTATATAGGGGGCATTTAAACCAAGCTGCTGGACAATATCAAACCGCGTGGCTTTATCAGCTGTCGCTGTAAGCGCCATCATAGGGATACCTGCAAAGCGTTGTTTTAGTTCGCTTAAACGGCAGTAGTGAGGGCGAAAATCATGACCCCAATGTGATACGCAATGGGCTTCATCAATCGCAAATAAGCTAATATTGAGGTGGTTTAAGCGCTCTTTAAATTCATGTTGCAGCACTTTTTCAGGTGCAACATACAGTAATTTTATCAAACCCTTATGTAGTTGTTGATATATTTGCTGCTGTTCGTCGCGGTTTAAACTGTTATTGATATAAGCCGCTTTCACCCCGAGCGCTTGTAATTGCGAGACTTGATCTTGCATAAGGGAAATTAATGGTGAAATAACGACGGTAAGACCGCTTAAGGCAAGTGCGGGCACTTGGTAGCATACTGATTTGCCGCCGCCAGTTGGCAGTAAGACTAGCGAATCTTGGCCGTTAAGGGCTGCATTGATCACCGTTTCTTGGCCATCACGAAATTCGCTATAACCAAACACTTGTTTGAGTATAGCTGCGGGACTGCGCACTACGGTGCTTGCTGTGGGGGTTGGTGTGTTCATCGCGGACATTTTAGAGCTTTTAGACGACCTTGCATAGGTGCTTTTTATCGCACTTTCTTTTTAGTTGTGCTTTACTCATCTTACCAGTTATAAAGTTACGGATAATAATAATGAATAAAGCCCAATTAATTGACCAAGTTGCTAAAGTTTTTGTAGAGCAAATGCCGTTTAATCAGTTTTTACAAATAAGTGTTAAATCACTTGATGCTGAACAGGCGAAAATAAGCTTTCCTTGGCAAGATGTCTTTATTGGTAATCCCGCTCAAAAAATCCTCCATGGTGGGGTGATCTCTGCGGTACTTGACAATGTGGGGGGGATGCTTGCTGCTGCCGCGATGATAGATAAGCTCACAGAGCTTAATATAATTAGTATTCAAACCAAGCTAGCGACACTCGGTACTATCGATTTACGCACTGATTACTTGCGCCCAGGCAAAGGGCTTGAATTTACCGCTAGTGCTAAGCTAATTCGCTCAGGTAACAAAGTGTGTGTATGTCGGATGGAGCTCCACAACGAACAAGGCATTCAAATAGCTTTTGGCACGGCAACTTATTTAGTTGGCTAAAGTGCAGCTGACAGGTAAACTGGTTACCTTTCATCTACTTCAGAAAAAATATATGCCAACTAATCCTGAACAGCGTAAAGGTGTTATCTTAGCCTGCATGGCTTTTTTTATGTGGGGCTTAGCGCCTATTTATTTTAAATTATTACAGCACATATCAGCTTTTGAAATATTGATGCATCGTGTTGTTTGGTCTGTATTATTCATTGTTATCATTGTTGCCGTACTAAAGCAGTGGCATAAAGTACAGCATGTGCTTAAACATCCTAAACTCATTGCAATGCTGGTGATTACGGCCACCTTACTTGGTTTTAACTGGGGGCTGTTTATTTGGGCGGTTAATAATGGTCATATGCTTGATGCAAGTCTTGGTTATTATATCAATCCGTTATTAAACGTATTGTTAGGCATGCTTTTTTTAAGTGAAAAACTACGAAAATGGCAAGCGCTAGCGGTTGCTTTGGCGCTATGTGGTGTAGTGATCCAAGTTATTAGTTTTGGCTCATTTCCAGTAGTTGCACTTTCATTAGCAGGGTCATTTGCTGTGTATGGCTTACTTCGCAAAAAGTTACCGATTGAATCGTTGCCGGGGTTGCTACTTGAGGCATTAATATTATTGCCAGTTGCTTTAGTATATTGGTGGTTAATGACGCCATCGAACAGTTCAGACTTCGCTGCGAATAATTGGCATACTAATATATTGTTGATCAGTGCAGGCGTTATCACCACATTGCCATTACTGTGCTTTACTGGTGCAGCCAAGCGGTTGCAATATACTACCTTAGGGTTTTTCCAATATATTGGGCCAAGTTTAATGTTTGTGTTGGCAGTGGTATTTTATGGTGAAGTATTTAGTGCTGAACGAATAGTGACATTTGCCTGTATCTGGGGGGCGTTGGCTATTTTTAGTTGGGACTCCTATCGGCAGTCGCAAAAACGTAAGCGGCTAACTGTCGCTTCCCCAGCAAAATCAGTTTAACTCATTACACAGTTACGGCCATTTTGTTTGGCATCGTACAGTTTAATATCGGCCTGTTTTAATAATTGATCAATTTGATAAACAGGCTCGTGTGCGCAACCAATAGAGAGCGTAAATTGAATTTTTTCTTTGCTAAATTCAGGGCTATTGAGCTCAACAAAGTGACGAAAATTATCCAAACGTTTCAATACTTCATCTTTATTTGTATTATTAAAATACACAGCAAACTCTTCACCACCTAAACGAGCCGCCAACTCTTTTGTAAAGTATTTTGCAAAACAAATAGAAAGCCCTTTCAGTACTTCATCACCAGCGTCGTGGCCATAGGTATCATTTATTGCTTTGAAATGGTCAATATCAAGCATCGCCAAAGAGGGGGTTAGCTCTTTTGTCTGCATTTTCTTTAATGATTTTATGGTTTCTTCAAAGAAGTAGCGACGATTAGGTAGTTTGGTTAAATAGTCGGTGTTCGCTTGCAAGCGAATGGTGGCAATTTGTTCCAGCATGTCAACGTTTTGGCTCAAACGGCAATAAAACTCTTCGTTATTAAACGGCTTACGCAAATAGTCGTTTGCGCCATTTTTTAAAAAACGCGCCGAAAGGTGTGCTGCATTAGAGCCGGAAATACCGATTATTGCTTTTTCTTCATTGTTGTATAAACGACGAATTTCACCACATAACTCAACCCCATTCATGTTTGGCATTTCGTTATCTGCAATTATAATGGCTATATCGGGGGTTTGATCAAGCACAGCAAGTGCTTCAATGCCATCACTGGCTTGTAGTGTTTGATATTTGTGGCGTTTAAGTAAGCTACATATATGCAGGCGTGCAGATAATGAGTCATCGACGACTAATACTTTAACGTTTTCGTTGCGAGGCAAGCGCTGTAGTTGCTTTTCTAAATAATGGTAGGCTTGCTTGTTTTCTTTGGTGATGTAATCAATGACCGGGTGTTTTTCGACTATATCGCGGGTGTTTGCATCTATATTGCCGGTCATTACTATGGTAGGAATTTGCGCTTCAATAGTGCAGGGAATAGCCTCTCCTTGTGGTGCGTCAGGTAGAATAAAATCTACTACAGCGCAAAAATAGTTATTATTACTAATTAACTCTTTTGCTTGCGCTAAGGAAGCGGCTATATCTGCATCATAGCCAACCTTAATTGCAATGTGTTTTTGCACTCTCGCTATAGTTGGCGTATCTTCAATGATGAGTATTTTTCGTGTCACGTAACACCTTGTTTTGGCATTGCCAAATTTATTTAATTACACAAGTTGTAACTGTTAAAACACGAAAAAGCAAATAACATCATTATTTTTATAGGCTATCAGACTCCGAATAGTAGTCTGGGTTTTGTGGTGCAGGGCTTGAAATTTTAGAACGCCCAAACAGAGTATGAAACTTTGCTTTACAGGTCGTCAGTTTTAGGTATTTAATCCACGCACGCTCAATTGCGTTGGTTGGCGCTTGGCTGCCAGAGACAACGGCATAAAATTGTTCTTGAATTTCATTTTGTGGTTCAAGGGTTTTATTATATAACCCTTTTAGAACAACACCGTGTTGTTCAAGGATACTGGCTTCTAGTAAGGTAAAATTACCGCAGCGGCCGAATCCGCGCGGAAAGTTTTGATCATCATAAAACTGACGTTGGCTTACAAATGCTTGGCGAAGTAGTGAAATATCATTGCTCATGGCTGTTTCCTCATACCCTATTTTCAAGCTGGAGTATGGATCAAGTTGGGCAATTTATTAAACAAAAAATTTTTATCGTGAGGATAAATAATTGGATATAGATTTATTGAAAACCTTTGTTGAAGTGGTACGTACTCGCCACTTTGGTAAAGCGGCTGAAAACCTTTACATTACACAGTCTGCGGTGAGTTTTCGAATTCGTCAATTAGAACAAGGACTAGGGGTTAATTTATTTATCCGCCAACGTAATAACATCCAATTGACAGCCCCAGGCGAGCGCTTATTACCCCATGCGCAAATGATTATTACAGGTATGCAACGAGCTAAAGTTGATGTTGCTCTTGCTGATAATATGCATAAGCAAATCTGTTTAGCGGGGACCCCTAATATTTGGGATGCTTTTTTACAGTTTGGTATCACTAATATTGTTTCAGCAATGCCTGGAGTATCGCTGGTGGCTGAAGTAAAAGCACAGCAAGAAAGCACACGGTTATTGTTAGAGCGCACCTTAGATCTGGCGATTTTATTTGACCCACCAAAAGTGGATGAATTAGTGGTTGAACGTATTTGCACTTTACCAATTATTCCTATTAGTGCATTTGCAGGAGCTGCGAATGAAAATTTTTTTGATAATCAATATGTCTATGTTGACTGGGGGACTACCTTCTCACTTTGGCACGCACGGCAATTTACTAGCCACACGCCTCCGTACTTTCGCACCAGTACAGGGCGCATTGCATTAGATTTGATACTACAATGTGGAGGGAGTGCATTTATTCCTGAAGTTTTAGCGAAAAGCCATCTAGATAAAGGGGAGTTACATCGAGTGTCTGATGTGGAACATACTTCTCGGGATATTTTTGTCGCTTATCACAGAGATAATGAACAAAAGCCTTTGCTTGAGACGTTGGTTAATTTATTACTGAAATTAACGCCAACAATAAGCAGTGAATTTAGTGCCAAGTAAGCTGTATGACATTTTTGTGTTTATTTTATGTCTTTTACTCTTCTTTTTTATGAATAATATGAGGCAAAAATATTTCCGTTGTAATATTTTTGTCATTTATTGCAGGCAAAATGCAGCGAATTAAAAATTAGTCTGTTGCGTTTATTGAGGAAATAATATGAAATTTGCAAAGTCGAGCCTATTACTAGCACTGTTAAGTGGTTTATCTTTTTCTGCATTTGCTGATGTTGATGTGTATGGTAAAGCAAATATCTCTGTGCAATCTTCGGATGACGGTGAAGGGTCATTCAGCGAAATTAAAAGTAATGCATCGCGAATCGGTTTTAAAGGCTCTGAAAACATTAGTGATGGCCTAGAAGCTATTTATAAGTTCGAATTTCAAGTTAATGTTTCAGATGATTCAAAAGACACGTTTACGTCACGTAATCAATACGTCGGTTTAAAAGGTGGATTTGGTCAAGTTGTGCTTGGTCGTAATGATACTGCTTTAAAGCAATCGCAAGGTAAGCTTGATTTATTTAATGACCTTGAAGGCGATATTAAAAATTTATTCAAAGGTGAAAACCGTCTTAGTGATACGCTAACGTATTCATCAAAGGATTTAAGCGGTTTTAAAGTGCTTGCAACTTACGTTGCTGAAAAAGAGAGTGAAGGCGATAACGGTTATTCTTTAGCACTTACTTATGGCGATGCTGGGCTGAAGAAGAGTAACGTTTATGCATCAATTGCTGCCGACAGTGAAGTCAATGGTTATGATGTTGTACGCGCTACCGTGCAAGGTAAAGTGGCTGATATTAAACTAGGTGCAATGTACCAAAGCCAAGAAAAAGTGGATGGTAGCGGTGATGCCGATGGTTATTTAGTTAATGCGGCTTATACCCTTGATAGTAATACATTTAAAGTTCAATACCAGATAATGGATTTTGATGCGGGTGATAAAAAATCAGCTATCTCTGCTGGTGTTGATCACTCATTGAGCAAAAACACTACGCTATTTGCCTTCTACACTAATTTTGATATGGACAGCAATGTTGATCAAGATTACTTAGGTGTTGGCATGGAATACAAGTTTTAGTCTTTAGACTGTTGAAAAAGCCTTACTTATTACAGTAAGGCTTTTTACTATTAAGCTTGTGCATACACTGATTTACCAGCGAGCCAGCGATTGATCAGTTGCTCTACTTGTTCAGGATACTGGCGGAGCATTTGTAGTGCGATAGGTCTGACTAAGTTGAGTGTGTGCTTATCTCTGGTTAAGTCAGCAATTTTAAATTCCGCTAAACCTGTTTGTTTAGTGCCGAGCACTTCACCTGGGCCACGAATTTCCAAATCACGTTCAGCAATTACAAAACCGTCATTGCTATCTCTTAGAACAGCCAAACGTTTTTGTGCAGTATGAGACAGCGGTGCATGGTATAAAAGCACACAATGGGATGCGATTGCACCACGACCAACTCGACCACGTAACTGATGTAATTGTGCAAGGCCAAGCCGTTCAGGATTCTCAATGATGATCAAACTGGCATTTGGCACATCTACACCGACTTCAATGACCGTTGTCGCCACTAATATATGAATGTTTCCAGCTTTGAACTCGCTCATAATGGCTTGCTTTTCTGCTGCTTTCATACGGCCATGAACTAATCCTATAGTTAACTCTGGCAGTGCATGAGTTAATTGCAGTGCGCTATCTTCTGCTGCTTGGCATTGCAATGCTTCCGATTCATCAATTAAGGTGCATACCCAATATACTTGACGACCTTGCTCGGTACAGGCTGTTTTTACCCGAGCAATAATTTCATCACGACGCGTATCAGGTAGTGCAATGGTCTTAATTGGGGTACGTCCTGGTGGCAACTCATCAATCACGGACGTTTCTAAATCGGCATAAGCTGTCATCGCCAGTGTACGTGGGATCGGTGTTGCTGTCATAACCAGTTGATGGGGATAGCAATCACCAAAACGGCCTTTTTCTCGTAGCGATAAGCGCTGGTGGACGCCAAAGCGGTGTTGTTCGTCAATAATAATAAGCACTAGGTTATTAAATGTTACTTGTTCTTGAAATAACGCATGAGTCCCAACAATCATTTGCGCTTCACCTGATGCTATTTTTTCAAGCGTTGCGCTGCGTTCTTTCCCTTTGGTTTTACCACCGAGCCATGCTGTAGTGATGCCTAAAGCTGTAAACCAATTTTCGAAAGTAATGCCATGCTGTTCTGACAGAATTTCGGTGGGTGCCATTAATGCTACTTGATAGCCTTGTGCGATGGCCGTTAGGGCGCTTAGTGCCGCAACCAAGGTTTTACCTGAGCCAACATCGCCTTGTACTAAGCGCATCATTGGATAAGGAGATTGCAAATCGTTTTTTATTTCAGCGACGACTTTGTTTTGCGCGTTAGTGGGAGCAAAGGGGAGCTGCGCTAAAAAATCATGCTCCAGATGATTAATAGGGTTCAGAGCAACCGCTTTTACTTGCTGTCCTTGTTGACGTAATTTTAATAAGCTTAAATTTTGCGCCAGTAACTCTTCAAACACTAAACGTTGTTGCGCCGGGTGCAGGCCTTGCTCTAATGCGGTGATGTCTACATCATTAGCGGGGCGATGTAAAAGTAGCAGTGCCTGAGTTAAATCCATACCTGCGTGCTGAAATTGCACTGGCAATAACTCTTCTACCTGATATTTTTCAAGTAATGCAATCGCCTGATCACTTAATGCACGGATCGACAGTTGTTTTAACCCTTCCGTTGTCGAGTAAACAGGCGTTAGTGTGGTTGCTGTTGGTTGTTCGCTTAGTGTATCGCTAAGGCTGTATTCAGGATGAGTCATTTCATAACCCACTCTGCCACGACGTACCTCGCCAAAACAGCGGATCACCTTGCCGCTACTTAAGGTATTCTTTTGTGCGGCAGTAAAATTAAAAAATCGCAGGGTAAGTCGTCCAGTACCATCGTTAACTTGGCAAACGAGCATTTTACGTTTACCAAAGGTAATTTGGCTGGTTTCTATAGTGGCTTCAATACTGACATGACTATGCACAGCTAAATCACTGATTGCATAAATACGGGTGCGGTCTTCATATCGAAGCGGTAGATGAAAGAGCATATCTTGCACTGTGCAAATGCCGAGTTTTTTTAGCCGCTCGGCCATTTTTGGACCAACGCCTTTGAGGTCACTGATTGGGTAGCGGCTTAAAGTTGGCTTTGACACTATACGCTCAAATCTTTCATTTTTAGATACTTTTTAGTTTACGTGCGAACAGGCCTGCCATCAAGCATGTTTTAATTTGTGCCAAAACTCATCATCAGCGATGATTTCACCATTTTCATCGAGGGCTGGATAGGGTTGCGATTTTTCTTTGCATTTTTGTGCAATGATTGGATGGCAGCCTTCAAATAGCATCTTATGTTTTATGCTCTCATCCAGCATAGTGCGCTCATATAAGCCAGCTTGCAGGCGTTGGTTTTGTGCTTCAAATAATATCAGTGCAGCGGCCACTGACACGTTCAGAGACTGCGCCATGCCTTGCATTGGAATAATAATGTTTTTATCTGCGTGGGCAAGTGCTTGTGGTGATATGCCGGTTTTTTCTTGGCCGACAATAATGGCTGTTGGCAGAGTATAATCAATCTCACGGTAGTCAACCGCATCAGGACATAAGTTAGTGGCGAGTATTTGTACTTGCGGATTATGCTGGCGCATCATAGCCACAGCGCTGTTGATATCTTTATGTAAGTGAGTTGCGATCCAATTTTTACTGCCTCCAGAGGTATTATTGGTGAGCCATTTTTGGTTTTGTGGCCATACTGCATGAACATTATGGCAACCTACAGCATCAGCGCTGCGAACAATTGCAGACAAGTTATGGTGTTTGTGCACATCTTCTAAGCACACGGTTAAATCTGTTTGACGACGATCTAGTACGTGTTTAATGCGATGATAGCGAGTGTTTTCCATTTTTAGCCTTGTCTGAACTCATAAAATTGCCGCTATTATACGGGAATTACCGTCTCAAGGCATTACTGAGCGGCTAATTGGGTTTTGCAGTGATATTAGCGTTTCGGTTGACTGAATGGCTTCGATAGCTTGAATTTTATTGATCAATACATCTTGTAAATGATCAATTGAACGGGTCATTACCTTAATAAAAATACTGTAGTTTCCGGTTGTGTAATAAGCCTCAACGACTTCTTCAAGTTCCTTTAGATGCAATAAGGTTTGTGGGTAGTCTCGAGCATTATTGAGGTTGATGCCAATAAAACAACATACATCGTAGCCTAACTGCTTGGCATTGACGCTAACTTGGGTGCCTGTAATGATCCCCGCTTGTTTCATTTTTTCAATCCGTACATGAATTGTACCTGCGCTAACGGCGAACCGTTTGGCTAATTCTGCATAGGCTGTGCGGGCATTATCCATTAATGCGTGGAGGATCTGTTTATCAAGATTATCGATTTGATAATTTTCCATATAAATATCATCTTTAAATTATTGAATCATCATTTTTTATACCACTAAATTAATCAAATTAATATGATAAAGGTGTTTTTGTTATTGGTTATTGAATTAAAGTTCAAAATGATTGAGGATTACTTTAACGACATGGTTGCTCATAGTGCAATCATGCATTTATGCAAGTAACAATAACTGGGAATGAGGCCAATTATTATGAGTTCACACTTTGTCCAGCAACAGCTGCAAATTAGTAAAGTTAAACAGTATTTTTCACACCAGCTAGAACAACAGCTAGGGTTAATTGAAGTACAAGCACCTATTTTGGCTAAAGTAGGTGATGGTATTCAAGATAACCTAAGTGGCACTGAAAATGCGGTTGCGGTAAAAGTTAAAACTATTCCAGCGAGTCAATTTGAAGTGGTTCACTCGCTTGCCAAGTGGAAGCGAAAAACGTTAGCTGAGTATGGTTTTGCAGTCGGCGAGGGGCTATACACGCATATGAAAGCATTGCGCCCGGATGAAGAGTCATTAAGTCCCATCCATTCTGTTTTTGTTGATCAATGGGATTGGGAGAAAGTAATTTGTGCCAGTTCTGAGCGCTCTCTTGATAAGTTAAAAGAAACAGTTCAAGCCTTGTATAAAGGCTTAAAAGCAACTGAGCAATTTGTTGCTGATGAATTTGGTATATCACCATTTCTACCTGCTGATATTACTTTTGTACACAGTGAGCAGTTACGTCAAATGTACCCTGATTTTACCGCCAAGCAGCGCGAAAAAGCGATTACACAAGAATATGGTGCGGTGTTTTTGATAGGCATTGGTGGGGCATTAGCCGATGGTAAAATTCATGATGTACGCGCACCTGACTACGATGATTGGTCGACTCAGACCTGCGAGCAATACAGTGGCTTAAATGGTGATATTTTACTGTGGAACCCTGTGCTTGAAGATGCTTTTGAAATTTCATCAATGGGTATTCGCGTATCACCAGAAGCATTAGTTGCGCAGCTGGCAATTACCGGGGATGAAGCACGTTTAAAATTTGATTGGCATAAGCAACTACTAGCTAAACAATTACCACAAACAATCGGTGGTGGGATTGGTCAATCTCGATTAGCGATGTTGTTATTACAAAAACCTCACATCGGTCAAGTACAAGTAAGTGTATGGCCGGAGGAGTTAAAACAACAAGTGGCTGGTATTTTATAACGTAGACGAGAGAATAGAGACTATCAGCTGTTAGTCTCTACCTGCTTGCGATCAACTGGTTTTAAATTCAATCTCTATTTTTCCTTCTTGCAGTTTTACGTTACAAGGAGGATAGCTGCGATTAGTTTTTAATACTTTATCGAAAATATGAATTTCGACCCCAGAATGCAACTTTTTATTGACCGCTAAATTAGCGTTATTAAGTAGTTCATAGAGACTTTGTTCTAGTGTTGTTAAGCGTTTTTCTAGTTGCTCTGCTTGTTGGCAATAATGTTGCTGAGTTGCCCCAATTTTAGCGAGCAATAGTTTTTTCTTATCTAAATCTTTTACTAAATCGGCCTTTTCTAGGGTTGCTTGCAGGGTGTCTAATTGTTCATCTGTTTTAGCTAATTCTTTAAGACATTCATCGGTTTCAGTGGTAACAGATTTTCCTGATGCTACCATGTTTATGAGCATTTTAGCGCCCGATTCATTACCAATTTCACCAGCGATAATCATTCCTGCATCCAGGATCTCACCACCAAATAACTTCCCTTGTGGATTGTCTGCTTGGCCTATCTGTAAAAGCTTAGTCGCTTTCATTGCGCAGTGGCTAGCTTGGCGTTCAATAAAAATATTATTACCTTCAAGGTAGCTATATTGGGCGTGAGATAAATGAATATCACCGTTACAAATAATTTTGCACGAAAGCGTTTTATCATCTAGCTGGTGGCCAATCACACCTTGTTTAATGGTGATATTACCTTGCGCTGTCAGTTCTCCAGATTCAACTGTCCCCATCACAGTTATATCGCCTTTGGCGGTTACTTTCATACCTGGTTCTATATTGTGGGTAACAATAATGCTGCCATCAAAGTTTATATGGCCGCTTTTAACAGTGACATCGGCAATAGTAAAAATATCATCAACGCGCATGCCATTTTGAATTTCGACCGGCACGCCCGCAATACTTGAGATTAATTCAAGAGGATTGGTTTTTGATATTTCACTGCCCTCACCGGCAACTAGCGGGCTACTTTCTCCTGCTTTTGCCGGAAGGACATCGCCTTTTACGGTAAAGCCCTCTTTACCAGGGGTTGCGGGTTGCTGTCGAACTAACAATGTGCCGGGTTCGACACTGGCTAATTTGCCAAAATCACGCATATCAACAGTGCCATCTTCGCGCAATTTAGGGGTGTGCAAACGCTCTTTTAAAGTTAGTACTTGAGGGAGTAATTTTGATGATTTACCGTCTTCTGGTAAGCGACCTTTAGCGAGAATACCTTTAACAGTAGTGCCTGCGGGTAATTCAAATTGTTTTTGTAGCAGCTGCTCTAAAAAAGCTTGTTTGTAACCTCGAGCAACCCCAGCTTTGATTAGCTGTTGCTTAGCTTGAGCAAGGGCTAAAACTTTACCACCTTGTGCGAGTGTGAGTTCGCCTGTTGCTAACATTTTATCATCACTGAGTGTAACAGTTAATGTGGCGTCATGCTTACTGGCAACCACTAAACTACGTTCGCTACTAGGCTCTTTAAAAAAAGCACTGATAGCATCATAGTCTATGCGACATTCACAGAATGTTGATTTTTCTAGAGCCTCAATAACAAATGCGGCACTAGGCGGCGAATGTTCTATCACATCGAGTAGTACATTACCGTTATGAGCAAGCTTAAACACGGATCATCCTTTTACAACACTTAAGTTAAAGGTTTTTATAATTATACAGGGATAGAGTGCTAGAGATTTGAATAACTGTCAAGAAAATCGGCGAAAAGGGAACTGATGAGTTAATACACCTAAGTATAAATACTTAGGTGTATTGCTGTAAGCTTAATTTGTTGAAGGCAATTCCATAATACCATCAATCTCAACTTGCACATTTTTTGGTAATGCGCGTACGCCAATCGCAGCTCGGGCAGGATAAGGTGCTTTGAAGTATTGACTCATTACTTCATTTACCGTCGCAAAGTTAGATAGATCAGTTAAATAGATATTAACTTTTACTAAATCTTGAATGCTACCACCGGCTTCTTCACATACCGCACTAATATTTTTAAATACTTGATGTGTTTGTTCCGCGAAATCTTCAGAGATCACTTCCATCGTTGCGGGGACTAATGGAATTTGACCAGATAAGTAAACTGCTGTACCAACTTTTACTGCTTGGCTGTAAGTGCCGATGGCAGCAGGTGCTAGATCCGTAGAAATAAATGCTTTATTCATGATTTTCCTATGTTATTTTTTACGATAGACTTTTTGCACATCAGGCATTACGCGAATGCGACGCATGATATTAGCAACGTGGACACGGTTTTTAACAGTGACTCCTAAATCTATCACGTATAAATTGCTTTCTTTTTCATCAGTGGCAATTTCCACTATGTTTGCTTGGGTTGTAGCAATTACATTGGTTAGTTTTGCGAGTGCGCCTTGGTGGTTTATGATTTCCACACGCAGTGATGCAATATATTCTTTTTCAGGGTTATCATCCCATTTTACAACCAAATATTTGGAGCGTTCAGTTTCCCAGCCGCGAATATTTTTACATTCTTGACGGTGAACTGTGATGCCTTTACCTTGGCTTATATGTGCGGTGATAGCATCCCCTGGCACTGGTCGACAACATTTAGAATAGTTAACTAGCATACCCTCAGTACCAATAATGGTCGCTTTAGCATTTTTAGCCATATCGCTTAAATCATCATTGTCACTTTGTAATAGGCGGCGTGCGATCAACATACTCATTAAATTACCACAGCCAATTTCAACCAATAACTCTAATACAGTATTAAGCTCATGCTCTTCAAGTACACGGTTGATATTTTCTGCTGGCAAGTCATCAAACTTCGTTTCACCCAAAGCTGAATCGAGTAATCGACGGCCTAGCAGTAAAGCCTCTTCATGATGCTGACTTTTCAGGTAGTTACGGATGCCTAAACGAGCTTTACCAGTAACAATAAAGTTGAGCCAAGTCGCATTTGGATGTGCACCAGAGCTAGTAATAACTTCAACTGTTTGCCCTGTATCGAGTGCTTTATTTAACGGATGAGGTTTACGGTTAACACGTGCACCTACACAGGTATTACCTACATCGGTATGGACCGCGTATGCAAAATCAACGGCGGTTGCACCCATAGGTAACTCAACTATGCGGCCATCAGGAGTAAACACGTAAATTTCTTCTGGGAATAGCTCTGTTTTAACGTTTTCAACAAATTCAAATGATGAGCCTGCGCTTTGTTGTAATTCCAACAAACTTTGCATCCACTGGCGTGCACGTTGTTGTGCAGTGTGGCCTGCGTTATCACCTGATTTTTTATACATCCAATGAGCTGCCACCCCTTTATCTGCCATGTGGTCCATATCGTGAGTACGAATTTGGATCTCCACCGGAATACCATGTGGGCCAACCAATGAGGTATGTAACGATTGATAGCCATTAGTTTTTGGCACTGCGATATAATCTTTAAAGCGTGTTTCAATAGGCTTATATAAATTATGTGCAACCCCTAATACGCGATAACAGGTGTCCATTGATTCAACGGCAATCCTAAAAGCGTAAATATCCATCACTTCATTAAACAGTAACTCTTTATTCAGCATTTTTTTGTAGATGCTATATAAGTGTTTTTCACGCCCTGAAACGGTGGCTTTAATGCCAGCCTCTTCAAGTCGAGCGGTTATTTCTGTTTGGATATTCGAAATGACTTCTTTACGATTACCGCGTGCTTTAGCGACTTCTGATTTTAAAGCGCGATGACGCATAGGATAGAGCGCTTGAAAGCCTAAATCCTCTAATTCATTCTTGATATCGTGAATACCTAAGCGATTAGCAATAGGTGCATAAATCTCTAATGTTTCACGTGCAATACGGCGGCGTTTATCAGGGCGTAGTGCACCTAGCGTGCGCATATTGTGTGTACGATCAGCAAGTTTGATTAAAATAACCCGAATATCTTGGGTCATCGCCATAATCATTTTTCGATAGTTTTCAGCTTGGAATTCTTTTTTATCTTTAAAGCTGAGCTTATCAAGTTTGCTTACGCCCTCAACTAATTCTGCGACTGTATCGCCAAAAATTTCGGCTAAATCTTGTTGGCTAAAGTCGGTGTCTTCAATCACATCATGCATTAATGCAGCCATTAACGTTTCGTGATCTAAATGCATACCAGCCAGAATTTGGCTTACTTCAACAGGGTGAGTAATGTAAGGTTCGCCACTTGAGCGAGTTTGACCCTCATGGGCCTCTCGGGCTACCACATAGGCTTTTTGTACCAGCTCTACATCAGCAGCAGGTAAGTATTCTGATATTTTCTTTTTTAGACCTTCAAAAAGATACATTCACACTCCAATGTTCTCGTGAAGCAAATAGGTAACGGTATGTTAAGAATATACGATGAAAAGAAGGGATTGCCAACGGCTAGAATAGAAATACTATACCGTTGGCTAAATCAGACAAGGAAGTCAGATTATTGGTTGCCGCCTACAATAGCTGCAACTGCAGCCATTTCAGCCGCCTCTTGATGTTGTTGCTCTTCACGATCAATAAGATCCATTGATGAGCTATCCACTAAACCAAGTTCAATTTCACGTAAAGCAACAACCGTTGGTTTATCGTTTTCAGGATCAACCAGTGGTTTTTTACCACCAACCGCGATTTGACGGGCACGACGGGCCGCAACTAAAATTAAATCAAAACGATTACCAATTGCATCTACTGCATCTTCAACAGTTACGCGAGCCATCTTAGCACTCCAAATAAATTTTTAAGCAAAGACGTAGTTTACTGCACCGAGTCAGATTCGCCAATAGCTTGTGGTTAATTTAAACAAATAAAATACTTACTGAACCCAAATTAGGATTTAGCGCAGTAAGTCTACGAGTAAATCTTGATGGCGAATAGCTTGGCTTTGTAGCGATAAGCGTTTTGCCAATACGATCGTCTCAATTTCCTTCAGCGCAGTTGCAAAATCATCGTTAACCACTACATAGTCATATTCATTGTAATGAGACGTTTCAGATTGTGCTTTTGCCATGCGACCAGCAATGATTTCTTGTGAATCTTGGCCGCGATTATTTAAGCGCGCTTCAAGTTCAACTTTTGACGGTGGTAGGATAAAAATGGTTTCAACATCAGCGACCAAGTCACGCACTTGACGTGCACCTTGCCAATCAATATCTAAAAATACATCAATACCAGCTGCAAGCTGATCTTCAATTGCTTGCTTTGATGTACCGTAGTAATTATCGAATACTTGCGCCCATTCAAAAAAATCATTTTTTTCAATTAATGATTTGAATTCATCAACATTTACAAAGTGGTAATGCACGCCATTTGCTTCGCCCGGACGAGGCGAGCGAGTAGTGTGCGAAACAGATACTTTCATATCATTATACTTAGTTAACAATGCATTGATTAAGCTGGATTTACCCGCACCAGATGGTGCCGATAAAATAAATAAGTTTCCGCGAGTTTGCGTCATTACTTTGCTCTCTACTAAAAATAAATAGGCTTGAGTTACAAGTAACTCAAGCCTTAGATAACACCATTATACTTTAATAACTAAACACTGCTCAAGTTGAGCAAAGAAACACTTATTCGATATTTTGGATCTGAATGTGGAGTGTTATTATTAAACGCTTTAAAATCAATACTTTGAGTTTTTGTTTTAACTTGCGTAATAGATTTAGTAACCACTTGGGGTGAGGCTGAAGAGCTTTAAGCTATTTTGCTTAATGATACCTCAATACAAGTTAGTACCTAATAAAGAGCGTGATAATTGATTAACTGTATAATTTTTGTATTATACACCCAATCGTAATCAAATAATCAAGGAAGAGTGTTTTTATGAATCAATTACACCAGTACCCTCACCCTGAAAGTCCTCAAAACCCTTCCCCCTTAGAAATGGCTATTTATAACTATGAATTGAAAGCCAAAGAGTTTCATAATTAACGAATAGCTCAAAAAGGGCTGGAGGGCGAAGAACTCAAAAAGAAGATGGCTCGTGACTTTAATCATTTGCAAAAAGAAAAAGAGAGAATTACAGCCCATGCTCGCTTACAAACAGATTTAAAGGAATATCGTGAGAAAAATGCAGGTTCAACAGTTACACAGTTAAAGCAAGAAAAGCATCACCCTACACAAAAGCTTGCTCGTCATTTGGCTGCAATAGGTGAGCCTAAACCAACTAATCTACATGAAGCCCACCACATTATTTGTGGTAAAGGCCAGTACCAATCAGTAAATATGCTACAAACCAGACTTAATTTACATCTACACGGAATAGGGATTAACGACCCGATTAACGGCGTGTGGTTGATTAACTTTGAAAAAAATAAAGAACAAAATTGGGATAGCCCTGCTTCACCGCCTCACCGTAAACTACATAGGTACAACTATGAAACATGGATAAATACCAATTTTGGTAATAAATCTACGCTTAGAGGCTTATTTTTAAATAGACTAAGAACTGTTAAAGTTAAAATAAAAACAGGCACGTTGCCCGCTGGTTTACTTGAACCAAAAAATGAAAATTGGAAGGCTTTGTAATGACTGTATATCAAATCAAAAACGAAGCTTACACATACGACGTAATCGACTTTGATATTGTTGAGCTCTCAAAAATACTCTCAAAAAATAATGACCTCGAGCCGGACACTATATTAACGATGTTTATGTCAGCAGCATCAGACAATATAGAGTTTAGCCACCTATGGCCCGAAGGATTAAATTTTAATTATTTTGGTAAAGCTAAAAAGCAAAACTATGACATATCGCGCTTAGGTCATTTTTTAATAATGAAGATGCCAGTATATGAGTTGTTAAAAGAGCGCTTAGCAAATTTTGGAGAGTTTTTACCCGTTAAAGCTGAAGGCAATAACATGATGTTGTTTAATTTGCTTACCTTCGGACAAGAGCAAAAAGACATGTGTTTGACTAAGTACGAAGATGGCTTTGAAGACGGTTTAGAGTTACTTACTTTTGAGCAAGACGATATACAAAAAAAACTATTGTTTAAGTCTAAGCTAGAAGGCGCTCAAAAAGTTTATTGTACTGATGAGTTTAAAAACATCATTCAAAGTAACAAATTTAAAGGTTTAGTATTTGACGAAGATTTACTAGATCCGTTTGTTTAGTGCTGCTGACTTTAAAGACTGAAGCGTTGAGTAGTTAAGTACTCACTTGTTGCGAATAAAATACTTTCAGACTCTTGATCTGAACCAATAGTTTTGGATACCTCATTAAGTGAGTAAACTAACTCATAGAGGTGAATTATAACAACAAAGACCAAACGTAAATCCTATTCAGAATAATTCAAAGAAGAAGCGCTAAAGCTGGCAAGTAAAGTATGTAATGGTCTAATGAAACTGGAGAGGTTTATAGCGTAAATTGGTCAGAATTTTCCCGCAGGCATTGATACACCCTCTCTAGTTCTTCAAGTGATAGGGCGCGGCTGCGGCTTTGCTCTACACCGGCAGCATCCGACACGTTAAATGCTTCTGCTGGGTTTGAGGTGCGCAAATCTAGCTTAATTGCATGCCTGAATAATTGCTTGCAGTACATGAGTGCATCATTGGTAATACTCGGGCGGTTACTTTGTGCAATGCGCTGTATCGCGCCGCGAATATCTCTGGGGTTTACTTTTTCGATTGCTAACCCACCAAAATAAGGGGCTAGATCTTTAGTATAAACACGTCTGGTGATATTCGGGTGCTTTAAGCGTTTTTCGCACTCTTGCAGCCAGCCTTCGGCAAGATCATTGACAGTTTTTAAAGTTTCATTATCGAGGCGCATTTTTTCGGCCTGAGGATCGATGTTTTCATTTTTCACATCAAGCACAATTTGCGCTGACTTTAAACGTGCCTCAGCCAATGAAACATCTGGGTATTTGCCGAAGGTTATTTCTCTGCGCTTTTTATGAATTGTATATCTAACGACCCAAAAAGCGCTTCGCTCTTTACTGATTCGGATATAGAGGCCATTCCCAATTGAGTGATAGCCTACTTTACCCGTTTTGATTAAAGACTTAATTTGCCGAGCGTTAATTTTGTTTGCAATATCATATCTTTACAATAAAATTGGTGGCAGATTTTTAAAGTTTGAGGCAAATTTTGAATTTTTTCAAAATCTGCCACCATTTCTGCCATCATTTTTTCATTACAAAGAGCAATTCGGAGCAACAGGTTGAAACACGTAAAATTCATAACAACCAGATTTTAAAGGCCATTTTAACGTACCGAAACAGCCTGAAATATTACTCTATGTTCTGGATCTGCTCGCGCATTTGCTCTATCAATACTTTAAGCTCAACCGCTGCATTGGTGATGTCGCTGTTGATTGATTTAGAGGCGAGGGTGTTTGCTTCGCGGTTAAACTCTTGCATCATAAAATCTAAACGACGACCACATGCGCCACCTTTTTTAAGGATTTTTTTAGTTTCTTTGACATGAGATTTTAAACGGTCTAGTTCTTCAGCTACGTCTTGTTTTTGTGCAAGGTAGATGAGCTCTTGCTCAAGGCGAGCTTCGTCAATATTTGCAGTTAAATCTTCTAATTTTTGTGCTAATTTTTCACGCTGCCATTTGGCAATTTCTGGCATGTGAGTTTCAACAATCGCTACTTGCTCTAAAATAGCATCAAGACGAGCGGCTATCATTTCTTCAAGATTAGCGCCTTCATCACCACGTGCAGATTTAAAATCTTCAATCACTTGATCAAAACCAGCAATGAGTGCGGTGTTAACGCTATCCATATCTAGCTCTTCAGCTTCCATAACACCAGGCCAACGTAAGATGTCGACAGGATTAATATCGCCATTACTTTGTTGTTGCACCCATTTAGCGCTATTGATCAGTTGTGCAGCTAAAGCCTCATTAATTGAAAGCTCGCCAACATGGGCTGGATTGGCCACAAACTTTAAGAACACTTCAACCTTGCCGCGTTGTAAATGTTTACGTAGGCGCTCACGGATCACCGGCTCCATGCCACGAAATTGCTCAGGTGCGCGAATAAAGGTTTCAAGGTAGCGTTGGTTTACTGAACGAACTTCCCACGTGCCAGTGCCCCAATCGCCTTTTATTTCGCGACGCGCGTAAGCAGTCATACTGTGGATCATGGATGGTTTCCTAGTTTTATTAAACAATATTAAAAGTGATTATACCGTAACACTGGTTAAGCTCTAGCGGAAATTTTTGTTGCTGCGAATTTTACAATTTGCTTTTGTTTAAATCAGCATGGCATCTACAGCTATATATACATATAATGTGGGAAATTCTGAATTAAGGGGATCGTGAATGCGTCCAAGCGAAAGAACACCTAACCAAATTAGACCGGTTACATTTACACGTAATTACACTTTGCATGCTGAAGGCTCTGTGTTGGTTGAGTTTGGTAACACAAAAGTACTTTGTACAGCCACTGTTGAATCAGGTGTACCGCGTTTTATGAAAGGCCAAGGTAAAGGCTGGATCACAGCTGAGTACGGTATGTTACCGCGCTCTACCCATACCCGAAATGGCCGTGAAGCGGCGCGTGGCAAGCAAAGCGGTCGTACTATGGAAATTCAACGCTTAATTGCACGCGCACTTCGTGCCGCAGTTGATTTAAAAGCGTTAGGCGAAAATACCATTACTATTGATTGTGATGTTATCCAAGCTGATGGCGGAACTCGTACTGCATCAATCAGTGGTGCTTGTGTTGCTCTAGTAGATGCGTTAACACATATGCGTAGCAAGGGTATGATCAATTCAAATCCTCTTAAATTTATGATTGCAGCTATTTCGGTAGGTATTTATAAAGGCCAAGCTATTAGCGATTTAGAATATTTAGAAGATTCTGACGCTGAAACCGATATGAACGTAATTTTGACCGAAACGGGTAAAATTATTGAAGTGCAGGGTACAGCCGAGGGCGAACCTTTCTCGTTTGATGAGCTTGATGAATTACTCACTCTTGCGAAGCATTCAATCCGCGAAATCATTGATGTTCAGAAGCAAGCACTAGCTTAATAAGTAATAGGTTTATAGTAATGAAAGATTATCAAATAGAGTTTATTGAATTCGCCTTAGAAAAACAGGTGTTAAAGTTTGGTGAGTTTACTTTAAAGTCTGGCCGTACTAGCCCTTACTTCTTTAATGCGGGGTTGTTTAATACAGGTCGTGACCTTGCACGTCTTGGTCGTTTTTATGCTGCCGCCCTTGAAGATGCAGGCATTGAATATGATGTTTTATTCGGTCCTGCTTATAAAGGTATTCCAATTGCAACAACTACCGCAGTAGCACTTGCAGATCATCACAATAAAGATGTGCCTTATTGCTTTAACCGTAAAGAGAAGAAAGCACACGGTGAAGGCGGTACATTAGTAGGCTCTGAGCTAAAAGGCAAAATCATGTTAGTAGATGACGTGATCACTGCTGGTACAGCAATTCGTGAGTCTATGGAAATCATTGCAGAAAATGGTGCGGATCTAAGTGGTGTCTTGATAGCTCTTGATCGTCAAGAGAAAGGTAAAGCTGAACTTTCTGCAATTCAAGAAGTAGAACGTGACTTTAATACTAAAGTAGTTTCAATAGTAAAGCTTGCAGATTTAATTAGCTACCTTGAAACTAAAGGTACTATGAACGAGCATCTTGCATCAGTAAAAGCTTATCGTGAGCAATATGGTATAGCTTAATCTAAGTATACTTAAAGCTATTCAACAAAAGCCCGATGATTTTCATCGGGCTTTTGCGTTTTATAACCGTATAAAGTTATTTTGAAGTTAAAAAAGTATCTCTTTTGTAGGGTTTGGCTTGAATTTTGAACGAACAGCACTTTATTTCAAGTTTTCTTTAAAAAACGCTTGCGTAAAATTCGCTGCGCCCTATAATGCGACCCCACTGAGACGGCAGACAGCAACGCTTAGCGAGGCAAGAGTCACTTAGTTAGTCGAGTAAAACTTGAGTTTAAATTTTTAATAAAGTTTAAAATTAAGTA
>NZ_JAGPYN010000006.1 GCF_018069805.1 Pseudoalteromonas ostreae
GCACTTCAATTTACGCCGAGATAGAAGCACAAAGTCTCTATGTAATTCATAACATTCAGTAGCTAAATCATTTAACATTTTAAGCTTATCATCAACATGTTGAGGCCAGTCATCAGTTCCACGGTATGCATTTGGAATACATGTCAATATTGGACCTGAGCCAATAAAATGAGAACCACATGCTAGCTCATAAACAAACTTACGACATTTAGACCAAAGCTCTTTTTTTGGAGTTTCTAGTGCGGCATCTAAGAACTCTTTTTCTGCGGTATTCCATGTGTTCACAAATATATCTAATTGAGTCGTACCGTTTTCGTGGTAAGAATTACCAAAATCATGATCTCTAAGCAATTCAATTGATAAGGAGTCTGATGGGAAAACTGATAGAAATTCTTTGAACAAATCCCTATCCACTTCATTTAAGGCTTCTAATTCTTTTTGCTCTGTAACAGCCGTTTTGTATAAAAAGTAACGATTCACAATATTATGCACCAAGCCCAAAACCATAAGGCTTGTTCCTATAATGTAATCAGGTGAATCCGATTGAAGCTCTGCTAACGTGAAATATTGACCTGAATTTAAGTTAATAGTATCAACGAGCCAATTATAAAATAATTGTTTCAATACAACAGGTGTTAATAAGATGGTTCCACCAACTGAAATAACAAACCAAGTTATTTTGTTTGATAGATCAGGAAACAGCCATCTTTTGCCAATTTTAATCAGGAATTCTTTTACTTCTATTTGATTAAACACCGAAACTCCATTTTGATAGTGCTAACAATTTAATAGTGCGCTCATCGCGCATATTTCTACCGACGCTACGCTCATTTTTCTACATTATATAGTTTTAACAAATTACCTAAGGTATTACAATCACTAAGTTTTCTAACTATTTTAGGTAAAGTTAAATTAACCAATATGCGCGCGGCGCTCATTTTCATGAATATATGCGCAAAGAGCAGTTTAACAAATCAATTAACTACGATATTTAGCCAATCTCAATGACCGCTTCTCGCTCCAAGCAGAAGTTCGCTTTAGTGGCATCAAGAGCTACTAAGCTGCAGCTAAAATCTCACTCAAAGCATGGTAAAGGTTTTTCAAACTGCTCTCTTCTTAACAATTGTGAGCTGAGATGGCTTTCCTGTACAAATCTTAATAATGTTTAATTATAAGAAGCTTTATAAGCGATAAATTTTGGGTTTTGAAATTAACTACTTTATTAATTAGAGTTTTAAATTCTTAGCCTAATTACTTTAAGTATTTTCAAAAACTCACCCTTATCAAAATTAATGACGAGGTGGCAATCAATAAACCTCCATTTATTAGCTCGTACGAAATTCTATCTAAAGTGGTGCTACCTACTCCTAATAAAAGGCTGTTATATAAAATTATTTAATGGTTTATCACACAAAAACTGTGTGTATATTTTGTGTATTTTTGTGAAAAAGCACTGAAAACATAAAATATACAATTAAGCCAAACAGCCCGTATTTACTGGTGTGTAGAGCTTGTGTATTTTGTAGAGTGTTATAGGGGGTTGTAGATGTGAAAAAACCGCTGAAAGCTACGTATTTACTAGCTTTCAGCGGTTTTAAAGTGGTGGAGCTGGGGGGATTTGAACCCCCGTCCGAAAAGCCTCGACCGTCGGTACTACATGTTTAGTATTGTCATTTAATTAACCTTTAAGTCCCGGACAAACACGGTAAATAAAGGCGAGGCCGCTTAGTTTTAGCGCTTCAACCCCGGCCAGGGTTTCCGTCGCGATCAGGTGTTAGGGTGACACTCCAAAATCCAGTCCACAAGAATACATGGAAGGAGCGCTAGCTAGCCTAAGCTGCTAGAGAGTAGTTATCGTCGTTTGCGATTACTTTAAATTGCGGCTTTTTTACGAGGCAAACCGCACCTCGACATGCACCTTGGGCTTCTTGAATTCCGTCGAATCCTAATCAGCCCCTGAATTAGTAAACTCATTCAGAGCGTGCAAGCAGTATAACTGAGTAACACGCTGATACTCAAGGGTCTTTGCCAGTTTATTTTTATTCGTTATTTAACCGCGCAATTATTGACCAAGCAAATGTTAATTCACAAGCCTGGAGGATACAAACAGGAACATTTACTTAACATATGCTGAAAGTTGTGTTCAAATAGCTGCTGTTTTGAAAATACCGAATTTAGTATTAGCTAAACAACAACCAATAAAAATAATAAGAACAGGCATATTACATAGGAAATCTATAAATGTCGTTGTTTACACATGACTCTACTACGGGTTTTGTGTCACTGCTTGATCACCCTAAAAATAGTGGTTTTCCAGTGACAAGCTCGCAACTCATTGAGTTGATTGAGCAGTCCCAATTTGCTGAATTTGAGATAATAAGTGCTAATATTGGTAAACTCTTCTCGCCAACTAAAGACTATCAAGCTGACTCTTTGATCATTGCGCGTGCTCTTGATGCATCGATGTTAATTCACGTTGATGAAAAAAACATGGTTGCAGAAGCCAGCCTTACCACAGCTAAAGGTGGAGCGCTGATGTCTATTGAAAAAGCCCGTGCAGCATTGGTTGATGCCGGTGTTTTGCAAGGAGTTAGTTCCCGTGCATTGGATAATTTTTTAGGCCAACAATTTGCGCAGCCTGCTGGCGGCTCTTATAAAGCCATTGTTGCCCATGGTCGTAGACCAAAAGAAGGCAGCGACGCTAAATTTGTACGTTTGTGCGCTACAGCACAAGATCGTGTATTGAGCCCACAAGCAAAAGAAGGTGGGAAGGTCGATATGCGCAATTTAGGCGCGATCATCACTGTAAAACCGGGCACTCCTCTAATGCAGCGTGTTGCTGCTACTCCTGGGGAAGATGGTTATACGGTATTTGGTGATGTACTGCCCGCCATACCAGGTAAGGATCTACCATTACAACCATTTGAAGGCACTAAACTCGATCCAACTAATCCCAATGTACTGATTGCAGATTGTAAAGGTGTGCCTGTCGCCCTCCCTCGTGGCATGCGCGTTGATGACGTGTTGTGTTTTGATAATGTTGATATTGGCACCGGTCATGTTGATTTTGACGGCAGCGTAATTATCAGTGGCGATATAAAAGATGGTATGCACGTGCGTGCCAGTGGTGATATCACAGTATTAGGATTTGTTGAATCAGGCCAGATCGAAAGTGCCAGTGCGGTTACAATTATGCTCGGTGCAATTGGTCGAAAGCGTGAAAATGACGAAGCGTTTACTTGCAAAATTAAAGCCGCTCGGACTATTTCAATTGGCTATGCCCAATATTGCCATATCCAAAGTGAGCAAGACTTATGTATTGAACGCCAAGCATTACATTGTGACTTGAGTGCTCGTCGGTTAATTCGAGTTGGCAAAGCTAATGATCCACGCGGTAAAATTATTGGCGGCAATATTTTAGATGCCATGCGAATTGAAACCGGAGAGCTAGGTGCCCCATCGGGCACAAAAACCCGAGTTTTCATCGCGCAGTATTGGCATGACTTGAGACAAAAACAATTGCAAATTGCCGATTTTGAAAAACTGTTAGCCACTAAATCCGCAGCATTAAAGCAAGCACGTAAAAAAGCAGTTAAAATTCCAGCATCAGCAAAACGACAATTATTTTTAGATAAGATTGGGGCAAGTGAGCAACAAATCGATATACGTATCGCAAACACTAAACGTAAAAAGTATTTAGTTAAGCAAAGGATCGCGCAACTTTTAGCAACAAGTCGCTTAAAAATTAATGAGTTAATGCATCCTGGTGTGGAGCTTAAAATCGCAAAAGATTCAAAACATTTTTCGCGTATTTATCCGCCCCACTCAGTGAAAATGAGCGAAGGTAAAATTACTCAGTCGTTTTAGCGGCTGAGTCTTCGCTTTGGGCACATGGCTCTATGTCTTCAGGCACTTCTTCGGCCAGCGGCCAGCCACCTAGTTGCTGCCAGCGATTAACTATTAAGCAATATAGCTCTGCGGTGCGTTCGGTATCATACAATGCTGAATGCGCTTGTTTGTTGTCAAATTCAATTCCCGCTGCACGGCATGCTTTTGCCAGTACCGTTTGGCCAAGCGCTAAGCCCGCCAAAGAGGTCGTATCAAAGCTTACAAAAGGATGAAATGGTGTGCGCTTGATATTATTACGTTCGATAGCTGCATTTAAAAAACCGTGATCAAACGCGGCATTATGAGCAACAACCACAGAACGCTGACACCCCGCTGCTTTTTGCGCTTTGCGTACCACTTTACAAATCTCTTTGATCGCTTCCTCTTCAGATACTGCGCCACGTAATGGTGAGAAAGGGTCGATACCATTAAAATCAATGGCTGCTTGTTCAATGTTTGCGCCTTCAAATGGCTCAACATGAAAATGCACAGTATGATCAATACTGAGTAAGCCTTCTTCATCCATTTTTAATACTGACACCGCAATTTCTAACAGTGCATCGGTTACTTTATTAAAGCCTGCAGTTTCAACATCAATAACCACCGGGAAAAAGCCACGAAAGCGTTTTGCGAAAAGAGTTTGTTCAGTATTTGCCATAGTATTCTTGGTTTGCCAGAGTAAGCTGGCTATTATGTCAAAAATCATGGTGGCTAGGCTAGCGCTTTACAGATTAAATTAACACTTACATTTAGGCACATAACTTGCTTTACTTAACTAGAACTTAGAGCTAGCTAACGACACCTTGATGGATGTTAGCCTCTGTAAACGCAGCTTTAGCCAAGATATTGGCGTAATATATTGTTGGAGATCCCGTAATGAAGCTTTCAATGCTGTTTATCAGTCTAAGCATTGCAACTGCATGCCTTTCAGATACGGCCAGCGCTGCAATACGCCAGTACACAGCCACAGCAGATAACTCACAATGGCAAGTTGTAACAACAACTCGCTTACAATGCCAATTAAATCATGAAGTTCCATATTATGGTGAAGCTATTTTCAGCGCTACAGCGAGCAAAAATAAAGATCTGCTATTTAACTTAGATATGGTTGTCCGCCCTGATAATTACAGTATTGCGGGTTTAAAAGCAGTCCCGCCGATCTGGCGAGCTGGTTTACCCGCACGTGATATTGCTGATATGAAATTACTACGAAAATTTGACGGCGAACTGGGTAACAAAACGGCATGGGAAATGTTGACCGAGCTTGAAAAAGGTTACCAACCCACTTTTTATTATCAAGACTGGCAAAATAGTGCCGATAAAATTGCCGTTGGCTTATCGAATATTAATTTTAAACAAGCCTATTGGGCATTTTTACAATGTCGCGATGAATTACTGCCATACAGTTTTGAAGATATTTCCTTCACGGTTATGAATTATCAACCAAATACCAGTAAGCTTACTAAATCATCGCAGCAACGCTTAGATAAAATTGCTGAGTATTTAAAATACGACACAACGATTGCGGCTATTTCGATTGACTCATACACAGATAGTTACGGTGGTCGTTGGAACAATCTAGAGCTGTCTAAAAAACGAGCCCAAGCGATCAAAGAATATATGGTGAGTCTAGGAGTTGATGAAACTAAAGTTGAAACGCAAGGCTTTGGTGAAAAACGTCACGTAGCGACTAACGATAATATTTTGGGCCGCGATAAAAACCGCCGCTTAGTGATACAAATTGAGAAAATGTAGCTAAAAGAAGTAATGCCTTTTAGCTATATGACGACTGTTGTTAAGGGTTAAGCTTTTTAAACGTGGCTCTTTTTTTCAACCAACCATCACCAAACTGAAACACCGCTAAGCTCAGTAATATAATGGCAGCGCCAATAAGTAATTGTTGATCAATTGCTTCATTATTTAACCAGCCCCCTAAGCCAATCGCAAAGCTTGGTGTGATCAAGGTGGTTAGCGCCACGGTACTAGCTGGTAATTTTTGTAACACATGAAAATAAGCAAGCGAACCAACCAATGAGCCAAACACGCCCAAATACACAATTGACCACAGTGATTTTACTGTCCACGTACTCGTATTGAGCTCACCATCGAACAACCACCAAGTAATAAAAAATAAGGGTGTAACAAATACTAATGCACCAAATGTGGTCGCCATTGGATGAATAGCAATTTTTATTCGCTTGATCATCACCCCACTTAAACTAAAAAAGCACACAGCCATAAATACGTAAGCTAAACCCTGCATTTGCATCAATGAGCCTTGCATGTGTTTTTCACTTACCAAAAATAACCCCAATAGCGCAAATGCTAACGCAATTAGTTTAACAACGCTGAATTTTGGCTCGTTGAGTAATCGCTGTGCTAATAAACCAGATAAAATTGGTGCCAGACCAAACATTAATGATATCAGCCCTGATGGAACTGTTTTAGCTGCCATATAACTCAACAGCATGCCACCATATATGCCGATACTCGAATAACCATACAAAAAACACGCACGACGGTGCCAAGGGACACGAATATTAGCAATCGCCACAACTAATGCAGCCAGCACTAATCCTATCGACATCCGTAACAATACCGCGAGCGTTGGTGTAACAGACTCACTGCTCCAAACAATTCCCAAAGGCGTTGTTGACCAAATTAAGACCATTAAAAAATATGATGCTTTAACGCTCACAAGCGGATCCTTTTAGCAAAGTGGCGATAACAAAGAGGAAGGAGATACAGCACTAACCGCTTTGAAATCGCGGTTAGTAAAAAACAACTTAACCGCAGCGCAGCAATGGGCGCACAACTGATAGATTCAGCCATGGGCGCATGGTTAGAGCTCGGTTAACTTGTTGCATATAAATAGTATTCTTAATAATAAAGTGAATTTATAGAAATAGCAGAACTGGTTAATAAGTCAACTGCTAGAGTGGTTTTTATACCAAAAACTGACTTCACAATGATGGCTTGTAAATCATAAGTTACATTTAATTTCTTTGATTTGTAACAAAACTATTTAAGTTTGTGCCAACTAGTTATATCTTGCCTGCCTCTCACGATGTTTCAGGGGCAAAAAATGCTTAAAAATAAAACAATAGGCAGCATGTTAATTGTTGCTGGTACCACTATCGGCGCAGGAATGTTGGCGCTACCAATCGCTTCTGCGGGGCTTGGCTTTACAACCGCATTAGCGTTAATTATTTCAACATGGGCGTTAATGACTTATACCGCGTTATTAATGCTTGAACTTCATCAACATGCCGATCGTGATGCCACGCTCAATACGTTAGCAAAATCATGGTTCGGTAAACGTGGACAATACGTCGCTAATTTTTCGGTGATGTTTTTATTCTATGCGCTGTGTGCAGCCTATATTGCAGGCGGAGGTGCACAGCTACAAGAAAAAATAAACAATGGTTTTAGTCTCGATATCGCTCCACAAGTCGGCTCAATCATTTTAGCTGTCGTAATAGGTACTGTTGTTACTTTAGGCACCAGTAAAGTCGATAAGCTAAACCGAGTACTATTTGGCGTCAAGGTTGTGGTATTAGCGAGTTTATTTTATATGTTAACCCCGTATGTTCATGGCCAACATTTACTCGAAATGCCCATTGAACAAGGCCTTATTTTATCAGCCATTCCGGTGGTATTTACCTCGTTTGGTTTTCATGGTTCTATTCCGTCTATTGTTAAATATGTGGGCCTTGATATTAAAACCTTACGCCGTGTAATGATCACCGGTGCCGCTCTGCCCTTAGTCATTTATATTTTTTGGCAATTAATAAGTCAAGGTATGATGAGCCAAGTAGAGCTACTTAAAAGCACTGGCTTACCTGGTTTTGTAGCAAGCATTGCCAGTATTGCTAACAACTCAGCAGTCGCTAGTGCGGTTAACCTATTTGCAGATTTAGCGCTCGCAACCTCATTTTTAGGAGTGAGCCTAGGGTTGTTTGATTTCTTTGCCGATACCTTTAAAAAAGGTGATGGTAATAAAGATAGGATCAAAACTGCACTCATCACTTTTATTCCACCATTAGGCTTTGCATTATTTTACCCACAAGGCTTTATTATGGCTTTAGGCTATGCGGCTATCGCTTTAGTGGTACTGGCTGTATTTTTACCTGTTGCGATGGTTTATAAGCAGCGTAGCAGCAACGATCATAATGGCTACACTGTGCGCTCTGGTAACATTGGCTTAGCGCTAGCCACACTTTGTGGCATGCTTATTATCGCTGCTCAGGGGCTACAAATGACTGGTTTGATCCCTGCAATTGGTTAATCTCACTTTAATACAAGAAAGGCACCTAAGGGTGCCTTTTCTATTGTTATCAATACAAACTAAAACAGCATTATGGGTAGGATTCAGCCCGTTCATTAAGTTTTTCAAACAAGCTTGATAATTCGCTCTCTGCAATCGGCGCACTATAATAATAGCCTTGCACGATAAAGCAGTTATTATTTTGTAAAAACTCCACTTGCTCTATAGTCTCAACACCTTCTGCGACAACATTTAATTTTAACTTTTGTGCCATCGCTATAATTGCCGCAGTGATCTCCATGTCATTTGGGTCATCAGGTATGTCTTTCACAAACGAGCGATCAACTTTTAAAATATCAACAGGGAAACGCTTTAAGTAACTCAATGATGAATAACCTGTACCAAAGTCATCAATAGAAATTGACACCCCAAGCGCTTTGAGCTGATGCAACTGTGCAATCGCCGCCTCTACATTCCCCATTAACATGCTTTCTGTCAATTCAAGGTGCAGGCATTTAGCTGGTACTCTGGTTTTTTTTATGATCGATGCTAGTAGAGGTACTAACTTAGCATCTTTGAACTGTCGTGCTGAAAGATTAATAGAAATATTATTCTCTCGCCCCTGCGCCGCTAATCGAGCGGCAAACTCGCAGGCCTCTTGTAATACCCAAACTCCTAACTCAACAATGAGACCGGTCGCTTCAGCAATTGGAATAAACTTGCTCGGAGGGATCATTCCCTCTGTTGGGTGGAACCAGCGGATCAAGGCTTCGTAACCCACCACATGTCTGGTGCGACTATCTACTTGCGGTTGGTAGTAAAGAGCAAACTGCTGCGCTTTAATGGCCAAACGTAGCTCATTTTCAATAAACAGCCGCTCATTCGCAGCGGCGTTCAGCTCTTGGCTATAAAAGTGGTAGGTATTACGTCCTTTTGCTTTTGCTTCATACATCGCTAAATCAGCATGTTTTAGTAGCTGATCTTCTTCTTTGCTATCATATGGGGCCATAGTAATACCAATACTAGCACTAATAATGACCTCGTTATTACCAAGCATTATTGGCACATTCAGGGTTTGTTGAATGGTATTCGCTACATCCATCGCATGCTCTTGGCGTTCAATTCCGCTTAATAGCACAGCAAATTCATCACCGCCTAAACGGGCAATTGTGTCTTCTGCGCGAAGTCGTTTTTTCAATCGGTTAGCGACTTCAACAAGCAGCTGATCACCTGCATCATGACCAAGCGTATCGTTAATACGCTTAAACTCGTCCAAATCAAAATAGAACAAGGCAAACGCATAATGGCCGCGCTCCGCAAGCGCCATGGATTTACGTAATTGCATTCTGAAGAAAGTACGATTAGCAAGCCCTGTTAAGGTGTCGAAATAAGCTAATTGCTCCATCTTTCGTTGGCTTTCTTTTACAAACGAAATATCTTGAGCAGAAGCAACATAACTGGTGATACAACCACCTTCTTCACGAATAGGTGAAATGCTGAGCGACACCCAGATTGGCTTTTTATCTAAACCTTGGAGTAAGGTATCGCCACGCCAATAATTTCGGCTGCGTAAATCAATATCAATGTCATCAACCAAAATAGCCATTTCTTTGGCGATAATGCTTAATAGCGGTGATTGCATAAAATGAGTCTCATCAAAGCCAGTCATTTCAAGCATTTTGGGATTCACGTATTCAATGACAAAGTTTTGATCGGTGATCACCACGCCTGTGCCTGAGAAAGCAACCGCTTTTGATAATCGATTAGCGGCTTTTTCGGCAATCTCTTTTTCTGTAATACGCTGATGCAGACCATCGATAAGCTTACGAATTTCAATCGCCATATCACGAAAAGAACCATTTAATGTACCGATTTCATCTTTATTTTCTTTTGGAAATTCAATTTGTAAGTGCCCCTTGCCAAAGCTGGTTACCGCATACACTAAAGAATGAATACGCCGCAATACCAGTTGATACAAGGCTTGATGTAATAACAGCGCCACTAAAATGGCATATAAAATAAACAACCCAAAAAACTTCACTTTAAGCTCTTCAAGTGCTGAAAGTGCTGATGAACGTTTTTTGTAAATGCCTATATACCAGTCTAAATGTTCAACTTTGCGAATATTAATGATGTGCGTTTCACCATCTTGTACAAAAGAATCTGCGTATTCTGGTAAATGCATTTTGATAGCTTGATTAAGCAGCTTTTGTAAATCACCATTGACAAAATCATCAGTGCGTAATGGTTTGCCTGCTTTACCATAGGTTTCGTAAAGGTATTTATTTAGATCTGGATGAGCAAGTAATTGCCCTTGGCTATCAAAAACAAATAAATGCTGTTCCTTATCACCGATAGGTAGTTGTGAAATAAGCGTATCGAGTGCTAAATCGCTGCCAGTAACACCTAAAAATTCATTTTCAAGATAAACTGGCACCAGCACACTCACTACCCATTTGTGCCAAATTTTATCATAATAAACTTTAGACCACACAGCCTCTCTGGTTGGATTAAGTGCTTCTTTTGCATAATTGAAACTTTGATTATCAATAAACTGATGAGAGCCTGCAACATTCAAGGCCCAATTAGGTGGTGCAATGCGGATAAAATTATCTGTAGTGATTAAATAAAAGTTAAAGAAATCTTGGATCAAGGTAGGCGCTACAATTTTCCATAATGATTCGGAATCATTAATGAGCTTTTTATAAAAAGGCGAATACTTATCTTGTGGCATAAAAGCCGCAGATAGACCATCATCAGAAGCACTGCGAATACTGCCATCGGGATCAAAGCTGAGCTGGGCACTTTGGCTACTGAGCAATTGCGAGGAATTATGAAATAATTGGCTAGAGACTACGTTATTCGCTTGCTCCGCAATATTAATTTTGGTTTTCACCAGAGCATTAAACTGACGGATAAGACGTTCACTGGAATGCTTGAGAACTTCATGTTCTTCAAATACCAATTGTTTTTCTTCTGATTTTAGCATCAATACTGCCGCACAGATCCCAGCAATTAAACAAATTGCCGAAATTAGTAACGAAAGTTTCATACTCAACGAATTTACACCAAAGCGTGATGGTGGGCGTCTATACACCACAGGACAACCTTATTTTTAATAATTATTTTTTATTTAAATTCACCTAAATAAATATACCAGATCCCTATTTAGATTTATAAATTTTTCGTTAAAATCGCTGAAATAACCCAATATCAAAAATAAACTACCTTTTAGCGGCGATAAAACCCGCTAGAGTGTTGACTTTATAGCCCACTCTCCATACATTAAGCTCATGAATATAATATTATCGCAATTGCATTTTTCGTTTTTTAGCTTCTTTAGATAGAAGAGGCTTATCTGTTTGCGAGATTAAATCAACCGAATAGCAAAGCCTCCCAACTGGGAGGCTTTTTTGTTTTTATTACCTAAGCATGCACCGTATAGGTAATTTTTGGAATGAGGAACCCAAAAATGACAAATGATGTACTAAATTCACTCAGACATGATATCAATGAAATTGATTCTGATCTATTAGTGCTATTAGCAAAACGTCGCCGTATTAGCCACGGCGTTGTAGAATATAAGATTGCTAATAATAAACCGATACGTGATGAGGCCCGTGAACTTGCCTTGTTAGAAAAACTCATCGGCTACGGTAAGTCACTCGGCCTCGATGCCTATTATGTGAATAATGTTTTTCAAACAATTTTAGAAGATTCAGTCCTTAACCAACAAGCCATGTTACAAAAAAACTTAAACCCTGATGCTATGAGTGAAACGCATCGCGTGGCTTATCTAGGTGGTCAAGGTTCTTACAGTCAGCTTGCTTGTCATAAATACTTTAGTCGTCGCCCTGGTAAACTTGTTGAAATGGGCTGCTCTAGCTTTGAGCAAATCACTGGTAAAGTTGAAAATGGTCAAGCTGATTTTGGCTTATTACCCATTGAAAACACCAGCTCTGGCAGTATTAACGAGGTGTTTGATTTATTGCAACACGCACAAGTATCTATCGTTGGTGAAGTAACCCACAGTGTTGAACATTGTTTACTCGTCACACCGGGTATTGAGCTTAGTCAACTCAATAAGATTTTTGCTCACCCGCAACCATTCGCTCAATGTAGTCGCTTTTTACAAGGCTTAGGCGATATTCAACATGAAACCTGCGATTCAACCTCAAGCGCTCTGCAATTAGCATTAGATACCCCTAATAGCGCAGCAATTGGTTCAGCCCAAGCGGGTAAAAATGTGGGTTTAGAAGTTATTAAATCAGGGCTTGCCAATCAACGTGAAAATCACAGCCGCTTTATTGTAGTTGCCCGTAAACCTCTTTATGTATCAAAACAGATCCCAACTAAAACCAGTTTAATTATGGCCACCAAGCAACAAGCTGGTTCGCTTGCTGATGCACTGATGATTTTTAAACACCATAATATCAACTTAGTAAAACTAGAATCACGCCCTGTGCCGGGTAACCCGTGGGAAGAAGTATTCTATGTTGATTTAGAAGCAAACCTTGCTGATAACCATGTTAAGCAAGCCTTAGAAGAGCTAAAAGAGCACACCCAATATGTACGCGTACTGGGCTGTTACCAAAGTGAATCGCTGCAAGCTGTTAGTATAGAAAGTTAACCGCTAAGGAAAATATAAAAAAGGGCTAAAATTAGCCCTTTTTTATTATCTGTTTTTCACACTGCGGTTATCAATCAAGTACTTTCGCATCATTAGCTTTGTTTAACAGGCTGCGGCTTTGTGTTAAAAAATGCGCAGTAGCATCTGAAAAATACGCTTTAGCATCCGCAAATGAATCTATTAAAGCGGCCTTATCACCCGCTTTTAATTTGGCCAAGGTACTTGCAAACGTGTCTTGATATTGCGCAAGTAATGACTCTACGTTATCAAATTGCGCTAGCATAATGTCAGAGTAAAGCTCTGGTGATTGTGCGAATAAGCGCCCTACCATCATCAACTCTAATTGGTAAATCGGTGACGAACAACTGCGGAGTTCTTCGAGGGTATGACCTTGTTTTGCTAAAAATTGGCCGTATACAAAAGTGGTTAAATGGCGCATAACCTGAATAATTTGCATGGCTTCATCGTGCTTTTGCGCATCGAGTTCAACAAGTTGGCAGCCCCACACTTGCAGTTGAGATAATAAACCTTGGGCAATCTCATGGTTACGGCCTTCGCAAACCACTACTGTTTGCTTTACCCAGTGAGAAATATCAGGACCAAACATTGGATGTAAACCGACTACAGGACCGCTATGCACTGCTTTTAATACTTTTAACGGCGCTTGCTTAACTGAAGTAATATCAACTAATAAACAATCATTATCGAGCTTAGGCAAGGCTGTGACCACTGTTTCTAAGGCATTAATAGGCACACTGATCATTACCAGTTTTGCTCCGGCTAATATTTCTTGCGCGTTACTTTGCTGATCTTTGTCGAGTATTCTGACTTCGTATCCTGAGCGAATAAATTGCTGAGCAAACAACTGCCCCATCGCACCTTGGCCACCCACAATCACAATCGGTGATAACTGTGGCGCGCTACATGCTAATTTAGCCTGTTGATTTTGGTATGCTTCACGCATCATGCGCCTTAGGATATCTTCGACTAGTTCAGGGTTTACCCCTTGATTTAGCGCTTCTTGGCGACGAGCTGCTAATAAAGTAGCTTCACGGTCAGGCGCATGCAGTGGCGCACCCGTTTGTTGTTTGATTACACCGATCTGTTCGGTAATACTATTACGTTTAGCCAAAAGGGCAACCAACTGAGCATCGCATTCATCAATGCCCTCTCTTAACTTATCTAATTTTTTTATATCCATCACGTGCCCCACCTAAACATGCAATTTTGTACATTTAAAATTACATAAAAGTAAACTAATCAATACAATAAATATTAACAGGATCAGTAAACTGTTAAAAGGCTAAATAAGCAAAAGAATGAGATTTGAGTTTTAACTACTAAGTCATAAGTTATAAATTGGCCGAGTTGTATTTGATTTATGAGTAATTCTTGGATGGGTATTTTTTTACTGGACTTCTCTGTGCTCTAATCAAGCTATGGTGATCACTTTAACGTTGAACTGATCTTAATCTTTTAACTTTATTCTTTCACCTCGCTCGCTAACTTCTCTTCCATAAAAACCAAAACGGGTTGCAGCCCGAAGGTTGCAACCCGTTTTTTTTGCGTTGATAAACAGCGCGTATTAGTTAAGTTTTTCTCTAATACGTGCAGATTTACCAGAACGCTCACGTAGATAGTAAAGTTTCGCACGGCGAACTGCACCGCGACGCTTAACTGCTACGCTATCGATAAGAGGGCTGTGCGTTTGGAATACACGCTCAACACCTTCACCGTTCGAGATTTTACGAACTGTGAATGCTGAGTGAAGACCACGATTACGCTTAGCGATTACAACACCTTCAAAGGCCTGTAGACGCTCTTTAGCACCTTCTTTTACTTTTACCTGTACAACCACTGTATCACCAGGGCCAAATGCAGGTACGTCTGTTTTAAGCTGCTCATCTTCAAGCGCTTTAATAATATTTTGGTTTACTTTTGCCATTATGTTTCTCACTTTCCTAGGTGTAACTGTCTTCTAGCCACAAGCTTTTTGGTACTCTTGCTGAAATTTTGCGAGTAATACCGCTTGCTCCTCAGTCAGAGCTAGGTTATGCAACAAGTCAGGACGTCGTAACCAAGTTCTGCCTAATGACTGCATTTGCCGCCATTTTGCTATCTCTTGGTGGTTTCCACTGAGTAATACAGCAGGCACCTGTTTGTCGTCCAATGTTTCTGGCCGTGTATAGTGAGGACAATCTAGCAAGCCATCCGAAAATGAATCTTGCTCTGCTGACTGATTATGCCCTAACACACCTGGCACTAATCGCGCTACTGCGTCAATTAATGTCATGGCAGGTAGTTCACCACCACTCAAAATAAAATCACCAATTGACCATTCTTCGTCAACGTATGACTCTATTATTCTCTCGTCTATACCTTCATAGCGACCGGCAATCAAAATCAGCTTTTCGGAGTTTGCGAGTTCGCTCGCCCCTTGCTGATCTAATTTGCGCCCTTGCGGGGACATATAAATTACTTTTGCACCATCACCTGCCGCTTTTTTTGCGTCAAGAATGGCTTGTTTCAATGGTTCAACCATCATTAACATACCGGGTCCGCCCCCGTAAGGACGGTCATCTACGGTTCTATGCTTATCAGTTGCATAGTCTCGTGGATTCCAGCAGTTAAAGTCGATTAAACCACTTTTTACTGCGCGACCTGTTACACCTTGCTGTGTAATAGCATCAAACATGTCCGGGAAGAGGCTGATAACCCCTACCCACAACGAACTCGTTTGACTCATTAAAAGCCAGGATCCCAGTCTACGGTAATTTCTCTCGCATCGTGCTTAACTTCTTTGATAACTGAATCAGTTAAAAACGGAATTAAACGCTCAGCTTGGCCAAATGCATCTTTATTATTTGCTTTCACAACTAATACGTCATTTGAGCCTGTCTCCATCAGGTCATCAACGATGCCTAAGTTATAACCTTTATCGGTTACAACTGACATGCCAATGAGATCTCGCCAATAGAACTCGCCTTGCGGCAGTTCTGGTAGTTGCGCTGCATCCATTGAGATTTCTGCATGGGTATAAGCCATTGCTTCGTCTCGGTCGTTTACTTGCGCAAATTTAGCGATAAAGCCTTTGTTGTGGCGACGCCAGTCGACCACTTCTAAGGTCTGCCATTTACCTTGCTGCCCTATCAACCACGGGCTGAAATCGAAGATCCCTTGGGGATCATCAGTAAATGAATGTACCTTAAGCCAGCCCTTTATACCATATGGGGCACCGAGCTTTCCTACGACAATTATTGATGAGGTGTTCTCTTGACTCATGGTTACACTTACGCCTATTAAGCCGCTTTACGAGCGTCTTTTACTAACTTACTTACGCGATCTGAAAGAGATGCGCCCTGACCTACCCAGTGTTCAACACGAGATAAATCTAAACGTACTTTTTCTTCTTGACCACTAGCAATTGGGTTAAAAAAGCCTACTTTCTCGATGAAGCGACCGTCACGCGAGAAACGGCTATCCGCAACCACAATTTGATAGAAAGGGCGTTTTTTAGCGCCACCACGTTGCAAACGAATAGTTACCATACCGTCCTCTAAATAGATTGACTGTTTTCATTAATAAGATTTACTCCCCAGTATGGGGAGCTGGGGAATTGTACGAGTTTTTAGCAACAATGCAAGTAAGAAGTGACTCGAAATGAGTGTTAAGTTGATTAAACTATGATCTACACGTTAATTCAGGCTATATAGCGTTTTCAATGCATAATTTATCCACAAAAAAAGAGACTATTTGCCTCTTTTTTTGTTAACTAAATCACGATCTCATCGAGTGTTAGCCAAAATATTAGAATTTAGGACCACCACCACCCATCATTCCAGGGGGTAACATGCCTTTCATGCCGCGCATCATTTTCATCATGCCGCCTTTACCTTTCATTTTTTTCATCATTTTTTGCATTTGCGTAAACTGTTTTAGCAATTTATTGATCTCTTGTACTTGCGTACCTGAACCCGCAGCAATACGCTTTTTACGCGAGCCTTTAATGATTTCAGGGCGGGCACGTTCTTTTTTAGTCATTGAACTGATAATCGCTTCCATTTGGATAAAAGTTTTATCACCCATTTGCCCTTTCACTGCATCAGGTAAATTTGCCATACCCGGTAGTTTATCGAGCATCGACATCATGCCACCCATGTTCTTCATTTGCTTTAACTGCTCTGCAAAATCGTCTAGGGTAAAGCCATCACCTTTAAATACTTTTTCAGCAACTTTTGCAGCTTGCTCTTTATCGACTTTCATTTCGACTTCTTCGATCAATGAAAGTACATCACCCATACCAAGTATGCGCGACGCGATACGATCTGGATGGAAAGGTTCTAACGCATCTGTGCGCTCACCAACACCCATAAACTTAATAGGTTTGCCGGTAATATGACGAATTGATAAGGCGGCACCACCGCGCGCATCACCATCAGTCTTGGTTAGTATCACACCTGTTAGCGGCAATGCTTCATCAAACGCTTTGGCAGTATTGGCAGCATCTTGACCTGTCATGGCATCAACCACAAACAAAGTTTCGATTGGGTTAATAGCATGATGAAGGTTTTTAATCTCGTCCATCATGTCATTATCAACATGCAAACGACCTGCAGTATCAACTAATACAACATCGATAAATTTCTTTTTCGCATGAGAAATAGCCGCAGTTGCAATATCAACTGGCTGTTGTGAAATGTCACTTGGGAAAAACTCAACACCGACTTCATCAGCCAGTGTTTCTAACTGTTTAATTGCCGCTGGGCGATAAACGTCGGCACTGACCACTAACACTGATTTCTTTTTGCGTTCTTTTAAGAACTTAGCCAGCTTTGCAACACTGGTCGTTTTACCAGCACCTTGCAGACCCGCCATCATTACAACCGCTGGCGGTTGTGCGTTTAGGCTCAGCTCTTCGTTTGCTTCGCCCATGGCTTTTTCAAGCTCTTCGCGAACGATTTTAATGAACACTTGGCCTGGACTTAGGCTTTTGGTGACTTCAATGCCTACTGCGCGCTCTTTAACTTGTTTAACAAACTCGCGAACAACAGGTAAGGCAACGTCGGCTTCTAAAAAGGCCATACGTACTTCGCGTAGCGTATCTTTTATGTTGTCTTCTGTAAGGCGCCCGCGGCCGCTGATATTCTTTAAGGTTTTACCTAATCGTTCTTGGAGGTTCTCAAACATGTAAAGGTTCCGATCAAACGTGATATACCAATTTTTCAATCTAGGTTATTACTGCAAGTTTAACACTTGGCGTAAATCGCGCGATTTCTATAATCAGTATTATTAAAATTTTAATTAAAAGCAGTATACCGTAAATGGTGGCGCACAATACAGTGTTCAAGTGCGCTGTTTGAGTTTCTTTTTACAAACTCTATGCATTTGCCTTGCTATAAAATACAATGCCCTTACTCTAACAAGGAATATTTGACTCAAATTGAGTGGCCCAAGCACTATGCTAATTATTAGTTTAACTATTATTGCCAGTTTATTTTATATCTTAGCGACGTCTCACGTGCTGTCTCGGTTATTTCACCAACAAGGTCCGAGCCAAAAGCTGACGATAATCCTCAGCACGGTAGCAATTTTAGCGCACATGTTATTATTGGTGAATTCAGTGTTTCGTGCCGATGGCCAAGATTTAAGCATTGTTAATGTATCACTGTTAACCTGCTGGGTGATTGTGGTATCTGTCACCACTGTGTCGTTAAAGTTCCCTGCCACATTATTACTGCCTGTTGTCTATGGCTTTGCCGCTTTACTCACAATAGCCAGTTTATTTATTCCACATCATATTTTATTGCAAAGTATTGATGTCGATATTGGGTTAGTTACCCATATTTCACTTTCATTGCTTGCTTACTGCGTATTAATTATTGCGACCTTGTATGGTGTACAATTTTACTTTATCGACAAACGCTTAAAACGCAAAGATTTAGCTATAGTGCACAGCCACCTCCCACCATTAATGGTGGTTGAACGTCAGCTTTATCATTTATTAACCTTAGGAACTGTTTTATTAACAATGGCGCTGTTGTCTGGGTTTGTTTTCCTTGATGGCATGTTTGCAACAGAGTTTATTCATAAAACTGTTTTATCGTTAGTTGCTTGGGCTATATTTGCAACGGTGACAATTGGTCACTTAAAGCAAGGGTGGCGTGGTAAACCAGTGGTACTGGCTATTATGGCTGCTGCTTTTGTTTTAACGTTAGCTTATTTTGGCAGTCGTTTTGTGCAAGAGGTGGTCCTGAATAAGTTTTAACTTGACTCAGGCAGCCCACTCCCGCTTAATACACGTTGGTTAAATAAAAAAGGATCCTTCTTTGGACAGCATCTCTACAAGTGTTTTGTTTATGATACTTGGAATACTCATACTTTGTTCTGCATACTTTTCTGGTTCTGAAACAGGCATTATGTCAATTAACAGAATCCGCTTACGTCACCTCGCTAAAGAAAACCATCGCGCAGCAAAACGTGTCAACAAACTGTTGAGCCGTCCTGATAGACTGATAGGCCTTATCCTTATCGGTAATAACTTGGTAAATATTGCTGCAGCACAGGTTGCAACCATTATCGGTATCCGTTTGTATGGTGATTTAGGTATCGCCATTGCTACAGGTGTATTAACCCTGGTGGTATTAATTTTTGCTGAAGTAACCCCTAAAACACTTGCAGCCCTCTACCCTGAGCGAGTTGCCTTTCCTAGTTCAGTGATACTCAAAGG
Organism: Pseudoalteromonas ostreae; assembly: GCF_018069805.1. Classification (GTDB taxonomy): domain Bacteria; phylum Pseudomonadota; class Gammaproteobacteria; order Enterobacterales; family Alteromonadaceae; genus Pseudoalteromonas; species Pseudoalteromonas ostreae. The sequence goes on from NZ_JAGPYN010000006.1 coordinate 19,513, forward strand.
GTTATTAAAAATTCTCTTTCCATTTGTCGTCGTTGTTAACTGGATGACCAATGGGATATTACGATTATTTGGTATTAGTGCGGCACAAATAGATGAGCACAGCATGAGTAAAGAAGAATTAAAAACGGTGCTGAATGAATCTGGCGCGCTGATCCCCGCGCGTCACCAAAGTATGTTGACCTCCATTTTAGATTTAGAGCAGGTCACTGTTGAAGATATTATGATCCCGCGTAACGAAATTGTTGCCATTGATATCAACGATGACTGGAAACTTATTAGTAAACAGCTTACCCACGCACAACACACTCGTGTACTACTTTATCGTGACCAAATTGATGATGCGGTAGGGTTTATTCACTCACGCGATGCACTGCGGTTATTAACGAAAGAACAATTTGATAAACCATCATTGCTTCGCGCAGTTCGTGAGATTTATTTTATTCCTGAGGGTACGTCGTTAAATACTCAGCTATTTAAATTTCAGCAATCGAAAGAGCGTATCGGTTTAGTCGTTGATGAATATGGTGACATTCAAGGGCTTGTGACCTTAGAAGATATCCTAGAAGAAGTAGTCGGTGATTTTACTACCACACAAACTCGTACGCCAAGCGAAGAAGTTGTGTCACAAGATGATGGCTCATTTTTAGTTGATGGCGGTGCTAACGTACGCGATCTAAACAAAGAAATGGATTGGGAGTTCCCTCTTGATGGGCCGAAAACATTAAGTGGTTTAATTGTCGAATACTTAGAAGACATTCCTGATGCCAAGTTGAGTTTGCGCATTGCAGGCTATCCGATTGAAGTTGTTGAAGTAAAAGAGAACATGATCAAACTTGTACGCATTCAAGCGAACAAACGTAAAGTATAAGCAACATATGTAGAGTAACCTATGGTTACTCTACTCCCTCAGATCATTCCCGCAACAAGTTTTTTGTTCATTATTCTCTATAACGTGTTAATTATTAGGCTATTATATTTATAACTTTATAGATATGGAAAATACAATGGAAGATATTTCTATCGAAACCATTTACACCAAAGCCATCGAAATGGTGATGTTGTATGGTCCTAAATTTTTACTGGCAATATTTGTGTTAATTGTTGGTTGGTGGTTTGTTGGCCGTGTTGCAAATATGGCTGAAAAGTCAATGGTACGGGTAAAATTTGAAGCTGGACTCACGCACTTCTTAGTATCGTTTTTATCTGTCATTTTAAAGTTACTGTTACTGATCTCAGTAGCATCAATGATCGGTATAGAAACAACTTCGTTTATTGCAATGCTTGGCGCAGCTGGATTAGCTGTAGGTATGGCACTGCAAGGTAGTTTAGCTAACTTTGCAGGTGGCGTGCTGATCTTATTTTTTAAACCATTTAAGATTGGTGATGTTATTGAAGCCCAAGGCTATATGGGTAAAGTGGTTGAAATTCAAATATTTGTTACCGTATTACTCACTTATGATAATGAAAAAATTATCATCCCAAATGGTGCGCTTTCTAATGGCTGCGTAAAAAATAAATTTGCTGAACCAACGCGCCGCGTTGATATCGAATTTGGCATTAGCTACGGTGATGATGTGCTTAAAGCGCGAGAAGTACTAATGGGCGTGTTAAATAGCTACGATTTAGTACTCAAAGATGAAGAAAAACAACCGGTTGTGCATGTAAGTCAACATGGTGATAGCCATATTGGTATGCTGGTTTGGGCATGGGTAAGCTCTGAAAATTACTGGCTGGTGTATTTTGGTTTATATGAACGCGTTAAAATTGCCTTCGATAAAGAAAATATTACCATTCCGTTCCCACAGCGCGATGTGCATATTCATCAATTCCCAGGGAAGTAAATCGCACACTATAAAGCCCGCAATGCGGGCTCTATAAATAGTAAGATTAACTAAATAGCCTTTCTAGCCACCCTTTATCTAAATCGTCTTCACAGCGTTTAAGCTGAGCCGCATAGCGACTTGCACGATTTTTCACTTTATTAGCCACTGCCATTAACCACTTTTTCTTTTTATAGGTGCCGCGTTTATAACCGCCCCAACCTTCGTGGTAATTTAGGTATTGCGCGTAGGCGTCCCATTTTGAGACACCATTAACTTTATGAGTTTTATAAACAAACCAGCCCATAAAATCGATAGCGTCATCAAAATCATCGCGATCAGCACCACTATTACCCGTTTCACGAATATAATCAGACCAAGTGGGGGTTTTTGCTTGTGAGTAGCCATACGCTGAACTTGCTCGCCCTGTGGGAATTATCCATAAAAAATATTCCATTGGTGGCGCGGCATCATGCTTAAAGGAGCTTTCTTGATACATCATGCTCATTAGCACATGCTTTGGTGATCCCCATTTTTCTTGAGCATCTTTTGCGTCATAGTACCAATCGCTTTTTTCTTCAAAAATCTTACATATATCATTAGGTTGCTTTGGAGGGGCTGTTACGCAACCAGTTAACACAGCTCCCAGCAATAAAATAATTAAACTTTTTTTCATTTTTTTTGTTGCTCGCTGAACTTTTTATAAAAGTATAAGTCTTATACCATGAATGCGCAGTTTAGCATTGTTTATCCCTGAAGAATCTTTACGCAGCCAACTTGGGCTGCGTTTTTTTTTGCCTGCTTATTTAGCTGCAAACTTACTTAGTAGCAAAGTAAGCATCTAAAAAAGCATTAAATGTTTGATTATCAGCGGCGTTCAACTCGCGCTCAGCAATAACTGATTGCTCTGCTTGTTGTATTAAATAACTGTCTGAATACACTTTATATGGCGTATCTTGATGTTGTTGTTGGTAACTTTTTGCCAACGACAAGGCAAAGTGACCATTATCAGTACCGGATCTTTTCAGTTGTCTAACATAGCGTCCTGAATACGTTAATTCAGGATCTGCTATCCATTGGCTTAATCGGGTAATCGTTTCGCGGTAATAGCTAACACCGTAAGCATTATCCATATAGGCTGCAACTTGTTGTAATTGTGCGAAGATATCTGCTCCCCACGTTGCTAGACTACATGAACTGCCAGAGCGATTTAGCATCACTTTTGAGGCGCGGCCTTGGCTGACAACCGTATCTAAATTTTCGGTGCTACGCTGTTGCGAATCCCAATCCATAGTTGGAGAATCTTTCAATAAGCAATAAGTTAGAAAAACATCTAAGAAATGAATTTGCTCAATATCGATTCCCGTTGCTACAAATGGATTTACATCCAAAGCTCGGATTTCAATATATTCAATGCCGCCACGTAACAGTGCGTCGGTCGGTGTTTCCCCACTTTTAGCATTGCGCTTGGGACGAATTGGTGAATAAAATTCATTTTCAATCTGCAATACATTTTTATTTAATTGTTTAGGCTGGGCATCTTTATAATCTGCAAGCTGATCATAAATATCTGATGGTGAATGTATCGCACTTTTTAATCCTGCAACATACCCATCTAATGAGTTATACAGTACTTTTAATGATGACTGAGCACTGTTGGTATAACCTAAGTTACCTAAGCGTAAAGCTGTGCCCACTTCAAGATAAAGCGTACCTTTACCTAACTTTTTAAAAGGAAGCTCGGTGTTGCGTCCTTGTAAAAATGAATTACACAGCGCTGGCGATGCACCAAATAAATAACTGATCAGCCATAGCTCACGCTTAAAGTTACGGATTAGACCTAAATAACCTGCCGAAATAAACTCTTGTAATGAGCCCGTATCGTCTTTAATCGTTTTTAAACTAAGCCAAAATGACTCTGGAAACGATATATTAAAGTGCACACCAGCAATGGCTTGCATCATACTGCCATAACGATTTTTCAGCCCTTCTCGGTACAGCGTTTTCATTCGTCCAATATTAGAATCACCATATTGCGCTAGTATAATGTCATCCTGATGCTCTATAAAACAGGGCATACTGATAGGCCACAGTAATTCATCCCCCATCTGCGATAGGGTGAACTTTTGTAAATCTTGCAACTGACTTAACGTTTCTTCAGCAGATTCACTAACAGGTGTTATAAACTCTAGTAAAGACTCAGCAAAATCAGTGGTTATATGCCCATTAGTTAACGCACAACCAACCTCTTTTGGATGACTTTGCTGTGAAATCACACCGTTTGGCTTGATCCGCAACGCCTCTCTTTCAATACCGCGTTGAATGCCTTTTATTGCATATTTATGCTGTTCTGGGGCTAGCGCCGCTAACGCTTTAGTTAAATCATGTGTAGTCAAAAATGCTTCCTCGAGCCACGTGGCCTAATCCTAAGTCAATGGGGGCAAATTGATAATACTCAAGGTTTAATAATGGCATAACTCTAATTTCCACTATTTACCAAGACGGTCACCGTATGTTTGTAAAACAAACTTGCTGCGGGCAGTTAAGCTGACACCCAAATTTTTACTAATCTTGCCATTGTAGAAGCTAATATACAATTGCTTTAATGACACCAGTGTAATGCAAGATGCTGACTAATTAAATGCTTGCGATGTGCAACTCATTGCTCCATTACTCACACTGAACAATGATATCTATTTATATATTCAGCAATTACACGATTACATGTGCAGCTTTATGCAAGATTCTTTGTTTTAGATCACTAAAAGGTTATTTAAGAGCAATTTTACACCTGTGAACACTGAACCTGCTATCATTACGTTTGTATGAACTTTATAATCATTACTAATAATAAAGCATGTTTAAGGACTACCTATGCGTCGGGGCCAGCAGTTAATAAACGAAGAAGTCACCTTTTCAGATCATCAAGAGCTCGTCTCCACTACAGATATACGTGGAGTGATCACCTATGCTAATAAAGAATTTTGCAACATTGCCGGCTTCAACCTTGAAGAACTCATTGGCAAAAATCATAATATTGTTCGCCATCCTGATATGCCCAAAGCTGCATTTAAAGAAATGTGGGAAAAACTCAAACAAGGTCACTCATGGCGCGGTATGGTCAAGAACTGCTGCAAGGATGGCCGCTATTATTGGGTTGATGCATTTGTTACGCCTATTTTTGAACACGGCCAACTCGTTGGCTATCAATCCGTACGAACAAAACCGAGCGAACAACTAAAACGCCGAGCACAAAGCCTATACACTAAAATAAATGCTGGTAAATCATTGTCTTCTTGGCGTGAATGGGTGGCTGTTCGCCAAAGTGCAGCCCTACTTATTGGCTTACTTGGTTTAGCATTATTGGCAGCTTTTGTGTCTATTGCTGTTGCACTGATAACTGCGTTATTTAGTTTGCTAATTATGCTATTAAATTATGATGAATTAGTTATCACACCAACAGCACTGAAACAACTAAAGGCTGTAAATGATTCTGTATCTCGCTATGTCTATATTGGCCATCATCCATTTAGTATTAGCGAATATAACCAGCAAATGCTTAATGCTAAATTACGTACAGTATTAGGGCGAGTAAAAGATACGACTGTCACGTTCACTAGTGTTGCGGCTAACCTAGATCAGCAATCAGCACTCACTGAAAAAGGCATTGCCGCTCAAGGGCAACGTCTTGGTCAAATAGCCACCGCTATGTCACAAATGAGCGCAACCATAGGAGAAATTTCAAGCAACACTCATCATACCGCTGAAAAGGTAAATATTACCTACCAAAGCTGCACTGATATAAAACTGCACATTGCAGACAATAGTGCCATGGTATCTGATCTTGCTTTACAAGTTGAGCAAGCGGCAAGCACCGCTAATTCTCTTGCAACCGAGGCTGATAAAATAGGTCAAGTAATGACTGAAATCGAAGGCATTGCAGAGCAAACCAATTTACTGGCATTAAATGCAGCGATTGAAGCGGCGCGTGCTGGTGAACATGGTCGAGGTTTTGCGGTGGTTGCCGATGAAGTGCGTGCATTATCTTCTCGCACTCAACGTGCTACTGCACAAATTCATAGTTCAATTAAAGAAATACAAGATACCCTGTTTAGCTGGTCCACGGTCATGAAAAACACCAAGGCGCAAGCCGATGAATGTGTAAATACCACCGGACATACTCAAGTTGAACTGGATAGCATTTTCGCGCAAATAAGTGAAATATCACAACTAGCAACACAAATATCTGCTGCTGCCGAGCAACAGCAAACTGTCAGCCTCGATATTAGCGATAACATTACTCAAATAAAAGGTTACAGTGACGAGAACTTAACGTTGAGCTTTAATGTCGCTAAAGGTGCAGCACAGCTTGTCGAAGGCTCACGTAAAGTTAACGATATATTACTTACTTTTAAGGTTTAATTAAGCGGGGCTAATTGATAAGGCTTTATCTTTAATATTTACTTTATAACTTTTTATTGCAACGAGTTTTAAGGCCAGCATATTCACTGGCCTTAAAACTCAGTTAATCAGTTAGCGTGCTGAGAACACTAAACCATTTTCGTCAGCATCAATAACTATCATGTCACCACTTTGATATTCACTAGCGAGTAACTTCTGCGATAATGGGTTTTCAATGGTATGTTGAATAGCGCGTTTGAGTGGCCGTGCGCCATAGACAGGGTCAAAACCACTGGCTGCAATTCTATCAAGAGCGGCATCACTTATTTGTAACAAGTAACCCATCCCTGTTAGGCGCTCACGTAACTTGCTTAATTGAATATCCGCAATCTCTTTAATATGTTCATTAGCAAGTGGATGGAATACCACGGTTTCATCAATACGATTAATAAATTCAGGTCTAAACTCATTAACCAAAACGTCCATCACTTTTTCTTTTAACGCTGCATAATCGTTGTTCCCGGTTTGCTCTTGAATAATATCTGAGCCTAAATTTGAGGTCATGATGATCACCGTATTTTTAAAATCAACAGTACGACCTTGGCCATCCGTTAAACGACCATCATCCAACACTTGCAGCAGAATATTAAAGACATCAGGGTGTGCCTTTTCGATTTCATCAAGCAAAATTACAGAATATGGACGACGACGAACAGCTTCTGTTAAGTAGCCACCTTCTTCATAACCAACATAGCCCGGAGGCGCGCCAACTAAGCGAGCAACTGAGTGCTTTTCCATAAACTCCGACATATCAATACGTATCATCGCGCTTTCGGTATCAAACATATATCCGGCTAATGCTTTAGTCAGCTCAGTTTTACCGACCCCTGTTGGGCCTAAAAATAAAAACGAACCGATTGGCCTATTTGGATCAGCAAGCCCTGCACGGGAGCGACGTATCGCATTGGCCACAGCAATAACCGCTTCATCCTGACCAATAACTTTTTGATGTAAATGTTCTTCCATTTGCAGCAGTTTTTCACGCTCACCTTGGAGCATGCGAGAGACCGGAATACCCGTCCAGCGTGAAAGTATCTCGGCAATTTCATCTTCACCCACTTGGTTTTTCAGTAAGCTCATTTCTTGCATTTCAGCTTGTGAAGCTAAGTCGAGTTTACGTTCCAATTCTGGGATACGGCCGTATTGCAGCTCTGACATGCGCTGTAAGTCAGTGGCACGGCGGGCAACATCTAAATCTAATCGCGCTTGTTCAAGTTCAGCCTTAATTACTTGAGTACCTTGCAAAGAGGCTTTCTCAGCTGTCCATACTTCATCAAGCTCACGGTATTGCGCTTCAAGATCGGTGATCAGCTCCTGCATTTCAGAACGACGCTTTTGACTGGCGTCGTCTTTCTCTTTAGCAAGTGCATTATCTTCGAGTTTTAGCTGGATAATACGACGCTCTAATTTATCTAATGATTCAGGTTTTGAATCAATTTGTAGACGAATAGACGAGCCCGCTTCATCAATTAAATCAATGGCTTTATCTGGTAGTTGGCGATCACTAATATAGCGATGTGATAAATGTGCGGCAGCAACAATGGCTGGATCGGTAATTTCAACACAGTGATGTAACTCGTAACGCTCTTTCAAGCCTCGAAGTATCGCTATGGTATCTTCTACTGATGGTTCTTCAACCAGCACCTTTTGAAAACGACGTTCTAAAGCGGCATCTTTTTCAATATATTTACGATACTCATCAAGGGTTGTAGCACCGACACAATGCAGTTCACCTCGAGCCAATGCAGGTTTGAGCATATTACCCGCATCCATTGCACCATCAGATTTACCAGCGCCCACCATAGTATGAATTTCGTCAATAAACAAAATTACTTGGCCTTCTTCTTTAGCCAATTCATTAAGCACTGATTTTAAACGTTCTTCAAACTCACCTCGGTATTTTGCACCGGCCACCAAGGCTCCTAAATCAAGCGATAACACACGTTTGTTTTTCAAGCCTTCAGGCACTTCGCCATTAATAATACGCTGTGCGAGCCCTTCGGCAATCGCAGTTTTTCCGACACCGGGTTCACCAATCAACACGGGGTTATTTTTAGTACGCCGTTGTAATACTTGAATAGTGCGGCGAATTTCATCATCGCGGCCAATAACAGGATCAAGTTTTCCCTGCTCTGCACGCTCAGTTAAATCGATAGTAAACTTTTTCAGCGCTTGACGGGTATCTTCAGCATTTGGATCATCAACTTTTTGACCACCGCGAATAGCTTGTATTGCTGCTTCTATTTTAGCGCTAGTCATATTTAAAGCGCGGAAGATATCACCCAATGGTCCTTTATCATCACACGCTGCTAATACAAATAACTCACTCGATATATATTTATCTTTACGCTTTTGTGCATACTTGTCGCATAAGTTGATCAGTGAAACCATGTTATTTGACAACTGCACGTCGCCGCCAACACCTTCCACTTTAAATAGCTTTTCTATCTCTTGCGATAACTTGGTATTAAGTTCATCGGCACTCACACTGGCTTGGGCTAATAACGCACGCACACTTGAGCCACTTTGCTGCAAGAGTGAATACATTAAATGTACCGGTTCAATAAATTGATGATCACGCCCAAGCGCTAATGACTGAGCGTCAGAGAGCGCAGATTGAAATTTACTGGTAAATCGATCTAAACGCATAAGGGGTTACCTATTAAAAAAACTAATTACTTAATTAATGGGTATGCTCAGCACTTTGATCAAGGCTTAGGAGAAAATATACTCAAAGAATAAGCACTTACTTGCGCCAGATCAAAGAAGCCATACGCCCTGTTTGACCATCTCGACGATATGAAAAGAATTGTTCACTATTGCTAACCGTACAGTACTCACCACCACTAATATTTCTTATGCCTAGATTAATAAGGTCGGTGGTTGCAAGCTGATAAATATCCGCTAAATATTTACCATCCGCTTGCGCTGCAAATGCAGTGTGATGAGTTGCTGATTGCTCACAGAAAAGTGTTTTTACTTCACTGCCAACCTCAAACTTTGCAGCACCTATGGCAGGACCAAGCCATGCTATAATTTTCTCTGGCGGGCAGCTAAAGTGACGCACAGTATTAGCGATAATCCCCCCATGCAAACCGCGCCAGCCACCATGTATAGCAGCCACCTCTTCACCACTTTCACTGGTAAGCAAAACCGGCAAGCAATCTGCGGTCATAATTGCCAGTGGGTGATTTTTTAATCGAGTATACAGTGCATCCGCATCATAATTAGCCTGAGGGTCAGAATACTCATCCACAATAACGACATCACTGCTATGGATCTGGTTAAGCCACACCGGTACTTTAGGAAGCTGAGCAGCTAAAAGCGCGCGATTCGTTAATACCGCTTGCTGATCATCGCCCACATGTAGGCCTAAGTTTAAACTCGTAAAAGGCGCATGCGATACACCGCCCTGACGAGTTGTACTGAGTGCCCCTACATTGGTTGGCGCTGTCCAATTAGGATAAAGCATGAAGGCAGCTTAAAAATCGATATTTGGATTAGCTTTGGTGTCTTCACGAAGTACGTGAGTCATGGCAACCATGTCATCAGGAATTGGGGCCTGCCAAGTCATCATTTCACCCGTAATTGGGTGTGCGATACTTAGCTTTACCGCGTGCAATGCTTGACGATTAAATTCACGTAACATTTGGAACAATTCAGGTGTTGCGCCTTTTGGTGGACGAGGACGACCGCCATAGGCTTTATCACCAATCAATGGATGATTGATAAATGCCATATGCACACGAATTTGGTGAGTTCGGCCAGTTTCTAAACGAAGACGTAATCGCGTATGCGCACGGAATTTTTCAGCAACACGAAAATGCGTAATTGCTGGTTTACCCTGCTCATGCACAGCCATGTGTGTACGCTGCGTAGGATGGCGGCCAATTGGTTTTTCAACCATGCCACCCGCTGTCATTGTGCCATTACAAATTGCTTCATATTCACGCGTGAAATTTTCACGCTTTTGTAATGCTTTAACTAAATGTGTTTGCGCCTGAATTGTTTTAGCTACCACCATCAAACCGGTCGTATCTTTATCTAGGCGATGCACAATACCTGCGCGCGGAACATTAATGATATCTGGATAATGATGCAACAATGCATTGAGCACTGTGCCATCAGGATTACCGGCGCCAGGGTGCACAACTAAACCCATAGGTTTGTTGATAACTAAAATATCATCATCTTCATAAACGATGTTTAATTTGATATCTTGCGCTAGATATTCACGTGGGGCTTCAATGCTAGTTTCAACATTGACTGTTTCACCGCCGAAGAGTTTCTCTCTTGGAGTGTTTAAAATTTCACCATCCACGGTGATTTTATCATCCAAAATCCACGTTTTTATACGTGAACGTGAATAATCAGGGAACAATTGTGCCAATACTTGGTCTAGACGTTTACCGCCTAACTCAGTTGGCACCTCGGCTTGAAGAGAAATTTGCTCTGACATTAGTAACTTTACCCAATTTACCAGTGCAAGCTGCGCTCGACTGGGTTAGAATCGCTTTTAATAAAAGCATTATATAATAAGCATAGTTTACTCGGTTTTACCCACTTGGCCTAGCCGAAGACATCGAAGGTAACAAATAAAATGATAAATAAAATAGGGAAACGTGCATTCGCCATTGTTTTTACAGTTTCATTACTTGGTTTAGGTGCCTGTTCGTCAGCACCTGATGCAGAAGATATCCAACGCGTTCCTAATAAATCAGCGCAAGCGTTGTATGATGATGCCAAACAAACTCTTGATTCAGGCTTGTACGCGCGTGCAATTGAGCTTTTGAGTGCGATTGATTCACGCTATCCGTTTGGGCCTATGTCAAAACAAGTTCAAATGGATTTAGTCTACGCCCATTATCAAGCGGGTAATACTGAACAAGCGCTTGCAACAATTGACCGTTTTATTCGCCTAAATCCAAACCACAAAGATTTAGACTATATGTACTACATGCGTGGTTTAGTAAATATTAAAGCCGATAAAAACGCATTCCAAGAGTATTTTGGGGTTGATAGGGCTGATCGTGATGCTAATCGGACCCGTGTTGCTTTTACTGATTTATCAACTTTAGTTAATCGCTTCCCTGACAGTGGCTATGCCCCTGAAGCAAAAAGACGTTTAGTTTGGTTGCTCAACAAAATGGCTCGTTACGAGTTGAAAGTTGCTGATTACTACTATGAGCGTGAAGCTTACTTAGCGGCAGCAAATCGCGGTAAATACGTTGTTGAACATTATTCGCAAAGTAGTTATTTAAATGAAGCACTTGAAATGATGGAAAAAAGCTACAAAAAGCTTGGTTTACCAGAATTAAGTAAACACGCTAAAATGACCCGAGAGTTAAATAAAAAGAAATAAATTAACATATACAAAAAAGGCACTACTCATTGTTTATAATGAGTAGTGCCTTTTTACTACCTAATTTTTTAATCTCAGATAAGAAATTAAATCGCTTCTTCATCTTCTTCAGCAGTACGAATACGCACTACACGCTCAACATCAGTGACGAAAATCTTACCATCGCCAATTTTGCCTGTTTGTGCAGTTTTAACGATCACCTCAATAGCACGGTCAACATCGTCATCACCAAGGACAATATCAAGTTTTACTTTTGGTAAAAAATCAACCATATATTCAGCGCCACGATACAACTCAGTATGGCCTTTTTGACGGCCAAAACCTTTCACTTCACTGACGGTCATACCAGTAATACCTACATCAGACAATGCTTCACGCACATCATCAAGTTTAAATGGTTTAATTATTGCTTCAATTTTTTTCATTATTAGTCGCTACTCTTATATTTCTAATTGAGTCGATTTTAGACAATCCTGCACTTCATAGCAAACAAAGCAATTGAATTACGGTGATTTAATCGCCAGCAATGGTATGATTATACCAATAGGAACAACTATACTTAAGGTAAGTTGCTCAAAGTGCACGATTTACCCAGTGTCAACCCAGTCTTAGAGGTGAACATGAACAAACAACAACATGGTTTTACACTACTTGAGGTGATGGTCACCCTTGCGATAGTCGGAATTTTAGCCTCAATCGCTTTTTGGAATAGTACCGACATGCTAGAAAACAACCGAGCTGAAAATTATTTACTGGAGTTAAAACGTAACATCAGCTTTGCTCGTGCCAAAGCCACCAGTACCGATTCATTGATCGTAGTATGCAGTGGTGATACAACCCAAATAGAAAGAGACAGAAAAGTGACCTGCTTAAATGATTGGAATAACGGCTCTATCATCGTCTTTTATGATAGTAACAGTAATGGCATTCATAACCCTCGCAGAGGGGACAAAATACTCAGGGTGATGGAAGAAATACCTCAAAGCAGCAAATTGACGTTTACCGGTGATAGCTCATTAGTATTTGATGCAAGTGGTCGTATTACCTCGAACCCAGGCACATTCATCTACTGCCCAAATAAAGATAATGAAAACAATAAAGCATTAACAGTAACTCAATCCGGCACCGCTTTTTATAATGGAGATACTGAAAACACTTGCGATTAAACTTCCCCTATCCTTGCATCTAATTTAGGGTCAACTAAGCTTAAGCTACTTGTCATAATTGAGAACTTCATGGATGAAGGATATAAACAACGGCGAAAAGCTACTAGGAACCACATTGATTGAAACTATGGTAGTGTTAAGCATTATGTCCATAATGTGCCACTTAGTTTTATTTAATTATCAACCGTTACTCATAAATATCCGCCTTGGCAACCATATCGCAAAAGTAAATAGAGCTATAGGCTTATCTCGTTTAAACGCAATATCTTATGACGTAAACGTAACTTTTTGTGCACTTAAAAATAATCAATGCCATAGCGATAATTGGCACAAAAAACTAACGGTGTTTACTGATACTAACGAGCTGGGTAAATTTGATGGTAAAGATAAAGCTTTATTTTACATAGAATCTACACACTCTGAAGATATGCTCACTTACCCTCGACCATTTATTACTTTTCGGTATAACGGCACACCAATGGGCTTTCACAACGGTACATTTATATATTGTCCTAAGTATCAACAAGCAAGCTATAAAGGGCTTGCTATATCTATAAGCTATACGGGCAGAACAAAAATTAAAAACACCTCAAAATGCCAAGAATAGTCAACAATAAAGCAGTTACAAACTATTTACCCCAACACATAGAAGAGTTAGCTTTTGGTGTTGCGGTTTTTAGCCCTGCATCATCAATAGTAAGGGTCTTACAGTCATCATCTTTTAATGGAGGACCAGCAACTGGAGTTGCCGTAAAGCTAAATGTCCCTGCATCGTTATCAACTTCAACCTCAATAGTATAAAAACCATGCTCAGTTGGTGTCGTTACACCAATATTTTCTAAATTATTTGTATATTCTCGATTATCGACAAAGAACTGTTCTTGCCTATTAGCTGCATCAAGAAGAGAAGTTATCGCTTCCGTGCGCGCAGTACGTTTCACATGCTCAAAGTAGCTAGGGAGTGCGATAGAAGCAATAATTCCAAGTATTGCAACTGTAATCATTAGTTCAATTAACGTAAAACCCTGCTGTTTACTTGTTATCATTTATTTCTCACTTATCAACTTTGTTATCATTTATTTCTCGTTTATAAATAAATGTTTGCTGTGTTTTAAAACCGAAGCCAATGGGTACGACATCACTAACAAGCTTAATTTTGCCATCTGCATCTAAAGTAATGCCTACCCCTGTTATTTCTTTGGGGGTAAATGGGTTGTTTGGGTTTATCTCACAATTTTCTGGACATGTAGGCTGTTTAACACCAGGACCAATAAGTAAAAACTGACTTTGTGTTTTTACATCATCACCTGTATCGTCACATTTTTTATCATTATCACTATCTGTACACGTTGGCCCTTCACCAAAATATAATTGAGGTGTGTCCGGCACATCATTACTAGTCGTGAAACTCAATTGATCATACACTTTAGTACCATAATGTAAGTGAAAAGCATACATAGACCCTTTACCACCGCTTAGTGAACATTGATTAGTTGTTTCTGTCGCTGATGATGGCGTATATGAAGTGAAGTATGCCACTCCACCTACAACCGTTGCCGCTGCAAGCGACTTTTCACCACTTGCAGGCAAATCATAATACCAACCTGCCTTATTACTTAAATTAATCTCTTCTTTTGTAAACTTATCGATATCATCCAATGCATTACCAAATGGATCTGAATTTACATTCATTAAATCAGATACGGTGATAGTTTTAGGTATATCAGAACCTTTAAATGTTTGGGTTAACGTATTTGTATCTCGGATCATATAAAGCTGGTTAAGCGCTTTAGTACCAAGCGGATTAGAACGATTTCCGCTGCCAAATAACACGGCATCAAATGGTGTATCTTTTCGTGTCACAAACGTTTTACCGTTATATTGAGTATTGGTCACCTTACTAAACATAGTACGCGCAATCATGGGCTTATAGAAAAAACGTCTATCTAAAGCATTATTTTCGCCACTTAACTTTGCAAACTCAAAATGAGTCCAATCCGCTATTGATTCTGTCGGCATATCTATACGCCAAACGCTGCCCCTCGTATCAGCAGCATAAATACGATCAATATAACCATCATAATCAGAATCTAGCGTTGTTACATTAGCTGCAATACTATTTTTGCCTTTAAAGCCCTTCGCTGGAGTCAACTCCCATATCAACTTTCCATCTGAGGCTTTTACGATATATATGCCACGCCCTTTAGTATCATCACTAAGTGCAACGTTATCTTTATTAGTATCATAACCAGCACCAAAAATAAGCACAGGCTCTTTACCATAAGCTTTTATGAAGGAAACTGTCGGAGCTGACCAGCTTTGCGCTAATTCAGTAAAACTACCGCTTCCGCCTTGAATTGGCCCACCCCACATAAGCTTTGGCTCATCTGGATCAGTGATATCCATTCCATAATAATTTGTACCACCACGGCGCATACCAAAAAAAGCCCAAACTTTATCACTACCATTTACTACACCATCCCGATTGGCATCATCGAAATAAATAGTAATAGCTCCATCCACACCATACTTTTTAATTCCCTGTGTATTTTTTCTAAGTGGATCGATAATTTTATAAAGACTACTAGGAATAAAAGCCCAACTTTCATTCACTGTATTTCCTGAGTCCTTAAACATATGTAAAAACCCAGCATTTGTTCCTATTAAAATACGGACATTACCATTTCCATAATCAATAGCAACAGGCTTTGAATGTAAAGGATCACCAAAAATATCTGCTCGTGATCCACTGCCTGCATTTGCATTATCTACATCAATGCCTCGCGCCCAATCGATTGTATCCTCGAGATCACTCTCATTCACTGCAAAATATTTAGCAGCTTCTGTTTCATTTGAATATGCTGCCTTGATCGATTTAAAGTCAAAATCAATTAAACCACCAGTATTAGCATCAGTAAGCACCTTACGAGCACTTGCATCTTCAGTTAATACGGCATTTGCCCCCCCGTTTTGAACAGAGTTCCCATCTGCTGCAGCGTCTTTATCAAGCCAGAATGTATGTGCATCTTTTTTAATTAACCCATCCTTGTTGAGGGCTTGGTTATCTTTTGAGTCAACAATTTGTGTTCCTGACACTTTTAATTTTTTTAAATTGCCAATCCAACGAGCGCCAGGTGCAGGGTAAAACATAGCGTAATAAATAGCGTCGCGACTACGAGTCTGGTCAACATTGTTACTCGCCACTGCGGGAGAAGTGAATGTATCATTAACTGAACGTATAAATGACACAGCTTGATTTAATGCCTTAACTAACTGTTCAGGTGTACTTGCTGGGAAAGTTCCCCCTCCGCCTAAGTTTCCTGCTTCTTTTAATAACTGCTGACCTTGCTGACTCATACCTGAGCCAAAACCAATTGTAAATAAGCGGCCCGTTTCATGAATATCTTTAGTTAATGGGTACAAATCAACCTTTGTTGTACCTGTACCATGAATCACTTTGGCTAACTGATGTAAGTAATTACCATACATATAGTCATCATTATCTAAGGCATTGCCAAAATACTTTTTGTGTTCATCGCTTATTTCATCATCACTATTATTATCTTTGCCCGCAGATGGGTCACCGTCAGTCATATAAATAATATTAACAGAGTGATCACAACGCTTAGCTTCGGCGACACTGTCAGCAAAAGGGGAGATATAAGAATAGTTGTAGTTGTATTGCCATTCATAGCTGCAATTCCACCCCCAGCTGTTACATTTACGAACTAGCTCTCTTCCCGCATAAACTTTACTTTCAACATTTGTATCTCTACTGCTCTCGCTGAGATTTAGCGCATAGTGCAAACCTCTCCCTGTTATATACAAATATGCTTCCCAAAGAGTTTCAGCTAATGGAGTACCACCATCGGCAGGTAGGTTATCTATTGATGCTTTTATAGCAATGTGTGAACTACCAATACCATTCAATATATAACCGCCATCAGTACTGTTATAGCGCATAAGACCAAAATCAATGTCAGAATTACCTGTTATCAACTCAGTCATTGCATTTTTAGCCACCCCTAGTCGACTGTCATTACATAACTTCCAACCACCATTATTATACTGGCCACAATTTCCACCTGTTTTAGATGAAAACGCCATACTCCCAGAGGTGTCAAAAATTAATAAAACCCGCGGTTTTTCATCTAAATCAACATTATGATTTACATATAATTCAATGTCTTCAGCATAGCTTTGCATACTCAAAAGTACTACCATGCTGAGTGAAACATTCATAACTAACTTTTTAAACTTGATCATATTTACTCGCTTAACCACCAGTATTAAGGCTTGCCATTTGCTGAGCAATTCCAGTAGTAACCGTTAATGTATGTTTACTTTTAGAGCCATAGGTAATGGTTGAATTGATTTGCACCATATTGCAAGAAACGCCTGCGGTATACTTAAAGTCTCGCGGGCAGGGCAAGTCGAGTGCGCCATTATTAAGATTACTTAATTCACTTTCTGTATCACCTATCGTGGTCAAAGCAATTGCTCCGTCAGGTAGCTGGGCTTGGGTATAAAGCAATTTGCTTGCTCCATCAGCAGCAGCCTCCATTGCAATTACTTTTTGCACATTACCCATCAAAATATTTTCAGCTTCTTCACGCTCAAATGCTGCATTGGTAATTTTAATATCTACACTTGCACTGCTCATTAACGTTACCGCTATTCCTGTCACTGCCACCACCATGATTAATGCAACAATTAAGACTACACCTTGTTGCTTTGAGGCTAATTTTAAATACGCCATTGACTTCCCCCTACATTATTCAAGCGGATTGTAGTCGTAAATAATGCCCGTCGGAAACTATCCTCAAACCTTAAAACACGTTGATTTACATCTTCACCTAATGTGTAGGTTTGGTTCAATTGCTTCAAATTTGCATCAGGTTGTAAAGCACGCACTAATATAAATACTTGTACTGTTAAAATAGCTCGCCGATTTTCCCAATCTGTCGCTCTCATATTATTCACACTACGATAGGTATCTACTCGACCATCTGCATTAGTATCTAATCCAAATAAAAAACGCATGCTTTCGACACCTTCCATAATGGTCTCTGTGATCATCCCACCATTTGGGGTAAGTCGCTTGCGCATCAAAACAGGAATTGTTAAGCCTTGACCATTAACTTGATAAGTTTGTTCATCAATGTAGTAGACATGATGGCGGTAACGCCAAACTGTCGCATTTGGATTATCGGGGTTTACAGGGCCTCGTGTAAATTCTCCCCACTCCTGCTCTGCGATAAAATAATAATTATCTTCATTATTACTATTATCTGCTGGGTCTATTTCCAGGCCTTCTAAAAATTTAACCTGTAGAATATCTGTATTTTCGTTTGAATCAGGGATACAGTTTAATTGCGCTCCTCCTGCTGATTCGATCGCATAAACTAAACGGAAGTTACTATTTACTGTATTATCTGGAAAGCTTTTATTATTAAGCCCTTGTGTACAATCCCCAGCAGGGTTACTCGCACTTTTAGCAATAACAGTATTATCGGCTGAAAATGAATCTTCGTAAAACGTACCCCAAAAACCTATTTGCTCTATATCACGCTGCATAATGCTCAGCGCTAAGCGACCTGTTTCTTGTAGCTCGCCAATAGTCATAGTGTCACGCGTTGTTACTTTCATACTAATATAAGTAAACATCACCCCACCTAGAACAAGTCCACCTATAAACAGTGCCACCATCATCTCAACTAAAGTAAAGCCTTGTTGTTTCATTTTACGAGGTCCTTAGATACAAAAAGCTATTTAATACGACTACTCTGCGCTTATTATTTGCTTCTCCACAGTTAATAGCGGCTGTATCGTCAACGGCTGTAAACTCTTGACGTCCTTCCCAACTAATGACAACTTGGAGTGTAAAAGCATTACTGCCACTTGCAGCATCGGGTTGGTTATTAATACAAACAGTTGCATCATCTAATGCTCCTGTATTTTCACGAGCTTGAATTGCTCGCATCCACTGTTGGCGGTCAAGTGCTGCAATTTCTGCCGCAGAGCAAGTATTTGAATAACAACGGCGTTGTTGTTCAAGCTTGTCCGAGCTTGAAAAACTACCGTTATAAAGCGCTGCAAACCCAATACCATCATTTGCACGCATCCGTTGAATAATGTCATTACCTAAAGCAACTGCTGCTGCTCGTTGCATAGAGTCAAAGCTGGCTTGTTTGGCTTTTGCTTGTAGTGCAACGGCTCCAAGCAAACCAAAGCTTAAAATCACAAACGCGATTAGAACCTCAATTAACGTAAAACCATGTTGTGATGTATGCTTGATGAACCTCATTGTGCACCCAATATAAAACTACCTGATCATAAGGATATGCTAATAATATGTAGATACAAGCTGGGCTAGGATGAACGGTTATATTTGTTGATGAATGGTTAACTATGCTTTTTTGCTGCAAAATTTAATGTGCTGAAAGATGCTCTTTTACTGTTTTATAAGCGCGTCTACTTACTGGTAATAAACAACTGCAACCTTCTAATAAAACCACATGACGGCCATCTTCAGCTTTTTTTAGAGCGATTAGCCGAGACTGATTGATCACTATCTTGCGGTGAATTCGTAATAACTGTGTTGGATAATCCTGCTCGAGTTGTTTTAAGCTTTGATCAAGCAGCGCCTCGCCGTTAGTAAAAACCAAACGCGTGTATTTCTCTTCAGCTATGATATAACACACATCCTCTAATTCCACTCTGCGTGTCACTCCCGCAAGCTGATAACTGATTGCCGCTGGACGTTGTTTTTGTAGGTGAGCGCGTGTTAAACGGCCTAATTGATCTATTGTTTTTGCTAAATTTTTCTCCGTCACAGGTTTTACTAAATAACCTGCAGCACTGAGTTGTAAAGCCTCTAAGGCATGCTCGGGATGAGCGGTGACGAAAATAATAGCAGGTGGGACAGGCAACTTATTCAATTGTGTTGCAACTTCTAAACCGCTCATAGCGGGCATATCTACATCCAAAAATACAATATCAGGAGCCTGCTGCTTCACTTGTTGCAAAGCCTCATTGCCATTACTTGCTTGTGCTATGTGACTATAGTCCGGGTAATGAGCAAGCAATCGCTGTAAGCGAACACGTGCTAATGGCTCATCATCAACTATGAGTACCTTCATGCTTGCTCCTTGGCATTATTAATAGCCAAAGGCAGTACTAACTTAACCCGAAAAATATCACCTCGCGTTGTCATTATCAGCTTAGCACTACCTTGATAATAAAGATCTAGACGTTGACGAATGTTATCCAGTGCCATACCGTTACCTGGCCGTTTTTGCGGCTGCGACGAGATTGGGTTTTCAACTAAAATGACTAACGAACGTTTACTAATATGTAACTCGACGTAAATTATAGCGCCAGTCAATGAAGGCTCAACACCGTGACAAACAGCATTTTCTAGCAGTGGTTGTAATGTTAAGCACGGAATAGTTATATCTGGCAGCTGCTCTGGTAATTGCCAGTTGACCTGTAAACGTTCAGCAAACCGCCAGCTTTCAAGCGAAATATATTGCTGAGTTAGTGCGATTTCATCACTTAGCGCTGTTTCTTTCCCCACTCGCATTGCCGCTTGCGATAATGCCGCGAGTGCTAAAATCGCTTGCTCAGCAGCCTGCGGATCATAATGGGTAAGCTCTGCTGCGGTATTGAGGCTATTATATAAAAAGTGCGGGCGAATACGTGCCTGTAAGGCATCTAGCTCAGCGCGAGCTAAGGCGTTAGTTTGTTGTTCTTTTTCAAAATGGATCGTTAAAAACTGAATGAATAATGCAGTGACTAAAAATACTACCAAGAGGTTTCTTAATATAAACTCATAACTGTTTTGTTGGGCAATAAAATCAGCGGTAAACACAATTAACAAATGGCTAAAAATAGCCGTGGTAAACAGTAATGAGAGTATTAAAGCACTCAACTGTAGAGCTTGTCTCAGCTGTTGGAGCTGTTTACGCAGTAAATAAAGCCATGTTAGGCTAGATAAAAAAGTGAGGTGTAAAAACAAGCTTATTACACCCAGACGGATCCAAATATCATCCGCAGTCGCGGGAGCAAACGCTAGTATAGTGGCGATAACTTGTGCAACGACTAAGGTAGCAAGTACGCCACGCTCTTTAAACAACGCCGCAAAAAGCAAAGTGTTGGTTTGCACCGCCTTGCTCATTGCGCGCTCCTTAAAAATGTCCTGTCAGTACGCTAAGGTTAGCGCAGCTCAACGGGTACAGCAAATACGATATTCTCTACTTCGCCGGGGTTTTCAATAACCTGTTTACCGCCAAGCTCCTTAAGACGACTTATCACTTGCTGTACTAACACCTCAGGTGCCGATGCACCAGCGGTAACACCAACCGCATTTACATTAGCAAACCATTGCTCTTCTACATTACTGGCGTCATCAATTAAATAAGCCACTGTGCCCATTTTATCTGCAAGTTCTCGTAAACGATTAGAATTAGAACTATTTTTAGCACCAACTACCAATAACACATCAACTTTATCAGCTAAATCACGCACTGCATCTTGACGATTTTGTGTCGCGTAACAAATATCATCTTTACGCGGGCCATCTATAGATGGAAATTTCACTCTAAGGGCATCAATTACATCAGCGGTATCATCTACCGATAATGTAGTTTGACTACAATAAAATAAGTTATTAGGATTTTTAACGCTCAGTTTCATAACGTCTTCAGGAGTTTCGACTAAGTAGATACCACCGGCACCGTTATCATACTGCCCCATAGTACCTTCAACCTCAGGGTGACCATGATGACCAATTAAAATACACTCAATACCTTTACGACTCGCGCGGGTCACTTCCATATGCACTTTAGTGACCAACGGACATGTTGCATCAAATACTTTTAAATCTCGACGCTTAGCTTCACTGCGAACAGCTTGTGACACACCATGAGCACTAAAAATAACAATGCTGTCGTCTGGCACTTGATCTAATTCTTCAACAAACACCGCCCCGCGCCTTTTCAAGCCATCTACCACGTAGCGGTTATGAACAACCTCATGACGCACATAGATTGGTTTTTCAAAGATATCTAACGCACGCTCAACGATACTAATCGCACGATCTACTCCTGCACAAAAACCACGCGGATTTGCCAATAAAATTTCCATTAATTACTTACCTTAGCAATATCGGTAACCTCTAAAATATCAACTTCAAAAGTTAAACGTTGACCTGCAAGCGGATGATTAAAATCGATGGTCACAGACTCACCCTGCACTTCACGTACAACCCCTGGTAATTCGGTGCCATCAGGTTGAGTAAAGGCAATAATAGAACCAATTTTTGCCGGCGTTTCTGGGCCAAATTTACTACGCTCTACATAGTAAATATTATCTGGGTTTGGTTGACCAAAAGCATCTTCAGGCTCAAGTTCAAATGATTTGCTGTCACCTGGCGCTAAACCAAATAAGCATTTTTCAAAGTTAGCCGTTAGACTACCATCACCCATAGTTAATTTTGCAGGCTTATTATGCACTTTGGTTGAATCTGCCGCTGAGCCATCCGATAACTTAATTGAGAAATGAAAAATAACCTCTGATTTTTCACCTATAACTGCTTGGCTCATGCTTTTTGCTCCTTAGGACTTTCGCCAGTAAAGGCATCAAATAATAATAATGCGGCACCAATACAAATCGCACTGTCGGCAATATTAAACGCAGGGAAATTCCAGCTTTCATAATAAAAGTGTAAAAAGTCAATCACATAACCATGGCTGATACGGTCATATAAGTTGCCAATTGCGCCCGCTAATACTAACGAATAAGCACTGCATAAAATTTTATTAGTGGCAGGTAAACGTTTTAGCCACCAGATCAATAATACGCTGATTGAAATAGCGATGACGCTTAAAAACCAACGTTGCCAACCACCCGCTTCACTTAAAAAACTAAAAGCTGCGCCATAATTATGCACATAGGTTAGATTGAAAAATGGTAATATATCAATTGATTCGCGTAGATTCATGGTTTTAACAACCAGTGTTTTACTGGCAAAGTCTGCTACTAAAAGTAGCAAACTTAACCAAAGCCACACTAAACCACTTTTTTGGGCTAGTTTGCTCACTTAATACTCCTATGCGAACTGGCGCGTCTCACCTTCGCCATCAACGTTGCTAACACAACGACCACAAATATCTTCATGAGCAGGGTTTGAACCTACATCATCACAGTAATGCCAACAACGTTCGCACTTTTGTGCATCGGTTGCAGATACTGCGATATACAAACCTTCAATTTCTGTAGCTTGAGAGTCTTCAGGCTGTTCATCAACAGCTTTAACAGTAACGTTAGATGTTAACAATACAAAGCGTAATTCATCACCTAAGGCTGCTAATTTAGTTGCAAGCTCAGTATTAGCAAAAATATTCACATTGGCTTGTAGTGTTGCACCGATCACATCTTCTTTACGTGCGCCTTCTAACACGCGGTTTACTTCATCACGCACGTTTAGAATCGTTAACCAATCGTCATTACTAAACTGGCCTTCGCCAACCGCTTTTAAGCCATCATACCAAACCGAGGTAAATACATATTGGTCACGCTCACCTGGCAGTGCTTGCCAAATCTCTTGCGCGGTAAAGCTCATAATTGGCGCCATCCAGCGCGTCATAGCTTCGGCAATATGATACAGCGCTGTTTGACATGAACGACGGGCATGACTGTCGCTTTTCGCTGTGTATTGACGGTCTTTGATCACATCTAAATAGAATGAACCAAGCTCACCAGTACAGAAGTTCATTAGCTTTTGCGTTACTTGGAGCATTTGGTAACTTTCGTAAGCCGCCAAAATTTCATCTTGCAATTGCGCCGCACGGCCCACAATCCAACGGTCCAACTCAACCATATCATCAATAGCTACTTGGTCAGTTTTAGGATCAAAACCACTTAAGTTAGCGAGCAAGTAACGGCTAGTATTACGAATACGACGGTAACGATCCGCAGAGCGATTGAAGATTTCATCTGATACGGTCATTTCTGCTGTATAATCAGTTGACGCAACCCATAAGCGTAAGATATCTGCGCCCAATTTATTCATCACATTCTGTGGTGAAATAACGTTGCCTAATGATTTTGACATTTTACGGCCGTTTTCATCCACAGTGAAACCATGGGTTAACACTTGACGATAAGGCGCATGACCATTAATTGCCACTGACGTCATCATTGATGACATAAACCAACCACGGTGCTGATCTGAGCCTTCAAGGTATAAATCAGCAGGGCCAACTAAATCTTCACGAGCATCAACCACACAGGCGTGAGACACACCCGAGTCAAACCATACATCTAAAGTATCTTGTACTTTCATGTATTGCTGAGCATCAGCTTCACCAAGTAAAGTCGCTGGCTCTAAGTCATACCATGCTTGAATACCTGACTTTTCAACAAGTAGCGCAGCTTTTTCAATCAATGCTTGTGTATCTGGGTGAAGCGCACCGGTGTCTTTATCAACAAATAAAGCAATTGGCACACCCCAAGTACGTTGACGCGAAATACACCAATCTGGGCGACCTTCAACCATGTTGGCAATGCGGCTTTCGCCCCATTCAGGCAACCATTGGGTGTTTTTAATCTCTTTTAATGAATCTTGACGCAAATTAGCCTGATCCATACTCACAAACCACTGCGGCGTAGCACGAAAAATAATTGGCGTTTTATGGCGCCAACAATGCGGGTAGCTGTGCGTTAAGGCATGATGATGCATAAGCGCATTACGCTCAGTCAACACATCAACGACACTCGCATTGGCTTTAAATACATGTTGACCTGCAAAAAGCTCAGTGTCAGGTAAATAAACACCGTTTGCACCCACAGGGTTAGCCACTTCTAAGCCGTATTGTAAACCTGCCACGAAATCTTCTTGACCGTGACCAGGGGCTGTATGCACGATACCAGTACCTGAATCAGTTGTAACATGTTCAGCAACAATTACAGGCACATTAAAGTCATAAAAAGGATGCGCTACTTGTAAGTTTTCAAGTGCCGATCCCGTTACATAACCCAATACGTGATAATGATTAAAGCCATAACGATCCATGGCATCTTTAACTAGCTCTGAGCCTAAGATTAAACGCTGTTGTGCGCCTTCATCATCAACTTGTACTAATGCGTATTCTAAATCAGCATGCACAGCAACGGCGCGGTTAGCGGGTAGCGTCCATGGTGTAGTTGTCCAGATCACAGTGCTTACTGTGCCCTTACCTTGATGATCCGCTTTTAAATCAAACGCGCTGACAACAGCCGCTTGATCTACAAACTGAAAACGCACATCAATCGCAGGTGATTGCTTATCTTGGTATTCAACCTCAGCTTCTGCCAATGCAGAACCACAATCAGTACACCAATGCACAGGCTTAGCACCTTTGTGTAAATGACCTTTTTCGATGATGCGGCCAAGCACACGAATTGCATTAGCTTCAAAATCAAAGTTCATGGTTAAGTAAGGTTTATCCCAATCGGCGAATACACCTAAGCGCTTAAAATCAACTTTTTGACCTTCAACTTGCTTTTTAGCATAAGCACGGCATTTTTCGCGGAATTCGGCAGTGGTGACTTTAACGCCTGGCTTACCCACTTTTTTCTCTACCATTAATTCAATTGGTAGGCCATGACAATCCCAGCCTGGTACATATGGTGCATCAAAATCAGATAAGGTTTTTGATTTAACGATAATGTCTTTTAGAATTTTATTTACTGAATGGCCTAAATGGATATCGCCGTTTGCATACGGAGGGCCGTCATGCAAAATAAAGGTCTTTTTACCTTTTTTGGCGTTGCGAATTTGACCATATAGATCGTCTTCATACCATGTTTTAAGCATTTTCGGCTCACGTTGTGCCAAATTGCCGCGCATTGGAAACGTCGTTTCCGGTAAATTCAAAGTATGCTTGTAGTCGCTCATTAATCCTAGTTTCCGTATCGGCTACCTAATTTAAACCAAAACACTGTTTTGCGGCAGCAACGTCAGTTGCAATTTGTGCCGTCAATTGTGTTAATGTCTCGAATTTTTTCTCATCGCGAAGTTTTTTGATTAACTCCACATGCATAAACTGTCCATAAATATCTTGCGCAAAGTCGAACAAATGAACTTCTAATAATGCGCGTGTTCCATTAAATGTGGGTTTATTGCCAATATTTGCAACCCCATATACTGTTTTATTGTTTAACGTTACTTGCACAGCAAACACCCCATTTACTGGGCATACTTGCCGTTTTAATGCGATATTCGCGGTGCGAAAGCCGAGCTCTCTGCCGCGCTTCCAACCATGGATCACTCGCCCTGATATTGCATAATCATGACCGAGCATCGCTTTGGCTTGCACTAACTGACCATCAGCGAGTGCTTGACGGATCAAGGTGCTACTTACTCTAGCATTTAATTGCCGAAAACTCGCAGTGCTTTTTACATCCATATGCGCCGCTTGGCCCATCTTAGTTAGTAAATTAAAATCTCCCTGACGCCTTTTACCAAAACGAAAATCATCGCCCACGGTTAACGCTTTTACGCCAAGTTTATTAATCAGTATTTCTGTTACAAACTGCTCAGCTTGCATATTGGCAAATTGTTGATTAAAACTAATGCAAATAACGCGCTCTATGCCCAATTTAGCTAACAAACGTAGCTTGTCACGCAATCGCGTTAATCGAGCTGGCGCATTGTCTTTCGCAAAAAATTCCTGCGGCTGAGGCTCAAATAACATTACTGTGCTGGGTAAGTTATATTTTTTAGCATCATTGAGTAACCCATTAAGTACTTCTGCATGACCCAGATGAACGCCATCAAAATTACCAATGGTCAACACACAACCATCATGCTGTGTGCGAATATTATGAATACCTCTAATTAACTCCATGCCATCTAATGCCTTAATGAGCGTTATGTACCGAGTAAAACTTCACTTGGGTTACAGAACCACCGATTATACCCAAACCACCTCAAGATGCGAGTTTCAGTTGATTTTTTTAGTCTGATTGTGTGGTAACAACGTTTTTTATGGTATTCAGCCGCACACCAAGTAAAAACAAAACAAAAAAGTACACAACCCCAGCCAGCGCAAGTAAGCCGGTGAGTAAAGCAACCTGCTCACTCAAATGCCACTGACGCCATAAAAATTGCGTTGCGACATACCAAACTATCCCCCCCATAACTAAGGAGGCGGCAACACATTTGCAAGTAAACAGTAAACTAAAACGCGAAAATTGATAAACCTGCTCTTTACTTAATTGACGATACAGCAGATACGCATTACAACTGGCCGACATTGAAGTTGCAAGCGCCAATCCTAAATAACCAATAAACGGCGCTAACATAATATTAAACACCATATTCAGCACCAGCGTAATAATGCCAATACGCACCGGCGTTTTAGTATCTTGACGTGCATAAAATCCCGGCGCTAAAACTTTGATCAACATAAAACTGACCAGTCCAACTGAGTAAGCCATCACCCCTAAACTCACGGCCTGAACATGATCGACCCCCCCTTGACTAAACGCACCATGATCAAATAGTACAGAGATGATTAACGGGCTAATGATCATCAAACCAATCATCGCAGGTAAGCCTAAAAAGATCACAAACCGCACCCCCCAGTCTAAGGTGTGCTGAAAATCGCTGTTTTTTTCGCTGCTATGTAATTTAGATAGCGCAGGTAAAATAACCGTCGCGATACCAATGCCAAATAACCCCAGTGGAAATTCGATTAGGCGGTCAGAATAATATAACCAAGCAATTGACCCTGTCATTAACAATGATGCTATCATGGTATCAAGCAGTAGATTAATTTGACTAATAGATACCCCGAACAACGCTGGTAGCATTAACTTACGGACTTTTTTTACATTTTCGTCCTGCCACGCCCAACGTGGTTTACTGAGCATTTTCGCTCGGTATAGAAACGGCAATTGAAACAATAACTGCACCACCCCACCGACAAATACACCAATGGCGAGTGAATATGCACCCACTGAGAATTTATCATGTAAGAAAATCGCACAGCCAATAATCGAAATGTTCAACAACACTGGTGTAAACGCAGCAACAGCAAAGCGATTATAAACATTCATTACCGCGCCGCTCAGAGCAACCAAGCTGACAAAAAATAAATAAGGGAACGTGAGTTTAAGCAAGCTACTGGCTAATACAAATTTTTCACCGTCTGGGCCACCTTGCCACCACTCAATAAACCACCCAGTACCAAACAGTGCTGCAATAACTGGCGATGCAATTACACCGATAATAGTTACAACCAGTAAAATAGTACCAAGTGTGCCAGCGGCTTGAGCAACAAACAGCCTGACTTTGTCGTCTCCTTGTTGCTGTTTGATTTCCGACAAAACTGGCACAAATGCTTGCGCAAATGCTCCTTCAGCAAATAAACGGCGCAAAAAGTTGGGAATGCGATTAGCGAATAAAAAAACATCGGCGGCAGCACCTGCGCCAAGTAAATTTGCGACAACAGCATCTCGCACTAATCCTAAAACACGCGATATCATTGTCATTGCACTTACAATCATACCGGAACGAAATAATCCTTTTGCCACACTAAACCTGCTTTAAAACCAACGATAAAACCAATTATGCCACAGTCTTTTTTATAAATCGCTCTAAAGCACTAGGCTGAACTCACCGCCTTTGTTACAATGGCGTTATTAACTGTGCTAGAGCGGCAAATTGATGTTCGTTATATAGGAGCAGTTTTTCTTGGCATGTCAAATTTTTATTGACATTCACGATTAAAAAAGGCATATTCCACGGCCTTTAAATTAAGCTTATTTTAAGATTGTTAGGAGCAAACCTTGGCTAACATCAAGTCTGCAAAAAAACGCGCTATCACTAGCGAAAAAAACCGTCAGCATAACGCAAGCCGTCGTTCAATGATGCGTACATACTTC
This sequence comes from Pseudoalteromonas ostreae, assembly GCF_018069805.1. Taxonomy (GTDB): domain Bacteria; phylum Pseudomonadota; class Gammaproteobacteria; order Enterobacterales; family Alteromonadaceae; genus Pseudoalteromonas; species Pseudoalteromonas ostreae. The sequence continues at coordinate 48,255 of NZ_JAGPYN010000006.1, forward strand.
AAAAAAGTAGTTGTTGCTATTGAAGCGGGCGACAAGGAAGCTGCACAGCAAGCTTTCGCAGTTGCTACACCTATTTTAGACCGTTATGCAACTAAAGGTCTAATTCACAAAAACAAAGCAGCTCGTCATAAGAGCCGCATAGCAGCTAAGATCAAAGCGCTATAATTTGTTTTTGCTAGAATATAAAAAACCGGCCTTGGCCGGTTTTTTTATATTTTTTCTTTGACGCTTAAAATTATTTAAACTCTGCTATTGCGTTAAACAACGTCTAAATCTGGATAAAACTTTTTCAGCATCGCCGCAATTTTCTTCGGTGTAAATGGTTTTACCACAAATCCTTTAGCCCCTTTATCGATTGCATCTTTAACATTTTCAACCGTTGAGTGTGCCGATACCATAACGACATTAGTTTGTGGGTTTATTTCGCTGATCTGCGCGATAATCTCTTTACCATCACCATCTGGCAACTCAATATCTAAAAAAATAATATTATAATCGGCCGCTTGGCAAGCACTGATACATTGCGCAGCTGTCGATGCTTCTTTAACATTTTCAATACCTAAGTGCATTAATGTTTGATGGAGAAAACTGCGCACGGTTCCCACATCATCCACTATTAAAATTGAAAGCTGCGTATTCATTGTTGATCCCCGTAGGTTATGAACTAGGTTTAAGTTACTATACTTAATAACTTTTCTAATTTAATAATCTCATTATAGAGAGCTCTGCTTAAAAGGCCAGATTTGCTTTATGTCAAATAATATAAAAAAACAATCCTTACTAGGAAAAACGCCTCAACGAAAAAAACCAACAACAACTAACAAGCGAAAAGCGCCTACTCAGACAAACGTCGCACAAACACAAACTGCGAGTAGTGAATTAGCTGAAACAAAAAAAAACCGTACAGGGCTTATCGTGGCAGGTGTCATTGTGTTTGCTATTTTAATTATCCCCAAACCACAGTTATTGACCTATGAAAAGTCAGGCTTAGTAACGCAGAGTGTATATTGGCCGGGACTATTTGGTTATGGCGCCATGTTATTTGACTCAAATTTACAGCCAAATGCCGATTTAGCACGTAATAGCCTTTATTTATGTCAAAACAATAAGCAACCAGATACTTGTCAAAAATATCGAGTAACTGAACAAGCTGGCTTTTTTTCTGCATTACAAAAATTAATTTTGGATTAAAAAAACTAATCTGAAAATATAAAATTACTTGGTTGAAAGGTGCGCAAAATATCAACATAATGGCGCTCCTTTTTTCAACACTTGAACAACGATACAACCATGCTAAACGAGCTAGATTGGCTTTTAAATATTATCCTGTTAGCCCTAGGATTAGGGGCGTTTTTTATCAATCAATTAACAATACTGCGTGTAGCGGCGATCAGCGCTTGTGCTTTACTGTTTTTGTCATTTAGCTTGGATTTAATGTCGTCGAGTGTTATTTCAAACATGAGTTTAGTGTTGATAAACACGTTTTACTTGTTCAAGGTTTATACCTTTGGGCAATTAAATGTGCCGCAAAATTAATATCTCTCCCTAGATAATTTTATGTGCCCTACCGCGCTTGGCTCGGCAGGGCATTTTTTTACACGAATAGAACTTGGGCAGCAAAATGAACTAAGTTAAAATCTTCGATTAGCTAAATACCAGCTTGATGCGACGCTTGACTTACATAGCCAAACACTAAAAAACGCACGCCAAGCCTTATTTGAATTTATTACTGATTGCCAAAAACCTACTTGTCGTGTGGTAGTGATCCGCCACGGCACTGGTATCAAAAAAAAAGACCCCAGATGTTAATTAAAAAAGTGATGAGAAGAAGAAAGAGAACCAGGTGCGCCATAGTAAACGCTAACCCGGCTCCGTTATCAATTTTTGGTTGTATTTACTCTGTTTGGCTTTGTAAAACGGGGGCTTGTTCACTTGCATTAGCTTGGTTAAACCATGCAGACACACCCATTAAGACCACTGAAATAACGATAATACTAAATTTAACGCCTGTTTGATGCTGTTTCATTGTACACCTTATTATTATTGTTAGTGTTTTTTGAACTACCTAGACTAACTAAAATTACAGATGTTAACAAGATGTACTGCCACTATTATCGCTGAACTTTTAATAACCTTTTGTTCTATCAACCTGATTATTTAATTTAAGGCCTGTTTTCATACGTTGTACATTATTAGCAATCTGCTGCGTTACAGTTTCCAGATCAGACAATGCTGCGCAATGAGGAGTCATTGTAACCGCTGAATGATGCCAAAAAGGATGCTCGGCAGCTAATGGCTCTTGTGCAAAAACATCCAATGTTGCTCCTCTTATAATTTGATTATCTAATGCCCAAAGTAAATCGTCTGCAACGACGTGCTGGCCTCGCGCTACATTGATGAGCACGGCATGACTTGGTAGCTGCATTAATAAGTTGCGATTAATAAAGCCCTTAGTTTGCGTGGTTAGTGGTAATAAACACACGAGATAATCAGCCTGTGCTAACAAACTCGGTAACTCACTTGCTTGATGAATACAGTTTACCTCGGCTATATTTTTAGGGCTTTGTGAAAATGCACTTACGGTAAAATTATTAGCCAGTAAACGTTTAGCGCAGCTTTGTCCTAACTCACCAAAACCTAAAATCACAACATGATTATGACTATAAGCGCGTTTTGGCAGCCATTGCCGTTGTTGTTGCTTAATCACATAATCTTTAAGCCTTAACTTATGCGCTAAAATATGGGTAAGCACATACTCTGCCATATCATGAGCTAAATTTTCATCAACGATGCGTGTCACAACGACATTGTCAGGAAGTAAGTTTAAATCAATGCTATCGATCCCTGCGCCAAATGAAGAAACTACTTTTAAATTTGGTAGTTGTGCCCACATATCAGCAGGTGCCAGCCAAGCAAGCACAAATTCAACATCCTCTAAGTTATCACAGTCTGGCCACTGTGAAATTTTTACATCGGGTAATTTAGTCGCTAACGCAGTCATAATTTTACTGCAATCACGTCCACTAATCGCAACGAGTACGCTCATGTTATGCCTATAGAGTTGTTGATTTGTAAAGAGTATAACCTTTGTTAAAACATTTAATCTAATCGAATTACTACTCGGCTATTTAAAAAGTCACACAACTGCAACCTAATTGTCATGGCAAGCTTTTACTCTGGCGATATATTGATCACCATATGCAAACGAGGTAATTATGATCAGTGTTGATAAAGTAATCGCAGCAAATCTACCACAATTAGAAAACTCACCTAAAGTAAAAAGTTTAGTTAAAAAAGGGTTAGGTTATTTGCTTCACGAACAAGAATTTGTTGCATTTGGTGATGCCTACCCGCATTTACAAGGCATTGAGTTTGTTGAGCAAGTGTTGGATGAATTAGATTTTGATACTCGCTACAAGCCAAAGCAGATTGAGAATATTCCTAGCGAAGGTAAGTTAGTTATTGTTGCTAACCACCCTATTGGCTCTTTGGATGCACTGGCATTAATTAAAGTATTATCAAGTGTTCGTAAGGATTTAAAGGTCGTTGCCAATCGCATGTTAATGTCAGTTACGCCAATGCACTCATTATTACTGCCGGTCGATAATTTATCTGGAGCCAGTAAAAAGCAAGAACTCAATAATATCCACCAGCACCTTAAAGAAGCTGGAGCCATTCTCATTTTCCCAGCAGGTGAAGTATCGCGTTTAAGCCCTACCGGAATTAAAGATTGCAAGTGGAATAGTGGTTTTTTACGGATCGCAAAAAAAGCCAATGCGCCGATTTTACCGATTTTTATTAAAGCCAAAAATAGCCCACTTTTTTATGGCACATCGATGATTTACAAGCCTTTAGCGAGTTTACTACTGGTTAAAGAAATGTTTAAACAACGACAAAAATCATTAGAGTTTGAAATTGGCGCATCGATACCCCCAGAGTCTTATTTAATTGAAAACCTTAAAGACAAAGAAGTAGTCAATCTGATCCGTAAGCAGCTTTATGCACTTACCTCAAAGAAAACCTTACCGCTTAAAACACAAGCACCCATCGCTTCCTCAGAATGCCGTAAGGAACTAAAAAAAGCCATCGAACAGTGTGAGCTATTAGGCACAACTCAAGACGGCATGCAGATATACCTTTATCAATATCAAGGCAGCTCAGCGATTTTCAGAGAGCTTGGCCGGTTACGAGAGATTTCGTTTCGTACTGTTGGTGAAGGCAGTGGTAAGCGTCGTGATATTGATAAGTACGATATGGATTATCAGCACTTGGTTTTATGGGACGGCTCACAACTTGAATTGGTTGGCGCATACCGACTTGCTTGTGCTCAAGCCATTATTGATAAACACGGCCGCAAAGGTTTATATACTGATAGCTTATTTTCTTACAGTGATGCAATGACTCCTTACTTTGCTGCAGGTATTGAACTGGGTCGCAGCTTTGTACAACCTAAATACTGGGGTCGTAAAAGTCTTGATTATTTATGGTATGGGATTGGCGCGTTTGTGAAAAATTATCCTCAGTATCGCTATCTCTACGGCGCAGTCAGTGTCTCGAACGCGTTGCCAGAACCTGCCAAAGCCATGTTAGTTCATTATTATCAGCATTATTACGGCGCTAAGCAGGTTATAGCTACACCTAATAATGAGTTCAAACTCACAGAGCAGCAATTCATACAATGCGCAAATCTATTTAGCGGTGATGATGTCAAAGAAGACTTTGTTGAGCTCAAACATGTGCTCGCAAACATGGGTGCCCAAGTACCCACTTTATTTAAACAATACACCGAACTATGTGAGCCTGGCGGCGTACAGTTTTTAAGTTTTAGTGTTGATCCTGATTTCAATAATTGTATTGATGGCTTAGTGCTTGTTGATCTTGAAAAAGTAAAAGAAAGCAAAGCAAAAAGATATTTAGGAAAGAACTAAAAACGCAAAGGTGTATAAAATAAGGACGACCAGCCATCTAGCTTATTTACTATACCCAAGCCACCTCAAGATGCAGAATTCAGCGTTTCACAGGGGCTTAATATCAAGGCGTTACTTTGCAACAATGGCAATCCCTTTTAAGAAGTAACAACGATGGGAGTAAGTTCCTGTGAAACGCCCAACGGGTTGGTTTAAAAGCGATTTATACTGCGTTATTGATTTTAACAATAGAACCACTATTACTTGCAATCAATGCCTTGCCTAAATCACTTTTAATTCCAACTGAAACTCGCATCTTGAGGTGGTTTGGGTATATACCCGTAACGTGAATTTGCGTTCGCTGTATGCTATCAAAAGTAGTTTTTATGTGCAGATATGATAAAGTGGTTGTACACAAATTGTTGACAGAACAGCTATGAAAAGGTCCCTGCTATTTTTATCTTTTATCATTATTTTTTCGGTAGTTAGCATTCAATTATTGGTGATACCTCATTTTGAAAGTAACGTCCGGTACCCTACTGAAAAATGGGCTTTAGAGTTTTTAACATCAGGCTCTACGGATCTTCTTGCACAACAATTACAATCCATACCTAAACACCAGAGAATGGCCTACTTACAAACCATACAAGCTAATTTTGGCTTTGAACTTACTTTACAAGACTATCAACAAAATGATTTTTCAAGTGAGCAGCAATCTTGGCTCGCAGAGGATAAAATTTGGGGTGATCCGCAAGCAGATTTAGCATATCGAAAAATAGATGACGAACAGCTATTAGTAATTGTAAAACCCAATACGGTTCCTAAGCATCTGATCAACGAAGCGCAACGTTGGATGATGGGCTCTTTTTACCTACTGAATAATATGCTGATGCAACACCCACAGCAGAGCTGGCCGTCGATAATTGATTCGCTCAGTGATGCTTTTACATATCCCGTTGCACTGATGACATTGAGTGAGTTAACTTACACAGAGCAACAAATAGCCCAATTAAAAACAGGAGCTATTGTGACCATATCAACTGCGGATTCTGATTTTATTGGCTATCCCGCTGACATTGCCGTACAGCGCATCAAAAATAGCGATAAAGTAATTGTACTTGGCCCTTTTAGCCCTCAACTAAAGGGCAAAGTGGTGTACATGTTAAGTATCTTTTATTTTATATTCGGCTTTTTTCTGCTTATACCAATTATAATATGGTTAATTCCTGGCTGGCGCTCTATGTTATCGCTCAATAAAGTGGCGATATTACTTGGACAAGGTAAATTTGATGCTCGCGCTAAGCTAATTCGTTTTAGCCATCTAAACCACTTGTCCAAAACGTTTAATACCATGGCCGAAAAAATACAACGCCTTATCTCTTCTCATAAAACTCTGATCAATGCTGTATCACATGAATTGCGAACTCCCATCGCACGCATTGAATTCAATGTTGAATTACTTAGAAATAGTACAGCCAATGACTATCAACTAGGGCAACTAGAGCGGATTGAATTATCTTTGAATGAACTAAATTCATTAGTGTCGGAAATGCTTACACATGCTCGATTTGAGCGCGAAATACCCACTCTTACATTTGCAACCGTTGAACTTAATCATTGGATAAAACAAGAGTTAATCTGTTGGCAAGAAGCCAACCCTGATACTGAGATTGTTTTACTTGAACAAGGCGTTTGCCATGCAATGATTGATAAGTTTTATATGAGCCGTGCATTAAGTAATTTAATGCGCAATGCCATCGCGTATGGAAGAAACCATATTCAAGTAAGCTATGAACAAACCGCAAAAGGCTGGCTGATTTGTGTTGCTGATAACGGTGATGGTATTCCTTTACCCTGTGCTGAGAAGGTATTTGAACCATTCTATCGAGAAGATCAAAGTCGTAATTTGCAAGTCGGTGGAACCGGACTAGGCCTTGCAATCGTTAAACAAATTTTAGGCTGGCATGAAGGAACCGCGAGTGTTGAGCCATCCAGCTTAGGTGGTGCATGTTTCATACTAAATTGGCCTGCCAAACGCACACATCGATAATCCACATAGAGAACAAGAAATGAAAACAAAGATTTTAGTGGTAGAAGATGATTTACCGCTCGCTGAGTCAATTCAAGAGTATTTAACGATTGAAGGCTATCAGGTTGAAATAGAATCAAATGGCGAGCATGCGGTCTCCCGTATTCTTCAGTGGCAGCCAGCTCTGGTGCTGCTTGACGTTATGTTACCGAACAAGGATGGCTTAACGGTATGCCGCGAAGTAAGGCAGTCATACAGCGGCTATATTTTGATGTTTACTGCACGAGAAGAAGAAATTGATCAGGTTGTAGGGCTTGAAATTGGTGCCGACGATTATTTACTAAAGCCAGTGAAACCTCGCTTACTACTGGCAAAAATTAAAGCTTTTTTAAGACGTGGACATCCCACAGATCCACTCGCCATAAAGCCACAAACGAAAGAGTCTATAACGTTTGGGCAATTAATCATTAATACGCACAACCGAACTGTCTGTTTAGCAACGCAACATATCCAGCTCACAGACGGCGAATATGACCTACTGCTACTGCTTGCTAAAAATGCAGGAGTTATTCTGTCACGTAGTGACATTGTTGAACAAATAAAAGGTTATCACTATGATGGAATTGAACGTGGTGTTGATAATCATATTAGTCAGTTACGCAAGAAGCTCGGTGATAATGCGCGTAACCCAATAAAAATTAAGACTATCCGTTCCAAAGGCTACTTATTTGTAGTTAGTGCGTGGTAGTTCTAGGGGGATATGGCGCTATATCTCCAACATGAGAGTAGCGCCTTTGAGAGACTTGAACTGTGGATAATACATCTATCTCAGCAACTATTTCACACTAACCAGAGGAGTTTTAATCTAAAGTTATTCTTCAGCCATTACTTGTTTACCATTACTATCGACAACTAATAAATATGAAGCGCCAAAATTACCCGCACATAAATCGATAGCCTGATTGGCAACTTTTAGGCCATTAGCACAATTACTCACCGCTAAGAACGCTGTGACACTGCCCTTTTTTGTAGTTAATACTTTTTTATCATCAATTGACACATCATACTCGCCGTTGGCAAATAAACGCACATTAAATACATCTGCAGTATTGTTTTGTTTTTTATCAATGACAGACAAAGCCCGCTTACCTGAAGATTGCCAAGCAATTACCCATAAATCGTCGTTATTACTCAAGGTTGTATTTATGCGTTCCTCTTTATTCGCATTGATACTATCTTTAACTCCCAAGTTAATCATGTTATTGATTACTTTATAACTGTAGTTATAGCGACTACCCACAGCATTGGCCTCTACATCGCCCGCAGCGATATTATCACTATCGAATAAACCACTGTAGCCGATGCTAATACTCCTTTTTTTGACATGAAAGTCAGCCATATAATCCAATGAATTTATAAAAGACATATTTGCTTGATGGGTTAATTTATCATCTAATTCATCCGTGCTTTCACCACATCCACTCAAAGCAGCTGCCACACCAAACAACAGTGCAATACTAAATCCTTTATTACTGGTGCTCATAACAATCTCCATAATGTTTAATTTTATCAACGCTAAAAACCGCACTAAACGCTTTTATTACTTTAATAATTTTTTATTAATCAATTACTAAGTATTTTATTTCGAATAGCGAAATTTACTGAAAAAATGTTAGCATATCCTTTACGATACATCTCTCAGCGCTTGTCGGACATTGTCAGAAATTGTCTGTTTATAATGAACAGTTTAATGATGGCCTTGCGTTATAGTCAGCTGATACGGCTAAATACCTGCTCTAAAAGCTGTGTATATATTTTCTCAATTTTTAGTAAGTCATTAATAGGCACATGCTCGTTAACTTGGTGGATGGTATTATTTCGTACCCCGCATTCAATCACTTGGGTGTAATCATTGGCAAAAAACCGCCCATCAGAAGTTCCGCCACTGGTACTTAATAAAGGATAGCTGCCTGTCACATTAAAAATAGCTTGTTCAACTTGAGTCAATAAACAGCGACGCGTTTGATGATTGGTATAAAAAGGCTCACACGGACGCTCCCATTCCACACTCAGCAAAGCTTGTAAATCGCCTAACGCGAATTGAATTTCATTTTTTATGTCACTGCTTTTGTAATCATGGCTATAACGAATATTAAATGTCATTTCACATCGTGCTGGCACCATGTTATCGACAACATTAGCAATATTAATCCCGGTTACTTGCAAGCTCGTATGTGAACTTGGCTCGTCACGCTGCCAAGTTATGCTAGTCAAGCGCTTGATTACTTCTGCACTTAGATGAGCTGCATTGATGGTGTTTTCTGGATAAGCAACATGCCCTGCTTTGCCGTTGATCACTAACCGCGCAGAGAGTGCACCTCGACGGCCATTTTTGATTGTATCACCAACATGTAAATGACTGGTTGGCTCGCCGACAATGCAGCCGTCAAGTTGGATGCCCTGTTGCGCTAAACGCTCTGCAATCAGTAGTGAACCATATTCCGCCTCCCCTTCTTCATCAGAGGTGATCAACCAGTAAAAAGTACCTTTTTTTGCAGCTACGTTAGCCAGTAATGCACGACTGGCACATAACATGGCGGCAACGCCCCCTTTCATATCAGCAGCGCCTCTGCCATAAATAGCGCCATCGATAATATCACCTGAAAATGGTTCTGCTCGCCACGCCCCTCCAGATGCGGGGACCACATCAATATGCCCCGAAAAAGCATAGCGTGGCCCATCACCAAAGCTTACTTTAGCTATTAAGTTAGTAACATTATTAAAGGTAAACTGTTCACAGTTAAAGCCAAGGTCTGTTAACTGCTTTGCTAACCAGTCTATTGCCCCGGCTTGCTGTGGCGTAACAGATTTAAATTGGATCAGCTTTTGAAGGTAACTGACCACAGTATCAGTGTGGATTGCTTCATTCGTGGTGTGAGATTGGATAGCTAAAGTCATAATTAACACCCTTATTAAGAGAGAGTGTATTCATTACAACCTGAATTTATGACCGCTTTATGAAAACACGGATTATACCAATCGTTTTAAGTTACTGACCATTTATAGCGACAGAAAAATACACTGGTAACAAGGCAGAAATTTTGACATATAGTTGTTCTCGGCAATTGCTCCTGCATTGCTCTACCTCTGCATCCATGCAGTCGTACATGAAAAATTACTAACGCAGTTAGCGCTTTATTTAGTGCGCTAGAATGGTTAAATATTTAAGTCGATTGGTATTAGTGTGCCCCATCTTCGATAAATGCCTCTTGGCTGACTTTAGCGATATCTTTATCATCTTTGGTCAATTTTGTTTGTTGCCAACGACCACGGCAAAACCACAGATACGATAGCGATGCGACGATCACATTGGTGACAGCAAACGAGTACCAAATGCCGTGATCGCCTAAGGGAGTGTGTTTTGACAAAATATACGCCACCGGAAACTGTACTACACATTGAGAAAACAGCGCCAACAACATCGCATTTAGCATGTTCCCTGATGCTCTAAATGCAGCCACCACACATAATTGCACGCCTATTCCGCCCCAAGTTAAGCACATTATACGAATAAACTGCGCACCTTTGGCTATCACGCCTTGATCATCAGGGATAAAAAATGCCACTAGGTAAGGTGCAAATATATACGCAATCGCCCCTATAAAAGACAAGCCACATAATCCCCAAAGAGCCGCCAGCTTGGTAATTTTCTCTGCTCGTTGCGGGTTACCTGCGCCCATGTTTTGTCCGACCAAGGTCGACACAGCCATTGAGAGTCCCATAGCAGGGATCATCACCATCTGTAATATATTTGAACCAACGCCATAAGAAGCAATGGTTTGAGTACCAAAACTAGCCACTAAAAAAGACATGATAATCAAACCAAATGCACGCGCTGACAACTCCACAGAGCCTGGTGCACCTAAAAAAAACGCTTGTTTAATATAGCTATAATCAGGAATAAAACTCGATAATTTTAGCTTAATACCATGGCGACCACGCAGAAAAATAATAATGCCAGCAATGGCTGCCAAACTTTGTGTCACCAATGTAGCCAACGCAGCCCCCATCACCCCAAGACCTGTAAAGCTGCCATAGCCAAAAATAAATAATGGATCCAGTACAAAATTTAGTAGCACTGTTACGGAAACAATGATCAGTGGCACCTTGGTTTGGCCAATACCCCGCATTAAGGCTTGAAACATGGCATAAATAAATACAAATACCACACCCACAAATGACACATGCATAAATTTTAAAGCATCGTTATAAACGGCATCTTCAACCCCTAGTAAATGTAAAAAATAAGGCGAGAGCAAATAACCGATCACTCCTAAACAAATGGCTGTCACAGTTACCATTAACACTGTTTGCGCGGCCACATGGTTTACTTTATCTTGTTGGCCAGCCCCCATATATTGCGCTGACAAAATAGCTCCCGCCATCGCAAGTCCAGAGCCAATCGCAATCACTAAAAAAGTCACTGGCATACTGACTGACACCGCTGCAACTTGTGCCGCTCCTAAGCGACCAACCCAAAACGCATCGGTTAATTGATAGGCTGATTGTAAGATGTTGATAAGAATAATAGGAACAGCAAGTTTTAACAGTGCTTTGCTAATAGATCCAGACAGAAAAAGATGGTTGGTTTCGTTCATTGTATACCCTTGCTTTAAGCAGCAATTATAACTTATTTTCCTGACCTATTGATGAATAGCGATAAAAAAGAGTGCGCTGTCAATCGGTTTTAAACGTCAATTAAGTAAACCTTAATCTAAATCAAATAAACGCTACGCCGCTTAATACCCTGCTATAAAGCTTGATCTAGAACAGTTTTTTATTTTTTGTTTGACTGATAATAGCGTTAATTCAAAAAGTAGTTCTCGGAGAACAGCATGAAAAAACAACTTAGCGCAGCGTTACTCACCTCACTTTTAATCGTGTCTCCTTTCGCCAGTGCAAACTTAAGTGTTAATGTCGGTGCTATTAATGTTAACCCTGACAATAGTAGTTCAGTGATCAATGAAGACCCGAGCTTGGGATTAAAAGGCAGCTCAGATACACAATTGGGTATTACAATTGACTACGCGTTTAATGATCAGTGGGTTCTAGAATTGGTTGCTGCAACACCCTTTTCTCATGAAGTTAATGGCGCAGGTGGTTTAGCTGGCAATAAAATAGCAGACATTAAGCAATTACCGCCGTCACTGATCGCTCAATATCACTTTTTAGAAAGCACTTCAGCATTTCGCCCATTCGTTGGTGTGGGTATTAACTACACAGTATTTTTTGATGAGCAACCATCAACTGCACTAAAAACAGTACTTGGCACCGATAACGTTGAAGTAAAACTTGATAACTCATTTGGTTTTGTTGCGCAAGCGGGCTTTAATTACATGCTAGATCAAAACTGGGGCGTACATGCGATGATATCAGTCATGGATATTGAAACCGATGCAACTGTTTATGCCAATGGTAAACAAGCACTTACTTCAACAGTCAAAATTGACCCCGTAGTTGCCATGTTAGGGGTTAAATACGCTTTTTAAACATACTCTAAAAAGGCCTAACGACCTTTTATCTGGGTATGTAGAATCAGCTGGGAAGATTTGTTATTTTTTTCTGCTCTAACATTTCTTTCCAGTGCATAATTTCCGCTGGTAAAATAGGCGCAACACCGCCAAAGTTTACCGCCTCTAGCATTTCTTCTACGCTGACGACACCTCGCTTGCGCTTAAACACACCTCTTACATAGGCGATCGCATGCAAACCACGCTCAGAATGAAACTTTTGCTCAATATAAAAATACTTATGATCCCAACCAACTAAGCGCGTGCTAATGGTATAGCGTTGCATTGGTTTAATATCACGAATATAAGTAATAGCCGTGGCGTTAACGATAGGAAACCAACGTTTTTTCATAATCGTGTCAAGCAAGCCAACTCGTTCTGTCATCCAAGTGCGAGCTAAATCCATCATTGCTAAATAACGAGAGTTAGTCAGGTGTAAATTAATATCACAATCACTCGGCAGCGCTTTGTAATCTATATCTACAGTTTCTAGCAATGATTGATAATCACGGTTACGTTTGATTTTAAAAAATAATAATAACAGACGAAAATATAAGTTCACAATAAAGGTCTTACCAGTTAACAGTTTTGTGAGTGTAGCATAGCGTATTGCATTGGAGAATATTCTGCTCTACTCTAAAATTCTCTGATTATAAATAATAGTAGCAAAATGATGAAAAAATCAGTTTCTTATTTAAGTATGATATTTGCACTGATGAGTACCAGTGCGATGGCCGACTTTAACTACCTAGGCAAAGGCAACGTACGTTATCCAACTGGGGTTGAAAAGCCGTTTCAATTTGGGTTTGCTTGGCAGCAACAAAATAGCAAGTTTACTATAGGTAAAAAAAGCTATGATATGCAATTACCTGAATCCTATTCCATTGCTATTACTCTAGCAAAAGACGAGCAACAAGTGTGGGTGCAAGAATTTAATAATGGCTTTATTGAAGGATTCAGCTGGGAAATTGGCGAACACACGATCAAACTTGAAAAACGTCAATATAAAGGCGCAGTGAAAGGAGGCTATGTTATCAGTTTAGATAACAAAGATTACTTTTTTGCCCGTAATAACATCAGTATCTTAATTAAGTTCAGCCCAGAGGGTATCGGTACTATCGCTATTAACGGTGTAACAAAAGATATGGGTACTAAGCAATAGTACCCAACACGGTTGATTTAAGTCAGTTTACACTTTTACCGTTTTACGATTAATGCCGTAGTCACGTAGCTTATTTGCAACTGCGGTATGACTTAACCCTAAACGCTTAGCCAATTGTCTCGAACTTGGGTAAGCAGGGTACAACTTACGTAATAATGTAGCCTCAAAACGCTTTACAGCTTGATCGAGCGAGCCCTCAAAATCAGACTCCAAATACCCTAAATCATGGGTAAATGCAGGTAATTGCAAATGCTCAACACGCAGCTCGTTATCATCTAATAACGACACAGCGCGGTATATCGCATTTTCTAATTGGCGGACATTGCCCGGCCAAGGGTAATCTTGTAAAAACGACAAACATTCTGCAGATAACTCTGGCGTCGCATGACCATTTTGCTGCGCATATTTTTGAATGAAATGCTCTGCAAGTGGCCCAACATCCGCTTTACGATCACGTAGTGGAGCAATCTCTAAAGTCAGTACATTGATCCTATAGTATAAATCTTCTCTAAACGTACCCTCTTGTACCATCGCGGGTAAATCTTTTTGCGTGGCGGCGATAATACGTACATTTACTTTTACTTCGTTCTCATCGCCAACTTTTCGAAATGTGCCATCTTGTAAAAAGCGCAGTAACTTGGTTTGAAGTTGGGTAGACATTTCACCCACTTCATCTAAAAATACCGTGCCACCATCCGCTTGCTCTAATACGCCGCGTTTTGGCGCTGCATTTTCTTCATAACCGGCATAACCAAATAATTCAGACTCAGCAACATCATCAGGCAATGAAGCGCACGATAAAGCGATAAAAGGTTTCACAGAACGGTTAGATGCATAGTGGCAAGCACGAGCCAATAACTCTTTACCTGTGCCGGTTTCACCTGTAATAAGTATCGGAGCTTCAAGTTGCGCCATTTTACGCGCTTCACGAACCACACGACGCATCGCGGTGCTAAAATTATGAATTGTCGCAAAACTCTCTTGTCCGTAACGTCGAAACGCACTTACCTGCTGACCTAAGCGGCTTTGTGATTTAATGTTGATCACCGCCCCTGCGAATACATCGCCTTCATTGCCTTGTGGTACAGCAATTGGCAAAATATCCGCAATAAAATCCTCTCCTGCCACCTCAACCCGAGTTGTTTGGCCCAGTACTTCTTTGCCTTCTAACCAACGGGTAAAGTTAAAGCCTTTCAATAAATTATTAATATTTGAGCCAATAACTTCTTTTTCAGTCAACTGTAAGTCTTTACATGCAGCATCGTTGCAGAGCCTTACCCAACCTTTGGCATCAATTGAGATAACCCCATCAGGTAGCGCACGCAACAATGTGTTGAGCTCATTATGCTCGCGCTCAGAAGGTAAAAAAGCGGTGGTACGTACATCCTGCACACCATCAATTAATCGAATTGAAGGCATAATTTTTTGAAACTGCTCAAATTCAATCGGTGGAAAACTCACATACATACGACAGTTAATTGAATCAACTTCAATACCTTTTAAATCAACGCGGTAGTTGACTAAAATATTGAGTATTTCTTGAGCAATACCGATACGGTCTGCACAATGGATATCTAAACGCATTTCACCCTCAAAAAGAGAAAATCTATATGCCAAGAATAATACGCGAACTCCACAATGGAGGATAGTCTATTGTAAAGATTTTTGGACAAGTGAAATTATCCGTTATGAAAAAGACTTTTTGTCGCAACTGACTATAATTTAGTATGAATGATAATAGAATAATTCAAATATTTGGCTAATATCATTCCCGCAAAAAAAACATATAATGAAAATGTATTAAAAAATGTAACTACAGTGATAACGAGGCCTATTTGAAAATCAAAAAATGTAAACTCTTTTTTATTATCTGCCTAGCTCTAATTATCACTGCCTGTAAGGTTGAAGACCCTTATGATACAGGGGAAACTCAGGCGCAAAAGAGCGAAACACAACTGCGTGATGATTATTTAAAACAAACATTTAATGGTGTTATCACAATAACCGATGAGCAAGCCAATAATGTGGCTGGCATCACGGTTGCGTTTGCAGGACAGCAGTATCAAACAAATGCCAGTGGACAAATTAATTACTCAGGTATTACAACAGGTAACCATCGGTTAATGATCGCTGATGAAAATTACTTCCCTGCTGTCGCTACAATCAAAATTACTGCTAATAACGCTCAACAACAGCTTATCTTAACAGCTAAAAGTAGTAATTCGATTAGCCTGCTGTTTGCTGGTGATACTATGTTTGCACGACGTTTTTTAGATCCCTCTTTAGCGACTATGACGGCTGCGATCCCTGATGTCGCAGGGGCACTTATTCGTCCAGCAACAGCCAGTGAAAATGCTCAAGCATTAACACAGTTTGTCGCGCCATTTTTCCAAGCGGCTAATTTTTCATCAGTAAACTTAGAGACTCCGATAACAAATAGTCCTGAAGCAGCACATCCAACAAAAGAATTTAGCTTTTTTTCATTACCTGAAACGCTGGATGGGATCAAAGCCATTGGTATTGATTACGTCGCACTAGGAAATAATCATGTGTATGATTTTTTAGAAGATGGCCTCAATGATACTTTGCTTGAAGTTGATATCGCAGGCCTTGCTCACAGTGGCGCAGGGAAAAACATCGCCAGTGCTTACCAAGCAAAGTTCATGAATGTGGGAACACTCACGTTAGGGCTTTTTTCAGCGACCTCCATTACAGGTAAAGAACATGCAATTACCTATGTTACCGGTGCCACAAAAGGCGGTGCCGCAGATTTAACAGAAACAGAATTAGTCTCCAACTATCTTAATGATGCAGTGCAAAATAGTGATTATGTCATTGCCCAAATGCATGGTGGTGATGAATACACTTATCAACCCAGCGGTTACATTAAAGGCAGGTTTAATTCTTTATCCAAACAACAAACCAATTTATTAGTTGCCCATCATCCGCATATTGCCCAAGGCTTTGCAGTTTTTAATGATGTACCTGCCATTTTAGGCTTAGGCAATTTTGTGTTTGACCAAGACCGCTTAGAAACGCTGCTTGGCGTTGCGGTGTTAGTAAATGTAGACAAAGATGCATCTCCTATGACGAAGCGGGCTTTTGCTTACCCTATTTATGTTGAAGGATATCAGCCTAAATTTACCAATGGTTTTTTGAGTGATTATTTATTACGACGTCTGGCTGAGTTTTCTGATAATAACATTACCTTGATCCCACGAAATGGCTATGCCGATGTATTTTTCAGTCCAGATCAAGCGACTGTTTCTCAGCACACGGAAACAGTTACAGTTACCCCAAATCAAAGCATTCTAGATTTACGCAACTTTGCTCCATCAACAAAAGCATTTTTATCTAAACTTGAAATTATTAACGGATCGCCAAGTGATATCACTTTAGGCCGTGATTTAATGATTTTCGGTGATTTTGAAGATTGGGATAACGATGATGAACAATTAGAAGTTGCTCGTTGGGATCACACCGGCGACAGCGTAACGCCTTGTTTAAGTGGTGCTCGTTCAGGTGCGCAAGGCTTATGCTCTGCTCGTACCCAGTTTGACAATACACCGTCACTGCTGCCATTTCGACAAACCATCCGTGCGATGGAATTACCTAATGATGATGGCTCAATTGATGTCTTTAAGGAGTTTAGCTTATTTGGTTACAGTAAAGCTGAAAACGCCGGAAAGCTAGACGCTAAAATAGTTTACACCACCGCCGAGGATGGCCTTGAATTTTCTACTCAATTAGTCGATATTGAACCTGCTGGCAGCCATGACTGGCAAGCATTAAGCTATGACTTTTCACTGCCTTCAGATGAACTAACACTTGGCCCTGACCAGTTACCACCGCGCGGAATTAAAGTTACCTTGCGTCATTTTTCGCCCAATAGTAACGAAGCAAACTTAGCCTTAGATGATATGGCAATGATTTCATGGCAACAAAAAGTAAACTTTACTGATGCGATGTGGCGCACGGATAAAATCCATGGATTTGACTTTTTACGTTTAAATGCAAAGTCTTCTGTTACGTTTAAACTAACGTATAGCACCTTTAATTAATCTCTATTCTATTTGGAGCTAATCGTGGCTTTTAAACAACAATTTTTTTTACTTAAACGCCAACGTGATTTTTGGCTTACTATTTGCCTATTCATCATGGTGGTGATCTCAAATTCATTATCACTGTTTAATTCATCAAATGCCTTTTTCTATAGCCGTTTAGCAAATCTTACCCAAAGCCAGCAAAGTAATGTTGTGATCATTGAAAGTGAGCATTTAAGTCGCGAACATAATGAACTAGTACACCAATTATTAAGCTACCAGCCAAAAGCAATATTAGTTTTTGCTAATGAACAACTAACAGTAAATAAAACCTTAACGGGCATGCCACAAAACTCTGTTTTTTACCCACATCCTAAAAATGACTACTGCCTACCACATATAAATGATTGGTCAGGCTACAATGTTGAATTAGCCGCTGTGACTGACAGCCCATGCCAGGCAATTTGGCCAGCACTGTTTAGCGACCTTGATAGTAGTAAAAGTGTATTGCTTAACTTTGCTTTAGCCCCCTCTGCACTACCAAAGTTTTCAGCTGAGCGGCTGATAACAATGGATATTATGGCCAGCCAGTTACAAAACAAAATCATTATTCTCGGTCAACACAATGCAGGCTTGGGGGTAAGACTTAATGCGCCTAAATTAACACAAACATCAAACTATTTATTACTTACGGCTTATATTGCCGATACACTTGATAAGCAAAGTAGTATATCGCTACTGACGCTATGGCAAAGCACCCTGCTGCTGCTGAGTATTTCTTTACTACTACTGTTCGCTTTTCAAAAATTATCAATTAGTTATAGTATAGCCATTGCAGTACTAACAAGTGTCTGTTGGTTTGGCCTAGGATATTTTGCTTTAGTGTTTCAACATTTATTTTTACCCGTTGGCCAGATGACCATTTTTACCTTTATCACGCTAGCGTGGGTAATACTGGTTAGAAAACTCAACGAAGACAGAGAGCTCACGAACCTAGTCGGGAATATTCAACAAAAAATGGCTGGGCGCTATTTACCAAAGTCATTTATTTCTCAAAGCTCGCCTTGGGATGCCATTATTCGCTTGGTAACTCAACAGCTTGCTTTGAATAAATCGATATTTTTAGCGCGCAAAGAAGGCGATCACCGACTAACTGAAATAAGAGCCGTCAATTGTCACCTTAGCGATATTAAAGAAATGCGTCGCGATTATAAGCGCGCGCCATATTCAGATGCTTTAAAAGAATTTGCTGTAGTACCTATTTTAAGCCCGTTTTTTAATGAGCTAAGCGACGGTGAGCTGCAATATATCGTGCCATTGATCTATGCTGGTGATGTGCGTGGCTTTTGGGCAATGACAGTAATGCCTGATGCACAATTTAACCAACAAGCATTTGAGCGCAATGTGAATACTTTTGCCGGACAAGTGGGTGAACTACTGTTCCATTATCGTATTATTGAAGCTCAAAATAATGCTAATGATAGCGCCCTATCTCAACTACTCACATTGAAATTACAAGAGCCGCTCAGTCAGCAAGTGAAAACGTCGATAGCGGAAATGGAACAAAAGCTAACGACCTTAGAGCATGTTTTTAATAATATTCGCTCTGCGACCATATTATTTAATTTATTTGGCCAAGTAGTGCAAATAAACAAATCATTAGAAAAACTAGCTGCACAACATCGGTTCTCTATTTTTGATTTGACTGCATTAGATTTGCTCTGCTTAGTTACTGATTTAGATACTGAAACTGCGAAAGGTAAATTACGCTTTATGACCTTGCAAAAAGGCGATATTTATCTTCAAGCTAAGCTTGATGAAAATACCTACATACTCAATGTTCGAGCAATAGATACAAGTCATCTACAAAACGCATCTGGCGAGCCATTTCAGGTTTCAGGTATTTTATTTGAGTTTATTGATATTGCGTTTTTTATTGAGCAAATGCCCAACAGCAAACAACTGTGTGATTCATTATCTAAGCAACAGCAGTTTTATGCACACAACTTGATGGAGCCTTCTAACTAGTGGGCGACTTTATCTTGCAGTTATTCCCATCGGGTGGTGGCTTAGGGCAATCGGTTATCACCACTGTATGGATAGGCATTACTGTTGTTTGTTTGTTAAATTTACGATTTGGTTTTCCGCTTACTGGGCTTGTTGTGCCTGGTTATTTAGTGCCATTACTTATCGTTAGCCCAACCTCAGCCGTTGTTATCTTAATTGAAGCGGTGGTCGTATATGGCCTAATGCTCTTTAGCGCCAAATACATAATGCACAAGTTTGGCTACGCCGAGATGTTTGGTCGTGACCGCTTTTTTGCCATCATACTCATAAGTATTCTTGTACGTGTTGTCATGGATACGTTATTTTGGCCATTGATTGCTAACGTGCTCAGCGGTTGGGATATAACCTTTGATTATTCATCACAGCTTTATTCCCTGGGGTTAGTTATTATCGCCCTCACTGCCAACGTGATGTGGAATGGTGGCTTTAAGTACGGCATGAAAGTCACCATTGTTCAGCTACTAATTACTTTCTTATTAGTTCGTTTTGCACTCATGCCAATGACTAACTTTAGCATCGCCAATTTAGCAATTATGTATGAAGCGGTTGCCGCATCGATTATAGCGGCGCCAAAAGCCTATATTATTTTGGTGATCACTGCGTTTATTGCGTCGCGTGCCAATATTAAATATGGCTGGGAATTTAATGGTATTATGCTGCCCGCATTATTGGCGCTGCAGCTTATGCAGCCAACTAAATTGCTCACATCCTTTGCAGAAACTGCCATTATACTGATCATTGGTGCTTCGCTATTAAACTTTACGCGGTTACGTAATGCCAATATTGAAGGTGCAAGATTATTGCTATTTTTCTTCAATATCGGTTTTATCTATAAGTTATTTTTAAATTATTTTGTGGTGCACTACTACCCTGAAATAAAAGTTACTGATACCTTTGCTTTTGGTTATATGCTGTCGACGCTTTTAGCATTAAAAATATATCAAAAAAGCGCACTAGGCTTAGTGATCCGAGCCACCTTTCAAACTTCAATCCTAGGCGGTGCGTTAGCCATTGTGATCGGCTTTATTATCATGTTTATCCCTTCTTTATTTGTTACAACTGACATTAAAGAATTGCAAAGCACAAACAAAGTCAGCGCTCTTGGTCAACAGATCAGTGAATATAAAAGCTACCTTTATACGAGCAATAAAGGACAACTAGACATCAGCAGTTATCAAGCTAGTCAGGACAAAAATAACTTTAAACAAGCGATTTATGAAATTAATAAAGCCCCTAATTCAATAGAAAACTTACTGCTGAATAAACAGCGCTTAGCTAAACTTGATTTTCAATTGCAATTTGATGATAGGTATATTTACATTCGTGATGCTAGAAAAACCTCGCAACGCGGGTTATTTGTTATTTCCCGAAAACCAAGCACAGATTTCATAGTCACGGTACCATTTCCCACTTCAGAAAGTTTAGCGAGCGACTCTGCGGGGCTTATATTTTCACACTTTGACAGTCGCGCCTTAGTATTTGGTACAAGTGCTACACCAACGACAGAATTAACTCATAATAATAAACAAAGTCCTTATTATTTAGCTTTTATTGAAGCTCTGGGGCTTGAGCAACTATTTCAAGTACGGGAAGTTAACAATCGCACAAATCGTTTGTTAATCAAAACCCCTGTCGGCGCAACAAGTCAGTATTGGATTTACAATCAGTTACCAAGCTCACTCAGCCAACGTTTGATCCAACAGCTGTTAGGACATCAAGAGACTTTTTTTGGTCAAGCAACCAATAGCTCTTTACCAGCAGCAAATTTTAATGGCCAGCTGTTTGAAGTGTTTTTAAATAGTGAGAACTACACTACGTTATTAGCTAACATGTCTCGTGATGAAAGTAATAACGAGGACGACGCAATTAGCTATGCAACGCAGAGCCTGAATGAAGTGGTAGCTCTATTTGCTGACAACATTACCGCTAAAGGCAGTGGGGCTTATAAACCATTAACGGCAAATCAAGCCGCCTTGTGGGAATTTGAAATATTACACCCTCTATATCGTTTAAAAACCAAGCTGACAGATCAAGATGTAGATGAAAATATCATTAATCAACTAAACCAAATTAATGCCACAGCCAGGCTAATGGGTTATCAGCTAACATTACTCAATAACAAACAAGGCCGCTTTTTACTTATCGCCCCTTACGTAGATGGGGCAGCAAAAGCCTATGGTCAAGGTTTCTATGTCATCAATCTGACATCGAGTACCCAACTTAATATTGAAGTACCGCGACCATTATTTGAAAGTAATACTTTAAAGTTTGCCACTGAACTATTTGTCAATAGCCAAGCAGAGCATTTACTGATCGCCGGAGCCCATCCGTATGCGCATCCACAAGCGAATGTATTATTACCCAATAACGTTGATTCATTATTTAATGTGGTTCATCAAAGCTATTTACGGTTTGCACAAAATAATGCCATTTTAAACTTACAAATTCGTAGTCACAGTGCACCATCATGGCTCAGACCCACCGCCCTGGCTTTTGAATATACGCAATCAAATAACGCCCACCAGCATCTTTTACAAACACTTAATCACAGTTTGCAAGATTTGGCCGTTAATCACCACGTTGTGCAAGGCCAAACCGCGACAAGAGGTTTAGAGCTTGGTACGTCGCCGCAATCTGGCTATCAAATATTTGCTCCCCACAGCGAACTTGCAACCCTATGGCTTGCATCAGATTTTAAACAGCAATTTTCTGTTAACCAGCAAAGTCTTTTACAACGCTTGCTCGCGATTTCAGCGCAACCAACAATTAAAATAATGAATATAACCACATTATCGCCTGCCAATTGGCAAGCTGTAAGTCCACAACAGCAAACTCATTTTTTAAAAACGATTGAACATTATGCCAGCACGCAACGCTTAACGGCACTGGCACAACTATGTAAGCCATTCGCTAACTGTGAATTACAAACAATTGAGTTTGAAGGCCGCCAAGAGTATGCCCTCGCGATCAGACAAAAAGGTAAGCTGTTGGCAATTTTTAATCCGATAACAAACCGTCTCACTGACCAAAACCGTTTTAACACAATGATGATTGAGGGATCGTATGCTATTTATTAAACGACTCTTAAAAATACTCATATTGATCCTATTACTTGCTGGACTCAGTGTTACGCTGTTTAATTTTTATCTGTGGATACAGTCAGCTGAACCCATAACTAGCCGTTCAGGTGAAGAAACTCGCTCTAACGTTCAATGGCTAAGCACTGAAAAACCATTGATTTTTTCGTTTTCTAGCACTAGAACACACTCGATCCGAGTATTATCAAATGCGATATTTTCTGAACCACAGGATTTAGATAAACCGATAAACTATGCCATTGAATACGCATTCTTAAATGAAAAAAAACAAGTAATTAGTAGTCATATCTATCACCATGCGTCAAAACTAACACCAACCGACAATGAGCAACAAATAAAGCAAATTATTGAAAATCGCCACGCTTTACTGGTCTCATCTGGGCAATCTTTTTATCTTAGCCCAGAACAATTAAAGAACGTTACCAGCGTATCATTAAAGTTAATTAGCGAAGATAGCCAAGTTATGGGGGTGGTAGTGCGAGTCCATGCAAAAACACATAACGATAATGATGATCAATACAGCGCGTGGCTCAAGTTACCATTAGAGAGAAGAGAACGAAGCAGCGCATATCACAGTATTGGGGGTAATGCGCTATCAACCACTGAAATAAACAATGCAGTTACCTATTCATGGCTAAAACTTGCTCCACAAGGTATTCCTGGGATCGATTTTAAAGCCGACATTTTATATGAAACACTGCCCTACAATGTTGTTACTTATGACTTTTCGCAGCAACAACTTAATTTAAATGACTATTACACCGATGCGGCACTGTGTGCGAGCATTGAACTAAAACAGCCAGATTCGCTTATTTTCAGTCTGGACAAATCAGCTGAAATCAATTTAACTTGGTATGATTTAAGTCAGTTTACTGCACCACATACTGTGCTTTATCACGCAAATACAGCGCAGCCACTGAGCTTTATTACCGAACCATTAGATATTGGCTTAGTAACCATATGCAGCACCGAGCCACTGTTAAGTAATTGGTCTTTTAGCTCACTACAACCGTTAACGACCGCACAAGATGGTTACTATCAAATAAGTAACTTATTAACTGCTCGCTTCACGTTTGAAGGAAGTAGCGATATTAACATCGATCTCAGATCATCTAGTCGAGGTCATGCGACTGTGATTGTTTATGATCAAAATAATCAGCCTATTGATACCTTTACTATTTCTTATAACGATGAATTATCTGAATTTGATCGAGTTATTCTAGATTCCACACAACGAGAAAAAATCCCTAAAGCAAATAGCTTTTATTTACGTCTAAACGAACGTGCTGCGGCATTGGCAATTACAACTGAGCAACCGACTCTTGTGCGTGTCAAATCACGTAATAGCCAGTTTAACTATCAACGTACGGTATGCCATACACACTGTATTGAAGATCCAAACTTCCATGATATTGCCGCTTGGTATGAGCAACAAGCTGATAACCATTACGACTTTACTGAACAAGATCGTTACGTCAATATTCGAGTTTTCCAAGAGCCACCAGAGATCCTAATTAAAGACAGTTTCTATCAATCAAGAGAACTGTTTAAACAATTACCGATCTCTAATGTCGCATTGGTCAATAGCCCAACAAAATATTTTACCCCAGTTACTGAGCCCAGCCCTTTTAATTTTGCACCATTGCAAAATAAGCAACTGCTGCAAGCAACGGCTAATGCGCCAAGTACAGATCCAGCCAGTGTGGTTTATCAACTAAGCAACAAAACAGCCAGAGAAGTAAATTTAACAAACACTGACTTTGAACAACTGGCAAATATTGAAAAAAATGCCCAACATATTTATCAAAACTGGCAAGGGCAACGCCCGTGGCTCAAACAACGACTGTATAAACTTACTGCAAATACGCCACTAAAATTAGCATATCCAACGCAACGCCCATACAGTGTGGTATTAAAAGCGTATAGCCATCATGCTGGGCAGAGCATTATCCTCGATATTGCTCAACGTGCTAAATACCAACGTGGCTTAACTCATGATTATAGTATTGCAAACAAGCGATATGGGCTTCAGCCGAGCCGCTTAAGTGATGCCTTTTTGATCCACCCAAAAGACAGTCAACTATTTGCTTACCCGACAATTACTCAACAGCTCAATGCTGATGTTCGTGCACTCAACAGTTTAACTATAACAAGTAATAAAACCGTCTGGATCACAGTCTTAGAAGAATACGCTAACGAAGAAGTGAAAATAAGGTGGTGGAATGATGATGCCCGCTAAGCCGTTACTTGCGATAATATTACTGTTATTAACTTGCGCAAATTACGCAAGTTCAACACCACTAAGTGATACCTATGCGGTTACAAAAGCCCAGCTCGCACAATGGCTAAGCACGCAAAAAAACTTGGCACAAGGAAAAGCACTGACATCATCGTTAACTTTAGCTGCGAAAGATGAACACGTTATAGCAGGAGAAATAAAATACCAATCGAGTGGCAGTCAGTGCATTGCCTATGCCCCGCACCGCTATTTTGACAAGCACAGCTACTTTATTGCAATGGCTCTATTCACTGATTGTCAGGTTTTCTTAGCCAATACCATACATCGCAATACACTTGCAGCTGATGGACAAAAAAGTGATCTAGGTAAATACCACCACAGTGTTACCAATGCGTTCATTCAAAGCTACGCCAATACCGTCGATCAATTTGTTATTTATCAGATTCACGGCTTTGACCCAAAAAAACGACACACTAAAAAAGCACGTAATAGTGATGTAATAATCAGTCATGGTGCCAAGCCAGCTACAGCTAAATTACAGCAAATAAGCCAGTGTTTAACTGACAAATTACAACTTGTCAGTTATGTATATCCGTTAGAAGTTACAGAGCTTGGCGGCACAAAGAATATTTTAAATAAAATTCTGCCAAGTAATGGCGAATTTTTCCATATTGAATTAAGTGATACATTACGCGCGCAACTTGTTCAACATCCTACTTTGATGAGTCAATTTAAAATATGCATTACGCTATAACTGCTATTATTTTCAGCCTATTGCTTACTCTGAGCCCACACGGCTTAGCCAGTAATGACAATATTTTAAGTTCGCCTATGTGGCTAAATGTGACACCTCACGTGCATTTAGATAAATCTCAGCAAGCGATGTATTTTGAAGCTAAACAAAGTCGTTATCTTTGGCTGGCAAAAGGTCAATGGCTGGAGCTGGATAGTACAACGTTTAATTCGTTTATTTACAGCTCGGGGATCAGCCACCTTGCCCAGCAGAGACTCAATGTGAGTCGCGATTTTATCTGTGAACAAGCAAAGTGTCAGTTACCCATTGCATCATATAACCGCATTTTAAAAATCACCAATCACCTTGATGAAGGTGCAACCTTAACGGCAATGGTCGGTGAAACAAACCGTCACCGTGATAGTTTCCGTCGCGCCGTAAAGCTACCACGAGCGGTAACCCGTTTACAATATGGTCAAAATATTGAGCATTATTATCACTTTAAAGCGGGCGAAAAAGTAAAACTGTACTTTCAACACGCTAAAAAATTAAAACTAACTGTGCGCAAAGATTTACTAAATAAAGATATTAACGGCAAAGTCTATACCTATGTAAATGAGCAACCGATCAGTGTGATCGGTGTTATTGCCAGTCGCGCCAGTGAGTATAGTGACCAACACATTGGTTTGGCCAATACCGATTACTTAGCAATAGATAAAGGTGAATACCTAACTATACGTAGTGAAACAGACGCTTATATTAAACTTGAGCAAAATCACAGAGCAATTTTTGATGATCAAGCAATGGATAAGCAACAAGAACGTTTGTTTCAACCATATTGGGTTAATAATTTAGACAGCACGCTGCGTGCTATCTACTCGCAACACGACTTATCACAGCTAAACAATACACCTTATCAAAGCGGTGAATTACTTTCGCAACGTCGTTATCAAGATTTACTTAGCACGATTTCATCTCGCGATTTTCTTGTTCCGAAGTCGCAAGATAAAGCGTACTTTAATAGTCAATTTAAGCAGTTTGATAGCTTTAGTGGACTGCGGATGGTTGATAACACTGGCTACCCGGTACTATCAGAGCACTATGCGCAAATACATCAATTAGGCCCGCAACAGCATCAATTTTCTCTAAATAATAAACAGCGAGTGAGAACGACGATAACACTGTATGCGCGCAGCAATGTCGATAGCCAATTGTTAGTTCGCAGTGGTAACTTGAAATGGCATTTAACCTTGCTAAAAAGCGAAAGTTTTGCCGCCTTTGAGTTAAACGTGCCTTTAACAACAACTCAATTAAGCATTCAGAATCTTCAGCAACAGCGCCAACCAATTGAATACGTACTGCAAAGTGATCAATTACTAGATTTACCAAATAATGAATTGCTCTTTGCACAAGCAGGTACGCTAAAAGAAAAAAGTAAGCTTATTCATAACTTATTGGCTCAACAAATTAGCCAAATCGGTGATGAGTTTACTGCCGCACTGATCCCTTATAAACCACAGATAACAAAAACTGCGGCAATAACTTCCACAGATACTCTACATTGGCAACATCAACTCGGTGAAGCTGAGTATTTAATGGCAGAGCAGCCACTTCAGGCACTGCAAATAATTAAAAAATTAGTCAATGTGCCCAATACAGATATTGTAATTAAAGCGTGGCAATTGCGTCTCACTGTGTTGACGGCGCTAGGGCGCACTTCTTTAGCCAAAAGCTACCTTGAAGGGCTCTACAAAAGCAGCCAAGAAGTGGCTATCAAATCCTATGCTGGCAATCAGTTGATACAACAATATCAAGCATTAGAGCAAGACTATAAACTGCAAGGTTTATGTGCCGATGCTTTAGATTTATTAGCACCATGTAGGAACATTTTGATTGCGCTTGCAATCAAACAACAAAAAAACCTACTCGCATTATGGTTAAGTCATGACTTACCTGACCAAACTGCACTGCAAACAAGCTTTGCAAAATTAAATTGGCGCAATTACAGCAAAGCAGATATTCAACAGCCCAACTACGAACTTAATTACCCAGGCACACAAACACTTGCCAGCCCAACCGGATTAATACAAGCACTAGTGGTTAATAAAGGTCAAAAAGTAACATTCAAAGCACAAAGTCAACCGCTCATGATTGCCCTAAGAGCGCGCAGTACTAGTGTTCAAAATGGTCAATATAAAATGAGTTGGTTGTTTGCGCAACAGACAGCGCAATCATCAAAATCAGTACAACACACTGTACTACCAATTTTCTCTGATATTAACTCGCAAACCCTATTGCGAAGTGATGCTCAACCACTATCGATCTCCAGCGACGCGTTGTTCACATTACAAGCGGGTGAGTCAGTTCGCTTATACAGTGATCAACAAACATTTATTTCCTATAAAATACTCTCGCAGCCATTGACGACGACGTATCATTATCAAAATATGGCAACCCGCTATTTTTGGCAAACACCATTTATGGCGTTGCTATATGACACCGATATCAACATGCAGACGTTATTGAATAACACCTTATTTAAGTTGGCGGATAAAACGCTAACCATCAATGAGTACACGCAAGTTTTAGCGAAAGTAAATGCCCTGAGCTTACCTCCACAACTCACGCAGTTATTTTCACGTATACAAAGTTATGGCCAGTGGGTTCCTCTACAAGACTATACTGACTTTGCTGGCACGCAACTCATTGAAGTGGATTCTCAAGATGAGAGTAGCTATAGCGACCAATTGCTGCGTACCAGTAGCCAAGACGGTTTTACGCAAGGATTAGCCTTACGCCCACATCATGATTTACATATTGACTTGAGCCAAACCCGCTCAGAACAAATTCGTTTAAACTTTCATTTTTCGGTTGCAGAGTTATCGGCAGTGGCTGACTTATCCCAAGGGAATGTCGCGAACGTTGCAATAAAATTAGCCACATCAGAAAAAGTTTGGTCTATACAATCTGATAAACCAGCTGTATTTGGCTTTAATAAAACTGAGCTAACTAATAATGTACTCTCATTGCAATGGCTTAATCCTTATTTATCACAAATGATGACAATCAGCGCACAAGAGTATCGTAATAGTCGCTGGTATGACTTACCGCTTAGCAATAACTTGTTATTTTACACAGTTCTGCCAGAGCAGCATTTAATCGCACAATTACCAGCCGATCGCTTAGTTAAGCTCGAGCAAATGCTCCCAAGCAGTATTGCTGGTGAATTTAAACAACGCCTTGAACGCAGCTTTTTCCACCCAGCAGGTAAAATAGAAGTCAGCACCGACACCATCAAGCACGTTCGCTTATATACTTGGCAATTGAGTGAAAGCAATCATAAAATCTCTAATTTTGAAGCCGAGCAAAACAGCTTAGCAAACACCGTAATTTACCAACTGCCCGTTGCTCAGCGTGCCCTGCAAACTGAGGTCGCACAGTTTCATCCAGACGACTTAAGCTGGCAAGCATTTATTAATTATGACCGCCGAGGTATTTTTGAATCTAGCGAAAACGTCCCTATTCGTCATAGCATGGATGTAGGTGCTAGGTTTCGATTAAGTGACGATGAGAATTGGTATCGTCTTGATCTTACTTACTCTTTGAGCAAACAAGATAGCGAACTATTTTCGATTGATGGCTATCATTCTTGGCAAGATCATGACAGTCCTTGGTACGTCGACAGCGCCTTGCAAACCACATGGCAACCAAGCCAAGCAGGCACTGATAACCAATATGCATTTAATACCTATGTGCAGGTTGGTCAGATCTGGCGCATTGATGAAAGTCATCGTCATCAATGGCAAATAAGTCCGTTCTACAGCTACAGCAGTGCTAATATTGAAGATTTTTTATTTGATCCTAAACTCAATTCAGACATTTATAATTTTTATCGCGAAGATCACCCTCATGGTTGGCGAGGCGAATACCAATATCGCTATCAACCGTGGGTTGATAGTTACTTTAATTTTCTCGCTGGCAGCACGTCCAATGCCGATTGGACAAGCCTAGATATTTTGCGTTTTGGCGCATCTTGGCATCAATATTATCAAGGGCAAATCTTCCAAGCCGGATTAACCAGTTACTATAAGTTTGCTGATAAACATCGCCCTAATAGCACATGGCAATACATCACCAGTGTCGGTTGGCGAAAACAGCTGCCATTAGGTAACTTTTCACAAGGGTGGATCAAAGTACGTTGGGATCAAGATTGGTTTAGAAATGACCATAACATCAGCCTTGAGTTTTCGACTGGCAATATAGCTGGCACCGGTTTGGGTGTTTTCTCTCACGACGAAATTATTTTTGAGTCACTGCAACTCAATCACTTTTTAGAGCAGAATTAATATGGCAAGCACCAAGAAAGTTACTCCCTCTAGCGAATTAAAAGATCGCTTAGAACATCTATTGTTTGCTGATATTGCTAATTTTTGGCTGGACCTTTATCGCCAAAAATACCGTCAACTTGTTGATGAACTTGCGCAGTGGGAATTGCTGCAAAATATGCCCGATGGCGAAGTTCAGGATATTTGGCTATTGCGCCAAGCAATTGCTTTTTTACGTCATCGTGTAGAGCATAAACAGCAAAGTTTACAAAAGTTGGATGCCAGTTATCTGCTTTTTATTGAAAGACTCAGTCATGCAGAAATCAGCGCCGAACGTGAATTCCATATTTTAGATTACGCTCAGCAACTAGGCGCCACGTCTGAACAACTACGCCAAGATAAACTTGCCTTTAATCGTTGGTTTGACGAAGGCGCAGTGATCAACCGTTACCAAGATATAGTCGCTGATATTGAACAAACTCTTAAGTTTTTAATTGGCAAGCTTGGCGACTTAAGTAATCGCTATTTAAAAAAATCTTCTAACGATATAGAAAAAGCGTGGCAAACTCTGGACTTAGAGAGCTTCTTTTTACAATTATTAACCAAGACCGATAATGAACATGTAAGAAATGCGCTATACCGTGCCCTGGCGAATCAAGTACAACTG
Source organism: Pseudoalteromonas ostreae (assembly GCF_018069805.1). Lineage (GTDB taxonomy): Bacteria > Pseudomonadota > Gammaproteobacteria > Enterobacterales > Alteromonadaceae > Pseudoalteromonas > Pseudoalteromonas ostreae. The sequence goes on from NZ_JAGPYN010000006.1 coordinate 79,095, forward strand.
ATGCATAACCATGATGGCGATCCAGAGCTAAGTGCAAATTTAATTGAAACCTTAGTATTAGCATTAGAAGAAGTGAAAACACCATATTTAGCCCGTTTAGATATATTAGAAATTTTGATCCATCAACGGCCAACCTACATTCGCGCATTTATCCAGCAGTTGATCCTACATACTGATGAGTGCCAACTTAATGCTGAGCAACGGCTATTTATTTTAGCCGCATTACCAAAAATTTTAACTAGCCAAAGCACATTGAGTCACTTATGTGAACACCTGCTAATGCAGTTAGCCGAACACAGTTATCCACGAGTCAGGCAAAGTGTTATAGAGCAAGCAGGTAATTTTTCTGTCAGCTTTTTACAAAATTTATTAACCGAACGATTAAAAACAGAAACCGTCGATGCTGTGCGCTTTACGTTAGTTAAACAACTAAGTAGTCCGCGTTTAGATACTGACAACTTTGCATTTAAACTCTGGTGGCAACTATTAAGTGGTAATGAAAGCTTTGCCATTAAACGCTTAACGTTAGAGCTCACAGCGCGTATGATGCTCAATCAACAATTAGAGACAAACCAACCAAATAGCGTTTTCAAAACTTATATCAATTGTTTAAATGAACGATTGCAGAGCGAGCCGGTGCTGGCTATTCGCCGTTTTATCAGCCGTACCACAGAGCAATTAGTTGCATTTGAACATCAAAATTTAATGGCTGAGTTAGAGCAAGTATTACCAAACTCTACCGCCCTATACCAGCATGATAAAGCATTAGATGAAGAGTTACTTGGTCGCTTACTCAGTCGTAAAGCCCAGCAAAGCGAAGGCTACAATGTTAGTAAAAACAAGCTAACCTGGCAGATCCGCAGTGGTTATCGTTATGCGTTTAGGTTGTGGCGTTTTATACATGAATGGCGTAACCCAAGCACAGACAAACGTCAAAGCTTTAATCATAGCAAAGCCCGAAAACCATCTGCCTTTATGCATGTGCCTAGTTGCTCCGTAGCAGAGATAAGCACTACTAATGTTCCTGGCGAACCGTTATTTGATACTGATGAATACTCAGCGCGGCCACATTTACCGTTACCTGATTTCTTACTCTCAGTACTGAGCCAAGACAATCTGAAACAGCCAGCAAAGACCTATACGCCAGATGGTATTTTATTAGTTACCCCACCAAAGTCATTATTTCAGCGCATTAGTAGTTATATTTGGCTAAGTATTAATATTGATAGTTTAGATACGCAACGCAAAGGTAACGAAATAGAGCAAAACAATTACCTGACAGCACTCAATAAGCGCGGTTTTAGTTTTGAATTTAAAGCCTATGGGGAACAACTCGGTTGTACGTTTGATGTAGAGCCAAATATTAGTAAGCTTTATAACAAGCTAAGTGTTTCTCCATTACTGGTAAATATTTGGCTGAATTTTAAAGAGTATCTTTACTCAATCTATCAAAACAGTATAGGTCAGCTTATCTTTTTTGTAGTTGGTTTTATGGTCTATTTTTGGGGACGTCATATTCGCATAAGCCGACGCATAAAAACCGACCGTCAAGCAATTCCAGTCTGTATTGGTGGTTGGGGCACCCGAGGTAAATCTGGCACTGAACGCTTAAAAGCCGCGCTGTTCAGCAGTCTTGCGTTAAAAGTAATAACGAAAACAACGGGCTGTGAAGCTACCCTTATTTATGCTCGCTCCAATGGTGAACAATTTGAAGTGCCTTTATTCCGCCCATTTGATAAAGCCAGTATTTGGGAGCAAAGTGATGTTTTACATTTTGCTAAAAATGTCAAAGCCGATGTCTTTTTATGGGAATGCATGGGCTTAACACCTCGCTACGTGAAAATACTCAGGCAGTGGATGCAAGATAGCTTTTCAACCATTACCAATGCCTATCCTGATCATGAAGATATATTAGGACCAACAGGTATTGATGTGGCTAGAGAAATGACGAACTTTATCGGCCCTAAAAGTCAGCTGTTTACTAGCGAACAAACCATGTTCCCTATTTTAGATAAAGACGCTACACAAAAAAACAGTACCTTAATTCAAGCACATTGGGGCGATGGTTATCAGATAACTCCTGATATTAGAGCGCTTTACCCATATGATGAACACCCAGATAATATTGCTTTAGTATGTAAGATGGCCGCATATATTGGCTTAGAAAAAGACTTTGCATTTAAAGAAACAGCACAGCGTATAATACCTGACATTGGTGTTTTACAACACTTTAGCCCCGTACCTTTTGCACAGTTCAGCATGTCATTCGTTAATAGTATGTCAGCCAATGAACGCTTAGCGACCATAGAGAACTGGCGACGCTTAGATTTATTTAGTCTAAGTAAAGATCCTAGCAAACAAACCGTCGCCTTGATCAACAACCGAAACGACCGTGTAGCACGTTCAAAAGTGTTTGCCCATATTCTCGCTGAAGATTTACCATTTGATAAAATGGTTGTCATTGGTACCAATGTTGATGGCTTTTACAGCTATTACTTACACGCTTTTGCTGAGCGCTTTGAGCGAATAATTAGCAATAACGATTTACAGGAATTAGAATCGTTATGCACTCAGCTACACTGTATAAAAAAAGCTGATACAGTTGCCGAAATAATAAACAAGGCACTTAAAAGTAGCTATCAGGCAAAAGAATTTACCGTCTTAAATAATGCACAGCAATTTACTGATTGGCTCAATGAACAGACACAAACATTAAGTGAACAGCAGCAGATAAGTTTGCAAGATGTTTTTAATCACTATTTAAGCTATCAACACATGCAGCCTTTGTTGAGTGATTTAAAAAAGAATCAACATAATTTACAAACAATATTACTGGAATTAGTCAAAAGTAAATGCATATTAATTACTAACTCCAAGGTAACCCCCGATCAATTAACGCTGATGTTAGCAACACTTGCGAGGCCTCACTGCCACCAAGTAATCATTGGTATGCAAAACATTAAAGGAGCTGGCTTAGGCTATGTTTACGGCTGGCAAAAATGGCAAAAGATTTACGATAGCATTAGTATGCTTTTAGATGGCAATTGCTCAGCTGAACAGTTCAAAAAAACCTTAACGCGCCTATCACTGATCAGTACATTCAGTCAGCTTGAACATGCTTATTTAAGCAATGCGTTATTAGAGATAAAAAAAATGTATCATGCGCAAAATGAATACAGCCAAGCTGAGCTTGTGCATATTCATGAACGTTTGAATAAACATCAACAACAGCTAAACAATAAAACCGATAACCAACAACAAGGCTCATTAAAAAGATTTGCCATACAAGTGGCTGAGTCATTTTTAGATGCCGGGGCTGCCGTTAAACGCAAAAAAATTGCCAGCCAAGTTTATAAAGATATTGCAACCCAGCGTATAACTCTTGAAAAAGCTATTACGGTCTTAGGAAAGCTAAATCGCAATCAAAAGCCCGGTTGGTTAACATTTTCAAATAAAGATAACAACTAAGTTAATTACACCGCAAAAACCAACAAAGCCTTAATTACTAATTAAGACATGCCTACATAAACGAATGTATTAACTTAATTTTCAACTGAAATTTTAGTTATAAAATAAGTAAAATTTTTTTTAAAGAATTACATGCAGCAAGTCAATGTTTGCTAATGAATTATTTAACAAAGGCAAACAAAGCTGTGAATTATTGCAAAAACAAGCATGCTCAACATTTGACCGAACACGCAAAACATAGCAAAATAGTACCATTACTTGTTAACAACAATGTTAACAAAAACAAAGAAGATTACTTTGTAGGAGAAGTACTATGAAAAACTCATTGTTTAAGCTTGCAACATTACCTTTATTAATTGCTTCAGGCTTTGTAGCAGCATCAACGAACCTAGTAACAAATAGTTCTTTTGAAAATACTGCAACAATTTATGGAACATGGGGGTTATTAAATCAAGTATCTGGTTGGCAACGCTCAAACAATGCTAAGTTTGAAATCCAAACCAATCGACTTGGCCTCATCAATGCTCAACAAGGCAGTCAGTATTTAGAATTAGATTCAACAGCTAATTATAGTGTTTTTCAAACATTGGATACTGACGCTGATCACAACTATGAAGTGAGCTTTTATTATTCAGCACGTGTAAATGGCGATGCAGATACGAATAAGGCAGAAGTATATTGGGATGGTGAGTTACTCGATACGTTAAATTCAAGCACCAAAGGCTGGCAAAAGTTTACGTACACTGTAAAAGCGAGCTCTACATCGACAGAGCTTAAATTTATCGGCGCAGGTAAATCTGATTCATATGGTGCATTAATTGATGATGTTCAAGTAACTAGTCAATGTGCATCAGGTTTATACGGCATTAATAACTTTGGTACAAATGAAGAAGGGTTTGTTTACTTTTTTAATACTGACACAAACACATACTCTAAAGTAACAGGTTTAAGTAACACGGCATCAAATATTGCATCACATAATGGTGCTCTATATTTCATGGAACAATTAAATAGCTCGACTAAAGCATCGCAAATTTTATCACTTGATCTTGCTACGAATAAGCAGGCATTAGTTACATCAGCAACTTCGTACCCGATTTACCGCTCTGCGATGAACGCTGATGGCACTACACTACGTACCACAAGCAAAACATACATGTACGATTTTGACCTAACGACAGGTGATAAAACTGTACTTGGTAAATTGGCTTTTCCAGGTGATTCGTTTGCTGATGGTGATATTGCTTATTCAGCTGATAATAATGTTCTTTACGTTCTCACCGGTAAAGCACTTTATACTATTGACCAAGGTTCAATGGAGTTGTCTTTAATTGGTGAGCACGGCATTAATCAAGCATCTGGTATCGCGATTGCTGCAGATGGCACTATTTATGTATCAGGACGTGTAAAAGGTGAGAATGCTAAAATCTACATGTTAGATCAAAATACTGCGGCGGCGGCATTCGTTATGAATGGCCCTTCGCATGTTAATGATTTAACGTTTGTCGATAGTAACTACTGTAACTAATCTACATAGTGAATAAATATTTATTTAAAAGCCGAGTAATTTTATTACTCGGCTTTTATTGCCGGTGGACACATTCTGTGTACCATCTTATTTACCTGCCAGACAAAATAATGAAAGAGTCTTTTCATTGTGCTTATTGCCCTTAAGTCCTGTAGAGCATTGCGCCACCTCTTAATTAAGGCTCTAAGCCATCAGTAAGCTAACTATCGCAAGCACTTCCCCTGCACTGCCCGTATATGTATACTTAGCCGCAATTGCAGCTAGGATAAGGGTGTGCTCTTACCCTCTAAGTAAAAGCTTAATGAGCAAACCATTACCTTAGCTGCATTAATAATAATATTCATGGCCACCCGTTCTGCTTGTGTTAAAGCATATGAACGACCAAAGCAAAAAATATAAGGCCGCAATAATTAACGTTGAGTTAGGAAGTAAATATGAGTTCATTACCTAAAGCAGGTGATTTTTTAGGTCATCCTAAAGGATTATTTCTGTTGTTCGGCACAGAAATGTGGGAACGATTTGGTTATTACGGCATGCGTGCCATTTTAGTACTTTATCTTGTTGCTATTGTCCAAGACGGTGGTTTTGGTTGGAGTAATGCAGACGCACTAAGCCTTTATGGTACGTTCACAATGGCAGTTTATATCACTCCATTATTTGGTGGTTGGTTAGCCGATAATGTACTTGGTCAACGAAAAGCCATAATTATCGGTGGCTTGCTAATGGCTGCGGGGCATTTTACTATGGGTATCCCCCACGGTATGTTAGCCGGCCAAGAAGAAAACGTATTTTATGTTGGCCTCGCATTATTATGTATGGGTAACGGTTTATTTAAACCTAATATCTCAACTATGGTTGGCGACTTATATAAAGAAGGTGATCAACGTCGTGATGGCGCCTTCACAATATTCTATATGGGTATCAACTTAGGTGGTGCGCTTGGTCCACTTGTTGCGGGTTTCGCAGCGGCATCTATGGGTTGGCAATATGGCTTCGTTGTTGCTGGTATTGGTATGCTAATTTCGGTAGCGATGCAAGTAGTACTTAGTAATAAGTACTTAGGTGATATTGGTGTTGTTCCTGCCGCTAAATTAGCGCAATCACAATCAACTTCAAATACCAAAGAGCCGCTCACAAAAGTGGAAACTGACCGTATAAAAGTTATTTTCACTATGAGTGTATTTAGTATCATATTTTGGATGGGTTTTGAGCAAGCCGGTGGCTTGATGAATTTATTCGCTAATGATTACACAGACCGTATGTTGTTCAACTTTGAAATTCCAGCGTCTTGGTTCCAATCATTAAACTCAATCTTCATCATTATTTTTGCGCCTATGGTTGCCATAGTATGGTTGAAACTTGATAAACGAGAGCCTAATTCTCCAGTTAAATTTGCCATTGCGTTGATATTCTTAGCGCTTGGCTTTATCACTATGATTTTAGCACTTATGACCCAAGGTCAAGGTGAGCCACTACAGATCAGCATGATGTGGTTAGTATTATTTTACTTATTCCATACCTTGGGTGAATTATGTTTATCGCCTATCGGTTTATCAATGGTGAGTAAACTAGCACCACTGCGTTTAGCATCAATGCTAATGGGCATTTGGTTCCTATGTACTGCTGTTGCGAATAAGATTGCTGGTTTCGTAGGTTCATTCTTAGGTGAAGGCGAAGAAGCGCTAGATAACGCATTAGGCATTTTTATTGGTTTAGGCGCTACTGCTGTTCTTTCTGCTGTGATCATGTACTTACTAAGCGATAAGCTCGTTAAGTGGATGCACGGTGCTGAAGGTCAGCACGAACCACACACGCAAGAACACATTTTAGCTGAAGAGCTTGAAGTCGTTGCTGAAAAACCGTAACTCTGTGTTCATTATCTCCCCACAAGCTATGATACTTGTGGGGATTTTAATTCCTCTATTTATATTGGGATAGTAACCACTGCTGCCTATTTCGTTGAGCTTATCAATCTTCGTTTAGCGAAAACGGTGAGTTTTTTAACAAATACAGCCCTATCGTAAACAATTCATTACAACACGTATATTTAATAAAGAGTGAATAGTTCCTTTACTTAATTACTTTCCTCCTCAAATAAAAACAAATTAAACAAATTTATCAAATAGTTAATTAAATTCCGAGTTACTTAATACGAGGTCTTTGAATACAAATATCAAAACCAAGCATTTATGCTCATTCGTTTTAAAATGATCGTCCCATTTAATTTACAAATAACCATTTGGCTAAATAGCCTTGAGCTCTTCCCCTTTTACTAGTTATGGTTAATTATCTGCGCATCAGACACAACAAGACGCAGTGTTTATTGCGGGAGAATTATAATGAGTGAAGTAACTAACCCTTTAGGTTTGGTAGGTATCGAGTTTACTGAATACGCTACACCTGATGCAGATTATATGGATAAAGTATTTACCGATTTTGGTTTTTCAAAGCTCAAAACATTTAAAGGTAAAGACATTGTTTATTACAACCAAAACGATATTCACTTTTTACTAAATAATGAACGTGATGGTTTCTCTGCAGAGTTTGCAAAAAGTCATGGTCCTGCAATTTGTTCTATGGGTTGGCGTGTTGAGAATGCTCAACAGGCATTTGACACCGCAGTAGAGCGTGGTGCAAAACCAGCAACTGATTCAACTCATAAAGACCTACCATACCCGGCAATTTACGGTATTGGTGACAGCTTAATTTATTTCATTGAGCAATTTGGTGACAAAGGTTCAATCTATGAGCAAGACTTTGAAGACTTAAGCGAACAAAACATTGTTGATGATAAAGGCTTTATCCGCATCGACCATTTAACTAATAACGTTTATAAAGGCACTATGGAAACATGGGCTAACTTTTATAAAGACGTATTTGGTTTTACTGAAGTGCGTTACTTTGATATCAAAGGCCAAAAAACAGCCTTGATCTCTTATGCACTTAAATCACCGTGCGGCACCTTCTCGATTCCAATCAATGAAGGTAAAGGCAACGATAACAACCAAATCGATGAATACCTTGGTGAATACAATGGCCCAGGCGTGCAGCATTTAGCATTTTTAACTGATGACCTAGTAAGCTCACTAGATAAGCTTGATAAATCAACCATTGCCACGCTTGATATTATTCCTGAATACTACGATACAATTTTCGATCGTGTACCTTGGGTTGCAGAAGATAAAGAAAAGATCCGTGAACATCAGATCTTAGTCGATAGCCAAAGTGAAAATTGCTACTTATTGCAAATTTTCTCGAAAAACTTATTTGGCCCAATCTTTATCGAGATGATCCAGCGCGTTGATGACGGCGGTTTTGGTGAAGGTAACTTCCAAGCACTGTTTGAATCAATCGAGCGCGACCAAGAGCGCCGCGGCGTTTTATAAGCACCGTATTGTAAATTTAAAAAGCAGCGTACTTCGCTGCTTTTTGTCGTTTCATCAATATTATAAATAACAATCTGAATTTCACTGTTTAAATCACGCTATTCATCACCATATCCACTGTAAAGCGCGACAGACTAAACCAAAGGAAATGTAATGAGTTTAATTAACGAAACCCATGATATAAATTTAACTAGCTGGGTTGCCTCAGCGAACGTTGCAAATTGTGACTTCCCAATCCAAAACCTACCATTTGCAGCTGTACGTCGTAAGAATTCTAACGAAGCTTTTCGCGGTGCCGTTGCCATTGGCGACCACGTTATCGACCTTGCCAAAGTAAACGAGTTAGCTATTTTCTCAGGCGATGCACAAACAGCCGTAGCAGCAGCAAGCCAAGCAACATTAAATGAATTTATGGGCCTTGGTCAGCGATATTGGTCAGCGCTACGTTTAGCATTATCTAAAGCATTACGCGAAGGCGCCGCTGAACAAACTAAGTTAAGCGACGCATTAATTGCCCAAGCAGACATTGAGTTTTCGTTACCATGTCGTATTGGCGATTACACTGACTTTTACACATCTATCTATCATGCAACAGCAGTCGGTAGCTTATTCCGTCCTGACAACCCGTTACTGCCTAACTATAAATGGGTACCCATTGGTTACCATGGCCGTTCTTCATCAATTGATGTGTCAGGTCAAACCTTTCATCGCCCAAATGGTCAAACTAAAGCGCCAGACGCTGAAGTACCATCGCTTGGTCCGTGTAAACGTTTAGATTATGAGTTAGAGCTAGGCATTTATTTAGGTAAAGGTAATGAATTAGGTGATGCCATTGCTATCGAAAACGCTGAAAACCATGTATTTGGTTTTTGTGTATTCAATGACTGGTCAGCACGTGATTTACAGGCATGGGAATACCAACCATTAGGTCCATTCCTTGCGAAAAACTTTGCATCAACCGTATCACCGTGGATTGTCACTACCGAAGCATTAGCACCTTATAGAACATCATGGACTCGTGATGAAAATGACCCTCAGCCACTAGGTTATTTAGAATCAAGCCAAAACCGTGAGCTTGGCGCCTTTGATATAAAAATGGACGTGCAAATTGAGACCGCTAAAATGCGCGAACAAGGTGCTGCGCCTTCATTAGTCTCTAAATCAAGTTTCAAGCATTCATACTGGACAGTCGCGCAAATGGTTACTCACCACACTGTAAATGGCTGTAACTTTATGCCAGGTGATATGCTAGGCTCAGGTACACAATCAGGTCCGACTCACGAAGAAGCAGGGTCATTACTTGAACTGTCTCGTGGTGGTAAAGAAAAAATCACCCTTAATAACGGTGAGCAACGTAGCTTTTTAGAAGATGGTGACAACGTTATTATGCGTGGTTGGTGTGAAAAAGCCGGTTTTGCTCGCATCGGTTTCGGCAGCGTTGAAGGAACAGTTCTTCCTGCTAAGTGATTAAATCATCACTACTTTTAACAGAACGTTAATAGCAAAGGTGCTTTTATAAGTACCTTTTTTTCTTTTTATTCTATGCAATTACAATTTTTTACTGGCTTTTTCAGCTCAGATTGCTATCTTAACTCGGTTAATAGCCAGTATTTATAAGCCATGTCAGCATTTATTAAGTCTTTTTATCACAAATTATTTCCAGCTAGACAACTGTTGATCCGCCAAAATGGTGAGGTTAAACATGTGATATTAGCGCCTTGGTTACAAGTTTCAGCTATAGCAGTTGTTTTAATTGCTTTAGCTTGGTTAAGCGTATCTACCCTGCAAATTTATTCACAAACCAACAAAATCTCCGATATTGAACAAAACCAACGATCAAAACAACAACAGTGGCAGCAGCAAAAAAAGCAGCAACAACAGCAATACGAAAAACAACTCGCACAACTTGCTGAATTGGAACAAAAACAGGCTTTATTACAAAGCATGATCGATTCTTTACCTGAGTCGATGAGCAATCCACTAGAAGATGCTGCAACAATTGAAAATATCGCCCCAAAAGAACAACAAAATGATTTTCATGAGCCGCTCGTTGACGACCCTTCCCCTGAAAGCACACAAGCCAATTTACTTTCAGTTGAACAACGCTTTGCACAGCTCGACGCTCATTATCTACAAAGCTTTCTACAAATTGAGCAACAAATAGAACGCCGCCAGCACGATATTTTAACTATGCTCAAAGGTGCAGGGCTTGATAGTGCCTTGGCGCGTAATTTTGATGGTGACATGACAGAAACCGCACAAGGTGGTCCACTGGATTTATTTGATGAATCAAAGATCCCGACTGAGTTTTTAATCATCGCCGATAAACTGTTGGCGTTGAATAAGCTTGAAAATTTACTCAGTGAGTTACCACAAACCCTGCCTGCAGCAAATTACTATATTTCAAGTAGTTTTGGACTGCGTAAAGATCCAGTGAATAATCGTCATGCTTATCATAAAGGCGTTGATTTAGCTGGTTGGCATAAAACCGAAATATTTGCTCCCGCTGATGGCATTGTATTACGCGCAGGGCGCAACGGTGGTTATGGTAACTTTATCGAACTGAAACATAAAAACGGCTTTGTAACTCGGTTTGGTCACTTAAATAAAATCAACGTTAAAAAAGGCCAAACAGTAGCTAAAAATGATGTCATCGGATTAATGGGCAGTACTGGCAGAAGTACTGGCACCCACCTACACTATGAAGTATTACTTAACGACAAACATGTCAATCCGGTTAAAATAACAAAGGCGCTTTCACGTGTTCGGTAAAAAAAAATCAGCAGTAAGTAGTTCTGCAAATCCTCAACTAAAAAGAACCAACCACACTCCGTCGATCATTTCTGAAGATGTTCGCTTAACGGGCAGCTTAGTAAGTCAAGGTGAAGTACAGCTAGATGGTCGCATAGATGGTGATGTACGTGTTAATCATTTAGTTATTGGTAATACCGGTTGTGTTGAAGGTTCAGTGGTTGCTGAAAGCGTGATTGTAAAAGGTAAAGTAATCGGCTCACTGAACGCCAGCAAAGTGGTTATTGAACGTTCGGCACAAGTACACGGGGATGTTTATCAAGATACTTTAAGTATTGATGCTGGTGCAATTATTGAAGGTAAATTAAAACAACGCCATGAAGCTGAAACAGTCGAATTAATTACCAGTAACGCTGAATCAAAACCGGAGCTTACATCTGCGCTCACTGAAGGTGATAATGACTTGTCGTTTTTCAACAAACAAGCCACAGATAAAAAATAATTGCTTTATTTTTCTTTTATTTTTTCTTCGTAACATACATCGTAATATCAGCAGTGAAGACCAATTCTCTGCGAATATTGTAAAGCTTTACTGGCACCACTAAATCCTCTTTATCTAGCCATTGTTTTGGCATTGCAATTTCTGCCACAGCTGTGACATCTGTATCAACCTTCGCTAAGTACTCTACCGTCATTCCTTTAGGGATCCAGCGATGAGTTTTATACGGCACCGTTGCATCAACCATCACACCGGCGCATAACTCAGCTAAATTACATTGTGCAATCGCGTGAATAGTCCCAATATGATTGTGCACATTACGGCGGTTTTTAACCATTGCGCTACAATGCCCTTCCTTTACAGCTAAAATTGTAGGTTTAACTGAGCCAAAATAAGGCGCTTTAAAACACACTACTTTAGTAAATAACCAATTGCCAAATGGTAAATTTTTTAATTTTGACCATGTTTTCAAAACAACAGATTTATCACTCATAACTTTTCTTAATTAAAATGACAGATACATCAAATTAACACATCCGACCAGATGATAGAAGCGTATTTATTTATCTCACTAATAATATTCGGTCTGGTCGGCCATATGCCCTTTCTTTTTTATCTTTGCAGACCTAAAATACGCGGCAAAAGGAGCACTCATGCCAACAACCGATCGCCGCAATCAACTTAGTGTTATTTTAATTCTCGCTCTTCTGGTTATATTTTGCCCATTAGCGATTGATATTTATTTACCCGCATTTCCTGCTATAGCGCAAGCATTGGCTATTGATGAGCAGCAAGTGCAACTTACCGTCGCTATTTTTATGCTGACGGTTGGCTTAGGTCAGCTTATAGCAGGTCCTTTAGCCGACAAGTTTGGCCGCCGTCCAGTCGCACTATTTGGCATCACACTGTATGGATTGGCTGGGATGTTGGCTTTTTTAGCACCTAGTTTTAGCATTCTGATGCTTGCACGTGCACTGCAAGGTTTTGGGGCTTGTGCCACTTTTGTGGTTGCATTTGCGATTGTTCGTGATACCTACGGCAGTGCTAAAAGCGGCCAAATGATCACTTACCTAAATGGTATTGTGTGTTTTATTCCTGCGTTAGCACCTATTTTAGGCGCTTGGCTGACTGTGCAATTTGGCTGGCGGATGAACTTTTTATTTTTGGCGGGGTTTGCTTGTGTTGGACTAATGATCACTGCCATATATTTTAAAGAAACACGCCCTACGGATAGCCACTATGAGGGCCACATACTCGATTTACGTCGTTTTATACCAATCATTCGCACGCCTATTTTTCTTTTTAATAGCCTAATTTGTATGGTGGCAATGTCGGCTATTTTAGCTTTTGTAACATTAGCACCGGGATGGATCATGACCGAGTTAGGTGGATCGGTCAGCGATTTTACTTTTTGGTTTACTCTCAATGCCATTGTTAGCATTGTAGCCAGCTTTATTGCACCATTGTATATCAAACGCCATAGTCAAAAAGCGTTACGCATAGGTATGAGTTTATTAATTTTCTCTGGTGTACTGATTTTAATTCTCGGCCAGTTTAAAAGTGCCTTTGCTTTTATGCTGCCAGTGTTGATTGCTGCGCTAGGCTTTGCACTTAGCTTAGGCTCAGCGGCTGGAATGGCATTGTCACATTTTGCTAAACAAGCAGGTACAGCATCTGCGCTAATCGGTTTAATGCAAATGAGCGGCGCAGGAGCGTTGGTTATGCTCACCCAAGTACTTCCTTTCAATGCGCCCGAGTTTATTGCTTTTCACTTATTATTATTGCTGCCACTATGGGTTATACTGCTCAGTAATAAAGCGCACGCTTATCACCCTAAAAATACATAAAAACAATGATCAATTTTGAATTTTTACTGTCATTTTTAGCCGCGAGTTTTTTAATCGCTGTTGCGCCTGGTCCTTCCAATGCTTTTTTAATGGCACAAACTTTTGCCAATGGCCGCGCAGCAGGTTTACAAAGCGCATGTGGTTTTGCTTTGGGCGCAGTGGCGCATACTTTCTTTGCCGTAGTCGGTCTTACGGCTATCCTAAAAGCCTCAGAAGTGGCTTATAACTGCGTACAATACGCTGGTGCTGCCTACTTATGTTATTTAGGTATAATGATGTTTAAAAGCACATTTATCCAGCCTCAGTGCAGTAGCGAAGATAAACCCCATATGAGCACCAAGAAAAAAACGAATGTTATGTTTCAGGCTATGATGACTGAAGTGCTTAACCCTAAAGTAGCGTTATTTTTTATTGCGTTTATTCCGCAGTTTGTTGATCCAACCCTGTCATCATCAACTACATTTCAATTAGCTTTCTTTGGCTTACTGTATCCACTTTTTGCGTTTCCGATTGACTGCACGTATATTTACTTTGGCGATAAAATTGCAGGCTACTTTAGAGAACACCCGCAAAGTCAAATTTGGATTGATCGTATAACAGGTGTAGTATTTGTAGTTCTTGCGGTTAATCTACTCATCTAAAAAGAAAAAGAGTTAGTATGGAACAAAAACAACAAACCCTTCCAGCTCAAAAAAACATTGCTTTAGTTGCGCACGATGGTAAAAAAGCAGCATTGCTAGCGTGGTGTAATAAACATAGTGATAACCTCCGTAAGCACACTTTGTATGGCACAAGTACTACAGGTCATTTAATAGAGAGAAATACCGGGCTCGATGTGATCAAATTGCTTAGCGGCCCAATGGGTGGCGATCAGCAATTAGGCGCTAAAATTGCCGAACATGAAATTCATATGTTGATTTTCTTTTGGGATCCCCTCGCCTCTCAGCCTCATGATCCTGATGTTAAAGCATTATTGCGCTTAGCAGCTGTGTGGAATATTCCAGTGGCGTGTAATGAAGTCAGCGCAGATATGATTTTAAGCTCGCCTTTGATGCATAACGAGCTTAAACGGTCATTGCCAGATTACGAAAAATACCTCGCAACCCGACAAGTCATACTATAAGCCCCTTTAACGATAAAGCATGCTTGCCCATTTAGTGAGTCCTGCGGTTACACTACCAAAGTGATCGCCATTTACCATTTTAATATCACCTAAGTGCTCGACTAATGCAGCTTTTATTAGTGGCGATTGCGCGCTGCCACCGGTAAGGTAAATCACATCAGGAACGCTCCCCGCATCTTTAATCGCTTGTTTTGCTAAACTTACTATTTGCATAATAGAATCATCAACCGCCACAGCTAAATCAGCGCGTGATATCACTTTATGTAATTGTGGTGCTAAAAACCCTAATTCACAGTCATACTCAGTCACTGACGAAAGCGCAATTTTTGCCGCCTCCCCTTGCTGTACCAGCTGATGACCTTGCTTATTTTGCTGCAAATCGATCAGTCGTTGAAATAACTCAGGTGCTTGTACTTCACGTAACTGTGTTAGTAACTCTCGGTGATGGCTTTGACTATAAAACTGGCTTTGTAAGTTCACATCGTTAATTTTACATGCTTGCCAAAATGCTTGATTAGGCAGTGGTAAACCTGATTTAAACTGACTGCCTAAACCAAGCAATGGCATTAATGCGTGATAGCTTAAAGCAATGTCTAAATCATTACCGCCAACACGTTTACCTGTATGCGCTAAAAAGTCATGATCACGGTCACTACTATCACGAAAGCTAGGTCCCATTTGCACAAATGAGCAGTCACTGGTACCACCACCAATATCAATAACCAATACTTTTTGATCGTGATTTAAGTCACTTTCATAATCAATTCCCGCTGCGAGTGGTTCATATAAAAAAGCCACATCTTTAAAGCCCGCTCGTTTTGCTGCACGCTCTAAAATACCAATTGCTTGTTGGTTTGATTGCTCTCCACCCACGGCTTGGAAATTTACCGGGCGGCCAATAACCGTTTGTGTTAACTCTTTTTGTAGTGATTTTTCAGCTCGCTGTTTGATTTTTAAAATCATCGCGGTGGCAATATCTTCAAAGAAGTTGATTTGTCCTTGCTTTAAGCCTATTGCCCCAAAAAACGATTTAGGGGACTTAACAAAATAACCTTCTTCAGGAAATTGCACATATTCGTTAATTGCTTCACGGCCAATAAAAAGACTTTCATCACTAGGGGCTAGATCTAAGTCAGACTTGATCCGCACCATACTATTAAGCAGGGCTTGGCGCTGGGTTTTAAAGTCAGTTTCATAATTTGTACCTGTTAGATGCTGAGCAACAAAATCGACAACTAAAGCACTGTGATGTGTGTATAAGGTTGAAGGGAGGTAAAACTTACCTTGCTCTAGGGGCACTAGCTCAACAGTATTTTGAGCATTCATTACACCCATTGCGCAATTAGAACTAC
Organism: Pseudoalteromonas ostreae; assembly: GCF_018069805.1. Taxonomy (GTDB): domain Bacteria; phylum Pseudomonadota; class Gammaproteobacteria; order Enterobacterales; family Alteromonadaceae; genus Pseudoalteromonas; species Pseudoalteromonas ostreae. The sequence continues at coordinate 95,049 of NZ_JAGPYN010000006.1, forward strand.
CATAATCAAAACCAACTACCATTACTTCACCACAACTAACATCAAAAGGCCGCGCAATTTAGCATACTTACGGCTTTTTTTAAATGTTAATCAGGTTCGCGTTGACGTAAAAAACTGGCAAATCGTGGTAAACCGTTTTTAGTAAAACCATGGTATCGGTATGTCACCGTCGCTCCTATTGCGGGTGGATTTTGGCGCTGTGCGTTACTAAAGCCAGTACCAATTGAAAACTCTTTTCCTTGTGGTGTAACTACTTTTAACGCCCCTAGCATGCCAGTAAATTTGCCCTTTCCTGGAAGATGAGCAATGACGACCGCTTCACTATCAAAATAAGGTTTTAACTTTAACAGCGCATCAGAACGGCCACTTTTATGCATTGCCGAGGCTAAATGCAGCATTACACCTTCACCACCTTGCTGAGTTACTTTATCATAGTACGCAGATAATGCCTGCTCTGTAGTAAATTGATACTGCTGTACTGCTTGGATGTGAGGCTTATTTAATGTTTTTACTAAACGTAGGTAATTTTCATAGCGTACTGCAAAGGGATTATGTTGATCTGGCATGTCAAATATCTGATAGGTGACTTTTTGCCAGTCACTATCCAGCGGCTGTAAAGTGCGCACAATACCACTGAGGTCTGCAAAATCACCGCGCTTGGTCCACAACTCACCATCTAACCTCAAATTAGGTAAATCAGCAATAAACCAGCCTGGCGCATGAATGGCATTGCCATTACGGGTTATCAACTGTGCTCCCGTCCAAATCGCACGGACCCCATCAAACTTCTCACTAACGAGATAGTTTTCAATAGCAAGCGTTTGATCTTGTTGGTAAACCTTGGCAAGTTGGGCATCTGCGGTGATCTGTGTATCAGTTGCTGAGCAAGTAAAAGTACTGATCAGCAACCATAATACTGTTAGTCCTTTAAGCATATTGGTCTCCTTGTTTATCACCAAGCAGACTAAACTATAGCTTAATTTGTACCCATTGCCATAGCTGCTGTAAATTATCCATGCGAGAAACAGCTAAACTTAAATCGTGGCCTAGGGTGTGTTTATTCGGTATTGCAACCACAGGTACGTTTGCATTAGTTGCAGCTGTAACGCCGGTGTGTGTATCTTCAACAGCAATTGCTTGCTCTGCTGAAATCCCTAATGTTGTCAGTGCAAGTAAATAGGGGTCCCCCGCAGGTTTTGGATTTTGCACCTCGTCTTTAGTCACTACGCAGTCAAACCATTCATAAAAGCCATAGCCTTTTAAGATAGGTAAGGCCTCATGGCGTGCGCTACCCGTCACTAATGCCATCTTAAGATCGCTTTGCTTCACTGCCTCTAATACTTCTTGGGCAAAGGGCATTAAAGGAGGTAAATTAGTGGTAACAAATTGCTCGAATGCATCATATTTAGCCTGCGCTAACCACTGCGGTGAAACCGATAAGTTATATTGCTCAACCACTTCAATTGCCGCATCTAAGGTCGATCGACCTGAAAAACGTTGGCAAAAATCATCTTCTTCATAGCGCACGCCAAACGGTGCTAAAACATCATTCCAACAGTTAAAGTGGACACTTTCTGAATCAACTAAAGTGCCATCCATATCAAATAATACTGCTTTTAATGTCATCCTCATTCCTTTATTTTTTAGCAACAAAAAAGGCGCTCATAGCACCTTTTTGGGTTAATACTTATGCTGTTAAACCTGCTGGTGGCTCTGCAAATGCTTCTTCACCCGTTTCAACATCTACCAACTCGTAGCCACGTTCTTTTCTAACAACTTTTAGTACTGGTTTTTCAAATGCTGTTTTTAAACGCTCTGCGTCATCTCGTAACGCATCTAAGGTGTTGCCAAAAGGCGCTGCGCCCGTTTCAGACCAATTCGTTACTTTACCATTTAGGTTATATTCAACCTCATGTATTTGATATTGCGCCGCTTCATCGTTGGTTGCATCACAAAAAATCACTCGGTAGTTCCAAAATCCAGCCATTGCTCTTCTCTTGTTAAATTTAATTATCGCTACTTTAGCAGCTCTAATAGGGCTTTTCACTAGCGTAAAACAAAAAGCCCGCAAATAATGCGGGCTTTAATCTACTTAACTAAAATGGAATTTAGTAAAACTTCACTTTAAATTCTGCACCGATATAGCGCTCTTCATTTACCATACCCGTGTTATTAATGAAGTCGATTGCACCGATTACTTGTTGCTTGTCAAATAAGTTACGTACAAACGCAGATACTTCATACTCATAATCACCTTCAGCCCAGTTATAACCAGCACGTAGGCCAGTTTCTAATAGTGATTTACCTTCGAATTCAACTGATTCATACAAGAAGAAGTCAATTTCGCTGCGGTATGATATATCTGTATAAGCGAAGAAGTCGCCACCAGCCAGCTCTTTAGTATAACGAAGCGTTAAGTTTGAGATCCACTCAGGCGCATGCGGCAGGCTATTACCATCCAGTACAGCTAAGCCACTGTCATTGATTGGATCTGTAACTGTACACTGCTTACAAACTGCAACGGCTAAGTCGTTATCTTTAAGCTCTGTTTTATTATAGCTTAAGTTAAAGGTCGCATTTAACTCATCAGTTAACACCCATTCAGTATCAAGCTCAAAACCATACCCAGTTGTTTTATCTGCATTTAGCAATCGATTGAAGTTAGCACCGCCGCCTACAGCAGTTAACTGCTGGTCATCCATTGTATAGTAGAATACTGTTGCATTCACTCGACCTTGCCCATCAAGTACATCCGACTTAATACCGGTTTCATACGAAGTGACAGTTTCTGAATCAGCAACAGTTACTTCGCTACCAAATAAAATACGACCTTGAAGGCTCGGTGCACGGAAACTATTAGCTATTCGAGCATACCAGTTTACGTCATCGTTAATTTTGTAGTTAGCAGATAAATCCCAGCTAACGTGATCATCACTTACATCACGCTCAATAGATAATGGAGCACCTGAATCACCCGAAAGTGGTCCAAATGCACGATTTGCTGAAAACTCTTTTTCGTCATCAGAATAACGTAAGCCAGCGGTTAGTTTTAAATCATCATTAACCGTGTAATCAACTGAGCCGAACACAGCCCACGCTTTAGTGTCTTGCTGTTGAATAACATAACCGTTTAATGAACCGTTATTAGCCGCATTGTAGCTGTAGTTCTCAATAGTCAACGCTTCATCAAAGTAAAAAACGCCCACTTGATAATTCACATCACCTGTATAGTTGCTCGATAAACGTAGCTCTTGTGTGTATTGGTCTTGATCTGGAATACCATCAGCACTTTCAGCCAAGCTAAGCTCCGTGCCATCGATATCGGCACGAGAATAAATTTCTGCACTTTCCCAACCAGAAATTGAAGTCACTGTGTGGTTAGCTAAATCCCACTCAAGCTTAAGACTGGCACCTTGTGACTCTACTTGCTGTGTCGCGCGAGATGCCGAATCGTGATATACCACGTCATTTTCAAATCCTGCAATTAAGTCATTTGTGCCTGACTTAATTGCATTACCGTAAAATGGAATTGGCTTACCGTCCATATCACGCACATGGTAATTAAATAAACCAGTAAAATCATTGCCTTCATACAAGAATTGAATACGTGCGGCTTGGTCAGTGTAACCACCCAGAGCATTTTTTTGCTCAAAGCCTGGCGCACGATTATCAATATAATTGTCTTTGTCTTGCCAAAGTACTGATACGCGTGTTGATAAACGGTCTGTTAATGCACCACCTACCGCGCCTTCAAAATCAACTGCACCGCGGCTACCATAAGATACAGAACCATAGCCATCAAAATCTTGGCTTGGTTTAACTGTGTCAAACTTAACTAAGCCCGCAGGCGTGTTACGACCAAATAGCGTACCTTGAGGACCACGCAACACTTCTACGCGTGCAACATCAAATACTGGGAAGCCTTTTAAAATTGCATTTTCTTGAACAACTTCATCAACCACTAGTGACACTGGTTGTGAGGCGTTTAAATCGAAATCGGTATTACCTAAGCCACGAACATAAAAGCGTGGGAAAGAACGACCAAATGAAGATTCAATCGATAAGCTTGGGATTTTCGCGTTCATAAAACGAATATCCATACCAGCTGAGCTGTATGCATCTAAGCTATCACCTTGTAAAGCAGAAACCGCAACAGGTACTTCTTGTGCGTTTTCTACACGCTTACGCGCAGTGATTTGAATAACTTCTAATTGTTTGCTTTTTGCAACTGGAGCTTGCTCATCAGCAGCAAGAGTTGTAAATGAAGTACCTGCTACGGCAGAGAACAACGTTGCATTGATTAGGGTTGCTAACGTAGATCTTTTCATTGCTTTCATGTCGGGGTTTAACCTTTTTAGTGCACTCTTATTCAACGGTTGATGTGTTGCGCCAAGTTCACTCGGCGGGCTCGGCCAATTTTTCGCGCCTTAAGTTAAGCTGCGCGGACCTCTTTGTCGAGAGTGCAAAACGAAGTAAAGAGGCTGAACGAACGCTGAAGATTATAGCATTGTGTGACACTTTTGCTGCATAAATATGTACAAGAATATAAACTTTTTACAACAAATAACGGCACGATAAGCGAACTTGAGAGATTTTATGCAATTATATTTATTTTATGCGGACATTTGTCCTGTCAATAATCGCATTGAAAATGTATTTAGCATCACAATTGGGAGCCGCTAATTGGCTGTAATGATCATTGAGTAAACCTAGCGTAGCCAAATTTAATTCTGCTATACAATGCTTCGGCAAAGTTAATCGATATATTTTTTGATAAATCATACCTTGTGCTAATGTATATAAACACGACAGAGCTAATCATTAAGGGTTAATGATGGATCTAACCACCACACTATCAAAGAACTGGTCAGTACTGTTTGTGCGCGGCCTCATTGCAATTATTTTTGGCGTTATTACTTGGTTTGCCCCTGAGACATCACTCAATATTTTGTTGTTATTTTTTGCGGGCTATTTTTTATTTGATGGCATACTAAGAACATGGGTTGCTTGGAACTCTAAGCAACACAATCCCTATTGGCGCTGGTTATTGGCCGGTGGGGTGTTATCAATCATCGCAGGACTAGTTACCCTATTTGCACCAAACGTTACCGCGATACTATTACTTTATTATGTCGCTGCGTGGGCCATAGCGATTGGCGCTGTTGAAATTTTAATTGCGCTTAAATTAAGAGCGGAGATATCTAATGAGTGGATATTAATTATTACTGGGGCAATATCAGTATTGTTTGGTTTATATTTAATCTTTAATCCTAGCGCAGGGATCCATACTTTACTTTGGTTAGTCGCCACTTACGCCGTACTATTTGGTGCTTTAATTGTATTATTTTCATTAAAGCTAAAAAAGATGGCACAACAGCAATAACTCATCAATAAAAACGAAGTAATTTGCTACTCGTTGCAGCAAATTACTTCTGCAAGACGATACCCTACAAGTCGGTATCGCTGGATTTATTTCGTTGCTCGTCCCCGCCTTAATGCAATTTCACCATCAATATGTATATCCCGTTGTGGGAAAGAAATAACGACATTATGCTCAGCAAATATTTTATACACGCTAAAACGAATATCACTACGAACTTGGCGCAACATGGTTTCTGATTCTGCGCAGACCCAAAAAATAGCATTAAACACTAAAGAGCTTTCAGCAAAATCATCAAATAACACTGACGATGCCGGCGTCGGGAGTATTGCAGAATGCTCGCTCAACACTTGTTTGATCAATTTTTCAACTAGCAATGCATCTGATCCATATGCCACACCAACACTGACTGACGAACGGGCATTGCGGTCAATCAAGGTCCAATTCGTCACTGTGTTTTCGAGTAGTTGACTGTTTGGTATAAGCATGTGCACACCATCGTTGCGACGAATGCGTGTGGAGCGGGTATTAATCGTTTCAACCACCCCTTTGGCGTTGCCCACTTCTAAGAAATCTCCAATACGAATTGGCCGCTCCCACATTAAAATCCAGCCACTAATAAAGTTATTAATGATATTTTGTGCCCCGAATCCTACACCAATAGCTATAGCGCCAGAAACAAAGGCAAATGCTGTTAACGGAATATTTAACACTTCAAGGGAGGTAAATATTAAAATTGCGATACTTAACACTAAATAAATACGAGTAAATAAATGCACCGCATCAGGATTCATGTTACGTGCGAGAAGAGTTTTTCGTATTAATCGACCAATCCATTTAACCACAAACCACATAGCAAAGAGTATCAAAGGCACTTGAATAACTTTAGCTACAGTAATTTCGATATTGTTATAACTAAAAATTACATACGATAAATAATGAGAGATTAACTCTAACGTCATACTTTTTCCAGAATCAATAAAACAAATAGCTATTCAGGGTTAAGTAAGTTTAGCACGCCATAATGGCATTTACGGAGAAGTTAAAGTTCAATATGTTTTTTATGAACAAATCATTAACATTTTCTTACAGGCAATGCTATATAAGTACTGTAAGCTTAAATAAAGCACGAGGAACGAATAATGTCACAACTGACCTTAAATCAAAAATTAGCCACGCTACAACCTTTAGTTGATTTGCAACTGTTTGAATCAAGTATTGGATACCGCAATAAAATTTTGTCTGTACTTGCAGAGCAAGAACATACTCTTAATTGCATTAACAAAGAGTTTGGTCATCAGCTACCGGCTAGCTTTGGTAGCGAAAAAAAGTTTGTTTTAGGTTACAACTAATTTTGCTACTTCGCACATGCAATATAAACCAAAATTCCCAATTAAGTACCAACCTGTAGTAGCTTTAATACGCCTAATTGTTTAAGGCTACTATTTTTCGATTTACACTACTTTACCTAAAAACACGCTTTTTGCGCTCAATCCCCACCTTAAACCGATAAACTTAGTTGTATATACATGAAAATTTGCTAAGTTATGGGTGTTTTATGTCTCGCCTGTTTTCAAGGCTCACCTATTTTATGGAGTTCTCATGCGTAAGACCCTTATAGCAACTACAATTGCTAGTGCATTATTATTATCTGCTTGTAGTTCGCAAAACGATGCAGATACAAAAGAGCAAACGACTCAAGTACAAACAGTCAATGTAGACAACGTATTAATGAAACCAAGTCCATTACAATATATGGCACCAGAATTTGATAAATTTGGTACCAGTGATTATGAACCGGCATTTGATGCAGGTATTGCCCAGCAAAAAACGCAAATCGCGGCTATCGCTAACAATCCAGCCCCAGCTACATTTAAAAACACCCTAGTTGAATTAGAACTATCGGGCGAATTGCTTGATCGCGTTTCAACCGCTTTCTATAACTTGTCTGGTTTGATCTCTAATAATGAGTATCAACGTATTGCAGCAAAAATGGCCCCGGTGTTATCTGCGCATTCTGATGACATTTATCTTAACAAAGCATTATTTTCACGTGTTGAAACCATTAATGACAATAAAGCGAAGTTAAATGCCGAAGACCAGCGCTTAGTTGAGTTTTACTACACTAAGTTTGTTAACGCTGGTGCAAAATTAGATGAAGCACAAAAAGCCAAAATGCGTGAAATCAATGCAGAGCTTGCTAAGTTATCAACAGCCTTCTCACAAAATGTATTAAAATCGTTTAAAGAGGACGTGGTATTAGTAACCGATAAAAGCGAACTTGCTGGACTTTCTGATGCTGAAATAGCAAGCCTTGCCGCTGCCGCTAAAAAAGCAGGTAAAGAAGGCTACATGATCACGTTAGTGAACACCACGCAACAGCCGATTCTCAGCAGTCTAGAAAACCGTAAGTTACGTGAACGTATTTTTAAAGCATCAACGACTCGTGCACAAAATACCAATGGCCCTATCATTATCAAAGAAACCAATTTGCGCGCTCAAAAAGCAGCACTACTTGGCTACAAAGATTGGGCTTCATATGTAATGACCACACGTATGGCTAAAACCACTGAAAACGTTTATGGCATACTAGATGACTTGGCACCAAAAGCCGTAAATAAAGCAAAAGCTGAAGCTGCTGAAATTCAAAAAGTAATTGATGCATCAGGCGAAACGTTTGCTGTACAACCATGGGACTGGGCATTCTATTCTGAAAAAGTGCGCCAAGCTAAGTACGACCTAGATCCTGCTTTAGTTAAGCCATACTTTGAAATGCAATCAGTGATCCATAACGGTTTATTCTTTGCGATGGAAAAACTATACGGCATTACTTTCAAAGAGCGTAAAGATTTACCACTTTATCACGAAGATGTAATGGCGTTTGAAGTGTTCAACGCCGATGGTAGTGCTATTGGTTTATTCTACATGGACCCTTATGCTCGTGAGGGTAAACGTGGTGGTGCTTGGATGAGTGCATATGTTAGCCAAAGTGGCTTAAAAGGCACTAAACCTGTAATTTATAACGCGCAAAACATTCCTAAACCTGCAGACGGTCAGCCAACACTAATGACTTTTGACGAAGTTACGACTATGTTCCATGAGTTTGGTCATGCGGCACACGGTTTGTTCTCAGACGTAAAATACCCAAGCCTTGCTGGCACTGCTACAGCTCGTGACTTTGTTGAGTTCCCGTCACAAGCGAATGAAGATTGGAACATTGAACCAACTGTACTTGCTAACTACGCGAAGCATTACAAAACAGGAGAGCCAATTCCAAAAGAGCTACTAGCAAAAGTACTTAAGTCACAAAACTTCAACCAAGGTTTTGGCACCACTGAGTATTTAGCTGCAGCATTACTTGATATGGAATGGCATTCATTTGGTGTTGATAAGAAAATAACTGATGTACAAAAATTTGAGCATAACGCGTTAGAGAAACACGGCATTGCTTACTACCCTGTACCACCGCGTTATAAGTCTTGCTACTTTAGCCACACCTTTGCTGGTGGCTATTCAGCAGGTTACTACGCGTACCTTTGGACTGAGGTATTTGCAGCTGATGCCTTTGCGCATATGACAAAGCAAGGCGGCTTAACTCGTGACAACGGTGATAGCTTCCGCAAAGAGATTTTATCAAAAGGTAACAGCCGCGACTTAATGCAAAGCTATATTGAGTTCCGTGGTCAAAAGCCAACGACAGACGCACTACTTAAGCGTCGCGGTTTAGTTAAATAAGCTTAAAACTCACTAACACTAAAAGCCCGCACATTGTTGCGGGCTTTTTTGTTATAGTAAAACTTTAGAATTATTAATTATAAAAACGATGTATTACTTATTAGCAACGACCCTACTTTGGGCTTTTTCATTTAGTTTAATTGGCGTCTATTTAGCCGGTCAAGTTGATGCGTGGTTTAGTGTATTAATTCGCGTAGCCCTAGCCACACTGTTATTTTTACCGTTTTTAAAACGAACACCTCCCCCACTTGCTTGCAAGCTCATGCTGATAGGCGCTGTACAACTGGGCATTATGTATAGCTTTTACTACCACTCATTTTTGTTCTTAAGTGTACCTGAAGTACTGCTATTTACCGTAATGACCCCGCTTTACATCACGTTATTAAATGATGCGTGCAACAAATATTTTAATCCGCCATTTTTTATAGTCGCTTTTATTGCCGTGTTGGGTGCCATTACTATTCGCTATGAAAACTTAGACAGTAACTTCTTAGTCGGATTATTACTGGTTCAAGGCGCTAATATTAGCTTTGCTGTAGGACAAGTAACCTACAAACGCTTAATGCTCAATAAGCAGCTTGATGATAAAACCGTATTTGGCTGGTTTTTTATTGGCGCACTCATTATTGCAAGTAGCTGTTATGCCTTATTTGGTAACTCAAACAAATTACCAAGCACCTCAACACAATGGGGCATACTAATTTATTTAGGAACTGTGGCATCTGGTGTTGGCTATTTTATGTGGAATAAAGGCGCCACGCTTGTCAATGTGGGCGCACTGGCGGTGATGAACAACTTGCTTATTCCTGCGGGCATTGTTGTTAATGTGCTTATTTGGAATAGGGACGCGAACATACTCAGATTAAGCATTGGCGCGGGAGTTATGCTTTTTGCCTTAGTAGTAAACCAAATAATGGCTAAAAGAGTGAATTAATTACTCTGTAGTGAAATTGTCACTAATAATTAGTATGGTAGCGCCCACTTTGATTTTTAAGGAAAAATAATGAAGCACATACATTTACTAACTAGTTGTTTATTATTAATTACACTCGCTGGCTGCGACGACGATGTAGAGATAGTCGAGAAAGAAGTAGTTGTTACCAATACAGAGGTTGAAATTGTTAAAGTTCCTACCCCGGTTATTGTTGAAGTAGCGCAAGGTACGAATATTCAACTCGGTACTCGCCCAGACTACTTAATTGACGATATGGCCACCAGCGCACTAAAAACAAAATTAGAATCGTGCAAAGATGGCCCTTTTTATCGTACTGATTTTTCAATTGGTCACCGCGGTGCCCCTATGCAATACCCTGAGCACACAAAAGAATCTTATATTGCAGCGGCTCGTATGGCCGCAGGTATTATCGAGTGCGATGTGACATTTACAAATGATAAAGAGCTGGTATGCCGCCATTCACAATGTGATTTACATACCACCACTAATATTTTAGCAATCCCAGAACTTGCTGTTAAATGTAGTGAGCCATTTACACCTGCGGATCCTAACAGTGGCACGCCTGCTGCAGCTAAATGTTGCACCAGCGATATTAGCCTGGCGGAATTTTTAACCCTTGAGGGTAAAATGGATGGCGCGAACACCAATGCTACCAATGTTAGCGATTATATGAATGGAACACCGAGTTGGCGCACTGATCTATACGCCACCTCTGGTACACTCATGACCCATAAACAAAGTATTACGCTATTTAAAGAGCTGGGTGTAAAAATGACTCCAGAGCTTAAATCGCCTCAAGTGAGCATGCCTTTTAATGGTATGACTCAAGCGCAATATGCACAAAAAATGCTGGATGAATACACGCAAATGGACGTACCCGCAAACCATGTTTATCCGCAATCATTTAACCTAGCCGACGTAGAGTATTGGATTAACACTAATCCTGAATTTGCAGCGCAAAGTGTGTATTTAGATGGCCGCGACAGCAATGCAGGGTTTGATCCTAATAACGCAGCAACATGGCAGCCAAGCATGGCTGAGTTAGCTACTGATGGCGTTAAAATTATAGCGCCCCCTATTTGGATGCTGCTAACCATAGATAACGACAGTAATATTGTACCCTCACAGTACGCTATAGATGCTAAAGCCGCAGGGCTTAATATTATTGCATGGAGCCTTGAACGCTCTGGCCCTCTAAATGAAGGCGGCGGTTATTATTATCAATCTATTAGTGATGTTATAGATAACGATGGCGACATGTTCACTGTGCTTGATGTTTTAGCACAAGAAGTGGGGGTCATGGGGGTATTTTCCGATTGGCCTGCAACCGTAAGTTACTATGCTAGCTGTAATAAAATGCCTGCAAGTATTTAAACTTTGTGGCGTGTTTATTTTATCGCGCTCAGTTACCATATATTTTATATATTATTTAACTGAGCGCTTTTATGATCATCCAACACCACCATGCTGACTTGCCTACCCCTACAGGTTTAATGCGCACCACGGTTTACCGCCCCGAAATGTCAGGGCAATTTCCCGCGATTATTTTTTATTCTGAAATATTTCAGCAAACTGCGCCTATTGCTCGCAGCGCTGCACTTTTAGCAAGCCATGGTTTTGTAGTACTTGTGCCAGAAGTGTTTCATGAGCTAAACCCTATCGGGACAGTGCTTGCTTATGATGATGCGGGTAAAGATAAAGGTAATAACGATAAGTGGGCAAAACCACTTGAATCCCACGATAGCGATACCCAAGCGTTGATCGACTTTGTACAAACACAAGATTATTGCACTGGCTCTGTAGGTACTATGGGTGTCTGTATTGGCGGTCACTTAGCTTATAGAGCCGCATTAAACCCACACATAAAAGCCGCATTTTGCTTATATGCCACCGACATTCATAGCGATACTCTCCCCGCACAAGCCGGTAATAACTCGTTTGAGCGTATGGCTGATATTCAAGGTGAAATACACTTTATTTGGGGAAAACAAGACCCCCATGTGCCACAACAAGGCCGTACTAAAATCTACCAGCAAGCAGTTGCCACTGGCATCAATTACCAATGGCAAGAAGTTAACGCCCAACATGCCTTTATGCGCGATGAGGGGGAGCGATACGACGGCGCACTAGCAATCACCATGTACCAGCAAGCCATTGCATTGTTTAACCGTACTTTGTAAGCCATAAATTAGACATTTTTAAGCATACCCAATGCGGTATGCCTTTTTATAAAATAATCTTTTAAATAATCGATAAATAAGCGCAGCTTCTTAGAATCGGCACCGCCGAGTGGAAATACGCCGTAAAGTTCTATATCTTTACTTTTATAGTCATCGAGTACAATTTCCAATAAGTGCCGTGTTTTTAAATACTAAAAATTCAGATGGCAGCGCATTGGTTGCAGGTAAGAAAGTAACTGGCTTTAGCAATAGTGAAGAAGCCGCAGTGTAACTTACTGACATTATTCCATTGTTGGTAGAATATGAGCTAATCAAAAAAGGCGGTGATTACCAAAAAACGGATGATTGGGGTGTGCTCGCATTAGTCGATGGCTTATTGCTCACCGGTCAAAATCCTGCCAGCTCTGAGCTTGCAGCGCAAAAACTGCTAACCCAATTAGGCTAATTCTTTAATATTGTAACTAAAGCCTTGCTTAACCCAGCAAGGCTTTTCAATTAAGCATCAGGATAGGTATACTCAGTCAAACATATTTAAAATTAAGTAATGTATGGCAAACCAAAAAAGCTCTTTGAGCATTCCTCCTCTAGTCAGTAAACGCTTTACGCTTATTGGTATTATTTTATTGTGTGTTTTACTGCAAATTATTAATAGCTTACCGGGCGTTAACTTAAATGGATTAGGTATTTACCCTCGTAGTCTAAGTGGCTTAACGGGTATTTTTTTCGCGCCTTTTTTACATGGCAGCTGGGCACATTTGCTTAGTAACTTAATCCCATTTGCAGTGCTTGGCTGGCTAGTCTGCCAATATAGCGTCAAACGGTTTTGGGCTGTATTTATCTTTACTGCTGTGGTTGGAGGATTACTGGTTTGGCTATTTGGTCGCGCTAATATTCACGTTGGCCTAAGCGGTGTACTTTATGGCTTGTGGGGCTTTTTAATTTGCTACGGCATTATGCATCGGTCATTTAAGGCCATTGCTATTAGTGTCGCGGTGGTATTTTTATATAGTGGTTTAATTTGGGGCGTTTTGCCACAGCGTCCCCATGTGTCATTTGAAAGCCACTTGTTTGGCGCACTCGCTGGTATTCTTATTGGCTATTATTTAGCAAAACAAGATAAGAAAAGCGCAAGTTACAAACTTTAAAGTGAGCAAGGTTAAAGATAAAATATTAACCGTCATTATCTCGGATTAAATCAATTTGCGCTTTCTCAACTTCGGTTAGCGCTTTATACCCACGAGGATAAGGCCATTCATAACCCCATCTAAATGATCTTCATATTACCAATGAAAGTTATCTTTGCTTCCCTTGCTCTAAATGATCAACTAGGATGGGTTGTTCGTAACCTTAATTAAAGTAACTAACGTTTAAGGAGTTTTAATGAGTAACAGCGAAAACTATACCCCGCCTAAAGTATGGCAGTGGGACGCGGAAAGTGGCGGTGACTGGGCAAAAATAAATCGCCCAATTGCAGGCGCTACGCACCAGCAAGATTTACCCATTGGTGAGCACCCTCTGCAGCTTTACTCACTGGCAACCCCTAATGGCCAAAAAGTCACCATCATGCTTGAAGAACTATTAGAGCTTGGCATCACTGAAGCCGAATATGATGCGTTTTTAATTAAAATCGGCGATGGCGATCAATTTGGCTCAGGCTTTGTGGGTGTTAACCCTAATTCAAAAATTCCAGCGTTGATGGATCACAGTACGACCCCTGTAACGCGGGTGTTTGAGTCAGGTGCTATTTTACAATACTTAGCAGAGAAGTTTGATGCGCTAGTGCCAAGCGACCACACCAGTAAAACCGAATGCCGTAATTGGTTATTTTGGCAAATGGGATCAGCACCTTATTTAGGCGGTGGTTTTGGTCATTTCTATGCCTATGCACCACACAAAATGCAATACCCTATTGACCGATTTACCATGGAAGTTAAACGTCAATTAGATGTATTGAATCGTCATTTAAGCGACCACGATTATATGGCTGGCAGTGAGTATTCAATAGCAGATATCGCTATTTGGCCATGGTACGGCAATTTAGTCCTTAGCAACTCATATGATGCTGCTGAGTTTTTAGATGTTGAATCTTATACCCATGTGATCCGCTGGGCTAAACAAGTCGAACGCCGCCCCGCTGTAAAACGCGGTAAAAAGGTTAATTGTGTCTGGGGGGCTGAAGACGAGCAACTCGCCGAACGTCATAGCAAAAAAGATTTAGATTAACTCACATACATACTGCTCGTTGCTATTTTCACAACGAGCTTCAACCAAGGTTTTAAAAACAATTACTTGATAAAAACCTTAATTAGGTACTTGAATATCACAAACACTTAATTGATAATGATTTTCATCTTCATTATTAAAGCAATTAAGGACGTATTGTGCACTCCCATAAAAAATATCATCCCTGCAGTCAATTTAAACTCTCAACTTGTTTGGCTATGATTCTAGCCACATTTCATAGTGTTGCAGATCAAAATATGGATAATCAACATAATCTAAACAAATCTAATGAATCTTTCCAAGAATTTGATAAGCAGCGCGTTCAAGAACTTGAACACATCTACGTTACTGGCACTAGTATTAACGATTACTCAGGATCAACCAATAAAGCCGCCTTAAAAATGATTCTTTCACAGCGAGAAACGCCACAAGCTATTACAGTTATAACGAATCAGATGATGCAAGATTGGCAAACCATCAATATAGACAAGATTTTAGAACATGCGACAGGTTTTTATGCACGACGCTCAGCTAGCTTAGATAGGCCTCGCTTTTCTGTGCGTGGTGGTAACGTTAACTTGATCCAAATTGACGGTGTTCAGCAGTTTCCAGGTGGCCGCAGACCCAACGTAAATGGCGACTCTGCTGCATACGAACGAGTGGAAATTGTCCGAGGTGCAAATGGTTTACTTACAGGAGCTGGTGATCCCACAGCCACCGTTAACTTAGTCCGTAAACGAGCCACAAACACTGATTTTCAAGCAAATTTTGGCCTATCAGCAGGACGCTGGGACAATTACCGTGGTGACATTGATCTTTCTGGTGCATTAGTAGATGACGGTACGATTCGCGCTCGGTTTGTAGCAGCACATTATGACAAAAAATCGTATATTGAACGTTATGGACAGCAGAAAAGCTCAATTTACACCACTGTTGAAGCCGATTTAACCGATTACACCCTACTTCGTTTAGGTGTCGAGTATGCAGATACAGCATCTGAAGGGGCAATAAATTCACATTCTCAGCCTTATTTTTTCTCTGATGGGAGTCGCTATAATGGAAAGCGTGGTGATACAGGAATGACTGCTAAATGGAGTGGCTGGCCGTTAGAAGAATATACTTATTTTATTGGCCTTGATCACGCTTTTGACAATGACTGGCAATTGAATGTAATTGCAACGTATAACACCATTGAAATGCAAGGTGGCGAACTATTTTTCGTGTACCCACAAAGTCCCATAAACCCTGACGGGACAAGTGATTTGGGTTTTGATTATAGCGCAGTTATTAGCAGCTCGAAAGATCAACAATCAACATTTGATATTTCATTACAGGGTCCCATAACATTATTCAACCGCACCCATGAAGTAATTATTAGCTATAACAAATTTAATCGTGAACGAACTTCGTATGGTAAAGATGCCGACCAAACAACAATTTCATTACAAAACCTCAACTTCCATGAATGGACTGGTGACGTCCCTCGCTACCCATTCAAAGATCTTGCTAAGCAGAATGTTAGTATCACTAAATCAAATGGTGGTTTTGCCGCAGTTCGTATTAATCCGCATGATTTAGTAAAAGTCATCATGGGAGCTCGAATAAGCAGCTGGGATTATCATAGCGATAGTTACGATACAATAACAGGTGAGTTTAAAAAAATGCAGTACCAAGAAACTGTTACAGATGAAATAACACCTTATGCTGGATTGGTTGTTGATATAAATGAGCGCTACAGCTTATATGCGAGCTACACTGAGGCATTTAGACCACAAGCCTACTTTGATGAAAATGATAAAATGCTTGCTCCAAGCACTGGCGCAAGCTACGAAATAGGCGTAAAAGGTGAACTGCTCAAAGACACCCTTAATTTTACTACTGCCATTTATAAAAATGTAGAAAATGGTCTTGCTGAGCCTGACCCCAATTTTTCTGAAAAATATTTAACACCTAATGGTAACCGCCCATATGTCCAAAGAGGCGAAGGCGACACGACAAAAGGCTTTGAAATAGAATTTACAGGTTCGATAAACCCAAACTGGAATCTAAGTGCGGGTTATTCTCAGCATAAAACCCAATCTAAAGAAGGTGATCAACTTGATACCGATGAACCAAACAAATTATTAAATATTTATACGACATATGACTTTAATCATTATTTAGCAGGCTTTACCGCTGGAGTTGGTGTTAATTGGCAAAATAGCTTCTATGCTACACCACAAAGACCATTATCAAATAGACAAAGTGAAGCACATAGAATTGAGCAATCATCTATCACGCTTATCAATCTTATGGCTCGCTATGAAATAAATAATAAAACCAGTATTTCATTAAATATTAATAACTTACTAGATAAACATTATTACAACAGCATTTCGTCTTGGAATGGTTATGTTTTACATGGAGAGCCTGTGAGTTGGCAATTAGGGATACGTTACAGTTTGTAATTAAACATCTAATAACTTCAATTTAAAAGCGCGCTTAATACTTAAAGTGCTTTAACTTATTATTTTTCAAGTGGTTGGATAGGTCACACTAGCTTGCATCGAGTAGGATGAGGTTTTTTCCTCATCCCTCTTACAGAACCGTACGTACAGATCATATATAACGCCTGTTTAGCTAACATTGAGCTAAACCATCAACGATGCAATGCCTGCTCAGTCTCTGGCACTATTGTTACTCATAACGATAGTGTATTTATTGCCACTTTTACATCAAATAACAAAATGGTTTCGGCTAACTCTCCATTCAAAGTTGTTGGCAGTCGACAAGCTCGGTTATAATCTGCGCTTCTGGCTATATCTTTGGCCTCTAATTGGATTAAAACGATGAAAAAACTCTCTGCGGTGCAAATAAAACAACAAGCACTGGTGCTGAATGTTGCTGATGCAATAGAAGAGCAAGGCCGTAATGAACTCACTGGCATGCTGCAATGCTGGTTTGACGTGGAATATCACTTATTTCCAGGCTCTTTACTAATGTGTTTTCAGTTTGAGAATCAGCAGGCGTTAACAGCGGCAGAGCCTGACTTATTAAAGTGGCAAAAACGTTTAAGTGGTGCAATGCTTAAAAAAGGCGTTATTTTAAAAGACATGCGCAAACATTTAGTGTTTACCCTCAAAGGGCCTGATGATTAAGTCAGGTTTTTGCCACCTTCCGTGTATTTTTAACGTATTACAGTTAGAATCGATTCAGTTAGCGCAGAATTATTACAAGACTAAAGTTTGACCTAAATTGAAATAAAACTTTTACCTTAGCCGTCCGCTTTCAAGCTTTATAAATTATGGCCATCTAACCTCAGAGTTTATAAATCGGCTCACTATCTGGCCCTTGATTTTTAACTCTACATTGGGTACATTCATCAATACATAATGTTAAAAGGATAAAACATGAATAGTTCACAAGTTAAGGATAATAAAAAATTAGTCGAAGCCATACGCAAAAATCATCATGTACTTTATCTATTAAAGGCCGATGAACTTGTAGAGATGCATGATAAAATCACTAAAAATAGTGCTATATCCAACAGCCGAGTTGTCGCGGGTAATGCTTCAGCAGCTTTAGATACTAGAATTCTCATTCAAATGGTTCGTGACCTTGGAGTTAATGGTCAAGTTTATGAGAAGTATATTCGAGGCGAAAAATACATTATTTTCAAAGGAAAACTTGAATTTAGAACAATATTTACTAAAACAGCACAAAATGCCCGTGTCGTTGACATGGCAATAGGTAAAACCTCAGCTATAGTAAAACATGTTCGTTCAGGCGCAAGACTTACTATCTTTTTTACAGTTCCTCTTGTGATACTTGAACATGTTCTAGAGGATGAAATATTACTTAGTAACTTACTTGCAGATATAGCCGTATCCTTAATAAAAATAGGTATATCCAGTATAGCTGCGGCTGTGGCAGCCGTTGCAATAGGAACAACAACTACGATAGCTGCGCTGCCATTGGCTGTAGCTATATTTATTGGTCTTGCGGTAGCTTACTCTTTAGATAAATTAGATGAACATTTTAGTATTACTGAAAAGCTTGGTCTAATTTTAAGAGAAATAGAAGATGCAACTATTGGTGAAATAAGTAGAAAAGGCTGGGAGCTAGAAAAAATTCTACGTTGGCAAATTGCAAACGATATTCGACCAGGAAAAGGGATCTTCTACCCTTAACATTATTGGCTTTAATCATGCTTTTAAAAAAAATTAATACTTTTATAGTGCTGTCATTATTACTATTTAGTAGTCATTCGTTTTCGAAATCTTTTCCTTTAAATAAAATTGGTTGTACACTGATTAATGAAGGGTACTTAAACAATGATTCTAATATCCTAAAAAGTAATTTAGTTGAGCTATCTACTAACATTAATAAAGATGCTCTACTTTATAAAAACAATCAAATTGCTGTAATGGCAAAAGCAGCAACAGTTGTTCAAACAGCCCCACAAAAGCCATGGATTAGCTCTTTCGAGTTAATCGTTTCACAAAAGAACAAAGACACAGTTCGCGTTAGAAGCTCTCCAAGAATTAACGACAGTGAAAAGATGAATATTTATTTTGTTATTTCTTCTGAGGAAAGTAGCGAATTGCTTATTTCATGCAGCGCACGCGAGTAATTAAAGTTTTGCGTTCAGAACTAATTTATATAACACTAATTGCTGCCGTATGTGTTCTTCTTTCGATTCTTAGTCCCATAGTAATTAATGTACTATATAGTTTAATAATTACCATATTCTCTTTTGGATGTTTTTATATTTTGCATATTATAAAAAAAAATCCGCAACAATCTGAACCAAAAGCTTTAAATTCAGTATTATCAAAATTATTAGTAGCCTCTTTATTACTCTCTACTTCTTTATTTATGACGTGGTTATCCTATGAATTTATTTTAGATCCATTTTCAATTGCTTGCAAGTACAATACAGGATGCGAAACAGGTCCATTCAGTTGGTCCGTTTCTTTATTGTTATTCGGTGCGTCTTCATTAATGTTTTACATTAGTTTTATACTAGTTAAATCTGCAATGAAGAAAAGTTAGTCACACTCAGAATACTACCTCGATAATCAGTCGCAACTTGCCTATAGGGGACTGAGCTTATTATGCTAACTTTATTTATCTTTTAAACTAAAGCCTAACCTACATAAACGCTATTTATGGCTCAACCGGTGAGCGCCCTCTAGGTCAAGCTTATTCACATGCTTAATCAATTCAGGGAAAAACGCTAAAAACATAGCATCTAATTCAGTGTAATGTCGGGCTATATCAGCAGCAGCGCCAGAAAACGTATTAGTAAAGCGAATCCGCGCAGCAATATTATCAAGTGCAACCCCGACCCCTTCGACGGTTTCGTATTCTTTAAACCAATCATTCTGCGTCATATGTTTTACAACACTTTGCATTCTTGGCGGCATAACGGGTGTACGCTTACCCAAAAGCCTATAACTGATTTGCTTAAAGAAAAATACTGTTTAGCTTCTTTCACTAAAGGGTTGCATCTGTAAACTTGTCGACTAAATAGTGGTTATCTAGTGCATTTTTTACCGTAATTGGCAATTGCTTTACATGCCTATTGCCGCCAAGCCCACCAAGCAAGCTGCCAAAGTGCGAGTCTACTGTAGGCTGTGCTAAATAAAGATGAGCTAAGTAGTTCAAAGTAATATTATTTTTATATTTCATAACATTAAGACCTTCTTCACTCATTTCTCCTAACAGGCGAGTTAAATCATTAAAGTGAACAAGCCCACCTTTTATACCAATCGACTTAAATATTTAACCATTCTAGCGAGCTAAATAAAGCGCTAACTGCGTTATAATTTTTTCAAGTAGGACAACTACATGTCAAAATTTACGCCTTGTTATCACTCCATTTATCTGTCGCTACAAATGGTCAGTAACTTAACACGATTGGTATTAGATGATAAATACACGAGCCTTTCCACTTACCGCCCATTAACTCTCCTAAAAATGCAAGCTGGTTACTACAAGTATACTCATTGCTATTACCTAACAGGTAACTAATATATACCCCATATTAACAAGCATTTTAAGGAAAATACAATCAACACAGATCGCACAAGTAAATGCCAGCCGGATGCTACTGCGTATTGACCTTACAGGTGTAAAAACATAAAGATATTTTCATACATTATTTCAAATACTCATGCCTTTGCATGTGATTTTTATTACAATGCCTGCAAACCTGAATAGTGGAACTGCACGTGCAACAATTTAAACATACCCTCTTAACGCTTTTGGCCCTATGGGCATTCGCACTGATGCCGGATGTCATTTATGGCTTGTTTAATCATAACTACTTGGCCGGTTATAACTTCAAAAGCATTATCATTACCTTACTGTTAATGGTCTTCATGCTGTTAAGCCGCACCCCTAAACTTAACAATATTGTTTTACTTATAATGGCTCTAATGCAGGCCTCTGAACTGATGTACTTCCAATACTTTGGCGGCTTTTACAGTGCTTTTGATATGGTGCTAATGATGGGTGAAATGCATGATGCACTAATTGGTTTTGCTGATGGTTTGAAATTTATGCTACCGGCGTTCTTTTTATCCATGACATTTTATGGTTTCGCGTATTTCACCTATAACAAATATCATAAAACCAGTTTTACCGTGCCTTATATCTGGATATTGTTTGTATTATTGCTCACGTTACCCTTTTTACAGTCTTTAGGTTCTAAGAGCTCTCAAAAGTACCAGCCTAATATTGCGCACTCAGCTATGAAAAATGGCTTATACAGTGTGTCATTCTTTAGCGCTCGCCAGTTAAAAATAATTTTGGGATTACGTAAAGAAATGCCTAGCTATCAGCCTTATCAATTGAGCAAAGGCGCTCCTGCGGATGCAAATATTGTAATTTTAATGGGTGAAAGCCTGAGTTATTACAATATGGGTTTATACGGTTACAACAGAGATACAACGCCAGATTTAATGTCGTATAAACAAGACCCTAATTTCTTTTATTTACCTGCGATCTCAAGCGCTGTTTCGACACGAGTATCTCTTAGCTTATTTTTTAACACCGTATATGAGCCTAATAATGCTGCCCATATCAGTAAAATGGATACTGCTTTGTTTCGGTTAGCTAAGCGTCAAGGTTTTGAAACCCATTACATTACTACACAAAAAAATGCAGGAGGCTTAACCTATGCATTTTCACTTGGGGATATTGATACTTGGAAAGAAGATAAGCATCTAGATCAGTTCGATGGAGATTATGATGATCGTTTATTGATCGAACTTAAATCTATGAATCTTGATTACAATAAGCCTCAATTTATTACGTTACATATGCGCAGCGCTCATGCTCCTTATGTAGCTAATTACCCTAAGACTCAAGAAGTGTATCCTGTTGATGAGCAACCCTATGAAAAGTACATGCTGAATAGCTACGATAACTCAGTACTTTACACACAAAAGGTGATAGCTAACATTTATGAATTCTTTAAAGGTTCAGGTAAACCAACATACATATTCTTCACCCCAGATCATGGTGAACTGACAGGTCAGGATGGTCGTTTTGGACATAACGCTGTCGATATGGATATCGCCCGAGTACCATTTATGTTTTACGGTGTTGATATTCCAAAAAATGAAATAACTCGAATTAAAAAAGAATTAGGCTGTATGCCTAACCATTATTTAATTAGTCTGCAAGTGGCTAAAGTATTGGGTTATGACATTAAAAACCCGAATGAAGAGCAAGGTAAGTATTACTTGAACGGCACTGATGTCTTTGGCGAGGCAGGCTTTATGCAGTACGATTTAAAGCAAATACAAGATAAAACTTGTCCAGAATTTTCAAAGTAGCTCCTTAGTATTCAGCCGCTCTATGGGCGGCTTTTATGTTTATAGCACCTTATAATTTCAAGTTAGTGTGGTTGATTCACATTAGCTATCTAATATTCTTGATTAACTATAAAAACAAACCTACAACTCACGAATCAATAAGTTCCCTAACCCTAGAATGAGGGCGGTTGCTGCTTTGTTTTCGGTATTCATTAGGAATTTCACCCACAATACTTTTAAACACTCGGTTAAAAGTCGCTAAAGAAGAAAAGCCGCTTTCAAGCGCGATGCTTAAAATACTCCAACCTTTAGCATCCTCGCTTACCAATAAAACTTGCGCATATTTAACACGATATTGATTAATAAACAGATTAAAGTTGGCTACTTTGTAGTGATAGCGAA
Source organism: Pseudoalteromonas ostreae (assembly GCF_018069805.1). Classification (GTDB taxonomy): domain Bacteria; phylum Pseudomonadota; class Gammaproteobacteria; order Enterobacterales; family Alteromonadaceae; genus Pseudoalteromonas; species Pseudoalteromonas ostreae. The sequence goes on from NZ_JAGPYN010000006.1 coordinate 117,729, forward strand.
TAGCTCGGCTGATTTTATATTCAGGTACTTGTAATACTTGAGCAAAATCTGAAATTTTAAGATTTGTTTGCAAGAACAGCTGTTGCTTATTGATAAGTTGATCAATGCCATCGATTAATTCAGGGGCAACATCGATTTGTTCATGTTGGTTGGGGTTTTCAGTTATCTCAATAGAGTCATTAAAAATACTAGCTGTATTGCCCTCATTTTTTATACCTTGGCTATTTTTATCTCTCGCTTGAAGAAACATTAATGTTTGCATCGCAAGCACAATTAGTAGTGCAGATGAGGTAATAATAATGGGATTATATAGCTCAATTTCAGTCTTACTAAACATTAGCTTAGGTAATACACTTGCATTAAACACAGCTAAAAACCAAGCGCTGGCAAAGATCACTGATTGCATTTTTTGTGACAGCGTTTTTTCACTGTAGCCTCTTATTGCCTCCCAAAAAGAGAGCACAAGTATGCTTGATGAAAGCAATATGGTTACTTCATTCACCCCTTGCTTTAAGCGCCACATTATATCACTGGTAGGTAATGGCTGAGGATCAAAACTCACTAAGTAATGCCATGTTTGGTTAAACATGATCAAGCCTGCAATAGTTGCAGCAAAAACGATATGCCTGCGAGAAATTGGCTTGTGTTCACGAAATAACGCTCTAGCAATCAACCATGAAACATTACATGTAGCGCAAGTAAATAGCCCTATTAGGTATTGATACCCTCCGACACTTGACGCACTGAGTTTTTGCGCCCCCACCATACAGAGCGAGCCACAAAATAGTGCAAACAAATAGTGAACCAGCTGCTTATCTTTTTTCAGTGCATTAAATAACATCAACCCCATGCACACAAAGACGAGAAGGTAATAAGGATAATTATTTTGCATAACAGGTCGCTCTTAAAATGACGTTGTATAAACAACGTTGCTTTAACTTGCATATTACAAAGTAACTCTAGCGATGGCAAAAAGACTTTGTTAGTGAATGTGTCAGTAACTAATTAAGCATAAAAAAATATCCATATATCGTTGCTCAAGTTTCGAATTTGAGAAGTATTCGCCCTGAAAGTCTTTATATTTGGGCTATTAAAACGATTTAATGGAAAAGTACATGTTAATGCAAAAAATGAAAACAACCCCAAATAGGCTGCTCGAAAACAGTAAAAAAATATGGTTTATTTGCTTACTAATGGCACAAGGTTGCTTTGTAATTTACCTTATTTGGGGGTATGCCCTGACTAGCGTTACTACAGGTTTATCTGGCTGGGTCCGCCTTAACAATACCGCCTATGTTGCGAGCGACCCCATCGGTAATTTAATCTATGCCACGCATGTGCTACTTGCCGTAGTAATGATAATCGGCGGGAGTTTGCAATTAATCCCCGCAATAAGAGCAAAATATACTAAGTTTCATCGCTATAACGGGCGCGTATTCGTACTGTTAGCTTGTACCATTTCAATCGCAGGAATGTACCTTATGATTGTTAGAGGCACAGTAGGCAACCTGCTAATGCATAGCCTGACAATGTTTAGTGGTGGTATGGTTATTTTATCAAGCATATTTGCAGTGCTGGCTGCTAGAGGGCGCAATATAAACTCCCATCAAATATGGGCAATTCGTTTATTCCTTGCAGCAAACAGCGTGCTATTTTTTAGGTTGATGATTTTTGCCTGGTTTTTAACGTTTGGCTCACTCGGGATTGATACTGCAACGTTCACAGGGCCAACCGTGTTAGCTGTTAGCATATGTTCTTATTTGATGCCGTTGCTCATTGCTGAACTGGTTAGGTATGCGGGGAAAACATCTAATAAGGTGGTAACAATCACCACCGCAGCTTTAATAATGTTGATATCCATTGTATTTTTAGTGGGCTTATTTGGTGTAGTGTTAGCAAATTGGTACCCAGCGGTAGTTGGCTAATAGCCACATAATTATTAACAATAATAGAAGGCCTAACCCAGCAATCTATTTCAGGGAGATGCGGGCTCTTTTACGGTAGTTGCTAAATCGATATTTGGGTCAGTAATACGCGCCAAAATAAGCCAGAGCTTATCAAGTGGAAATTGGTTACTGAGTTGTTGATATTGTCCTGGTATCAGCTGCTGATCTTTTTGCTGTGCAACCACGAATGAAAATACATAATAACCTTCAAGGCCCATTCTTAAATCACTCATAATTACTTGCTCATCTTGTTGATACACCCCATAAAGTCCTTTGGTAAAGTTTTGCAGTAAGGTTATCTGCTTAGCACCATCAAGCTTTGCTAGTAGCGTATTTTCGCTAGGGTAAAATTGCATATCAACGTTGTCTGCGTCATCAAACACAGAGGCATAAATCTCATAATGCCCAAACTCGGTAACGGCCACAGCCCGCCACAACAAAGTATTAAATGGCGTTGGTGTACTTTCAAAGTGCTTAAATATGATATTTTGGGTATTTAGTGCCTGATGAATTTTATCTTCGATATGCCATTTAGCCGTCAACCCCCAAGCTAAATAAAGCGAACTGACGATTAACGCAGCAGTATTTATACGCTGTGCGTAAGGCCGCATACGTGCCAAGCAAAGCGCTATACAAGAGAGTAACAATGGCAATGTATACACAGGATCAATTATAAATATGCTCGATATACCAAAAGGGTAAGTCGTCAAAGGCCACAGCAATTGTGTGCCATAAACGGTAAAACTATCGAGCAATGAATGAGTACTTAAAATTAAAAATAAAGCAACAGACCAGCGCCGCAACGATACATCTTTTGCCCAATCCATTTTAAGTAAAAGCCAGGCAAACAAGGGGCTCATTAACAACTGCACAAGAAAAGAATGACTAAAACTGCGATGTTGAACAAAGTTTTCAACATCGCCACCAAAATTAATGAGCACATCTAAATCAGGTAACGTGCCAAACGCCGCACCAACCAATAGCGATTTTCGGCCAAGCTTATTGCCTAATACTGAATAAGCAACTGCGCTACCAAGTACAACTTGTGTGAGTGAATCCAATGAAAGCCTCTTTTCAAAATCGGTTAAAATACCTAGTTATATTGTGCTGCTGATCCGATTAGGTACTTAATCAAATTTTGCTAAAATACCTAAATCAACATAATTGCTAAATTCGGGCTTAGTTAAATGCCCACCCGCAGAGATCGTTTCTGATAATTGCGTATAAGTTGCTTTATCCGTTGCATTACCTGCATAACCAAACAATAAGAGTTCTAACTGCTCTAGTTTTACTGCTCCTTCAGGCTCTGGGAAAACATCACCAAAAGATAAATCTGGTATTTGGCCTCGAATACCACCATTAACCTCCCATTCAAAACGACTTTCTTGGGTACCACCAACTAAAAAGTTAAAAACCCATAGCGAGCGACCAAATCGGCTATCCGCATTGCTAAAGTCGTATTCTAAATTCGAATTATTCGCAAATTGAAGTAAGCTAGTGGCAAGCCCCTCTGAAATAGCAGGTAAATCAGTTAGGGTATAACTGCCGTCACCATTAACGCTATTTCGAGCATAGCTAAAAAAATCTACATCAACATTATCTACATTACGCGACTCACTCTGATTTCGAACATAAAAGTTATGTTCAGTTACTGATGGGAATATATAAAGCGGATCAAAGCCGGAACTACCTGTTGAGTGAACATATCGGTATTTATGCTCTGCAAGAAAATAACCCCGCGTACCGGCATACGAGTGATACTGCGAATTGCTTGGTAATACTTCTACTCCTTGGTGGCTAAAATCAGACTCTTTTAACTTAACTGTATATGAGTCTTGAGGTATATCCAGCACTGCGGCTTTCACATCTAAACCATTATTAGCCACAGCCATAAAGTAGAGCTTCTTATCAGCAGGGCACACGGAAACCCTATCGGTTAAAGTCGTGCCATAACTTGTTTGCAAACTGTAGTCATTGCCAATGTTACCTAGTTCAAATGTATCTAGTTCGTAAGTTTCACAGCCACAATCAGCTTTATAACTATAAAAGTCGAACTTACCTAAATTAGTTCGGTCTTGAATATCAAGTTCACTTTTTATCAAAGTATACTCTTCAAAATCATATTCTATTTCGTCAGCCAACACCGAAATATGCATAGTGCCTGCGGGCACAGCATCAGAGTATATGCCTTGCTCATTAGTTTTAGCAGAGCCTAATGATTCACCATTTTTATCATGAAACACAACATCAGCTTGGTATGGATATTCTATACCACACTGATATGAATAAGCTTGCAAAGAAATAGTTTGTGTTTTTTGTACTGCAACACCATTATCAGTCGTTTGATTACTTGAGTTTCTGTTCTTGTCACTAGAGGAGCCGCCACATGCAGTTAAAACTATAGATATAGCCGTTACCACAGATAATAAAAGGTACTGCTTCATTATTCATCCATTAAAGTTTTTTATTTCAGAGTGCTATTATCCCTAGTTATACTTAATTAAAGCAACACAAATGTAAAATTATTGTATTCTTTTATGTTATTACTTACACTAATTAATGAAAAAAACTCATCAACAACCCTACCACACCTTTAAACCACACCAATTAATCCTTTTAGCGATAAGTTTGATGAGCTTACCAAAAGGCCGTGAAATATTGAAATGAATAAAAACTTGCTAATACAATACTTGGAAAACTTAGTAGCGTGTAAAGTGATGGGTCAGGAAAAATGCAAGGCCTGAACCCATAAATTATCGCCACAGAATATTATTGCCCTTGGGCAAACTTTAACATTCGCGTTTGATCCGTTAATTCAATATCGATGAGCTCAAATGGCGCTTTGGCTGTTTTAGCGACAGAAAATGGCATCATAAATTGAGCTTGATTATCTATCTGCTTGGCAACTTCTACCGTAGCCAATTTTACCCGCTCCCCTTTGCTCCCCTTTCCGGTCAGTGTCGCGCGAATAGCGAAGCGGCCAGAATCGGTCACTTGTACCGGAACCTCTGCTTGGTACTGGCTGTTCCCTAAATATGCAATTTTGGCAGTATCCATAGTAATGGTTTGCGCACTGTGTACAAAAGGCATTTTTATAGAGCGCTTTACAATTAGCCCATTTATTTTCGTTTTAACATTTGCCTCAAGCTCATAATACCCTTTCGCTGCACCAATGGTTTCAAGCGGGTAAGTAAATACTGCCTCACCGTTTTCATAACCCACATCAAGTTGCTCGCCATCAGGAGCAAATAACGTTAGTTGAACATCGTTATCCTTAAAGCGCTTTTGCCCCATACTAAGCTGCATGTTTAAACGTTGTTGATGCTGTTTTAATTTAAACTGGCTTTTGGCATGTAGCGCATTGCGCGAGCCTTTTTCAATAACGTGCACTAAATAGGTGTCATTGTCATTGAGGGCCTGCCTTGTTTTGATCATTGCATTACCGTTGACTTGGCCTAACTTAAGCCCAATGCTACCATCACTAAATCCAGCATTTTGCATTTGCTCACGTGCCGCAGCTTGCATTGGCAGCTGTTTAAAATTTGCATCGCGCACTGAGAGCTTGTCGAGCTGTAATCCATGAGGCTTAAACACTTCGCCACTATCAAAGCGCGCTTTTGGCGCGATACGAATAAAGTTATCAGCTTGATTAACAAATACTGGCACGCCGTGTTTTAACTCTTTTCCTGAAACATGCTGCCAATATTCGACACTGTCTTTTTCAAGTGTTTGTAATTGCGAAACAGGCGCAGACTGCACTTGTGGAAATTGGTACACCGTTTGCCCATTCGCATTCGCCGCTGTGCTTACAAGCATCATAGCAACACATAGTTTGGTTAACTTTTTGATCATTGTCTGGCTCCTAAATTTGATTTTTAAGCATGTCTGGTAAGCCAAAGCAATTGCGGCGACTTTGCTGGTGACTTAAGGGTTCACCGCCTTGGGTGCGTGATTTATCTGTAAACCACACTACCCCCGCTAACGACTGAGAGCTGCAATTTAAGAAGCCATCTGAACAACTATCTAACCAATTTTGCGTAACTTCAAGTGCCACTTGGTTTTGATATCCACCGCAATAGCTATCGCTGTCCCATACTGCTGAATCAACGTCACTACCCACAACGCTTTCAAAGCGAGATGGTAAACTTGGCCTGTTCGGTGTGCCATTGAGCCACTGCGCGTTATACGACGCCATCCAAGATACTTGCTGTTGCTTCACTGCATCATTGCCATAACCGAGCAGCCAGCCCAAAGTTTGCTCAAAAGTGTTGCCTGCAACGACCGCATCAGCGAGCGGAGTACCACCACTAGAAGGCGCCAGTGCGATTGTGCGCGTCACTTTATTAATAATATTAGGAAAGCGGCTATCCCATGTCGGGTTTGACAAAATCCAACGCACAACATTACCGCCGTTAGAATGGGTGATCAGTGTTAACTCAGTAATATTTCTATTATTGATAAATGTGGTGAGTTGCTCGGCTAAGCAACCAACAGCGCCGTCAGCCCACATGTATTGCTCAAAATCACAATTAATAACCGTGTAGTTATTGGTGTTAGGTAAACCTTGGCGCACAGTATCAACAAAGCTACCCGTCCAATAATCATTATATGCATCACTTTGCTGGCCAGTACCGTGTACAAATGCGATCCCTTGCGCAGCAAAAGCGCCTTGACTCAAGCCCGCCGCCAAGGCTAAAGCAGGCATCAATGAGGGTATTTTTATTTTCATATGTGTTCCTATTCATTGTAGTTATATCTATCAGATTAAAGGTGTGACCTCCGATCAGAAAATAGACCAAAAACAAACAAACGCAACAAATAATTTACATAAAAGCAACCTTTACGTGCTATTTTCAACCTTTCCATTGATTTTATTGTTAAATAAGAATTAAACAATGGCAATGTAAACCTTCTTAATTATCACCTTTAGTCTAGGCGCTGTTTCAACATTGCAACTCGTTATTGATACTGAGCAAGAGCGTATACTCAATTCAGATGCTAAGATTAGTAAGCAGATTATTTTAGATTTTATCAAAAAAAGCTTCTGCACTGAAAATATACAGACTAAATTCCCTTCTTACCGAAATCCAAAACTGATCTATTTCAATACAATAGATAGATAGATAGATAGATAGATAGATAGATAGATAGATAGATAGATAGATAGATAGATAGATAGAGCCTATGCTAATCGTAAAGCACAAAATAAAGCTCATGATCTAATTCCTTGGGATGATGATTTTCATTATGCAGCAGATAAAGACTGTAGTGCTTTAAAGAGAGCAATAAAATAAATACACAGTTTTATTAAAAAACTAACGAACAATGAACCTCTCGCTACATAGCTGAATTAACCAATTTGGTAGCGGGTATTTGGCATATACTGTATTTAAAAAGTTCTCCCATGCTTTGCCTTTGAGTTGTTCAATTTCACTCTCAGAGACCAACCCTCTATATAGCTGGGCAAAATCTTTTAAAAACTGTATATCACGACGTCGACTATTTTTGGCGTACCCTTTACCTGCGTAATGAATAAAGTCAGCATCTAAATAGCCCTCTTTACCAAACATATCCATTCGGTTAAAAGCTTTGTCAAATGAGCTATGTGCGATGCCATTTTTATGGAGTGTATAATTGAAATAGCTCTGATCATAATGCGTTATTTTATTACAAACCTTGTGCAAATCATCGAGCGTAGTCTTTTTAAAAAGAGCACATTGGTTAGATGTTAAAATGATACCTGCATTATAATAAACTGGTCGGTTACTCTTATGCGGCCAATCGACTTTACCAAGTGCATCGCATACCATAGCGACATCTTGCTCGCGTTCTTGAATCACACCTTCATCAAACCAATAAGCAGTTTGCAAATCGTTATAAAGGTCAAAAACATTTCTAGCATGCGGTGTAATTAAAACATCAGCGTCTACGTAGAGCACTCTGTCATATGTTTCGAGCAACTCACCGATTCTCAACTTCTCTGTCCACGCAGGGCTTGCATTGTATATTGGGTTTTCGATCTTTATCGGATAGTGCAATCGGTCAGATATTATTAAATCTGCCCCCACTTTTTCGGCGTAATGCTTAAAACTCAAAATTGCGGCTTGATACATTGGGTTATCGCCAATGGCAAGGGTAAATATGGCTTTTTTCATGCGTTGTCTCAATATCCTTTAGTTAGCCATTTATTTTATCCTAAAGCACCCCAGAATTGGACTCCTAGATTCAAATTGTAAGTGCATAACTTGTTTTGGCTAGATTAAGTGGTCAGTTGCTCATAAGCTAACTGCTTTTTCTCCGGCAAGAGATTTTACAATGAGACATTACAAACAACTGACCTATGAGCAACGATGCCAGATCGCTGTTCTAAAGAAAAGCGGTTTTACGCAACAAAGTATTGCTGAGCTAACTAATTTATCGCAATCTACGATTTCAAGAGAGCTTTCTAGAAATATAGGCAAGCGAGGTTACAGATACAAACAAGCTCATGAGCGGGCTTTGTCTCGCCGAAGAAGTGCAAGAAAACCGCTTAAGATGACACTTGAAATGATGGCTTTAATTACCCAGAAGCTTAATGAGAAGTGGAGCCCTGAACAAATAACGGGATGGTTGCGCAAGGAAAATGAACAATCTGTCAGTCATGAATGCATTTATCTATATATCTGGGAAAATAAAAAAGCAGGTGGTGAGTTATACCTACATCTACGCCGACACGGTAAGAAATATCACAAGCGCAGTTATGGTAAGACAAACCGAGGGCAAATAAAAAATCGCGTTAGCATTGAAGAACGTCCACAAATAGTTGATGAGAAAGGCCGTATCGGAGATTGGGAAATAGATACCGTCATAGGTAAAGGTCATCGAGGCGCCCTTGTTACCATTGTGGAGCGGGTCACTCAATTCACTGTATCAACTCAGGTGGCAGGCAAAACAGTAGAATCCGTCACTGCGGCGACGATAGAACTATTAAGGCCATATAGATCACGTTATTACTCGTAACAATCTTTACTAGACTTAACCCCTTTATGCCAGTCTCCATCGATACAGTGGCGCATTTCATGTTGCTATGCCCATCCAGCTAGCAGCGCTATGCGGATGGGCATTTTTCCAATTAAATTATTCTTGTGTATGAACCTGCGCCATTATAGATTAGTGATGCTACTAACCCTCTCCCTTTCGGTGCAGAGTTGGCTGGGTACACGTTAATTGCTGTCAAAGCTACTGTTCCTGTTGGTCTGTCGTTGATTATGTCTATACGCTGCCCAGCGCCTTCAGCACCTGCGGGATTCTTCAGTTCTGTTATTGTGATTGCCGCTACGCCTGTTTCTCCATTAGGTGTTAATGGTTGACAACGTACAAAGATATGCGGCTCGTCAGTTGATTTTAAATCAACTACTCGCTCAGCATTTGCCCAGTCCACGCTATTTGCAGTGTTTATACTGTGTAATGCCATGTTGTGGGCGTTTCTGCAAACGGTACTGGTTGTGAGTGCTGCTTTTGTATTAACGTAATACAACCCCTCTTTAGTCTGTGTTGACATAGTGTAGAAAAGCTCTTGGACGTCGTCTCTCATCAACTCATGAGCATTCTTACTATGGAGCATCAGCCCGCCTACACTTAAATAGTTATGCTTCAGGCCTTCAGTGTAATCAATCGGCCCTTGGTTAGGTACTTTCCCGTGTAACTTACTAGAGACAAAAAGTTCTCCGAAGCTGTAGAACTGCTGCGTTTTACTGTTGTCTAGGAATAATCCTGCGGCTGTTACTTGATTCCTCGCTGTTTCATTTTGAGATCTGTCTACTTCTAAATTGAACGGGTACACGTGCAATGCATTTGAGTCGGCTTGCATAGTTAAATTGTCCCCCCCAAAATCAGAGTTGATTAGCTTGACAAATGCTCTCAGAAATATCGGATTTTGATCTGACCACGAACTTTCAGTTACTGAACCATTTGATGATTTGTTTACAATGGTTAGGTTGCTGTACTCACAAGTTGTGTTGCGTAGCATCAACGCTTCTGTGTATATTTTTGATTCGAACGTAACGTTATCTAGCACTACAGTAAACCTATGAGATGCTAAGTCTTTCTGTATGTTAGACAATGACTTCATACCTCGTTTATGGCCTTTAGATGTACAGTTACGAAGTGTTACTTTTCTGTTGTGCCCAATTAGTACTGATGCGCTTTCTCCGTCGAAGTTCTGCCAGCCCGCATCACTATTGCCCACTGTGTGACAGTTCTCATACATGGTATTACTTGCTCTGTTAGCAAACCCAGCACCTAAAGAGTGAAGTGATTGACAATTACTAAAGATTAAAGATTCCCCACTGGCGTGTGTATCAAATGGTGTTATACAGAATGTACCTATTCCACTAATCACGTTATCTTTTGCCTCGCCGTAGCAGTCGGGAGTAGTTCCTAGTCCTCCGTGTGTAGTTGTGTAACCATGACGAACTCTTGTACAGTATATTAAGTATTTTGAGTTCACTGAATTCTTGTCTACTAGTCCGTAACCAAATTTAGTGCGACTTTGATTGATGTTTCTTAGGTTGTACGATTTGAGCGTCAGGTCTGCTTCTATGTTACCTGCACTAACCAATGTTTGGTAGTTACCCTCACTCACTACGACTTCACCAGTAGGTCTTACGTAGTTTCTTATGTAAACGAGTGAGCCGCCAGCGCCTGAGTCGTCGACATTACGCAGCCGTAAGTCCACGTGGCATTCATCGTCTCCGTATATAAAAAGCTTATCATAGGTCAGGTTCTGTAATTCTCTGTCTAGCCACACCACGTTCCCTAATACGTAAGACACTATACCTACTTCGCCTATCTTGGCTGGTAGTTTAATCCAGGGGTAGAGCTCTTTTCGGGCTAACTTTATGTAATCACCTGCAACTAGGCCGTGGTTCTCATTAGAAAATGTTACCTTAGCAGCTGATAACCCAGCGATTACAGTTCCTGGTAAGTATGGGTCCCCTGGTAAGTAAGAGTTAATAATGCTTGTTATGCCTACGTAGGATTCTTCTACGTTGGCGTTAAATTCGAAACCGCCATCTTTGAATGTTACTTGGCAACCTTCCACTACGCGTATGTTTACTGTTCCTGTTGTACGGACAGTGCTTGGGAACTCAATGTCTCTGTGGAACTCTAACGTTGCTTTTGCATTTCTTGCTATTTCCAACGCGTTCTCCGCGCGTTGTACTAGACCTGGCGCACCTGTGTACAAGCCTAGTTCGTGCGCTAATACCACGTTACCTGAACCAGCTACTTGGCCTCTGTACTCTTTAGTTCTTACACCGGCTGCGGATACTTCTTCCTCTGTTGTGCTGTAGTCTTCCCAAGCTACTTGAAATTTTGCTTTTACCCAGTTACTGTCGGGCGTTGATCCCTCTGACACAGCGTGTGGTAGGGCACCTTGGTACTGCCACATTGTATTTGTTGAGTCCAACATAACATCGTCGTGAGAAGTTATTTCGTGGCCTTTCGAAAAGAACCCGTAGTTACCGCTTAAATTGTTTGCTATTAGCACCGCCTCAATTATTCTTGCTTGTTTTTCGTCTTTTACCGCGGATGCTATAGCCTCAGTTGTTAAGTTGTACTTGGACCAATCTATGTCGTCGGCGGTGGGGGAAGCCTCCTTGACTTTTTCGGCTATTGCTTGTGGTGTTATCTGATAAGCACTCCAATCTATAGCGGCAGCGGGGTGGGCCCCCTCATGATTTCGCCCCTCTAGATCGTTATGCCTCCCTGAAAATGAGACGTCACTAAATCCACTTAAATCTTTGTAATGATTAAAGGCTTTTTTAAAATTAAATGGTGTGACCAGCGTTTCGTTATTATTGCCCTCACACATTTGTTCCAACGTGGCTACTTTTCTTGTGACAGACAACGCCTCAGGCAGAGTTTGAACCGTGGTTTGGGTACCGTCAGGATGATTAAACGTAACCGTGCCTTGTTTTGTTTGCCAGTCTTGCATAGTTGCAAAGTTTTCATTAACAAGTGCTTGAGCGTCTTTTAGCGATTGAATCGCAGCCGCAAAATTACCCGTTGTCGGAATAGCAATGCAGGGCTGGTTATTTTGGGGGCCATAAGCCCAACTTTTAAGTAATTCAATGCATTGTTGGCCGTCACTGCTAATATAACCACGAGTGATTTCAACAATCTGGTTATTGAGAACTAAAAAGTCTCGAGGGTTTATATTTTCAATGCTTTCGCCACTATTAATGGTTACGACTTTTGAGCTATTGGTAACGCTAGCTTGTTTGGCTGTGAATGCTGCCATTATCAATCCTCTTTTTTTACCAAGGTAAATGACGTATGAAATCTACCTTGGTTTTTAAATTTGTTTGTATATAAAAATCGATTCATATTGTTAGGCCGGAAAAATGGTTTTAGACTGCATCAAGCGCATGATTGTGGTTGTACCATTGACCAGCTTAACCTCGCTTGTTTCGCGAGTACCATATGAATAAACCCACTGTATTTTTACGGATACACGCGCAAATGCGGAGGGTCACGCAAATGCGGAGGGTCAGGTCTTGCTTCTTGCCAAGACCAAGCACCAACCTCAAATTTAACACCCTTCCCCCATCATCACGCCCTGAAAATAAGCTATTGATGAGTAATGTCGCGCATGGCAGGATTTTGTTCCCGACTAATCCTAAGTACCCGCAAATGCGGAGGGTCATCCAAAATGCGGAGGGTCAGGTCTTGCTTCTTGCCAAGACCAAGCACCAACCTCAAATTTAACACCCTTCCCCCATCATCACGCCCTGAAAATAAGCAATAGATGAGTAATGTCGCGCATGGCAGGATTTTGTTCCCGACAAACCCTAAGTACCTACATCCATGTTGGCAATGCGCGATAAAGCGAAACTAGGCCATGGGTGAAAAGCGCAGCTTTGAACGAGAGGCCATAGATGGCCGAACTGGGGAGCGTACAGGGATGTGAAAGTTGGCCTACCCTCGCCGTTTACGTTCACATCAATTCTGTTTTGAAGGATTAAGCGTGATGCTCGGGTGGAAAACATTCGCGGCTAAAGCCAGCTCCTACGGAGAGTTCAGGGAAGGATCAGCTGCAGCCCTTCTTTGGTTGCCGCCATTACAATCTGACAAAAAACCTTGAATAAGGTTTCTAATGTAGGTCGTGGATTTATCCCGAAAATATATATGTAAAGTTAGCAGTAAGAACCATCAGCCAAGGTGATACAACTTTTTGGGCTTAAGCTCAACCAACAAATCACACGCGCCAGCAAGCTTAGCGCCTACGGTGGTTAATCTTTCGCGGCTAAAGCCATCTCCTACAACAATATTTACCCTCGGTGCAGCGCGAAGCGCCACTTTGACCTCTGTGGTGAAATTCACTTATCGCCCTAAGAACGACCACACACCAGTAGGGTTTCGTTGCACTCAATCCAACCTACGCCACTTGCGTTGTAAGGCGAAAGTTAAGTGCTTTTATCGCTTGAAAAAAGTTTCGCAACGAGTTTTGGTTTTACCATTCACTGCCTTATACAAGCTTTCACGGTTTAATCCTGTTGCCTTAGCAATATCGCTCACGCCATGCTTTTTCACCAAAGATCTGAAAGAGGTCACCCATAAGAAGCTTCCGATCATGCTGACGACTGTGTTTTCTTGATCTCTGTATTCAAAAACCAAGTATTGCTACTTTTCAAACTCATTAATGATTTTGAAATATTTAATCCTCCCACCTTGAATTTACCTAAAAAGTGAACTTAATTAAAAAAGTAATGGAACTTCATCAAAAGGATTTTGCAATGACTAAACTCATCATTATTGCTTGGTTACTTTTTTGTTCGCACGCTTACGCGACGAATATTTTTCAGCTTAACCCAGAATCTAAAAATACAGATTTAGCCGATATTCAACCAAACCATCAACCATGGAATGCCAGCTCAATTTATGTAGCCGGTGATGTTGTGACTCACAACAACAGCTTATTTATTGCCGCTTTTTGGGTTAAAGGCATTGAACCGATAGAAAACCAACCCCATTGGGATGGTTGGATTTGGCTACAAAATACTGTGATAGAAAAATGGCAAGCAAACAAAGTGTATCAAGGTGGCAACCTTGTAAAACACGGAGCCGACTACTACCTTGCCCGCTACTGGAATGAGAATAACGAACCTAAACCCCACAGTAGTTGGCAAAAAATTAAAGATTTATTTTACCAAACCCCAGATTTACCACCTGAACACCCTGACGACTATAAAACGCTGGACGGAGTTGATCAAAATGACAACGGTATCCGTGATGATTATGAGCGCTATGTGTATGAAAAGTTTGATTCCCCACAGCTCATCACCTTTAGTTTAGGCGCCGCTTCAACATTACAACTCGTTATTGATATTGAGCAAGGGCGCATACCAAACTTAGATACTGAGATTAGTAAACAGATTATTTTGGATATGATCAACATAAGCTACTGTGTTCGATATTTACAAAATTCACACCCACACTTTAGAGAACCCGAAGTTTTATACTTTAATACGATAGATAGAGCTTACGCTAACCGGAAAAGCCAAAATAAAATTAGTGACTATATTGCTTGGGATGACGGTTTTCATCGAAGTGCTGATCAAGACTGCAATATCCTTAAGAAGGACATAAAATGAAAGCTATATATATTTTACTCTTACTTATATTTCCAGTTTTGGCGAATGGTAATTATCAAGCACAAGATCGGTACTGCTCTAAAAACATTAATAAAGCATAAACCACGGGCTTGTTATAGCGCAGGGCGTAAGCACTGCCAAAAACAGGACAGACATTGGTACTAAACGATGACTGAGGGCGGAAGCCAAGGGCCTTAATTGTTCGCTTATTAAACTGCCTAAATTCATATGGCGTTCTTTATCCAAGCCATGGTGCATATTCACACCAATCGATGTCATTACTAGATGCGTAGTCATATTTAAAGTGAATTTAAAAATAACAACACTTGGTTTTTTTAATAAAAAGATCAATAAAATACAGCTGCTTGCTTGACCGAAACTTTCTAATGGGAGACCCTACTTACATGGAAAGCGGCAATTACTATCATGGTTTGAAATTGCTGGTATGACATCCGGTAAAGAAGGCATCTACGTGCATTCAGATCTCTATATCGCCTTACAAAAAAACAGTGTCAGCCAATCAAGTGCCGAAGTAAACTTGTTCGAAACTGAAGAAATAAACTAACAAGAAAAGATAGCCTAATATATAACAACTAATCGGTATTCTGGTAAGAGATTTACTAATACCTTGATTTAAAATTTTTTATAGGTCTCCAAGCAAAGAGTTTCATTGATAACAAGACGAATTTACTTGCCAGACGCTATCCTCTTGCAAGTAAATTCAACACAGTCAACATTGTAAGTAGCCGCTGGGGATAAATTTATTATCCAGAGTTAAGGTTAACCAATATAATTGTATTGATTGCAGGTACTCCATGATATATGGTTATTTACTACTAAAAGGAGATGGTTTTGAAAAGAAAAAATATATTAAGGAGTGCTCTAATCACTTCTTCACTACTAACAACGAATGCTTTTGCAAATGAAGACCCTTTTTTATGGCTTGAAGAGGTTGAAGGAAAACAGGCGCTTAATTGGGTAAAAAAACAAAATGACCAATCATTAAGTCACCTAAAATCTCAACCAAGCTACCAAGCTACTTTTGGTAATACGCTCGCTATTTTAAATGACAAAGAACGGATCCCCTATGCAGCCGAGCGCGCTGGTTATTATTATAACTTTTGGCGTGACGAAACACATGTTAGAGGAGTTTACCGCCGCACTACATTGGCAGAATATAAAAAAGACTCACCCAAATGGGAGACCGTATTAGATCTAGATAAGTTAGCTGAGCAAGAAAACGAAAATTGGGTATATAAAGGTATGCGTTGCCATTACCCTAAATATCAGCGCTGTTTGTTATCATTATCTCGAGGCGGTGCTGATGCAACAGTCGTTAGGGAGTTTGATATTGCAACTAAGTCTTTTGTCAAAAACGGATTTAGTTTGCCTGAGGCTAAGTCATCTATTTCTTGGTATGACAAGGATACTGTATTTGTTGGTACTGATTTTGGTGAAGATTCAATAACAGACTCTGGTTATCCTGGCGTTGTAAAGCTATGGAAACGTGGAACCGATTTAGCTTCTGCAAAGACGTTGTTTACAGCAAAAAAAGCCTCTGTTTCTGCGGGAGGATATACAGCTCACGATGGTGATACTACTCATCATTTAATTTATGACAGCACTAGTTTTTATACCCGCGATATTTACATCTTAGCGCAAGAAAAACTAGTAAAACTTAATGTTCCAAGTGATGCGTCACTTCTTGGACTTAATAACAATAAAGTATTTGTACAATTAAAATCAGCTTGGAATAATTTTACGCAAGCAGAAGTTATTTATACTGATATAAACGCATTAATTGCTGACAAAGCATCATTTAGTAGCTTTATTAAGCCTACCGAGCATATTTCAATTGAAAGCTTAAACTTTACGAAATCAGCCATTTTAGTTACCGTTATGGAAGACGTAAAAAACAAGCTTTACCGTTACACCCCCACTAAAAATGCACAGTGGAAAATAGAACAAGTAGGCTTCCCTACAACTGGCAGTATTTCTGTCTTTAATACTGATCCAGACAGGGATGATTTTTTTGTTAACTATACTGATTTTTTAACGCCCTCAAGCCTATATTTAGTTAATGGAAATAACCTAAGTTTAACTGTGCTAAAAAGTGCGAAATCCCATTTTGATGCAAGTAAATATGAATCAAAACAATTTTTTGCAACATCAAAAGATGGCACTAAAATTCCCTATTTCATCGTTCATAGCAAAGATTTAAAACTAGATGGTAAAAATCCAACTTTGTTATATGGTTATGGTGGTTTTGAAGTATCAATGCAACCCTACTATTCTGCGAGTTTGGGCAAAAACTGGCTAGCTAATGGCGGTGTTTATGTATTATCAAATATCAGAGGTGGTGGCGAATATGGACCACGCTGGCATCAAGCTGCTCAGAAAGAGAATCGTCATAAAGCATTTGAAGATTTTGAAGCTATAGCAGAAGATCTTATTTCGAGAAAAATTACCTCATCTAAGCATTTGGGAATTCAAGGTGGTAGTAATGGAGGCTTACTTGTTGGTGCAGCATTTACACGTCGACCTGATCTATATAATGCAGTAATTTGCCAAGTTCCACTACTTGACATGAAACGCTTTAATAAACTATTAGCAGG
Organism: Pseudoalteromonas ostreae; assembly: GCF_018069805.1. Taxonomy (GTDB): domain Bacteria; phylum Pseudomonadota; class Gammaproteobacteria; order Enterobacterales; family Alteromonadaceae; genus Pseudoalteromonas; species Pseudoalteromonas ostreae. Next base: position 134,925 of record NZ_JAGPYN010000006.1, read on the forward strand.
TGCAAGCTGGATGGGTGAATATGGAAACCCTGATGTAGCTAGCGAATGGGACTACATAAAGAAATACTCACCGTACCATAACCTGAAAAAAGATACAGAGTATCCTAAGGTGTTCTTTACCACTTCAACACGAGATGATCGTGTACACCCAGCTCATGCTCGTAAAATGGTAGCGAAAATGCAGGACATGGGCTATGAGGTATTGTACTTTGAAAATACGGAAGGCGGGCACGCTGGAGCCGCAAACAATGAGCAAAGCGCAATGGTAAGCAGTTTAAGTTATGTGTACCTAATGGAACGCTTAAAATAGCCAACAAAGGTAAGCAGACATAAGGTCAGGTATTCCCTGACCTTATTAATAACACCTCTGTACCCATATCCTACTAACTAACCTTATCTATTAAAATTGGACAATAATGTTCACTAAACCCGTATGGCGACCTAAAAGTTAAGTTGATTCAATTCACTTTCAGCCTACTTCCAATTGCTTGTAGACAGGTGTCTTTATCAACGACCCATAAACCATAGCTTATGGGTAACATTTCTATATTGGCACGACTAAATAGCTTATAGGTATCCAGTTCAAAGAAATCAGCCCAAGGTCCAGGGTAACCAATCAGATCGACTGCTAAGTAGCGGCCATGATAGCGACATAAAATATCAACCTCGGTCCCCGCAACAGCATAACCAGGCCATGTTTCTATCTGCAATTTCATCAGCTCTTGTATTACATCGCGTTGAAAATCATCGACATCAGACAAACACGTATGAGCGGCTGCAAACTCACTTACCGAGCCTAAGTAACGTCTTAATAAATAATGTTCTGGTAACTGTGTTTCATCAATGGATAAAAATAAATGCTGTGCTTGTCTTGCCCGCGTTATGGTCACATTAAAAACACCTGCTTTATTTAAATATACTACCGCACGTTTTGCCTCATTATCGACGGCAAAAGAGAGCAACATAACATCGCGCTCTTCCCCCTGAAAACCAAAAGGAGTGGCGGCTCTAAGCTTATGTTTAATTATTTCAGCTTCACTAAAGTGGACATCTATTTGCTTTGCTATAAAATCTGCTTGGCTTCGAAATGGCGAAACAATCCCGATGCTGTGATAAACACCCGTTTCTCGATCATCACTCATTTGCTGCTTAATGCATGCGATTACAGCGCTCGCTTCGAGCTGATTGACGCCATTTTTATCTCTTTCACCATTAACACGCTGTAAAAATAAATTACCACTGCTTGTACACGGCCGATGTTGCATTACCTTTAACTTTGACTGATAAAAATAGCGGTTACTAAAATGAATTAACTCAGGTTTACTTCTAAAATGTTCATCTAAAAAGGCTAATTGCTGATCGCTATTGAGTATATTTAATGTCAAATCTAAAATTGAATTATCACGATAACTAACAACCCCCACACTCGAGAGTGATAGTTGATTCTTAGTGCGAAGCTGAGCCTCTTTTGATTTTGCTAAAAAAGAGTAATGCCTTAATTGCTTTGTATCGCCAACTACAAGCGCTCGTTTTGCGCGATAAAGTGCTGGTAAACAACTGCTAATATTGCACTGTGTTGCTTCATCGATAATAACTAAATCAAACATTTGCGGCTTTAAGGGTAATACCCTATACAACGAATTCAAACTCACTAACCACACAGGAAACGCCGCTAGCAATGATGAGTATTCTATATTATCAAACAGCTCAAACTGCCTTTTAGAAGTACGACTGCGAATAGCCTGATTAAAAGCCTGCAACGATTTACGCTGAGTGTTAACTAACGTTCGCAAATTAGTATTCTTTAACACGGTTAAATAACGACTAGCCAGCAGCTCTCTTTTTGTTTGTTGATCGTTAATTTCATCCAAAGCAGACCACTGTTTTGCAAGCTTTTTAATACTGCGCTGAGCCCACTTGAGATATAAATCACTTAACCATTGAATATTGTTATCTTCAAGCCTTTTAAGGCGTTGACCTCTGATTATCGCTTTGCGACAAAACTTATCAAACCGTTGCTCTAAATCATTAAGTAACACATTTTGTGCTTTTAGCTCTGATTCAAAAATAGCTGGGGCTTTTTCCTGTTCATCCGCTAAATAACCAGACAATAAGTCTGCAATATACGCTTTTAGATTTTTTAAAAACTCTTTTTTCCCAGCCCGAATTGATACTTCACTTAACGCAAAATTCCCATTCAATTTATCGGCAATCACATCAAGTGCTGGGTCATTATTCGCGACAATAAGTACTGACTCACCTCGCGCCATGTGCTCTGCAGCAACTGCGGCAATAGTATAACTTTTCCCTGTACCTGGCGGCCCTGACACACAGCCTAAATGCGCATTAGCAGCAATCGAAATAACTTTTTTTTGAGGTGCTGACAATAAGCCAGGTAAGTAGTCGTACTTTAACGACTTAGCCGTGTTCGGCGGCATATCATTTGAAATTAAAGCGTCTATAGGGGGCGAAAGCATCTTTGAGGCTATTATTTCTTCGAGCTCATGGATCCCCCCCCTCGACTGCTGCTTGAACGTTCAACAAACACCAGCATAGAGGCAGGTAAAAGTGTCAAATTTTTACTTTTTAGGGCTTTTTTTATTTCGGCATAATTAACAAGATCAGGATAATTTAAAAGCTCAAATACGTTTAGCGCTAATGGACTTTGTTTTAATAATGAAGTCCAAAAATAAGCTGACTGAATATCGGCAGTTTCATCAAGAGGATCTGCTTCTGGCATTAACAGTTGGGTGAGCGATTCATTAATTTCAGATTGAGAGTCGATAACCGAAAAGTAATAGTCATCATCTTTTTCTATCACGGCTTCATTAAATAAGATAGGTGAAACAACTTGTTTTATCTCGCCTTTTATCTCAAGTTTGCCGACCAGTATAAAACGCACATACAACAAAACACGTTCACGTTGATATATCTCAACTCGCTTTATCATTTGCTCAGCAAACTCTTGAGGAATTGGCAATCGCGGTAAAAAACCCGAGCCTAAATCATCTCTACCTTCAAGTACAAGGCAGTCTTGTTTTTTTAATTTACTCAAATCCCATAGGTTTAAATCCGCGCTATCTTCTTTATAGCAATCGCGATAATAAGAAAGTACATTTCGCTTACTCACATTTAAATTCCATTTTGACTAGATCTAGTAATTAAACACTCAAGTTACGTTCAAAGTTCACAATATCTACATCAGGTTTTACTTTATATAGCTGCGCTAAGCGACCACCAGACTTCACTTTTTCATCGACTTTTTCAAACATATCAGCGGCTTCAATACGCCTAATAATACTCTTTCGCTGTACTGGTTTACCAAGAATAGTTTCAATTACTAACTTAAACTGTCCAACAGTAAAGTGCTCTGGTAAACAATATACTGGGATCATTGAATAAAGCGCTTTCTGTTTTAACCGCTCTTTTGCTTGTTCAATTATAAACTTATGATCAAAAGCGACGGGTAATTCAGTTAGTTTATTTAGATCTATCCATTTTGCATCATCAACAGTTGCTATATGAGTTGATACTTGCGCCTCTGCAATTAATGCAAAATAAACCAAAGTAACACTAAAACCTCTAGGATCTCGGTTAACTCCTGAATACGTTTGTAATTGCTCTAAATACTGAGGGGCAACACTGGTTTTTTCTTTAAGTTTACGCAGCGCAGTCATGCCAACATTATCATCAATATCAACATTTACAAATCCGCCAGGGAGACCCCATCTACCAGCAAAAGGCTCGCTTGTACGCTTTACCATTAAAACCTTTAAAGCGCCCTCTTGAACTGTGAACAGTACACTGTCGACTGTAAATAAAGGGTTTTTATATTCAGTAATATCGTAATGATTAGCCACAAAATGCTCACGCTAAGTTAATGTCTTAATGACACAATAAATCAAACACTTCTCAATTTCAACTTATAGCACACTCATACACCTATCATAAGTTCAGTAATTTAGTTTAAAAAATAGCTTGAATGTAATGAGTACATTTGATAACTTAATTGTGTCGCTAGGACACAAACATTTAAAGGACATAAAATGAAAGTATTTAGCTATGACTCAACAGGCAGTAAATCGGTAATCGATTATGATCATTTTACTTTTTCAGGTGGTGAAGAACATGTCAGATTTAATACTATTGATTTTTCAGACTCTAAAAAAATAGAGATTTTTGAACGACTAACCGACTCCTCTAAAGTCGTTAGATTAATGGTTGCTGTCGATGCATTAAAAAGATTAACAAATGCAGAAACACATTTTGAACTTGTGATCCCCTACTTTCCTTATGCACGTCAAGACAGAGTATGCGTTGAAGGTGAAGCATTAGGTGCTGCTGTTATGGCTAAATTTATTAACAGCTTAAATTTTTCTAAAGTCACTATTTGGGATGCTCATAGCGACGTATCTCCCGCTTTAATAAACAAAGTGACTAATATTGAACAGATTTCGCTGCTCACTCGATGCGAAGTGCTAAGCCAACGTTTATCGCGAGGCGAACTGACTCTTATTTCTCCAGATGCAGGGGCGAGCAAAAAAACCATTAAGATTTCAGAAAAATTCAATGGCGTACCTGAGGTTGTTCAAGCGCAAAAAGTCAGAAATTTAAGAACAGGCGAAATAATTAAAACCGAAATTATTGGCGATGTAAAAGGTAAAAGTGTACTAATTGCTGATGATATTTGTGACGGCGGCAGAACATTTATTGAGCTTGCCAAAGTTCTAAAAAATAATGGTGTCGTTGAAGTTTCTCTTTTTATTACCCACGGTATTTTTTCAAAAGGGCTTGATGTTTTTGAAGGACTAATAGACAAAATTTACACGACTGACTCGTTTAAACCAGCTAATGAATTTAAACATAGTAACAACATTAATTTAGAAATTATTGAGATGTAAGGAAAACACCATGACTATTATAGCTGCAAGTATGCAAAAAGATGTTTATAAAGAATTCCATAGCCGCGCCTATCACCCTGACGTAAGTGAAGTATACGCAAACTTCACATCAAGAAGCGGAAAACTTAGTAACATAGAAAATAACGATAAAGTGGCGTTTGTTGGTCTACAGTACTTTATTAAAAGCTACCTTTTAGAAGAATGGAATGAGTTCTTCAAAGTGGATAAGGCAACAGCAGTTGCTAATCACAAACGTATTATGAGCTCAATGCTTGGTTATACCGTTGATGTAAAGTATTTAGAAAACTTACATGACTTAGGTTATTTACCACTAAAAATAAAAGCATTACCAGAGGGAACCCTAGTCCCTTATTTGGTGCCTCCTATAACAATCGTCAATACTAAAGCTGGTTTTCAATGGCTAACAAATATGATTGAAACAGTACTAAGCTGCGAAAACTGGCCAATCCAAACAAGTACCACAACCTCTGTTGCCTATTTAAAAGTATTTAAAGAATTTGCACAAAAAACAGGGATGCCTATGGAGTTTGTACCTTTCCAAGGGCATGACTTTAGCTTTAGAGGGATGTTCGGCAAACATGCTGCCGCTATGAGTGGTTTTGGTCATTTAGCATCTGGACTCGTAGGCACCGATACCATCCCTGCCGTTTTGTTTGCTGAGAAATATTATGGCGCTAATGTAGATAATGAGCTTGTTGGCTGCTCTGTTGATGCAACAGAACACTCGGTTACGTGTTCGTGGATCATGGAAGGTGAAATTGAGTTCTTCAAATACTTGATGCAAGAGCAATCGCCAAAAGGAATTTTAAGCGTTGTTTCCGACACCTGGGACTTTTGGACGTTAGTAACTGATTACTTACCACAATTAAAAAACGAAATTATGACTCGTGACGGTACCTTAGTTATACGTCCAGACTCAGGTGATCCAGTAAAAGTACTCACAGGCTACACTATTTCACCGGTATCTGATTACAGTGAATTATTCACCACTCAAGATGAAGCTGAAAAAGAAGTCTTACAAAAAGGTTTTGAGGCATACCGTTTTAATGGCCAATATTTTGGCTTTGAAGATAACAACATCATTGAACTCATGGAATGTGAAGTAAAAGGGCTCATCGAATGTTTATGGGATATATTTGGTGGCACAACAACACCAAAAGGCTACAAGCTACTTGATGAACACATAGGCGCTATTTATGGTGATGCTATAACGCTAACCCGTCAACGCCAAATTTTACAAAGGTTGATGGATAAGGGCTTTGCATCAAAAGTCGTACTCGGTATTGGCTCTTACAGCTACCAATACGTAACTCGCGATACACATGGCTCAGCAGTAAAAGCAACGAGCGTAGTCAAAGCTGGTGAACGCTTAACTATTTTTAAAGATCCTAAAACTGATACAAAGAAAAAATCAGCAAAAGGGCTCTTAAAAATAGAACGAGTCAATGGCGAACTCACCTTGTTTGATGACGTAACCGAGCAAGAAGAAGCACAAGGACTGCTAGAGGTTGTTTTTGAAGATGGTAAATTAGTAAAAGAAACCACCTTGAATGAAATTAGAGAGTGTATAAACCAGCAAATTTAAACCACAGCTGGGGTTTAAGAGGTAATGTTCAAAATCGTTATATGAATAAACCTTACCTTGAACTGTCAGATATTGTCTGAACTAATACAAAAAAGCCGCTACATTGCTACAACGGCTTTTAAAGTTTTATCAATTCCCAGTTTTTAATTGAAAATTCTAAAAATTATTAGTCACGATACGTCTCTACCACAGGGCATGAACATACCAGATTAAGGTCGACGTATACGTTACAGGTAGCGATTAATATTACTTTCATTTATTTTTGTACTAAAGTTTAGAGCTGACCTTTTAAGTATTCCATTTGCTTTTTCTGTCGCTTTTTAAGCCTTTTAATTACATTAACACTCACCTTTAAATGCTTACTTTTAAAAAAGAGCATCAACACAGAGTTAAGCACGATAAATACGACAGAAAGCCCTACACCATTAAATGAAAGCTCACCTTCACGTTTAAAGATAAAACCTAAAACATAAATTAGGGACACAAATATAGCGCATCCGGCCACTAAATTATAAACTTTAATCACCCAATACCTACCTGCTGATAGAAGCGCGCCAAGAGCAATAAATATACATATCCCAATAAAAAAAACGATAACTCTAGGCCCTAATTCATTCACAGTATTGTATGGCCAAAGCATGATTAATATTGTAAATGCTAATGATGAATAGCTGATAACACTTGATACAACCGCTACAGCACAAGCTAAACTGTACTTCAGTTTCGGAATTGAATCACTTACAGATAAATCTTCAACCTTCACTATCTAGGCTCTCAAAAACGCCAATATCTATACCTTTGATTTCTCCATTATATGCGCTTCCAGTAAATGCTAAAGCAGCAACAGAATCACGTAAACGTGTTCGTAACTCATTATTTATTTGTATATTTTTAAACCTCTTAAAAGGAAAGGGTCACCCATTATTTTCATATTCGCAGCGACCTAGACATAGCAATCAATTCAATAAGTAGTAAATTATAAATTTAGCCCATTGATGTATGAAGTCAAGATTTGACCCCTTTGGTTTGACCCCTTTGGTTTACAGTAAGTAATACAACCTATTCCTGTATGGCTACTTAGCTATATACAGAACTATGCTTACACTCATAGGGATTTGCAATGAATCTAACGAATACCTGAATTAATTTGCTTAGAAAAGGCTTAGCAATAATTCTAAGCCTTATAATTAGGGACATATTTTAGTTATTAGGAATTAGTTATTAATTTCGATTTGCCCGACAGCAATGGAACCACTTTTCCAAGTAGTGCGGCATTTCAGTGTCAATACGGCGTCACTTTCAAAGTTGTTATCAAGTGTGGTTGTATAAGATACAAATTGCTTTGCACTATTTGAACTGTCTGAAATATCAGCCCAATCAAAGCCTTTACCAGTACTAAATTTAAACCATTTATCTTTTCCGCCATCACTAATTTTACGAACACGAGAAATTGAACAGCCAGCATTTGTGCCTGTTAAGCCCTCTGTAATACCATGAATCGTCAGTTCAAATTGACCGATCGTATTACTTAAAGGAACATTACAATTAAAATAGCGATCTGAGCGAGAAAACTGAGGGTCGAATATGAAGTACCCATTCTCTATGGGACCTGTTTGTTCAAGAGCTAGTTGTTTAAGTGCAGGAAGGTCACCGAGCGAGGCGATTAAATTGTTCACTGCATTTGATTTGAATCCGGCATCTTCTGAGCACTGAGTAGAGCCATCAAATACAGCCGCTTGTGTAATTGAAGTAACTGATGCTAAAGCGATTGCTACAGCCATTTTTTTCATTTTCAACATATGTATATCCTTATATGATTGATATTTTTGTCCCTAATTCAGCTAATACTATCATGCAAAATAAAATAAACAACTATTTTTTAATTTAAAATAAAACATTAGACTATTCATAACACTAGAAGAAAGGAAAGGAAAGGGTCAAATCTTGACTTCAGATATCAAACAATCTCGTAGCTTTTCCAATTGTAATTCAACCATATTATCTTCAATCATTAATACATTTAATCTACCGACAGTTTTTGATATAGCCGAATAGTGTTTAACATTAAATATATCTGCTAACGCCTGCAAATTTAATCCCGTTAAATCTTGGCATAATTTAATAGCAAACCAACGGGGTAAATTTTTCTCTTTTCGCCCCTTTTTAACAATTACTATATCATCTACCTCAACACCAAAGTATTGAGCTAAGTAGGAGATTACATCATCTGCTGAGTACTTTTTAACAACAAGCTTACTTTCACTATTTGGTGATGCGATATGGTCTTTTATGTTTTCAATAAAGTCCTCACAGCCCAGAACCGACAATAACTTTTTAGCATTATAAAAAGCGCTTATTTCTTCACTGTTTTCAAACTCCACAAACTGCTTATAAGCTGCATATTTATGCTTTTTGCCTTGCAGCGAAAATATAAAATCTCGAACAAGCCATTTAGGCACCGCTACCCTTTTAATGAAAGCGGAATAGCTAGACCATTGATACTTAGCAAGGTCATCTACCAGCGGGGTGCTTGTTTCAATTGGATTACGATGAATATACCGACTAACATGCAACAAGTAGTTATCAGCATCCACCAAAACCGCTTTATATCGTCCTCTAAACAGCGCACCGTCTGTGTTATGTGTTCGATTAAAGTATTGAGTATAAAGGCCATTAATATGCTTCATGGCTCTACCTAAATTAGCATCGGGGGTTTTGATAAGTAAGTGGTAGTGATTGGTCATTAAACAATATGAATGCACTTCAATATTAAAGCGAAGGCTTGCTTGCTCAATGCAATATAAAAAATACGTAAAATCGTCATCGCTCAAAAAGGTATTTTCACGCCCTCTTCCACGATTCATCACATGATAAAACGCATTCTCATACTCTATTCGCAGCGGCCTAGACATAGTAATTCACTCAATGACTAGTAAACTATAAATCTAGACCTTTGATGTCTGAAGTCAAGATTTGACCCCTTTGGTTTTTTATCATTTAAAAAGATATTTTCGCGGCCTCTTCCACGATTCATTACATGATAAAACGCATTTTCATACTCTATTCGCAGCGGCCTAGACATAGTAATTCACTCAATGACTAGTAAACTATAAATCTAGACCTTTGATGTCTGAAGTCAAGATTTGACCCCTTTGGTTTTGACCCCTTTGGGTTTCTTGATGTATGACAGGGACTTCGGTTGAAGGCACTAGGTCCGTAGTCAGATTTAAATTGAGTTTAAAAAATAACAACACTTGGTTTTTTGGTTAAAAGGTCAAGCAAACACAACAGCCTGCTTGACCGGACCTTACTAACGGGTGACCCCTAGACTTTTACAGCAAGATCACTTAACTCCCCCTGGGTTCAGATCCGTTAAGTATGTCGTTATCGCCTTTTATTTCTGCCGCGACAAGTCGAGTTAATGACAGCTAACTGGACAGTTATCAGGGCCCAGCGGATTTTTTCTGCGAACGCTGTCTAACTGAACTTCGACAGAGTCAGAGAGTTTAACGTTGATTGAGGCGGTGTGCGGCTGATTGTTGTAGGTCAATGAGTTTCCTGAAACCGAAATACGAACAGACTGGCCACTGCTAATGTACCGGATCGCATCTTTTGCTTTTACACCTAAATCTTCACCACCATAGAAAAACTCTCCGCTTGGGATAGCTTTATCTAATGAAAACACAGTACGAGCCCCACTAAGCCTATCATCGTTAGCAAATCCAGCTATGGCTCTCGCCAATTTTGACTCGACGAAAGAGTCAATTAGATTAGAAAGGCCAGGTATGCTAACCCCAAGAAAACGCGTTTCAAAATCAACATTTAGATTTACTGGATTTACATTTATGTTTGAGATTACACCTGTATATGGATTATACTCAGCGGTCGCCCAAATCTCAGGGGAACTGATTCTGCCATACGCTTTAAAAATAACAGAGGGGGTATTTTTCAATGTGATTTTGGCTTTAGAGCTAATACCAACACCACCAACCTTGGCAATTATTTTGCCATTGGATTCTTTTAGTTCGAACACCATAGGGCCATTAAGGTTTGTTGATACATAATCTAAATCAAAGCTCCCATTGAGGTTTGCATCAATACTCTGATAAATTTTTTGCTTGATATCGGATTCTAAGGTGTTTCTACGCGCCGATGTTTTGGCTAGAACAGATTTTATATGGTTGCTGCTATCCAAAACACAACTTTGATAGCCGCCATAAGAAATTGATGCTGAGACTCGAGTAACGTAGTCGCTACGATTATTCTGTTCAAACAAACTGTATAAGTTGCATTCTCCAATATTGTTATTGATCGCAGCAGAAGCCGCGCTTGGGGCAATCCCAACACTTAACACAGCTACAAGTGCAATAGATTTTAAAATCATTTTTCATCTCCTTTAGTTAACTTTCTCATTTTGGGTACATCCTAGTATCACTCGCTAAAAATGTCAAAAAAAACAAACAAAGTTAACATTTAGAGTTAAATGTAAAAAACAATTGATTCAACTAGCCACAATGATATTACGATACTCTGGAAATGCACTACAGCCTAAAAACTTGTTACCTTTTATTGCCATACGTTTAACACCCTCCCCCGACATCACGCCCTGAAAATAAGCAATTGATGAGGAATATCGCGCATGGCAGAATTTTGTTCCCGACAAATCCTAAGTACCTACATCCATGTTGGCAATGCGCGATAAGGCGAAACAAGGCCATGGGTGAAAAGCGTAGCTTTGAACGAGAGGCCATGGATGGCGAACTGGGGAGCGTACATGGATGTGAAAGTTGGTCTATCTTCGCCGTTTACGTTCACATCAATTAATTTTTTGAAGGATTACGCGTGATGCTCGGGTGGCGCTGGGAGGTGACGAATAACCGAAGCGCAGCTTCGCAGTATGAGGAAGTGGAGGCATGGATGCCGACAGTAACCCAGCTTCAGGGATGAATTGCTTGCAGCAGAATGAATTTGAAAATCGATCCCTCTTTGGCTGTCGCCAGCGCGACAAAACCTTGAATAAGGTTTCTAATGTAGGCCGTGGATTTATCCCGAAAATATATATGTAAAGTTAGCAGTAAGAACCATCAGCCAAGGTGATACAACTTTTTGGGTTAAAGCCCAACCTACAAATCATACGCGCCAGCAAGCTCTGCACCTACGGTGGTTAACTCTATTATTGGTATTAAATCACTCGTGGCTAAAGCCATCTCCTACAACAATATTTACCCTCGGTGCAGCGCGAAGCGCCACTTTGACCTCTGTGGTGAAATTCACTTATCGCCCTAAGAACGACCCCACACTAGTAGGGTTTCGTTGCACTCAATCCAACCTACGCCACTTGCGTTGTAAGGCGAAAGTTAAGTGCTTTTATCACTTGAAAAAAGTTTCGCAACGAGTTTTGATTTTACCATTCATCGCCTTATACGAGCTTTCACGATTTAATCCTGTTGCCTTAGCAATATCACTCACGCCATGCTTTTTCACCAAAGATCTGAAAAAGGTCACCCATAAGAAGCTTCCGATCATGCTGACGACTGTGTTTTCTTGATCTCTGTATTCAAAAACCAAGTATTGCTACTTTTCAAACTCATTAATGATTTTGAAATATTAATCCTCCCACCTTGCATTTACCTAAAAAGTGAACTTAATTTAAAAAAGTAATGGAACTTCATCAAAAGGAATTTGCAATGACTAAACTCATCATTATTGCTTGGTTACTTTTTTGTTCGCATGCTTACGCGACAAATATTTTTAAGCTTAACCCACAATCTAAAAATGTAGATTTAACTTCTATTCAACCAAACCACCCACAATGGAATGCCAGCTCAATTTATATAGCCGGCGATGTTGTGACTCACAACAACAGCTTATTTATTGCCGCTTTTTGGGTTAAAGGCATTGAACCGATAGTAAACCAACCCCATTGGGATGGTTGGATTTGGCTACAAAATACTGTGATAGAAAAATGGCAAGCAAACAAAGTGTATCAAGGTGGCAACCTTGTAAAACACGGAGCCGACTACTACCTTGCCCGCTATTGGAATGCGAATAACGAACCCGCCCCCCACAGTAGTTGGCAAAAAATTAAAGATTTATTTTACCAAACCCCAGATTTACCACCTGAACACCCTGACGACTATAAAACGCTGGACGGAGTTGATCAAAATGACAACGGTATCCGTGATGATTATGAGCGCTATGTGTATGAAAAGTTTGATTCCCCACAGCTCATCACCTTTAGTTTAGGCGCAGCTTCAACATTGCAACTGGTTATTGATATTGAGCAAGGGCGCATACCAAACTTAGATACTGAGATTAGTAAACAGATTATTTTGGATATGATCAACATAAGCTACTGTGTTCGATATTTACAAAATTCACACCCACACTTTAGAGAACCCGAAGTTTTATACTTTAATACGATAGATAGAGCTTACGCTAACCGGAAAAGCCAAAATAAAATTAGTGACTATATTGCTTGGGATGACGACTTTCATTACGGCGCTGATAGAGACTGCAAAATACTTAAGAAGGGCATAAAATGAAAGCTACATATATTTTGCTCTTACTTATATTTCCAATTTTTACTTATGGTAATTATCAAGCACTAGATCGGTACTGCTCTAAAAACATTGATAATGTACGCATTTTCTATGTAAATGGTATGCGGACTAATATCAAGCAATACAAAGCAAATTTAAATGAATTAAGTTACTTTCAAGATTCTTATCTACCAGAATTTAAAAAAGGAGCACGTCCTGCGGGAAGTTATAATAAAAGTGAAGCTATACTTATACAAATATATGAAGTCGCACAGCAAAAGTATAGTGACTTACCCGTATTTTCACCAGAGTATCGTATAATAACTGCAATAATTGGAGGCACTGTTAGCTCACTATCAAATATAGATATCGCTCAAATTGAGTCAGTTTTACAGGATGTATTTACTGAAGTAAATTACTCTATTATTGACGAGACAGACTATAAAAATGCATTTCAAAGACTTCAATTTCAGATGCATTCTTGCAACCGTATTATTCTTATTGGTCACTCGCAGGGTAACTTTTACACCAATGCTCTTTTTGAAGAAATTATATCTACTTATCAATATAGTGACGGTTATTTTGCTTCCGATTATCCACTGGTTAGCCTAGCCGCAATAGCAACACCAACAAGTTCAATAGGAGGAAGTTTGGGGGAGGAATATAAAGAGATCATTTCACACCTTACACTTGACGAAGACTGGGTCATACGAGCCGTAAGGATTTTATTTGGTAGTTTACCTTCAAACTATTCTGCTGAGTCTTTATTTGACTCAACTGGTCATGGGTTAATTGATGCATACCTAAGAAATAATGCTGTTGCAAATGCAATAAGTGCTAAAATTGAAGCTTCTATTTTAAACCAAACCCCTTTCCCCTTATTTGAACAACATCCTGTAAATTCAGATGCTTTTTCACACATCGGCTATTCAACGATTAATAAAATTCTTGATCTAAAATTTGAATCAGGAAGTGTTTATCGTTATTACAATATACCCATTTTAGTATGGGATGAGTTGTATTACTCAACATCAATGGGGAAGGTTTTTAATGATAATATTCGAGGCCAATACCCTTTTGATAAGTTAGATATTGAAAGTATGACTTATCTAAAAATGACGTCACTTGAACCAGTTGCAAAAGTTGAAAAATAACTAAACATTGGACTAGAAATAAAAAAGGGTGAGCCACGATAGCTCACCCTTTTTAATAATTATGGTTTGGGAATAGAGATTGGATTCCCAATCTATAATTTCATTCCCAAACTATAATAACTCTGATCAAAAAACTTATTAATCTCTGTATGTCTCTACCGCTGGGCATGAACACACTAGGTTACGATCGCCGTATACATCATCGATACGCGTTACTGTAGGCCAGAATTTGTTTTTGGCCACTGCAGGTACTGGGAATGCAGCGTAGAAGCGGTCGTATGCTCTGTCCCACTCGTTACCAAGTACGTCGCCTTGTGTATGCGGTGCAAACACAAGCGGGTTGTTTTCTATAGACCATTCGCCTGCGATCACTTTATCGATTTCGCCTTTAATTGATACCATCGCTTCGATGAAACGGTCGATCTCAACTTTAGACTCAGACTCAGTCGGTTCAATCATCAAGGTGCCCGCTACTGGGAACGACATAGTTGGTGAATGGAAGCCGTAATCTTGTAAGCGCTTAGCAACATCCATTTCAGTGATGCCCGAAAGCTCTTTAAGTGGGCGTAAGTCAACAATACATTCGTGAGCAACACGGTTGTTGCGACCACGGTATAAAATTGGGAAATGCTGGCTTAACTCGTGAGTTAGGTAGTTTGCACTTACGATTGCCATTTCAGTGGCTTGTTTAAGGCCTTCGCTACCCATCATGGTGATGTAAGCCCATGAGATAGGTAAAATAGCTGCTGAGCCGTATGGCGCTGCTGATACTGCACCATTGCCGATACTCGTACCAGGTACGTTAATTACGCTATGGTTAGGCATAAATGGCGCTAGGTGTGATTTAACACCGATTGGGCCAACACCTGGGCCACCGCCGCCATGTGGGATACAGAACGTTTTATGCAAGTTTAAGTGCGATACGTCTGAACCGATAAAGCCTGGGCTTGTTACACCTACTTGTGCATTCATGTTCGCGCCGTCCATGTAAACTTGGCCGCCGTGTTGATGAATGGTGTCACAAATTTCACGAATTGTTTCTTCGTATACACCATGTGTAGACGGGTATGTGATCATGATACACGATAGGTTTTCTGCGACTTCTTCAGCTTTCGCTTTAAGGTCTGCCATATCTACATTACCGTTTTTGTCACAATCAACAACTACAATTTTCATGCTCGCCATTTGTGCAGAAGCTGGGTTAGTACCGTGCGCTGAACTTGGGATCAAACAAATATTACGGTGCGCATCGCCACGTGACTCGTGGTATTTGCGAATCGCGATTAAGCCTGCGTATTCACCTTGTGCGCCAGAGTTTGGCTGTAATGAAACGGCGTCGTAACCGGTGATGTTAACTAACCAATCATGTAGTTCGCCCATCATGATTTGGTAACCTTCTGCTTGGTCTAGCGGGCAGAATGGGTGAAGATTAGCAAACTCAGGCCACGTGATTGGGATCATCTCAGCGGTCGCGTTTAGTTTCATAGTACATGAACCTAACGAGATCATTGAGTGGTTAAGTGCTAAATCTTTGTTTTCAAGACGTTTGATATAACGCAGTATTTCAGTTTCGCTGTGATACGAATTGAAGTTAGGGTGCGATAGCACTTCGTCATCACGTACTAGGCTTGCCGGAATTGACTCGCTACCGTTTGCTTCGATGTCTGCTGCGATTGCATCAACACTTAAGCCGTGGTCTTCGCCAAGGATAATGTCGAAAAGCTCGGCAACATCTGCACGTGTTGTAGTTTCTGATACTGCAATTGAGTATTCGCCGTCATGGTTAGTTGCAAAGTTAACGCCGTTTGATACAGCACGTGCTGTTACATCGTCTTTGTTATCGCTAACAACTGTTAGGGTATCAAACCAGGTGCTGTGCTTAAGGTTTACACCTTTAGCTTTAAGGCCGGCGGCTAAAATATCAGCAAAGCGATGAATACGCTGCGCGATTGTTTTTAAGCCTTGTGGGCCATGGTACACCGCGTAAAACGCTGCCATGTTGGCAAGTAATACTTGTGCTGTACAAATGTTTGAGTTGGCTTTGTCGCGGCGAATGTGTTGCTCGCGCGTTTGCATTGCCATACGTAGTGCGTCGTTACCTAAACGGTCTTTAGATACACCAATGATACGACCTGGTAATGAACGCTTGTATGCATCACGCGTTGCAAAAAATGCAGCGTGAGGACCGCCGTAACCCATTGGTACACCAAAACGCTGGGCAGAACCAAGTACTACGTCTGCGCCTAGTTTACCCGGTGCTTTTAATAGTAATAAGCTCATGATGTCGGCAGCAACACAGGCAATCGCTTTTTTGCTTTGTACGCCAGCGATTAAATCTGTGATGTCTACCACTTCACCTGATGTTGACGGGTATTGGAATAACGCACCAAAAATTTCGTGATTTACAGCATCAGCCGCAGGGCCAACTACCACTTCAAAACCAAACTGCTCGGCGCGAGTTGTCACTACGTCGATAGTTTGCGTATGTACGTCATCTGCTATGAAGAAGATATTGGCTTTTTTAGCTTTAGATACACGCTTTGCAAGGCCCATGGCCTCTGCTGCGGCGGTTGATTCATCAAGTAATGATGCACTTGCTAAATCAAGACCTGTTAGGTCTAAGGTCATAGTTTGGAAGTTTAATAATGACTCTAAACGCCCTTGAGCAATCTCTGGTTGGTATGGAGTGTACGCTGTGTACCAACCAGGGTTCTCAAGTACGTTACGTAAAATTACGTGTGGTACGTGAGTTGGGTGGTAGCCTTGACCAATATAAGATTTGAACACTTTATTTTTGCTTGCTACTGATTTTAAGTAGCTGAGTGTTTCAACTTCAGTGCGGCTTTCGCCCACTGTTAGGCCATGCTCTAAGCGGATGCTTGCAGGTACAGTTTGACCGATCAGCTCTTCAACACTCGATACTCCAAGAGCACTTAGCATATCGCTTACTTGTGCTGGGCTTGGCCCAATATGGCGGCGAATAAAATCTTGCGTTTGCTCTAATTGTTCAAGAGATTTGGCGTTTGACATTTGTCCAGATTCCTATGATCCAAAAAATAAATGGTTATTACTAATGGGTAACCAGCAATAACTTAAAAGCTTTTTGATTTAATAACTTACAATGTATGGAAGGTAAGCAGTAAAATCATAAAAGCCCCAATTATGTTAGGTATAATGGGGCTTTTAGTACAGCGACAAACTA
Organism: Pseudoalteromonas ostreae; assembly: GCF_018069805.1. Taxonomy (GTDB): domain Bacteria; phylum Pseudomonadota; class Gammaproteobacteria; order Enterobacterales; family Alteromonadaceae; genus Pseudoalteromonas; species Pseudoalteromonas ostreae. The sequence goes on from NZ_JAGPYN010000006.1 coordinate 152,330, forward strand.
ATTATTAGTCTTCGTCGATAGTGTTTGCATAGCCTTCAGCGTCTAGCAGGTTTTCCAGCTCAGACTCGTCAGATGCTTTAATGCGGAATAACCAACCGTCGCCATAAGCGTCGTTGTTTACAGTTTCTGGTGCATCTTCAAGCTCTTCATTAATTGCAATGATTTCGCCACCGATTGGTGCGTAGATATCTGATGCTGCTTTAACAGACTCTGCTACTGCACAATCTTCGCCTGCAAGTACTTCATCACCAACTTCTGGTAATTCAACGAAAACCATGTCGCCAAGAAGCTCTTGTGCGTGCTCAGAAATACCTACAGTGAAAGTACCGTCACCTTCGTTGCGAACCCACTCGTGTGAAGAGGCATACTTTAACTCGCTAGGGATATTGCTCATTTTATTCATCCTTTGGTTTTGATACCAATCAACTTAAAAATTTAACCATTCTAGCGGTCTAAATAAAGCGCTAACAGGGTTATTAATTTATCGGTAGAACAACTACATATCAAAATTAATGCCTTGTTATCACTCTATTTATCTGTCGCTATAACTGGTTAATAACTCAACATGATTAGTATTATTGGGTGATAACACCAAATTTTAATTAATACTTTAAAGTACAGACTTACCGTTACGTATAAAGCTTGGTTTAACTACTTTTACGTTAACTAATTTTTTACGCATTTCTACTTGAGCAGTTTCGCCAGTTGAACGTGGAACACGTGCAAGCGCAATACTAAAACCAAGTGTAGGTGAGAAAGTACCTGAGGTAATAACCCCTTCACCACCGTCAACAATTACTTTTGAACCGTTACGTAATACGCCTTTTTCTGCCAGTACTAGACCAACAAGTTTATCAGTACTTTTATCAGCGCGTTGCTGCACTAGCACGTCACGGCCGATAAAATCACGATCTTCTGGTTCCCACGCAATAGTCCACGCCATGTTAGCTGCAAGTGGTGAAACGCTTTCGTCCATGTCTAGGCCGTAAAGGTTCATACCCGCTTCTAGACGTAGTGTGTCACGTGCACCAAGGCCTGCAGGCTTAACACCCGCATCTAGCAGTTGTTGCCAAAGATCAGCTGCTTGCTCGTTCGGTAAGACAATTTCGTAACCGTCTTCGCCAGTATAGCCTGTTGTAGCTATAAATAAATCACCAGTTTTCACACCGAAAAACGGCTTCATATCTGCAACAGCTGCTTGTTGATCAGCCGTTAAGATAGTCGCTGTTTTTGCTTTTGCGTTCGGGCCTTGCACTGCAATCATTGCAAGTTCTGGACGCTCAATCACTGCAACGGTAAAATCAGCTGAAACTTTAGCCATTTGTGCTAAATCTTGTTCGCGAGTTGCAGAGTTAACAACTAGGCGATAATCAGTTTCAGAGAAGTAGTAGATGATAAGGTCATCAATTACTCCCCCTTTATCATTAAGCATAGCTGTATAAAGCGCTTTACCAGGGACGGTTAATTTAGCAACGTCGTTGGCAACTAATTTACGTAGGAATGCTTGTGCTTGCTCACCTTTGATATCGACAACGGTCATGTGTGAAACGTCAAACATGCCTGCATCGTTTCGCACTGCGTTGTGCTCTTCGATTTGCGAACCATAGTTAATTGGCATTTCCCAGCCATGAAAATCAACCATTTTTGCTTTTGATTCTAGGTGCTTTGCATGTAAAACTGTTTTAGAAGTCATAATATTCCTTCACTTTATAATTAACCCAATTTTGGGTGTGGCCTCAATTTAATGAGGGGGAATAACATGGGCGGCGATTATACATAAGTTGTACTGTGCCTAACACCCAAATTGCGATTTGTTCTTACAAGTAAATTACAAAAAACTAGCAACTAAAAAAATACGCTAGCCAGCTTATCTATTTATGTTTAAGCAACACTCGGTAGTAACATATCAAAACCGCGTTGCTGTAAATATGTTTGCCATTTAGTCAGCTCTGGCGCTTTGGCCACCAGCTGAAAGTGCTGTATTGATTGTTTATCAATAGCGGTAATAAATACCTCACCACTTTGCGTACCGTAACAACTGTTAATGTCTGACAAGCGCAGCCCTGGGGTGAGTTTAAATGCGTCGACTAAGGTATCAAATGCTAGCTCACCAGCTAATGTTAACGTTGCTAAATCTATGCGTGTAACAAACTCAATATCGTAACGTAGCTGCTGTTCACAGATCAGCGCTTGTAATTGAGCCGCTGCTACTGTGTGCAACACGAATCTAAATGCTGTCGCACTAAAGTAATATAATGCAAAGCTACAATTGCTATTTAGATCGCCATCTAAGGAGCCTTTCACACCTAAACCACTGGCGGTTAGCTTATTTAAATCTAACCCTAATATTGTTGTCAAAAACGGGATTGCTTCTGTACCGCTAAAATCGATCACCATGTTGTTTGTATTGACCTGCAACATATTGCTATCAGCTGCTTCAATCTGGCTATGACGAGCAAACATTATCGGGCTAAAAGTCATTTTCGACACCTATCAATCATTAATTGCAAAAGTATATTGTGCAAGTCTTGCAACAACAAATTGTAATTATTAATCAATTGATAAATAATACTTATTAACTTACCTCAATAAATTGTAATTTTTAATATGAAAAATATCTCAACAGACAGCTTACGCACATTAGTTACAGTGGTTGAAGTAGCAGGTTTTGCTAAAGCAGGTGATTTACTTGGCTTATCGCAACCAGCAGTAAGTTTACAAATAAAGCGGTTAGAAGAAATGCTCGGCCATAAATTATTTAAAAAACAAGGTCAGCGCCAAGTGCTCAATCAATACGGTGAGCTACTGCTGCCGATGGCAAAACAAATGCTGCTACAAAACGACACTATTTTGCAATTGTTCACTAAAGAGAATGTGACAGGTAAGGTGCGTTTGGGAATACCCAGCGAGTTTGCCGCTCGGATCTTACCTGCTATTATCGGCGACTTTGTGGCACTTTATCCTGAAGTATCATTAGAGGTTAAATCCCGTTTAAGTAAGCATTTATTGTCGATTTCACGGGAAGACCAGTTTGATTTAGTACTGGCGTTAAATGAAGATTTAAATTCTGAAAAGTTCCCTGTTTTTATGCAAGACCAACTGGTCTGGGTTGGTGATTTATCGATAGCACAAAATGAAGTTGTTACGCTGGTGACTGCACCGGAAGGTTGTATTTATCGGCGCCGCGCCATCGAGGCACTGCAACTTGCGGGTATTAAGTACCGTATAAGTTATAGTAACGCTGATTTAACAGGCCTTACTGCGGCTTTAAAAGAAGGGTTAGGGATCACCGTTTTAGCTAGAAGCACAGTGCCAAATGAGCTTAATTATGAGTTAAACACCGCTATTCTACCTAGTTTAGGTAAAATAGGCATTAGTTTAACAAAGCATGCAGAACAAGCCGAACATGCGGTAGATAAACTTGCCGAGTTTATTACATTACGCTTGACCTAATGCCTAGCAAAAATACATCTTTAGTCACCTTGTGACAATTAGCATTAATGCAACACAGCAATGTTGCAACACAGTATGACTAACAATAAATTTTCATTTTTGCATTCAAAAAACGACTTAACGATCGAGATTATTACAAGTAGGATTGATTCGTATTATTTTACATGTTTAAATTGCGCCAGTTTAAATTAGACATATACAGGATCAACAATGACCTCTAAGTTTATTGTTTCAACACTTTCGATGGCTGTTGCTTTATCATTAAGCGCCAACAGTGTTGCAAAAAACACAACAAATAAAGAAAGAAACTTTGAGCAAATTACCGTTATTGGCTCACAAGCCGCAATTAACGATATTCCGGGCTCTGCTACATTTATTTCAGACGAACAATTACAAAAATTCGAATTTACCGATATTTCTCGTGTTTTAGCATCTGTACCAGGTGTTTATGTACAAGAAGAAGATGGTTATGGCCTGCGTCCTAACATTGGTATGCGTGGCACAGGTACTGGCCGTAACGATAAAATATCAGTAATGGAAGATGGTGTACTCGTAGCACCCGCTCCTTACTCAGCGCCATCGGCTTACTACTTCCCTACTATGGGTCGTATGGAGTCGATTGAAGTATTAAAAGGTGCAGCCTCTGTAAAATATGGTCCGCGCACAACAGGTGGGGTTTTGAACTTACTTTCTCGCAGCCTGCCAACTGAGCCTAATAGCTCAACAGGTATGGTTGACGCAGCCCTTGGTAGCGACGGTTACTATAAAGGCCACGCTTACTTCGGTAAAGAAAAAAACAACGCAGCCGGCATTATTGAAGTTTTCAGCTATGGCGCAGATGGCTTTAAAGCATTACCTGTAGGTAGCGACAACACAGGCTTTGAAAAGAACGACGTTCTACTTAAATTTGGTTATAAGTTTGGTGAAAACAACGCACATAACCTAGAGATGAAAATTAAGTACTCTGATGAACAATCTGATGAAACTTACATGGGTTTAACAGAAGAAGATTATAAAGCGTCACCAAACCGTCGTTATGCCGCATCACAAAAAGACCAAATGAACACGCAACATAATGCATACCAATTAAATTATGCTTATCGTTTTGGTGATGGTTATGAGTTATTGGCGACAGCTTACCTCAATGATTTTCATCGTAATTGGTACAAAGCGAGCAAAGTAAGTGAAAGCTATTTAGCACAATACAGTGAATTTGAAGCGGCACCAACAGCTGAAGGTATTGAAGGCATTGGTATTAAAGCAAATAACCGCGACTACCAAGCCAAAGGTGTGCAATCAGAGTTGCACATTCCTGCGGGCGATCACTATGTGACTGTTGGCGTGCGCTACCACGAAGACGAAATGGATCGTTTTCAGTGGGAAGACAAATACACACTTAATCAAGATTTAAGTATGACCTTAACGTCTCAAGGCGTTCCGGGTTCTGACAGCAATCGTGTAGATAGTGCAAAAGCAACAACGTTATTCATTCAAGACCAGTGGTCAATCGATGCATTAGTGATTAATGCAGGCCTTCGTTATGAAGACATCACAATTACCCGCGTAGAGTGGTCAAAGTCTGATCCTAAACGTGAAAATGGCTTAACTAAAGACGTTTCAAACGATACACAAATCTTAGTGCCATCACTGGGTGTAACTTACACCGTAAGCGACAGCCTAACGCTACTTGCGGGTATTCAGCAAGGTTATGCTCCAGCGGCACCGGGTAATGCTGAGCAAGACGAAGAAGAAAGCGTAAACATTGAGTTTGGTGGCCGTTATAACGTTGCTGGTGTTCATGGTGAAATCATTGCATTCTTCTCTGATTACAACAATATGCACGGAAATTGTACTGCATCTATAGGCTGTAGTGATGAGAACATTGGCGACCAATACAACTACGGCGAAGTAGAAGTATCGGGCTTTGAGTTCTCTGCCGGTCGTATTTTCGAAACTAATAGCGCAACATTCCCTATACGCTTAACTTACACTTATACGGATTCACAGTTTAAAAATAATTTTGCATCAGATATCTGGGGACAAGTAAATAAAGGCGATGCAATGCCTTACGTTCCAGAGAATCAAATCGCTCTTTCATTTGGTGCCGTGCTTTCAAGCTTTGCATTTGATACGCAAGTGCGTTATGTGTCGAACGCACATGCTGATTTAAGTGCTGACGGCCTGAATGCAATCGACAGCCGTGTTGTGTGGGATTTAGCCGCTAAATATTTAATTGATGACAATCAAAAAGTATATCTAACGGTTGATAACTTGTTTGATAACAATTATATCGCTAACCGCGCAAACGGTGGTATTCAACCAGGTAAACCACGCACAATCCAAATGGGTTACAGCTACGCGTTTTAATCTCAAAGCGAGGAAATTATCAAGCCGTGCGATTATTGTTCGCACGGCTTGATGATAGATGTGTTTTTTACAGCGCTAATGCACGCCCCTTACGTAAACCATTAACAGAAATAGTGCGTACTTGCTGTACAGCGGATGGTTTGTCATCTGCTTTATAAAGCAGCCAGTTACCCGCACTATTTTGATATTCAATAACAAGCCCTGGGTATGGCGCAAATGCATCAACACTATTATTAATATAACGAGCAGCTACGCTAGGTAAACGATAAAAGCGCCCAGCCTGCTCTAGTTTTGCAAATTCCTTAAAGCCAACTAACGCCGCAAAACGCTGCCAATCAGCTGCTTTTTGTTGCTTAAGCGTTGTATTAAAATGGCCTGTATTTTGATCATACTTAGCGCCTTGCCCGTTATAATCTAATTCCCATGGCGCTTTATGCCAAGCTCGCTCTGCAAGCGCTAATAACCGTGGATATAACATGTACTCAGCTTGCCTATCACTGCGCATAAGCTCTGACCATAAATGCCCTTGCAAACCAATAAAAGGTTTTGTGCGCATCGTGTTACGATCATCAGCACTGTAATGATGATTGTTTACCGAGCGCCAAATTTCAGCATGCGCAGGTAAATTATCCGGCATAAACTCAAACACTTTTTTACTATCAATCGCGCGACTCGCCCAGTGATTCCCAGGCTCTTGCGGATGCGACTGATATGGAAAGTCAAAATAAGTTACATCCGGGCTTGATAACACCACCTCCCAGCCTTGGTTAGCATGACGATGCGCAACCTCATGCCCGCCATCGTTCAGCGTTGCCCATGCATTTGACTGCACATTTGCTGGCATGCTCTTTAGCGTCACCTCGCTCATACCATCACTCCAACCTGCTACTTTTAAACCTTTACTCGCAACTAGGCTACTGACTTTTTCAATGAAATAGCCATTAAATGAGTGCATAGCTGGTTGTTGTGTTTGTAACGCTTTACAACTAGGCGAATCAACCCAAGCGCCGGCCGTTTCATCGGCGCCAATATGGTAGGTTTTAAACGGCACACCGGCTTGCACATGTAATGCGTTTACTTCATCGAGTACTTTATCGATAAATTGATAAGTCGATTCTAAACAAATATTTAAGGTGTTATCTTGATAATGCTGGATTGAGCTGTACTGAGTCTTATCAGCGGGTTCGACTAAACGGTATTGGAGTGCCTCAGTATGTTTATCTTGTGCCATTAAACGGTTAAACCTTGCTTCCATTGCGACAATTGCCGCGCGAGAATGCCCAGGCATATCAAGTGATGGGATCACTTCAATAAAGTGCGCTTGAGCATATTTTAATATTTCAATGTAGTCATTCTGGCTGTAGTAACCATTTACTGCTGATTGACTATCAAGTCCTGCGCCTAGCTGTGGTAACAAACAACGCTGTTCGGTTAAATCTAAGCAACGCTTGGCACCGACTTCCGTAAGCTCTGGTAAGTCGTTAATAGCCAATCGCCAGCCTTCATCATCCGCTAAATGTAAGTGTAATTTATTAAGCTTATAGGCGGCCATTTGCTCTATGGTATTTAAAATAAATGTTTTTGAACGAAAGTTGCGTGCTACATCAATGTGCATGCCTCTAAATTCATAACGCGGCGCATCAGTAATGTTAAGTGCTGGGATGGTTAAATTATCAAGGCTGACTAACCCTGCGATGCTCTGTAACGCATAAAATATACCTGTAGCACTCGTTGCGCTAATCGCTATTTGGTCATGTTGAACCTTTAACGTGTAGGCTTCTGGGTTATCTGCTGTTAAATCTAACTTGAGCGTGGTTTTAACCCCTTGGCTATGCTGCTTAATACCAAAACGTGCTAAGCGTGCTATTGCCGCTGTAAGTTGTGTTTGATCAATATTATTAGCTAGTTGTAGATTTAGGCCTTGGCTTAAATCTACCACCTCACCCGATAATAAAGTTAAAGCGACTGGCTTTGGGATCAAACTCAGCGGTGCCGTATTTAATGTAGGCCGAAACTCATTTTCATATAAATACTCAGCGTCCATCCATGGTGTCGCATCGTCGTTACTCGTTTGCAATTGTTCATAGGTTAAAAATGGTGCTAAATATGGTTGTAACTCTAGCTTAGTGCCAGGATCAATCGTAGTTTGAGTGCTGCGAATAACCCGACTTGTTAAACCCGCACTAGCCAGCATGTAATTAGGCATAAACTCAGCGCGCGTAATTTGTGATTCTTGAGTGTAAAACTCAATACTTACTGGCGTATTTGCTTTAAAACCGGCAAATGCCATAGTGGGCTTTATTTGATGTAAATCACCATTAATATGCGTAATAGTAAACTGCGACGAGTCGGTGCTATAAATTGGCATTAGCTGACTAAAATAAATTGACCACTGACGACTGGCTACATCAAAAGGTGTGCTGAACGTCAAGCGCGATAAGTAACACTGTGTTTGATACGGTGCAGGGCAAGTATCAGGCTTTGCCGAAAGTAACTCATATTTTACCGATAACTGCTGCGCGAGGGTATCTAACTCAACCTGCGATGGTGCTTTAGCAAAAGCAGCAACTGAGCACATGGCAAACACCAATAATATAATTCTACGCATAGCTAGCTCCCAACGATTGCTCATAAGCCATGTCGTTTATAAATAACGCATGGCTGCCCAATAACGGAGCATCATCGCCAAGCTCGCTAATACGAATATCTAACGACTGCAAAATAACTGGGTTAACTAACTTAGCTAACTGAATATGCAAACTAGGTAAAAAACATACTGATGATTGTGATACCGAACCACCAAGTACAATAACGTCAGGGTCAAACGCGAGTATCACATGACTTATTGCATGAGCAAGGTGCTTACCAAACTCATCAAATAAACGTTGTGCGTGTGCGTCATTTGCCAGTGCCTCTTGGTAAGCTTGCTTGCCCGTTGTCCCTTGATTAATAAAAAACTGCCCAGAGGTAAAGTGTTCAATAATCCCTTGTAAATAACTAAAACTGCCAAACTCTCCTGCGGCTGAGTGCTTACCCGTATATAATCGACCATTAAGCACCAGCCCCGCGCCAAGTCCAGTGCCTAGGCAAATGCCAATTAAATTCGTATCTGATTTAAAATTACCTTGAGTAAATTCTCCCATGGCAAAACAATTCGCATCATTATGCACCCGTACGGGCAGTTTAAAATATGCGCTTAACAACGGCTTTAACTGCACATTCTTCCAATTGGGAATATTAACCGTTTCGATCACTTCGCCTGTTTCCATCAGCACCATGCTAGGTATACCGACAACGATACCAATACAAGTATCATCAACCACCTGCTCAATAATTAGACATAAAAAGTCGTTTATTTGCAGCTTACTTGCTGCGCCATCCACGTCAAAATAGCGTTTTTCTATTACACCAGTTGCAGTTACTTTTGCGACCAGCGCTTTGGTGCCACCAAGATCAACACATAATAAAGTTTGTGACATTAGACCCTCTTTTGTCATTAGTTACTTTCAGCAAGCTTGGTTGTTTGTGGATTACTTTTCAGCGTGTGATTAGCGACCAGTGGGTTAGCCCAAATTCCAATACTAAAAATATATCCAAGCGGTATTAATAGCAGTAATAGCGACATTTGTAAGCTACCTGTAAGCTCACTCATCGCACCAATAATCGGCGAAGCTAATGCGCCGCCGACAATCCCGGTGCATAAAATGCCAGAAACCGTGCCATGCCCTTTTGCAACGGAGTTTAATGCCAACGAAAATATCACCGACCACATAATTGATAAGAAAAACCCAACCGCAGGAAACGCCCATAATGCCAGCTCAGTATGTGCAAATAATGCAGTAAATAAACTAACCACTGCACCAAGGCTAAAAGTAAGTAACACATGTTTAGCATCAAAGAGTTTTAACAGCACGATGCCCAATAAGCAGCCTAATGTTAATGATAGCCAAAACTGACTCACTACCTGTGCTCCGCCTGTATTTGGGTCAAGTTGGTGATAGGTTTGTAAAAATACTGAAATTGAATTAGCCATTCCTTGCTCAAGCGCCACATAAGCCACGATGGCAAAAAAGAACTTGATCACGGTGGGATTTTTGAATAATTGTAAGCTTTGTTTGATACTGCCTTGTTGCGGGTTTTCTACTCGCATACTGTGTTTTATAGGTAATACGCTAATAACCACCAGCATCACTGTGCATAACAGTGCAAATAATAAGTACATACTTAGCCAAGTCATATCGGCGGGTACTAATTGCAATAACCAGTTTTGGCTCTGTGCTTGTGAGTCTGCTTTAACAAGCGCGCTATATACCAGCGGTGATAAGGTCGCTGCACCACCAAACATTAACTGCGCTGAGACCGAAAAAACCGCAAAATGTTTAGAGCCGCCACTAGCTCTAAGTAACGGATTTATTGCCACTTGCAACAGTGCCATGGCGGTACCAATCAAAAATAATGCTGACATTGCAACAGCAAAAATAGGCAAGCTAACAAATAACACACTGCCAAATAATGCCAATGAGAATGCTATAAGCATGACCTTTTTTTCACCTAAGCTTTGCACCAATAACCCCGCAGGGATCGACATCACTCCATACGCGATAAAAAATGCAAACGGGAAAAAACCAGCAAGGGTTAAGCCAATATTGTAGCTTTGGATCAGAGCCGGAAATATCGGCGCTAATAAATTCGTTATAAATGAAATAACAAAAAAGGTAACCAGTACCAATAGCACTATCAAATAATTTCTTTTCATCATTGCTCTACCTGAAAGTCTCATTCTAAAAATAAATAGAGTGGTGATAGTCACCTGTTTGTGGGCATACAAACAAAATGATTCAAGGGAATAATTAATCACCACTCTTAATTAGCTAAGTCTGCCATCGTAAAATGAGTAATGCGGCACTACTCTACGGCTTGCTAATACTTTTCAACTCACTTTAGCAGCAGTCTTCATTGCAAGGAGTTGCTCTGCATGTGGTTCACAGTGCTTATTACACAGTTCTTGCAAATACATTTTTGCGCCGTAACAAATTGTAATGGGAGCAGGTTCAAATGCCTGCTGGCACTGTGAGCTTTGGTAGTCCATGCCACCGAGCAAGCAATACCAACTAGGTTTAAAATAAACTTGCTGTTGGGTAAGCTTTGACAAATACGCATCAAAATCATCGCCATTAAGCCACGCTTTTAGTAAAGACTTTAAAGCACTAGAGCTGTGATTCAGTTGCTTTGCTGTAAGCCAGTATTCACTGTCGGTGCGTAAGCTAGTTGCATAATGCGCAACCACATAATCTTTAATGCCATACACTAATTGATGAAGTTGTTGATTGACGTATTCAGCTACTTTTAATGACTGTTGGTTGTTTTTTAGCTTTATTAAGGCTTGGCTAAATAACTTAATACTATGTTGAGTAACCATCAAAGATGTCGCTTCGATAGGCTCAATAAAGCTCTGCGCCAACCCTATAGCCATGACATTGCTTTGCCATGCAGACTGCATACAGCCGACTTTCATTTTTAAATGCCTGAACGCGCTATTGTGTGGATCTATGTTTAATTGCAGGGCAAGCTCATGCTGGGCTTGCTCATCAGTGATATGTTTTGAGCTATACACATAACCGTTACCAATACGGCTAGTGAGCGGAATTTGCCAAGACCAACCGGCACTTAACGCCGTAGATTGAGTGGTACATGGCATCACCACATAGCTAGAAATTGGCGTCGCCACAGCTACAGCACGGTCGTTAAGTAGTTCATCAGCAAATGAATTAAAAGGTGTACCTAGTGTTTGCTCAATTAACAGTGCATTAAAACCACTGGCATCGATAAACATGTCGCCGTTAATTTGTCGGCCATCAACTAGGGTAATATCAGCTATATTGCCCTTGTTGTTTATATTCGCGTGGCTAAACTCACCATCAATGTGTTCAACTCCATTCTCTTGTGTATAGGCTTTTAGTACACCCGCTAATTTTATGGCATCAAAATGATAACCATAAGTTTGCTCTTTGAGCATAGGTGTATGCACTTTTGGACTTAAATTTTGTTTTGCGATATGGCCTGTTAAAAAATACTCATCTGGAGCTTGCCAATCGCCATTACCGCGCCTTCGGGCATTAGCGTTTACAAAATAAACTTCGGCAGTTTTTTCATCCATGTCGCTATAAAATGGATGAAAGTAACAACGTTCATCGCCATTCCAATTATTAAAGTAAATGCCTGCTTTGTAGCTTGCATCGCACTTGGGCATCCATTGTTGTTCACTAATACCGAGTGAATCCATAAAGTTTTTTAAGTGTGGTGTTGAACCTTCACCAACACCAATACTGCCAATTTTACTCGATTCAATTACACTAATAGCTAATTCCGGATGCTGCTTTGATAAATACGCAGCACACATCCAGCCAGCGCTACCTCCTCCTAAAATAACTAATTTATTAATGATAGCCATAACTAAAAAGGCCGCCAAGTGGCGGCCTATCTCCATTAGAATTTATAACTTACACCAAGGTAATAACGTGAACCAAACTCGATAGTATTTTGCGTTAAAGCAAAGTTAGTATCGTATGATTGTACCACTTCGTTGGTTAAGTTAACGCCTTCAAGGCTAACATCTAAGTTATCCATGGCATGCCAGATGATTGACGCATCAATTTGTTGATAGTCATCGTTTTTAACTGCTTGGGCTGCACCAACACCAATCCATTCACTGCGCCAGTTATATGCTAAACGCGTGCTGATAATATCGTTCTCAAAGAACATTGATGCATTAAAACTGTTTTCAGAAACACCTGGTACCATTTCTTTTGAACCATCTGGCGTGGTTGTTTCACTGTCTACGTACGTATAGTTAGTCACCACCCCAAAACCGTTAGCAAAGCTATGCTGTAGTTGCAGTTCAATACCATTTACAGAGCCTTCACCGTTACTACGAGGACGAGTAACACGGCATTTTTCATATAGATCTGGGCTGGCGCCACAGCCATCTACAAACTCAATCGCTTCAGTCGAAAAGACAACGTTATCAATTTGTTTGCTAAAAAATCCTGCTGATGCCATAGAAGCGCTTGTAAAGTAATACTCTATAGCAATATCGCCCTGGTTAGCTTCATAGGGTTTTAGATCAGGATTTCCCCCTGTGGCGCTACCAAAACTGGCATTAATTGCTAAGCCGGGTTTTAAATCACTGTAATTTGCGCGAGACATAACTTGTGATGCTGCCGCGCGAATAATAATGTCATCCGATAAATCATAAGCAAAGTTTACGCTAGGGAGTAAGTTATTATAATCGACCGTCTCTTTGAAAACCGCGCCGTCGGCGTAGCCGCTCGATGTTTGCTCAGTCTCAACGTAACGTAAACCAATATTACCTCGGTAGTTTTCACCACTAAAATCAGCCTTCGCGTAAATGGCGATCATATCTTCATCCACTGAAAAAGTTTTACCTAAGTTAGCGACTTCGGTCAGTTCGCCAGCTGCATATTTACCGCTGATGAAATCCCACCATGTATCTGTATCAAGTGAGGCATAGGCATCAAGGGTATGACCAGAGCTTTGTGAGTGTAGCCCAGTTAATACGCCATCACTCCAATTTGATAAATTACCATCGGGAACAAAACCAAGTACTTCGTCTGGATTACGGTTAAATGCAATGCGCGAAAATTCGCTACTATTAAATTTAATGCCAGTCTTGATTGCAGTAAAGAAATTACCATCTAACTCAAATTTAACATCAGCTTGAGCATAACTCACATCATGCTCTTGCACTGTGGTATCAAAATTTGCTTCATGCGCATGTTTAAATTGCGTTGCATCTGTAGCATCTAGCGAAGTTAGCCAAACTTGATAAGGACCCGTGGCATCGTAAGTAAAGCCACCATCGGTGCTGCTTTGTCCATTAGGAAATGCAGGATCACCTATTTTACCTCCTTCATCTGAGGCTGGGATCCACCATGAAGATGCGCCAAATTGCGTGCCGCCATCTGATGTTGATTTACCAATTACACCACTGAGTTCAAAACCATCACCTTGAAACTTACCTGTTAGGTTTAGCACATCAGCTTTCATATTTACTGCGTTACGTACCACTGGATTATAAATAATAGAGGCATAAGCAGGGGTAATTGTAGCCTGCTCTGTACCACCAAGCGCATTATTAGCCACATTTTTTGAGCCTGCACCGTGAGCGCCAACTGTTAAAAAGTTATGGTTTACATGCGGGTTATCAAATTCAAAACGAAAATAATCAAGCACAAACTCAGTGTTATCAGTAGGAGCAAACTGTGCGGTTAGTTGCGCACTGGTACGTTCACGCTCTGACTTAAATGCTTGCGAGCCGATGCTCCACGCGCCCACAGTCGATTCTTGTCCTGTTGCTTGGTTTTCTGCAAAATACTCATAGTAACCGCCAATTGACTCAAGTACATGGCGCCCTGACGTTAGTTGTTCATAAGAGTACGCAGCTAAAATACCAAATTTTTCATCTTCATTTTTCCAACTAGCTAGAATTGATGCACCTGGATCAGTCTCATCATACAATGAACTTTGTGCCAACTCCGCTGAGAGCAGTAGCGTATTTGCATCTAACTCCAGAGGCTTACGAGTCGTTAAGTTAACGGTCCCTCCCAGTGCTCCTTCTTCGATATCTGCTTCCGGTGTTTTATACACTTGCACACCCGACACTTGCTCTGCTGATAACAATTCCATATTAAAAGTACGTGTCGCTGGGCCTAAGTCGTACCATGAGGTGCTTGCTACTGTTTGACCATTGAGTAATATTCTTGATTGCTCTGGTGCAGTACCACGAATAGTTACGCCACTTACTTCACCAGATTGGCGGTCAACCGTCACTCCTGAAATACGTTGTAGTGCATCACCAATGTTTTTATCCGGAAATTTACCAATATCTTCTGCGGTAATGGCATCGACCACTCCATCTGCAAAACGCTTAGTGTTCATTGATGCTTCTAAAGAGCGACGAATGCCACGCACTTCAATGGTTTCTATATCACTTTCTGCTTGAGTTTGAGTTGCAGAAAATGCCAGTGGACTGACATGTAGTGCTGAGATGCATATCGCCAATGTCGATAATTTAAGCGATGCTTTGTTGATTTTTTTCATTCCTAGTCCCCTATTTATTGTTATTAAAAGCGTTACTAGGGTATCGCGCCGTATTGGTGTTAAGCAGTACAAATAATGCCTTATCCGGTACTTTCCTATTAAAGCAATGTTAACTTTAATAACCAAAAGCCCACCAATTGTTAAAAAACAATGAATTTTAATAGATTAATACCAAAGGTGAATTGAAAATCATTACTTAGACTGCTAAATATTGCTCATTATAGGAACTAAAATAATAAATAAGGAGGTCGTAATGCGGGCAATGTGTGAAAAAGTCATTCCTAATACCAATTCATCGTGGCGCTATTGTAAATATACGCTTGATTACATTCCATTTAATTGGCATTACCATCCAGACTTTGAGATTTGCCTTACTTTAAACAGTCAAGGGGTATGCCATATTGGCGATTATATTGCGCCTTATGGCGAACTTGATCTAGTGATCCTTGGTGCTGATTTGCCCCATACTTGGCAATCGTCACCGAATATAGATAACAGTGTACAAGTTGTTCACGTTGCACAAATTCCAAAAAAATGGCTTAGTCAGCAAATTACTAGTCACCCTGAATTTGCCATACTTGAAGAGTTATTAATCGCTGCGCGACAAGGCCTTAAATTCTCGACTAAAACAGCAATGATAGCGAAATCATATTTTGAAAAAATCGAGGTCAGTAACCCTTTTGAGCAATATTTAGGTTTATTTAAATTATTGTATTTAATGAGCCAAGAAGCAGTCCCTCAGCAGCTCTCTAGCGCAGTTTTTTGCTACGCGAATCAAACAGATCCAGCAAAAGATAAATTTGATAAAGTGATTGATTATATTTATCACCATTACACTGAGGGCTTAAGCGCTGAGCAATTAGCTAACATGGCGCATATGAGCACCAACCACTTTCACCGCTTTTTTAAAAAGCGTATGGAACGCACTTTAACAGAATTTATTAACCAGTTAAGAATTGGTCAAGCTTGTAAGCTATTGATCAATACTAACCGCGCTATTACGGCTATCAGCGATCAATGTGGGTTTAAAAATACCTCTAACTTTAATCGCCGCTTTTTAACACTAAAAGGGACAACACCAAGCCAATTTAGAAAGCGCTTAAAACAAAAATCATTAGTCTGAAAGAGTAAAAAGGTAGGGCACCCTACCTTTTATAAATACCGTTACTTTTCAAGTAACCACAATGCAGGCGTGTTGGAAGGCTGCCAATTACTTTGGGAATAATGTGCTTGTAACACAGAATAAATTTTATCTTGATAACTTACAAAATTAGTCGCTTCGTATTGCCTGTTTTGTTGCCATTGAGGCGCATAATTATCAAGTGTATCAAATCGATAACCTTCTGCTCTTGCATGCTCAACAAAGCTTTTAATTTTGGGCAAGTTAATCGTCGCACCTTGCCCGCGCGGACCATCTTCAAACAAAAAGTCATGGGTGAGTATCACTACTTTATTCGCTGCTAATCCATCGCTGCAATCTAAGTTTTGCGTGCGGCTATTGACAGGATCCATTGTTTTGCCAGGGCAAGTATTGACGCTTTGATTAATGATTTCGACCATTTGAATACCATCTGCCATTGTTTCTGCTGGGTAATCAACTCCCCAGTTCACTGGGCCCCAATCAAAATCCCAACCATAAACCTTATAGTCTTCGCTTGCTAATTTATCAGATATTTTTACTGCGACTTGTGAGCTATTGTTAGAAACCTGTGGATCACAAGAAAAAGCTGGATCCCAAGGTGGTAAACTATCAGATGTTGCGCATAAACCATCACCTTTAAAAGTTTTAGTAACACGCCAAGCATTGGTATACGGCAAGCGTGCTATTGTTCTCATTTTAAAGTTTGGGAAGCTTTCTGCATTAGGTAATAACGCTAAGACCTTTTGAGTATTAAGCTCAAAGTAATCATAATCGGTGCTTACATCTTGGTAGGACTTAACTGGCCATAAGCCAACTTCGTTACAATAAACAGCACCAGAGCGCTCTCCATCCGTGCAATTATGCAACATATGGTCATAACTATGGTTAGCTAAAAGGTGACCGCTATTTAAAAGCTTAGCTAATGCTGATTGTGAGTGTTGTTCATTTTCATCGCCTTCATCATACATGTGAAAAGCATTGATAAAAAATGTCGCTTTTATTTGTGCCTCATCTAGAGCATCAATCAACCCAGATGTGGCATTAATCGGGCCATCATCAAACGTTAAATAGATAACCTTGTCGTCATCTGCAAAGCTGTAAGTTGAGTATAAACTTGCACACAATAGCGTTATTGCTGTTCTATTTTTCATTTTGTTCTCCATTAATTATCACCTAATTAATATTGCATGCTATTTAGCCATCGACTGATACAAAGCAATGCAATATAAGTATTAATCAAACAAAATGAATCTCTGTTACTTTCCTATCGCTTGCTTGGCAAACAGGTGCTTAATTGGGCCTAAGTTATCAACTAAGCTTAAACCCACACCACGTACCAGTTTTTTAAGTGGGTTAGCGCCTGCAAATAATTCTTTTAAGCCTTGCATCATGGCAATATGCTTTTGTGCATCAAGCTTGCGGGTACGCTCGTAATCACGTAATAGTCGATTACTGGCAAACTCTTTATTGTCAGCAGTTAACAGCTCAATAAGGTAAGCGGCATCTTTAAGGCCTAAGTTCATACCAAGTCCTGCTAACGGATGAATGGTATGTGCGGCATCGCCCATTAATACTACTTTGCCTTCAACCCACTTTTGCGCATAGCGCATTTTAAGCGGGAATGCTGTACGCGCACTTTGTACCTCACATAAACCGCATTGGCCATCAAGGGCTGCCATAACTGCTTTATTAAAATCGCTGTCATCCATGGCTAGTAACGTTTGGCAATGCTCAGGGCTGGTTGACCATACAATTGAGTGCGTATTGGCATCTGGCAGCGGTAAAAACGCCAGTGGTCCAGTAGGTAAAAATACTTGGCGCGCAGTATTATTATGTGGCTCAGTGGTTTTTACCGTCGCAACGATGGCGTTATGGTCATAATCTTTAAACGTAATGGGCAAATTAAACTGTTTCCGAATCGCTGAATTTGCGCCATCGGCTGCCACTAACAACTTGGCTATAACTGGCTCACCAGAGTCTAAGGTTATAAAGACGTCATTGTCACTTTGGTGTATTTGTTGATAGCGTGTATCAAACATAAGCGTTGCTTGGCTGTGTTGTTCTAATTCATTGATCAGTGCATAACGAATGATGTCGTTTTCAACAATATGACCTAAATGAGGAAGGTCCAGTTCATCGCTGTTAAAAGCAATTTTGCCAAAGTTATCTTGGTCGCGCACATCCATATGGGTATAGGAGCGTGCTCTTTGAGCAATGATCTCAGGCCACACTTGCAAAGATTCAAACAAATGTTGGCTGGCAAGGCTCAGTGCACTTACGCGTAAACCGTATTCATCGCCCGGCAATACTTGTTTTTCTGCCGCATCAATTACTACTACACTGATATTAGCTTTAACAAGTCCCAGCGCGAGGGTCAAGCCAACACAGCCGCCCCCCACAACACATACTTGTGTCTGTTTCATAGTCGTTTACCTTGTTTAACCTGACCCATTAATTGCTTAGCTAAAGGTGTTTTTAAAGAAGAACACAAATCCATGGAGAATAGACCACAGCTGCGACCAAATGCGAGTATTCGTGATGAGTTTGAAAATAACCGCACTAAAGAATCTGTTAACGTCATTACAGTGGTTATATCTTGGTTACGTTGTTTGGCATATTCACGGGTAAATAGGTAACTGCCAATTGCCAATTCGCTATTTACTAATTCACATAGAAGTTGCACATCGCGCAAGCCTAAATTAAAGCCCTGCCCTGCAATAGGATGAATCGCATGCCCTGCATTGCCAATTAGTACCGTACGGTGAGCACTTAATGACTCAGCACGGCCATACACCAGTGGATAGTTTGCACGCATGCCAACTTTAGTAAATTGCCCGCCACGATAACCAAATGCAGTTTGCAAAGCACTTACAAAAGCGCTGTCGTCAAGCTGCATATGCGCGTCAATATCGGCTTTATCCATACACCATACTAACGAGTAACGATTATTACTCATCGGGAGTAATGCCATTGGTCCATGCTCAGTAAAGCGCTCAAAAGCATGGTTATGATGACCACCTGCCACTTCAATATTGGCAATGATCGCCCCTTGTGGATAAGGCTCAGGAGTAAAATTGATCTTTGCCAGCTGGCGAGTAGCCGATTGCGCACCGTCGGCAATCACCACTAATTGGCCATTAAGTTGAGCACCTGACTGCAAAGTAATACTTGCAAAATCATGTTGATAGGTAATATCTGCAACACTGTCAGGGCAATACATGACCACTTGGGTAGCTGCAAGTTGTTGATGTAAAGCACGACCAAACGGATTTACTTCAACAACATAACCTAGAGCTGACTGCGAAAACTGTGCGCAATCGATCTGCGTTTTACCAAAGTGACCGCGATCCGACACGGTCACTTTTTTTATTGCCGCAGCAAATGAGGCATCAATATCAAAGGCATTAATGGTCTGTAAAAATTGCACCGATTGTTGTGCTAAGGCGATACTTCGGTCGTCAAAACTTGGATGGTATTCAGTGCTTGGTTGATTTGCTTCAACCACCGCAATCGTTAATTGCGGCGCATGTTTCACAAGACTCAGCGCACAACTAGCACCCGCTAAGCCACCACCGATAATAACAACATCAAACTGCTCTGCCACGTCCTGCTCCTAGCGGTTAATTGCTTGCTTTTGCATTAACGCTTCAATCTCGCTGATACTTTTTGGCACACTCAAGGTAAGATTTTCGTGGCCTTGCTCGGTCACTAACAGGTTATCTTCAATACGAATACCAATGCCCTTATATTGCTCAGGTGCTTGCGCATCTAGGCTAACATACAAGCCAGGTTCAATAGTGAGTACCATACCAGCTTCAAATGGGCGTTCTTTTTCGTCTTTTTTATAGTCGCCTACATCATGCACATCAAGGCCAAGCCAATGACCAAGGCCATGCATATAAAATGCTTTACATGCTTGGTTATCAAGTAACTCTTGTAACTCACCTTGCAAAATACCTAAATCAACCAAGCCTTGGGTGAGCACTGTCATCGCTAATTTATTAGCCTTTGATAAGCTACCACCGGGCTTTACTTCAGTAAACGCTGCTGCTTGCGCCGCTAGAACAATGTTATAAAGCTCAGCTTGAGGCTGGCTAAATTGCCCATTAATAGGGAAAGTACGGGTAATATCTGCCGCGTAACCTTGCAGTTCAGCGCCAGAATCAATCAGCACTAAATCACCGTCGGTCAGCACATCACTGTTAGCAGTGTAATGCAATATATTGGCGTTATCGCCACCGCCGACAATGGTGCCATAGGCGGGATGACGCGCACCATGCATAGCGTAATGATGATGAAGCTCGGCTTCTAGCTGATATTCGGTAGCGCCCGGCTTTGCAAACTGCATAGCACGAATATGTCCTTGGGCACTTATTTCACACGCTTGGCGCATAATATTCACCTCAGCAGGTGATTTAAATAAACGCATTTCGTGCACTAAACCACGAATATCTTTAATCGTATGTGGCGCTTTATAACCTTTTTTAGGCGCGCCACGCAGCGTATTTAATAACGCCCACACTTTATCGTCAAACTGTGGATAAGTACCTTGTGCATAAAATAAAATCTGCTGGCCGTTCACCAAATTCAATAATTGTTCAGTTAGTTCACTCAGTGCACATGTTTGGTCGAATAAATAATCTTTTTTTGCTTTTTCAAAACCAATACGACGACCATGCCAAATTTCCGCCAGCTTATCTTTGTTCAAACAAAACAGCGTACTCGGTGTATCGCTGCTTGGGCAAAGCACTAACACTGCATCGGGTTCATTAAAGCCTGTTAAGTAGAAGAAGTCGCTATCTTGGCGAAACGCATATTCAGTATCACGGCTACGGGTTACTTCACTTGCCGCTGGAATGATAGCCACACTGTTTGGTTCCATCATGGCAAGTAAACGATCTCTGCGTGCTTTAAACTCTGCTTTTTCTATATTAACTGTTGGCATTATAAACCCTGTTTGTACTGTTAATTTTAACTTAGTGAAGTGTTTTTTTAGTGCTTTTTGACGCTTGCTCTTGACCAAGTTCAGCAAAACACAACAGCGCAGAAACTCTTACATATTCAATTACTTCGTGCAATGCTTGGCTGTCTTCTTCGGTTTCATCAAACATGGTATCTAAACGCGTAATTTCACTAAAATCACTGATCACTTCTTTTACATCAGCTGATAACTTGCCATAATCTTTTTGCTTTAAGCCAAAACCAAGCATAAAGCCAGCGACCCATGATACTAAACCATTCGCTTGGTCCACTAAAGTTTCGTCATCACTCGGTAAAAATAAATCAAATTGAAACTCTTCATTGTTAAAGCTTTCTACAACTTGCTTATAAATAATGGCAAAAAATTCTTTCAGATCATGGCTAAATGCTTGGCCATCATTAAACACATCGCTTAATAAGCCTAAGTATTCTTTGGCTTCAATACTCAAGCCACAGGCTAATAATCCACTGATCACGCCGTGTGCTTCTGAAGGAGTGACAAATATTTCGTTTTTTTCCAATAGTAATTGGGCTTGTTGGTAATCTGGTAATTCGTTCATACTGAGATCTTCGCTTGGCTAATTAAGTCAATGCTACCACTCGATAAATAGCAACTCCAATGAAAAGTATGATTGAGGTCAAAAAGCAATCCAAAAAGTAAATAGCCAGTTACCAGTGCTGGAAAATCACCCGAACAGTATAATTATTTTGAATTTGGGGTGTAAGGATTGGCTTATGTCTTATATACTGAAGGTGTTCCCTAGGTTGTTGGAGCTTGGTTAAGTCCCTGAGCCGATAAATTTTATGTTAGGGTTTCTGTTCGTCTGCTATTGTGCAAGCTCGGCATGTACCGAGAAGCCTACGGCAAACCGCAGATTCCCGCCCTGAGACCTTATGGTTTCAGGACTGACACCGAGTGCCGCATACTTGGGGGACACTTCCCACTCTTTTGAACGATTATTCACACACTCACTTTCCAATATTCCAAATACCTTGACCCAAACGTATTCAATAAACTAGCCAAAGCTATTAATACCAATACTTTATAATAAGTGATCTAATGTACCTTTATTTGAAATAATGACTTAGCTTTTTATATGTTAGTTACTTCCTCAAATTAACCCTCATTTTTTCTCTTTTTGCAATACCGATTTAAGCAAATTGTTCACAAAGAGATTAAGAGGCGCTTCGCTTAAAAAGCTACGGGATAAGGTTTTTAAATTAATATATGTGACAAATGTGACGTGCGATTGCACGTGCCCAAAATATACCTGACATTAAAAATATGACTCCACATATTTTAGTTACTCATAAGTAGTTCGTTAACGATGATATTTTGCAGTTAAAAAATGGCTAAACAGAGTTTACAGAGGGTAGTGAAGAAAAAGAGGTTATCTAACTTTCTAAAATGGGCCAGAGTTAAACTTAGGCCCATAGACATTATAATTAATGTTTATTAGTTTTGAGCATTTACTAATGCATCTAACTCTTCTAGTGAAGCTGCAATTTTTACACCTGGTATATTTGTACCGATCGTTGCTTCATATGAACCTTCAACATTACTTCTAAATGAAGTGAATGTAATACGGTAAACACCACGTACAAGTGCGTCTTGTGGGTTATTTATGCTTGAGGTTTCACGTAGCAGAGAATTGTAAGAAGCACCACTTGGGTTCTTCGGTAACTCAGAGCTATCATCATTCTGCGCTAGAGTTTGGATTGCTCGTCCACCTTGCGCAATTTTTGTATTATCAATAATATCCATACGCTCTAAAGCTATATAAGTATCGAAAAATTTATCATCAATACCGTTCTTTTCAAAGTTTGCGTCCACAAAGTCACCATCTGCTGGAGTGCCAAAAGCAGGAGAGATCATTGATATGCCAATTTCATCAATTGCTGCTGGTACCCAAGCATATAAGTAATAAGCGTCTTTATTTTTATACTTACCTTGAGGCTTTACATTCTTATCAACATAGCCAAAATAATTTACGTATTCAGCATAAGGTAAACGGGCTTCTAAACCGGCAACACCTTCTGAAATAGAACTTTTTAAATGTGGGCCTGTCGACATACAACCACAGAGGCATGCAACAGCTATAAATGGTAGGATTTTTCCAGTAAACTTTAATTTCATAATTGACTCCATGTCACTATTTTAGATAAAGAGAGCGAATTATATGCAGATCTGTACCTATGTCAACAAAATGTAAAACTTCATTTACTGAGTGGTACTTAAGTTATGTCCTTAGAACTAAGTTACTTAATAACTTGGCCATATAAATTTGCGTTATAGAAGCCCCCCTCTTTATAAATAGCTTTTTCTAGCAAGGCTTCATGCACAAAGCCAGACTTTAATAAAACTTTACTTGAGCCTGTATTACCGTCAAAAACGATAGCGTGCAACCTAACAATATCAGTTGTTGTTTGAACTTGTTTTATTAACAACGCTAATGCTTCAGTAACGATCCCCTGCCCCCAATATTCCTTTGCGAGCCAATAACCCACCTCGGCTGATTTACAGTATTCAAGCTCCCCTTTGATTGCACTGACACAACCAATAAATAAGCCATCTTTTTCAATTGCAAAAATTCCCCCTGCTTTACTGCCAGTCTCAACCCACCAATTGGCATCACCCATAGTGTAAGGCGACGGTATTTTGGGGGATAAAAACCGTTTTACATCGGGGTTATTTAAGTAGTTGACGAGTAAAGTTTGATCTTCTGATTTGAAATTTCTTAAACGTAGCATGGTATTTTTTATATTTAATTAAAATCTAAAGCTGGTTTTTATTACAATAGGTCGCTTTTTCAAAGTCATTTATATTCATGGCGATATTTGCAACTTCTGGGAACTTATCATTAAGCATGGTAACGACAGCTTTGGACAATGCCGCTTTTTGCTCTGTAGTTCGCCCTTGCATAATGTGCGTAAAAACATGAATAAACTCGTTTTTTTCATTCCCTACTAAATAATTATTAAATGGATTTACTCTGACCTTTATATCACTTTCAATAAATAAGCCTGTGCTATTGGCTACTTTATGTATCTCTTTGTTAAGTGTTGCTTCATCGCATACCTCTAAAATTGAACTAGCACAATCAATCACAAAATGTGGCATTAAAAACTCCTTTCTGGTTGTTTAAAATAAAGCTACTGATGGTACTTGCGTATCATCACTATTTTTCCGCCTTCAACTTCAAGCACATCCATTATCGTTTGTGTGTATTCTATTGGCTGCTGATTTTGCGGGTGAATACCTTTGGGATGATGGCTATAGCGGATTGCAAACCCTGAGTTATTAAAAATAAATGTGTCGAGCAATTTCGCTTTATACTCAGTGTGAGCACCTAAATAATATGCCATGCCTTTGCGCATGTTTTCTTTACCGTCCGGTGTGCGAGTATCATCAGGTTGAAAAGGAATATGCTGACTCCCTACATCATCACTTAATAACGCCAAAAAGGCTTCTAACTCTTTATGCGTTGCACTCGGCGCTTGAGTAGCGACCATCGTTGAAAAGTATTGTTGGGCGAGTGTTTCAAGTTCCTTATTTGCAGCCGCAACACTGATTGACACACACATTAAAACCACTGAAAATATAGTTGTTATTTTTTTCATCATGCCTCCATTTATTCAACTCGCATACGTTGCCTATTATACAAACAATAAACGAATGAAATGTATAGCTTTATTTTTTAGTGTTCTGTTCAAAAAAGCAGCTCACTGAGGTAAAAACTGCCGCTAATATAGAGAAAATTAATCAAGGCTCTAACGGGCATTGGAAAATGAGAAAACGATAACTTTAGCTTGAGGCTTAGCGCCAAAACAAATAAAATGATGGCGCCCCAAAAGAGCGTTTAAGCATATTGTTCATTGAGCCATTAGCACCTAAAGGCACGCCAGTACGCTTTTTTACATATTCTGTAAGCGTTATATGATTAGACATATTGACTCTCTGGCTGAATTAGCCACAGGTTGGCTATTGAATAAAGTAGCCAATCACTAACCATTGCTGGTCCGATTTTTTTAAAGTAACCGTTTCAGTCGATTCTGGTCTGTTTGCAAAATCAGTATTAAATTGCAGTAAAACATATTCACCTTTTGGTAACTGAGGCAGAGAATCAAACGTTTTACGATTGACTTGTTCACGGGATTCAACATCACCCAGCGGTGTGCGAACTTCACCTAGTTTTGATACCCAAAGATCTTGACTTACATTTTCTTTAAAAAATGCATCACTTTGCTGCCAACTCAAGGCGTAATTGCCGTTATCTACTACAGCTAGCCACTGTGTAGCGGCTGTTTGTTCTTCATTGGCTTGTAGATTAAATGTGGCAAAAGCCATAAAGAAAAATAAAATACAGCGCTTTTTCATCATTACTCCTTGTTAAAAAATTGCAGTTTCAGCCTACTAAAGAGCAGTTAATTATAAAAGTATAATTTATGAACTTTGCCCTTACTAACTTCATCCTCGCTAACTCTACTCACATCCTACTTTTTACTTTATTGGTGGCAATACTGTTAGCGGGATCATCCGGCCAAAAGTCGTTCGTAACCCTGTATTGTATTTAATATTGACACTATTATTTACCAAAAAAGTCAACATCATAATTAAAAAACAACGAATTCTAATTGACACTTATACTTTATATATAAGTTTGACACTTTTATACTATTTATATTTCTCCATTGACACTTTTAACAATGCCTCATTCGCTGTACTTCCATTCAAAAATTTTATTATTCTCGGCCAAATACTTTTCAAATTGTTCAAAATGCATACTACCTAACTGCTCTGTACAAAGTTCATAACCAGCTTCTATTCCAAGCGTTTTCAAGCGTGAAGCATCGATCTTAGATGATAACTTTGAGACAAATTTAGGACCTCGTTTAATAAACGTCAGTAAGTGCGCGTCAAATAATTTATCGATATGCGCACATAACAAAATACCGTTTGCACCATCAAGCCTTTGCTCATTGCTACTGCACTTGGACCAAGGGACTATGTGTGATGCGATAAGTATTTCGCGAACATTAGTAAGAGTTAGCGCGCAGTATTCTCCGTTACCCCAAGCCTTAATAACATTTTGTCTAAACTCACCTTGGCCAATTCGGGCAAGTATCAAACTTTCACGTTCAGTATTTTCAACTATAGAATCAAATATATCACTGACATCTTGAGCAATATTTGGAATACTTTTGTTCGAATATTTTCTATCGTGTTTACCCACGGCATAGTATTCGCCACTAATTATCTCTAAAGACATATCTGAAAGAACTTCCACATATGCCTTTATCTTGTCTCCTCCAGTGCTTGTGTCTTCACCTAATATCATAGGAAAAGTTTTTAGTGAATAACCCTGACTCTCTACGAGTTTAATGTACTCAGTAGCTTCACCATATGCATTTTGCCTTCGATCTCCCTCATTAAACTCCCATTCAGTAGACAATATTAACGCTCTATTTGATTCAGTGTTAACATCCCAAGCACCAAAAATAACAACCTTATCCTTATGGTTAACAAATGCCCAACCACGCGGATTACGACTTAGTAGCACCATGAGACTCCATAAATTTCCTTCGAGACATTAACTTTCCTTTTATTTTAATTATTGATTTTGATAGCTTACGCTTGAGACTCATATACGTTAGCTACAGCATTGATAATTGCTTTAGCCTGTCCAATGGTAAGTTCAGCCCCCACACTTTATTTATGAGTATATTTATTCAACTTTATAAAAAACTGACGAACTAAAAGCCAATTCCATAAACAGTTCTGACCTTACATTCATAATTCAGACAACTAGACTTCATAAGCAAAGTTTGAACATTTGTATCATAAAAGCCATGTTGAGGGCTCAAAACCCTAAAAGTATGCATATTAGACTCTGATAATTGCTCCGCAACACTTGATAACTGGGAGGCAAGGTGAATATGTTGTTTCGTATCTACATTGTTTTGCAATACTAAATTATCGGCAGACTTTAGTAAATTTCCTAGTGTAGTAAAATTTCCATTCGCTTTTTTATATGTTTCGACTAATTTGTCATCAATAGGGATTGCTTCAAACCGCTTGAAAACTTCGTGCCAAGGATACACCACGTTACCTTGTTCGCGATGCTGAGCTCCAGCTAGTTCGTGCCATCTTGAGCTACTATCAGTAATAATTACTGATCCTGTCACTTGAGCTAAAAATAGTGACATTTCATAATTTGGGCTCATGTGAAATTGAATGAATTGACCGCAACTTTTAGTCTCAAATTGTTGTAACATAACTAAAGGGGATGCCTCTGCTAAAGCTTCTAACTCATTGATCGTCGTTGTTGCAGTAGCTTGATCCAAACCAAATTGACTCATCAGTAACCTAATTCTTGCTTTAGTAGGTACTAAAGATGTAGAGTTTAATACATCCTCTACTGACAACCTAAACATGAGCGGCTTATCTTGCTCGTCTAAAACTCCTCTTTTCTGAGCTCTGCTGTTTGCCACTTCTAACATAGCCCGCCTTAATGGTAGATCGAAATTGCATGGATCTGGAATAAGATTTATAAGTCCAGCTCTAATAAATGGCTCTACTTGTAGCATAAATAAGAAGTCTTTTAAGGCTTGGTACTTGTATTTGTTAGGGAACTTTATTGAGCTAAATTCTGGGTTGACGTTATTTGGGTTTATTATTGGTGTTTCGATCAGGAACTCATCAAACATTGAAGCAATTGGCAAAGCATTTATACCGATAGTTCTAACATCTAATATCCCAGTGTATAACCCTCGAAATTTATCATCTGGTTTTGGAAGCAAAGCATAGACATCAGTTTCTCGGGGCCATAAACAAGAGTAGAATTCATATACTCTTTTAATCTGCTCATTAGATAGTTCTTTTCTCACATCAAGCCAAGTTTTTCCTTGATTTAACCCAAGCTCATGGCGAATGCATTGGCAAAAAGCCAAATTTCTTTCTCTGATACTAAATACGTTCCAAGTCGTACGTAAGTCTACAGGAACTTTATAACAGCATTTTTTATATTTTCGACCACTACCACAACCGCAAACCTCATTTCTGCCTATATTTTCTTCATCTATATCCTTAATTAAGAAATCACTTTGGGGGGTCGTTCTACCAAAAGCATCTTGGTAAATGATTGTTCCATCGTCAAAACCAACGAACATTTCACCGCCATATCGGTGTAACTCACCAGAAGGGGGTATTAAGGTATGACGTAGGTCTGCCCAATCACACATTACATTTTTTTCAGGGTACAGCCACTCTTCCTTCCCTGATGCGACAGAATCTTTTGAATTCACTTTGATTATATAATTTATCTTAGAAACTTCATTAGCATTGAGTTTCCTGCAATTTATGAACTCAATAGTATTGACCATACTCTTTCTTATACGTGTCGCATTAGTTCGTTGCTCAATTGGGTTTACGATCTCAGGCTCTTTCGCATATTCAAGGTTTGTTAAAATCAAGCATCGGTTTTTGCTCAAAGGAAATATAGTTTGTGAACCCTTTAATGAAATATCTGGATCATTTGGATAGTTTGATAATTCACTATTAGGTGGGCATGCATAGTTATAAATAGTAATTGGATGATCCGAAACTATAAACTTAACATCTGAATCTTCAGCTGATACAAGCTCTCTTACTCCCTCAGCCCACAATGCACAGTGTATGGTGCGTAATGATTGCATCTCGCGCATCAACTGCATTTGATTTAATTCAGGATAATTACTCTTAATCCAGTCTAGGCCTTTAGGTGTTCTTAACTTTTGCGCATCTAAATAAATGAAAAAGTTTTGGAAGTTTAGATTCCATTGGTTGAGGTCATCTGATAAGAATGCTTTGACTGCCAAGGAACCGTTGTCGTCGATTGGACCAAATAGTTTCTTTTCAATTTCATCGTTAAACTCAGCCCCGAAGAATGTCGAATACAAATGTTCTTTATAAAATTTCTGTGCTGGAGTATGCCACTTTATTGAAGTTAGTTTTTTTGTACCTCCGTTTGGAAGGTTGATCTCTTTTTGAGTTAGAAAGCAGAGCTTAGAATTATGTTCATCAATAAAGCCTTTTTGATGCCATTGAGGTACAAAATGATTATCTTTAGTTTTTGTCATATTTATACACTTCTAAATTAATACTAAGTTTTATTACTACCCTAGTTAACTTCTTAGACAACAACAACAACAATAAGAACTAATTAACACTATCTAAGAGCATCCGCATTAACCCTTCTTGACTCAAATATTAGAATAACCTACCAGTGGTTAGCTATAAATAAGCTGAGGTAGCGCTAAAATTAAACTCACTGAATAGCAAGCTCTGAATCGTATTTAATACTTTTAATTAAACTTTCACGCAATAGACTCTAACACTTTAATAGCTTGAGTCACTTGACAGCATACATTGCAGTTAAACATTCGATCAAACTTCAATTGATTCTGTGTTACTAGGTGGGTTAGGCGTTTCTCTGTAAAAAAATAGTCAAAGTACGGAAGTGCCACACTAGCGTGGCGAAAATCATGGAAATCGTGGTCTTGAAACTTCTGTTTTTTATCCCATCGAACAGCTGAATATAAACCTGAAATAATATGAGCCGATGGTAAATGTACACCCATTTTCTCTAAACGGAACATATTATATATCACAACATTCATTTTTTTCTTTGTTTCATATACTTCATTAAGTGAACGACTCTCTGGAACAGGCTCTCCTATCATTTGGTTATATATATGACGCATAACTTCGTATATCATATCTCCAGATACATCAAGCCACCCAGCAATTTCATTCATGAACATTTGCTTAAAACTAAGTGCTTCATGCATATGTGAGAACTGCCCTAAATTAATATTTTCAGCAGTAGGTGGAGCAGGTAAGTCAATGAACTCTCTATCTAGAAGAAAAATTTCTATTTGATCTGAGAGTGAAGTAGACCACATTTGATCTACAAAAGCTTTTTCAATAGCTAAGTTTTCTGAGTCAGAAATACTATTATGAGTAATAGAACTGAATCCCATAGTATATGCTAGTTTGGTCCATATACTCTCTTGTGGTGAATAAGTTCCTTGACAAAGATGTGAATTGTAGAATTGCATGAGTTCAAGCTGAACCCTCTCTTCATAGCTAATCGTAGATATACCTAAGGATAACTGGTCAATCAATTTGACTGTATTACGTAACGTATCTATATCAGATTGTCGAGTAACTTCAAGATATACATCTTCGCTGATTGGAAAAACACATACTTTATTTTTCACTAATTTTTGGGCCAATAAAAGTAACTGATACTCTTTTTTACAGGTACTAGGATTCATTAGACCATTTCTAAGCAAAACCCAAAACTTAGTATCTAAATATATTTTCTTCTTCCCTTTAATCGATGCTGCAAGCTCCAAGCGTAACTTTCTATAATGTTCTGATATCGTTATGTCTGGGTTATCTTTATGATAATTAAATGTATTTATAAATTGCATAACCTATCCAGTTCTTTCACCAATAATAGTGCAAGAAACGTAATCATGATCCCTGCCATTACTTTTTTACCTAGCACCATTCACTTTAGACTGATACTGAATTATTTTTATTAATGTCGAAACACTTAACCCCCGAAAAAATAGGTAACACAAACTATTTTACTATGGTGGCTTACTCTTTTTTCTCTTTATTGACTGCCCAGGTTTTTCTTCTAACGGCTTTTCAGGCCAGCGATGCTTGGGGTATCGACCTCGCATATCTTTTGCCACATCAAAGTATGAAGATAGCCAAAATTGTCCAAGGTCGCTCGTTGTTTGAATTGGCCTTTTTGCTGGAGATAATAGCTCAAACCTTATCGGTACTTTACCCATAGCTAATAAGGGAGACTCAATTTGCCCAAACATTTCTTGTAAAACAACTGAAACTGTTGGTCCTTGGTTTTCATCGTATCTAATTTCTACCTCTTTTCCGCTAGGTGCTAAATATGTAATTGGCGCACATTCATCTAGAAGCTGTTGTTGCTCCCAAGTTAAATTAGTTATTAAAAGTGAATATATCTCTATGTTCTTTAATGCCTTAATGCTTTTTACGCTTTCGATATAAGGTAACAACCATGTGTCAACGCTTTTAAGTAACCGTTCTTCACTTATAATAGGAAAACTATCTAATGTGCTACTCAGCCAACGACACCTAATTAACCAGTTTTCGCTCTTTTTCGACCAACGAAGAAATTTAAGCCCTTCAGCTAACAAAATATCATTAATACAAGAATTAAAGTCACTATCAGATATAACATTCAATCTATCTTCTTGTACTATCAAGCTCATATAGCTGTAAATTCGCCGACCTATAATATTTTCTTTCTTACTATCTAATTTATAGCACACCTTTGTATTGAGCTTATCCTCCAAGCTATCAATTACATCAGAAAAAGCTATTGGTGCACTGATATAAATTTTACCACCTGAATTTTTTCCATCACAGTCACATACCACTAACCAATTTGTGTTAACTAGAGTATCGGCTTCTCTTAATGAAACACCTCTCCCGTTTGCTAGTAAGTAATCTGTACTATTTTTACTTCTAATCTTGGCGAGTCTATCTGGATACGCCTTTAATAATAATGTTCCTACTGATGATTGAAATTCAAAAAAGGTAATACCTTTAAGATCTAAATTTATATTCAAAGTATTTGCAAATGACCGAGCTAACTTAGTCACCTGCCTTAATCCTGCATTATGAACATTACGACTTATAGCTTTACCAATAAAACTGTCATAAACAATTAAGAGCCGGTCAGTGATGTCTGAACTATCAGCATTAGATAAAATATCTCTTTCCGATAGAAGTGCAGCCAAAAAACATGCAGTGAGTTTTTCTTTCTCTGTTTTACAAGAAAGCAGCATACTCCCTAATCTAGCATCAACCCCTAGCGCCAATACTTTCTGACCAAGTGAAGTAATTTTGTTTGAGCTATCTAAAAGGCCTAACGTATAATTCAACTTACAAGCTATTTCAAAATGATGTAAAGGCGGGGCAGTTAACCAATTTACGTCATCATAGTTAGTTATCCCCCAACCTACTAATTCGAGTACTAGGTTTGTTAAATCAGCAACATTAATTTCTTCTATTTGATATTCGTCTAGCTCTTTTTGCTCAAGCTCACTCCACAGCCTTAAACAATACCCCCCTTGAGTTCTTCCCGCTCTTCCGGCTCGTTGTGCCGCTGAAGCTTTTGATATACGGGTAGTATCAAGTCTTGATAATCCACTTTTAACATCAAACTTCATTACCTTTTCAAGACCAGAATCAATAACGAAACTAATCCCATCAATTGTTAGGCTCGTCTCCGCGAGATTAGTTGAAAATATAACTCGTCTCGCCCCGTCTTTTTTTAGTGCAAGTTCTTGTTCCGAGAGAGACAAACTACCATAAAGAGGCAAGATCTTGACACTTGCTGGTAAATAATTTTGGACAGCATTTATACAGCGTTTGATTTCAGCTTGCCCAGATAAAAACACAAGGATGTCACCCGATGTATTTTCTTTTATTATCCGGCCTAATAAATATTTAATATGTTCTGATAGATGAGAAGAGGGCTTACCAGCATATCCAATTTCAACGGGGAAGGCTCGACCCGGGCACTTTACGACTTTAGAGTTTCCTAGGTAATTTGAAAGTAACTCAGTATCTATAGTTGCAGACATAACAAGTAACTTCAAATCATCCCGATATGCTTCTTGTACTTCTAAAGCTAGGTTTAGCGCTAGATCTGCGTGAATTGATCGCTCATGAAATTCATCAAATATTATCAAGCCAATATTATTTAACTCAGGGTCGTTTTGAATC
Organism: Pseudoalteromonas ostreae; assembly: GCF_018069805.1. GTDB lineage: Bacteria > Pseudomonadota > Gammaproteobacteria > Enterobacterales > Alteromonadaceae > Pseudoalteromonas > Pseudoalteromonas ostreae. The sequence goes on from NZ_JAGPYN010000006.1 coordinate 185,218, forward strand.
CTACGGGTAAGAACGCCTTCAGTAACTATCTCAAGCAAAGTGTTTTTTGATATTATTCGCTCATTACGAATTTGATAACCAACCGTCTCACCAACATTTTCATTTAATTGACTGGCTAGATAGTGAGCAATAGCTTTTACAGCAACTCTACGTGGCTCTAGCATAATAACTTTCTTCCCTAGCATCATGTTTGATGTGATTAGCTTAAGTGGTACTACAGTTGATTTACCGGCTCCAGGCTCCGCCTGCAGAACTAAGTTATTATATTCATTAATATTTTTTATTATTTCAGGAAGGTATTCTTCAATAGGTAACAAAACAAGCTCTCTGTTAAATTAATTGGACAGTCATAAAGCACCTCTATTTGAGTGGAATCGATGCCACCTAAGTTAGTTCCCTGCTTTATTGCGCAACAACAAAATCGAATATCTTACGAAATATTATATCGCATTTCGCCTAAAACAGTCTTCGACTAAAAACTGTAGCTTACGGGAAATAAAAAATACCTATAAACAAATAAAATTAATTTACGAAAAGTAGTTGGAATAGAAATTTCCCGTTCACACACATTATGAATATCAACCTGTTGTGATTCAACTATACTTTACATGCTCATTATTAGGGAAATAGATCAATAATTCCTCTCAGCTTAGTGATTTGATATCAAATTTAGGGTGAGAGTGCTAAATTTCCCGTTTACGAGAATAATTCTGCATGAAGTTATATAAATGGAATAGAGAGATGATCCTTCCCATTCACGCACATAATTCTGGTAGCGGAATATTGAGCTAACTAAGTATTAAAGATTCACATACTGATTAATGCCAACAACTAATAAAAATTTATACTGAAATAGTAAGGATAATAGGCATAGGGCCAATGTCGTTGTTCAAATAGTAATTGGTTAAAAGTAGGATACGCTCCCATGGTAGGTGGGGTCGTTCTCATATATAACGAGTCTCAATCGTTATGATTCAATTTTCCCTTTCACGCACATAATTTTGGGAAAGTAAAAGATCTCACTAAGTATTAAGTTTCAATTGAGTCGAAACCAGACCTTGAGAATTTAATTAAGCGTGTCAATTAACTATGGGACTGTACCACTACAGATGAAACGCTTAAGAATTTAACGAAATAACTCCAACAGCCAAAACGGTTCAAAAAAACAAGCTCCTGCAATCGTTCCTAAGCACTTTTACGGCATTAGGTAATGCATTTGGAACCCATAAAACGGGCTGATTTTCTTTAAAAAGAGTAATCCTACAGCCTCAACGCCTAAATCAGGTGCACCGTAGGCGTCACATGGATTGTGATTTACTTGTTATATGCCATCTATCACCAAAATCAAACTCTTAACTACTGCAACAAATATAGCTAAACCAGTTATGTATCTAGGCAGCTTAGGATATTTTTCATTCATATATTTAAGCGTTGGAGATTTATTTGCACTCCCAAGTTTTCCACTAAAATGCAAGGCAGCTAAGATGCAAATAATTATCACCAATAAGGTATTGTAAGGCTTAGCTAACATCCAAGAATCCTTGCCATATGACGCCCTGTTATGATCATTCTTTCAACTAATACCCTAGCTGAATCTCTTTAAGATTATTTTGACTAAGCATTACATTAATTTTTTCGATCAACTTACGCCGTAAAATATTGTATTGCCCACCCATTTCGTTCAGTTGATTAGGATTATTAACTAGCTCTTTAACGTCTTTTTTATAGGTTTTATAAATTCCATCAACTTTCTTCTCAACATCACTAATAAACCGAAGGTACGTTTCATCACCGATCATGCTTGCAGGAATAGTTTGCGCAATAACAGATTTACTCCAGTTATCATGAAGAACTCCTATCTTGATCAGAGCCTTGGTTGCTACTATCGCTGATTCGAAATCACTGTAACTTCTTTCATACATAAAGTTATCTGTGTAGGCAGGGCGATCAAATGCAAGCCTAATCGCCGAAAGGTGATTTTGCATTTCACTTTTACCAAAAGCTTCTCTGTAAGCTTCATAACTGGTTGCCATCACAGATTGAAAGCGGTTTATATCTTGATTTAACTCATCCCAAAACCAAAGCTGAACTTTAAATGGAATTTTTCCAGTCCCATTTATATTTATTACATGATCTTGCAACTTGGTATCGATGCGAGCAGTAGTCGCAATTATTAGCAAGTTAAGAGAAGGTTTGAATTTTTTAGCCTTTTTAACCTCTGAATCTATTGTAGACTTGGAAATACTCTGTTTCTTTGTCTCCTTGCACTGAATCCCAATGTTGTTATCCATTAAATCTTGAGCAAATACGTCAATTCCCTTTTGATTTTGCCCTTGTCGACCATACTCTTGAACAGAACTCTCAACGTATTTAACCTTTGCTATGTCTACCACCAAGTTTTGGAAATCCTGCCAATTCGCAGGTGGGGGCATAAATATTTGTAATTGATTCATTTTCTTCCTCTATGACCAACGCCGCCAGCAGCGGCCGCGTGAAACGAGGTCCAGCGACCGCAGGGAGCGATGCCGGCTGGCTTTGTTATGTTTTTGGGTGAAGGAGGTCATAATACGATTTCTCGAAATTGGAGACTGACTTATGCACCCAAGCTGATAATTTTTTAGAATTCAAAAGTTCTGCGACCCAGCTAGAACAATCATCTTCGATCCATGTTGCTGAACTCGAAATACCCAAGGTTTTCATTAAGATCGCTATTTTTTTATTAGGAGCTTCGTCTTTTCCAAGAAACTCACCTTTAAAGTGAACCAATTCGTTCCTCAATGACGAGATAATTTCGAATGACTGAAATGGTTCTCTACCCTTATCCCATAAAACACCATTTGTTCTCAAGGATACTAAATCCCACTTTTCTTGAACCGTAAGCTTTTTTTGAAGATTCTGAATAGTAAACCACTCTTTATACTCAGAGCTATCTGCCTCGAACCCATAGCAAAGAACACCGATTGATATCTCTTCATTTATTCTAGCTTCAAGAAAACATGCGGCATTAATAATGGATGATGAGTTGAAGATCCTTATATCTTGGGTATTTTCAGAAGAGCTAGCTAATTCAGCAAACTTTTTACAGCCTTGAAGAAAATCAGAAGAAAAGCGACTCATAGCCCATTTTATCGGTTTTCCTGCACATGTATTTTCTTCTGAAATATCAGATTCCATGGTGATCCTTAGAAAACATAAACGCCTTGCTAAGCGGATAAAAACAGTTGGTTAAAATCGCGTAGCGATAACCAACTGTTTTTATTCCGTTTAAGCAACTTATAACCATTAAATTAAAAACTAAAAGTTTTGTTCGATATATAATGCTAAGTCTTCATACTCCTGTGCCATATCATCCATAAGTTCGATTTGATTGGCAGCCCAAGAACCCCGACCACGAAGCCGTGTTGTTGGGCGATGTTGAGATAAATACCTAATAGGTATATTTTGGAAAATGCTATCTGAAGCCATAACATTTAAATCTTCGATTCCTACAACATGATCAGTGTTAACAAATGATGGGACTGCTTGATAGCTAGTTATACTATTTAAATTAGGTATTAGCATATCTGTTATGGCAGTTTCGATTGAAGCTTGGTGTACTGCGTCTGCAGCAACCATCCGCTTAACTCCATTTCTATGCCTTGTATCAAAATTATTAAAAACCCATCCTCCGAACTTTGGCTTCCCTTTTGATAAGATTACAGGATCATTCGGATTATTTTGAAGATATCGTTGTTTACCCTGCTCCCAATCTTGAATGAACAAAGGAAGCATATCTCCAATTAAACCAACACAATATGATGAGAATAGATCTGGGGTACACGGAACAAGAAAATAGTCTGAACAATATAAAGATGAGCGCACTAACGTATTAAATGATGGGGGTAAATCTATCAACACATAATCATACTCAACACCATTAACGCGAGATGCTTCTTTTGTTAATAGCTCAGGAAGAATAAATCTATATAAACCCGAACCACCAATAACATCGGTACCGACATTTAAAACATCTGAGAATGAGTTTAGCCAAAAATCACCAGGAACAATATCTAACCTACCATTCTCATTAGGTATTTTGGGCGAAGAAGTATGTATTTGACCAAATCTGTTCTGTTGAATATAAGGGAGCGCAAAAGCTTTTACGGTTTGTCCAAATGGATTAGCTGTTGAGGTTTTAAGTAAATTAGCGAATTCTTGATCACCAAGACAAGCGATTGATAGATTACATTGAGGATCAAAATCTAAAAGTAAAACATTTTTGTCTAAATCAGCTAATGATACAGCTAAATTCCATATGATAGATGTTTTACCTACGCCACCTTTGTTGTTAAAAATTGATATTGTTTTAGTCATTTATAATTTTAAACCTCATACATTATTTAATGGTAATTGTGCGATGCTTCAATATGGTTATAACAGCTTATTGAACACCATTCTGGTGGTTTGTAACACACCAAAACGGCGTTTATTACATACCCTGATAATTTCACCAATAATTACCTTTGTAAACAGGTAATTAAAATAGCTAGGAATTATGCTTGTTACTTTTCCCCAAAGCGGTGGTTAATATTGATATCGGACAAAGTTATAACCCTACTCAAAAAAGTAGGAATAGATTTAACTTTTCTGTGACCGGTTTTCGCTCAAAGCTGAGCTTCGGCAAAGTGGCAAAAGCGGTCATATTGGACGCTCGAAAAGCTGGTTTGACAATCTCGTTTGCCCCCATTGCGTCTATAGGTCTATGCATCAGGAACTAACCGTTTGTTGAACATTTAAGTAGGTTGTTCCATTTTGGAACATACTGCAAATGTGTACAATTTGCGACCTCAAGATTTGATCCATTCGAGTTTGGGATTTTAAAATAGTCGAATTCGACCAGTTTGATTATTAGATCGCGATATAATCCGACTGACAACTGATCGCTCATAGCCGCACTTTGCAAAAGTACCAATTACGGACGGTAAAATAGAAAGAGATAAGAAGCGATCCCATCGCCTTTAGCTAATAGGACTTGTTGTTGAATCAACCTTTAATACAGATGCCAACACAAGTCCATATTTATAATTTTCAATTATTAATCAATAGTATAGATTTTTCACTCTTCACCTGAAGTGTTCGTTCATTAAAAACTCAATTACAGTAGCATAGCCTGCGGCTTTAAAATTTATACTATTTCAACTTCATCAAAATATAACCCTTTAATGTCGTGTTTTTTTGCTAATGTGTATAAACTATTTTGCGCATCTGTTGTGAAATACTGAAGCCCTGCTTCTCGCACTCTAAATAACTCAGGGTTTTCAATAGCACTTTTTGTGAACACCATTTTTTTAAATTTCCTTATCCTACTTAGCTTACCGTTTTTAATATTTCGGATGGTATGGTTTTCATTAAGAGCTTTGTCAAAATCTACCACATTAAATGCAAACCATTGTTCACCATCTAAATTGCATTCAAGTAATTCAATATTCTTACCAAAATCATTTAGGAATAAAGATGAAAATTTAGGTGATACAACAAGGGTTGAAGCACCTAAACCCGCTATATCAGGTTTAGCTAAGTTTTGATGTGCAACACTAGGTTCAATTAACCAATCAACGCCTAAAGTTCTCCAGTTGTCTCTCATACTACTACCATCAAACAATAATAACTGACCTTCGGTTAGTTGAATAGTTTGCTCGAACCCTGTTTCGTTGAGCAATAGAAACTCATCTGGATCAACACTAACACTAAATACTTTATTAAATTTATCTGACATTACACATTAGCCTGAGTTAAAGATTTAGTTATGGGGAATGTACCTTCGGCAAGCTCTTCACCTATTTCCCGCAATGTTTCAATAATACCTTGTCGACCTAAACCATCAGCAATCGTCTCATTAAGTAAAAACTCAACATTAAAATAGTACTTACCTGTATGGATTTTTGAATGCGAATACGCATCTGGAAGGATATCCATTGGAACATGCTTTTGAAATCGAGGTAAGTAAATACCATTAGCTTCATGGTCAATATCAATGCCGAACGCAGCTAACCTGAGTCGAGAACGAGCAGCACGCATATCACTCCAAGATACTATATGATGAGCAGCTGTATTTTTGGGTTTATTACCGCGCCCTGATTTAGCCATGTTTGCAGCTAACTTCTCAGCATGCTTTTTCATATGTTCCCAGCGAACATGTCGTGAATAGATTAAATCATCAGCTGAGATAATACCACGCTGATATTTCACAGAATCTATAATTTCACCACGATAATGTATTGAAAATGCTTGGGATTGGGCTTTAGCTAAACCACGATCACCTGTTACTAGAAACAAATCATTTTCAATATCTTGGACTGTTACTTCATGTATTTCTTGTCGCATAAAAAACTCCTTTTAAACTTTGTTTCTAATATAGAGTTTTACGCAAAAATGTACAAGCTCGAAAGTTTCATCAATAAAGTGAAAGTCGAAAAAAGCTTTCTAATGGTTTGTTTATATTAAATTGGACTTCCAGAGCAAAATTGATGATTCCTTAGGATCATCAGAACAGATCTATGCTTGATTCTGAACCTATACCAGATTGTGTGAAAATTATATGCAACTAAATTAGCGGGTTGCTTAATTCGAGGCAAATATTTTAATCTGAAGCGTACTTTTTGAGCTGAAATCCTTCCAGTATTATGAGCTTTTGAGTTTTCACACAGTCTGAGCGAGGAACGGACGGTGAGGTTGATCTCTATAAATGGTTATAAATCATCTATATCAACTTCGATGGTAGTGTTTAGAATTCTGTGTTATTTCATTAGAATACAACAAAGAGGAATGACACATGAGCAAAGAATTCGATTTAGACAAAGCAGTTGAAGCGCTGCGAACAGGCCAAGACCTAACCGGTAAAGATGGCTTTTTAACGTAAGCGTATAGCTAACGACACCTAGCTTTGCTTAATGTTCCAATTTAGTTTTTTGTAAATTAGTGATGGTTTGGTACGTCTCATTGAATGAGTGCCATGTTGAACTTCAACTTTACAACTATCCTTTATTGAAATATTTTGGCGTATCGGCTCATTAAAGGAGGTTATGTATGCACACAAATAGTAATTCAACATCATTCACCAGTACAGGCTTTAAAACAGCATGCAACATTTTATCATTGTGGGAATGCAGCTCTGAGCAAGCTCAATGTATACTTAAGCTCTCAAAAACTTCTTATGATAAATTTAAGGCTGCTCCTGAGACTGTAAAGCTCAACAACGAGCAATTAGAACGTATTAGCTGTCTATTAAATATTCACCACGCATTACGGTGCATGTTTAGCAACCCCGAAAATGTCAGGAAGTTTATGAAAATGAAAAATCATAATGATTTTTTTGCAGGTCGCTCACCTCTAGAAGTGATTGAGCATGGAGAATTCCTAGAACTTAACGAAGTAGCGAAGCGCATTGATGCATTGCAAAATAACTTATGAGCTGGAGGATAAGGGAAAAGTCGCTTGATGAATTAGACCGGCAACCCTTTCTATGATCATCACACTGATACACGCTAGCTGCCAACTCAAGTACACTAAGGCATCCCTCAGTATACTCTCATTCTATCGGCTGGCTTTTATATTTAACTTAATGATTAAAAATTTTTAGGAACTTACATAGCTAACTTTCAGGGAAGTCATTGTGATAAATAAATCGGTATTATTTGCTTTGACCATAGCTGCTTTTTCAGTTCAACCTCATTGTTGTACCTAAAGGGGTAGTGTTTAGAAATCTGTGCCATTTCAGTATTATTAAGAAAACAGGAGTAACACATGACTCAATCTTTCGACTCAATAATAGATTTAATAAAATTAATCAAATAAATATAAAAATAGGTCAGACCATCTCCACTACGCATTATTATTGCTACTACTCGCCAGCTTTTGCTGTAAACATTCTATTTGCTCTAACATTAACAACTCGCGAGCTAACGCATCATAAAGCTTTTTCTCCACATCCTTCACTCTTTCTTTTAAGCTCGCACTTTTACGTTCCGCACGTTCTAGCTTTTCGCGAATAGACAACGTACCGGAAACAGATGCAGCAGGTAAATTACTGTAACTCTCAATTAAACTGATAATCTCCCTATGCCTTGCTCTGCTCTTTTTAAGATACCCAGCATCAAACCCTGCTTCTTGGCTTACAATTGATGCCGTAACTTTATTTCGATCCAAATTTACAAAGCGAGCATTTTTGGGCTCATTAAGCTTAAGCCTTTCGAAAGCTTCAAAGCAACGATTTAAACCATCCCTCATTTGATTCGCCTCTTTTGTGTCTTCTCGTACTTGATTAAAGCATTTAATTCTTCCTGAACTATTTCTCTCTCGCCTGATGATGGTTCAAGCAGAGCAACATACTCAGTAAGCTCCTCTATTTGTTCTCTTACGCACTCAGGCTTAATTACCGCACAACTGCTAGATAAACAATTAATAAACTCACCGAGTATACGGCAATCACATTGAATTGGGTTTGTGCACCCCCCCAATAAAGTTTCCCGATAGTAAATCTCGCCATCACGAACTGCTTTTTCAGTTTTAGACCTTACTTCAAACAACGATATATCATCATCAATTGAGTCAATCATTGAACGTTGACGCTCAATATAGTTTGCTTTTTTACCATATAAAATATTATCTGTTGTAATAACTTGTTCAACTAGAGCATCAATAACAAAAGCTGTTCTAGCCTCTTTGAAATCAAAAATAGTATGTCCATTGGGAAACTCGAACAAGTCTTTTTCAGGATTGAAATAGCCAAATATTGAATTTATTTGTTCAAAATGCCGAGTGTAATATTTAGTCATCAATGATGTTAAATGCTTGAACTGAACTCTCAATGTTGAAAGGCTTACAAAGCCAGAGTTAGCTGCGTAATAAGCTAGTGAACGCCTATATTGATGTGCTGTAACATTCCACGCTTTGCCCACGGCAAATTTACCATCAGATAAATCGCTCTCCGGATTACTGACTCTCATCAAATCAATATCTTCTGCACTGATAATGAGTTCACTATGCCAATTTGGTTTATGCCTTTTTGTAAAATCAGTTCTTGGTCGAGATTTTCCTCGAATGTGATTGGGAGAGACGAATAGGTGTCCAAAAAACTTTCTACCTTCACACAAACTTAAGCCAACATTTATCTTTTTTAAAATATTAATTGCAGATTTCACATCACTATTAGCTAACCAAGTAGACACAGCGCGTGTTCCTCTGTGTTTAGTTGTAAAAGAGACGAGCTCAATAACTTCTGACTCGATTACAACCTTCCCGCCATCTTTAACGTCTGGAGAAAGCACCTTTTTTTTAATACAGTCCAGTGGCATCTCTAACGCTTCGCATTTTCGCATACCTGTAAATAAAACTATTGCTTCCAAACAAATATATTGAATTTGATATAAAGAGTGTACTAATGAATTTAAATCATGGACTTCGTATTTATCGAAAAACAAACTACCCAAATTATATTTTCTAATCAACTCAGGTGTTGTTAGTTGATAATCCGATACTTTTGTGCCTTTTCGTTTTTGCCCTTTTAGAGTACGACCTGAAATTTTATCAGAAAACTTAGCCAAAAAAGCTTCAATCCCCTCTAAGCTACTTTCTATAAACTCTAGATCACTGCCGACCCTGTTAACTATTTCTAAATAAATATTAGTCGGAATTACAGGGTGTTGCTTATGTTTACGGGCAAGTACCTCATTAAACTTATGCTTAGGGGTTACAAAACCAAGGTACTCTTTACTGAACCCTCTGACAGCATTAACTGTATCGATAATTGGTCGTTTTTTAAAATTTTTAGGATCCGATCGCATATATAAACTAAATAGGTTTTTTTGAGATAAAACTTCATACAAACTCATCTCAACTAAGCTATCCCGCTTCTTATTCTCAAGGCAAAATCGACCTATTTCCGCCAGAACGTAGAAGTATCTACGAAGAGTTGGTACTGACAAAGAACCATAACGGCCACCTCTATTCTGGTATATAAGAAGAAATAAAAAATATTTTATCTGTTCAATAATAATCCTTTCATAGTCAGACTGTTTATCTTTTAAATTAAGAATTTGAAGAAAATCAAATTTTGGCTCATTATTTGAAGATAAACTAAAAGGTGTAAAGTCCCACTTATCCTCTGAATATATTGAAATAACGCCGTTACCGTCAAAACTAATAATCGTATTCGAATCAGGTTTAATTGAGTCTATCCACACAGGTTTAATCGAACTATCTTTCTCTAATATGATTTCTTGTAACTGATGGAGGTTTTTCATAACTAAAATATCACTCCCATTGACTCATACCTGCGTAAACGTAGCTCCCAAAATGGAGTCAACTCCCCCAATTCCCATACAAGGTAGTTTACGTCTTCAAATATTTCATTAGCAGCAACTGAGCTATTTTTCAACTGCTCAACTATTGCATGAATACGAATATGCAATCTATTTATAAAATCCATATGATTATCTAAATATAGACTTTTACTTTTTACAGAACTCACAACAAAACTTAAACTAAGCAACTTGTGTAAATCTTTTTTATCTACATGGAGGCAATATTTATTACAAAATAAGCAACCATATTGAGTCTTACAGTTTGGCTCAAGCATAGGAGAAGGATACATAGGTTGGGGATTATTGAAGTCCACACAGTGCCCTATAGCTATCGACTTTCCGCCTTCAAAAGAGTGAATATCATTCTTATTAGAGTCAGATACAATTTTGACTTGCTCTGCGGCCTTCTTAACACTTCGCCAAAAAGTGAGTAACTCCTGAGATTGCTGTGAGGTCTTAGTATTAGAATAAACTTTCTTACTAACCTCTACTGAATGATTTAACACATCTGCAATCGTATTTATAGAAACACCTATATCATGTAAGTGAACAGTTTTTATTCTGCGAACTTCTCTAACCGTTAGCACCTTAAACCCTGTAGGGAAAAAGCGTCCCTCTAACCGATTATAAACACGACCAATATCATCTTCTTTAATAGGTCTTACATAAGGCTTATTTATTAGAGATTGCTTACCTGACGGTATTATATACCGAATAAAAAGGCTCTCATTTAAAGGTGCGCCTGCTATGTTAGTTACCCACTTTCTCAATATCAGGTAGGCCTTCAACACTTTGACACCATTACGGTGCAGTCGATATGAAGTAACTTTACCTCTTGCTCTTAATTTAACCGCTCGAAATTCATTCGAATATTCAGGTTTTTCACAATTTATTTCATCGCAACACTCTAATTGCAAAACTTCAGAGCGATGGATTCCCGTTATGATAAGGAATACTTCCAAGTAGCAGCAACAGGCCAAATCAAGAAGACGCATTCTTACATGACTTGTCATATTGGTATTATTATACTCAAGGTTTTTGACTGCATCTTTTGTAGTCCAAAGAGCACAGGGACGGTCTTTTTTTTTCAAAGGTAGCATTTCTTCATGTGTATAAACATGACCCTTTTCATAGTTATAAGAAGAACATAACTTTGTTGAATGTTTGGTTTTTACTGTTCCTACCTCATTAGGGAAAACATAAATATCTTCATTCTGATATTTCATTAGATATGGAAATTTACGCTCTTCTACTATTAGCCCTGTTAACCCAATTGCAATATCAATCAAGCTATTCATCACTTCTCTACACTCTTCAACAGAACGCACTTCTATTGGCTGCTCAACGGATTTCAATTTATATATAGCTTGATTCAATCTAAATCTAAAGCTCTCTCCAAAGCGAAGTACCAGTAATGAAGTCAAACTCGCCTGATTTTGAGCTGCGGTTCTTTGTCCCCAAGGTTTGCTTTTCTGCTTCACTTGATATTCAATTACTCGCGTCCAATATATGAAAGCTTCCACAGCTTCGGTTTTTGTCTCCAAGAAGTTGGGGTGTCCATTTTCAATAAACCACAAAGTAAACTTTAATATATGAGAAGCTTTTAACAACTTGGTAGTGCCAGAGTTAGAAGTCGTGCTTAGATAATCTAAAAAAGCATTTATTAATTTAATTCTTCCTTGCTTGAGTTTTTCACCTTCGGGTATATACACACGCCTTTTTTGAATGTAAGAAAAGTTTTTAGAACTTGTCGAAAACTTCTCGTAAGCGACAATGCCAAGATCAAATAAAGAAACTCTGACGTGATCCTCAAACCTAATAAAAATATTTTGAGGGTGTGTGACCTCAACTTCATATGGGGAACTAGAAATAATAATTGGATTTCGCTCAAAAGGCATTTATAGCGTCCTTAGTGAAATCATTATCACTATCCCCGAATAGCTTTCTTTCATATTCACGCTGAGCAAACAACCTTTCATCAAGAGTTGTAAACAACTTTAAATACCCCTCAGTCGTTTCTCTATGAGTATGATGAAGTCGTTTTTGAATCACTGTAATATCGTCACCTATTCTTAGCTCACCTGACTCTAATAGCGGTGCAAAAGACTGGTATAGCTTTAAAGCATAAGTAGCTCTGAGCCAGTGAAATGTATAATTACTCGGGATTTTACCGTTCGATAGTTTTATTAGTCTGTCAGAGATAGATTTTGTATTTCCACCTGCGGGTCTTGTCCTACACTTTATATAACGAGGGTCACTCTTAGCCATATAATGACAATTACCTTCACGTGATAAAAAAATATACATATCTTTCTCACTAAAAATATCTCCATATAACGACCTAAACTTAGCAACTCTTTTAAGGTAAGTTTCCGACTCTACCCACATTCTTAACTTATCCACGATAAAAGAAGGAATATACAAAGTATGGGGCTTATTAAACTTAGTATCCGCACCATTCCTAGTATTTACATTCAAAATATATACCCCCCCCTCTTTAAGTGAGGCTTCATTGAATTGCTCCAAATGACTTACTCTGAGTGTTAAAATCGTTTGTTTTCGTTCGCCTGTAAATAACGCCAAAAACAATATTAACTTTTGATCTGTTTTAAACCCAAATTGATTAATACCGTCAATTAGTGCTAAATACTCCTCATTATTTAGCGGCCTTAACTCTTCACCCTCATCCCTAACAAATCCAACTTTTACAGTAGAAGATGAACTGCACACAGGTACAGACTGACTACGTTTTTCTACATCCTTTTCAATATAGCCGTACTTTGTATTTATAGAAACCTTGACACTTTTAGTGATGTCTACCTTACGGATATCGATGTTATGCTTGCCTATATCGGAAATGTACTTATAAAATTCGTACACATATTTAGTTTTCCTATTTAATGTAATACCTTGAATATTACAATTGTCCAAAAGGTGTCTAAAAAATCGATAAGTTGGTCTTCCGATAGGCCGTAATGAAGAAAAATCATAAATGTCTAAGTTATTATTCTCGCAGAAAACTTTATACTCGAGCAAAGCCCAAGCTACTCGTCTTAAATGATCATTTGGCTTGTTATTTTGTAATGACTCTTTTGCAAGTCTATATAAATAAAGATTAGCAGTAGTCCAAGGTTCACCATTCTTACAAAACAAATATGGTACTTGATATACACAGTTGAAAGATTCTAGATATGTATTAGTAAACTCATAAAATTGAATCACCTTTCGGCCATCAATTGATACAAGTTCACCATTAGATGCATCTTGCTGCGGTAACTGAGAAAACTCAGAATTACAGTGTTCAACAATAGGAATTATTTCTAACCGCTCTAATCTGGTCAGCATGTCGACACTCTAAAATAAATTAAACTAATGTAAATTTAGAAGTGTCAAGCCTGAAAATCAACTATACCTTGTCAATTAAGTAAATCCACTATGCGATTTGGATATCGGCCTTTCATTTCTTTTTGCACATCGCGGTAACTGGTTGCCCAAAAGTGAGCAAGATCTTGAGTTAACTGCAAAGAACGTTTACCTGGCGATAATAACTCCATCAATAAGGGCAGTTTACCTTGAGCGAGCACAGGAGATGTAGTCATCCCGTATACTTCTTGTATTCGCACACTGAGCTTTGCTGGCCCCTCGAGTTGATAGCTTATTTTTATATTTGAGCCACTGGGTACAGTTAATCTCAGTGGTAATAGCGTTTTTAAGGCACTTTGCTGCTGCCAATCAAAACAATTTTGCAGCGCTTCAAAGTAATTAAACTTTTTAAGCTGATCGAGCGTTTTTATATCTTGTAGATATACGCCAAGCCAAGTTTCAGCATTTTCAATTAAAGACTGCTCAGTAAGCACTGGGAACTGCTCTGGCATCAATTTATACGCTAAGCACATACGAATAAGCAGCTGTTGAGCATCGAGTTGCTCGTTAAACAGTGCAAATCCCTGCTTTTTAAATAAACTAAGCCATGCTTTGGCACGCTCATTTTTATCAAGCTTTTGCTTACTTGGTTGGCTGCTTAGGGTTATAGCGCCGAGGTTTATCTCGTCTTGATGAATAAAGCGCGCAGCTTTTTCATCAAATTCACAGCGAGTTTGCTCAGTAAATAAATGCGGCAAATATTCCTTCAGCTCAAATGGGTGCAAAGCTGTTGCAGCAAATATCCGCCCACCTTTATGCCCGCCCATTGATGCTATTGCTAGGAATTCGTCATTGTGCCAATAATCGCTATTGAGTTCAGCGCCTGCGCCATTTGCAAGTAAATAGCCGTTGCCGCGCTTTTTTGCAATCCGGTCTGGATAAGCAAGTGCCACCAGCACACTGAGGTATTCGCTCTTTAGTTCACTTTTATCATCGCTTACTTTTAAACGACTTTGCCAATATTTTAGCTGCTGTTTAAATACGGGGTGAAGCCGTTGTTGCATACTGTGTAGAGCAACATTAAGCTCAGCAGCGCAATTAACACGGCTTTCTAATAAAGCGACCAAATAAATGGCTAAACGATAAATCCCCGCATTTTGCGGTTCAAGCTGCTGCGCTTTTAACAACATATGTGCCAAGCGAATATCAGCACCAAACGTCAACATATTACTGCCTAAAGGCGTAAGCTTTCCCTTAATATCTACTGCTTCTAACATCTGTAGTAAACTTAATGCTTGACTGCATTGCTGCTCGGTTGGTTTATCCAGCAATGTTAGTTCGCTGATATCGGCTCCCCACAACTTGGCTTCGAGCATAAGTTGGCTGATATCTGAAGTGAGAATTTCAGGGTTATCGTGGCTATTACGTCGCTCAAAGGTTTGCTTGGAACCCAGTCTGTACACCACTCCAGGCTCAATACGTCCAGCACGCCCTGCCCGCTGCACTGCAGATGAGCGAGAAATATTTTGTGTGCTGAGCTCTGTTACCCCAGTTTTTAAATTAAAGTTCGCAGCGCGGCGCTTTCCACTATCAACAACAATACGAATGCCTTCAATGGTTAAACTGGTTTCAGCAACATTGGTGGTTAGCACTATTTTTCGCATGCCCTGAATGGCGGGCGCAATAGCCGCTTGTTGCTGGTTTTTATCTTGCTCGCCAAATAGGGTAAATATCTCACAATCTGTGGGTAAGTCATTCAGCGCTTGTTGAACACGTACTATTTCACGCTGTCCTGGTAAAAATACCAGCGCGCTACCTGTTTGCTCACTCATTGCTTGTTTTATAATTTGCGGGATTGCATCAAGCCAGCGGCTTTCATCTTTTATTGAAATATACACTTCGTCAATTGGGAAGCTGCGCCCTTGTGATTGCACTACAGTGCAGTCAAAAAAATCTGAATAACGCTCGCTATCAAGAGTTGCCGACATCAATAAAATAGTTAAATCGTCACGCAGTGCAGCTTGAGACTCTAATGCAAACGCCAATGCGGTATCGGCCGCAATAGAGCGCTCATGAAATTCATCAAATATCAGTAAGTCAACGCCACTGAGCTCAGGGTCGTTTTGTAGCATACGCGTGAGCATGCCTTCGGTAACAATTTCAAGGCGGGTATTAACACTGACTTTAGTTTCCTGCCTGATGCGTAAACCAACACTTTGTCCTACGGTTTCATTTTGGCACTGTGCTAAATAGTTGGCAATATTACGTGCAGCTAAGCGACGTGGCTCAAGCATGACAATGCGCTGAAAATGTCCATCACGCATGAGCTGCAAAGGCAACCACGTTGATTTACCCGCCCCTGGTGGAGCTTGTAATAATACCATAGGCTGGTTTTTTAGTTGGGTAACTAACTCTGTATAAATATTTTCAACGGGTAGCACAAGTCTTACCATTAATGACCATTTTGCTGATTGTAACTCAAGCTACGTTAAAATTTCAGCTTTGCGGTAATATTGCTATAGCTTTGAAGTTCACCAGATAACAAGTATTTACGATAATGCTTCACCACATCGTCACTTTGCCAATGTAGTTTTTCCGTTCCGGGGGCTATAGCAACCCACGCATTTCGTTGATTTTCTTTTGCTAAATACAGTGCCCCATCAGCAAGTTCGATAACTTGCTCCCAGTTAAACAACTCCGGCATCGCAGCTATAAACGGATAGCAGGCAAACCCTACCGAACAAGTACAATGCAAAAACTCATTATTATTTAAAGTAAACTGATGATTTTCAATAACATTTACCATACGATTTAACGTATATGCGGCTTCATCAAGGGTGAGATTATCCATGACGAGTAAAAACTCTTCCCCGCCCCAGCGGATCAATAAGTCACTATCACGGCTGTGTTGTTGCAGTATTTTTGAAAACTGTTCCAACACCTGATCCCCTACCGCATGACCATGGCTATCGTTAATATTTTTAAAGTGATCAATATCAACCAATGCAAATACGAGGTTTTGCAATTGGGCTGGCGGGAGTAGATGATTAGTTCGTGCTAATTTAGCAAGCTGTTGGTTTATAACACTAAAGAAGTAATGACGATTGTGTAGCCCCGTCAAACTATCACTATAACTCATTGTTTTTAAAAGCTCATTACTTTTAGCGAGTGCGTGCGTACGCTCTGCAACTTGTTGTTTTAGCGTCACTAAGTAACGCTGATTCTGCCAGCGCCAATAAATAAATGCTAATCCACACATGATCAAAATACCAGCTAACAACCAGCGCTGTTGTTGTAATTGCTGATTTTCAATTGTTTGCTGTTGCTGTAATAATCGCTGCTCTTTTAATGAGTTATCTTTACCTAATAGTAATAATTGTTGATTTTGCGAGTTAAATTTAAAATGCGCTTCTAGCTGTAACACTTTATTATTGCGCCGTTGTAAGCTCAGTGCATCTTTGGTCAGCCCATAGCGATTTAGATAGCGATACGCCAACTTATACTCTTTTTGCTGACGATAAGCATTCGCCACCAAAAACTGTAATTGTGCCTGCTCATCTAAAAAGCGCGTATTGTAGCTATTTTCGAGCTGCGATAACGCTGTATTTATTGCCAGCTTAAATTTGCCTGCTTGCAAATAGCAGTTGGCCAACGCTAAATAATAATGCAAACGAACTCGCTCTTGCGATTTACGGATCTGGGCAGGATCAACGTTAGCTAACATCAGCTGTGCTGCTTGGTAATCACCAAGTTTAAGAAGGATCTGTGCTTGATTAACCGCAATTTCATACATAGTATCACCAGTATTTGCAGTCACATTTTGTGCATTATTGCTTGCCTGTAACGCTTGATGGTAACTCCCCATAGCCAAATAGGTTTTACTTTGCCAAAGGTACATAAGTGCTGTGTATTCTGAGTTTTCATTTTTATAAAAATCAACGGCATGCTGTATATACTCCTGTGCTAAACGAAAACGCTCCAACTCCATTTCTAAATGCGCCAAGTGTAAATAAGCCCAAGCAGTGTACGTTTTATTTCCTGCGGATTGCGCTAATTCCAAAGCATAATAATTAAGCTTTACGCCTTCTTCAAATGCCCCATAACGACGCTTGACCATAGCCTCAAATAAGTAACTTTCAACTTCAATTTCCAACGCCTGCTGAGATACGGCTAATTGCCGTAATTCATTGATATAACTCATTGCATGGAGCATATTATCAGCATCAATATCTGCTTTAAACTTATCGTAATAGCGCTCTAACTGTTGCTTATCTTGCGCTGGAGTACTCGCAAAAAGCTCACAACCATAAACTAAGAGTAATAAACAAAATACGTTAAAAGAACTTTTCATTGGGTGGGTACTATCATTTGCTGATTGATTATCTGCCAATCTTTAACATACTGATTGATAAATCCTGATTGCTTAAAAGCCTTGGCGATAATACCGCGTTGTTGCAATATTTTTAAACCTGCTGAAAGGGCTTGAGCAACGTCTTTACCTTGCGGGTGTTTTTTACTTACAACAAAATGGCGTGTATCAGGCAACACCACCTTAACGTTGTTTATTGGCGTAAATAATTGTCCGTCATAATTTAAATCCAAATTAGCACCCACACTAAAATTAATCATCATCGCATCAACCACTTGCGCTTTAACCATTGCCAGCATATCCTCCCACGGGCCAATATAGCTAATTACACTCATAGGAGTGTTAACCAATGCCCGCCAATCAACATGCCAACGAGGATTAACCACCACAGTCAATTTATTAAGTTGCGATGCTTGTAATTGCTGCGCATGTAGATTATCAGCAGCAACATATAAGCCTGCTTCATACTGTCCAAATTTAATTACAGCTTCGCTAACATAAAGCGAGCCTCGATAATTTAAGATATCTTCATGCCACATACTGCGTGCCAGCATTAGGCTAGAGCCATCAATTAAAGCATCAAACTCAGTACTGCTGATCCATGACTGTGCGCGAAACTCTACAGGGCGAGTTTCACCACCTAAGTATAAGGCTTGCTGGAGTAAGATCATTTCCACGATTTCAAGATGGGAGCCATGTGTATTGGCAGTAAAATCATTAACACGAAGCACGTCACGACCATTTAAAAAAGCACTATAACGTTCACTAAAATTTTCATCTGTGTGAATATCAATAATCAATACTGGCTTTGCGACTAAACCACAACTAAACAACATTAATAAATAAAAAAAACACTTCATAAACAAAGCCCTAATCATAAAAAATTACAGCAACAAAAGGCCATAGTGGCTAATTATACAGCAACAATGAATTAATTGTTAATTTACGTTGTTTTATGTAATAAAAACCACTACTTTTTTCAGTTTTCTTTTTATTAATTTGCAACCTAGATATTAAGAAAAGCGACTCCTCTTAATATCTACAAATGCTGGCGTTTAGAATTAAAGATTAGCTATTTAACTTGGATTATTGAGATAAGGCGAAATTTACCGCAGTTTCAGCATGAATTTTAGTCGTATCGTATAGGGGCACATTGGTGTGTTGCTGCAGCACTAACAATGCTATTTCTGTACAACCTAAAATTACAGCCTGCGCACCTCGGTCAAAAAGGCTCTGTATAATTTGTAGATATTGCGTTCTCGATGCTTTGTTTATCTTACCTAAACAAAGCTCTGAATAGATAACATCATGAATAACTTTCCGCTGTGAAGGCTCTGGAATAAGTACTTCAATATTGTGCTTATCGGCTAAGCGCCCTTTGTAGAAATCTTGCTCCATTGTAAATTTAGTACCTAATAACCCCACGCAAGTAATTTTGTCATGCTTGAGTTTTTCAGCTGTTGCATCTGCTATATGCAGGATAGGAATTGAGATATTTTTCTCAATATCATCCGCCACTTTATGCATGGTGTTAGTACAAATAAGTAAAAAATCTGCGCCACCTGCTTCTACTGCCATCGCAGCTTTAATAAGTATATTCGCAGTTTCTGGCCAATCACCTTGGTGCTGCAGCGTTTCAATTTCAGCAAAGTCGACGCTTACCATGCAAATTTTGGCACTGTGCAGCCCACCCAACGCATCTTTAACACCTTGGTTTAACGCTTTGTAATAGCTGGTTGTCGACTCCCAACTCATGCCGCCGAGCATGCCGATTGTTTTCATAGCTAGTACCCACTTTCGATAGCAGTTTGCGTTTCGCAGCAAGTTAAAAATAGCCGCTCTTCATTAGAATTTAGTTAGCCTTATTAACTGTACTGATCACA
This sequence comes from Pseudoalteromonas ostreae, assembly GCF_018069805.1. Taxonomy (GTDB): domain Bacteria; phylum Pseudomonadota; class Gammaproteobacteria; order Enterobacterales; family Alteromonadaceae; genus Pseudoalteromonas; species Pseudoalteromonas ostreae. The sequence continues at coordinate 205,173 of NZ_JAGPYN010000006.1, forward strand.
GAATCAGACAATAACAGCTTATCGTCTTTATATACTTCAAGCCAACCTGGTGGTGAGGTATCACTGCCAATTACCGTTACTTGCAATACGTAGCTATAGCGGCCGTTTTTAAATGTGTAACTATGATTACCGCCACTGCCTTCAAACTCTATATCACCATGTTCTAAGATAATATCGGGTTTATCATTGGGCTTTTTATCAATACTCCACGATACATAGCGGAAGTTTCCATCACCTAAATCATCAACTCGAATACGGTATTTAGCCGTTTGCCAATCTAAAATAGGCTCTACAAAAGTATTAATACTTGGGTGAAGCGCTTGCTTATCAGCTGCTATTAAATTTTTAGCCTGCAACTGCTCTTTGGCCGTTTGGTAATTGATACCGATAATTTTACCGTCGGTATCAACCCAAACGACACCGCTATTAAGCATAATGCCCCGCCAACCTACTTTATCCCAGTCAGTATCGATATTTGAATCAACAATCTGTTTAATAAGCGTCTCATCAAACACGTCATCAAAACGCTCAACTAACTCAGCTTCATTATTAATATCAGGTACTGGATATGTGCGCGAAAGCGGATAACTAATATGTGAGGAAATAGCCGCTTTATCGTGGTTTTTAAATGCTTTTATAAGATCTACAATAGGCTGTTGATATTGTTGTTCAAGCGCAAAACTATTCGCGCTTAATAACAAAGCCAAGCTCAAGATAACGTAATTTATAAACTTCATGTGTAGCCCTTTAATCATCTTTAAATTTTAACTAATAGCTTATAATATTATCAGCTCGTAAATTTTGGTTCGTTTTAAAAACTATAAAGATTAACAATAAATATAAAAGTTATTGCTCCGAATAGAAGAGAAGCCAATGCATTTATGTAAATCCTAGGGTTATAACTCTTCAATAATCGCTCTTTCATTAAAGCCACTGGAATTAAAGCTAAGCACAAATACGCAAACCAAGGGGAAACGAATATATCTATTAAGTTAGATTGCATTAAAACAGCACTATTACCGTATGTTGCATCGCTAATAGTTTTAAACCTCTCGCGGTCGAATGCTATAACTGAAACCCCTAATAACAAAACTATAAGGAAAAATAACAGCCCAGAATTCAGAACCCGTTTCCACAAGCTGACCCTTTCATTTTTTATAGAAGGTAAAGGGTTCATTTTATTTCCCTTTGACTGCTTCTAATTGTTGCTTTGTTATGAGCGATTTAAGCTTTCCTCTTATTTTAGTCGAGGATATCTGAAAACCAGAAGCCTTAATCTCTATTTTTCACGAATTTCAGCGTAACAACCAGAAACAGCATTAACACCAAACCCAGTGTTACCTAAGCCAATACCAAAACTACTAATACTTAATCTAATTTCCATGAGATTTTACACTAACTTTCCTTAATTCTAGATATAAAGTACAAACATTATACTGCCACTCAACATATTTCAATGACAGGTACAATAAAGATTGGATTTTAATAAATAAAAAATACTAAAACTTAGTAAGTATCCTTGGTACGCAGAGTTAACCCCTCTACTTCACTTTATCGGGGGTCATGCCATTAAACTGACCGCTTACAGCTGCCCTACTCCGGCTCATATCCCAAATTAGGCGACAGCCACCTTTCGGCCTCTTCCAGCGTCATGTTGGTTCGTTTAGCGTAATCTTCAACCTGATCCTTTTGCACTGCCGCTACGGCGTAGTATTTAGCTTGTGGGTGAGAGAAGTACCAGCCTGATACCGCAGCGCCGGGCCACATGGCGTATGAGCTGGTGAGCTGCATGCCAATACGCTTTTCAGTATCGAGTAGTTGCCAAATTTTCTTTTTCTCTGTGTGCTCTGGGCACGCTGGGTAACCTGGCGCTGGGCGAATACCTTGGTAGTTTTCACGAATAAGATCTTCATTCGCGAGGTTTTCGTCTGGGGCAAAACCCCAATATTCTTTACGTACTTGTTCGTGTAAGTACTCAGCAAAGGCTTCGGCGAGTCTATCGGCCACCGCTTTTACCATTATTTTGTTGTAGTCATCTTGCTGTGCATCGAACGCATCGGCTAGGTCATCTTCCTCAAGACCACCAGTTACCGCAAATGCACCAAAGTAATCAGGTGTACCTTTCGGGGCGATGTAATCAGCTAAGCAGTAGTTAGCAAAGTCGGTTTTTTCTGTTTGCTGACGTAAGTGACACGACGTGGTTAATAGTTCAGCACGAGTTTCGTCTGTGTATATTTCAATATCGTCACCCACGCGGTTAGCAGGGAATAAACCAATTACACCAAGCGGTTGCAAACTGCCTGACTTTTCAAGATCGTCTAACATGTCGTTAGCGTCTTTAAATAAGCTTTGTGCCTGCTCGCCAACCACTTCATCAGTCATGATACGTGGGTATTTACCGGCGATTGACCAGGTCATAAAGTATGGCGTCCAGTCTATGTATTTACGCAGCGTTGCTATTGAGACATTTTTAAACTCTGTCACGCCCAGCTTTTTCGGCACCGGTGGGGTGTAATTATCCCAATCAAGTTGTGCAGCATTGTCGCGGGCACGTTGAATAGTCACCGGTTTTGAGCGTGGCTTTTTGCGTGCTTGCTGCTCGCGTACTTTTACGTATTCAGCGCTGGTTTTTGCTAAAAATTCAGCTTTATGCTCTTTCGATAATAAATTAGAAACCACGCCTACGGCGCGACTGGCGTTATTCACATATACCACGCCTTTGTCGTATTGCGGTTCAATTTTAACGGCTGTATGAGCTTTTGAGGTAGTCGCGCCACCAATCAATAATGGCAACTCAAAACCACGGCGTTTCATTTCTTTGGCAACATGCACCATCTCATCAAGCGAAGGAGTAATAAGCCCTGATAAACCAATAATATCGGCTTTTTCATCAATGGCGGTTTGCAATATTTTATCGGCAGGCACCATTACGCCTAAATCGATAACTTCATAGTTATTACATTGCAGTACAACGCCCACAATGTTTTTACCAATATCATGTACGTCACCTTTAACGGTGGCCATCACGATTTTACCGTTAGTAGCCCCTTCTTCTTTTTCAGCTTCAATATAAGGGTCTAGGTAGGCCACTGCGCGCTTCATCACTCGCGCCGATTTAACCACTTGCGGTAAAAACATTTTACCCGCGCCAAATAAATCCCCTACCACGTTCATGCCGTCCATTAACGGCCCTTCAATCACATGAATAGGTTTATCGGCAGCAGCACGGCACTCTTCGGTGTCTTCATCGATAAAGGTGGTAATGCCTTTAACCAATGCGTGCTCTAAGCGTTTTTCAACTGGCCAAGTACGCCATTCTAAATCTTCAACTCGCTCAGCTTGTGCCATGCCAGAGTATTTTGGTGCCAACTCAACTAAGCGCTCGCCTGCACCTGGGTCGGTATTTAAAATAACGTCTTCAACCGCTTTTCTAAGCTCTGCTGGTATATCGTCATACACAGCGAGTTGCCCAGCATTAACAATACCCATATCCATGCCCGCTTGAATGGCATGATATAAAAATACTGAGTGAATAGCCTCTCGCACAGGGTTATTACCACGGAACGAGAACGATACATTCGACACCCCGCCCGACACTTTACAGTGTGGCAAGTTTTGCTTAATACGGCGCGTGCCTTCTATAAATTCAACTGCGTAGTTATCGTGCTCTTCAATACCGGTGGCAACTGCGAAAATGTTCGGATCAAAAATAATGTCTTCTGGCGCAAAGCCTATTTCATCAACCAAAATGCGGTAACTGCGCTGACAAATTTCAAACTTGCGATCGGCTGTATCTGCTTGGCCGTCGGTATCAAATGCCATAACCACTGCAGCGGCGCCAAAGCGTTTAATAATTTTAGCTTGGCGAATAAATGGCTCTTCGCCTTCTTTTAACGAGATTGAATTTACAATTGCCTTACCTTGAATGCACTTTAAGCCCGCTTCAATCACTTCCCATTTTGAGGAGTCGACCATGATGGGTACTTTAGAAATATCAGGTTCTGAAGCAATCAAATTTAAAAATTTAACCATCGCCGCTTTTGAGTCCAACATGGCTTCATCCATATTGATATCAATTACTTGCGCGCCGTTTTCTACTTGTTCGCGAGCAACGTTAAGGGCGGTCTCATAATCTTCTTCCATGATCAAACGCTTGAACATGGCTGAGCCGGTAACATTGGTACGTTCGCCGACGTTGGTAAATACTGCTATTTTTTGTGTCATCTCGGCTACCTTAATTTAAGTTACACGCTTCAAGGCCTGATAAGCGCATACGCACTTCAAGCTCTGGCAATGGTCGAGGTTCAACCCCTTCAAGCCCTTTCGCAAATGCCCTGATGTGTGCAGGTGTAGTACCACAACAACCACCAACAATATTGATAAAACCTGACTTACCCCAATCGATAATTTCTTGTGCCATTTCAGGTGCTTCTAAATCATATTCCCCAAACTCGTTAGGTAAACCGGCATTGGGATGAACTGATACAAAGGTTTCGCAAACCCGCGATAACTCTTCTACATATTGGCGCAGTAGATCTGGACCAAGCGCGCAATTGAGACCAATTGAAATTGGCTTAATATGACGAATCGAATTATAAAATGCTTCGGTGGTTTGCCCTGACAGCGTACGCCCGGATGCATCGGTTATGGTGCCAGAAATCATCACAGGTAACTTGCGACCGGCTTGCTCAAACGCTTCTTCAACCGCGAATGAAGCCGCTTTTGCATTAAGCGTATCAAAAATTGTTTCTATTAAAATGAGATCAACACCACCTTCCATTAACGCAAGGGTTGATTCAACATACGCGGTGACTAACTTATCAAAGGTGACATTGCGATAACCGGGGTCGTTCACATCCGGTGAGATTGAACAGGTTTTTGAGGTTGGCCCTAAAACACCCGCAACATAGCGTGGTTTAGCTGGATTTTTAGCGGTAAATTCATCACAAATACTGCGTGCTAATTTAGCAGACTCTAAGTTTACTTCACGGCTGATGCTGGCCATGTCGTAATCTTCCATGGAAATCGTGGTCGAGTTAAAGGTATTGGTTTCGATAATATCGGCACCGGCATTTAAAAAGCCACGGTGAATATCGGCAATAATTTTTGGCTGTGTAAGGCTCAGTAAATCGTTATTGCCTTTAATAAGTACATGCCAATCTTTAAAACGTTCACCACGGTAGTCTTGCTCTTCAAGCTTATGCGCTTGGATCATAGTACCCATGGCACCATCCAAGATTAAAATACGCTGTTTGAGTGCGTCAATTATCTCAACACGTTTGTTTTCTAAATTATTCGGCATAGTTGTTAGTCCTTACGGCTTGGCTAACTAAATTAATATCATACGGTGTGGTTTGATACACATAATAATTTAACCAGTTCGAAAAAAGCAAAAAGGCATGACTTTGCCAAGTTTTCGACGGTTCGTTATCTGGGTTATTATCTGGAAAGTAGTTTTCAGGCAATGGCGCATCAGGGCCTTTTTCTAAATCGCGCTGATACTCGCCTTTTAAGGTGTCTGCATCATACTCGGGGTGACCGGTAATATACACTTGGCTGCCGGATTTATTTTTTATTAAGTAAGCACCTACTTGCTCTGAGCCTGCCAGTACTACTAGGTCATCACAGGCGTTAATTTTTTCAATATCAATATGACCATAACGCGAGTGCGGTACTACAAAGGTGTCGTCAAAACCACGTGTTAATGCGCCATGTTTAAAATAGCATTTGTGGGTAAATACGCCGCAGAGTTTATTTTCTTTTAATTCACGCTTTAAATTATGGTGATGGAATAAACCCGCGTGGGCCGCCCAACACGAAAATAATGTTGAGGTTACATGCTGCTCTGCCCAATCTAAAATTACCTTTAGTTCATCCCAGTAGGCTACATCGTCATATTCTAAATGCGCTAATGGTGCGCCGGTAATAAGTAATGCATCATAGTTGTTGTCTTTCACTTCAGAGAAATAACGGTAAAAGGTGTCTAAATGCTGCTCTGAGTTGCTACTGCTGCGATGAGTGTCTAAACGTAATAGCTCAACATTCACTTGCAAGGGTGAATTAGCGAGCAAGCGAATAAATTGCACCTCGGTTTCTACCTTATTAGGCATTAAGTTTAAAATCGCCAAGCGCATCGGGCGGATCTCTTGGCTTTTAGCGCGGCTTTTTGGCATTACGAATACGTTTTCTTGACGTAACTTCGCAATGGCGGGCAATTCATCTTTAACGGTAATAGGCATACTCATCTCCAAGGCATAATTAACCAATGGCTAATTATGAACGGATAGCTGGAAATTTCAACCTCTAGATGTTTAGATGTCCATATGATTTTAATTCGCTAACCTATTTGCTCAAAACACCTAGCCAACTTTGCTGATTCGTTGACTGTTTCACCTTTGAGCCACTACAATACAACATTGAAATTTTTATTATTATTTGAAGGCTCCTTCCATGGTTTTACCTGATAAGTTTATATTCTCGATGAGTCGAGTATCTAAGGTTGTGCCACCTAAACGCACTATCTTAAAAGATATTTCTTTGCATTTTTTCCCGGGCGCAAAAATTGGTGTACTTGGTTTAAACGGTTCTGGTAAATCAACGTTGCTACGTATTATGGCCGGCCTTGATCAAGAGTTTGAAGGTGAGGCATACCCTCAACCAGGCACTAAAATTGGTTACTTACCACAAGAGCCGATCTTAGATGAAAGTAAAACAGTTCGTGAAACAGTGGAAGAAGCCGTTAGCGAAGTTAAAAATGCATTAAACCGTCTTGATGAAGTATATAACGAGTACGCGATGGACGGTGCTGACTTTGACGCACTTGCCAAAGAGCAAGGCGAGCTTGAAGCAATTATTCAAGCCCACGACGGTCATAATATCGACAACGTATTAGAACGCGCAGCAGATGCCCTACGTTTACCTGAATGGGATGCTAAAATTGAATTCCTATCCGGTGGTGAGCGCCGCCGAGTGGCTATCTGTCGTTTATTGCTTGAAAAACCAGATATGCTTATTCTTGATGAACCGACTAACCACTTGGATGCAGAATCTGTAGCATGGCTTGAGCGCTTCTTACATGATTATGAAGGCACTGTTGTGGCGGTAACCCATGACCGTTACTTCCTTGATAATGTTGCAGGTTGGATCTTAGAGCTTGACCGTGGTGAAGGTATTCCGTGGGAAGGCAACTACTCGTCATGGCTTGAGCAAAAAGATGCGCGTCTGCAACAAGAGCAAAAATCTGAAAAAGCCCGTCAAAAATCAATTGCCCAAGAACTTGAGTGGGTACGTTCAAACCAAAAAGGCCGTCAAGCTAAGTCAAAAGCGCGCATGTCGCAATTTACTGAAATGCAGCAGTCTGATTACCAAAAACGTAATGAAACCAACGAGCTATTTATTCCGCCTGGTCCACGTTTAGGGGATCAAGTGATTGAAGTTAAAAACTTGAAGAAGAGCTTTGGCGATCGCGTGTTAATTGATGATCTAAGCTTTACTGTGCCTAAAGGCGCAATTGTTGGCATTATCGGTGCCAATGGTGCGGGTAAATCAACGCTGTTTAAAATGCTCAGCGGTGAAGACAAACAAGACAGCGGTGAAATTAACCTAGGTGAAACGGTTGAACTGGCAACCGTTGATCAGTTCCGTGGCAATATGGATGACAGCAACACTGTTTTCCAAGAAATTTCAAACGGACAAGACGTACTGAAAATTGGTAACTTTGAATTCCCAAGCCGTGCCTATGTGAGTCGCTTTAACTTCAAAGGTAACGATCAGCAAAAATTTGTTAAAGACCTCTCTGGTGGTGAACGCAACCGCTTACACTTAGCTAAGTTATTAAAAGCCGGTGGCAACGTTATCCTGCTGGATGAGCCGACCAATGACTTGGACGTTGAAACATTACGTGCCCTTGAAAATGCGATTTTAGAATTCCCAGGCTGCGTTATGTGTATCTCGCATGATCGTTGGTTCTTAGACCGTATTGCAACACATATTCTTGATTACCGTGACGAAGGCCAAATTAACTTCTTCGATGGTAACTACACTGAATATGAAGAGTGGCTTAAAAAGACCTTAGGTTCTGCGGCTACGCAACCTAAGCGTATTAAGTACAAAAAGATAGGTTAGGTTCTAAACATATTTTAAGCCCTGCATTTATGTGGGGCTTTTTTTATTAACCTGGAACATAGATCAGAGATTCACGATCCAGAGTTCAGCTTATACCAATCGTGTTAAGTTACTGACCATTTATAGCCACAGATAAATGGAGTGATAACAAGGCATAAATTTTTACATGTAGTTGTTCTACATGAAAAATTTATAACGCAGTTAGCGCTTTATTTAGCTCGCTAGAATGGTTAAATATTTAAGTGGATTGGTATTAATTACACATACTGACTAAAAAATAGGCTACACTTAATCCTAATACTCCTAAAAGGAATAATGATGGAAAACCGCCGACATTACACGCGCATTTTATTTTCAACTCCCGCGCATTTAACCAATAATTCCCATAGCTATCCGTGCCAGTTGCTCGATATCTCATTAAATGGCGCCCTGGTTAGTCGCAATAATGACTTTAATTTTACAAAAAACAGTAGTGCGATTCTTGCCTTTAAACTCCCGCAAAGTGAAGTAATCATCGCGATGACTGTTACTATTTGCCATATTGAACAGCAACATATAGGTTTAAAATGTACCCATATTGATATAGATAGTATTACCCATTTAAAGCGTTTAATTGAGTTAAACCTCGCTGACGATACACTACTGCACCGTGAACTTGAGAGTTTGATCCATAGTGCGTAAAGCAAGTAACTGGATTGAAATTGCCCTGTAGGTTACCCTAGAGAAAACTCGCAACGCAATCTGACTATGGCTCTTAATCAACACTTACCGCTGGTTTATCACCCTAACTATTCGTTTAACTTTGATCCAAACCATCGTTTTGTAATGAGTAAATTTGCCCATTTATACCAACAAGTAAAAGCACTTGGTTTGGCGAATAGCAACCTAATAACACCTCAACTTGGCAGCCCTGAGGCGCTTGAATTGGTACATTGTGATAATTACATTCAAGATTTATGGCATAACCGCTTAGATGATAAAGCGATGCGTGGTATTGGGCTACCTTGGTCTGAACAATTAATGGCACGAACTTTTACCGCACCTCAAGGCACGTTGCAAACTGCGCGCTTAGCTCTTGAGCACGGCATTGCATGCCATTTAGCCGGCGGTACACACCACGCTCACAGCGATTTTGGCTCTGGCTATTGTATGGTCAACGACTTAGCCTTTACTGCACAAACGCTGATTCAATCAGCTGAAGTGACCAATGTATTGATTTTTGACTTAGATGTACACCAAGGTGATGGCACCGCAGCCATGTTACAACACCAACCTTATGCATATACCTGCTCGATTCATTGTGAAAAAAATTTTCCATTTCGCAAATCAACCAGCGATCTCGACATTGGTTTAGCTAATAATATGCAAGATGATGAATATTTAGGGGTTGTTGATGATACCTTGCGCTTTTTACTCAAAGAACTTAACCCTGATTTAGTGCTTTATGATGCAGGTGTCGACATTTGGCAGCAAGATGGTTTAGGTAAACTTGATATTAGCTGGCAAGGCATTGAAAAACGAGATCACTTAGTGCTTAAGCGCTGTATTGAGCACAATACGCCAGTGGCAAGCGTGATTGGCGGAGGTTATGATAGAGATCACTTGCGCCTTGCAAAACGCCACGCAATTGTTATAGAGCAAGCTGCGCTGTTTTAAAAGCAGAGTATAAAACTGCTAAAACAGTATTTTTGACTACACTTTTAATTCATACCTTTATTGAGATCATTATGCGACTGTTGTTTATTATGTTACTTGCATTTATGTCGAGTATTGTCAACGCCGAAGAAGAAGCTGTAAAAGAGGAGCTTCCGCCGATTAACCCAGCTTATAATGCAGAGCATGCTATGGTACTCGTTAATCAAGGCTCGCGTATTTTTGCAGTTAACCTACCGACATATAAATTACCTCACGATGTGCAAGTTGTTTATCAAATTGAAAACCCAGATATCGCTTTTTTAAGCCTGGTACGTGATGCAGAGCTTATTACTATCAAACCACAACCGTTTAATATTCAACGGCTAATGCGTGGCGAAGAACTAACAATTACGGCAGATGTGTATGCCGGACACTACCAGCGCGATGGCAGTTTGGTTTATCAACATAGAGCTATTGTAATGAGTAAATTACTTTATGCGCGGGAATTAACTGATTTGAACGAATCATCGCAGTGGCAAGAATACGACATGATCACCCTCAAAAATAATGAGCGAATTTATATCCATAAAATAACCCAAGCACCGAGTTTTAATCACCTTATTTTTGCAGATTTAACTAATGCCTGTCTGCAAAAATTTCGCACATCAAAACGCGTCCCAAATGCTAGCGAATTAACCTATAAATTTGCCAACTGTGGCACCTTAAAGCCGCTCTATTTTGATGCTGAAGATTTGCAGTCAAAGTGACTGAAAACTCAACGAGGTATGTGAAATGTTGTTAATAACATTGAAAAACATGTTTGCTTGTTCATCAGGCATCACTTGCTCTCCCCTGTAGTAAACATAAGAGCGTCCATCACTGCCATGAAATTGTATCCAATGGTTATCCCATTGAAGGTATTGCATTATCTACTTCAACACCTTCACCACGCCAATAATCATCAGTCCATTTCATCCCTGCTGAACTAGCAGTGCTGAAAAAACACATAACAAGAAAACACTTACTTTAAACATATTAAACTCTCAACAAAGTTATTTTAAATTTTTAACATAAAGCTTTAATCGCAAGAAAATAAAAAGGCAAAAAGAAAGACCTGACCACACTAATCTTCAAAATCTGATTCATCTAAATAAATAGGTTTTCTTTCATTACCCCGTGAAGTTATGTGATATAACGCACCCGCAAACTCTAATCTGAGAGGCCTAGCCATCTTTTCATCTATCAATTTGTATAAATTAATATCTTAAGATTAGCCGCAACTAACAAAAGGCAAGAAGAAAGACCTAACCCCATTCTTTTGGGCTTTGCCCAAGAACCTGACTTTCCTGGATTCCCTTCTGCATTATACCACCATTGCATTGCTGAGGTGACGGCACCATTGGCAAACTTGCCACCCGTCAGTTTTGACACCGTGCCACCTATAACCCCTGCAATTGCTGTTCTTCTCACTGCATCAGCATAAGTGCCGGTTTTTGGATTCATAAACCCTTTCATACTGGCGGTGACTAAGGAGCTGACAAAGCCATGACCAAACTTTCCTCCTTGAAGAACAGCAGAAACGCCACCTACCATAGCATGGGATGCCACATTTTGAACGGCAGTCCACCCACCAAGATCAAAATTTAATTCAGCACCGATGTATTGAGAAATACCTATTGTAGCCGACGAAATAACGTAAGCTTTCAAAGCTGCACCAAAACTACCTGTGACTGCATAGGTTTTTAAGCCTTGATATAAAGGTAATGCATAAGGTGCCCAAATCCCTATTGCTATACTTACTGCG
>NZ_JAGPYN010000007.1 GCF_018069805.1 Pseudoalteromonas ostreae
GGTTTTAACTATTTGTGAATTCCATTCTTTCTATTTCACTCTCTAGCTCTTTTATTCGGTTTAATTGCTCTAACTCTGATTTACTAATAATTAACTTTTTAAAACGCAAAGTTGCATATAAAGCACAAATTATAGGTATACCGTATAGTCCAAACAACCCAGTTTCTATCCGTTGCTCTAGAATGAATGAGAAAGAGAATATTATAAGAACAATAGTCCCCAAACACGATGTGAAATATCCGTAAAACTTGAACATGTGAACTCCTTTTGATTTGAAACCTAACAATTTAATAGTGCGCTCATCGCGCATATTTCTGCCGACTCCCCGCTCATTTATCTACTTTATATAGTTTTAACAAATTACCTAAGGCATTACTATCACTAAGTTTTCTAAATTTTTTAGGTAAAGTTAAATGAACCAATATGCGGGCAGCGCTCATTTTCATAAATATATGCGCAAAGAGCAGTTTAACCAATCAATTAACGACGATATTCAGCCAATCTCAATGACCGCTTATCGCTCTAAGCCGTCATTCAGTTTTAATCATTCATCGTTGGGTTTCGTTGCTCTCAACCCAGCCTACGGTGGTGAATTAAACGCCGAGTTACTTGTTGGGGTGCCTAGCGCCTAGTACCTTTCTTTTAATGCTTAATGCCTCGCTTGTAAGCAATTAAGCCACTCATCAGGTTCCGCCAAAATGAATTCCAGATGGTGGTTTTCTTTAGTGGTTATTTTAATCCCTGATGTTGTGATAGGGATTAAACCGCCGGCTTTAGCTGCGCATTTTTCGACATGGGAAATGTTATTAAGTTTGATGGCATAACAACCCAAGTTAAGTTGTTTATTGAGGGCTTCAAAATGCAGCAGGTTATCAGTAAGAGTAAGGCGGCCATCAGCTTTAGCAACACCCAGTTGTAATGTTGCATAACAACGTTTTAGTTGGGTGTTTTTAGATTGTGTAGCGCTCATTATTCATTCCATCGATTTTTTATTTTATTGAGTGTATGTTGCTAAATTAAATGTGTCAATTATGTAAAATAAATGTTTTAAATTGTTTTTTCAAACAGTGTTTTACAGAAAGTTTTTAGCGCGGTGGTGCATTTTTTGTTGTTTATTAACAAGTACAAAAGCAGCCACGACTAATACCATTTGAGTGGCTAGCGCGCACAGCGTTAACATCAAATCCATACGGTTATCAGCGCGTTGCACTAAGCTTAATTCGATAAACCATGCTATGGCGAGCATTAAAACAAGTGAGCCATGTAAATAACGTTGCAGAGTTATTTTAAACTGAAGGTGCTTCCATTGACTAAATATAAGCAGCGCTAAGCTAATTAATGGGATCAAAAATAGGCTAATAAATGCAATGACTAAAAGTGGTTGCCATGTGCTATTTGTCAGTTGCGTGGTATTTATAAAGTAATCATTACAACCCGTTAAAAGTGTAAAACAAAAAAGAAGGCTAATTAATTTTATTGGCAATGTTGTTATCGTCATGATTTATATGTGTTCTATTGTTAGTTATTAAGCCTTGCTTTATATCAGTAAGGCTTAATGGGTGGTTGTATTTAAAAATAGTTTAAACGTAGGTGTTGTTTTAGCTTAATTAAGCATGCGCCATAATTAACTCTTTTGCGTTAGCTTTGGCTGTTTTACTGATGTTATCACCACCAAGTAAACGGGCAATTTCATCAATACGGCCATGTTTACTGAGTGGCAACATTTTTGTAAAGGTTTCGCCATTGGCAATTTCTTTGGCCACAAAAAACTGCTGATGCCCCGAGCTGGCCACTTGTGGTAAATGGGTTACACAAATAACCTGAGTTGATTTACCTAATTGACGTAAAAGCTTGCCTACAGCTGCTGCAGTTGGTCCAGAAATACCTACATCCACTTCATCAAAAATAAGCGTAGGAGTCGTGACTTTTTGCGCAATAATAACTTGTATCGCTAAACTTATACGCGACAGCTCACCGCCAGAGGCGACTTTAGACAGTGGTTGTAATGGCTGCCCGGGGTTGGTTGATACTAAAAACGCTACATTATCAAAACCTAGGCTGTTTGGTGCTTTTTCAGGTTGTGGTGTAAGGGCGATTTCAAACACACCATTTTCCATTGATAAATGCGCCATGCTTGCACTGATCAATGTATTTAATGTCTGCGCGGCCTCATGACGGCTTTCGCTTAGGGTTTGCGCAGCTTGCTGATAAGTTGCTAATGCTTGGTTAATTTCACCTTCAAGTTGCGTTAAACGGGTCGAGTTATTACTAATCGACTCAAGTTCTTGTGTGATACTTTGGTGAAACTCAACTAAGTCTTCTGGTTTAATATGGTGTTTACGTGATAAATCCATCGCACCACTTAATCGTGTTTCAACGTCAATGAGTCTGCTCGGATCAAGTTCAGCTTGCTCTGCATAATTACGAATTTCACGACTCGCTTCCTCAACTTGCACAGCCGCTTCTTCGAGTAATGCAGCCACGCCAGCTAGGCTTTCATCAAACCCGGCAAGCTCAGCAAATTGCTGCGCGCTATGTTGTAATAGGGAACAGGCATTTTGCTCGTCATTTTCGTATAAGCTTTGTAACTCACGTTGGCATGCTTCAATAATAGTTTGGCTGTGGCTGAGCTTATAATGCTCGGCTTCAATTTGCGAAAATTCATCTGGTTGTAAAGCAAACTCATCAAGCTCAGCTACTTGGTACTCTAATAATTGCTTTTGCGCTGCTTGTTGCAACTGGGCTTGTTCGAGCGCGGTAAATTCTTTTTGTAAGTTTTGGCAATTACGATAATGCTGGCGCACTGCTTCAACCAGAGGTTGATGACCTGCATAAGCGTCTAATAGCTGGAGTTGATGTTCGCTTTTAAGCAAATATTGGTGAGCATGTTGACCATGAATAGAGATCAAGTACTGACCGATTTCTTTTAGTTGGGCTGCAGTGACTGGGGTGCCATTAATATAACTTTTGCTGCGGCCATTTTTACACACCACACGACGAAGTAAGCACTCTTGCTCATCATTCGATAGCAAATGCTGTTCTAAAAACTGCTTAGCTAAGGGGAGGTTGGTTAAATCGAAGGTGGCGCATATTTCAGCGCGCTCAGAGCCTGGGCGAACAGCTGAGGCTTCGGCACGTTCACCCAAACATAAAGATAAGGCATCAATAGCAATAGATTTACCGGCACCTGTTTCACCCGTAATGGCTGTCATACCGCTTTGCCACTCGGTGCTTAAATTGCTTACAATTGCAAAATTTTTAATCTCTAACCCAGTTAACATACTGTTCATCCATCCAGTCAATTAACTGTTAATTTATACAGTGTTTTGGTTTTTTGCAAATTAATTTTTAATGTCGCTGTCTAGTTTATTACTAACTCACTGGTTGATATCTCAAAATTATTTTCAGGATCAACAGGTTTGGCATAATCTTCTGGATTCGCAGATAAACTATCAGTGCATAAAACTTTAATCATGGATGGTAAAAGTTCATGGTAAAACGTTTTATTGTAAGCAACGCCGGCTATGGGTAATTCAGCCACAAAAAAATCTAAGCGTTCAGCTAGTGCATCTCGTTCACCTGTGACATAAGTTTTCGCCAACTCACTGCTAATTGTGCTGATCAATGACTCGTTTATGCGTTCAAGATACAATAAGTTTTCGTCAGTATGGGGTTGTACAACAAAAAAATTACTGGCGATTACTTGTATTCTTGGGATGTATTTAGGACGAATTATTTTTGCGTCGCAGTACTCATTTAATTTAATTTTTAACTGATGAGTTACTTCTTTAACGCGGTTATTAAATAGCTTTTTTTGCGCTTCAAGCGCTTTTCGGCGATTATTTTCAATTACTAAATAACTGCCAAGCAGCGTTATTAATAATAATAAAGCAAAGAAAACTACATACGTCATTTCGGTTTGATTTCCCTTGAAAAGGTAATAAATGAATTCAGCTCATTTTGCTCTAAAGTCTGAATGAGCGCAATAAAATTAATATAAACGACTACCCCAGTTGAGCTTAGTGCGAAGTACATGATAGTAAGAGTAATCTTTGGGGTGGATCAGCCGCAGTTTCTTATCTGCTTTTTTAATTATCACTTCATCGCCAGGTAATACGGCAAGCACCACATGACTATCGCAACTGACTTGTAAGCTGTCGGTATTCTCTAAACTAAGTTTTAAACGTACTTCGTTATCGGCATCAACCACTAATGGTCGGCTTGATAATGTATGCGGAAACATCGGCACTAATGAGATGGCATTTAGCTCTGGAGTCAAAATGGGTCCACCTCCCGACAGTGAATAGGCTGTTGAACCAGTAGGAGTTGAGACAATTAAACCATCAGAGCGCTGCGAGAAAACAAAATCGTTATTAACGAAGGCTTCAAATTCAATCATATGAGCGACTTTATCGGCGTGTAAAACGGCTTCATTCACTGCTGAGTTAGCACTTTTTAACTCGCCATGACGATACACTGCTACTTCTAGTAAAAAGCGTTTTTCTTCAAGATATTGACCGCTTAATACTTGTTCTAAACTAGCTTCAAAGCCTTCAGGGTTTAAATCTGTTA
Organism: Pseudoalteromonas ostreae; assembly: GCF_018069805.1. Lineage (GTDB taxonomy): Bacteria > Pseudomonadota > Gammaproteobacteria > Enterobacterales > Alteromonadaceae > Pseudoalteromonas > Pseudoalteromonas ostreae. The sequence goes on from NZ_JAGPYN010000007.1 coordinate 4,573, forward strand.
GGAAACCTAAATTGCCTCTGTTGACGCCTATAACAGCAACGTCAAATCGGGCTAATACCCTTGCTGCTCCCAGCATATTACCATCACCACCGACCACAATAGCGAGATCGGCACGTTCGCCAAGCTCAACCAGTTTGACTAATTCTTCTTTGGGGACATTGGTTAATTGATGACCGGTTCTCTGCTCTAATAACACGTTAAATCCTAACGCATTTAAAAAAGTGTATAAGCGCTGTAAAGTTGCAGCTGCATTACTGTGATTGGGTTTGCCAATTAAACCTATGGTTTTAAACGGTGATTCCATGATAAACACATCAATAGTATTAATATCAGTAGAGTAACCCAAAAGTGACAAGTTTGAAAATAACCTTGAAATAAACTCACTACGCCCCGATATCCCTACTATGCAGCAAGATGTAGATACTATGAATTTAAACCCCCGAGATCAGCAAATATTTTCCGCCGTAATGAGCCTGTACTGTAATGGTGAAGGTCAACCTGTTGCGTCTAGCCGTATAGCTAAACAAAAAGGTATGGCCGTGTGCTCTGCAACAGTTAGAAATGCGATGTCGCGCCTAGAAAAAATAGGCCTGCTGTATTCACCGCATACCTCCGCTGGCCGGGTGCCTACCAATGCTGGGTTTGATTATTGGCTAAGTGAATTTTTCCCACTGTCGCAGATTGCGCAATATTGGCAGCCTGCCCAAGCGCAATTAGTCGAGATGGCGCATGGTATAAGCCAACGTTATCAAGTGTGTTGCTGCGTTGGTCTGCCGCAAGTAAGTTCTCAACACGTTTTTAGAGTTGAAGTGTTGGATTTTGATAGTAACGATTGGCTTATTTTACTGTTAGATAGAGCAGGGCAAAGCCATAACATTTGTATTCATAAGCCAGATGATGCGTCTGACACCGTACGTTATCAATTCGCTACTTGGCTTAATACTGTATTCAGTCAGCAAACTTTAATGGAAGGCTTGTACCGTATGCAAGCAATGGCAAATACAGCACCACGAAATTGTCATGATTCGTTAAATCAATGGACCCGTGAGCTGAGCCATAAATTAGGCTCAGATAACAGTATCGTGGTCGGCGAAAATTATCTATATCGGCAAATTGATTGTGAACAAAGCTTAAATATTGGTGTCTCATTTTTGAACTTTGTAGAAGATAAGTTAGCTTTTAAAAATGGTGTGTCGGTTTTAAATACGTCACAATTGCCATTTACTGATTGCGACGAATTGATGGTGATCAGCGTGCCGTATTTTCAAAATCAAGAATATCAAAGTCGTTTTTGTGTAATTTGTCCTAAATCGGCGCAAATTGAAGCAATCATTCAAGAATTTAAATTAATCGAGTCATCTGGCTCTTGAATCTTTTGATTCAATCCCCATAATTACCGCAATTGAAAAGTATTGGAGCATTTAAATTATGTCTGAGCAGACAAAATCACCAGAGCAAGAAGTTGAATTAAACGAAGAACTAGAGCAAATGCAAGCAGACGTTGAAGCGGCTGTAGAAGCGGCTGACACGCACGAAAGCGAAGAAGTTAGCCCTGAAGCTGAAATTGCTATGCTTTATGCTGAGCTTGAAGATGCGAAACAAACGATCGCAAACCAAAAAGATAGCGTAGTACGTGCCGCTGCAGACGTTGATAATATTCGTCGCCGTGCTGCACAAGATGTAGAAAAAGCGCATAAATTTGCACTTGAAAAGTTCGCTAACGAATTATTACCTGTTATTGATAATCTAGAACGTGCTATTGAGTTCTCAGACAAAGAAAACGAAACCTTAAAGCCATTGCTTGAAGGGATTGATATGACAGTTAAGAGCTTTAACGATGCGGTTGCAAAATTTGGTGTTGAAATTGTTAACCCACAAGGTGAGCAGTTTAATCCTGAATTCCACCAAGCAATGTCGATTCAACCAAGCAATGATGTAACACCTAACACTGTATTAGCAGTGATGCAAAAAGGGTATACATTAAATGGTCGTTTATTACGCCCTGCAATGGTGATGGTATCTAAAGCAGCTGAATAAATAAGTCGCTTAGTAAAAAAATGCCCGTTAACTACGGGCATTTTTTTTATTTCTAGCTCGGTGCCAAAGCTGGGCTATTAGTGTTAATACTAATGCGCTGAACATTAAGCTTGAAAATGGTACCGCACTTTGTGCATGCATTAAGGCTAAAATTGGACCGACTAACGCACCACTGCCAAAGCGTAATGTACCAATAACCGCCGTAGCGGTGCCAGAACGCTCTTCAAACTGCATTAAGATCAATGCATCAGCATTACTAGCGGTAATCCCTAAACTCATCATTAGAGGAGCAATAGCTGCAACAATAAAATACAGCGATAGGTGTAATATGCTAAATGTGAGTAGGGCACTGCCAGCTACAAAGCCGACCGCTAATCCATAATACAGCATTTTTCGTGAACCAATACGTGGTACTAGGCGGGTATTTAAAAAGTTACCAAACATGAGCGCCATGACATTGAAAGCAAATAAAACACCAAATAATTGTTCTGATACTTTAAAGTAATCAAGGTATACAAAGGGCACAGCGGTTAAAAAGCAAAAAAAGCCGAATGAGACAAACATTGAGCTGGCTATATCTGCTCGGGTATCTTTATTTTTAAATACGGTTTTATAGCTATCGAAAAATAGTGCAAAACCTTTCATCGGGCTTTTGAAAATAGGGATATCGATTAAGTATATTTGTACCAAGGCTAAAATAACAAAGCTGTAACTGGCCAGTACTAAAAAGATTGTTTGCCAGTGAGATAAGCCCATGATCATTGATCCAACCGTTGGTGCGACTAAGGGCGCGACCATCATGATCATCGATACATACGACATTCCTTTAGCAGTATCTTGTTTATAAATATGACGAATTATCCCTGGCACCACAACGGTTGCAGCAGCACCTGTGAATGCTTGTACTCCCCGCAAAGCCCAAAATAGATGAATGTCATTACAAAAGGCTAACGCGACAGAGCTTAAGCCAAACAATGCTAAGCCGACCTTTGTTAACACGCGACGACCAATTTGATCTGCGATTGGGCCAAAAAATAGCATTCCCAGCGCATAGCCGGCTAAATATATGCTTAATGATATTTGTACATTAGGCATTGTAGTATTAAGGTCGTTAGCAATCACTAACATGGCCGGTAGATACATATCGATTGCCAATGGCGTAATTGCAACAATACTGGCGAGTAAAGGTAATAGAATGCGTTTATTTAAAGAAACCGAGTCCTGCATGACTAACCCATTAAACAAAAAGAGGCTGCTATTGTAACAGCGACAATTAGTCTTGGGTACTTAGTTTGCATGCTAACTATCGTCTTTAACAGCAATAGAACGCAACAGATGTTTTTAGTGGCAGTCGATATATTCAATTGCAGGCTGGTTTGCTATTCTAAGAACAGTTAAATTGTTAGTTAAGAGAATACAATGAAAAAATTAGTTTTGGCTGTGCTTGCCACCGCTGTATTAGCGGGTTGTAAAACATCACCAACAGGGCGCACGCAAATTGCGCTTTATTCTGATCAACAAATGAGTCAGATGGGTCAGCAAAGCTTTGCTGATATGAAAAAGAATCAAAAAATTAATAATAATCCTCAAGTAAATGCGTATGTAAAGTGTATTGCTGACGATGTGATTGCAGTATTACCGCAACAGTACGCAACTCAGGCGTGGGAAGTGGTGGTATTTGAAGACGATTCAGCTAACGCGTTTGCATTACCCGGTGGCTATATTGGTGTGTACACAGGGTTGTTAAAAGTGGCTGAAAATCAAGATCAGCTAGCAACCGTTATCGGGCACGAAGTAGGGCATGTCATTGCTGAGCACTCTAATGAACGTGTATCACAAAGTTCCTTGCTACAAACCGGTATGCAAGTGGGCAGTGCTGCACTTGAAATGGGCAATGTACAATATCGTAACGAAATTCTGCAAGGTCTTGGTTTAGGTGCGCAGTACGGCGTTATTTTACCATTTAGTCGCTCTCATGAATCTGAGGCTGACCAAGTGGGTTTAGATTTAATGGCAAAAGCCGGATTTAATCCAAAAGAATCCGTAACACTTTGGCAGAATATGAGTAAAGCAGGCAGTGGTAATACACCTGAATTTATGTCTACTCACCCAGCACCTGCTAACCGCATTAAAGAGCTACAAGCAAAATTGCCACAAGCATTAAATAAGCAAAAAGCAGCAAAATCGGTGGGTAAAAATCCACAATGTAAGCTGTAATACATTTTTTTAGTGATATAAAAAAAGCCTGTGAACTGATGTTCATAGGCTTTTTATTATTTTAAACGCTAGTTATGCGTTTTCAACAGCAGTACGTGGATCTACGTATGGCATGTTGAAGGCTTCAGCAACTTCTTTATAAGTTACTTGGCCTTTGATCACGTTAAGACCTTTAAGGAAGTTAGCATCATCAAGTAATGCTTTCTTATAACCTTTGTTTGCAAGGTTAATGATGAAAGGTAAGGTTGCATTGTTAAGTGCGAAAGTAGATGTACGTGGTACAGCACCTGGCATGTTAGCAACACAGTAGTGAACTACGTCATCAACGATGAAGGTCGGATCAGCGTGTGTGGTTGCTTTAGACGTTGCGATACAACCACCTTGGTCGATTGCTACGTCAACAATAGCAGAGCCAGGCTTCATCGCTTTAATGTGCTCAGCAGTAACTAGTTTAGGTGCAGCAGCACCTGGGATAAGTACGCCACCAATTACTAGGTCAGCTTCAAGTACATGCTTTTCAAGTGCATCAGCTGTTGAGTAAATCGCTTTAACTTTATTACCAAACTGAGCGTCAAGTGCACGTAGTACGTCAATGTTACGATCAAGTACCACAACATCAGCACCAAGGCCAACAGCCATTTGTGCTGCGCTACGACCAACCATGCCGCCGCCAATAACAACAACTTTAGCAGGCTCAACACCCGGTACGCCGCCAAGTAGCATGCCACGACCATGGTTTGATTTTTCAAGCGCTTGTGCACCAGCTTGAATAGACATACGGCCAGCAACTTCACTCATAGGTGCAAGTAGTGGCAAACCACCGCGTGAATCAGTTACTGTTTCGTACGCGATACAAATTGCTTTGCTTTTGATTAGGTCTTCAGTTTGTGGAAAATCTGGTGCAAGGTGTAAGTAAGTGAAAAGAATTTGGTCTTCACGCAGCATTGCACGTTCAACGGCTTGTGGCTCTTTTACTTTTATAATCATCTCTGCTGTTGCGAAAACCTCAGCAGCAGTTGCTAGGATTTCTGCACCTGCCAGTGTGTAATCTTCGTTAGTGAAGCCAATGCCCATACCTGCATCAGTTTCAACAAAAACTTGGTGGCCGTGATTTACTAACTCACGAACACTCGCAGGAACCATACCTACACGGTATTCATGGTTTTTTATTTCTTTAGGTACACCGATAATCATAATATTGCCTTAATAGAACGGGATAAAATTTTTCACTATTATATTCATGTACTGCCAGTGTGTCTCACCTTTTTTTATCGCCACTCTAGTGATATAATCTAAAAACAGATTTTAAACAGTATAAAAAACTAGTTGTTATTATGCATGAGTTATTAGACCGTATTGACCGTAAGATTTTAATAGAGCTGCAGCACGATGGCCGAGTGTCAAATGTTGAATTAGCTCGACGTGTGGGGCTTAGTGCAACGCCTTGTTTAGAGCGTGTAAAAAAGCTCGAACGCGAAGGTTACATTGTCGGTTATAAAGCCGTGGTTGACCCTGCTAAACTTGGGCAAGGTTTATCGGTGTACGTCGAAGTGACAATCACTAAAACATCACCTGATGTGTTTGATGAATTTAGTGCTGCAGTTAAAAAGCATGATGAAATTATCGAATGTCATTTAGTCTCGGGTAACTTTGACTTTTTACTAAAAACCCGCGTAAATGATATGTCTGAATATCGTGGCGTATTAGGGGATATTCTGCTCAAGCTACCGAACGTTAGTGAAAGCCGTACCTATGTTGTTATGGAAGAAGTAAAAGGCGAGCAAGGGGTGATTATTCGCCCATATATTAGCTGATCTATGCACCATTTTTTAGTAACTACTTAAGTTGTATTATTGCTACATGCGCGATTAATAAAAACCTGTTCATAATCAGGCCATCATGGTTAAGATAAAGTGCAACAAAAAGTATTTCCTGCTAAGGTATTCCATTGCTAAGAATGAGTACAAAGAAGTACAAAGAAAAATGAGGAATAGCGAGTTATGCGCCTAAACGGTGTACAAAGACTATTAGAAACCGGTTTAATAATTAGCACCTTTGCTGCAATATTTATATTGTGTGCGCTGGTCAGTTTTGATCCTGCAGATCCAAGTTGGTCGCAAACAGGTTATGACAATGTAAGAAACATAACTGGAGCTGCAGGTGCGTGGATCGCCGATATTTTATTGCTGACATTTGGCTGGTTAGCTTATTTTGTGCCAGCTGCACTGCAAATATTTGGCTACTTATTATTTAAGCAACCTCATAGAATATTTCAACTCGACTATACAACGTTATCGCTTAGAGTGATTGGTTTTGCATTATTTATCACTTCAGCAACGGCTATCAGTAGTATTAATTTTGATGATATTTATAATTTTTCATCCGGTGGGGTAGTCGGTGATGTGATAGCTTCAGCGATGATGCCTGCATTTAACTTTACCGGTACCTCGATTTTATTATTATGTTTCTTTTTTGCTGGATTAACATTATTAACAGGCGTGTCGTGGGTGCAATGTGTCGATTTTATTGGCGATTTGATCATGCGAGGTTATCGTTTTATTGCCCATCACTTAAAAGCATGGTTACAACGTGAACGTACTGCAAATACTGAAGTTGTAATTGAACAAGACCCTGTTAATGAGCAACAAACACGTAAAGAAACACCCGCCATTCGCTTTTCAGAACCAAAAGTGGATAGTGATAGTGCGGTGTCAAATCAAGAGTCTCATCCTGCATTTGATGATTTGGATGACATTTTGGATCAAGAAATTAATTTTAGCGCCATTGATGATGAACCAATGGACACTGCGGCTGCCTTAAATGCGCTTGATCAAAGCCATGTTACTGAGCCTGAAAAACCAGTGACTACTGTGGTTTCGCCAGCAAGACCAATGCCAAAACCAAAGAGTACCTATCAGCCTCCACCTACCGCAAAAGAAAAGTTTGAGCAGCTACTCGAAGAAAAGCCGCCAAGTACGCCATTGCCTACGCTTGATTTGTTAGATAGACCAGATAAAGCCAAAAACCCAATTTCACCAGAAGAGCTTGAAGCGGTATCGAGGTTAGTTGAAACTAAACTCCTTGATTTTAACGTTCAAGCTACGGTTGTTGCCGTATACCCTGGACCTGTTGTAACCCGTTTTGAGCTTGATTTAGCACCGGGTATTAAAGTTTCTAAAATTACTGGTCTTGCTAAAGATTTAGCCCGCTCGCTATCAGCGGTCAGTGTCCGAGTGGTTGAAGTTATTCCGGGTAAAACCTATGTAGGGATTGAATTACCTAATAAACACCGAGAAATAGTGCGGTTATCAGAAGTAATCGACGCGCCAAAATTTGAGCAAAATCCATCGCCACTGACTATGGTCTTAGGTAAAGATATTGCCGGTGAGCCAATCTGTGCTGATTTGGGTAAAATGCCGCATTTACTGGTGGCAGGTACCACAGGTTCAGGTAAGTCAGTGGGCGTTAATGTAATGATATTAAGCTTACTGTACAAATCAGGCCCTGATGATGTACGTATGATCATGATTGACCCGAAAATGTTGGAACTTTCTGTTTACGAAGGTATCCCACATTTACTGTGTGAAGTGGTCACCGATATGAAAGAAGCTGCCAATGCGCTGCGTTGGTGTGTAGGTGAGATGGAACGTCGTTATAAGTTAATGTCGGCGCTAGGTGTTCGTAACTTAAAAGGTTACAACCAAAAGGTATTGGATGCGAAAGAGGCGGGTTACCCGATTCTCGATCCATTATTTAAAGATACTGATGGTATGAAAGAAGGACCAGACGAGTTAGGTAAGTTACCGAGTATCGTGGTGGTGATTGACGAATTTGCTGACATGATGATGATTGTTGGTAAAAAAGTTGAAGAGCTAATTGCCCGTATTGCGCAAAAAGCCCGAGCGGCAGGTATTCATTTAATACTAGCAACACAGCGGCCATCGGTTGATGTAATTACTGGTTTAATTAAAGCGAATATCCCAACGCGAATGGCGTTTCAGGTATCAAGTAAAATTGACTCGCGTACCATCTTAGATCAACAAGGCGCAGAAAATCTGCTAGGTATGGGTGACATGCTGTATTTACCGCCAGGTACTAGTGTGCCGGTGCGTGTACATGGCGCGTTTGTTGATGATCATGAAGTACATGCGGTGGTGAATGACTGGAAAGCACGTGCAAAACCAAATTATATAGACGAAATTTTAAATGGTGACGCTACCGAAGATATTCTACTTCCAGGTGAAGCCAGTGAAAACGCGGATGAAGAATCAGATCCGCTTTATGATGAAGCCGTGTCATTTGTTGTTGAAACAGGCAAAGTGTCAGTTTCAAGTGTGCAGCGAAAATTACGTGTTGGTTACAACCGTGCCGCACGTTTGGTTGAACAAATGGAAACATCGGGTATTGTAAGTGCACCAGGTCATAACGGTGCCCGAGATGTATTAGTGCCCAATGGTGGAGCAAATTAAATGAAACAAATTAAATATTTAGCCTTAGCAATTAGCTGTTTTTTATCTGCATCAGTATTTGCAAATGACAGTGCAACGGATGACAGCCAAGCATTACAAGATAAACTGGCCGGTTTAAAGAGTTTTCAAGCGCAATTTGCGCAGCAAGTTAATGACGACCAAGGCCAACCAATTATGCAAGGTGAAGGTACTATCGCCTTACAACAGCCAATGATGATCCGTTGGCAACAAGCCAGCCCTGATGACACGTTATTTGTATCAAATGGCGATAAAACCTATTACTTCGACAGCTTTGCTGAGCAAGTAACGATTATGAATACTCACAGTTTGATTGATTCAACGCCGTTTGTATTACTCACCTCCAAAGATCCGGCGCAATGGCAAAAGTACCAAGTACACGCCACGGATACAGGGTTCAGTGTTATACCTAATAAAGACGTTGAAAGCCAAGTTGAACAGCTGGATATTGTGTTTGCAGCAGATAAAGTCGGCTTAGCGTCATTATTGATTAAAGATAGCTCAGGACAATCATCTACATTTACTTTTAGCGACACTAAAGTAAATCAAAGCCTTGCGACTTCAACCTTTGAGTTTAGTATTCCTGAAGGCGTTGAAATAGACGATCAAAGTCAAGGTGAGTAGTGTAGGTGAGTAATTTAGGCTTTAATTTTGGCCCCGATGTGCGCCCGCTTGCGGCGCGCATGCGACCAACCAGTTTAGATCAGTATATTGGCCAGCAACATTTATTAAGCCAAGAAAAACCACTTTATCAAGCTATTTTAGCTGGGCGTTGCCACAGTCTTATTTTGTGGGGGCCGCCAGGCGTTGGTAAAACTACTTTAGCGCAAATTATTGCCAACCATGCCGATGCGGCGCTTATTCAAATGTCGGCGGTAACGGCAGGCATTAAAGACATTCGTGATGCGGTGAGTGAAGCGCGTAATAACCTTGAAGGTCGTGGCCAACGTACCTTACTGTTTGTTGACGAAGTACATCGTTTTAATAAATCCCAGCAAGATGCGTTTTTACCACACATAGAGGATGGCACCTTTATTTTTGTTGGTGCCACCACCGAGAATCCCTCGTTTGCACTAAACAACGCGATTTTATCGCGAGCACGAGTATATGTCCTAAAATCGCTGCAAGATACTGATTTACATCTTGTTATTGAGCGAGCGCTTGCAAACGATGATGAACTGAAAAATAAAACCGTGCTACTTGCTCAAAATGCTAAACAAGCGTTGTGCCAAGCCAGTGATGGCGATGCTCGTAAAGTGCTTAATTTACTTGAGCAGGCGATTGATTTAACCGTAGAGCAAAATGGCCAATACTTAGTTGATGAGCATGTACTCAGTCAAGTATTGCCAACGCATTTAGCCAAGTATGACAAAGGGGGTGATGAATTTTACGATTTGATCTCAGCCTTTCATAAGTCAGTACGAGGCAGCTCTCCAGATGGTGCTTTGTATTGGTATTGTCGTATTTTAGCCGGTGGCGGGGATCCGCTGTATGTTGCAAGGCGGTTACTCGCCATCGCCACTGAAGATATTGGTAATGCTGATCCGCGTGCCATGGAAGTGGCCCTCAATGCATGGGATATATTTCAGCGAGTTGGACCAAGTGAAGGCGAGCGTGCAATTGCACAAGCTACGATTTACCTCGCTAGCGCACCAAAGAGTAATGCGGTGTACGCGGCGTTTAATCAAGCCAAAGCGGATGCGCAAAACGAGCCAAGTTACCCAGTGCCAGAGCATTTACGTAATGCACCAACTAACTTAATGAAAGACTTAGGGTATGGTGCGCAGTATCGCTATGCGCACAATGAAGAAGGCGGCTATGCTGCAGGAGAAAAGTACTTTCCAGAGCAGATAGCCGATAAGCAATATTACTTTCCAACGGATCGTGGCTTAGAACAAAAAATAAAGCAAAAGCTCGACTATTTAAAAGAGCGTGATCATCACAGTGACATAAAACGTTATGACAAGCCTTAAAATATATCTCATGATTGCTGCAGGAGGAGCCTCAGGTGCCTGTTTACGGTTTTTTATTAGTGAAACCATGCTAAAACTACTTGGTAGGGGATTCCCTTTTGGCACGTTGGCAGTTAATATTCTTGGTTCATTGTTGATGGGCATTTTGTACGGTTTGATAGAGCGTGAAATTATCACCGCCAGCCCCGCTAAAACCCTTATAGGGATTGGCTTTTTAGGTGCTTTGACCACCTTCTCGACATTTTCAATGGATTCGTTGTTGTTATTACAACAAGGTCACTTTTTTAAAATGGCCCTCAATATCACCTTAAATGTGGTGGTGTGTATTTTTATGGCTTGGCTGGGCCTTCAGCTGGTAATGCAAAAAGGTTAAAAACTAACATGTTAGATTCTAAATTATTACGTCAAGATCTCGAGCAAACAGCTGCGCGTCTAGCAGCACGTGGTTACGAGCTAGATACTGCGACTGTCAGCGCACTTGAAGAAAAACGCAAAACATTACAAGTAAAAACACAAGAATTACAAAGTGAGCGTAACAGTAGCTCCAAAGCGATTGGCCAAGCTAAAGCTAAAGGCGAAGATGCACAACCATTGTTAGATGCAGTAAGTAACTTAGGCGCGCAACTTGATAGTGTCAAAGCTGAGCAAGACGCTATTTTAGAAGAGCTTAAGCAAATTTCTTTAGCTATCCCAAATTTACCTGATGGATCAGTACCAGCGGGCGATGATGAATCTGACAACGTTGAGATTTCAACCTGGGGCGAGCCTAAAAAGTACGATTTTGCAGTAAAAGATCATGTCGACTTAGGACAAGATCTAAACGGCCTTGATTTTGAAATGGGCGTTAAAATTACCGGTTCACGCTTTACTGTAATGCGCGGCGCAATGGCCCGCATGCACCGTGCACTAGTGCAATTTATGCTAGACACGCATACAGATAAAAATGGTTATACAGAAATGTACGTACCGTATTTAGTAAACCGCGACAGTTTATACGGTACAGGCCAATTACCTAAGTTTGCAGAAGACTTATTCCACACTAAAGGTCTTGTAAATGATGACGGTGAAGAACAAGAAGGCTTTAGCTTAATTCCAACAGCAGAAGTACCGCTTACTAACAGCGCCCGTGATGAAATCTATGACGAAAAAGATTTACCAATTCGTTTAACAGCTCACACTCCGTGCTTTAGAAGTGAAGCAGGCAGCTATGGTCGTGATACCCGAGGCCTTATCCGTCAGCACCAGTTCGATAAAGTTGAGCTAGTACAGCTGGTAAAACCAGAAGATTCAATGCAAGCATTGGAAGAGCTAACAGGTCACGCAGAGCAAATCTTACAAGCGCTAGAGCTACCATACCGTAAAGTAATTTTATGTATGGGTGACATGGGCTTTGGCTCAGCAAAAACCTACGATTTAGAAGTATGGTTACCAGCGCAAGATACCTACCGTGAAATCTCATCATGTTCAAACATGCATGATTTCCAAGCGCGCCGTATGCAAGCGCGTTTTCGTCGTGCCGGTGAGAAAAAGCCAGAGTTACTGCATACACTCAATGGCTCAGGTTTAGCCGTTGGTCGTACCCTAGTCGCTATTCTGGAAAACTATCAACAAGCCGATGGTTCAGTGATCGTGCCAGAAGTGCTACGCCCGTATATGAACGGCCTTGAAGTAATTAAATAAAGTAATAGCTTTAAGTTTTAAGCCGTAAGTTATAAGAAAATAAGCCGCTGTTTGTAATGAGCAGCGGCTTTTTTATTTTTAAAGTGGCTAGCTAAAAAATCAAGCTAATCAGCTTATAGCTACTTAGGCCGAAAATGAGTAATAGCACGGGTAGGATCAGCAGGTTGACAAGCATTGAATTGGTGTAATCGCCCATTACATATTTTTGATTAACCAACCATACAAGGTAAGTGGTCACAATCGGCAGTAATATGCCATTGGCGGCTTGAGCAAAGATGATCACGGCAACAGGGTCTAAGCCAAGTGAGGCAACCGCAGCCCCAAATACTAAAATAACAATAGCGACAAGTTTAAAACGGTTATTGTTCATATCATTAGACCAACCAAGCATGCCACATACGGCGTATGCACCAGCAAGTGGAGCAGTGATAGCGCTGGTTAGCCCTGCGGCAAATAAGCCAATCGCAAAAAAGTAATGTGCAGCATTGCCTAGTAATGGCTCTAACTGCATCGCCATATTTGCTGCGCTGACTTTACCGACCTCAGAGCCGTAAAAAGCGACCGATGCAGTGGATAAAATTGCAAGTGTTATCACCCCGCCCAGCGTGATTGAGATACCGGTATCTAAATTAGTGTGTTTGATGAGCTTACGTTGATCAATTTGCTTGTCGTGTTTTGCGGCGAGTATACCTGAGTGTAAAAATAAGTTGTAAGGCACAATGGTGGTACCCACTAAGGCTAATACCGTAGTTATAGAGCCTTCAGGTATACTTGGTATAAAGCCTGCAAATATTTGAGCCATAGGTGGAGCGGCCATGACCAAGGTAGAGATAAACACTAAACTCATCAACAGCACTAAAAAGATAAGTGCGGTTTCTACCACTTTATGTTTGCCGCTATAAAGCAATAGGGCGCTGAAAATAGCGATTAAGGGTGTCCAAACTTGTGCTTGCACTTGAGGAAAAATTTCAATTAATCCCATCGTGGCGCCGCTTAAATTTCCGGCTTCATAAGCTGCGCTACCAACGCCAATGGCACTGATCACTAAAAAGGCGGCGAGGGGTTTAAATAATGGGTGCTGTATATGTGTGCGCAGTGCTTGGGCAAGATCTTGGCCTGTTACTACACCAAGGCGGGCAGCCATTGATTGCAATAATATGGTCGCTATCACTGAAAATAGTAATGTCCAAATCAACGTAAAGCCAAAATTGGCACCCGCTATACTGGCCGTGGTTATAGTCCCTGGGCCAATAAAGGCAGCAGTAACAAGTAGGCCTGGTCCTAATCGCATAAGTAACCTTCGAGTTTGTGTAACGTTTGTAACTGTATTTAGTCACTTGGTTTGATATTAATTTATCAGTAAGAGCATACAAGTTAATTAATGCTGTTAAAAGCACTATAACAATTAAGCTCTGTTGATCACGTAGTAAAGGTACTGGCTGTTTGTAGATAATTAAGAAATGTTAGTCACGAGTATTCATTATATTTAGTATTGATATAACGCAAAACGTACTTTTGACTATTTGTATAATAGCGGATGGGTTGTTAAATTTAACTAATTCAACAATGGGCTCAATGAAGAGCCCTGCAATTTTTTAAACCACTTGAATAATTTGATCTTGACTCAAACGTGATTTTGGCAGTTTAGCATTATAGTCGGTTTGTGTTTCGTGATAACCGATCACCAGTGCTACTTCACAAATATAGCCATCTAACTCATCCGCAAAAAGTTCACTAATTAGCTCGCTATCTACGCCTTCCATTGGTGTTGAATCAATACCTAAGCGCGCAACAGCATGCATAGTATTACCAAGTGCAAGATAGGTTTGTGTTTTGGTCCATGCGGCATTATTGCCAGATGCGTCAGTATTTAAGTCAACAAATGCATATGCGCCAAAGGCTTGCTCGCGATTTTTTGCTGGCGTACGGCCATTAGCGATATCAGTGTCAATCACTTTTGCATAATCTTCCCTTGTATATTTCGGGTTGTAAGTAAACAAAATAATGTGTGATGCAGTTTTAATATGCGGCTGATTAAATTGAAACTTGTTAGCAAAAGTATCATGCATTCGTTGTTTTGCTTGATCAGACTCAATTACAATGAATTTCCATGGCTGCGAATTAATTGATGACGGAGATAAACGCATAGCTTGGCAGATAACAGCTAAATCTTCTGCCGATACACGTTTAGTTGCATCATATTTTTTTGCTGTGTAACGAGCTTCTAAGTCAGTAATAATTGGGTGTGTCATAATTGGTTCCTGTAGCGAATAATTAAAGCTGTTGAATGAAGCGGATGATAGCGCTTGCATTACTTTTGATAAACAGCATAATTATTGAATCATTATCAAATATATTTAGATAATATGCAGATTGACGATTTAAAACTTATTTTAAAAGTTGCGGAATTTAAAAGTATTACCCTTGCAGCAGCAAAATTGGATATGCGTACCGCAACCGCCAGTGCTGCTATCAAACGTGTAGAAGCGACTTTAGGTGTTGACTTATTTGTACGAACAACACGTCATCTTAGGCTATCTGCAGCTGGCGAGCGTTACATTCCTCAGTGCGAGCAAGCAATAGCAATACTTGAGCAAGCTCGGCAAAACCTGAAAGGTGAACATGATGAGATTGAAGGGGAGCTAAGAGTGGCTTTATCTTCTGATCTTGGCCGTAATTTAGTGATCCCTTGGATTGATGAAATTATGGATAATTACCCTAAAGTCAGCCTACGCACGCATATTAGTGACAGCAACGTAGATTTTTACCGCGATTCTGTAGATATAGCGCTGCGTTATGGTTCGCCAAATGATGCCAATGTTTACGGGTTTAAAATTTGTAATATCCCACGATTGTTATGCGCCAGCCCTGATTATATAAAATGCCATGGCGAGCCGGTGCACCCAGATGATTTAACACAGCATCAAGGGTTATTTTATCAATTACAAGATATTATCAATAACGTATGGGAGTTCACCGACGGGGAAAATAAATACAAAGTAAAAATGCAGGGCAAGCGTGCCTCAAATGATGGTGATCTAGTTAGGCGCTGGTGTGTTGCTGGTAAAGGGCTTGCCGTAAAATCAGCATTAGATATTGCTGATGATGTACTAAATGACCGAGTTATTACCCTGATGCCTAGCTTCGCCCATATTAGTGCAGAGCTTTGGTTAATTTGCCCAAGTCGTCAATCAATAACCCCAGCAGTACGTTTATTGCGTGACGCGTGCAGAGAAAAAGCACGTGCAATAATCAGCCAATTAATTGATAAAGGCGTACTTGAACATACTGTACTTGAAGATTAATTACTCGTATTTAATACATATTTAGGTATAAAATAACCCCGCTATTACAGGCTAGCTGTATTAGTAAATTCTCAGGGCGGGGTGAAATTCCCCACCGGCGGTATGCTTAGCAAAGTGAGCCCGCGAGCGCTTTAATGCAAATTAAAGGTCAGCAGATCTGGTGAGAGGCCAGAGCCGACGGTCATAGTCCGGATGAAAGAGAATATAGTTAATCTATAAACAGTATTGACACCTGCGGGTGGTCTTTTTGCTGTGCCTTTCAATGTCCTGAATCTTTTCATATTTAAATAGGTATTAAAAATGATGATTCAGTCTTCTTTACTTAGCCAATTTGGCGAACCACTCGAGCGCGTTGAACGTGCTATTGTTGCATTACAGCAAGGTGAAGGTGTGCTTGTGGTAGATGATGAAAACCGTGAAAATGAAGGTGACTTTGTGTTTTCAGCACAGCACTTAACCACTGAGCAAATGGCGATGATGATCCGTGAAGGCAGTGGTATTGTGTGTTTATGCATGGGTGATGAGCGAGTTAAACAACTCGACTTACCGCAAATGGTTGTGCACAACACCAGCCAAAATCAAACTGCTTATACGGTTACGATTGAGGCTCGAAAAGGTGTTACAACGGGTGTTTCAGCAGCTGATCGAGTCACGACAATCAAAGCTGCTACGGCAGATAATGCCAAGCCGGAGGATTTATCTCGACCTGGTCATGTCTTTGGCCTGCGCGCACAAACTGGTGGTGTACTTGTACGTCGTGGTCACACCGAAGCATCGGTAGATTTGATGCAATTAGCAGGCTTAAAACCTTTTGGCGTTATTTGCGAATTAAATAATGTTGATGGCTCTATGGCTCGTTTACCGCAGGTGAGTGAATTTGCTTTAAAGCATGGCATGGTGGTGGTTTCAATTGAAGATTTAGTGCAGTATATACATATAAATCAACAATACGCTTGTTAGAAAGGTTTTAGTAAAAAGCCACGATCGTGGCTTTTTACTTAGGATTATTGTAGTTTTATAATTGCTTGCTTTGCGCTTTCACTGTCGGGGTTTAATTCAAGGGCGCGCTGGTAACTTTTTAATGCAAGAACGGGTTTATTAGCAGTTAAATACGCTTCACCCAGACTATCGTGAGTATTAGCAGAATCGGGGTATTTAGCAGTATTTAGTTCAAATACTGCGATTGCGGCATCGAGTTTTTTCATTGCTATTAATTCATAACCAAAGTAATTGATGCTTCTTTCTCGCAGCGGAACTTTTTGCTCATCCAATTGATTATATTTGCTTTTAAGCTGTGCAATACCGCCATTTTGCAAGGCATGATAAAGTTGGCTATCCACATTTTCAGTTGCACCGTCATAGGGCTTAGCATAAAAAATATTGGTTAATCCTTTAGTCATAGGTGTCATTGGTGCACCGCCCGTGTTATTTAAAATTATCACCAGTAGCTGATCTTCAATAATACGGCTAATAAATGCATTAAACCCTTCGATACCACCGCCATGTTGTACTTGTGTCAGTGGTTTACCATATTTATCAGCATCTAGCTGATTAACTTCCCAGCCAAGTGCGTAATTACGCTGTTCAGATACGGTGTACATTTGTTTTTTTAGTTCTTTATTTATTAGCTTATTTGTATGCAGCGCTTGGTCCCACTTAACGAGATCGCGTGCGGTTGAGTATATTGACCCCGCAGCATAAGGGATCGACATATCTAGATAATCAGCATTAGTGTAACCGTCTAAGTTCTTGCTATAACCAGATGCACGTTGATTGATTATTTTTGCATGTGAATCGTAACCGGTGTTATGCATATTGAGTGGTTTAAAAATATTTTCTTGCAGCACATCTTGGTAACGACGTTCCGTGACTTTTTCAATCACGGCACCCAAAATAAAGTAGCCTGAATTGCTATAGCTAAATTGTGTGCCAGGTTCAAAGAGTAAATCGTCACTGCATAATAATTTTATAAACTCATCTACACTGTAAGGGTTGCGACTGTAATCATTTCTGAATGTCTTCGTTTGAGTATAATTGCTAAGTCCGGATGTATGATTAAGTATCTGCCTAATGGTGATTTTATTTCCTATATCTTGGCGATAGTCGGGTAGGTAAGTAGCAAGGGAAGCATCAAGCTGTATTTTATTCTGCTGCGCTAACTGTAAAATAAGCAACGCAGTGAATTGCTTGGTAATTGAGCCTATTCGAAATTTAGTCTCGGCAGTATTTTTGATGTCCCATTCAAAATTGGCGTAGCCATAACTTTTTTCAAAAATAATCTTACCTTGCTTGGCGACCAGTACGTTGCCATTGAATTGTTTGAAACTATGAAATTGTTCAATAAATGCATCCATTTCTTTCGCGTGTTCGCCTGCAATTGCAGTGTGTGAGAGCAGTAGTAGAGCTGTGATAAAAATAGTGTGGTAAAACATATTCGAGGTGAGTTTCATGAGCTTCCTTGATTTTTTAGTTTGTTTTAGGTACTACTTTTACCGTGGATAAAATACAAAGTAAATTATTATCGTATTGATTTTATGTGAATAAATTACATTTCATTGTTATTATAAGCATAAAAAAGCCCGAACTGTATACAGCTCGGGCTAGTTGGTTGGGATATCAAATTTTATAAAGGTGAGTGGTTTATTATAGTATTCACTTTGCTATGAATTGACTCACCATCTACCAGCGCTTCTTTTCCACGCCATTTACGAATTAATCGTTTAGCATCTTCTAGTGCGACATATTGACATGGGATCAGGATCAGCGTGATCACCGTGGCAAATAACACCCCAAAGGCGAGTGACACAGCCATCGGAATTACAATTTGTGCCTGTAAGCTGGTTTCCATAATGATGGGTAATACACCGATAAAGGTGGTTACCGAGGTCAGTAATATTGCTCTAAAGCGACGAGCACCTGCTTGCATAACCGCGTCTTTTATTGCTACGCCTTCAGCGCGCGCTTTATTTACAAAATCAACCATGACTAGTGAATCATTAACAACAATACCGGCTACGGCAATGATGCCAAACATTGATAGGCCGCTCATTGTCATACCTAATACCATGTGGCCATACATTGCACCGACAACACCAAATGGGATCACCGACATAATAATCAGTGGTTGCGAGTATGAGCGAAGCGGTATGGCTAATAAAGCAAAGATAATCATCAGTGAAATAGCAAAGTCACGCAATTGCTCATCAGCACTTTCCATCTCTTCTTGTACTCGACCAGCAACGTTACTTTTAACACCAGGATAATTTTTTAGCAGCGACGGCAAATATCCGTCACGAATTTCTTGTGCGATAGCAAATGGCTCAACTTTGTCGGTATTGATAGCGGCCCATACATTGACCGTTCTGTTTGAGTTTTCACGGCGGATGCTGTTAACACCATCTACCAAGTTGATTTCTGCTACTTCGCTAAGCGGAACTTCAGCGCCTGATGGCGTAATAATCCGCGTACTATGTATATTACTGATTGAGTTACGCTCGTCTTCTGGGTAACGAATCATCACTTTGATCTCTTCGCCTTCACGTAAAATACGTTGTGCTTCTAACCCGTAGTAGCTAAAACTAACCTGTGATGCAACATCAGCAAGCGTTAAGCCCATGCTGTAGGCAAGTGGTTTTAAATTAAGTTGCACTTCGTCAGTGGCACTTTGCAAGGAATCGTTCACATCGCCGACACCTTCCATACTTTGTAGTTTTGCTTTTAGTTTTGTAGCTACTTCTTTTAATTCATCGGCATTTTTACCTTCAAGCCTAAAGCTAACATCACCGTCATCGCGGCCACCGCCAAACAGGTTATCTTGAATAGTAAGGGTTTTAACACCTGGCAGTGGCGGCATTTTTTCACGCCATAAGGTACTGAGTGTAAAGGTATCAATAGGGCGTTTGTCAGGTTCAATAAGAACTGCCATTAATTGAGCTCTGGTTCGGCCGCGAAGGCTAACTGAAAGGTCTCGAATCATTTTTTGTCCGTATTGGGCTTCAAGCTCTTCATCGACACTAAGTAGTACCGCTTCAATTTTTTTAGCGGTTTCGAGTGTTGCTTGCTCAGACGATTCAAGGTTCATTTCTACAACAATACGGGGGAAGTCGTGTGGTATTTTAGGGTTTGGTACAAACTTAACCAAGCCACCAGCAAACATACCAGCACTGACAATTAAAATACATAAAAAACCAATAATCACAGTATAACGGTAATGAATACAGTGACCTATAAATGGTGTGTAATAATTCTCAACAAACGATTTTAGGCCATTATCAACAATCATGCGTAGTTTGTGTAATGGATTTTTAGGATTAGCTTTACGTGGATTCATTGCTGCAATGTGAGCAGGCAAAATAAGTTTTGATTCAATCAACGAGAAAATTAAACATAATATAATAACGACACCAATCGCTTTTGATAACGCTGCGCCGGGACCAGAGGCCATCGCTTGTGGCAAGAATGCGGCAATCGTCGTTAACACGCCAAATGTCGCAGGCATAGCAACGCGTTTTACACCACGGATAACATTATTGAGAGAGTGTCCGTGTTTTTCAATTTCTGCACTGGCTGATTCGCCCACTACAATGGCATCGTCCACCACAATACCCAGTACAATAATAAAGGCGAATAGCGACACCATATTAATGGTGATGTCTAAAAAGCCAATTGGCATAAACAAAAATGCACCTAAGAACGATACAGGTAAGCCCATCATTACCCAAAACGCTAATCTTAGTGGTAAGAATAGTGCCAATACAATCATGACCAAAATACCACCCCAAACCATGTTGTCGACCATCATATCGAGTCGACCTTGTAGGTAGTAAGTTAGATCAACCATAGGGGTGAGTTTGACACCTGCAGGCAGTTGGTCTGCTTTATCAGCTAAGTACTGTTTCAGCACTTTGGCAACGTCTGTTATATCCTGATCTTTAGATGCGTTAATTTCATAAATTAGCGAGTTTTTACCATTATATTTAGAGTAGAGCAGGCCCTCTTCAAAGCCATCGTTAATAGTGGCGACATCGCCCAAGTAGATTTGTGCGCCGTCAGCTAGGGTAATTAAAGGCAGCTTTTCAAACTCATTACCGCGGTAGGCTTGTTTTTCAACACGCATCGAAATATAGCCATTTTCTGAACGTATTTGACCTGCTGACATATTGGTCGAAAAGCTTCTCACCGCGTTAGAGACATCTCTAAAAGTAAGGCCGTATTCACGCAGTTTATCTGGGCTAATCTCAATGCCTATTTCGTAATTTAAGCCGCTGAAAAAATCGACTAAATTGACGCTAGGTAAAGCCAGTAATTCATCCTCTAAATTGGTACCTAGTTCCTTTAATTGTGCATAGGTCATATCGCCATAAAGCGCAAGTACCATCACTTCTTGTTGAAACTTTTCGCGCTGAATAATTGGCCGCTCCATACCTGCAGGGAACGAGTTAATTGAGTCTACTTGGGCTTTTATTTCGTCTAGGGCTTCTTGAAGGTCGTACTTTTCTTCAATTTCGATCCAAGCTTGAGAATAACCACGGTTAGAATAGGTGATCAGGCGTTTTATACCTTCAGTACCTTCGAGGTTTTCTTCAATTTTGATGGTTATGCCTTCTTCCACTTCTTGTGGAGCTGCACCTGGGTAGACTGCTTGTACACTTACCCAATTACTTTCAAATTGTGGAAACGCTTGCTTGCGAATGGTCAAGGCTGTTAGCAGGCCACCCACCAGTATAAAAATCATAATCAAGTTTGCCGCAACTGGGTTACGCGCAAACCAAGCAATTAAGCCTTTTTCATTCTCAATGCTCATGATTTATTCCTCTTTTAGCGCAAGTTGCGTTGCACCAGTAGGTTTATCAGTGTTATTGAGTTTGACTTGCATGCCTTCGGTTGGAAAATCTAAAGCTGATGTGATCAATTGCTCACCATCATTTAAGCCTTGTGACGCGATGACCATACCATTTTGCTCTCTAACGATATTGAGAGGTTTAAATGACAGTGTTAAATCGTCATTCATTACTACTATTTTACCGTTTTTCACTAAATGATGCGGAACGATAATCGCATTATCCAATTCACGGCCAGCAATAGTGGCATTGATATAAGAGCCATAACGCAGTGGTTGTTCACTGGCATAAGGGGTATTCACTTGCGCAACTAAATAGCTCATACGACTTTTTTGATCGATAACACCTTCACTGCGGACAATCTTAGCCTGCCACGTCGTAGGCTTGCCAGCAAAGTCAGCACTGAGCGTAACGTTAGCGCCGATACCGCTGTTAGTCAGATATTGTAATTCTTTATCAGCCACTGGCAGGCGAATTTCAGCGACTAAAGTCGAGCTGAGAGCGCCAAACTGGCTGCCCGGGTTAACCACGCTACCCAAACTAATTACGCGTTCAGAAATAATCGCATCATAAGGCGCTTTAATATACGTACGTTCTAAATTACGGGTAGCGCGTTTTTCAGCTGCTTGCGCTGCACGATAGCGTGCTAGTTTTTCTGCCAATTGCGGCTTGCGCAAATAGAGTTGTGATGGGATCACTTGGTTTGAATCGTCTTTTATACGGTCCCATTCAGCTTGTGCCACATGTGCTTGTGCGCGTTCAATTTCTAGGTCAGAGCTTGCTTGCGCCAACCCAGCTTGAGCTTCAATTAAAGCCGCTTCATAATCATTTGGATCTATTCGTGCTAGAATATCGCCTTGCTTAACAAAACCACCTTGCACAAATTGCTCAGATACAAACACCACTTGGCCACTTACTTGCGCAACCAGTGGAGTGTGATCTTTTGCTTTAACAACACCATACGATTTAACGTCTAGGGTAATTGCATCAAGGTGAACTGGGTTAACAGAGACCAAAGGGCGGGTATCTTGTGCTGGTTTTTCTTCCGGCGGTTGTTTCATTGCTGAAAATCCAACCGCTAGCGCTACACCCGCGACTAACACGGCAATAGGCAGAATGATTTGTTTTTTTGTAGCCACAGGGCTTTCCTCATAATTAGGTGACGCTGTCATTATAATGAAGAAAGTGTTTACAAGGCGTATGAAGATGTAACAAGTCATTAC
This sequence comes from Pseudoalteromonas ostreae, assembly GCF_018069805.1. GTDB lineage: Bacteria > Pseudomonadota > Gammaproteobacteria > Enterobacterales > Alteromonadaceae > Pseudoalteromonas > Pseudoalteromonas ostreae. The sequence continues at coordinate 27,335 of NZ_JAGPYN010000007.1, forward strand.
ACTATTAACATATTAATGAAATAGTTCACAAAAAGGCAGAGTATGAACACATCAACAATGGCATGTCGGCTTGGCTGTGGTGCATGTTGTATTGCACCAAGCATTAGCTCTCCGATCCCAGGTATGCCGCATGGTAAAAAAGCGGGAGAGCGCTGCATTCAATTAGATAACAACAACTTATGTAAATTGTTTGGTGATGAAAGCCGGCCAAAAGTATGCAGTGATTTTAGTGCAACAATCGATGTATGTGGTACCAGCAACGCACAAGCATTGCAGTTGATCACTGAGCTTGAACAGATGACATAAAAAAACCGCATCTTATAAAATGCGGTTTTTATACATATTTTTTATTTACCAGCTATAAGTTGCACTCAAAGTGTATTGTTCACCGCGCCCAGGTGTGCCGGGGATCTCTTCAAATGATTCGCCCCATAAGTTATCAGCTGCGAGCGTGATAAATAAGTTATCAAGTGCTGATGGGGTTATTTTTAATGTTAAGTGGGTAAATAACGCTTCATCATCGCCATTTCTTAATGAGTTTTCGTGCTGCTTACGCCATTCGTTGTCAATTCTAAATTCAAGCACATCCATGGGTTGCCAAACTGCACCGAGCGTGACGCGGTGATCAGGAAAATTCAATGCATAAAAACTGGCATCGATATCTGTTGCGCCATAACTTTCTGACTTATGTAGATACGTGTAACTGCTGATAAGTTCAACAGTATCAAAATGTTTAGTTGCTAAAAACTCAATTCCCGCGGTGTCTATATCAACGGGGTTAGCGGCGCGGGCAGAAGTAGAGCTGTAGCTGTAAGTCCAATCAGTGAGATCTTCATCTTGGCGGTAAAAAATCGCTGAATCTAAGCGCCAAGTAGATTCTTCAAGCAATAAACCCAGCTCTAGGTTCTGGGTGGTTTCGCGTTCAAGATCATAGTTACTTCTAAATAAACCACCTGATTCACTGCCGCCGATGGCTGTGTATCCGGCAACTTGGCTTGCCTGTGCAAACGATAAGTACACTGTGCGCTCTGTGCCATCATTATTGAGCGTATGCCAAGCTAAGTCGCCAAGCAGCGAGAGTTGCGAGTCGTCTCTGTTGGTATCGTCAAAAGCGGCGCCTAAGCGTACTGTCAGCAATTGGTTAGTATCAATCGCAGTTTTGTATTCTGGCAACACGCTGAGCTTATAATAATTGCGTGAGGTAAAGTTATTCTCAAGGGTGGTAGATTCAATTGCATCTTCCATGTATTGCGCTGAGTAGTTTATTGCAAACGAGTCAGTATTACTATGGCGCCCTGAAAGCGCGAGTGCTTTGACTTCTGTTTCATGAAACGCTTCAAATGCACTGGGGTTTTCACGCGAGTAAATATAATGGTCGTTATTTTTACGATAATAAGCGGATACTTCAAAAGAGCTGTTTTTTGTATAGCCTTGTTTATGGTTAAGCATTAATAATTGCGTATCTAGATCTTCGGTTTCGTTTACCCCAAATGGCGTGTACAAGTTTGGCCAACCAAAAAACTTTTGCTGCGAGCCGTAAAATAAATCTGTTTGCGATTGCGGACCAGTTAATTGCACGCGGCCAGATGCCCGGGTAAAGTCATGATCGCCATTGTCTATGGTGCCGTCACTTTGTGAGTGAGCGTAGTCACCTTGAAAACCTAACTGCCAATCAGGCTTGCCTGCAAGGGGCGCACTGACTCCAGCATTGATGCTTTGTAAATTAAAGTCGTGATTACCCGTACCTAATGACACACTGCCGCCGGTATTTATCGGCGTCCAACCAAACGATACTGTACCAACCGAGCTATTAACACCATACAAAGCATTATCAACGCCAGTAAAAATATCTGCGGTATCAAGCATCTGTGGTGCAATTGGAATTTCAGCAAAGTAATGACCTGATTGAGGATCGAATAAGGTGGCACTGCCAACCCGAAAACCGGTGTTTTCAAAAATGCCACCGCGGATAGTGACATCCGCTTGCGCTTCAGCCATATTTCGCGATTGCAGATCAACACGTGGATCGTATTCTAAATTTGAGATGGGAGCGGCAAAGGTACCAACTGGTTCATTATTTGCGGTTGCTGACACTTTTACTGTTATTTTTTCTACGTTGTCAGTGTTATTTTTCTCATTAGTGGCGATTGCTGTGGTTGATAAACTGCAAAAAATAGCAGGTAGGACTAGTTGTACTGTTTTTATCACTTTAAAATCTCTTTACGCTTTTATATATTGCTGCATGAGCAAACACGTTGTTAGTACGCGTTTTAAATAGGGTGCTATTGTATCTTAATGAGAGAAAATTGCATTTGATAATCATTCATGTTTATTCACATAGGTTTAATATATGAACACATTACATAACACCAATTTAGACTGTGTTTATTTTGCTGGCGGTTGCTTGTGGGGTGTACAAGAGTTTATCAAGCATTTACCAGGAGTAGTAAGCACAGAAGCAGGGCGTGCCAATGGCACTAGCAGCAATACCGCGAGTGAGTATGATGGTTATGCAGAATGTGTGCAGGTGGTTTTTGATACCGATAAAGTGGAGTTGAACACCTTGATCAGTTATTTCTTTGAAATTATTGATCCCTACAGTATTAACAAGCAAGGTGGTGACGTAGGGCCCAAATACCGTACGGCCATTTACAGTAAACAGACAGCGCATCTATACATAGCCCGTGATTATATCAGCCAACGCGATGATGCAGCTAAAATCGTAGTTGAAGTACTGCCGTTAACAAATTACCTAGCAAGCGATCCCGAGCACCAAGACCGCTTAACCAATCACCCTGATGATTACTGCCATATACCACTAGAGTTATTACATAAGTATAAGAAACAGCAAAATAAATAATAGTGTATTTAAATAAAAAAGTGCTAATGGCTTATAAGGTGAGAGTTAAAATTTGTCGTATTTACTCTCCTTTCTAGATTTTCTAGCGTTTTTCTTCTTTCGTGGGAACATATCTCTAAAAAGGTAGGGCACAGCTAAAAAGTAGATCCCAGTTCCAAAATAAAAAAGAAGATAAAAAAGATAAGTAAACGGCGACGCTGAAAAAAAATAAACCTCAGATTCAACTCGATAATCTGTTGGTGTATGAACATAACCGTCGTATATAGATTTTACTGCGATTATTATAAGTAATAACCCTAAAGAAAAAGAAAACAAAGTGAATGCTACTTGGTTCAACAGCATTCTAGTATTACTAATATTAGCGTGTTTTATTTTTTGCTTCTTTTTTGTTTTTTTATTATTTGACCGTTTCATGCTTACCAAAAAAAGTAATAATTATAGCTATAATAATTCCAACAAAGCCTACGGTTGAGAAAACTAAACTATATTCACTTTTAATACTGAAAATATTTAGCAAGCTAGTTATTAATAAAAGTGATACTCCAAGTTTTTTTAAAACTTCTAGTGTTTTATTCAAACGTATCCATGTTTGACAATATGGGTACTCTACTTCAAAAAACATCCCTTTTTTTATAGTGTTTTTTATATCTGTACTATTAATTTTATTCTGACAACTTGGGCATGTAGGTTTCATTTTAATCCTTTATTTAACCTTTTTAATTTCTCTTAATACCCTAAAACCAATAGAATTAGCTCTCGAATTTATAGTAAAACCCATTCTAAGTGAGTGATGTACATGTGGCTGTGGCATGGTCCAACTAGCCCCTTTAACCGTTTTATTTTTACAGTTAATTATTTTAATAGGAGCAATCGTCTTTGTTGCATTGTTATGATTATCTACATAACAGTCCTGTACCCACTCGTAAACATTAGAAGTAACGTCATATAAGCCAAAAGGGTTTGGCTTTAAAATACCCACTTGCCAAGGATGTCCTTTGTCAGTGCCTTTTGGGCAGCCTCCTAGATCTCTATCGCAATGATCTATGCCTTGCTTGTATTCATTACCCCACCAAAATTTACTATTTGTTCCAGCTCGAGCCGCGTATTCCCATTCAACTTCGCTAGGTAAGCGATAAATATTGCCAGTCTCATTGCTTAGCCACTTTGTATACGCGATTGCATCGAACCACGAAATATTTACTACAGGTTGTTGACCTCTTCCCCAGCCTTCATCGCTAGGGCACGAACGTATTCCGGTTTTACAAAATTTATCATATTGCTCAAACGTTACTTCAGTTTCACTTAATGCATAAGGAGACTCTATTTTTGCTTTAAATATAGGTGCTTCATTTTGAAATGAGCGGAAATTTTCTCCGCCAATAGTGCCAACCCCAGCAGGAATTATTACCATTTTTGGAGATTTTTCACCATTGGTTAGTTTGTCTTGAATATAAACAACCTTATGGTTAGTGAGTTTTAAACTAGACCAACTAATATCAAAAAAACCAACGAATACTCCCACCAAAATTATAGATACAAAAAAATATTTAATTTTCAATTTAGCTAACATGTTTTACTCATTAATAAATTTAGGAAGTGGTAATACCAATAACAAAACTTGCTGATTTTTTAGTATTCTCAGGCAAGGTGCGGGCACTTCCATATATTGTAGCAGCAGTTCCAACACCAGTTGCCATTGATGATCGAGTTAAAAAAGCTTTATAAAAAGAACTTCTTATCAATCGTTGGACTTGTGCTTGGGTGTAAACTTTTGTTGCTTTAGTACCATCATCTAAAAGAGTTTGACCTCTCAGAACTTGTTTTAGGAGTTTTTGATTATTAATTAACTTTTTGTTGTTAAGCTTTAAAATTTCAACAGCAAGCTTTTTACGGTTTTCACGAGTCATTCCTTTGTACATTTTTAATAATTTATTCTGCCCTAACGCTTTATTCTGCCCTAACGCTTTATTTTGACTAAACTTAACTAACAATGAACCAGCTTCTAATCCTGCTTTAGTTAAATCGGCAACTTGAATGACATCTAAAGTAACCATCAAAGTTGAAAAAGTAGGAGATGCATCAAGCCATTGGTTGTATTCTGCATTACCACTTAAATGGTTAAATACACGCCCAGCACCCACACCACATTGAAAAGTTGCAGCGGTAGTTGAGGTTAAAGTTAATGGAATTGCAGCCCATGTAGCGCCAAGACTTGCAGCTCCGCCACCCATTTCGGCGAAAACTAAAACCCAACCAGAAGTTGCGCCAACGCATGAAATACCCATGGTTGTAGTTTCATCCTATAACGAAGAATTAATCTTATCTATTCTTTGTTCGACCTTCATTTGTTTAGGGAATACAAATTCGCGGATATAAATGTTTTTCTGTCTGCTCTACAGCTTGCTCGGAGCACTTTACTATTGTAGTGGCTGTTTGGATTCAAAAGTAAACTACCTGGGTTTACTGAAAGTTTAGCAATACTATCTTTCTTTCTCAGCTTCAAAAATTACACCTGCGTGTCTAAACTCTGGATCTGAGTCAAGGGAAGCGTACATTTCTCGAAGTATATCTTTTGGGAATAGTTTTTGAATTTTAAGTACGAAAGTAGGATCTAATGACATATTATTTATTCCTTTAAATATTTCCGATAATCTAACATATTTTATTTGTTATTTAAATTTCTTTTGTTTTGAATTGAGGTTTTGGAATTATTAAATGTTATTTAAAAACAATATTAGACTGATTTACTAACAAAAAAGCTCACTAAAAATGAGCTTTTAAAAAATTATTTATAGCAGATTATTGTGCTAGTTTTTCAGGCGGGAAGCCAGAAAGAATAGTCGCAACAGCTTCTCTTACTGCTTCGTTACGCTGTTCAGGAGATTGCTTCTTCTGTAAACGGCCTTCGCGTGCACCACGCCAAACAAGCTGGTTAGAGGCACGATCAACAACATCAATGACTAAAGTGCCCACATCATACTCATGAGTTGTTGTTTGCGTGTTATAACCCATGCCCCAGTAGTTCCAACGTGCACCGTAACCTACATTAAATGTATCAACGTCAACTTTAGTATCAACAGAGGCATGATAGTTAATTAATACATCTGCTGATGCTTCATCGGCAGGTGTCATACCGTTTGCTTGTAATTGTGCATTTACCGCTTCACGCACACGTTTTTCCATCAATGGGCTGATTTGATAGTTACCAGCGTCAGCCAAGGTCGCTTGTGGAAACCAAGCAAATGTTTTGTAGTTACCAAAGTCCACAGATTTGTCGTAGTCAATATCAGGCGTTTTTGCACACGCTGCTAGTAGTAATACAGCAGCTGCAATTAGTATATTTTTCATGGAGTTTGCTCCTTGGCAAATTTAATTACTTTTCGTTTGATAACATAACATAGAATTAATTCAAGGAAATGTTATTTTTTAACTGTAATTTGTATACATGATAAGTACTGGTTAGTTTAGTCGTCCTTGACTGAATGATGTATTAATTTACACAAACGTGGCTATTGTCTTATTCATGCTCTACTTCTATCCAATCCTTTTCATCTACCCAGTTTTGTGCGCCGTCTTTAACGGAGCGAATTGGCACAATATAATCACAGCTAATTTGTGGTTTCACCGAGGCAAAAATAGGCACAAAACCAAAGCTGAGTGCGGTTTCTATAATTGCTTTTTGATTTTGCGGATCGATATCGGCCGCTTCATCAATATAAATTGGGATGCGGTATAAGTTTTGCTCTTGGTCGCTTAATAAGTAGCGGATAAACAACATGCCGCATAATAATTTTATGGTGATACGCGTACCGTTTGAGCCAGCCGAATCAATCTTTTCAAAATGCTCGGTTTCGCCTGCACGGTTTACTACTTCAAAGCGAATATCAAATAAGTCAGTAAGGGTTAAACCGGCTTTATCAGAGGCAAGTTTAATTAAGTGATCTTTTGCTTCGTTGATAGCACTTTCACTGTAGGGTTCTTGGCTGAGTAAATCCAGCGTATCACCTTGTTCAAACTGATTTGAGGTACTGATGATGGTATCAATACTATCAACCAACATTTTGCGTGGTATCACGTTAATTTTAAATGCTTGTAAGTTTGAAATACGATGCTGACTAATGCCTTTATTGAAGCTGTTCATTTCACGGCGCAGTCTGTCTAAATCTTCACGCAGTCCCTTAATCGTCGCGGCTACTTCTGTGAGTGCAACCCGGGCTTGGCGTTCAACCGCATCACGTTCGTTATCAATATTATGGAACGCGCCAATCAATTTCTGGTATTTACTAAACTCGTCGTTTTCGTTATCAAATTTGGTAATACCAGCATTGTAAATATGCAAATAGGTATTACGAACGTTGATATCAAAATTACGCAGCTCTTGGCAATCTTTATTAAAGTGATGAACTAAGTCACTGAGGTTATCAAAGTCAATTTGCACATCAATCATATACGGGGTGACTTTACCGCTATATAAATCCAGCGTGTGGTCAATTCGTTCAGATTTCACTTGGCGTAGGCGCTCTGCTTGGCGTGAAATTAAATCTTTTTTCGATTTAATAATCGAGCGTCGATCACTAATTGAACCGCTGTTATTTTGAATATCTTGTAAGTAGCTATCAACTTGCTCGCGTTCAGCCAATAATTGCTCTTTTAAGAGTGTTTGTGCATCAATAGATTGCAGCATAACCTGGAATTGTTCAAAGCGTTTAAGTGCGCTTTCTGCTGCCATGAGTTCATCGTATAAGGCATCTTTTTCTTTTTGTTTGTCGGCCACATTTGCGGCCACATCACGCTGTTGCTTAAATTCATTGAGTGACTGTTCAAGGGCGCTGAGTTGCGCAGTAAGTTGCTCTTTATTTTCACCGCTTTGCATCTGTACCGGTGACAGTTTTTTCAGCTTGATGGTCGCGCCTGGCAGGGTAAGCACGCCGCCTTTCACGTTATCTGATAATTGCTCTAAAAATGTACCAAAGGCATCTTCATCAGTGATATCTATATCACCATTACTGGTGGTGGCAAATGACAGAATGTCAGGGTTTAGAATACGCGAGATCTCTTCAACTTCTTTAAGTGATAAATCCTCGCGCATACGGGTAAATAAATTAAACTCAAGATTTTTAAGCTGCAGCTTTAAGCTTTTGATCTGCTTTTGTGTTTCACTAATACGGTAATCAAGAGTATGCAGGCTTTGCCCTTGCGCACTGTTGATAGAATGCGATAGTGACTCGTAATCTTGCTTTAATTGACCAAGGCTTACTTTTAAGGTTGCCATGTTAACCAATTCAAATTCAGATTTTAGAGCACCAAAGTCTAAAAACCATTGCTCTATTTGTGTTTGCCTGCGTTCAATATCGCGCGATTGTTGTACATAAAGTTGTTGTTTTTGTTCAAACTCGTGCTTTTCGTGTTCAATGTCTTCAAGGGCAACATTAAGCTCGCTCAATTGCGCCTCTTGGTAGCTATCAAAATCGATTAATGCTTGGTCAATTTTGGGGGCGTATGCGGCTAATTTACCTTTGAGTACGGTTTGGTTTTCAAGCATAGATTCAAGGGCGCTGATAGGTTCTTGCATCGACTCGAGTGCTTTTAGCTCACGTTTTGCGCGGTTTACTTTATCAAAGGAGCGACGCCATACTTCATAAAAATCGACCTTTGAGTTTGACATGTGGCGTTCAAATACGCGTAACATAAAGCGCTTTACGTCGGCAGCGCCTAATTTATGCAGGTTCAAAATACGGCGGAAAATTTCTTTATAAATTGCCGAATCTTGCACGTTGTTAAGCGGGATCATCTTTAAGTTAATGTCGCCGTCAAATGGCGTGGCACCACCCGTTAATAGCGCGTTGAGCTCTTGCGCTTTAAGCTCGATAGGGTTAAAGCCTTGCTCTTTTAAATGATTAAACAGTTTAGTGAACTTAATGATGGTTTTACCTTGAGTATACTGCTCAAGATCAAGCTTGCCTTGGTAACAAAAAAACTGATGTGCGTAACCGGCAATTTTACCAAGCCCAGCTACACCAATCACCACCGGGCCATGGGGTAGGTCGGCTTCGAGTAAAATATAGGATTGATCTGACGAAAAATAAAATTTACGGGTTTCGTCTAAATCATGACCGTCCCATTCTGTTAGGCGTAAATCATTAATAAGCGGAAATTGTAGAGCATTGATCACCGAGCTTTTACCGGTGTTATTTGGTGCACAAATTGAGCTGCTTTTATCAAGCGGGATCACACATTTGGCATAACCGGCGGTGTTTAATAATGCCAGCTTACTGAGGCCGTATAGGTTTTTCATTATTCGTCCTCTCCAATATAGGTTTCTTCGTTTACTTCCATTAAGGCATCAATATAACGGTAGATAGGTGCTTGCAGCATAAAGCCGCCTTCTACTTCACGGGCAAGGCCAAGTCGTATCATGCGTAAGTACACGTCTTTACGTAGGTCTGATCCTGAAAAAATTTCGAGTTGATCAAATAAGTGCTTGTTCATTTGCACTAAAGTTTGCATCAGTTCTAAATCATTCACTTCATCAAATAGGGCACGCATTGGGTCTTTACCTGAGTTTGCATAGTGCTCAATTAAGATATAAATGGTTAAGGCAATCGCGCGGGAAATTTTCCCCATATTGGGTGTACTTTCATCGCTGGCAAAGTAATAAAAACCACGGCTGTCATGTTGTAAATCGTGGCCAAGGGCGTTGAATAATGCGCGGTAATAATCAATTTGTTGGTCAAGCTCTTGCCACATTACGGTATCTTGTTCGCTAATGTGATAGCCGGTGACTAATTTTTTATTAATTGCTTGTAGATGACTAAGTTCATCTAAATTTATCTGTGTCATAACGGTTACTCATCCACTGTAGGTGTTTGCTGAGAGTCAATAGGCTTAGAATTAAAAGGGAAAAGAGAAAAATGTTGCCCGGCAATTTTTACGCGCATTTTTTCATCACTTTGATTGATTTCAATATCGGTGTCACTTACCAGCTTTTGATATAAAAACAGCATTTCGTCGGCTTCAAGGTCGGGGTAGCTTTGCTCTAAAAAGGTCAATAATGGTTGTGGCTTTTTACGTTTAGCATTGAAGCGTTTTTTAAAGTTTGCTTTAACATTATTGTAATCTGGAATATTGGGCGTAACAAAAGCAGGCACATCTTGTTGATCTGGAAGTTCGTATTCACTGTGTTCAAACTCAACAAGTGCAGCCATATAAGCGACCATATGGCGCTGTTGCCCCAATGAGAACCGCTGCGTGTCGGAGACAAAATGTGGTTGTACGGCGCTGAGCATATTATCAACGCCATTTTTACGTACTAAACCAAGTACTTTAGCTGCTTGACGAGTGATCATATTATTACGGCGCAACTCTTCACGCAGTGGCATTAGCATATCGGCACTTTTACGCAGGCTTTCGCGACCAACTAAATGCATTTCTAAAATTCGGGTACGTAATCGTTCAAGCATGCGTTTATCTTGATAAGCTTTACCGCTGCGTTCAATATATTCGATTTGCGTACTGATTTGTGTTTCGATGGTATTAAAACAAGCATGAAAATCGCCACGAATATCGACCATTTCAAGCATTGGTTCAATGTATTCATCAAACGCTTCAATCACCGCTTGATAACGCTTTTGTAATGATTGCACCGCATTATTAGCTTTTGCTTGTTCAACAATATTTAAAATGGCATTTTCGTTGTGGGCAAATAGTTTCATTATTTTACGCACCCGATCATCCATAATGCGGCTAAAACGGCGCATCTCGTCGTAGTCTTCAATACTACCGGCATTGTCTAAACGGTTACCCAAACGGGCTAAATCTTCAACCAGCACGCTAATTTCTTGCGCCAAGCCTAAATGTTCTTCCTGCAATAAAAAAGTGGCAAAATCTGCAATTGCACGGTTAATTTCAAGTTGTGACGATTTAGCCAAGGGAATAATAATATCTTGGTTTAAAAGGCGGTTGGTTTCTTTGTAAATGCGCTCATTGGACCACGTTGGCTGTTTTTGTTTGATCGCATTTTGTACGTCTTTTAAGCTGAAATCAGCCATCTTAAAACGTTTAAATAGCAGTTCTAACATTCCCCAATGCTCTGTGAGGGTATTTAGTAACTTTTTAGCTGGGATCATAAAGCTCCAGTAACTCTAATTAATACTGTATAGCCTAGGTACAGACTATCAGCGATTTGTCTTATAAAGATGAATTTGCAATAGTTTTATACAGTCTTTGGTGCTAGACTGCGCGCCGTGTCGTCCTGCGGCTCATAACATACAATTTTTACATTTTTATAAAGGTTGTTCAAACACCATGGTATCTGCAATTATCCTAACCCTGATAACGCTAGCATTCGTGCTCATCGTTATAGAGGATATTATCCATGTAAACAAGGCCAAAACTACGCTTTTCTTTGGTACTTTATGCTGGATTATCTTATTTATCTCGCCGCTTCACGGGCAAAGCCCCGAAAACGTACAACATCAACTTGACCACAATATTTTAGAGATTGCCACACTCTGGTTGTTTTTAATGGCTGCAATGACCTTTGTAGCCTATTTGAACTCCAAAGGTTTTATCCAAAATATTGTGCATAAGATAATGCCCAGTGCTATTAGCGAACGCAAACTGATGTTTTTGATTGGCGGGTTCTCCTTCTTATTTTCGTCGATTTCAGACAATATCACAGCCACATTAATTTCCCTTGCGGTGGTGATGTCGTTAAAACTCGATCCGAAAAAGCTAATTAAATACGCTACGCTTATCATCTTTAGTGTGAACTCGGGCGGAGTGTCGTTAATTACCGGTGATGTTACTACCTTGATGATTTTCCTTGATGACAAAGTTACCATTGGTCACTTGCTATTGTTGGTTGTGCCTGCGTTATTTAGCGTGGCGCTATTGGCCATTATGCTGTCATTTGGACTCAACGGCCAAGTTGAGTTTACCAAACAAGAGGACCGCCGCATTGAGAAAACAGATATCACTATTGCAGTGATTTTCTTATCAACGATTGTTGGGACATTAACGTTAAGCGTGCTTTATCATGTGCCGCCTTTGTTAACTTTCTTATTTGGTTTGTCGTTGATGTTTTTAGTCGCGCAATTTTTAATGCGCAAAAAAGATGTGAATAAAAAAATCATCGATTACATTCGCGAAATAGAATACGACACTTTGCTGTTCTTCGTTGGCGTATTATTACTTGTAGGCGCCCTGAAAGAAGTCGGTATGCTCACTAAGTTCACTCATCTTTACGAGTTAATGCCAGCACAATACGCTAATTATTTAATGGGTATATTATCAGCTGCGGTTGACAACGTACCGCTAACGGCTGCGTTACTTAAAGCTGAAATAGTTATGAGTCCACAACAATGGTTGTCGTTTACGTATGCAACTGGGGTGGGGGGGTCCATGCTTATTATTGGCTCGGCTGCCGGTATTATCGCTATGAGTAAAGTAAAAGCGCTTACCTTTATGAGTTATTTACGTATGTCGGTGTATTTATTAATCGCTTATACAGTCGGTTATATGGGATCGTATTTAGCAGGTAGCTTTATTTAATTGCTTTTATTATTTAAAACAACTTGACAGCTAGACGTCTAAACGATAACTTTCAAAGCCCGCTTAATAGCGGGTTTTGTTATTTAATTGCTAATAATTTACGTAATTAATCTAACATTCAGAAGAGGTGCGGTACTTAGGTACTTAATGTGAGGCGACGTATGCCTGTGATCATTAAAGAGGGAAGTACTCGCCGAGGAAAGCAACTGGACGTCACAGTGGTTTTTCGGTTTATGGGGCTGAATCCTCAAAACTGTCACCAATTAGGTGGAGAGCTTCTGGCAGTGGACTTTTCTTATTGAGCACCCCCTTGCCAAGTTCTTCTTGTTTTATCGTGGTATGAATGCCACAAAAGGAGACGACATGAATACCCAATTAGCTGCAACTAACTTGCAACAGTCAGCACAAAATCAAAAATCAGACTACGTAGTCGCAAAGTTCGGTGGCACCAGTGTGGCTAACTTTGAAGCGATGAGCCGTTGCAGTGAAATTATTGTAGCCGATAACAACGTACGAGTAGTGGCCGTCAGTGCCAGCGCAGGAGTGACTAATCACCTTGTGACCTTATGTAAAAAAGATTTATCAGCAGATGAGCGCAATGAGAACATTGCTGGCGTTATTGCTATTCAAGACGCTATTTTAAATGAACTGTCGTTGGATGCTGATTTAGCTCATGGCTTTGATGAAACCATTAAAGCTTTTAAATCACTTGCCAGTGAGCCACTAAAATCAAAGCAACAACATGATGAGTTATTGAGCTTTGGTGAGCGTTTATCATCCTATTTATTTACTCAGGTACTGCGTTTAAATGGCTTAAATGCGGTGCGTTTTGATGTACGCCAAGTGCTTAAAACTGATAGCCAGTTTTCTAAAGCAACCCCAGATGTAACTGCAACAGCAATGGCCGCAAAAGAGCATTTAATTCCGTTATTAGCTGAACAGGTTATTGTAACTCAAGGCTTTATAGGCAGCGACGCACATGGTCAAACTACCACACTTGGTCGTGGTGGTTCAGATTACAGTGCGGCATTACTGGCCGAAGCTATAAACGCTAAAAGCGTGCACATTTGGACTGATGTCGTGGGCATTTTTAGCACCGATCCGCGCTTATGTGCTAAGGCTACGCCGATTGAGCGTTTAAGTTTTGATGAAGCGGCCGAAATGGCTACCTTTGGGGCGAAAGTATTACATCCGGCAACTATCTTACCTGCGAGCCGCAGCCATATTAGTGTGTTTGTTGGTTCTAGCCGTGAGCCTGAACGTGGTGGTACTTGGATCGAACGTGAGAAATCACAAATCCCCGGAATTCGTGCTGTCACGCAGCGTAAAAATCAAATATTGTTAACCTTAAAAAGCCCCGAAATGCTTTTAGCTAGTGGCTTTTTAGCCCACGTGTTTACAATTTTAAGTGAGTTTAATATCTCGGTTGATTTGGTAACTACCTCAGAGATAAGTGTTGCAATTACTTTAGATAATGCACCAAATGCCTCGCGTCCTGAGCTTGATCAAGAATGCCTTGATAAGTTAGCGGAGTTTTGCCACGTGTCGGTTGAGAACAATTTAACCTTAGTGGCATTAATTGGTTCACAAATTCAATTACGTCAGCAAGAAATTAACTTAATGAATGTATTAAGCGATTTTAATATTCGCTTAATTTGTCATGGCGCAAGTAAACATAACCTGTGCTTTTTAGTGGAGCAGAGCGAGTCAGACTTTGTTGTGCAAGCGATCCACAGCCGTTTATTAGAAGTTCAAAACGCCGCGTAATTGGGCGGTGAATTTACCACAGAGCACTGCCAGTCAGTGCTCTTGTCACTTACCACACTGATATCAAACTCATGATATTGACAACTCAGCGCTGTTAAATTTACCTCATCAAGATGATAAAAATGCTTAGCGAGCTTTGCAAATGGGCGCTTCAGGTTTATTTTTTCAATATCAAAACCAAATTCAATTCGTTCTACATTTAATGCAGCACCCACAAAACCATTAGAGTGGGATAAACAACTATGCAATTTGAACGGCTGCACGCTGTGTTTGGTGATAACGAGTTGCTGTTGAAAAAATAACGCAGGCATAAAATCCACAATTAAAGTGATAAAAGAACAAATATGTTTATATTTTGTGCGGTTGTGCGCTGGTTAATTAAGCCAAGGCAAATTTATTACTCTGTGAGAGTTAAATATGGTTTAATTCACAATAATGAAAATAATAACAGATTTGTAGATGTATGGCACAATTGCGTGATGGTTTTCAAAGCCGCCTTGGCTTTGTTTTAGCAGCTTCTGGCGCTGCAGTTGGATTAGGTAATATTTGGGGATTTCCCACGCAAGCGGCAAATCATGGCGGCGGCGCGTTTTTACTAGTCTATTTTATAGTTATCTTTTTTTTAGCCTTGCCAGCTTTATACACTGAGTTGTACTTAGGTCATAAAGCGCAAGCTAATCCGGTTAAAGCACTTAGACAAGCATGGCAAGAGCAAGCACCGCAAGTAGGCGCTGCTGCTGGTTATTTAGGTTTAGCCGGTGCGATTGTAATGCTGAGTTTTTACTCAATTGTCGCAGGTTGGATGCTTGCTTATGCCTTTGAACCCATTACTAGCTTTTTTGGATTTACCACCGTCAGTACGTTTTTACACACGGATTCGATGGCACGTAATTTTGTATTTACACCACTGATGCTGATCCTCACTGCGAGTATTATTCTCAAAGGTGTTAAATCTGGCATAGAAACATGGTCGCGACGGTTAATGCCGATGCTATTGGTGTTACTCGTTGTGCTAATTGCTTATATAGCCACGCTTGATGGCGCAAGTGAAGGCTTTGCTGCGTATTTAGTGCCAGACTTTAGCCAAATACTCGATCCAGGCTTAATTATTGCGGCAATGGGGCAGGCGTTCTTTTCACTGTCACTGGGTGTCGGTTGTATGATGATTTATGGCTCGTACTTGCAGCCTGATGCTAATTTGCCGCGGTTAACCGCGTCGGTAGCGTTACTTGATACAGGGGTTGCCTTTTTAGCGGGTTTATTAATTATTCCTGCAATTTACGTGGCGCAGCACAATGGCGTGCAAGTATTTAGTGGTGGAAAATTAGTGGGAGAAGGGCAACTAATTTTCGCAATTCTACCGCAGTTATTTAATACTATGGGCGAAATTGGCTTATTGGTTGGTTTACTGTTTTTTGTACTTATGTCGATTGCATCACTCACATCGACTATTTCATCAACTGAAATTCCAGTGGCTTTTTTAGTTGAAAACCATCAAGTAGAGCGTAAAAAAGCGACGTTTTTAGTGAGCTTAACGGTTTTAGCCGCGTCATCGTTGATTATTTTCAATTTTGATTGGCTATTTGGTTTAGTGATCATGGTACTGACTCAGTATCAATTACCGCTTATGGGCTTATTTTACTTTATCACTGTAGGGTGGTTGTGGCGCCGTGGTAATCAATTAAATGAGGCTGCAAGTGGCATGCGTTATTGGTTTGCTCAGTACATACGTTATGTGTGTCCGATACTGATGAGCGCCGTGTTCGCTAATGTCGCGTTTGGTTGATAATTTAGCTGTCAGTTTTTTAGTTTTAATTGTTAATACATAGTGTTATACCAATCGTTTTAAGTTACTGACCATTTAGCTCGCTCGCTAGAATGGTTAAATACTTAAGTCGATTGGTATTATATCCAAGGAGGAATTATGAACATAGATGTTAAAGTACCCACGCTTCCAGACTCAATACACACAGCAGATATCGCTAAACTTTATGTTAGTGAAGGCCAACTCGTTTATGCCGGTGATGTGTTATTTGATGTTGAAACTGAAAAGGTTGTTTTAGAAATAATGGCCGACTGCAGTGGCATTATTGAGAATATAACGATTGCAAATGGCGACCATGTTAATGTTGAACAGGTTGTAATGACTTTACAGCAGCTTGCAGACAGCGAACTGCCAGCAAGACCAACAGTAGATCAAACCCATGACAGTAAACCGTCAGTAAGCGGCTCAGCAGAAGAAGACGCTATTGCTTCACCATTATTTAGTAAACTAAATATAGGTTTAATTATTGCTCTAGCACTCGGCGCTTTAGCCATCCTTTTTGTGCTGGGTCAATAGCTAAGATGACCAATTATATAAACCACCCAAGATATGGCAGCGAGCCAATCCTCTCTGGTAATCGTTATACAAAGCAAGAAATCGATAATGCCTTTTGGTGGTATAAAAGTGTTCGCTACTTTCCTGAGACGGCAATCCCCGCAGTTATCGAAAAGCAATGTGACAGTTTATATCCAAGGCAACTCTATGTTGATATAGAAGAGCAATGTGTCGATTGCCATAGAGCGTTTATATTTTTTGCTAAAGAGCAGCAATATTGGTTTGAAGAATTAAAGTTTTGGATTGATGCACATGCGACAAAGTGCTTTGAATGCAGAAAGAAAACCCGTGCAATAAACCGGCTGCAAACTACCTATGCAAACTTAATCATTAAAGAGCATATAACGCTTGAGGAAACTCAATTGCTCAAGTCCAGCGCGCAGCAACTTTTTGAGTCAGGAGTTATTAAGAAGATTAATAAAATAAATGCTATCCGTAAAATGTAAGTAGACGTATTTAAGGGACCTATGTGATTACGTCTTAACTTGATTTGTCAGAACCGATAAATAGGACTCAATCAAGTCTGGCTGTCACAGATGTGCCAAAATCAGACCTTCAGGCGTAACTCGTTTCTGCCCCATTACAACCAAGTCTGACTGTTACAGATGTGCTATGAGCGTTAAGGCAGTAAGTCTGAAGTCAAGATGTAAAGAACAAAGATGAAAAAAGATGAAAGAACAAAGATGACACCCATCCTAAAGTTTGTATTTCCCCTGTTTTTTACTAGCTTTAAGTTAGTATGAAAAACAAATGAAAGAACAAAGATGACACCCATCCTAAAGTTTGTATTTCCCCTATTTTTTACTAGCTTTAAGTTAGTATGAAAAACAAATAGGGTGTTCCATGGCAATTGCAAGAAAGCGTCAAGTAAGTTTGATTGATACAAAGTACTATCATTGTATTTCACGCTGTGTACGCCGTGCTTTTTTATGCGGTGAAGACCGTTTTACAGGTCAGTCCTATGAGCACCGCAGAGGCTGGGTAGAAGATAAACTACTCGCCTTGGCTAAGGTGTTTTGCATTGATGTGTGTGCGTATGCAGTGATGAGTAACCACACGCATTTAGTACTGTATGTTGATGATAAAAAAGCCAATAGACTTAATGATAAAGCGATTGTTATTCGCTGGCATAAGCTGTGTAAAGGTACGTTATTGACGAAAAAGTATCTGCAAGGTGAAAAATTAAGTAAATCAGAGCTCATCTTTTTTAATCAAACGGTTGAGCAATATCGAGAGCGGTTATCCAGTATTAGCTGGTTTATGCGGTTGTTAAATGAAGATATTGCCCGCAGAGCCAATAAAGAAGATAACTGCACAGGCCGATTCTGGGAAGGTCGCTTTAAATCACAAGCTCTACTAGATGAAGCTGCACTTGCAGCCTGTATGGCCTATGTTGATTTAAACCCAATAAGAGCAAAAATAGCCAACACGCCAGAAGAATCAATCTATACCAGCGTACAAAAACGTATTGAAAGCGCATCAACAGGCAAGCAACCTAAAAAGCTATTACGTTTTGCAGGGATGCCACGTCAAAGAATGCCAAAAGGACTCCCGTTTGAGCTTAAATCGTACCTTGAACTTGTTGAATTAACGGGCTGTGTAATGCGAGAAGATAAGCGAGGATACATTGAAAACACATCCCTTCCTTTATTAGAGCGAGTCAATATTAGCCCAGAGAACTGGTTAAAACTCACAACGCAATTTACCCGCGTGTTCCATGGCGCTGTTGGAAGACCTTCGTCACATGAAAGCTATTGTGATAATTTAGGAAGGAAACGAAGAGCGAATATGAGTAACTGTGAAAAGTTACTTGCATGAGGATCAAACTACTCAGTAAAAATTTAAAACTGCATCATGCAGTAATTGTCATGCATGTAATTTAGGTTTAATAGTGACAATGACCCATTTAATGGATGAGGTGAAAGTAACCAAGTAGCAAAAGATATATTTTAGCCTAAAAGAGTAAATTTAGTGACACAGTTTTGCTTGTTCAATAAGAGTGGCTGTCTGCGTTAGTTGTGCGTTAGTTGTGCGTTAGTTTTTAGTTCGGTTCATGATGGGTGGTGTGGGGGCTGGAGGTTAGAGACCTCTGGCTACCCGATTAGCCGTCGATTAATTGACCAACGATGAACTGTACTCTTTCTTTAATTGATGCCTTTGGAACTTCAATTAAGTCATACCCGAACTTTGTATAGGCATTCATCATTTCATGATATGTCGCAAGGGCTTCATCAAAATCTTGCTTTCGCTCAGCATCATTTTCATAGATTTCTTCCCAAGGAGGGAAAATGAAAACTTTACGGCAATAACCCAATTCACGACATTTAACCAACAAAAGTTCCGAAATAGTTAGGCATTCAAGTTTACTGTACCCATACGAATCGATTATGCTCCGGTCGTAAAACGTAATTTCAGCATCACCAAAGTTCTCGTAATTGTTGATTTCTTCAAGAACCATTTCATCTCGGAATGCTGTCTTATCCAACCAAGGCAATGCACTACCTTCCGATTTTACTTGGGCTTGAATAACTTTACGCCCAACTTCTGGTGCACTTTGGTACCCCATATGACATAACAGCTCGATAACTGAGGTCTTACCTGAGCCAGGTCCACCTGTAAAAATAATTCGATTGTTCAAATAGAACTCCATAGACGGCTAACGGCCCACTCACCAGAATTTTTAGGAGCGAAGCGAGTAATTTATCCGCGTGCAGCGCTTTGTGTACGCCCGACATGGGTATTGACTTATGAGGTGAAAGTCCTCTGTAGGAAGATCACCGCTTAAATAACATGCTGTTATTAAACGATAGACACTCGCAAATGGCAAGGGCTAAATCGCGAGAGATAGTTTGGAGGAAGTCGCTAGCATTCTTTATAAAAGTAAGTGGGAGCTGATGAACAAAAACATCATATGAGGCATAAAAAATAGGGGTAAGATCACTTACTTTATAATACTTTGTCATGATTGTTCAGGTATTGGTATATGAGTAGTGTTGAGTAGTATTATGAAGCAACGAACCTGACCCCTATGTTTTCTTTGAAGCAACGAACCTGACCCCTATGTTTTCTGACCCCTATGTTTTTTTGAAGCAACGAACCTGACCCCTATGTTTTTTGGTTAAAAGTGTTAGAACAGATATTTGTTACTTCAGCTTATGCAACTTAACAGGCTTAAGCCAAGCTAACTTGGTTGATTTTTTCTGCCTTAGTTTTTAAACTTTTACCTAGCACCTAAATCAACCTCTTATTTAACTTCATTACTTAGTGGTTGGTTATTAGCGAACTCAAGTGCATTATTTACGGTGATTTGCGCAATTTCACTCAATGCTTCTTTGGTAAAAAAGCCTTGGTGGCCGGTGACCAGTACGTTTGGAAAACTTACCAAACGCGAAAACACATCGTCTTGCATAATTTCATCACTGCGGTCTTTAAAGAATAGTTCTGACTCTTGTTCGTACACATCCAGCCCTAAAAAACCCAATTTTTTAGTTTTAAGTGCGCCAATACAGGCTTTGCTATCAACTAATGCGCCGCGGGAAGTGTTTATAAGCATCACCCTTTGCTTCATTTTGGCAAAAGCGTGTTCGTTGATCATGTGATGAGTTTGCTCGGTTAACGGGCAGTGTAAAGAGATCACATCGCTTTGACTTAATAAAGTGTCTAGATCACAAATTGTATAATTGCCTGGTACTGCATATGGGTCGCAAACCAATACATTTGCACCAAAGCCATTGAGTATATTTACTAAAGCCAAGCCAATTTTTCCACAGCCAATGATACCAATGGTTTTCTTGAATAAGTTAAAGCCAAGCAAGCCATTTAAATCAAAATTATCTTCACGGATACGGTTATAGGCTTTGTGAGTTTTGCGATTGAGGGTAAGCATTAATGCCACACAGTGCTCTGCAACTGCCTCAGGACTGTAAGCGGGTACTCGGCATACTTTGATGTTATGGGCATGTGCCGCAGCTAGGTCAACGTTATTAAAGCCAGCGCAGCGTAATAAAATACATTTCACGCCGAATTGAGCAAGCTGATCAATAACCGTTTTATCAACGATATCGTTTACAAATACGCATACAGCATCAAAGCCTTGGCTGAGTATGGCACTTTTCGCATCAAGAGATTGCTCAAAATGGGTTAATTTGATGCGTGTTTGATTGTTTAAACAGGCATCAAAAGATGCATGTTCATATTTTTGCGAACTGAAAAGCGCTACCGTTAGTTGCATCATTAATATTACTCTCTATGACCTGTTTCAAGGTGTCGGGTTTAGTGCGCGGTGCATAACGTACCGCCAATTGTCCCTCAGAGTTTATTAGAAACTTGGTGAAATTCCATTTTATAGCACGATTTTGTGCAATTCCTCGGGTATGTGCTTTTAAATAGTTAAATAACGGGTGAGCATCAGGGCCGTTGACCATTACTTTACTAAACACAGGAAAACTAACATTAAACTGTTGTTGATAAAAGTCTTTAATATCAATGTTGTCTATTGGCTCATTGTAATCAAATTGATTACACGGAAATGCCAGCACAGTAAAACCATTCGCTTTATATTGTTGATATAGTTTTTCGAGTGCGCTTAACTGCACTGAAAAGTTACACTTACTGGCGGTATTGACGATTAAAATCGTTTTGCCTTGTAACTGACTTAAGGCAAAATTTTCGCCGTTATAAAGCGGAGCACTGAATTGATATATGCTATCCATAGGTTACCTACTTAATGTCGTCCATGAAGAAATTTAATGAAGACTTTTTCATTCGCTTTTTTACTGTTCGGTTGAGATAATCAAATTATCTTTTTAAGTTACCACTGAAATAGGTCAATTTTATGTCAATGAAAGTCGCATTTATCGGTTTAGGTGTAATGGGTTATCCAATGGCGGGTCATTTAGCAACTGCCGGTCATCAAGTAACCGTGTATAACCGTACCACAGCAAAAGCTCAGCAATGGGCAGAGAAATACGCAGGTCAGGTGGCATTAACGCCAGCAAAAGCCGCAGAACATGCAGATATCGTATTTATGTGTGTAGGTAACGATGATGATTTACGCTCAGTCGTTTATGGTGCTGACGGGGTGATTAAAGGTATGCAAGCAGGCACTATTTTAGTCGATCACACTACGACTTCAGCCGAAGTTGCGCGCGAAGTATCCGCTAATGCGGCACTAAAAGATATTACGTTTATTGATGCGCCAGTATCGGGTGGTCAAGCTGGCGCTGAAAATGGTGTATTAACAGTCATGGCTGGTGGCGACGCAGCAGTGTTTGCAAAAGTACAACCAGTTATGGCGGCATTTAGCCGTTTTAGCCAGTTACTTGGCGAAGTTGGCTCTGGGCAGTTGTGTAAGATGGTTAATCAAATTTGTATCGCGGGCGTTGTGCAAGGCTTGGCCGAGGGCTTACATTTTGCCAAACAAGCAGGCCTTGATGGCGAAAAAGTCATTGAGACGATTGCAAAAGGTGCGGCTGGTTCATGGCAAATGGAAAACCGTTACAAAACCATGTGGGCAGGTGAGTACGAATTTGGTTTTGCTGTTGATTGGATGCGTAAAGATTTAGGTATTGCGTTAGATGAAGCAAAAAATAATGGTGCCACTTTACCAATGACCGCGACGGTCGATCAGTACTACGCTGACGTACAAGCACTTGGTGGTGGGCGTTTTGACACATCAAGCCTGCTCGCCCGTATCGAAGCACTGCATAAAAAGTAATGTTAAAATTGTTACTAGGCGCCTTTAATCATATTGACTAAGGCGCTTCGTTTATTAAGCAGCTTACAGCTTCACGTTTTACATACTTTGCGCGTAGTTATAAAGCGCTTTTAAAATCGTTAAATTCTTTTCGTTATCATCGTGTTCATGGGCAAGGTTTTCAAGGGTGATCATAAAATCTTGTGCGCTGATCGAGGGTTGATCTTCACCATGCATTAATTTGTTTTGGCAATATTGACGCCACTGATCAAGTTCATCTTGAGTAAGTGATTGTGGCCAGTTACGGGCACGGTATTTAAACAATAAGTTATCAAACTTTTTATCTTCAAAATCAAGCTGCATTCCCGCTAATTGCTCAGGGCTGGCATCACGGATAATGGCAAATTTAGCTTTATCTGCGTTGCTGGTAAAACCATCATAGAGCATGTAATCAGTATTGGTGGTTTTGCCATAGTCGGGATTGTCGTTAAATACCTCGGTTACTTTATCGCGAAGGCTTGGGTTGGCTTTTAATATTGCTAAGTTCTTTAAGCATTGTTCACGGTCAATGCCTAAACGCGCGGCGTTTTCAGGTAATAAGGTTTTAGCAGGCGCTAAAATAGGGCATTTATTTAAATGTACCAGTTTTAAGCCAACCGGAAGTTCATCATCGGCAAGCTCACTGCGCTTGGTATAAAGGCGGGTGCGCAACTCTTCAATTGATAAATCGAGTAATACCTGTGGATCTTCGGTTAAGTTAAAACACACTACTGCATTTTTATTAGTTGGATGAAAGCTCATCGGGGCAATCCAACTGGTACAGCCTTGGGTAGCAGGAATACGTGATGAAGTATGCACTAGCGGCGTCATGTTAAATACATCAACTAACTCAGCTAAGGCTTTTTTACCGCGCAAACTAAAAAAGAAGTTATACAGTTTAGGCTGTTTTTCTTTTATTAGTTTAGCCAAAGCAATTGTTGCGGTTACATCAGATAACGCATCATGAGCCGCAGCGTGTTCAATGCCATTGGCAACGGTTAAATGCTCAAGTTTAAAACTTGGGCTATTGTCCTCTTTTAACGGCCATTCAATGCCTTCAGGGCGCAGTGCATAACACGCTCGCACTAAATCAATAATATCCCAGCGGCTATTGTTGTTTTTGTATTCATGTTCGTACGGGTCATAAAAGTTACGATAAAAGCTATAACGACTTACTTCGTCATCAAAACGAATGCTGTTATAACCAGCCACGCAGGTATTAGGCACACTAAATTCAGCATGAATTTTAGCAATAAAGTCAGCCTCAACTAAACCTTTTTGCATCGCCACTTGTGGAGTAATACCGGTGATCAAACATGCCTCAGGATGCGGTAAATAATCAGCCACAGGTTTGCAATATTCAATCAGCGGCTCACCAATAATATTTAAATCAAGATCGGTCCGAACACCCGCGAACTGGCTCGGCTTATCCTTTTGCGGACTCGCCCCCCAGGTCTCATAATCGTGCCAAAAAATAGTTGCTTGATTTTGCTCTTGATAAGCCATTTAAAAACCCTTTAAGTTAGCTTGAAACGGTTGCAATACCGCCAAGTTACTAAATTCATGAATTATTTAGATTATGGCATATGGGCGCAGGAGTTTATAGGTTTGGATGATGAAATGATGGTAATCATACTCTCGCAGGTAGCTTGGCTTGAGTGTTGCGAAACCTAATTAATCATTTAAAGAAAAGCCTGCTTAAAAACTCATAACTATGAATGCATTCAATTGTAGGTTGAGTTTTAGCCCGAAAAGTTTTACTGCGAGCTACAAGAGCATTATCGTAGGCGTTAAGCTTGCTGGCGCGTTTTTTGGTCGAGAAAATAAGGGTGAGTATCAGCGTTAAAATTTTTATAAATCAGTGCTCTAAATTAAAAGCAACATTTAAATTGTTGTTGAGCTTTTTGGCCCTATAAGTAGGAGTGTGCTTTAGCCACGAATGTAATTACTTACACGTCTCTTTCGAGACTTCGAAGCCCCATTCTTTATCTATGAAATCAATACCTGTCCTTCGGTTTTTTTATAAATTGTTAGAACTAAGGTTAATACATTAGTCTCGGAAAAAAAAGTCATATTAAGGTACGAGATGTAAGGGCTAAATTTCTTTAGCCCTTTATAATTACATTGCTAACAATGAACTGATCAGTTAGATTCGATGGCTATTCCTTGTTTTATCGGTGTACCAAATCAAGAAGTAGGATAATTATGTTTTCACAATTAGAACTTAGATTAATAAAAAGTACCCTCAAGAATCAGATTGAAAAAGAAACAGCAGAGCTAAAATTACTTGATGAAGATAGTGATGAATATATGGAAAAAGCTAATGACTTAATGGTACTTGATACATTAATTTCAAAAATTGATAAATCACAAAATTAAAGCTATAGGCGCTAGCTCCTAACTAGCGCTTTTATTACCTTTTCCCTTGTTCTCCCAAAACGCTCTAAACAATCGCATTAACTCAAGCGTTGAAACGACAATACCTACAATCACAAATTCAAAGTACCAGGGCGCGCCGTTATAGCCCATGACCTGCCAACCTTTGTGCATCTAAGGTTGCATAGCGGGGGTAAAGTGACACACAACAAGCAACCCAAAAAAGAATAAAATGATCACTTCATCCATCATGGTTTTGTTGCGGTTCTTCAGCACAAGTAGGTCATTATCAGCGTCGTTTTGCTCGCTTGCATACAGCTCCTTGCTTTGGCTTCAAACAGGGCAATTTTAAAGTTGTTTACAGCGCGGGCTACGTAAGACTATGACAAAGTGATTAGACTAAAGTTTATAGGTTAATTTTCTTCACCTATCGGGTTTAGTTTTATCGTTTGTCGACATTGAGCCAACACTCTAATGTTCAGTTGTCGGCAACGCAGACGACATGACACGACTCAAACCAAATAGGCAAATAGGAATATAATCATGAAACTATCACTCATCAAAACTATTGCACTTGGCTCATTACTAACTTGCTCAGCAGCTGCTATGGCTGGTGGCAGTGATTATAAATTAATGGTTATTGAAACGACTACGGCACCACAACCACTTGAGCTGTCGTTTAACAGCTGCGCGTTGAATGTTAAATCAAAAAATTATGCGCAAGCAGATGAAATTTGTACAAAAGCAATTGCATTGCTAAAGCAAAGTAATGGCCCACGTATGAAAGTGCGTGAACTAACGTCATTTGCATTAAGCAACCGTGGTGTGTCACGTATGATGGCAAACAATGATGCAGCTGGTCTTTCTGATTTATACGAAGCGGCACAAATTGCTGAAAGCTCAATGGTTTCTCATAACCTGATGCGTGCTAAAGAGCATAAATATTGCAGCGAGCTGACTCAGTCATGTTAATGTTGTCGTAAAATTAGCAATTGAAGAACACAAACCACGTTAGGCAAAGCTAACGTGGTTTTTACAAATAAAATGATGCTGTTTACTTTGCAGTAGCGACGAGTTTAACCCAGTCATAACTGATGATCCCAAGTAAGCCGATTTGTAACGATAGACCAGCGCTAACGGCTAAGGTACAGCTTTCGTTGCTGCCGCTTTTGTTTGACTGGCAATCATATTGCGTTTGCGTTACCGCGCCATCTGTTTTTACATATAGGCTGATATCTCCTTGGGTGCCAGTGGTGCTTAGTGTTACAGATGTTTTTCCTGTAGGAACCACGTAGCTGTATCTTTGCCAAGAATCAGGAAATCCATAGGCGCGAGAGGTAATAATTGTGTTGTCTCCCGCAGGTGGTGTGCTGCTTTCATAATCAGCTATGATAGTGACATCATTGTAACTGCTATAGGCTTTAAGCATAATGTAATAGCGTCCTTCTCCTTGGTTTACGCTACAGCTTTCTTCGTTACCGAATTTAAATGGGCGGCAATCATAGTCGGAAGTGGTGGGTTTAGCACCTTTCTTAACGTATAGATCTGCATCGCCATTACCACCTGATATGGTCATGGTAATATTACTGGCAGCAGCTGGCACATCAATAAAATAGATGCTTTCTTGGTTTTTTGCTGCATTTAGACCTGATAATACTTGGCCTTTATTTAGCTCAATGTCAGTTGACGTACCATCAGATACATTGACTAGTTGAGTTAGTGTATTGGTGTTGTTATTACTATCATGAACGGTGACAGATACGTCGTAGTTTCCAGCAGAAATAAAGGTATGCTGTACCGTTGCTCCGCTGTCTATTTGATCATCGCCAAAGTTCCAGCTGTAATTAGTGATTGTGCCCGAAGAGCTAGAACTTGTAGCATCAAAGTTACATTGCAATTGCTCACAATTGTATTCAAAACGGGCTGTAGGTGGAGGAGGGTTATTACCATCATTATCGCCAATAGGCACAGTACCATCAAAATAACTGGCCACTTGAGGCCAAATTTTACTTATTTTAGCTCCCTTGTTGTAGCAGCCCCCTAAGTGATGCAATGCAATAACACGATTGCTTGATGCAGCTACAACGGGTGAACCCGATGAGCCACCAATGGTGTCGCAATAATATCCTATATCGGTATTACTGCCACGGCCATTCGTTGAAGGTGCGTTAATTTGGCATAAACCATCATTGTCTTGATCTGATTCTATTGCTAGTTCTTTGGGATTGCCGGAACCATGTTGTGGAATATATATGTGCTCACTTTGTTGCGCGTTTCGTACATCTAGTCCTAAATAACCAAACTGCTCGATAGTGGCAAAGTCATTAACACTAAACAAAGTATAATCGAGTGTGTAATCGGTTTTAAAAAACTCATTACCAGTGACTTTTACGACGGTTTCTCTAGTTGTGCCATTACAGCTTTTATTTTGATAATTAAACCATACTTCCGTTGAGCTAAGTTCTGATGCGGTCTCAATACAATGATTATTAGTAAATAATTTATTATCACTGCCTACGCGCCAGCCCGTACATAAACTGCGCCCACCGATCACTAAGCGCGCAACAGGCCGGCTTCGGTCAAACTCTGTTGGATGGGAGTCAGCCCAGCATTGCACATCTTTTCGTTCGTTAACGCCACAGGTTGATAATGGTGCTGGTTCATCGCCATTATTTAACTCTGTATTCGCATTTATAGCATTTTCGGTGCCATAAAAATAACTATCAATAACGCCAAACTGGTTTTGTTGTTTACTGAATGTAGGCTCGGGGAAGTATTCAATGATAACGCTGTCATTGGAGATCGACATAGCTGAAAACGAATGTACCCCGTCATCACCTTTAACGTCATCAATTGTTGCTGCATTCATGTTGCCAATACTGTATTCGTAGCGTTCAGTGTTATCTTGGTTTCTGACGACTAGTTTTGCGTTACCACGGAGTTGCACTTGGCTAAAATGTACCTTTATATAATCAGCACCGGGATGATTGATCGTATGGCTGATTACTTGGTTTTGAATATTTAAAAATTGCTTAGAGAGCTTTAAATGAGTATCGGCTTGTGCACCAATTGTAGTTTTTTTTGCTGCTTGGTTGGCATGTTGCATAATAGTCAGTTCATCGACTTCAGCAATACCGTATTGGCCATAGATGGCAATGGCAATTAATGCTGCATATTTACATTTTTTCATTTTTATTTCCTATTATAGTTAATTTATCAACGGTGTGATGTAAAGCTAATGATTAATTGCATGTTTGATTCATAAAAATCTTGGCAAATAATCAACTACCTGATTGCTACAGCAAAATTTAGAGTGAATTTCGAACAATGCCAATAAATTGCGTAAAATATATAGCCCTTCCATTTGATGCAATAATGAGGATAAAGTTGAGTTTATTGTTATCAATATGAAAATAAAAAATGATAACTAACAATGAATGAGTTAGTTATATCTGTACTTTAATTGTTTTTATTTTGTGAATTAAATGTAAATGTAAGTGTGCAGTTTTATGTGTTTGAAACATGTTTAGTGAGTGTTATTTTTATAGTATTGGCTGCGCGGGTGCGTTTATTATAATAGCTTTTGGGGCTAAATTGGCGGGTGTTGATAAAGCTGCTTAAAAATTAAGGTGGCGGTAGTTTTAAATATGTGTGCTGCTAATGCATTATTGTAACTCTTTTTATTTAAAGAGTAACTGCCACACTTAGCTGTTTATCCTAAAATAATACGCGGTTAATAGCGATAGCGTTGCAGTTAACTCATCGCTATAATGGCTGGTGCTACATTACTCGTTATTTACAAGGTTCAGGAATGCGTTTTAGGGTAACTATTCGTGGCAGTAATAAGCCGATGATCACAACAAAAATGCCAATTAATTGTAGTTCGGTAATTGGTTGGCCCATCAAAAATGCTGTTAACATGGCAAATACAGGTACAAAGTTAAAAAATAACGATGCATTTGCTGAGCCAAGTTGGCGTATGCCATTAAGCCACAGCAGGTAGCCGGCAACAGTTCCAAACAAGCCAATATAAATAACATCGATAATACCTATCATTGAGCTATTAATGAGTTCGCTGAATGGGTGTACATTGGCGGTCATTAAACACATTAAGCCAATGATTGTTGCACCACTTAACATACTAACAAACGTATAAGGCAACACAGGCATGTACTGGTTGATCCCTTGACTAAAGTAAGTGTATGAACTCCAAGCTAACATACCTAAAAAGATCATTTTGTCGCCGTCATTGATTTGCATATTCAAAAGCAGGGCTAAGTCGCCATTGGTGATAACTAATAATACACCTGATAGGCTAACGATTAAGCTAAAACATTGCGCTGCACTAGGCATTGAGCGCTTTGCAACTGAGCTTATTAATGAGGTTGCAAGTGGACTCAGCGCCATTATTAACGAGCCATTTGCGGCACTGGTATGTTCCAGCCCAGTAAATAAACCGAGGTTTAAGCCACCTACGCCAACAGCACTAACAATAATCACCCAAGCCCATTGCTTGAACGTTAAAGTCGGTTTTGCACTGTTAATTATTTTTAAGTAGATAGCCAAGCAGATTGCGGCAATACTAAAACGCCAAAATACTAAAGTAAGTGCGTGTACTTGATTTAATGCATGTTTACCAATAGGAAAACAACTTCCCCAAAAAAATGCACATAATAACAGCAGTAAAATAGCTTTTGTGTTGGCCGAGAAGTTCATCAGCAATATCCAGAGATGTTGAAAAGTTGCGGCAAGTGTATTACTTTCCATAATGTGGATAAACAAGCAAAAATAAGAGAGTAGATTTCAAAAATGAAATATAGATATTCACTAGATGATTTACGTTATTTTTGTATTGTTGCCCATTTAAAAAGTTTTAAAGACGCTGCACTGGCTTTATCTGTACCACTATCAACATTGAGCCGTCGTATTCGACAACTTGAAGATGATCTACAGCTTAGATTGCTAAACCGCGATGCTCATCGTGTATCGCTGACTCATATGGGTGAGCTGTATTACCAACGTTCGAGTGCATTGTTTGCTGAGTTAGATAGCATTAATGATGATCTCCATATCGAGAAGAATCAACCTAAAGGCAAGATCATAATAAGTGCACCGATTAATGCTGGATCGCAATTTTTAAGTGATATTTTTTATAATTTTTTACTGCAATATCCTGAGATCCAACTAGATATTAGGCTCTCGAATACTTTAATTGATATTGAAGCGCAAGCAATGGATGTGGTGTTTAGGGTGGGTAATACGGTGGTTGATAATTGGATTGCGAGGCCACTCAAAGATATTCATTTTATTTTGTGCAGTCATTCGCAGACGGTGGCCGCCAGTGTTAAGCATCCCACTGATTTATGTGCAAAAAGCGCTGTGATTTGCCAGCCGATGTCTATTTGGCAGTTAGTAAATAAACAAAATGATGACGCTTATGATTTTCAACCCAGTAAGGGCATTCGTTTAGAGCTTGATGAAATACAAATGCTCACACACGCGGTTAAAAAAGGCTTGGGGATTGGTTATATTCCTGATTATTATGCATTACCAATGATAGCTCAAGGTGAGCTTCAGCATGTTTTGCCTGATTGGCAAAGCAAGGCACGCACTTTATTTATGTTATATCGGGATCGTGACCATTTACCATTGCGTGTCAGGTTATTCATCGAATATGTGGTCGACCGATTTGAGCAAATTTAAGTCGCTGTGTATTTATTAAAAAGAGATATTCAAAAGGGATATTAAATATGCAAACCAATTTAGTGGTTGAACAGTTTGATCAGCAAGGGTTTGTATTAATTAAACGGGTGCTTAAACCAAGTACACTAGTAAAGCTGCAGCACTCTTGTGATGAGTTGGTTGCTTATGCAAAGTCACAATATCTAGCCGGTTCACCATTTGATAATATTGCTGTTATGCAAGCTGCAGATGAGCCCTTTGTTTATCGTATTAATAAACTTTTTCAGTTTCAGCCGCAATTTGCTTATTTGTTAGCGCAAAGCGAATTAATGAGTTACGTCGAAGCGATTATCGGCGAAGCTATATTACCTAGCTATGAGTCACTTGTGATTAAAAACTCTTTAGATGAACGCGGGTTTGATTGGCACCGCGATATGGCGGTGAGAACTCAAGAGCCTATTGTTACCGTTGGGGTATATTTAGATGATGCAATAGCGCAGCAAGGGGCATTAGCCGTGATCCCGCAATCTCATTGTAGTCAAGCAAGTGTGTGTGATTTAAAGCGCCAATTATCTAATGATCAATTAAAGAGTGTGGATGTTACGGCCAATGCTGGTGACGTGGTAATTCATCATATAAACACAGTTCATGCATCGGGTAGACAAGAAGGGTCTGCGATACGAAGAACGATCTACTTTGAGTTCAGAGCTGTGTCACATTTTATGGATAATTTGGGCTTTCCCAGTGAGTGGATTGAAAAGCGCCAAGCATTGATGGCTCATCTAAACGCGCTTAATTCAGACCACATACCAAATAATTTACAGTTACCCAATGATTTTTATGCAACTCAAGTACAAATAGAATCAGCAGAATATTGTATTGACTTTGCCAGTTAACTGTATCACCAAAGGTAACTCATGGTGTTCAACAGAAGAGTTTAGCGTTTCGATATCTGATAGATTTTTACGTCATATTTAGCCACGTATGTCAAAGAACCTAATAATACGCATGCAAGAAAGGTGAAAATAACGGATAGGTCGGTTATGTTAATTTACTAGATAGATAGAAAGCTAATTGTTGCTTTAACTCATTCATCAAGGTTGGTTAGTTATTTTTTAATTGTATGTAATATTTTTGTGTTTATTGAACAGGTAACATAGGGTTAATCTTGAGGTAGATCAATAAATACGTCTTTAGGATATTTTTTTTGTGTTGCTTTTGTTGGTCTGGTTTTTTTGTACTACTCTCTTTGTCGTAGTATTAATTATTTTTATCACAGTAACTTTATTTATTGGTATTTATATACCAAGTTTTAAATGAAAGTTATTGCAAAATTAAGGTGCAGTTGATTAGCGCAGCTGGTGGTTTTAGCGGTTAGTTTACCTTTAAGTTTCAATACGTTATTTATATTGTGCGGATCACAATATGTGCAATCGTTAAATAATGTTATGAATCTATGTAATTGATTATATTTCAATTTTAGTGGTTTACACTGAGGCAACCAAGCTATAGAAGTGCAGAGCTTTATTTTGGCTTTGGTGTTGCAGTGAGCCGCAAACCAAAATAGGCCATGGAATGAATATAAATTTAGCGGCTAGGTTAGTTAAATTAGCTAACACGCGTGGTAGTGATACTGCATATCAATATTTTTATGACGATCTGCAACCTTGTAAAACACTCACTTATGCGCAGTTGGATGAACGTGCGAAGCAAATTGCTCGGCATTTGCAGGAGCATTTTTCGCAAGGGGATAGGGCATTATTATTATTTAATTCTGGTTTTGAATTTGTGGAGGCATTCTTTGCGTGTCTGTACGTTGGTATTGTTGCTGTTCCTGTTTATCCTCCTAAAAAAAATCAAAATATTGACCGTTTAAGAAGTATTGTTGTTGATGCCGGTGCGAAAGGTGCACTGACCACAGAAAAAATTAATGAAATAGCACGTCCATTATTTGAAGCTGAACCTTTATTGGCTGATTTAGCTATTTTTACCACTGACGCTGAACCCACTTATCAAATTGACACTATAGATTTTCAGCACTGCGAAGTAGCAGCTGACGAATTAGCCTTTCTGCAATACACATCTGGCTCAACGGGTGAGCCAAAAGGGGTAATGGTTAGCCAAGCCAATATTCTCGATAACCAAGAAATGATGAAGCGAGCCTTTGGTCATGA
Source organism: Pseudoalteromonas ostreae (assembly GCF_018069805.1). Lineage (GTDB taxonomy): Bacteria > Pseudomonadota > Gammaproteobacteria > Enterobacterales > Alteromonadaceae > Pseudoalteromonas > Pseudoalteromonas ostreae. The sequence continues at coordinate 59,860 of NZ_JAGPYN010000007.1, forward strand.
TCACAGCACCGGTATTGTCAGTTGGTTACCGCACTTTCATGATATGGGTCTTATTTTTGGTATTTTGCATCCGATCTATATTGGTGCCCCAGCGGCTTTGATGAATCCGACTTACTTTTTACAAAAGCCGTATCGCTGGCTCAAACTGTTAAGTGATACTAAAGCTGTAACCTCCAGTGCGCCTAACTTTGCTTATGATTTATGTGTCGATACAGTTAAAGATGCTGATTTAAAAAATCTCGATTTATCGCATTGGCGCTCTGCATTAAATGGTGCGGAGCCCGTTCGAGCGACTACGTTGGAGCGCTTTGTCGAGAAATTTAAAGCCGGTGGTTTTCGCCGTGACAGTATTTCTCCTTGTTATGGCATGGCGGAAACAACTTTATTTGCAAGCGGGGGGAAGTTATCACAGCCACCAACTGTGTTACGCCTTGTCACTGCCGAATTACAAGCAGGTAAACTAACAAACGTAGCGCATGGCGATGATGATTCGTTTTGTGATTTACACACATCATCTGATAACTCGCCTTATTATGCGGTGTCGTGTGGGATTACGTGGCACAACCATACAATGGCTATTGTTAATACTGACACTAATAAACGCTGTGCTGATGGCGAAACCGGCGAAATTTGGATCAAAGGTGCAAGTGTTGCACAAGGTTATTGGGGAAAAGCCGCATTAACAAAAGAAATATTTCAGGCCTATGTTGATGATAACGATGGCCCATACGTACGCACTGGCGACTTAGGCTTTGTATATCGCGATGAGTTGTTCGTCACTGGGCGTTCTAAAGATGTATTAATTTTTCGCGGTAAAAATTATTATCCACAAGATATTGAATTGACGGTAAGTAACGCAAATGCTGCACTTGATAATAACGGTGGTGCGGCATTTTCAATAATGTATGAGCAGCAAGAGCGGCTCGTCATTGTGCAACAAGTAAAACGTACTGCGGTTCGTAAACTTGATCCTGAAGCGATATGTAAAGATGTGATCCAAGCGATTACAGAGCATCATGGTATTACGCCCTATGATGTTGTACTGATAAAACCTGGGCGAGTATTAAAAACATCTAGCGGAAAAATTCAACGTCAAGAAAACAAACGTCATTACTTAGCGCAGCAGCTAACGCCACTTTATCAATTGCGTGGTTCTTTTGAGAGCGAAACGTTTGAGCCACAATCAGCAACTATATTCAGCAGCCACTCTGTACTTGAAAATGAGCAACATGCAAATTTACTTAACTTGTTGCAAAGCGTCGTTGCACAGGAAGTTGATATGGATCCGCAATCACTTGCTGTTGATGCTTCATTTCAATCTTTAGGGGTTGATTCAATGAAGGCGGTGCGTATTTCGGGTGAGTTAATGGAATTGCATGATATTGAGTTAGAGCCGACAGTTTTATATGACTATCCATCTATTTCACAGCTTGCTAATTATTTATGGCAATTTGCTGCGATCCGAACCGCTGCTATCTCATCAAATACAGTCACTATGCCCGCAGCTATACCCACACTAAATGAAGCTGCTCAGCCTCTAAGGGACTCCACGGGCAAAGACATTGCCATTATAGGCATGGCATGTCGTTACCCTGAAGCTGAAAGTATAGAGGCGTTTTGGCAGCTATTATGTAACCAACAAGATGCAATTGGACTGCCAAACGAAATTCGCGGCATGTTATGCCCACATTTGGATAATACCCGTTTAGGTGGTTACATCAGTGACATTGAACAATTTGATGCAAATTTATTTGGTATTTCTCCAACCGAAGCTAAGCATATAGATCCTCAGCATCGATTGTTGCTAGAAACCAGCTACCATGCCATTGAAGCCGCGGGTTATGCGCCGATGCAATTATCGGGTGAAAAAGTAGGGGTTTATATTGGTATCTCGCAAAATGATTACTTTTTACTTTCTCAGCAATATGAAAAGAAAAATGCTTATTTAGGTACTGGTACTGCGCTGAGTATTGCGGCTAATCGGTTATCGTATTATTACAACTTCTGCGGGCCAAGTGTTGCAGTTGATACAGCATGCTCATCTTCGTTAGTTGCATTGCATTTAGCCATGCAAAGTATTCACAGTGGTGAAATAGCCCAAGCTTTGGTAGGCGGGGTGAATTTGATCCTCAGTGATGAGGTAACAAACGCCTGTGAAAGCGCGCAAATGCTTGCAAAAGATGGCCGTTGTAAAACGTTTTCAGACTCCGCAGATGGCTATGTACGAAGTGAAGGGGTGGGATGCTTATTATTAAAGTCGTTAGCGCAGGCAGTACAGGATAACGACCCTATTTACGGGGTACTAAAAGGCAGTGCAGTTAATCAAGATGGCCGCAGTAATGGCATTACAGCACCTAATGGCTTGTCACAGCAAAGTGTTATTAAGTCAGCGTTAGCTAATGCACAAATTGCAGCAGATGATGTGCATTATGTTGAAGCCCATGGCACTGGTACAGAGCTGGGTGATCCAATCGAAGTATCGGCGCTGAGTAAAGTATATAGGCCGCAAACAAGCTTAGCTGAGCCACTTACTGTGGGGGCTGTGAAAGCGAATATTGGCCATTTGGAATCGGGGGCAGGCATTGCTGGTGTGATCAAAACCATGTTATGCATGCAGCATAAAAAAATACCCGGCCAAGCTCATGCTAAAGAGCTTAACAAACACATTGCTTGGCATAAAATTGCATTAAAAATTAACCGTGATTTACAACCGTGGCCTGTTAGTTCAGACAATGGTTGTATTGCTGGTGTTAGCTCGTTTGGTTTTGGTGGCACCAATGCACATATTATCTGTGCGAGTGCACCTCAACGTGCGGTCAATACCATTGATTTAGCCTCGCAAACGGGATTTTACTTGTTACCGTTATCAGCTAAAACTCCCGATGCGTTAGCCAATTTACTGACACGTTATGAAACGAGATTAAAGAGTTTATCTGATAATGAATTTGATGCGCTGATCTACACAGCAGCACACCTGACTAAGTTTAAAGAAGCAAAACGTGCCGTATGCGGCGAAGATCGTGCAGGTTTATTACGTGCGATGCGAGGCTTAAATATAACCTCGCATTTAAGTGCGGCTGAAAATGATAAAGCTGCGACAAATTATGAGTTAGTAATGCTATTTACTGGTCAGGGCTCGCAATATCCTGCAATGGCAAAACAATTGTATGATACGCAAATTGTATTTAAAAACGCGATTGATGAATGTGATAATTTACTTGGCGATAGACTCGGCGAGTCATTGCTAACGGTTCTCTATCAGCAAAGCCATAAACAGTTTTTAGAACAAACTAACTGGACTCAAGTCGGCTTATTTGCGGTTGAGTATGCTACGGCCAAATTAATGATCCACTTTGGCGCCACTCCTAAGCTGTTATTAGGTCACAGTGTTGGGGAGTATGCAGCGGCATGCATCGCTCAGGTGTTTTCGTTAGCTGATGCTATTTTATTGATAGCTGCGCGTGGCCAACTCATGCATGAACTTGCTGATAATGGGGGCATGTTTGCAGTGCGTTGTAGTGAGCAAGTTGCCCAGCAAGTCATTACAAAATGCCATGATAATGGCAAGACTCAAATTGCAATTTCAGCCTATCATGGTGCTTCTGGCGTGGTGTTCTCAGGCGAAAACTCAGCGCTTGAGATTGCCATTGAGTTGTTAAAAGAACAAAATCTGACGGTTAAACAGCTTAACACAGCGCGTGCTTTTCATTCACCACTGATGGATCCGATGCTTGATGATTTTGCGGCTATAGCAGCGCAAGTAAACTATAGAAAGCCTTGTTATCCCTTGTTGTCGTCGGTGACTGGCCAGCTAGAAACTGACGCCTTAGCAACACCTCAATACTGGATCGAGCAGATCACTAAACCTGTTCGCATTGATTTATGCGTGAGCGAGTTAGATAAACGTGAGCATTTGTGCGCGGTAGAAGTTGGACCAAAACCTGTTTTGATGGTGTTATTGCAAGAAAACTTGCCCCATTTAGATGCTGAATATTTACCTATATTGCACAATCAAGGTGCTGATCAAACACGTTTAGTAACCAGTTTAGGGCGTATTTTTGAACTAGGCATTGAGCTAAATTGGGCGCATATTTATCCACAAATAAATATTCAAAAACAGCCATTACCCGCTTATCCGTTTGTAAAAAATGCACATTGGATAGTGCCAACAGCAAAGCAACCAGCGCTAAAAAGTACTGTAATGCAGGAAAATATGCAGGCCAATAAATCGGTAACAAACATAAACCAAGTTGTTGCACGAACTGAGCTTATTCGTGACATCGTACTCTCTAATCTTGCAAATTTATTATCATTACCAGTTGATGCTATAAAAACGAATGTTCCCTTACTTGAAATGGGGGTTGATTCATTAATGATAATGCAAGCCGTACGCGCCTACGAAAGAGAATTTGGCTTAGAGTTTAGTGTACGCCAGTTTTACGAAGAACTAAGCACAGTGGATAGTTTATTGGATTATATTGCGCAACATAGTGACTTTTACCCACACACTGAAGATGCCCAGTTAACCTCGGATATTGCAATTGTAGAGCAAAAGACCCCTTCGTACTCTGATCCTACAATTTCTTCAGCCAATATGGGGTTCGATCAACAGGCTATCATGGCAATTTGCCAGCAGCAGCTGCAAGCTGCTGCGAGTGTAACTAATGATTTTGGCCGTCAAAGCATTGCCGCAGTGACAGCGCAACAATTACGTTTTTTTCAGGGCAGTGCTATAACCTCCACGGCAAGTGTAACGCCAGACAAGATGCTTCAGCTGCAAGTAAAAACAGTTGCAATGCCCGTAAATAAACGCGCCACAGAACTTCCTGCATCGCAAAGTAGACAATTACACATGCAGCATCAGTCACCCGCTATGCAGCAGCATTTTGAACAACTAAAAGCTGATTACTGCGCAAAAACCAGCGCATCTAAAAAGCTGGTTGCTCAACATCGTGGCAACTTAGCTGATTGCAGAGCCTCAGCGGGGTTTAGGTTATCAAGCAAGGAAATGCTTTATCCGATTTATGCAGATCACTGCAAGCAAGCCAGATTATGGGATATAGACGGCAATGAATACATTGATATTACAATGGATTTTGGAGTTAATTTATTTGGCCATAAAGCCGAATTTGTGACGGATGCCTTAGCGCAACAAGTAGATCAAGGTATTCAATTAGGCTTAGCAAGTCCTTTAGCGTGTGAAGTGGCTGCTTTGATCAGCGAATTAACTGGTTTGGCGCGTGTGACGTTTTGTAATTCAGGCACCGAGGCGGTCATGACCGCACTGCGCTTAGCACGCAATTATACAAAACGTGACAAAATTGTGCAGTTTAGTGGGGCATACCATGGTCATTATGATGGTACTTTGGCGCACTCTGTGGGCCGAGGAGACATAGAGCCTATGTGCGCAGGTGTTCGCCAAGGCGCAGTTAATGACAACTTAGTATTAGATTACGGTAGCGCGCAGGCGCTGGAAATTATTCGTGCAAATGCACATACAATTGCTGCGGTATTAGTTGAACCGGTTCAAAGCAGATACCCAGAAGTACAACCGTGGGAATTTTTAAAAGAGCTCAGAGCAATAACCGCAGAGCATGGGATAGCACTGATCTTTGATGAGATAATCACTGGCTTTCGTGCTCACCCTGGTGGTATACAGAAGTTGCTGGGGATCCAAGCTGATATGGCAACCTATGGCAAAATTGTTGGTGGAGGGTTACCAATTGGAGTTGTTGCCGGCAGTGCCGATTACTTAGACGGTATTGATGGTGGTGTATGGCAATATGGTGATCAGTCTTATCCACAAGCTGATACGACTTTTTTTGCTGGAACATTTTGTAAACACCCGATGGCAATGGCCAGTGCAAAAGCGGTTTTAAGCGAAATTAAACGCCAAGGACCACAGTTACAACAAAGGCTAAGTGATAAAACCAGTTATCTGAAAACAACCCTTAATCGCTTTTTTGCTGATGCAATGATCCCAATTCAAATTGAAGCTTTTAGCTCTTTATTTCGTTTTAGATTTAGCCAAAATCTAGATATGTTTTTTTATGAAATGCTTAATCGTGGCATCTTTATTTGGGAAGGACGTAACTGCTTTTTATCAGCAGCACATACAGATGCAGATATAGAGATCATTATTACCGCAGTTAAAGACAGTGCCTTGAGCTTAAAGGCGGCAGGTTATTTTGGTAGTGACCGTGATGATAAGATGCGCTTTGCCACCTCAGCGACGACATTTCCATTGACCGAGGCGCAGCAGCAATTACTTGCCTTAGCGTCAAAGTCACCTGAGGGGGCTTTTGCGTATCACTTACAAGCCGTACTTAAATTAACAGGTCAGTTAGATATAAGTCGATTAGTTACCGCAGTTGATAAAACAGTACGCGAGTGCACTATTTTACAGTATGCAATTGATAGCGATACGCTTTGCCATAGGTTAGTGGCTGAGCATCGTCCTCAATTGTTAGTTATTAATCTACAACACTCAGATAATAATATCGCTGTAGCAACTCAGTTGCAGGAGTTACGTTACCATGCTTTTGATTTTAATAATGAAGTTGCATGTCGCTTTGCACTACTAAGAGAAAATGATAATACTGCTTACTTAACTGTGGTTACGCATCATTTACTGTGTGATGGCGTATCGTTGCAGATTATTTTGAGTAAAGTTGCCCAGCACTATACCAACACCCAGCACTATAAAAACACAACAGAGGCGTTGGCAGCACCGCTAGACTTTAGTGCATATGTTAAAGCACTTGACCACTATAAAGAGTCTGCTAATTACCAGCAAGATAAGGCATTTTGGTTGGCACAACTAGCGCCAAGTATGCCGTTGCAACTACCAACAAACACTGCGATTGCAACGACAACGAACTATGCAGTATCGGTATTGACTGTTGAGCTTAATGAGCACACCAAAAGAAATATTGCTGATCTGGCTAAACAGCAGGGCTGCGGTCAATTTGCCACTTTATTGGGGTTATATATAGCGTGGTTAAGTAAGCTTAGCCAGCAATCAATGATCACCGTTGGCATTCCTTGCTCTGATCGACAATTACTCCCTCAAGCTAATAGCGCAGAATCTTCCGATAGCGAATTAGTCGGTTATTGCACGAATATTTTACCAATTTGCATTGATATTACAAATATCAGTAGTGTTCGAGAGTTAATCAAAACAGTGCAATCTGAATTATTAACTGCATTTGAACATCAACATTTCCCTTATTCAGCGTTAGCAAATGAATCGCTTAATTTACCTAATACTTTATTTAATTTAGATAAAGTTACTGCTTTACCGGTATTTACTGAATTGCAATTAAATACCATGCCAAGCAATACCTGTTATAGCCAATTCCAATTAAGTTGTAACTTAACTCAGTTTGCTAACAGTTGGTCACTCACCCTTGAATATCAACAAGATAAATTTACATATGAACAGGTAAATCATTGGTTATCAGGGTTAATTGGGTTGTTTAGCAACGCTGTTGGGACAGACGAACTAAACAGTGCGAACTGTTCATTGTTAGATGATGTACAAATAGCGACACTGGTTAATGAACAATGTGAGCGTGTTGATAAACAACTTTGTGTCGATTCTTGTATCGTTTCATTTGAATATGCTGCGACTCAATACCCTGACAATATTGCTATTACCTGTGATGGCGAAAGCCTTAACTATTCACAGTTAAATCAACGAGTAAATACCTTTGCCCATTATCTTATTGAGCAAGGTATTGGGGTCGGCAGCTTAGTCGCAATTGCACTACCAAGGCGTGCGGAGCTGATTATTAGCTTATTAGCGGTATTAAAAACGGGGGCTGCATTTTTGCCACTCGATATTACTTTTCCGCAAGCACGCATTGAATATATTCTGGCTGATGCACAAGCTGATTTACTGTTGTGTGACAGTTTTAGTGATAGTAGCCCAATTATCGCGAGCAATAAATTGCCCGTATTAGATATTGATACTGTAGTGCTTACAGGCTTGCAAAGCAGTAATCCAGATCGTGTTATTGATCCTTTATCAACCGCTTATGTTATTTATACATCGGGCTCAACGGGGCAACCTAAAGGTGTGGAAATTAATCACCAAGGGCTACAAAACCTGTTGCTCGCTGTGACGGTACAGCCAGGAATAGAGCCAACCGATTGCTTGTTAGCAGTTACCACTATTGCATTTGATATCGCGATGTTAGAGCTGTTTTCGCCCTTAATTGTTGGGGCTAATGTACTGCTTGCGAGTGAGCAAACATGCAGTGACCCATATGCAATTACCGATCTAATAGCACATTTCCCAGTGTCTATTATGCAAGCGACTCCGACGTTATGGCGATTAATAATAAATGCAGCACCTGATTGTTTAGCTGGTATCAAGGTCTTGTGTGGTGGCGAACCGCTTGATCCAGCACTTGCTCAGGCGGTGCTGTCGCAGCAGGGGGATTTATGGAATATGTATGGTCCAACCGAAACCACCATTTGGTCTGCAATTAGCCATATTCAGCACAGTGATGATATTACGATAGGTTCAGCAATTGCTAATACGAGCTTGTATGTTATGGCTGAGGATGCACAAAGTCCATGTTTACCTCTACCTATTGGCGTGTGGGGGGAGTTATGGATCGGTGGTTTAGGGTTAGCGACTGGCTACTTACAGCAGCCAGCACTCACAGCTGAACGTTTTGTTAGTCATGTTTTTAATGGTCAATCGCATCAGCGTTTGTATAAAACTGGCGACCGTGCAAGGCGTTTACTCGATGGCCGTATTGAACTACAAGGGCGGTTAGATCAACAAGTTAAACTAAACGGGCATCGTATTGAATTAAGTGAAATTGAACACCACCTGCGCTTGTTATTTGCGAACCAAGATGTACGTGTTTTTATCAAACCAAACAATCACGACCAGCCGAGTTTATGTGCTTATAGCCTTGAGGACGACGGTTTAGAAAGTGTTTGGAGTGTGAGTGAATTACGCCGTGTGCTATCACAATCATTACCAAGTTATATGGTGCCAGAATCAATCTGTTGGTTAACGCAGTGGCCAACCACACCAAATGGAAAATTAGACACGAAAGCATTACCGCTTCCGACTGCGGCTATGCAATCGGCAATAGTACGTATTGCCCCCAGCTGCGCGACTGAAACGAGCTTACTGCAACATTATTTAGCATTACTTAAGGTTGCAGTGTTAGGTACCCAAGAAAGTTTCTTTGATTGTGGTGGTAACTCTGTACTCGCTATGCAGCTTGTGTCACGAATTAATCTGCAATTTAAAGTACGGGTGACGGTAGGCGATATTTTTGACTACCCTAGCGTGGCGCAATTAGCGCTGCGAATTGACGATTTATTATCAGCGCGAGCAGCAAGTACAGAGCAAAGTCAGCCTCAGGTTACTGTTGTGAGCGATATAGTGAGCGGCCGTGATATTAGTAAAGCCCTTGATGATAGCAGCATGACAGAAATGGACTTGTAACATGGATAATGTAGCAATTAAAACTTTACTGGCCGAATTGGACGCACAAGGTATCTACGTTTATTTGCAAGGTGGGCGGTTAAAGTTACGAAGTAAGTTAATCACAGTCCCAGCGCCAGAACTGGCAAAGATCAAAGCATGTAAGAATGAGCTGATTGCCTATATGCAACGTCATCATCAGCAACAAGGTGATTTATCAAGTGCGCAACAACGTATTTGGTTTATTGATCAATATGAACAACAGTCAACTGCATACAATATGTGTGGTCTGTTGCAGCTGTCAGATTCATTGACAATAAATGAACTACAGCGGGCATTTGACACATTGTTGGCTCGTCATCAAATATTAACAACGCAATTTTTTAACACTGATCAAGGTGTTGTGCAGCGAGTTAATAGCCAGTTGCGTTTCGCATTGAATACACTTGAGATAGCATGGCATGAAACACCCACACAAATAGTTGAAAAATTACACGATGAATTAAGTTACCGCTTTGATCTGGAAAATGATTTACTGATACGTGCAACGTTAATTGGCCACTCAGGTGAGGGTAAATGGTTATACATTGCGATGCATCATATTATTGCCGATGGTTGGTCTGTGCGGCTTTTGGTGCAAGAATTATTGGCGATACTGACAAATAATAATAATACCGTTAATAATGCGGCTGCATGTAAACCTTTACAGTATTTAGATTATGTACATTGGCAAGGTCAGTTTAAACAATCACCTATATATCAACAGCAGCTAAGTTATTGGCAACAAGCGCTAACAGGGATGGAGTTATTTGAGCTGCCAACGAGTTATCCTCGTGATAAACAAAAAACCTATCAAGGCAAGAGCCAGCACTGTGTTATCGATACACGGCTGGTTAGTGAGTTTGACAGTTGCTGTCAGCAATTAAGTGCTACTCGGTTTGTCGGGTTATTAAGTGTGTTTTATGTACTATTACAGCGCTATAGCCAAAAACAGGATATTACGGTTGCGGTGCCTGTATTGAATCGTGAACAGCCCGAATTTGAGAATGTTATAGGGTGTTTTATCAATACCTTACCTATGCGACAAATGGTGTCACCGCAGAGCTCTTTTGCACAATTAATAGCGCAAACTAAAGTGTTAGTGGCGCAAGGGCTAGCAAATCAAAGTGTGGCAGTTGAAGATATTATTGAAACACTTGGCTTAGCTAAATCGTCAGCACATTCAGCATTGTTTCAAATACTGTTTAATTATAACGGTGTAGATACCGGTACTGTGGAAACCGCAACATTGTCGGCTAAATTATTGCCATTAGATAACGGTACTGCAAAATTTGATTTAACCCTGAATGTAAGTGAATCAGAGCAGGGCTTAGCTATTAGTTTTGATTATTGCAGTGCGCTATTTGATGACCATGTTATTCAGCAAATGAGCAATGATTTTAATGAATTAGTTATATCTCTTGGCAATAACGCAGCACAAACTATTGCAACCGTTGAGTTACCCTCTGCGTGTTATGCCAGCCAGTTGTTAGGGCGTAAAAAAGATCATGAGAAAGTCAGCAGTGATGTGATTGCATTACCTGTACAGGTGATAAAGCAGGCTGAGCTTAGTGCTGAAAAAACAGCCTGTATTGAAGCTGACCAACATGGAAAACCCGCACGAAGTTTGAGTTATCGACAATTAGTGCAACAAAGCGCAGCACTCGCCAGCCATATTTTAGCTTTGCAAACTCATCATCAACAAACAACTGCAGCACCCATTGCATTATTGGTATCTCGCTCAATCGATGCCTTATTAACGATGTTTGCACTATTGCAAACAGGCCGTGCTTACTTACCAATTGAGCAAGGAACTCCAGTGGCGCGTATTGCGGAAATTTTACAGCAGGCAGGCTGTGAATATTTAGTAACATTTGATGATACAGCGCTCAAAAAGCAAGCAGTTACGGTATTAAATGAGCAACATATTACATTATGGCCTTTTGCGCAGCTGTCAAAAGCGGCGGTTAATTTAACTGACTTACCCAATTTAAACCTTAATGACAGCGCGTACGTGATATTTACCTCCGGTTCAACAGGCGCGCCAAAAGGGGTTGAAATTAATCATGCTGCATTAGCGCACTATGTGCAAAGTATTACTAAGCGACTTGAACTGAATAATGATACCAAGTCAGCTGTGGTTACAGGGCTTGCGACCGATCTTTGTTTAACTGGGATATACCCGGTATGGGCGAGTGGTGGCACTGTGGTATTAATTTCGCCACATGTAAAAAGTGATCCTGTTGCGATTGTAGATACGTTTAGTGAGCAAGCAATTAACTTTTTAAAGATCACTCCCAGCTTTGCTGCTGAACTATTAGCCACTATTGCTGCGAGTCAAGCACCTCGCGCACCTCTTCAACAGTGGGTGTTAGGGGGGGAATCATTAACAGCGCAATTAGTAGCGCAAATTCGGGCGCTTTATCCAAGCGCTAAATTAATCAATCATTATGGGCCGACAGAAACCTGCATTGGGGTGGCTACCTATGAAATTGAGGATCATCAAACTGCTGAGCAGATGAGTTATCCTATTGGTAGCGCGCTTGCGCATGTTGAACTTGCCATACTAGATGCACACCACGAGCCCGTTGCCATGGGCATGCCTGGACAGCTTTATATTGGTGGTGAGAGTTTAGCAACAGGCTATATTCGTGCAACGGATCAGACTGCGAAAAGTTTTGTTGTGATCAACACGACCAAGGGACAACAACGCTATTATTGCTCTGGTGATAATGTACGTTTGCGCAAAGACGGTACGCTGGAATATTTAGGGCGTTTAGATAAGCAACCTAAGATCAGAGGCTTTAGAGTTGACTTAGTTGATATTGAGGCAAAGTTAACGGCTTTATCTGTGGTTAAAAATAGTGCTGTGATTTGTCGCGAAATTGCCTCTGCAGATACTCTAGTTGCGTACTATGTGGCATCTAATGAATGCCAGCAATTAACTGCTGAGGCCTTACAACAACGGATCAAAACGGAGTTAAAGTGTGTATTACCAGAGCCTATGATCCCCAGTTTCTTTGTGCTGAAAGAGCAATTACCTTATCTTGAAAATGGCAAAGTTGATCGTAAATTCTTACAACAACAAATGGTACGCAGCAGCGATACTTTTGTAGCGCCAAAAACGCGAATGCAGCAGCAAGTAGCGGCGTTATTTGCACAGTTAACAGGCTTTGCTAGGGTGGGTCTTGAAGATGACTTTTTTGCAATCGGTGGGCATTCCTTACTAGCAATTAGATTACTTAACCAAATTCGTCAGCAGTTTGGCGTTTCATTGTCACTTAAAGACATCTTCAATCATGCAACCGTTGAGGAATTAGCCCAGTATTTAAACTGTAGTGAACAAGCTAGCTCAAAGGTGCAATTAACACATATTGATTTAGCTGGGGAACACCCGTTGTCATTTTCTCAGCGGCGTATTTGGTTTGTTGATCAACTGCAAGGACACAGCCGTCAATATAATTTACAGGGGGTGTTTACGCTGCGCGGTGATGTTGATGTGGTGGCATTGCAGCAGGCATTTAAAGATATTATTAAGCGCCATACGATCCTAAGTTATAACTATAAAAGTACAGCTGATGCGCAGCCATGCCAATATTTTAACGGCCATTTAGCCTTTTCATTGCAACAGGTAGACCTTTGCACACAAGCAGATCAACAGCAGCTGTTACAGAAGATGATAGTGGAAGATTATAATCAGTCATTTGATTTAACCTCACAGCTGATGTTACGGGCAAGCTTGATTAAAATAGCCGATCACCATTATCAGTTACTTGTTACTGTTCATCATATTGTTGCCGATGGCTGGTCTATTGGCTTGATATGCTGTGAACTCGCTAGCAATTATAATCAGCATATTGGTATGACAAGCGCCACTGATTTGCAAACTCTAGAGCATAATTATATTGATTTTGTACATTATCAGCATAGTATGCAAGCTGATCCTCAGTGGCAAATAAGTATTGACTACTGGCGTCAACAGTTAGCGCAATTACCTACAGTGCATGAGTTACCTACACAGTACCAGCGAGGTAACGATGTGCTCAGCGGCGGCGGTTTATATAAAACCGTGTTGTCGCCTGCATTAACTGAACAATTAAGATTGTTTATTGCAAACCAAGGTGACACTTTGTTTGTAACCTTACAAACTGTATTTACTTTGTGGTTTAGTCGAGTTTCTGGGCAATCAGATTGTGTGCTAGGTACGCCAGTTGCAGGGCGAGTTGCCGCAGAGCTTGAACCTATTATTGGCAACTTTGTTAACACGCTGGTGTTACGTAATACGGTGTCAGCGGATACATGCTTTAACCAAGCATTAGCTGATGTAAAAGCAACGTTGAGTGAAGCACTGCTTCATCAACAGATCCCATTTGATCTCTTAGTGGATGAATTAGCCACTGAACGCAGTTTAGCAATTCCCCCGTTAGTACAAGTCATCTTTAGAGTAAATAATACGATAAATGAAAATTTACAGCTAGCAGGGTTATCAATTACAGCCTCACAGAGCGAGGTGCGTAGCGCTAAACTTGACTTAGAAGTCTCAGTTATAGATACCGGTGACGTGCTAGAAATTGAGTGGTTATACGATACCGCACTATGGCATCAAGCGAATATAGAGACATTCTTTGCTCAATTTAGTTATGTGTTGCAGCAATGCTTGGCTGATCAAAGCGTCAAGCTCGCAGAGTTAATGCTGTGGAGCCCGAGCCAGCACGCAGCGGCATTATCTCATAGTGATTCAATTGATATACAAAATACCCAACCATCGCCTTTACATGTGTGTTTTTCGCATTTTGCAAAGCAGCACCCGCAACACCCCGCAGTAAGATGTAATGGCCAAACCTATAGTTACCTCGCGCTTGAACAACGTGCTAATCAGCTTGCGCATTGTTTACTCGAAATGGATTTTGCTGCGCAAAGTCGAATTGCCATTTTGCTGCCATCAGGTGCCGCTATGGTGGTGGCGATACTCGCTATTTTAAAGGCACGTCATGTATACGTGCCGATACACCAAGATACACCAATAAAAACGTTAAGTTATATTGTTGAAGATGCTGAGTTGATGATGATTTTAGCATTGAGTGAGAATGCCGACACGCTGATCAACAGTGGCGCAGATTTTTTGCTCGTTGATGATCTTCTTGATGACAATTCTAACTTCGACGGCTACCCGGTGGAGCAGCCAGATGAACAACTCAGCCTCAATCTCAAAGATGATGATTTGAGTTACATTATTTATACTTCAGGTTCGACCGGACGGCCGAAAGGGGTGATGATAAACCATGCCAATTTAGCGGCTTATTTACAGCATGCGGTTGCGCATTATATGCCCGATAATTCAGCCCTTTGTAGCAGCGTATTGAGTACGCCTTTGGCGTTTGATGCAACGGTCACGGCGTTATATCCAGCCTTGATGCAAGGTGGCGTGGTTGAAATTATTGCGCAAGGGGGTGAACAGTTAACCCAGCTTACGGAACTACTCTTTACAGCAACAGACGCTAAACTGTTTAAGCTCACGCCAGCTCATTTACGTGCCATATTGGCATTATCGCAGCACTATTGTGCAAGCAATGTTACCCATACATTGGTGATCGGTGGTGAAGCACTCACAACTGAATTGTTGTTAGCAATCCGTGCCAAGTTACCACTGTGTCGTTGGATTAACGAATATGGACCAACAGAAACTACAGTCGGTTCAAGTACTTTTGTAATTGATCACAGTACCAGTGATGAGGTTTTACTGCGTCATAATGATGTCCCAATTGGTTTAGCTAACGATAATGTAACGCTGTTAGTGGTTGACCAATTTGGTCAGCCAGCAGCAGTGAATATGCGTGGTGAATTACTTATAGCAGGACCTGTTGTCAGCCCAGGTTACATTAATCAGACTGAGCTTAATAATACTAGCTTTATTACTTTGCAGCTGCCTAGCCAACAGGGTGGAAAAGTGACCAAGCGTTTTTATAGAACAGGCGACATAGCGTTATGGCAAGCTGATGAAACAGGTGCTGCTTGTTATTTAAGATACTGTGGACGTAAGGATCAACAGATCAAGCTGCGCGGTTTTCGAGTTGATTTAGCCGCGATTGAGCAGCTGATCCAGGAACTCCCTGAAGTGGCTGATTGTGCGGTGACGGTTGATAGCGAGCAGCAAACGTTAGCGGCACATATTGTTTACCATCAACATGACAAGCCATTAGCCGTTAACACCATTAAAGCGCATTTATCGCATTACTTAGCGCCGTATATGATCCCCGCACACTGTTATGCTATTACTGTGATGCCACTGACGAAAAACGGCAAGATTGATAAAGCAACATTGATAGCAGACGCACTTAGTTGTTTACAGCCAACTAGCACAACACACAGCAAGCACGCGCAAACACCATTACAGCAATATTTGTTACAGCTGTTTAGTGAGATTTTACTCACTACACATATTGGTTTAGACGATAACTTTTTTGATTTAGGGGGGCACTCGTTATTAGCGATCCGCTTGATTGGTAAGATTCGTGAAGGTAAGCAGCTCGACATAACATTACCACAATTATTTAAAACCCCAACGATTGCAACGTTAGCGCAAGCATTACAAAACTGTGAAAAAATTCAGCCACACCAAGAGATTGTGAAAATATCTCGTCAGCAAGCGCTACCTCTTTCCTATGCACAGCAACGATTATGGCTTATTGATCAAGTACATAATGAAAGTGTGCAATATCATATGCCAGCTAGCTTTGTGTTTACGGGGAAGTTGGAGCTGACTGCGATGTCGGGCGCGTTATATGCACTTATTGAACGCCATGAAGTGCTGCGTACCGTTATTATTACACGCGACCAAGGCTCAGCGCCTGAGCAATGTATTAATGAACACTTTGAGATCCCACTTGAGCTGCACGATTTAAGTATGCTTAATCGTGAACAGCAAGATCACCAATGGCAATCACTGTCGTCACATGCAAGTAGTAAAGCGTTTGATTTGGCAAGCGACGTTTTACTGCGTGTGGTGGTTGCTAAAATTAGCAATGAGCAAAGTTTTGTACATTTTAATATGCATCATATTGCAAGCGATGGCTGGTCAATGGCAATTTTAGTTCGCGAGTTTATTGCTTTTTACCGAGCTGCAAGTGCTGAACCGCGATTTGTTTTACCTGCATTATTACAGCAACCATTAGCTATCCAATATGCCGATTTCGCTTATTGGCAGCGTTTAGTATGCAGTGAAAGTGCCTTGCATGAATCACTTTCTTATTGGCGTACTCAGTTAACAGGTGCCCCTTTTGTTCATCAATTACCGATAGAGCAGCCTCGAGCAATCCAACAGCAGTTGCAAGGGCAATGTTTTAACCAGCATTTGTCCGCCGCAACGACTAAAGCTATCCACCAACAATGTGCCACACACGGTGTTACTTTATATATGTGGTTACACACAGCCTTTTCCTTGTTAATGATGCGATTGAGTGAAGCGACGGATATTTTAGTTGGCTCTCCAGTTGCTGGTCGTGAACAGCCACAAATAGCTAATCTAATTGGTTTTTTTGTTAATACCTTAGTGATCCGCACCCGCAGTGAAGGACAGCAAAACTTCACGCAGTTATTAATACAGCAAAAACAGGTGATTTTAGATGCTTTTAAACATCAACAAGTGCCATTTGAACAATTAGTTGAAGTACTGCAGCCTGAGCGAAACTTAGCACATCATCCATTATTTCAAATTTTATTTGCACTGCAAAACAATGAAACGAGTGATTTTTCACTGCCAGGTTTACATATTGAAATGCAGCCACACGCAGCACCAAAAATGAAATTTGATTTAGAGGTCAATGCAATTGAGCAAGGCGATGGCATTGAGCTGCAGTGGAATTTTAGTGAGACATTATTTAATGCCAGTAGTATTACTGAATATGCAGCAGCATTCGAGGTATTGATTGATGCGATACTAAGTGACCCTCTTATGAAGTTGCAGCTATTACCTGTAGTGTCAGCAACCAAAGAAAATGTGCTGCTTAATTTATCTTCGCCACCCTATGCAAGGCACACTCAGCCACTTAACCTTGTCACGCAAATCGCACGTCAAGCTGAACAATATCCAACACGTAATGCGGTCGCAGGCCCTGATGGTGAAGTGTTGAGTTATGTTGAATTACAGACTCAGTCACAGCTGTTAGCCAATTATTTACAAGAACAAGGGATAACCGCCGGAAGTAAAGTTGCTTTATGTGTTAGCGCAACGGCACAAATGCTGGTCGCCATGTTAGCGATTTTAAAAACCGGCAGTGCCTATGTGCCGATTGATCCAAAATTACCAGCAGCCAGAGTGCAATTTATTATCGATGACAGTAAAGCACAGTGTTTGATCACACAGTCAGCGTTTGCTAAACAGCATTTAACGGATGAGCCCGGGAGTATTATTGCGCCATTATGTGTATTGCTTGATGAGCCAAACAGTTGGCAGTGTGGCTCACTCAATGGTTCAAAAAACGTACTGCCTGCGTCATATTCGGCGGATGATCTTGCATATATTATTTATACATCAGGAACCACAGGCACTCCAAAAGGGGTGATGATCAGCCATGGTAATTTAGCTTGTTACTTAGCACATGCGCAGTATGAGTATCTATCAGCTGCGTTAACAACCAGTGTGGTGAGTACGCCATTGGCATTTGATGCTACGGTCACTTCGTTGTGGGCACCATTACTAATGGGTATCAATATTACACTACTTGCTGATGATGAGCAGATGCTTGAGCAGCTTGCAAAGCAGATATTCAGCTCTCAAGCCTGCTTATTTAAAGTTACTCCTGCACATTTACAAGGCTTACTTGCGTTTGCTCCAGCTGCTGCAGTAGCAACTGCACATGTGGTTGTCATTGGTGGTGAAGCATTACCCACTCAGTTGCTCAAATCGTTAACTCAGTATTTGCCTAATTGCCAGTGGGTGAATGAGTACGGCCCAACTGAAGCGACGGTAGGTTGCAGTGTTTATCATTGCAAGCAAAAGCAAATTAGCGAGCTTGAACGGCGTAAAATGGCCCAGGTGCCAATTGGTCGGGCGATTGCAGATAGTCAGTTGGTGATATTAGATGAACATCAGCAATTAACCGCAATGGGTGCCATTGGCGAGCTTTATATTGCCGGTGACAATGTTGCTCAAGGGTATTTAAATCAAGCGAGTTTAACGGCGCAACGTTTTGTGTGGTTACCTTTTGGGCACCAGCAAACTGTGCAGCGATTTTATCGTACTGGGGATAAAGTGCGTTGGTTGCTTGATAAACATGGCCAACCAGAACACCTGCTATTTTGTGCACGAGTCGATGAACAAATTAAGTTGCGCGGTTATCGCATTGAGCCGGGCGAAATTACAGCACAGTTAGTCCAGCATAAAGAGATTAGTGAGGCATGTGTAATATTAAATAAAGACACTGAAAACCTTGAGGCTTACTTAGTGCTTACACCAAATAACTCATTGATTAAAGCGTTTGGGCAAGAGCAGCAAATAACACTCTTAGGCGCACAGCAACAGGCTATGCTTAGCAACTACCTTACGAACTATTTACCTGCTTATATGATGCCAACAAAATGGCATGCGATAAGTGCTATTCCCCTGACATCTAACGCAAAAGTTGACAGTAAACAACTGCTTCAATGGGGACAATCAGTCGCAGTAGCAACTGAAAATGTGCCGCCGCGTAATGACTTTGAGGCAGCCTTGGTCGATATCTTTGCAGAGCAGTTACAAGTTGACTCTGTTGGCATTACCGATAACTTTTTTGCGCTCGGAGGGCATTCATTATTGGCAACTCAATGTATGGCGTTGCTCAAGGCGCGGTTACAGGCTGATATTCCAGTGAGAGTTCTGTTTGAAAGGCCGACAATTGCGGCTATTGCTAGCTGGTACGCCATTCATCAAGCCGCTAATAACGCCATGAGTGAAAATGATAACTCAGAAGAGATGTTTTTGTGATGGAAAATCAACTGCTAGAAATTGAAGAGTTAATCGCAGATGCTTTACGAGCAGGTGTTACTTTGTATGAAAAACAAGGTGCTTTAGCATTTAAACAAAGTAACGGTTTTCCAAGTGAACTTAAAGCTCGGATCATTGAGCATAAAGCGGCGATTATCCGCTATTTTCAGCAACAACAGTCAGTGGTTACGTTGCAAAGTAATATGGACGCAATTGCCATCGCTGAGCGAGATAGATGTTTGCCTTTGAGCTTTGCTCAACAAGGCTTATGGTTTATTGAGCAGTTACAAGGCAGCCAACAATATTATATGCCTGCTGAGTTTACTCTAAAAGGCCATATAGATGTGCCGTTGTTACGCGCGGCAATCAAACACATTGTTGGTCGCCATGAAATATTACGCAGTCAGTTTATAACTGATCCGCAAGGTATACCGTATGTGCAAGTAACAGACACCTTTGTGACGCCTTTTCAGTGGCTGGATGCGTCAACATTCCCAGTTACACAGCGACAAAGCCAAATAACAGCGGCGCTGATACAACATCAAGCTCAGCCATTTGATTTGAGTCGAGATGTATTAATACGAGTGCTATTGGTATCCGATAATGAGCAACATTATTTAGCATTTAATATGCACCATATTGTTAGTGATGGCGCGTCAATGCAAATATTTGCTCAAGAATTACAAACCATTTATACGCAACTACTGCAAGGTAATGTCGAATTAGACTCGTTACCAATTCAATATGCTGATTACGCTGCGTGGCAACGAAATACCTTAACAGCAGAGTACTTTACAGCAGCAATTAATTATTGGCGTACAACACTTGGCGATCTTGAACCGTTGCAATCACTACCAACGGATAAAGTTAGATCGAGCGTTCAAAAGCAGTCTGGTTTAGTTTATCGGCAACGGTTAAGTCGCTCGTTAGTTGAAAAAATACAACAACATGCGGCGAGTCAATCAGTCACACCATTTATGTGGTTGTTAAGTAGTTTTATGTTATTTATTGGCCGTATTAAACAAACAGAGCAGGTACTGATCGGCACGCCAACTCAAGGCCGTGAGCATCCGCAGCTAAACGATTTAATCGGTTTATTTGTTAATACCTTAGTGATGCATGCCGTATTGTCGGATGAATTAACTTTTAATGCATGGTTGCAGCAACAAAAAGAACGTATTTTACAGTCGTTTGAATATCGCAATATACCATTTGATAAACTGGTTGAAGGGCTCAATTGTCAACGCGATTTAAGTCATCATCCTTTAGTACAAATTTTATTCACTTTAACTGTTGATGAGCAACTAACCTTTCAGTTACCGGGTGTTGAAATAGCTGAGGCTCGCAGTGAAGCGCGAGAGCACCACAGCGCAGTAAAATGTGATTTGGAGCTTAATGCAGTTATCGACAACCAAGGTTTAACAGTTACTTGGAAGTTTGATGACGCACTTTATGAGCTTGCGACAATTACTCACTGGGCAGATAGTTTTGCCGTATTATTAGCAAACATTGTTGCTGCACCGGATAGCCAAATATCAAAATTGGCATTGCTTGATGAACAGCAGCTACAGGCATTAACTGACGCTGCCACATCGCAGCAAGCGGATAGTACAAGTTGGGATCAAAGCGCCAGTATAGTGAGTGTATTTGAACAACAAGCAAACAGGTTTGCTGACCAGTTGGCGCTAGTCGATGAGCACGAAGCACTCACTTATAAACAGCTTAATGAACGGGCAAATCTCCTCGCCAGAGTATTATTAAGTCAGGGTGTTGAAGCGCAAGATATGTTGCCAGTGAGCGTAACCCGCAATGTTAATCTGGTGGTGACGTTATTAGCGGTGCTAAAAGCTGGCGCTGCTTATGTGCCTATTGACCCCAATTATCCTCGCGATCGGATCAGCTACATTGTAGATGATGTCCAGAGTAACTTAGTGTTGTGTGATAACAGTAGTCTCGGGTTGTTTTCGCAGCATAACTTAACGTGCATAAATATTGATGATTGCGCGATCTACACCGCTATTAATCAGATTAGTGATACACAAAACCTCGAGTTAGCTATTTGTCCATCCCACTTAGCGTATATGATTTACACCTCTGGCACTACTGGACGGCCTAAAGGCGTGCAAATTGAACACCGCCAAGTGATCCGATTATTGTGTGTACAGCCGAGTTTATTTGATTTTAATGAGCATGATGTATGGACTCTGTTTCATTCATTTTGTTTTGATTTTTCGGTGTGGGAAATGTACGGCGCGTTACTTTTTGGTGGACGCTTAGTTATTGTGGATGCAGATACCGCAAAAGACAGTGATGCATTTGCAAATTTATTACTAGATCAACACGTCAGCGTGCTAAATCAAACCCCCAGTGCTTTTTATGCGCTACAAACAGCAATGTTAACCAAGCCTTCGCAGCGTATACAGCAGAGCAAAATTAGATACGTCATTTTTGGTGGCGAAGCATTACAGCCCGTTAAGTTAGCCCCTTGGGCAAAACGCTTTAGCGACTGCCAACTGATCAATATGTATGGCATTACTGAAACAACGGTTCATGTGACTTTCAAGCGTTTACATGACGCAGATCTGGTATCTGGTGCAAACAATATTGGTCGGCCAATACCAACGACCAGTTGCTACGTTTTGGATAAGTATCGTCAGTTACTACCTGTTGGCGCAGTTGGTGAGTTATATGTAGGTGGGGATGGGGTTTGCAGGGGATATTGGCGCCGTGATGAGCTCAACGTTGAGCGCTTTGTGGCAGATACATTTTCTTCAGCTAACGCAGCTAAAAAACTATATAAAACGGGTGATTTAGTACGTCAGTTAGCAACTGGCGAATTGAGTTATATGGGCCGTATTGACGACCAAGTTAAAGTACGCGGTTACCGTATTGAACTGGGTGAAATAGAAAACCAGTTACGTGGCCACCCTAAGCTGAGTAGCGCAACAGTGTTACTGAATACTCAACAGCCGACTAATCCACGGATCACAGCATTTGTTATCGTCAAAAGTGATGCCGTATTTGCTGCACTCACAAGCGAAGTACAACAGTTTTTACGCACCACATTACCCGAATTTATGCTGCCAACGAATGTTATTGCCGTGGCGCAGATGCCATTAACGGTGAACGGTAAAATTGATAAAAAAGCACTCTTAGCGCTGGATCAATTACAGCTTAAAGCAACTGCAGATGAGCCTCCAGGATCGGATGACGAACAAGCAATCGCTGCGGCATTTGAGGCGATATTAAAGGTTTCAAACGTGGGTAGGCAAGGGCACTTTTTTGAATTGGGTGGGCACTCATTATTAGCTAGCCAATTAGTCAGTCACTTAGCGCAACACGCTCAGTTGTCGATTACTTTAGCTGATCTGTTTTACGCGCCGCAGGTCCACACACTCGCGTTAGCGGCTGCGCGCAATAAATCTGCCAATTACACTGTAGCATCAGCAGTTATCCCGAAAGTGCAATCAGTAACGCAATTACCGGTATCTTTTGCTCAACAACGATTATGGACCATAGATCAATTGCAGCCGGGAAACGTGCAATATCATATGCCAGCTAATTTTGAACTGCATGGTTTACTTGATGTTGATACATTTCAACGCGTGTGTGACGCTATCGTGCAGCGTCATGAAGTGTTGCGTACGTTTATCACAGTCGGTAAAGCAAACTTACCTCAGCAAGTGATCCAAGACACATTTCCATCGGTGTTAAAGATCATAGATGCCAGTGAACTTAACGATGAGCAACAGCAACGACTGTGGTTAAAAACGCTGCGCGATGACAGCCAAACAGCCTTTGATTTAAGGTGCCAGTTACCGCTGCGTATTATTTTAGTTAAGCTGCATGCAAAGCATTGGAAGTTACGGGTAAATATGCATCATATTGCCTCTGATGCACATTCTTTAGCAATATTAGCGAGTGAATTTGAAGCGTTTTATCAAAGCTTTACGAGTCAAACTCGGTTGCCTGAACAGCTTGCGCAACCTTTATCAATTCAATACGGGGATTATGCTCATTGGCAGCGTAGTCAGTTACACCAGCAGCAGTTAGATAAACACCAAGCATTTTGGTTACAACAGTTACAAGATGCCCCACCGATACATCAAATACCGCTGGATAAAATACGTCCTAAACAGCTTACGTCCGCCGGTGCGAGCTATCAAATACAGCTAGATAAAACCACGGTTTCGGCGATCCACAGGCAATGCCAGCAGTTTGATGTGAGCTTATTTATGTGGCTGCATAGTGCTTATGCGGCATTTGTAGCTAGGTATAGTCAGTGTGATGATGTTGTGATTGGTGCGCCATTTTCAGGGCGTTCACAAACGCAACTAACTCCCTTAATTGGATTCTTTATTAATACACTGCCGATCCGTTGTCAATTGCGCGAAGATATGTGTTTTGAAGGGCTACTCGCACAGCAAAAACAATTAATTGTTGGCGTTGGTCAGCATCAAGCCATGCCATTTGAAAAAATTGTTGATGCTTTGCAGTTACCGCGTGACATGAGTCAACAGAGTGTTTTTCAGCTTACATTTTCGTTAAACCCAAGGTTAAATGCACAGTTTAAATTACCTAATATACAGGTTACAGCGATTGATGATCAGCCACCGCAAGTAAAATTTGATATTGAGCTGGCATGCAGCGAAGATGACGATGAGTTACGCTTTAGCTGGGCTTATAACACGGCGTTATTTACCCCACAAACAATTCACACCATGGCTACGGCATTATGCACTTTAATTAGGTCATTCACAGCCGATCCGCAGGTTGCTATACAGTCAGCTACAATGTTGACAGATAAACAGCTGCATAACTGCGTGCTCAAAGGTGAGCAACGGCTAAATAAGCCAGTTGCAACCGCCATAGATGCATTTACTGCTGTAGCCGAACAGCATGCTAAAACTGACACTGGCATTATTGAGGCAGCCTCAGGGCAATTTGCGAGTTATCAGCAAATTCATCAGCGTAGTGAATTATTGGCAAAATACTTGATACAGCAAGGCTTACAAGCTGAACAGCCTGTTGTTGTAAGCATGCAAAGCGGCATTGACTTAATAGTTTCATTGCTAGCGATTATGAAAGCGGGTGGCTGTTATGTTCCTGTTGATCCGAATTATCCAGTATCTAGAATTGCTTATATTATTAATGATTGTGGTGCGCAGTGGCTTATCACTCACACTGTATTTGCAGCGCTGTTAGAAGATAATTGTGGTGCGAACAGCCAGCTTATTTACCTTGACGATGAGCAATTTAAGCACACTTTAAACCTTGCATGTAATACACTAAGTCAAGTGCAATTACCCAAAATAGAGGCGGCGCAATTAGCGTATGTCATTTATACCTCAGGCACAACGGGTAACCCTAAAGGGGTAATGATCCCCCACCAAGGGCTGAGCAATTTATGCCGTTGGCATCAACGCGCATTTGCTGTTGATAAATCAAGTATTGCCAGTCAAACAGCAAATATCGCGTTTGACGCTGCAAGCTGGGAGATCTGGCCTTATTTAAGCGCCGGAGCAAAGCTGGTAATTGTGCCGCGAGAAAGTTTAGATAACCCGCAAAAATTAGCGCAACTACTTGATGAACATCATGTGAGTCATTGCTTTTTAGCCACCCCAATTGCTGAAATAATGCTGGCAGATCACGCTTTTACGCCTGTTAGTTTGCGTTATTTACTGGTTGGCGGCGACAAGTTAAAAACATGCCCCTCAGCTGCAAAATCGTATTGTATTATTAATAATTATGGCCCTACAGAGACCTCAGTTGTTGCCACCTCGGCTGAGGTTGGTAAAACAACGGAAGAGCTGGGCATGGCTCCAGATATAGGCTATGCGATTGATAATGTAGAGTTATTAATTTTTGATCAGCAGGGGCAGCCGGTTGTGCCTGGCATGATTGGTGAATTATATATAGCTGGTGCAGGATTAGCGCGAGGCTATTTGAACCGTCCAGAGCTTACAGCACAGCGTTTTATTTACTTAACGACAGTTGCTGAACAACAACTACGAGCCTATAAAACGGGTGATTTAGTTAGGCAATTAAATAACGGTCGTATTGCCTACATTGGCCGCAATGATGCACAAGTTAAATTACGCGGTTACCGTATTGAACTGTCTGAAATTGAGTATCACTTACGTGCTATTGCTGGCGTAACGGATTGTGTTGTTAGCGTGAGTGAATTGGCTGAAGGCCATAAGCAGCTGTTGGCTTTTATTGTCACGCCACAGTTAAGTGATCCGCTCCAAGCGCAATTTAAGCGCCAAAGTATAGCAAGTCTTAAAGTTAAGTTACCGGATCACATGATACCGAGTGAGCTTATTCACGTAGATGAAATTCCCCTGACGACACATGGCAAAATAGATCATCTGCAATTACATAAACACCTACGCACACCAAGCGAACAAATTGTTACACAGCAATTAAATCAAGTACCTGCAGCACAACAAGGAAGCGGATTAAGCAGCTTACTACTCACTTTGTATCGACAAGTATTAAATCAGCCGATGCTGCAAGTTGATGATGATTTTTTTGCGGCGGGAGGGGACTCAATCCTCAGTATTCAAATTACCAGTCGGGCAAGAGCGCAAAATATTAGTTTGTCAGTAGCTGATATTTTTAACTTTAGTACCGTTGCAGCGCTAGCTGAGCAATTGGTACACAAACAGCCACAACGGAAACAGGTTGAGCCACAGCAAAGCTTTTCAGGCGCATTGCCATTACTTCCCATTCAACATTGGTTTTTTGAACAACAATTTGTAGCAGCTGATCATTGGAACCAGTCACTCTTACTCAGTGTTGATAAAACAGTGACTGTGCAACATATTAAAGAGTTAACACGCACTTTATTAGCGCACCATGATAGTTTGCGGTTAGTCGTTGATGATAAAAGCCTGCAACCGAAATTGTTTATAAAACAAAACCTTAGTGTAGATCACGTTTGCCATTTTATTGATTTAGCTGAGCACAATGATGATTGGTCTCACGCATTAGAGAAAGTGTGTGAAGTGCAACAAGGAGCTTTTCGCTTTGATGGCACTGCATTGTTGCAAATCTGCCATATAAAAACCCCAGCTCAGCAAAGTGATAACCGCTTGCTGATCATCGCTCATCACTTATTAATTGATGGTGTATCTTGGCGCATTTTGCTTGAAGATATTAACCAAGCGTTGTCAGCAGCAAAATTACAGCAGAATATTTGTTTTGCTTCTCGTACTGCTAATTTATATGACATTAGTCAATTTTTAATTGCACAAGGTAAAGATGAATATGATTTAAAACACTGGCAAGCATTGGTTACTGTGGCGAGTAAGCCCAGTTTTTTTCGTTTTGTAACGCAGCAAGAGCCAATCAAAAAACAACTGCAACAGCATACATTAACGCTCCCATGTGAAGTTACGCAGCAACTCTTGACGACAGCAAATAGACCTTATAATACCAGTATCCAAACGCTACTGTTGGCCGCGTTACAATGGTCTGCAGTTAGGCATTATGACTTGGACGATCATCTTATTATCCTTGAAGGACATGGCCGAGAGTTACTTAATAATCAACTTGATAGTACTCGAACGCTTGGCTGGCTTACTGCTATGTATCCATTTCGATTATTTAGCAATACGCAAAATATTGCCGATTTGATCTGTGACATGAAAGAGCAATTAGCCAGTCTATCGACTAAAGCTAGCCGATATGGAGCCTTACGTTATTATCATCCTGATGAGGAGACCCGCCAATCGTTGACTATTACGACGCAGGATCATCTATTTTTTAATTATTTAGGCCAGCTAGATAGTGCGCTGCAACATAATGGTTTATTAGATGATGCGCCAGAATCCGCAGGCAGTTTGCATAGCCAACATAATCACGCCTACTATGGTCTGCAATTAACAGCAGCAATAGTCAATGAGCAATTATCGATGCATGTGGAGTATGATGCTGCCCGCATAGCTGAAGCCGATGTCGCTTCGTTTATGACGCATTATCAAGCAAGTATTATGACGGTGCTTGAACATTGCATACAAGACGACATTAAGCGCCATACGGTAAGTGATTTTCCACTCTTGCCAACGATGGCAAATCATCAGTTACAGCATTTATTAGCCCCTTTTAAGCAATCAGCCATTGTTGATATTTACCCGCTGAGTGCACTGCAAGAAGGCATGTGGTTTCATAGTCAACGAACTGGTGAAGTATCACAACATAGTGCTTATTATGAACAAACGACACTGTTACTTGAGGGGGCATTTGACATCGAAGCTTTCGAGTATGCATGGCACCAGCTACTTGATACACATAGTATATTACGCACTGCGTTCGTAGCAAGCCCAGTGGGACCGGTGCAAATCGTGGTTGATAAATACCATGTACCATTGCAGGTTGACTTGCTAACTGAAGCAATTAGGCAGCAACAACAATCACTACTTGATGAGCAAGCCCATATTACTGCTATTGCAGAGCAGGAATACCAACAAGGTATTGACTTAGCTGCGGCACCTTGTATGCGATTACGTTTGCTTGCACTGAGTGATACAAAAATGGCATTTATTTGGACATACCATCATTTGATCATGGATGGCTGGTCATTACCTGTTTTGTTTTCAGAGTTATTACAGCATTATCAGGCTCGCCTTGCAGGGCATGGTTTATCTCTAAAAAAAGATAACTATAGCGACTATATTAAGTATCTACAGCAACAAGATAAAACAACCGAGCAACAATTTTGGCAAGGTTATTTAGCCAATATAGATCAGGCAACATTATTGGTTGAGCATATTGCGCAGCGCAAGCAAGGCGATGATATCAACACGGTGTCTGAGCAAACCTTAGTGCTTGAGCCTGAATTGTGTTCACAATTGGTTGAGTTTGCTCGTCAACAGGGTTTAACAGTTAATCATTTACTGCAAGGTGCATGGGGTTACTGGCTGAGTGTTTGTTGCAATTCAGATTACGCCTTATTTGGGCAAACAGTATCTGGGCGACCAAGCCAACTTACTAACGTTGAGCAACGGGTTGGTTTATACATTAATACCCAAGCTGTGTTGTTAACCACATCGGGTGAGCAGTCGGTGTTAGCGTATTTAAAGTCAGTTAAGCAAAGCTTATTAGCGGTATCTGATTATGCACATACTCCATTAACCCAAGTACATAACTACAGTAATATTGCTAATGGCAGTCCATTGTTTGATGCTTTGTATGTATTTGAAAATTTCCCGACAGACCCATTGGCTGAAATTGCAAATATGCCATTTAAGGTGTTAGCGAATGACAGTAAAGATCTCACTCATTATCCAATGACTTTAGTTGTTGGCCAAGCTGAGCAACTCTCATTGACCTTGAGTTATCAAAGCGCACTATTTAATGACCCGCTTGCCAGTCATTGCTTGGCTATGTTGCAGCAGTTATTACAAGCGTTTGTAATGGCACCTGAGCAACCATTGTCTAGCTTATCAATTGATTTAGTAGATCATCGATTTACAACAGGTATCGATAAGGTAACTGAGTTTAGTTTATCAGCTAATCAAGTGGCAGATGTAAGCTGGGATATAGCAACAACATTACAGCAACGATTTACACAAATTGTAGCAAGTTATGGTGAGTCAACAGCGTTGAAATATTATAATGATGACAATAACCTACCATTTAAAACAATGAGTTATAATGAGTTGGATGCAGCCGCTAACAGACTGGCTAATTACTTACTCACACATACGCTAGGCTCTGACAGAGCTTTGACCATAGGGATCTGTTTGAGCCCAGGTTGTGATTTGATTGTCGCTATTTTAGCGAGTTTAAAGATCGGTGCGGCTTATGTACCGATTGCACCTAGTTTACCATTAAAAAGGCGGCAGTTTATAGCCGCTGATGCAGAGCTTGCAGTATTGTTAACGTGCGATCAAGACTGGCAGGGCGCATTACCGCCAACACTTAACATCGATCTTCATAGTTGTGCTGCGGCACTTGCTTTACAACCTAATTACAGCCCAACAGTAACTTACACACCGCATGATTTATGCTATGTGATCTATACCTCAGGTACAACAGGGGTGCCAAAAGGCGTTATGGTTGAGCAACACAGTGTTATTAATTATGTGCAGTGCTTACAAAAAAATTATGCGATCACTTCGCAAGATAATTACTTACAGTTTGCAAGTTGCAGCTTTGATGTATTTGCAGAGGAGGTTTTTTGTACTTTGCTAAGCGGTGCAACTTTAGTGATGGCCGATCAACAAAAATTACTCGATACCCAGTATTTAGCTAAACTATCGCAATATAGTCACTTGACCTTAATGAGTTTACCTACAGCCTATTGGCATCAATTAGCTGCAGCACCAGTAACACTTGCCGATCAGTTACGCATTATCACAATTGGCGGAGAGCAAATGCAAGCCGCAATGTTGCAGCAATGGCAAGCTTATTACAGTGATAATATTATTTTGATCAATGCTTATGGACCAACAGAAGCAACTATATCTGCAACATTAATTGAGGTAACTGATTATACAGGTTCTGAAGTACCGATTGGCCAACCAGTGGCAGGGCTACAATTACACATTCTAGATAAATATTTAAGAGCGGTTCCCTATTATGTTAGTGGGCAGCTGTACCTCAGTGGCAAAGGGTTAGCAAGGGGTTACCTTAACGATGTAAAGAAAACGGCTGCTGCATTTATTATTGAACCAAAAAGCGGCGTTAGGTTATATAAAACGGGTGATAAAGTGCGTTGTACAAATACCCAAGAAGTAATGTTCTTAGGGCGTTTAGATGCACAAGTTAAAATTCGCGGCTATCGTGTTGAGTTACCCGAAATAGAACGTCATTTACTTGCGTTGCCACAAATAAACGCCTGTGCTGTAGTGGTTCGTAAAGATAAAAGTGGCAATGAGCAGCTAGTTGCATTTGTTGATATGGGTGAGCTAGAGAGAGCCAGTGAGCAACTAATTCGTGCTTTAGTTGGTGTGTTGCCCGAGTATATGGTGCCACAAAATGTTCAATTTGTTGACAGCTTACCCTATACAAATAATGGCAAAATTGATCGAAAACAGCTTAGTAAAACAGCGCAACAATTGAGTAGTCATAATGACTTTTCATATAGTGCGCCGATCACGCCATTGCATAAATTATTGGTTGAACAATTTAGTCAGTTGTTAAACAGCAAGCAAGTGGGGATCAACGATGATTTCTTTATGCTGGGTGGTCATTCATTACTGGCAATGCGCTTGGTATCACAATTGAGCTATCAGATGCAGTTAACGGTATCTATTGATATGTTATTTCGCCACCGTACTGTAAACGCTTTAGCTGAGGCCATTGAGCAATTACAAAAAAGCAACGCTGCTGATTTTCAGCCTACAACTTTAGTCTGTTTACAGGCCGGTGAACAAGGGTTTCAGCCGGTGATTTTAGTCGCCGGTGCGGGAGGGTTACTGATGATTTATCAAGCATTAGTTAATCAACTAGACCAACGTATTCCTGTTTATGGCTTGCAGCCAGATCTGATCGCTTTAGAACCTGATATTATTAATTCATTATCACTGACCGCACACCATTACTGCAATGCATTAATTGAACAGGGGATAGACACTAATATTCACTTGGTTGGTCATTCATTTGGAAGCTTTATTATTTATCAAATGGCGCAGCAATTAGTACAGCGCAATAAAGCCCCAGCCTCACTGCTAGTAATTGATACACCTATGCCTAATTCAGCTGTGTTAGAACTGCAAGATAGGCAAATAGCCCCATTACTAATAGCTAACCTTAGTGAATTTTTTCAATTGAACTTAACTGACAATGAGCAGCAGTTATATTGCACGCTTGCTGATGAACAACAAACAAAGTGGTTAAGTAAGCATCTAGCAGCTGCGGGCTACCAGTTCAGTGCTCGTCAATTGCTAACACTGCAATGCGTATATAAAGCGCAGTTACAAGCAAAGGTAGAAATAAAAGGGGAGTTACTTGAGGTGCCGCTTATGGTCATAAAAGCACACGATACCAAAGAGTTTGCAGGCCAATTGCTTGCTGATGATATGGGCTGGCGAGTAGTTACCCCTGACCTTTCGGCAATAGAGATCACAGGTAATCATCTGTCAATCTTACAGCATCAGTACGTTGGTGCAATCGTTGAACAAATTGCAAGTAAATATAGACTTTATTAACAACTGAATGAAAAATGTTCTACAGTAAACCTCTTACCTATAAAAGGATGGGAATGAAATGGATCAGTTATTAGCAATAGACATGGATTTTTGCGCTGACAATAGCGATTGCCGTGTGCATGATATGAGCGCTCAAAAGCAAAGTGGTTTGGCATGGGTTAAAGCCAATACTGACTTAATAAATGATTGGGTAAATCAAGATGGTTTAGCGTTACTAAGAGGGCTTAATATTGTTAGTACCCATCAATTTAGTACTATTTTAGAAACTATCTTTGGTGAGCCTCTAAAGCAGTATGTTTATCGTTCATCGCCACGCACTGCGTTGAAGAATAATATTTATACCACCACAGAATACCATGCAGATCAGGTGATTTTACAACACAACGAAAATGCGTATTCGAATAGTTGGCCTAAGAGAATGGGGTTTTTCTGTGTGGTGCCAGCGACGACTGGGGGCAATACTCCCTTGGCCGATAGTCGAGCGGTGTATAGCCACATACCCGTGCGGATCAGAGAAAAGTTTGAGCGGTTAGGTGTCATGTATGTGCGAAACTACGGCGATATTGATTTACCTTGGCAAGAAGTGTTTCAAACACAGAATGAAAGTGAAGTTGAACAGTATTGTCATGCAAACGATATACAATTCGAATGGATCGGTGGTAATAAATTGCAAACACGCCAATGCCGCCCAGCGGTTGTCACTCACTCCTCAAGTGGTGAAAAAGTCTGGTTTAATCAAGCCCATCTTTTTCATTGTTCGAGTATGGACAGTGCCGTGGTGCAATCAATGCGAAGTAGTATCGGTGAAGCACATCTGCCCCGTAATGCGTATTACGGTGACGGCACACACATTGACCCACAAGACATCGCAGCAATCAATGATGTGTATCGTGGGCTTACATTCTCTTATCAATGGCAGCGTAATGATATTTTGTTGCTTGATAACATGCTGTACACCCATGGACGAGAAGCATATACCGGCCCACGAAAAGTACTGGTGGGCATGGCTTAGCAGGTTGTTATTATGAGAAGTTTACTAAGACTATTTTCACTTTGTTAGCAGTGATGATTTTGGCAAAGAGATGTGGCTATTTACAGGAGAAAAATAATGAAATGGCTTATGCATGTAAAGTTTAAAATCATGGTTGTCTGCTTATTAAGTTTGATTTTAGCGTCTTGTTTGCAAAAAAAGAGTGTGGCAAAAAATGTCACTATCACAGCGGCTCAGATAGAAATGATTGCTACAACAGTGCAAGAATATTGTGACACTTTAGTTTTTTTTGGCACTGTGTATGTTACTTCTGCTGATGCGGTTGTATACGAGGCAAATTGTGGGCCGCAAAATATGCAATATGATATTGCAAATACTACCGAGTCAAAATACCGAATTGGCTCCAACACTAAAGCATTTGCGGCAACCATATTAATGAAAATGCTCAAAGGAAAAGATTTAAGAACGCAGACTATAGGTGACTATTTACCTTGGTTTCCTAAAAATCAATGTGCGGATGTGTCATTGCACAATTTATTGACTATGTCTTCAGGCATTAATAATTACAGTGATAATGAAGATGTTTATGATAACTATGGTTGGCGGCCGTTTCTTTATGATCAAACGCTAAATTTAAATGGGCCTGAAGATTTCAGTAATCGTTTTTGTACTTGTACAGAACAAGATGAAAAACCGACATTTACTCCAGGCTCTAAGTATCAATATAGTAATTGTAATTATTATTTAGTTGGCAATATTATTGAGCAAATAGCTGCGGGTAGCCAAGGTGATATTGACCGTAACTTTTGGTTCGAAAACCTCCTTAAAGAACAGATATTAGATCCCATTAATATGAACGATAGTGGTTCATTTAGCGCTATTGGCGTGTATAAAAATATGACCACAGGCTATATCTCAAATCAAAATCCATATTTACCACTAGCCAATGGCAGACCGCCATTAGTCGGCGGTCCTGCGCCATACGAGAATATTTTAAAGAATCCTTATAGCAATCCATTGGTACTTTATTCTGCTGGTGATATGTACTCAACAGTGACTGATATGCATAAGTGGGATCAAGCATTATACACAAGTAAAATTTTAGATGAGGCACAAAAATTAGTGGCATTTGCACCTTATTCTAATACTGGTAACAGCACGCAATGCGAATACTATGGCTATGGTTGGTTTGTTACATTTATTGACCCTTTACAGTTTGGCAAAGTTGCCGATTGTCCCTCTGATCCTGCTGATGCAAACCTGCGACAGTATGAAAAATTTTTACAGTACTCAGGTAGTTACCCTTATTCATGGGTGACAAGCTTTAATCGTTTAGTGGAACGGGATCAATCAGTGATGGTCTTTAGTAATTACGTTAAAACAGGATTCGAGTCGGACTGCATTGCAAGTGAGATCAGAAATATAATTTTTTACAGTGATAAACACCGAGAAGATAAGTGCCAAGCGATATTAATTGATGCGTAAAGTTGTGTCGATGAATTGGTGAATGCCAAAAGAATTGAATTGATTAGTCTCATGCATTGGCCGTGAGCTAAGTACTAATAAAGTTGGAACCAAACCTGAACAAGGAGTGGTTGTAGTCCAATTACTATTTGCATGTTTATGCAAAGTATTACTTTTTTTTCATATTCATGAAAAGAAAAGTGAAAAAGGGCAAGTTACTGACTAAAGTTTTACTAGGGCAGTAATTTGGTGGATTCAACAACTGTTAATTTAATTCATAGAGGAAAAAATATGACAGCGGCAAAAACAGCGAAGGACGAAAAGGCGAATACTGACACCGTTTCTGAGCAACCAGCAGATCTCGTTGAAGCAGAAAATCGAGTTGCTGTAGCGCAGATAATTGTCGATAAGTATAGCAAATGGTCATTTGGTAGCGGACTTATTCCAATTCCAGTGGTTGATTTGGTAGCTTTGACAGGTATTCAAATAAAAATGATTGATGAGATTGCTAAGGTTTATGGCCAATCCTATAGTGAGAATAAGCTGCGAGGCACTGTTAGTGCCGTAATAGGTGGCTCTTTTCCGCAGACATTAGGCGGGGCCGGCTTGAGTAGTTTCCTTAAAGCAATCCCTATCATTGGAACGCTCAGTTCCATTACATTTATGCCTGTGATCTCGGCGGCGTCTTCGCATGCAGTCGGTTCAACGTTTATTCGACACTTTGAAAATGGCGGTACATTGATAAACCTTAATTTAGCGAGTATTAAAGGTGATATCTCTGAGATCGCAGCGAAGTATCGTAAAGACAAAGGTGATGCAAGTGCTCAACAAAGCCAAGCTGCAGTGTAAGTAGAATGAGCTAACCCCTAAATAAACCAGCAGTTATTGCTGGTTTATTTATCAATTGATTACAGCTTAACTGAAAAGGAATTAATAATGCTCGTCATTTTATATTTAGGATTATGTTTATTGTGTGGTTATTGGGGGCGAAACACTTTTGCAGGCCCAGTAGGCTTTTTTTTGCTGTCGCTGATGCTGACACCTTTTGTCGGTTTATTAATATTAATTTTTGCGCACAAAAAAGATGCGACACATAGCCAAGATACATAACAACTAATACAGCGACATGGATAACAACGTTTAACGCTCAATTAGTTAAATAGCTTAGTTAAACCACTGATTTAAAAGCAGTGGTAATATTATTCAGCTGTACGCTAATGAGTGTTGATAAAGACCATCAAAAACAATAAAAGATCTTAAAATGGTATTATACGATTTAATTAGTCGAAACATCACAGTTAAAAAAAGAACGTTTGCTGCGCTAGGTTGTATTTCTGGATTAGCCAATGCCCTCGTTTTAGCGCTAATAAATAATGTTGCGGAAAATATTGCTGATATTCACCGCGAAAATCATATTCTTTATTATCTCGCTTTATTTTCGTTAACCATTGCTATTTATGGTCTTACCCAACATAGATTAATGACTAAAGCTGCAAAAATGGTTGAACAAGCCATAGATGGGTTACGTGTCGAGTTATTTGAATGTGTTCGTCATACTGAACTGGCGACCTTAGAGAAGATTGGTAAAGAGAAAATTTTTACTACGCTCAGCAAAGAATTACAGACTATTTCTCAGTCTGCGCAACTGTTTGTGATTATAGGTCAGTCAATTAGCTTAGTTTTTTTTACATCTATGTATATTGCATATCACTCCTTTGTAGCTTTCATTGTGTTGGCCGTATTGATTATGCTTGGAGGTAGTATTCATCGGCTTCGGGCAGACGAAATACAAAAGAATATGCAGCAGTCATTTGAGAGCGAAAACAAATTAATTCAACGCTTGTCTGACTTACTCGATGGTTTTAAAGAAGTAAAGCTAAGTGTTCCAAGAGCGGATGAGCTTGAATATGAGTTTGCAATGGACTCAGCACGCGCTAAACGCTCGAAGACGAAAACACAAACCTTGTTTGCCAGCGATTTTATTTTGTCGCAAATCAGTTTTTTTGCGGCAACTGGGGCTATGGTTTTTATTGTACCGGTGTTATCGCATGTCTACACCGATGTGGTTATTAAAGTTACCACAGCTTCGCTGTTTTTAATTGGCCCAATCACCAGTATTGTCGGCGGTATTCCTATTTTTACCGCTGCCAGTGAGGCTGGACAAAATGTGTTAGCGTTAGAAAAAGAGTTACAGTGTGAACAGGAAAAAACTCAACATACTAAATCGGCTCATGCTGAGATCGCAACATTTGAGCAGATACAACTAAGGGGAGCATATTATCAGCATAACCGTGCCCCTGGTGAACATGCCTTTGTAGTTGGTCCCATTGATTTTCAGCTGCAGCGAGGAAAAATTACTTTTATTACTGGGGGAAATGGGAGCGGAAAAACGACCTTTATTCGTATGCTCACAGGTTTATATGAGTTACAGGCTGGAAAAATACTCCTTGATGGTCAACAGCTCAATGAAACTTCGCTGCAAGGTTATCGTAGCTTGTTTACAGCGGTATTTTCTGACTTTCATTTATTTAAACAGCTGTATGGTATTCATGATACAAAACAACAAGAAATTGATCAATGGTTGGCGTTTTTAGAAATGAACACCAAAGTGAGTATCGTCGATGGTCAATTTAGCACTGTTGACTTATCGTCAGGGCAGCGAAAGCGCTTAGCATTATTGAGTACAATTTTAGAAAATCGACCTGTATATATTTTTGATGAATGGGCTGCCGATCAAGACCCTATTTTTAGGCGTAAATTCTACGAGCAAGTATTACCACGACTCAAAGCAAGAGGAAATACAGTGATTGCAATTACCCATGATGATACATACTTTCATTTAGCTGATGCCCATTTAAAAATGGTGGAAGGGCAGTTAACCGATAATAACGATATTGTAAGCAATGGGGTCTCATCATGAATATTGTCATTACTCCCGATTTAACTCTGTTGGTGCTTGCGGGTTTACTACTTGCATTAATAATCACTAATATCAGTATGCGTTTTATTAAACGTTATAAGCCTAAATTTCATAAACGTATTTTGTCATGGCGTTTTAGAGCTGGGATCACATTACTGGTTTTTATGTTTCTTGCTATGGTACTGGTGCCAGTGATGTTTATTAAAATTGATTCAGGCCAAGTCGGAGTTTTGTGGAAACGTTTAGGCGGTGGTACCTATTTGGAAAAACCGTTTGATGAAGGAACAGTGTTAGTTCTGCCTTGGGATACGCTCACGCTTTATTCAAGTCGGTTTCAAACTGCTGATGAAACAATTCATGCTATTACTTCCCAAGGCTTACAAATTTCGTTAGATGTGACTGTGCGTTATCGGCCAGTGGTTTCACAAATACCTTATCTACATAAGTTAGTTGGCACGGATTACCTAAAAGAAACCGTACTACCTGAGGTTAACTCTGCGGTGATCATGATTGTATCGCGTTATACGGCAGAGCAAGTGTACGGTAATATGCGTTTACAAGTGCAAAATGAGCTTCTAGATGAAGTTTTAAAGGAACTGCAATTGCAAGAGCAGACAATTTTACAGCAAGAAAAGAGCACGAATACAGGGCAAGTGCTAGTTAATTTGGATGATATGCTGATCAAGCGCGTTAATATACCAGAAAAGGTACATAATGCGATTATCGCGAAAGTGAATCAAAATTATTTGAACGAAGAATACGACATGCGTTTAGTTGTTGCTAGAAAAGAAGCACAGCGTAAGAAGACCGAAGCAGAAGGGATCCGAGATTTTCAGCAAACAGTCAGTGGCGGCATTTCTGAAACCTATTTACGCTGGCGAGGGATTGAAGCTACCGTAGAGTTGTCTAAATCTAACAATAGTAAAGTTGTAGTGATAGGTGGTGGTAAAGATGGTTTACCATTGATTTTGAACACGGAGGCCACGCAAGGCTCAGTCGCGACAACCCCTGAAATACCTAGTACCACAGCTGAAAAAACGCTAACGAACGATCCTGCTTTACCATTCGTGCAAACGCCTTCCAGCCCAGAAAAAACATTTTATCAGTAATAACAGCGTAATGGTATCGCATAACCTTACTCGTACTAAAGAATACCTATCTTTATAAATTAGGCCTTATTACTTGAATTAAAGCCCCATACTGTTAACTAAGTATGGGGTTTTGCGTTATTAGGCTATGGCTTATCCTGCCACAGGGGTATTGTCAGTGGAGATGCCTTTAAGGCTTTTGATCAGCATATAAATACAGGTGGTGAATAAACAACCGCCTAAATACAACATAATGCCGTTAGCTGAAGCAAATAGGTTGGCAGCAAGCAAAGGCCCAAAGACCGAGCCAAAGCTGTAACTCAATAACATAATTTCCGTTGCTGAGACTATTTTTTCGATTGGCAATGCGTCACAGGCTAAGGTGATGGCAATGGGGTAGAGTGCAAAACTTGCAGCCCCTAAAATAAAGTAACTGGCCATCAATACGTTGAAGTGTACAGCTTGCATAATACCAACTACACCCATCGCGCCAAATAAACAAAATAATGCCATTAATAAGCTTTTTGCCATTCGTGTTGATAAATAGCTCACCAACGGCTGTACTAACATACCGCCTAAAATAATCACCGCCATCAAGGTGCCAGTAAAAGCGGCCTGCTCACTTTGGGCAGCGATATATACTGGCATTAAACCGTATATTGGGCCAAGTACTAATCCTGATACCAAACAGCCTAAAATTGCTGGGCGACTGAGCTTTTTTAACTCAGTTAATTGTAGCTTTTGCGAGTGCTGACTTTGCGGTTGCCCTGATTTAATCAGCAGCGGTGCTAACATCGCTAAAAATAATAGAGCAATAACAAACAAATAGGGGAGTGGGCCACTGGTGCCAAGCGGATCGATAGCTAGTTGGCCAACGGCGCTGCCACCGTACAGGGATGTCATATACAGGCCTAATCGTTTAGCTCGTGCTTTGGCAGTGTCAGTCATTAGTAACCAAGATTCAACCACCACAAATACCCCAGCTACGGCGATACCAGCTACAAAGCGGGCTAAAAGCCACACGTTGGCATTAGGTAAAATAAGCTGTGCTGCAACACTGAAAATTAATAACCCCAGAAATGCCAGAAAAGCATGACGGTGGCCTACTCTTGCAACAATACGCTCAATAAAAAAAGCACCAATTAATAAGCCAAGATAAAAGACACTAGCTAACCAAGAGGCAAGTTCATTATCAAGCCCAAAGGCGCTCAATGATAAAGGAATTAGGCTCATTAAAAAGCCTGAGGCAATAGCAAAAAAAGACAAACCAATAACAGGCGCAAGTGGGTTATTTGGTTTATGACCGGCAGCGAGCTCAACCATTAAAGAATCCGATTTAAAGGGCATAAATAATTGCGTTGGAATGTTTTAATAGCTGGCAATTATTTTTGGTTGGTTAATTTTGCGGCGAATTTAATCCGATTTTGAACACAAGTAAAGTTATATTTGAATATTTACTCAACATTTTATTTAGAACGCTAAGTTAGGTAAATTAACCGGTTATTTACGTCATTTTGGTATCATTTTTTTAGCGAAATTGTTTAAAATTTGTAGTTTTTTTACTTATCCAAGTGATAACTTGTTATGCTGCACCCAAACAAAGTAAAGCGTTATTTTTCGCTGTTAAGGGTTTGAAGGAAGCTGTAATGAAAGTGATGAAGTACATGGGACTAACGTTCTTGACAGTCCTTGTTATTGGGCTGCTCATACCTGAAAAAATAGTGATCCCAGTCAAAGGTGCAACAGCAAATGATTGGCATCATAATACCTTTTGGTGCGGCCCTTGGGGTAAATCAGGTGTACACAAAGGGATAGATATTTTTGGCAAAAAACACACGGCAGTGGTTGCTTCGGTAAGTGGTGTGGTGCTGTATTCAGGTGAGCTAAAGCGCGGTGGTAAAGTGGTGGCATTACTTGGGCCTAAGTGGCGACTGCATTATTTTGCCCACTTAGAAAGTTATTCGGTAAGTGCAGGAGACTATGTTGCAGTCAGTGAGCTGATTGGTAGCTTAGGAGACACGGGGAATGCGGCAGGTAAACAACCTCACGTACATTACTCTATTTTATCGTTACTGCCGTACCCATGGTTAATGACCGCGCAAAGCCAAGGCTGGAAGAAAATGTTCTTTTTAAATCCAGATGAAAAACTACGCTAAAATAATTGCCGTTATTTTCTAACTAGTTTTTCTAAGTGGATTTTAACGAAAAAACAATTGACTCTATGAGCAAATTATCAGAGCTGTATTAAATTTTCAGCTCCATTTATTTGTGAGTGTTTATGCGAAATAATGATTACAGTTTTTCCGATAAGTAGGTTTTTTATTGCTTGTTCTATACTGTATTGGTTCTCTTTATCTAGGGCACTAGTAAATTCATCTAAAATTACTAGCTCTGGTTCTTGCAAAAATGCCCTCGCGATAGCAATACGCTGTTTTTGACCTCCTGATAGTAGGCCTCCTCGATCGCCTATCTTAGTATTATAACCTTGCGGTAACTGTGAAATAAAACTATGTGCATTTGCTTTTTTACAAGCCGCTATTACTTTTTCCATCTGTAACTTGGTGGGAGTTAAACCAACTTCAGGAATGAGGTTTTCTAGGACAGAAGACGAAAATAAAATAGGATCTTGTTCAACATAAGCAATAGAGTTTCTATAACTCTTTATATTCTGGCTAGTTAGGTATAGATTGCCGATGCGGATCTTTCCCTCAGTTGGTAAATAATAGCCTAATAATAGTTTTGCAAGCGTTGATTTTCCGTTTCCGGATGGACCAGAAATTATAGTTGTTTGCCCATGTTTAATATGTAGATTGAGTTTATCAAAAATGAGTTGAGTTGCATGGCCAGGGTAATGAAAACTGATATTTTCAAAGTAAATATCGCCAAACGCTACTTTTTTTAGGGGAAGTTGAGGCTCGATATCACTTTCACTTTTGAGAAGATCAAACAAATAACGGGTTGCTCCCAGAGAATGCATCCATTCGGCCCAAAAGCCTGCGAGCATATTTAAGCTAGTGAATGTCATACCTAAATATAAAACATAAGAGGCTAATTCGCCAATAGTTAAATTTTTTTGTTGGATTAAATGGCTGCCAATGATGAGCATTAAAATGAGGATACTAAAGATTAAAAAGTTAAAAAATCCTTGAAATATAGCAATCGCTGATGCTGTTTTTTTTGCACACAATGCATAATGTGAATTAGTTTTACTATATCTTTTTTGGCTAGATCCAAACCAATTATAAAGCTTAATCAGTGTATGACAATTTAAGTTATCAAATGCAATCTTATTTGTTTTGGCTAATGCATTTTGTTCAGACTCTGATAGAGCCTCTACTTTTTTGCTAAGCATTTTAGTTGCCAAAATAAAAATAGGAATACAAAATAATAAAATAAGAGACAACATTGTTGACAAGGTAAACATCATGATAATGCAACCTATGGCAACTACTGCAGAACGTAGAGCTAAAGCCGCGCTTGTTGTTAGCACATCTTTAAGTGTTTGAGTATCAGATTGAATCCTGCCTGCGAGTTCAGCGATATTATTTTTATCATAATAACTAGCTGTTTTTATCAACAGTGTTTTATGTAATTTCAGCCTAAGTCTGGTTATTACTTTAATACCTAACTTTTCAAATAAATAAAAACGAACAGCACTGATTATAGAAAATATAATTATCGCTATTAACACTAAGATGTGAAATATATCAAATAATGACGGCGGGGCGTTGCCATCTACATAATAATTTACTATTTTCGGTAACATTAGCTGGGCTGCAGCTGTGATCAACATAAAAGTTAATGCAATACATACATCATATTTGAAAGGAAAAAGTAAGCCTAATCGTTGCTTGTGTTCTGAATATTTCAACTTTCATTTCCTAGTATTTGTTGTTCAAAATAATGCCAACTTTCATCATCAACCATTCCTTGACCTTCAATTTCACTTTTTTCGTTTACAAATAGATATGCAGGTGAGATTTCCAGCGGGTTAATGGTTCTATAATCATCGAAACTTAGTTGCCAAATATCTTTAATGAGTGAGGACCTATTAAAAAATCTCTCGATATCGCTCATTTGATTGTGAATGATTATTTTTACTGCAACACCTTGTTTATGTGCACTAGAAGTCATTTTTTCAATTTTTTCAATCTTACTTTTACATTTAGGGCAGTTTGTAGCTAGGAATATGAGCGCACTTGGGGTATGTATTTTAGTTTCAATTGATGAATGATCTAAAAGTGAAATGGCGGAAATAGCTGGAAAAGTACTGAGATTAAACGTAGGCGCACTGAGTTGGTTTTTTGCATCCATTAATTTTTTTATGATAATGATGTTTAAAATGAGGCTTAATAAAGTGAAAAAAGCTAAGGCAGTAATAATTACTTGCCAAATCGTGTTAATATACATCTAATTATTTCGCCAAAATAAATGAGTGAATAGGTTTAATGTTTATAAGTATCGCTAATGTGGCTATTGCAAGGAACGTTAAGCTAGCAGTATATAGTTCGAATTTAAATTCTGTATTCCATATAGATAAAACCAAACTCGAAATCAGTAAAATAATATTTCTTATTAAATCTTGCCAACCTATATTTTTTTGTTCTCCAAAACATAAACACTGAATTTTTTTTCCTGAAAATAATGCATGAGCCGGAATGTAAACAAATATAAACATTACTAGGTTTAAAATAATATAAATAAAAGGTGATTTCTCTGCTGCAAGTAGTATTGGTAAAATAGTTAATTCAGTAAGAATAATTATTAAAGAAACTATTTTAGATAACTTACTAGAAACTTTGAAAGTCAGTTCTAATGAAGCTGTAAACTCCTTAAAAACAGTTAGCTTTTTTATTCCTGCATAGATAAAAGTTACTATTAATAGCATTGCACAGAATGTACTGACCAAAAACATAGAGACTCCCTTAGTTATTAATTTGCCATTTGGGGTTTAACCCGGAAGTATCTTTCCAACGACTAGCAAGACGATGTGAACTTACTATTATCGTGTCACACCATGGGGAGTCTAAGTCTGCTCGGTTTCCACCACCAATAAAATCTATAAAGGCCTCTATTATTGGCCACGTAATAGCG
Source organism: Pseudoalteromonas ostreae (assembly GCF_018069805.1). Classification (GTDB taxonomy): domain Bacteria; phylum Pseudomonadota; class Gammaproteobacteria; order Enterobacterales; family Alteromonadaceae; genus Pseudoalteromonas; species Pseudoalteromonas ostreae. The sequence continues at coordinate 103,029 of NZ_JAGPYN010000007.1, forward strand.
TTGATTTGATTGTTATTGATACATGGCAGTGTTAATTCTTCAAGTTGTTGGCCAGTTACAGCATAATCGTGACTATGAAAGCTAAACATTAATGCTTCTATGATATTATTTTGTGAGTTTTTTTTATGCTTACCTGCGCGCTGTAACAGTTCGTGAGCTATTTCTTTAACTTCAAGCACTGTCCGATAAAATGCGGTTAAAGTCGGTGGGAAAATATGCTCGCAGAGCATGCCGAGCATGTTACTCTGAGGAGATATCTCTGTTTCAAACCACTCCTTTGACATTTTGCTGAATAATTTTATATCTGCACCGGATAGAGCAGCGCAGTTATCTTCTTGACCACCATGCAAATGTGGATCAATCGCTGAAAAAATAGATAATGGAGAGTAATAAATTGTATTCGCAGCTAAAGCAAGCAATGTTCCTGATGACTGACAATAATAAGGTGCAATAATATTGAAATGATCACAGTAATCACTTATTAGTAGTGCTACTCTTCTTGCTGCATTTATATCACCACCTCGAGTATAAATTACAATATTAATAGTGTTTTGATAACCAATGTTATTTAAATGATTATAAAGCTCGCTTAGCATGGCCATATCAATGTGTGAAGCTGCAATAACTATGATTGGGTGATCGTCTAGTTCTTTTTGTAGTTTATTTATAGTAGGAGTCGATATTTTATTAATGTTTTCATTAAATATAGACTTATTCATATGCATGCTCTCAATAAAGTATTAGTTAATGACTCGATTATTTTTAATTCAGGCACGTTCTCTTCAATATAGTGGAATTGACCACATGGGTTGTTCTCTAAAAAAACATATTCGCCTTTTGGGGTCACAATAAAATCGAGTGCAGAATAGTTCAAGCTATAACTTTTTATTAACTTTAAGCATGCAGCCTCTATTTTTTTTGGTAATTCATAAATAGACATTGGAACGCGAACATTTAAATTTCTACAGTCAATTTTTGTTTCTGGATGAGCTTGAGAGTCGATTTTTGCAGTGAATACTTCATTACCAATAATCGTAACTCGTAGTTCGTACGCTTTCTCAATATAAGCTTGAAATTGATTTGGGATTAAACGTAATGATTCAGCATTTTCTAACATGTCGCTGTCAACTAATGTGGTAGCTACTCCTAAACTTTGATCTGCATCGTTGTAAATTATGGGATCAGACATAACTTTAAAAACTATTTTTGAATGTCTCATATAGAAAGCCCTTATTTCACAAGGATTATTACTAATTAATGTATCAGGTATATTAAAACCGAACTCTGTTGCTCTTTTTAATTGTTCGCCTTTCCACATTGCTGCGCGCAAAAATTTAGGATGACTCATCCAAAAGCAATCAAGAGTGTATAAAGCACTAAACAAAGCATGTTCAGTTTCATTATTTGCAAATGTATTAGTGGATTCTTCCATATCATTTGATAAATATGAAAAATTTGCTGATTTTCTTAACCAAACAGCGCCAATTTCACTTAATTTTATTGTTTGTTTTGTTAGCGTATTTTCTAAGGTTGCGGATGCAGAGTTATTGTTGATTGATTGACTAAGGCTGTAATTTTTGGGAAATTCATCTAATGTTAAAAAAAAATAATTGGCTTTTTTTTGTTTAAGAAGATGTAAGGCTTTCTCTACATGGTAATCCTCACAATGGCTTATGATAAGTACAGTTTTCATTTTCTCTCCATGTGAATGATTATATACCCAATGCATTCAAAATTATTAATAATTACAAGTGCATACTTTCCATTACTAGGTCGTAAATAGTGAATAGTATTTAGCTTTTACAGAGATTAATTATAAAGAGACAATTAACTACAAATATCTAATTGTCAGCCTTTTGGTACTAATATATTAACACCAAATACCATTATCACGAGCCCAGCGAGTATCAGCTCGAGCCCAAGGACCTGAACAACCTGCAGTAGCTGCTTTGTCTGTCGCTTTCCATTTCTTATCTTGTTTCACTGTATTTTTATTTGCAGCTGCAAAAGCGAAAGGTTTAGTCTTTTTCATAATAATTTCCTTTTGTTTGTATGTTATGACCTTGTGGTCAAATACTACACTACATGTGTTTCTGTTATGGGTCAATATGTAATTTAAGTGTTTTTTTTTGTGAATTTAATTGGGTTTTTAGAGCTGTTACTATATTACGGTAAACAGTGCTAATTACCCTTTTACGAATGAATAGTTTCATAAATATGTCGTATTACTTAAGTGAATTTAATTTATCGGACTTATTGGCTTGATTCCCTTAAAATACCGGTAATTCACTCTTTTGATTTAGGAATTCAGCAGTAATGAATTCTATTGCAGTTAGCCTGTTTGGCAGGATGTTTTCTAATAAAGCCATGTTGGCGTTTGATCACCATATGTTGACTATTCTCCAAGGTAACTCAACGAGACAAATAAGTTGGAGTGATTTAGAGGCACCGCCGTCGTTTGCTTTCGGCTTGTTTGGTCAAGCGATTTCTTTTGTTACGGCACAACAAAATCATACATTTTCGCTGCTGGCATATGGTGCTCACCGTAAATTTCAAGCTGAATTTGAACGCTATTGGGTGAACGCTAATGAAGCTAAGCTTGACACTTTTCTTAATAAAATAACAAAACTGGTCAAGCAGCGATATTTACGCCAGTCTTATGTTAGTCATATTCAGCGGTTGGCACAGCAAGAGCATGAACGTTGGTTGCCGTGGATAAAAAACAGCCCCGCATTTGTTTTAGTGGATAAAAAAATAAACGTATTAGAGCAATATGCAAACTGGGATGCTGCACTTACCCAGTATCTACAACAAAAATACGTTACTAAGCAACTTAACCTACACCACGCTTTTTTTGACCGTGTTGAAGCAAATCCATTAACACTAAGTCAAAGACGTGCTTGTGTGATTGATGACGATAATAACTTGTTATTGGCTGGCGCAGGCACAGGTAAAACCAGTGTTATGATTGGCAGGGCTGGGTTTTTAGTGCAAAGCCAGCAGGCAAGTTACAGTGATATTTTATTGCTGGCCTATGGTCGCAAAGCTGCTGATGAAATGGATCAACGGATCGAAAATAAGCTCGCCACCGATAAAATAAAAGCCGCTACTTTTCATAGTGTTGGACTGGCGATTATCTCACAAGTTGAACGTGCTAAACCGACTATGAGTGTATTTGCAGAAGACGAAAAAGCGAAAGCAAAATGGGTGCAGCAGTGCTTTGAATCATTGATTGAAAACAGTGCCGAGTATCGTCATCTGGTTTTAGATTATTTTAGTAAATACTATTATGTTGAAAAAAATGAATTTGATTTTAAAACATTGGGTGATTATTACAGCTACTTAAATGATAACGATATCCGTAGCCTAAAAGGCGACAAGGTAAAAAGCTTTGGTGAGTTATATATAGCTAATTGGCTGTTTTATCATGGCATAGATTATCAATACGAAGCGCCTTATAAAGTTGACGTAAAAACCATTGAACGCAGACAGTACAAGCCTGATTTTTATTTACCTGAGTACGATATTTACATTGAGTATTACGGCATCGATGACGCTGGCAATACTGCGCCTTACATTGATAAAGCGCAATACCATAGCGAAATTGATTGGAAAAATACCACTCATGCCAGTAATAACACTCACTGTATAGCTTTGACTTATGGGCAACATAAACAAGGTAAGCTGTTAAACGAACTTGAACAAGCGCTTTTAAGTGCGAGCGTGAAAACACAGATATTGCCCTTAGAATCACTGCTCGAAAGCTTAAAAGAAACTGGCAGGATCACCGTATTAGCTGCGTTATTTAGTCAATTGCTGAGTTTATATAAGGCGGCTTATTTAACTGATGCTGATGAAGTTGATGTCATTAAACGCTCCCTTGACGCCAAACAAACAACCCAAGCGTTGGCGCTATTAAAACCAATTTTATCTAACTACAACGCTCACTTGCAGCAGCGCGGTGAAATAGACTTTGATGATATGATTATCAAGGCAATCGAGTATGTTGAGTCGGGCAAGTTTAAATCGCCTTGGCGTTATATTATGGTTGATGAATTTCAAGATATATCACAGCCAAGAGCACGATTGGTTAAAGCACTTCGCGATAGCAACAAAGGTAGTTCAGTATTTGCAGTGGGTGACGATTGGCAAGCAATTTACCGATTCAGCGGCGCTGATATTAAGTTGACCACTGAGTTTGCAACGTATTTTGGCTTTACTACGCAAACGGCGCTGGATCTTACGTTTCGTTTCAATAATAAAATTGGTGAAGTTGCCTCAGCATTTATTAGTAAAAACCCCGCGCAGCTTGATAAAACGATTACTTCTTTAACTCAGGTTTCACATCCAAGTGTGTCGTTATTAAGGCGCAGTAGTAATGCATCTATTGGTTATAAAAATAGTTATTACAGTGACATTCCTGAACTATTAAATGGTGCGATTGATGACATACTCTGCACAATACACAGCAAGGCATGTAAACCCACAACCGTGTATTTTTTAGCGCGATTTTGGTTTCAGCTACCAACAAATACGGATATTAAAACCATGAGTGTTAAATACCCGTTGTTAAAAATTCAGTCGCAGTCTTTTCACGCCTCAAAAGGTAAAGAAGCCGATCATGTTATTATTATCGGATTACAAAAGGGTAAACATGGTTTTCCATCTGAAAAAGTTGCGCCCGCAATTATCGAAGCTTTATTACCAGCGCCAGAAAACTTCGCTTACGCACAAGAGCGACGGTTATTTTACGTTGCACTAACGCGCGCAAAACACCGCGCCTACATCATTGCTGATATGACCAATAGCAGTTGTTTTGTCTCGGAGTTAATTGCTGAACATGACATAGAACTGGATGAATTTACTAGTGATGTTGATCAATTACATATCGCAGATATAAACTGTATGCGCTGTGATAGCGGGGTATTAAAAAAACACAGTGGTCGTTTTGGGCCATTCTACGGCTGTTCGTTATTTCCGCGTTGTGAGCATAAAGAAAAATCGTGCGAGCAGTGCCAAAGCCCAATGACTCGCAGTCGCTATACAGGGTTTAAATTATGTATAAATACAGCCTGTAACCATCTAGTGCCAACGTGTGATAAATGCGGTGCTGAAATGGTATTACGCAATAGCGCAAAAGGGCAGTTTTGGGGATGCAAAAATTATAAAGGTAATGATCCACTTAGCTGTAAAAATGGCAAAGACAGTAAGTCAATTCAATGGCCCGAGCTTGCTTAACCTATAGATAGATAAGGGCTAAATAGCCCTTATCTGTTGTTTAATTTATTGCATCGCAACAGCAAGTTGATGATACAAACCGATACCGATAAGTACGTTAAATGGGAAGGTGATGCCTAGTGAACTGAGCATAGCCAAACCTATATCGGCTTTGGGGATCGCGGCTTTTATAGCGGCAGGTGCTGCAATATAAGATGCACTGGCCACTAAACTCCCCAAGATAACGATTGAGCCTAACTCAAGCGCTAATAAGGTGCCGACACTGACCCCAATCGCGCCTAATATTAATGGACTGATTATAGCAAATAGTGTCAGTTTCCAGTGATGCCAAGGTATAGGGCGTAATGTTTGCGCTGCCGTTAAACCCATTTCGAGTAAAAATAATGCAAGCACGACTTTAAAACTATTGGTTAATAATCCAGTTACTTGGCTGCCTTGCTGTGTGCCATACATCATACCAATAACAACACCGCCTACGAGGAGAATAACACTCTTATTCGTTAAGGTTTCATGCCAGAGTGCTTTAAGCGATAAGGTATTACCGGCACTATGTTGTTTATCAAGTCGTCGATAAAGTAACAGCCCGACGATAATCGCGGGAAGCTCTAGCATCACTAAATACAGGGTTACTTCAGCACCTACTGCTAGCTGCGCCGATTCAGCATAAGCGAGGGCGACTGCAAATGTCCCCGCGCTTACGGAGCCATAATGGGCGGCGATACTTGCGCTGTTCGCTACCGAAAGTTTTATGACATATTTTAAAATAGGGTAGAGCATTAAAGGTATAAATGCGCCAAGCAGCATCACCGAGCCCATTTCTGGCAATAATTGCCAACTAAGATTGCCGTGTAATACCATGCCGCCTTTTAAGCCTATGGTCAGCATCAGCAGCAAACTTAAGGTCTCGTAAGTTGCCTTTGGAATAACGAGATCAGAGCGTAAAATCCCCGCGACTAAACCCAAAACAAAAAACATTACAACAATATCTGGCACACCTTTCTCCTATTAATTTAAAGTCGCGCTATTGTAGATAAAATCATGCATTGTAAATAATAAAATGATTGATAGTTAGTTATAGGTTATTATCTATGGGCTGATTAATACCTGAGGGGATGTGATAGCGATGGATTTAAGACATATTTCTTTTCGGCTGCTTGAAGTGTTTATGAGTGTAGTAAAAACCGGCTCGATCAGTGAAACCGCACGGCGTTTACACTTAACTCAGCCAACGGTGTCGCTGCAAATTAAACGTTTACAAGAGGCTGTAGATGAGCCGCTGGTGATTATGCAGCAACAAAAACTGCATGTCACAGAAGCCGGGCATGAGTTATTTAGGACTTGCCAACGAGTGTTTGGCCACTTTGATGATTACAACGATTTTTTAGCTGAACTCAAAGGGGGCGAGCGCGGGCGATGTAAAATCGCCATGGTGAATACCGCACAATATATTTTGCCAAAATTACTCGGGCCCTATAGTAATTTGCACCCGCATGTTGAGTTGCCTCTTGAGATTGGCAATAGAGCAGAGGTGTTAGCGCGCTTTGAACGCGGTGAAGATGATATTTATGTATTTAGTCACCCACCATCTCTAGAGCACGCAAAAGCTGCGCGTTTTTTACAAAACCCGCTTGAGTTTATTGTGCCTACTGATCATCCATTAGCTAATCAACAACACGTAGAACTTTCTGAGCTAGTGAAATACCGCTTCTTATTAAGGGAGCCTGGCTCTGCAACCCGGATGTTATTTGAGAGCGAACTGCAAAGACGCGGTTTAGTACTGAGTAACAGCGTGCAAATGGCAAGTAACGAGGCTATTCGCGTTGCAGTATCATCAGGAATGGGAATTGGTGTGCTGTCTCGCCATGTGTTGCCAATTGGAGATCATGGCTTCAAAGTATTAACTGTAAGTGATGCAAGCTTAGCAAGTCATTGGTACTTTGTGATCCGCACTGATCGGCATATTGCTCATGCTGCGCGTAGTTTTTTACAATTTGCAGAGTACAACTTAGAGCGCTATTTAGATGCTCATTGGGTGCGCAATGAGCTCTACGTACTTAACCTAAGTTAGTATTGTTATTACCTACAAGTTATTTAACCGTGACGTTGAGTCGACAGTTCGGTTATATAACACTGTTCGCAATAGTGTCGTTTTGCTGATCACAAATAACCACTTGATCACGGCCTTTTGCTTTAGCAATATATAAGCGTTTATCTGCTTGATCTAACAATGTTTTAATTGATACATTGGCATCATAACTACTGCTAATTCCTACGCTTACTGATAAATCAATAGTGTTTCCTTTAAACCGCAAGCTATGCCCTCTAATTGCATCACAGAGGGTTTGTGCAGTTACTTGAGCTTGATTAAGTGATTGATCTGGGAGTAGTAAAGCAAACTCTTCACCACCAATTCGCGCAGCAATATCGTTATCATTTAGTTGTGCCATGATATGTTGCGCGATCCATTTAATAGCGGTATCGCCTGTGCTGTGACCATATTTATCATTAACATTTTTGAAGTAGTCAATATCGATCATAACTACCGAAAATGATTGCTGGTATGCAACGCCTTGTTTGAGGAGTTTTTCACCTTGCATAAAAAAACCGCGCCGATTTAAGAGACGGGTGAGCACATCGTGATTGACTAGTCGCTGAAGATTTTCTTCAATATTTACAAATAATAAAAACGGCAATACCAATGCTGTAGCAGTCGCTAGAATAATATGGCTTACTAAAATTACTTGTAACCAAAGACTATAATCAGTTACAGAATTACTAACCAAAGGAGCCGCTAACATAAATACTTGTATGTACATGATGAGACAATGGCAAATAAAACAACCGAATAAGATTTTTTGTTGCATTGGTGCTACGCATTTCATCTTATGAACTAAGTATGCGCCGTAAATAAAGAGAGTAGCAATAACGAGGCTTGTCACTAATTGGCCTGCTGTAATCGCATAGATTGGTAGTAACACAATTGCACTGGCAATCACTAAGCTTAAAAAGTGCCGATTAGTATTTTTAGTAAGACTTGTTATTTTCTGTAAACCAATAAGAGCGAGTATAGGACTAATTATGATGCACATATCAGCCAGATAGTGCGTAATAAACGGGCTATCAAGGACTATCCGCAGGCATGCTAAAATTTGCGCGGCCACAAATACCATACACGACCCGCCTAAGTATAAATAGCTAGGTTGTTTTTTATGCTTATAAACGGTAAAAAAAAAGCCACCGATCAGGACATTCAAAAGTAACGATATGCTCATCACAGTAGGTAAATGTAGCATTATGGATCTGCCTTATTTGCTCGAGCTGCTTTAGTTACTATTGTTGTAATTATTATGTATTAGTATTTAAATAGCAAGGTAGTATTAAATTACTGTGTTTATTGTAATAGGTTTGTAAGTGCACTGTCTAATTTTTTATAACGAAAGCAATAATTGCTATCAAGTGCTTTAGTTGGTTGTACATATTGTCCGTAAAGCAGCAAATCTGCCATTTCACCCATTACTAATTTTAGTACCCATGCAGGCATAGTTATTTTTGCTGGTCGATTTAATACTTTACCTAAACGTTGACTAAATTCGCTATTTGATACAGGTGTTGGAGCTGTCATATTAATTGCGCCACGAAGGTGCATATTATTGATGATATGCACAATTAAGTTAATCATATCCTCGATATGTATCCATGACATGCCTTGTTGACCTTCAGCAATAGGGCCTCCTAGTGCTAATTTAAATGGCGGTAACATTTTGGCTAATACACCACCATTGTTAGCTAAAACGATACCAGTACGTAATAAACATACTCGCGTATTGACAGATTCTGCTTGCAGGGCGGCTTGTTCCCAATCATGGCATAGTTGATGACTAAATTCAGGGGTCACATCAACAAAGCTTTCGTCAATTACGCTGGTGGATTGGCGACCGTAAAATCCGACCGCACTGCCTGATATAAATGTATGCGGCGGTGTATCGCATTGGTAAATTGCAGCGCTAATTTGTTGAGTGAGCATAATACGGCTGTCTCGCAGTCTCTGTTTTTGTTCGTCACTCCAGCGTTTATTTACGATGGGTTCACCAGCTAAATTGATAATGCAATCTAGATTGTTAAAATCAACTTCTGTAAGTGAGTCGATAGCATGAATGTTCTCACCTAACTGCTTTGTCGCATTTGCAGGATTGCGGGTGAGCACCGTCAATTGATGTTCTTTGGTCAGCTCAGGGCACAAATGACGACCGATCAGGCCTGTTGCGCCGGTTATTAAGATATGCATAGTAGTATAAAACTCTTTTAATAATTATTTATTGGTTATACGTAGGGTAGGCTGCTTTGATCACTTTGCAAATATTTCATTTTACAGACTTTTCACATACACTAGCTGCAGTTTATATTTTAAAGGATTGTAGTTTGGCTAGTTTAACTGGGGTAAACAAAAGTTTAGTTATCTTTGCAGCGTTGGTGGTTGCTTTAGCCGGTATTAAAGCGGCAAGTGTAATTGTCATTCCGTTTGTACTTGCAGCATTTATTGCCATTATTTGTAGTCCTTTATTAAGTTTTTTTGGTCGTTACAAAATCCCTAAAGGCATCGCTATTATGTTAGTGATGCTGATGGTAGTTGGCTTAGGAATTAGCCTTGCCAGCTTAGTCGGGCAATCATTAACTGACTTTTCACAGCATTTACCTGAATATAAAAGTAAGTTACAGGATGAGTTTATTTGGTTGGTTGATGTTGCTGCCAAGTACAATATTTTGCTCAATAAAGAGCAAGTCATATCAATGTTCGACCCAGGAAAAATGATTGATGTTGCCACCGGAATGCTGACCGGTTTAGGTGGGGTGATGGCAAATTTGTTCTTAATTATTTTAACAGTGGTATTTATGCTTTTTGAAGGGCCGATGCTCAGTCATAAAATTCATATGGCATTAGACGATCCTGATATGAAAATGCAGCAAATAGACCGTTTTTTAAATTCTATTAACTCTTATTTAGCGATCAAAACAGTGGTGAGTGTTGGTACAGGTGTATTAGCTGGGCTATTACTGTGGATCTTAAACGTAGATTACTTTGTGTTATGGGGAGTAATGGCATTTATGTTTAATTACATCCCTAATATTGGCTCTATTATTGCTGCTGTCCCAGCTGTTTTATTAGCGTTGATCACGCAAGGACCCTTGGTAGCAGGGATCGTAGGTGCAGGTTATTTAACTATTAATACCGTGATGGGTAATATAGTTGAGCCAAAATATATGGGCAAAGGATTAGGGTTGTCGACCTTAGTGGTATTTTTATCACTGATCTTTTGGGGCTGGCTGATTGGCACGGTAGGTATGTTGTTATCGGTGCCACTGACGATGATTGTTAAAATAGCCCTAGAAACCAGTGATGAAGGGCGTTGGTTAGCGACTCTTTTAGGTAATGGTGAGCAGTTAGAGGAGCAGCCTAAATAGGCTGCTTCAATACAGTGATATGTTGTTCTAAAATACGTATTTCACAACGTTTGTAAACAATTGCAGCTTGGGTGCCGTTGGGAACCTTTTGTAAATAACGCCACTTACAGCTATCTTCTAAATATTTATTTTGACTTGCCATGCTGCGTTTAAAAATCGGTAATAACTGTGTGTTGCCGGTTTCTTCTTCAATATTGTTTAAATCTAAGGTGATTTTATTCACCCAGGTTTGTTGAATACGGGTTAGGGTCTCTATTTGTTTATCTAAACATTGAATATAGCTTTTTGCTTCATCAGGGGTTGCTTGAGCAACTAAACTACATTGTTCAGTTGCTTGAGCAACTAAACTACATTGTTCAGTTGCTTGCGTTGCCACACTAAATAGTAAAAATAGTGTGCAACTTATTGATAGCTGATTATTTTTTATCATTATAATTAAACTCTAAAATAAATTTTGCGCCGCCCAAGATGTTAGCATCTAAAATAGTTAGAGTACCGTGATACGACTTTACTAAATCAGACACAATTGCCATTCCTACGCCATGGCCACTTTCGTAGGTGTCTAAGCGTGTACCTCGAGCAAGTAAGGATTCGCGTTTATCTATAGGGACACCGGGTCCATCATCACTGATGGCGATAGTGAGGTTACGGTTCTTCTGAATTACTTGAATATCGACCTGTGAGCGACAAGCTTTACAGGCGTTATCAATTAAGTTACCAAGTAGTTCGAGTAAATCAGTTTTGTCACCTAAAAAGTAATCTTTGTCTTTAACCGCATGGGTAAAAATAATATCTTTATCACGGTAAACTTTACTCATTGCATTGAGGATTGAATCGAGCACCGGTTTAATGGCTGTTTGTTTTTTCCAGGTATCAGATGCGCCCGTTGCGGCACGTTTTAATTGGTGTTCGATCATCACATTTATACGGTCAAGTTGCTCTTGGGCATCGGTGTCGTTGGCAAGCGGGCTCGATTTTAGTACTGCAAGTGGCGTTTTAAGTGCGTGAGCTAAGTCGCTTAAAGAGGCGCGGTAGCGCTCTTTTTGGCGTTGCTGAGTTTCGAGCAATAAATTCAAATCGGCTTTTATGGTTTGTAGCTCAACAGGGTAAAGTCCTTTAATTTCTTGAATATCACCGGATTCAATGGCTTTTATTTCTTTATCCAGACGCTGCAATGGCCGCGCGCTCCACACAAAACCCACTGCCATTAAAGCTGCAATGGCTACACCCATTACATACATCCAGTTTACAAGGGTTTGTTTAAAGCCAGCCATTAAGCGCAGCAGCGCATCGTTGCGTTTTAATAAAATAAAGCGGGCATGCTCTGACTGGTCAATGTTATTTAAAATAACAGTGAGGCTTAATTGCCAGTACACGGTATTTTTATATTCCACACGACGAAAATCGGCAGCGCCGGCTTTGGTTTCTAGTTCGTCAGGCACAAAGTTAACGTTTACCGCTGACTCTGAATGCCAAACAGGCTGCTCATCACGATAAATCATTGCATAGGTATCAGAATTTAAGCGGTTTAGCTCTGGCGCTAAAATTGTGCTTGGCATAATAATACCGCGTTCAGTAAAATCGACTTCTGAAATTAATGAATATAAATGGGCTTCGAGGGTTTTTTCGGTGGCTTCGACTAATGAAGCATAGTACGCCTTACCAATAGAGAAGAATAGAATAGGTAAAGCGACTAATAAAACAAAGACAAGGATAAATCCTTGCCTTACTTTTAACGGTATTTGCGATGCTACCACTGACTTTTAAGCCTGTAACCGCGTCCGCGTAGTGTTTCTACTGGGTTTAAAGTACCATCAGGGTCAAGCTTTTTACGTAAGCGCAGTACGAATACTTCGATTACATTTGAATCTAAATCAAAGTCTTGGTCATATATGTGCTCTGTAAGCTCAGATTTAGAAATCACTTTTTGTGGATTAACCATTAAATATTCAAGCACTTTGTATTCGTATGCGGTGAGACTTAGCTCCCGCCCATCAACCCACACTTGTTGTGAACGGGTGTGAATTTTAATTGGACCAGCCGTCATTTCAGGGTTTGCCTTACCTGCGCTACGGCGGATCAATGCGTTACAACGCGCGATTAACTCTTCAACATGAAATGGTTTAGTTAAATAGTCATCAGCACCAGCATCAAGTCCTTCAACTTTGTCTTGCCAACGATCACGTGCTGTTAAAATCAGAATAGGAATGGTAATGCCTTGTGCACGGGCTTTATTGATAAGTTCAATACCGTCAATTTTTGGTAAGCCTAAATCAACTACTGCCATATCAAGAGGGTATTCTGTGATGTGGAATAAACCCGCTTCGCCATCATGACAGAGATCGACACTATAGCGCTCTTTTTCTAATGCATTACGCAGATTGTCTGCTAAGTGTAAATCATCTTCAATTACTAAAATTCGCATTTCTTAATCCTTCTTCACTTCGCCGGTCTTTTTATGGACATGAACGTCGACGACATGGCCGTCCGATTTTAATATTCTTACAGTATAAATATCGTTAAATTCGGTAATTTTAAGAGTTTTACCATCTTCGACTTTTTTAGCAAGCTCAACAGCTTGTTTTTTATTGATCTCAGCTTTATTGACTTGGGACGCAGCTAGGCTACTAACCGAAAAAATACTTGAAAATAACACAGTGATGGCGACGCTGAGAGCTAACACAGTACGCATGATGAGAAACTCCTAAACCAGACCTGAATAGTTTAATGAACCAAGTAGCTATAATTCAAGTGAAAAATCACTAAATTTGATGGTTCAATGCAACAGAGTTTAATTAACATCCGGTGAACAAACACTGAATTGTTGTGATTTGGCTCAAAGTCTTATTCTCAATACATTAAAATTGGGTTCATTTAAACAGTATTACCCTAGTAGGTTGTTGGTTTTACTTAGCTTGGAAAAACCTTTTTAAACGGTTTAACTTGTGAGTTTTCATATACACCGGCGTTTACGTAAGGATCTGCTGCTGCCCATTCTCGCGCTGCTTCTAATGAACTAAACTCTGCAATCACTAATGAACCAGTAAAACCAGCGTCAGCTGGTTCTGCGCTGTCAATGGCAGGTAATGGACCTGCTGTCAGTAATCGGCCTTGCTCGTCTAATTCTTGCAAGCGTGCTAAATGAGCTGGACGGGCGGCTTTTCTTAACTCTAAGCTATTTTCAACATCAGTTGAGTAAATCATATACAACATGGTGTGTTCTCTGGATTTGAATATTATTTAAATTATGCAGATATTAGCACAGCAAAATTAATAGGCGAATAAATTGTGACTAGTTTAAAGTGTTTGTAAAGCGCGAAAGCTTTACGCTGTATTAAGCTAACTCTTGAAGCTATAAATTGATGCTGCAATTTAATCACTGTTAGTTTGAACGAATTTTAATCTTAAAAAGAGCCGCAACCAGGGAGGTTTCCAATGTCATTATGTTTTTAAGTGGAATCTTCTTGAAAAGCCCAGTAGAACACTGGTAGAGTCGCTTGAATGTTACAAAATAATAAAAAGGTTTTTAAATGAGCGATACTCGTGAGCATTTTAGCTCCCGCCTCGGGTTTATATTAGCAGCTGCAGGCTCTGCGGTCGGTATTGGTAATTTGGTTGGTTTTCCAGTCTCAGCAACAAAAAATGGTGGTGGTGCTTTTTTGCTTGTTTACGCGCTATTTGTGGTGTTTATTTGTTTACCTGTAATGATGGCTGAGATGGCAATGGGACGCCAAGCACAAAAAGATCCACTAGGCTCTTACAAGTTATTATCAGGTAATGATGCTAAGTGGAGTTTTGCTGGCTTTTTAGCAGTATTAACGCCGTTTATGATTGCAGTGTTTTACATGGTTATTACAGTCTGGATTTTTGGTTACTTAAGTCAAGTTGCGATTGGTAACTTAGATATGTTGGCTGATCCAAAAAGTTTTGGGGTATTTATTAACAGCTCTAGCGTGTTTGGTTATATGGCCGCAGTCGCGATTATAGTTAACTTGATTTTAGTCGGTGGTGTTAAACAAGGCATTGAAAAAGCAGCTAAATTTTTAATGCCAGCGCTATTCGTGTTATTAATTGCGTTAGTGATTTATGTATTAACACTGGATAATGCGGTAGCGGGTGTTAAGTATTATATTATACCTGACTTTACTAAAATGAATGCCAGTGTATTAAATGGTGCATTAGCGCAAGCGTTTTTCTCATTGTCGTTAGGCATGGGTATATTGATGACTTACGCTTCATACATCTCAAAAAAAGATAACATAGTTGGCAGTGCAAAAATGGTTGCTCTGACTGATTCATTGGTGGCGTTTATTGCCGGTCTTATGGTGTTACCAGCTATCTTTAGTTTTAACCCTGATACGGATCCTACTAAATTGTCTGACTCATCTGTGTCGATGATTTTTGAGTTTTTACCAAAGATTTTACTCGCGCTACAAACTGATATTGGTTATGTCGGTGCATCAATTGTCGCGTTTGTGTTTTTCTTGTTGGTCTTTTTTGCTGCAATTACCTCATTGGTCTCTATCGTTGAGGTGCCAACAGCAACCCTAAGTGATCGTAAAGGCATCAGCCGTAAACTGGCATTACTGATCTTAACTGGTAGCATAGGTTTACTGACAGTGCTATGTACTATGTCGTTTGGTATGGTTGAAGGATTAACGTCATTTACTAACTATGGCGGAGCGTCTAAAAGCTTATTTGACATTGTGTATGACGTATTTTACGACACTATTTTACCATTGAATGGTTTAATGGTGTGTTTATTCGTGATGTATCGCTGGAAAAAAGTGCGTTTAAGTGAAGAGCTAAGTCAAGGTTGCCCAGGTTATATTGGTAGTTTTACAGAAAAATACGTTAATTTTTCGCTATCAACTTTTATTCCGATAATTTTAGTTATTATATTTGTTAATACAGTGGCGACCAAGTTCTTTGCTATGAGTATTTTCGGTTTTTAATAAATACAATTAATTGAGCTTCCCATAATTAAGCCGTGTTAAATATCATTAGCACGGCTTTTTTGGGTCAAGGTATTGTTGACGAATCTAAGTACTGACCTATTCCTAATGTAAACATCCACAGTCCCCATAAACTATGCTCAATGACACAGACAAAGGTAGATCGACTTTGTGCGTAGGTAAATGAGAATAGTAACCCGCCTATAAATGCCAGCAGTAGCGCTACCCAATTAGCATAAACAATATGCGCTAATGCAAATACTGTGGCGCTAACAATTATACGCACCGTTTTTTTTGGCATGATGCGTTTATAACGATGAAAAAAATAGGTTCGAAATATTAACTCTTGAGGCACTACTGATAATAACGGATACAATACCAGCAACATAACCCAATCGTGGAAAGAGTTACGGGGTAGCAAAAACCAATTACCTTGATTAATGATGCCGTAAAATACCCCTGAAAACAGTGCGCCGATAAAAAAGAAACTAAACAGTCGGCGTTTTACTGCGGAAAATTGCCCAAGGCTGGTTAGTCTAAAGCGTTTAAAGTGGGGATCGCCCAGTAGCAGCATACCGCACACACTCATTAACACGATTAACGCGGGGATCAACCAATTAGCAAGGTGAGCACGAAGGTAAAAACCTAACAAAGGTAGACAAACAAATATAAGGATAAATTCAAACCAGCGGTATTGATTGGCGTTCAAGGTCGTCTCAGCATGATTTTGTATAATAGGCTAACAAGCTAAGACGACATATTTATGACATTAAGAGCGCTTTTTATCGACGACTTTGGGCTCATCTTCATCGGGTAAATATTTATACAGCATGATGATGGTGGCAAAAAGACTGACAAACGTGATCCCCATTAAACCAAATACTTTAAAGTTAACCCAAAAATCGAGAGAAAAGTTATAAGCGATATAGATGTTTAACGCTGAAATTCCCGCTGTGATCGCTATCCACAATATATTTAGCTTATCCCAAAGAGGCTCAGGTACGGTAATTTCTTGCTCCGAGTCTGATGCATTATTTAAAGTGGCACTGAGTGCTTGTTTAACTAAATTTTTACCCAGAAAGTAGCGGCTGATCAATAAGCTTAATGAGAGCACAGCATAGATGATAGTGGCTTTCCATTTGACAAATTGTTCATCATGAAATACCAGTGTAAGCGTGCCTAAAATGACGGCAATGGCAAAAAACAACCATTGGCGAGTAGGTACTTTGCCTATTTTAAAATAAGAATAAGCGACCTGCAGAAAAGTGGTGCCCATTAGTAATGCTGTTGCCCAGTAAATATCAACTAACTTGAATACCGCAAAAAATAAAATTAGCGGAATAAACTCAATTATTGCATGCATAGAATGCCCAAAAACTTAAATTCAAAAAATAGTTGCAGAGGTTGTATCAACTTATTATGTTCTTTACAAGGTTGACTTAGTAGTTACTAACCCTTAGCCTGCGTGCCTTTGTATTCAATCATTACCAAAATCTGCTGAACAGTGACTGAGTAAGCGGTATTTTTAGGAGCATTTTATGAATAAAGCACAACTAATTAGTGCCATGTCTGCACATAGTGAATTAACTAAAAAAGATTCTCAAGTAGCTTTATCAAGCATGCTTGCAGCTATCACTAAATCATTATCAGAAGGTGATCAAGTGCAAGTGAATGGCTTTGGCACGTTTGCGTTAAGTTATTATCCTGCACGTAAAGGACGTAACCCGCAAACGGGAGAGGCAATAGATATTGAAGGGGCTAACAAGCCTGTATTTAAAGCAGCAAAAGCGTTGAAAGAGAGTCTTTAACGCGTTTGATCACCAGAAAAGGGCCGCAGCAGGCCCTTTTCTTATTTAGAAGTGTGAACTTAAAGTTCTGTTGCCGCTTTCATACTCGCCACAAACGTTTTTAAACCGCTGAGCATCGCATCAGGATTATTCTGGGTGGCTTCAATAATCTTCACTACCGCCGAGCCTGATATAGCACCCGCTGCACCGGCATTAAGTGCAGCTTTTACATCTTCAGGGGTTGAAATCCCAAAACCTAATAACGCAGGGGCGCTGTGATATTCTTTTAGTTTAGTGATAATTGATGTCGCTGGCATTTGCACTTTAGTTTCTGTGCCTGTTACACCCGCACGAGATAGCAAATAAGTATAACCACGGCCATAAGAGGCACATTCGCGTAAAGTGTCATCAGGTGCGTTAGGCGTGGCTATAAAAATTGGGTCAATACCGTTACTCATTGCCGCTTTGCGAAACATTTTAGATTCATGAAGCGGCACATCTGCAACTAGAATTGAGTCAACGCCGACGGCTTTAGCATCTTGGTAAAAAGCCTCTAAACCGCGTTTAAACACTAAGTTCGAATACAACAATAAACCAATTGGGATATCAGCATTGTATTGGCGTACTTGCTTGATGATATCAAAGCAATCTTGGGTATTTATATTTACTTTAAGGGCGCGAATATTGGCAGCTTGAATAACTGGGCCATCTGCTATTGGGTCTGAAAATGGAATACCCAGTTCTAAGCCATCGGCGCCGCCATCAATTAAGCTTTTGATTATTTCAACGCTCAGTTCTTTATTTGGATCGCCAATGGTAACAAACGGTACAAATGCACCTTGATTTTGCTCGCTTAAACGGGCGAACATTTTACCGTAGCGGTCTGTTTTTTGAATTGCTGCCTGACTCATAACTGCTCTCCTTTAGAAAGTACATCCATAACGTGTGATAAGTCTTTGTCGCCCCGACCACTTAAGTTCACTATTAAAATTGACTCTTCAGTTTGCTGCTCTGCATACTGTAATGCATAAGCAAGGGCATGGCTTGATTCAAGCGCAGGAATAATACCTTCGTTTTTAGCCAATAATTGGAATGCTTCTAATGCTTCGGTATCTGTAATACCGACATATTGCGCACGGCCAGTTTCATGCAAAAATGCATGTTGTGGGCCGACAGCAGGGTAATCAAGACCCGCTGAGACAGAGTATGATTCCTCAATCTGGCCATCATCATTTTGCATAATATAGGTATAAGTACCGTGCAAAATACCTTTGGTTCCTTTACAGATTGTTGCACCATGCTCATGAGTATCAAGCCCTTTGCCAGCGGGCTCTACACCAATGAGTTTCACACTTGGCTCGTCAATAAAATCTGTAAACATACCAATGGCATTAGAGCCACCGCCTACACAAGCAAGCACCGCATCAGGTAGGCGACCTTCAGCTTTTAATACTTGCTGCTTCGCTTCTTCACCAATCATTTTTTGGAACTCACGAACCATGGTTGGAAAAGGGTGTGGGCCTGCCGCTGTGCCAAGTAAGTAATGCGCTTCTTTGTAATTAGCAGACCAGTCTCGTAGCGCCTCATTTACAGCATCTTTTAATGTGCCAGAGCCTGCAGTAACCGGGATCACTTCAGCGCCCATTAATTTCATTCTAAATACGTTTGGCTGCTGACGTTCAACATCTTTAGCACCCATGTAAATACGGCATTTTAAACCCAACAGTGCGCAGGCAAGCGCCGTGGCAACCCCGTGTTGGCCAGCACCAGTTTCGGCGATGACTTCTTTTTTGCCCATGCGCTTAGTTAATAATGCTTGGCCTAATACTTGGTTCGTTTTATGGGCACCGCCATGCAGTAGATCTTCACGCTTTAAGTATAATTTTACTTTTGGGTTTTTAATTAAGTTACGCGTTAATGTCAGCGGCGTAGGACGGCCAGCATATTCATTAAGTAACTTTTCAAACTCAGCCTGAAATGCAGCATCTGTTTGTGATTTATTAAACTCGTTTTCTAGTTGCTTTAGCGCAGGAACTAGCAATTCGGGGACAAACATGCCGCCAAATTCGCCGAAATAAGCTGGATTATTCATATTAACCTCAATATTTACGGATGCTGATAAATGCATCATTTAATTTGTTTGGGCATTTTTTACCGGCGCTTTGCTCAACCCCTGAATTTAGGTCGAGTCCATGCGCACCTTGATATAATGCACCTTGAATATTTTCTGGGTTTAAGCCACCAGCAAGCATAAATGGCTGCTTAGTCTCTTTGAGTATTGCCCAATCAAAGGTCTTACCAGTACCGCCAGCTTGCGTATCGCTGTGAGTATCGTATAAGTGGCGATCAACGCCATTGACAGGTGCTGGCAAGCTATCCTTTACAGCTTGCGCTTTCCAAATCTGGCAGCGGCTTGGTAGCAAGGGACGTAACTGGTTAATATAGCTTTGATCCTCTTGACCATGTAATTGTACAGCTGCAAGTTTTAAGCTTTGCGCGTGATCTGCCACATCTTTAATGCTGGCGTTTACAAATACACCAACGAAAGCAAGTGGGGCACTTTGGGTGATTTGTAAGGCGCGATCTAGGTCAACATAGCGAGGTGATTTAGGCGCAAAAATGAGCCCGCCATATACGGCACCACTTTTATAAGCGGCAACGGCATCTTGGCTACGGGTTAAGCCACACACTTTGTTTTCACCTAAAATTACGCTTCGACAAGCGCGCTCTAAATCACGCTCAGCCATCAGTGAGCTACCGATTAAAAAGCCATTACACATAGGTGCAAGGCGTTTCACATCTTGATGAGTGTAAATACCTGATTCTGAAATAACCACTGTGTTATCAGGAATATGTTTACGTAGCTGTTCGGTAGTGGCTAAATTGGTACTTAAATCACGTAAATCACGGTTATTAATACCGATGATCTGTGCATCAAGAGCAAGCGCACGATGCACTTCTTGCTCATTACTTACTTCGGTTAGAATAGCCATATGTAGGCTTTTTGCTACTGCAGCAAGTTTTTGATATTGCTCGTCATCAAGAACTGACAACATTAATAAAATGGCATCACCACCATAAATACGCGCCATATAAATTTGGTATTCATCAATAAAGAAATCTTTACAGATCAGTGGTTGCTCTACTTGGCTGCGCACAAATTCGAGATAATCAAAACTACCCTGAAAATATTTTTCATCGGTTAACACACTGATGCAGCTAGCATAGTTTTTATAAATATGGGTGATCTCGGCTAAATCAAACGGTTCACGAATAAGGCCTTTTGACGGTGATGCTTTTTTGCATTCCAAAATAAATTGCGTACCTGGCGCTGCAAGGGCTTTATAAAAATCACGATTTGTGGGGATTGCTTGATGCTTAAAACTCTCAAGAGGGCGCTTGGATTTACGCTCAATGAGCTCTATTTTTTTATCTGCAACTATTTTGTCTAATACATTAGCCATTACTTACCTCGGAGTTTGTGTATTCTTTATTACTGCTTATGACAATGGCATTTAAGGTATTCAATGCACGGCCGCTTTGTAAAACCTCTTTAACTTGCATCGCGGCACTTTTAAAATCGTCGGCTTTATTGGTTAAATAAAGCAACGCAGCAACGTTAACAATAATGGCCGCATTGTGCGCGTCGGTGCCGTTACCAGCTAAAACAGCCATGCTAGCCTTGGCGTTATATTCTGGCCCTTCACCGGTAAGTTGTTCAAGTGAATAGTTTGCAAGACCAAAATCAGCAGGGGTAAGTGTGTACTGGCTGATTTTTCCGTTGTTAAGCTCTACGACGGTCGTTTCACCATGCAAGGCTATTTCATCGGTGCCCGAGCCATGAACAACCATTGCGCGCGGTGTACCTAACGTTTTTAAGGTGTGTGCCATCGCTAAACATAAACTTTCATCATATACCCCCAATAATTGCACATCGGGCGCGGCTGGATTTACCAATGGACCTAAAATATTAAAAATAGTACGGGTTTTTAAGGTCGTTCGCACACCCATAGCATGGCGTACGCCGCTGTGATAATGCGGAGCAAACAAGAATGTAAAGCCGGTTTGCTCTAAACACTGCGCTGCGTGTGCTGGGTTCATGTCTATATTGATGCCCAATGCTTTGAGTAAATCAGCGGAGCCGGAGTTACTCGAAACACTGCGATTACCGTGTTTGACTATATTTATACCGCAAGCTGCGGCAACGATGGCGGCGGTGGTGCTAATGTTAATAGTGTTTGAGCCATCGCCGCCTGTGCCACAACTATCGACAAGGTTTGTTAAGTGAGTAATAAAAGGTATCGCATTAGCACGCATCGATGCGGCAGCTCCTGCGATTTCGTCGCTTACTTCACCTTTTATTTTCAGTGCCACTAAGATGGCTGCCAGTTCGATGTCATTTACTTTGCCTTGCATAATGGCATCAAATAACAGTTGGCTTTGACTAAAGCTTAATGATGTTTGCGTTAATAACACATCAATCATAGAGCCAATACTCGCTTCATGGGCTGATTGTTGGTTTACTGACATACTATCCTCTACTGCTGTGCACTGGCTAAAAATTGCATACTTTGTTGAAGTAGCGCGGCGCCATTAGGCGTCAAAATAGACTCAGGATGAAATTGATAGCCAAGGGCTTTATCGTCACGATGATAAATTGCCATCGGTATTGACTCATAGTGGGCTATCACTGCAACACTGTCGGGTACTTTCGTGGCCATCAGTGAATGATAACGTGCCACAGGCATACGTTCACTCATACCTGCAAATACTGGGTGCTCACTAAGCTCAATGATTGATGACTTACCATGAACGGTTTCTCCAGCATGGCCAATAATACCGCCATAACTTTGTGTTAGTGCTTGTTGACCAAGGCAAATCCCCAACATTGGAAAACGGCCTTTGCATAGTTCAATCAATGCCATTAAACAGCCCGCCGCAGTGGGGGTGCCAGGGCCCGGCGACAGTACTAAAATCACTGGTTTAGTTTCCGCACACATTTTGTCATAAATCACCTGCGCGTCTATGTTGTTACGATATACCACTAAATCGCTGCCTAACATAGAAAGTTCATCGACTAAGTTATAACTAAATGAATCAAAATTATCTAAAAAGTAGATTTTTAAGTCCGTTAAGTTGTTGATGTTTTCACTCATTTTAGTGTCCTTGGTACGTCGATTGAATGGCTGTAATAACTGCTTGTGCTTTAGCACGAGTCTCATTGGCTTCAGATTGAGGGTCTGAGTCAAACACAACTCCGGCACCGGCTTGTACATACGCGGTATTATTTTTAACAAAGGCCGAGCGAATAACAATGCAACTGTCCATGGCGCCGTCACCGGTTAAATAACCTACCGCACCCCCGTAACTACCACGTCGCTTATCTTCGGTTTGACGAACCAATTCAGCAGCGCTGACTTTCGGGGCGCCGACTAAGGTGCCCATATTCATGCAAGCTTGGTAAGCGTGTAGGGCATCAAGTTCAGGCTTTAAAGTGCCCACTACCCGTGATACTAAATGCATTACTTGCGAATAACGGTCGACCTTTAATAGCTCTTTTGCGTGGCGAGTTCCTGGGACACTGATACGAGCTACGTCATTTCGGGCTAAATCAACTAACATTAAATGCTCAGCACGCTCTTTTTGGTCATTGCGCAGTTCCAGTTCAATACGACTGTCTAAATCTGGATTAATTTGGCCATTAGCAAACTTTCCTCGCGGGCGAGTTCCAGCAATTGGGTATACTTCAACTTGTTGTGATTTAGCACAAAACTTTAAAGCTGACTCAGGAGAGGCACCAAATAGCGCAAATTCACTGTCGCGCATATAAAACATGTACGGGCTTGGATTTTGTTTTTTTAGTTGGCTGTAGGCATGTAGTGGGTTAGCGCAAGCTAACGAGAAGGTACGCGATGGTACAACTTGAAAAATATCGCCATCGACAATGTGTTTTTTCAAACTATTGACCTGTTGGCAATAGAGCTCGTCACTAATATCAACACTGACGTCACTGCTGCCAGCACTTTTCTGCGCACTATAGTTGTCGGCTTGGTCGCATAAGGTATTTAAACGTTCGAGCTTTTTACCCACTTCAAAACAGTTTGCATGCACATCAGGGCCATTAAAAACGTTACCAATCAGCTCAGTTGTTTTAGCTTGGTGATCAATTACCACTAAGGTTTCAGCTAAATAAAATACGTAATCAGGACAGCTATTTTCTCCATCCGGTACATCACTCAGTTGTTCAAAGTTGGCTACCATGTCGTAAGCAAACACACCGCCTAAAAATAACGAAAATGGATTGTTTGTGGTGCTGCTGATACTATTTATACAACAGCGCAAGGCACTAAAAGCATTATCGGCAATCAGCTTTGAGGCTTCATCAATATTATGATCGATACCTTGATATTCGATGCTGAGAGTTTGCTTGTTTAATTGAGTATGGCAGTTTTCTAATTTAGTTTGTAAATAAGGCAGTAATTGCTGACCATTATTAGATTGCGCCGTTACTGTGACTGTTTTACCTGTGCAGATTATTTTTAGTGCACAATCTACCAAAATTAAACTTTTGACACTGTCTTTAGAATCAATTTCTGCTGACTCTAAGAGTAATGAATTATTTTTATCAAGCAATCCATATAGTGCCAATGGGCTATGTATATATTCTCGCACTTCGGTGATGCTAGTAACTTCACCTGGCGTTGTTGTTATATGACTAAAAATCAAACCTCATTCCCTCAAAAAAATAAAACCCCGCAAGCTAAGCTATGCGGGGTTTGAATAACGATACCTATGTTTCAGATAGACCATTACTGTCCCGCTATACCAGGCGCCACCACCAATGATGTGTAAAAGTTGCTACGTTATTCATGTTTGTTACCCTAAAATTTAAATATAAAAAAACCCGCAATAAGCGGGTTTAGAATGTGTTAGACACGACAATTCGTCACCCGATAATTTACGAGTGCCACCACCAGATAGTGTTTTGGATTGAATTGATCATTGTTAGTAGTTCTATATGTGTCTCAAGTGACTACAGTAAACCGTATCAACGGCGTTAGTGTCAAGTATTTATTTAAAACAATTTATTAAAAAATTTTGTTATACTTAATAACAACTTTCGCACATTTAATATGAGCAGTCTTCTCTTTTGATAAAATACGATTTACACAGTCATACCACACATTCTGACGGGCAATTAACTGTTGAGCAATTATTATTGCGTGCAGTTGAAAAAAATATAGATGTGTTTGCGATCACTGATCACGACACCACTGCTGCGGTTAAACCTGCACAAGCATATATAGAAAGCGAATCTCTACCATTAACCTTGATATCAGGGGTTGAAATTTCCACTAAGTGGGAAAGTTTTGAGATCCACATTGTGGCATTAAACGTAGATATTGACGAGTCAACACTGACCAGCTTATTGACTATCCAACAGCAAAAACGTGCTGATAGAGCAATCGAGATTGGTCGTCGTTTAGAGAAAAATGGCTTTGATGGCATTTATCAACAAGCGCAAGAGCTTGCCGCAGATGCACAAATTACCCGTGCACATTATGCAAGAGCACTGATTGCTCGTGGCGTTGCTACCACAATTCCTGGGGTATTTAAAAAATACCTTGGCCGCGCTAAAACGGGTTACGTACCGAGCGATTGGTGTGATATGCAAACCGCCATTGCCGCCATTCATGCAGCAGGTGGTGTTGCTGTGATTGCCCACCCAGGGCGTTATCAAATGTCAAATAAATGGCTGCGCAAATTATTGAGTCAGTTTAAAGATGCCGGTGGCGATGCAATGGAAGTTGCGCAGCCGCAACAAGCACCAAGTGAGCGACAGTTTTTAGGCGAATTAAGCCGCGAGTACGATTTACTGTGTTCGCAAGGATCTGATTTTCATTTTCCTACTAGTTGGCTAGAATTAGGAAAAAACTTATATTTGCCAAAAGATTGCCAAGGCGTTTGGCAAACTTGGGAAGAGCAAACAGGAGAACTAAATGAGTGATTTTTTTCATATTCATCCAGATAATCCACAACCACGCTTAATTAATCAAGCGGTCGACATTATCAAACAAGGTGGTGTGGTGGTATACCCAACCGATTCAGGCTATGCAATAGGCTGTAATTTAGGTAACAAACAAGCAAAAGAGCGTATTGAGCGCATTCGTGGTATTGAAAAACACCATAACTTTACCTTAGTATGTCGTGATCTATCTGAGCTTTCTACTTATGCACGAGTAGATAACCAACTGTTTAGATTAATTAAAAACAATACTCCCGGGCCTTATACGTTTATCTTTAAAGGCACTAAAGAAGTACCAAAACGTTTGTTAAACGACAAGAAAAAAACCATTGGTATTCGTGTAATAGAACATCCAATTACCTGCGCATTGTTAGCCGAGTTAGGTGAGCCATTGATGTCGTGTTCATTAATTTTACCCGGTGAGCAGTTTACTGAGTCTGATCCGGATGAGATACGCGATCGCATAGGTAATCAAGTTGATTTAATTATTCATGGCGGCTATTTAGCAGAGCAAGCAACCACAGTAATCGACCTGTCAGAAGATACTGTTGAGGTGCTGCGTGTAGGCTGTGGCGATACAGCTCCATTTGAATAACTACGCCAATAAAGCATGAACGAACTGCATACTGATGATGTAGCTCAAATACGAGAGCCGGCGCAACAAAAGTTGCCGCTGGCTTTTTTGCATGGCAAAGAAGTAATGAATACCCCGGAAGATTTGTATATTCCGCCAGACGCTCTAGAAGTTATTTTAGAAACCTTTGAAGGGCCACTTGATTTATTACTATATTTAATAAAAAAACATAAGTTAGATATTCTGGAATTGTCGATTTTTAGCATTACTGAACAATACGTCCGTTATGTTGAAATGATGACCGAGTTTCAATTGGAGCTTGCTGGTGAATATTTGGTGATGGCGGCGTTACTAGCACAAATAAAGTCGCGTTTGTTATTACCAAAACACGAAGAACTTGAGGAGGAAGAAGATCCGCGCGCAGAACTGATTCGTCGTTTGCAAGAATACGAACAATTTAAAAAAGCGGCGGAAAACCTTGATGAAGTGCCCCGAGTTGGCCGCGATATCTATATTGCTGAGGCTTTAGCGCCAGAGCAGAATGAACAGACACTTTTACTCCCTGATGTTGATTTAAAGGATTTACTATTTGCGCTCAGTGATGTGATGGCGCGAGCTAAAACTTTTGAGCATCATCAAATAACCGCAGAAGCTTTATCAACTCGCGAAAGAATGAGTTTAATTTTGCAAAAGTTATCGACAGCCGGCACGCAACTTCCTTTCATTGACTTATTCACTTTTGACGAAGGCCGAAGTGGTGTAGTGGTTAGCTTTATTGCTATGCTAGAACTGATTAAAGAAAACCTGATCACGTGTTTGCAAGTTGAACCCACAACGCAGATATACATAGGTTTAGTTGAAAATAATTAAAGTGATTTCCATCAGCTTCTATAATGTGGTGAGTCTATTTGTCATTCATCAATAAATTTAAAAGGAATTAATGATATGTTATTAAAGTTCAATGCCCTATGAGATGCCCATCCTTACCCAAACCACCCATGCGATAAAAGTCTGTTTAAAAATCAATGTGCAATCCGTATGGGAGTAGCATTGGAAAAAGCAGGTGTCGATACTTCATCTTTTGATACGATGTACCCACAGCGACGATGTTACCCTGGTTTGAAACATAGCCCAAAACATATTCTTGCTGCACAAGAGTTAGCCAACTTGATTTCTTCTCCAAGAAGCTCTTCATTTGGTACTAAAGAAGTAATTAAAGGAGGTGCTTTGGCTGTATTAAAGGGTAGAAAATGAATTATTTTTATTATGAACGGTTGGGGCAGTACCGATCACATTGACTTATGGGATGGGGAATATTTAAAAGGTGGTGATGCAGATTGGCTTAATTTGGGAGATCAAGTATGGTTTTGGGAAATATTGGTTTAAAAATACGGCTATTAAGTTTATTAACTTCGTTTATGTTGGTTGCATGTGTCAAGGTTGATGTAAAATTAGACTCTGAAAAGTGCATAGTTAGTAAAGGTAAACAAAGTATTAAGCTTCAATTAACAGCTCCTTGTTCTTTGGTAAAAGCAGATAATAAAGGCCATAACTTTTTTCTGTATGAAGATGTAAGGGTTTATATTATTGCAGGGGCACCGGCGTCTATAGATGAGTTATCTAGATGGTCAGTAAAAGCTGAAGATGGGTGTACGTTACAATCACAAGCTATTTTTATTAGCGATAATAAACTCACTAGCTCAACAGTGCGTGATAAAGGCTTAACTTGCCCACGTATCGGCTTAGATGAAAAAATCTATTTAGATTTTTTAAAAGAGTCTGTATAGCCTTATTTTAATTAGGGTCATAATGAATAGAGGGTGAGCCAGTCACTCTCGATTAACTATTTTTTTCATTTCAATTTCGTAAATAACTCGAATTTGAATATTTGCCTCCTCCTGTGCATATACGCACACACCTTGTTTATTTATCGCTATTTTCTTTTATCTGGGGACGGGCTATGCTGTTGTTATTGGATCGCGGAGTAAGTAAACATGTTTAAAAACACAAAATCTTCGTATGGTGTTGTTGCAATTGCATTACATTGGTTAATGGCTGCAATGGTAATTGGTTTGTTTGGCCTTGGTTTATACATGGTTGAACTCACATACTATGATAGTTGGTATAAAGGTTCTTTAGATTTGCACAAAAGTGTCGGAATTACGCTGGTGGCGTTATTAATATTTCGCTTTGCTTGGCGTGCATTGGGTACGCAGCCTGAGCCAGTAGCGTGCAGCAGTAAAGTGTTAAATAATGTAGCGCATACAGTGCATATATTTTTATATCTACTGCTTAGCGTCATTGTGATTTCAGGGTATTTGATTTCTACTGCGGATGGTCGTGCAATTGAGGTGTTTACCTTATTTAGTATTCCCGCAATTGATTTTACAGTAGCTAATCAAGCAGATATTGCAGGTAAAGTTCACTACTATGTGGCATGTAGCCTCATTGGATTAGTGGTTTTACATGCTCTAGGGGCCTTAAAACATCACTTTATCGATAAAGATAAAACCTTAGTTAGAATGATAAAACCACAAAAGGATGATTAATAAATGAAAAAAATATTACTTTCAGCTGCAGTAGCAGCAACATTGTTTGGTGCTAATACTGCACACGCTGCAGATTATGTTATTGACACTCAAGGTGCCCACGCATTTGTAAATTTTAAAATTAAGCATTTAGGTTACAGCTGGTTGCATGGTCGCTTTAATACTTTTGAAGGTAGTTTTAGTTATGACTCAGCCAACCCGAATGCGTCACAAATCATGGTAAACATTGATACTAAAAGTATCGATTCAAACCATGCTGAGCGTGATAAGCATTTACGCGGTGGTGACTTTTTAAATGTTGATAAATTCCCAAAAGCTACATTCAAAAGCACATCAATCAAATTTGATGAAAATGGCGATGAAGCTGACGTGACAGGTGAATTTACTCTACACGGCGTTACAAAAACAATTACCTTTGAAATTGATAAAATTGGTGAAGGTAAAGATCCATGGGGTGGTTATCGTGTTGGTTTTGAAGGCGAAACTAGCTTAAAACTTGCTGACTATGGTATTGATTACAACTTAGGTCCTGCATCAACATATGTTGATATTGGTTTGTATATTGAAGGTGTCCGTAAATAATATCACTTTCAATTTAGTATATTGAAGACGCCTCATTCAGTTGAGGCGTTTTTGTTTGCTTTTAAACGTTGCTCTAGTAACGGTTTTAAATTATTTGGTAACCAACGTAATAACACTTCATGGTAGGCGGGTTGTTGTTTTATTTTTTTCAGTGCTGCATTTAATGCTTCAACTTGTGAAATACCTAGTTCTGTATTAGTACAACCGATATAGCCATAGCTCAGATCCGAAGCTTCGGTCAGAGGTAATTGCACTAACTCATCTTCAAACCCCATCGATTTTGCTAAATAGTAATGTTCGCTTGGGTAGCCCAATAGAACATCAATGCGCTTTTTCTTTAACATATAGGTCAAGCTAGCTAAGGTATCTTGCCCGGGGCGAATAATTATGGATGCATCGGCACTATTATTAATTACTTTATCAATAGTTTTACCGTATGAGCGGTTCATAGAGATACCCAGTGTAAGTTGGTATTTATTGAGTAGGGTTTTTAATGATACTGGCGCATTTGTATTAAGCTTAAGGTGTTGCACAAGCTCTTTGTGAATAGCAATAGAAGGAGATAAGCCAACCGTCGAAGTCTGTCCACTAAAGCTAATGTGTTGCTCGCGATCTGGGCTTTTGTAGAGAGAGAGCATACAGTAGGTATGATTTGGCTTAGATAGCTCCGGTATTGTGCGGCTTGATGGGAAAATAGTACGGGTGAATGTATAGTCAGGAAGCTGTTGTTCTAATAAGCCAATAACACCTTCATCGCGGCCAGTCCCTGCATATCGATCGTTAAAAATATAATAAGGGGCAAAGTCAGTGACTATCCAATCAATTGTTTTAGCATGTAAAGGAGTGCTAATTAACAATGATAAAAAAGCATAACTAAAGGAATAATGCATTAATTCAACCACAGATAAATTATTAATAAATTAAGTGTAGCAGTTGTAAAATAGTTAGCTTAAAAAAGCAAAACGCCAGCATTAGCTGGCGTCATTTTAATTGCGAGGAAGCAAATCAGTATTGATTAATTGGCTTTTAACCATTTAACAAATTGACGTGCGTCACTTGCTTTTGTAAATAAGGTATTTTTTAAACCTTGTGTATCAGAAAAAATAACACGTTGTTTATTTACTGAAATTGATTGCACTGGGTGTGCGATTTGGATCATAGATCCGTTGTAACTATAAGACATAATAAAACTCACTTTTTTCTTGTTATCTTTAATGTGCGCTAATTTCTTTATTAGCTTTCAAAGCACAATTAGATAGACCATGTTGTGTTTAGCTTCATTACAGTGTTGACGATCTTTATGACATTTATGCGACTATATTTAAAAATATGCCGTAGTCTGAATTGGGGTTCTCGCCGTACAATAACTTAGCTCTATAATATACGTTTTGCGGGGCTTACTGGATCAGGGTAGAGGTTAACCGCGAGGCTTTTTTATAGCCAAGAAATCAGTATATTCCAGTCGTTTCATTTAAGCAAGCATTATTTTTATTCTGGTCATTGCATTTTAACTGCTGTATTTTAACTGTTGTGCAGTAATTTAAATGTAAATAATAAGATTTGGCTATGAAATACATTATTGTTAGTGATATTTTTGGAAAAACGGCTCATTTGAGTAACTTTGCAAAGCAATTTACCGCTAAAAGCATTATTGTTGATCCTTACGATGGGCAATTACAGTCAGTGAGTGATGAGCAGTCACAGTATGATTTTTTTATCACAGCATGTGGTCACGATAATTATTTTAACAAGCTTAATATTATTCTAAGTAGAGTAGCAGAACCAACTACGTTAATTGGTTTTAGTGCCGGTGGAACAGCTGCATGGCGTAGCCAAGCAATTGTGAAAAATTCACAGATAAAAAAATTAGTGGCATTTTATCCAAATCAAGTTCGTCATTATCTAGATTTGCCAGCCAACGTGGCGTGCGAATTTATTTTTGCAAAGCAAGAAGCACACTTTGATATTCATCCTGTGATCGCTTGTTTAGAGCAGCAAATTAAAGTGCAATGCCAGCAAGTAGACTACGGTCATGGGTTTATGAATCCCTTGTCAAAATGTTTTGATAGCTTTGGTTATCAACAATATAGCCAATATCTGAGCACTGAAAATAATTAACTTAAATTATTACCTTGTGATAAATTTTGGCTATACTTATTTCTTTATTCAACAAAATAATTATAAATCATGACCGCACAACTACCTCCTTATAGTCACTTTTTATCAAACCCTGTTGCAAAGCCACCATGTCGAATGACTAATGCAAACATGTATGGTTTTTTTACAAAAATAGATCAGGATAAGGTTCAAGAGTATATCGATACAACGCTTAATATTGTTGCAACGAATGAGTTATATTTTAAAGGTATAGGCGAATATGCCTTGTTGACTTTTACTGATATAGAAAAAATTGCCTCATTAACACCACCCTTTAGTGATCACGGCTGGATGCAAGAAACTGATATTATTATTTGGCTACCGGTTGCAAAAGTAGAAAAGCAAGGCAATGATGAAGATATTACCCACCTTTATTGGTATCCGGCATTTATTTGCGTTAATAATGTCTACGCATTAATAAACGGAAGAGAAACATGGGGTTACAATAAATATTTATGTGATTATCAGATGCCTAGCTCGGTAAGTAATGTGACTGATTTTTCAGTTTCGCTGGATTGTTTTAAGCATTTTTCACCAACTTCAAAATTACAATCACAGCATTTATTTTCAGTTACCAAAAACGTCAAGACGCAAAGCGATGGTGTGTTATCAGTATTAGAAGACTTTGGCGAGCATGTCGCAAATTTGTTTGATGGGGATCATATTGGCATTGATCTTTCGCTGTTAAAGCAGCTGTTGCAGGGTTTTGTGAATCCTCAGATGGATCAAATATTATTTAAGCAATTTCCTGATGGACAAGGCGATAAGGCTGTCTACCAAGCTGTAATGCACTCTCCTTCAGAAATAAAAAAAATCCATCAATTTAAGCTACTCAGTGGTGCTTATCAGTTACATTTACAGCAACTAGATAGTTTTCCTTTAGCGCAAATGTTTGGTTTACAGCTCGGATCGCAAGCTGTGTACTTGCCATTTTATATAAAGATGGACTTTGACCAACTTCAAGCTACACAAATACTCCCTAAGTAAGGATCCATTATGGAGCAAGAAAAAATAGTTATTATTGGTGGTGGTGTTGCCGCAATGACGGCAGCCTTATACCTGACTGAACAACCTAATTGGCAACAAAAAAGGCACATTACTGTATATCAACAAGGTTGGCGTTTAGGAGGAAAAGGAGCCAGTGGCCGTAATGCTGTCATGGGACAACGTATAGAAGAGCATGGTTTACATGTCTGGTTTGGTGCCTATGTTAATAGTTTTAAAACCATTGAAACTGTATACGACAAGCTACAGCGACCGTCAACGAGTGCTCTGAGTACTTGGCAACAAGCGCTTAAACCGCATAGCTTTA
The DNA here is from genome assembly GCF_018069805.1 of Pseudoalteromonas ostreae. GTDB lineage: Bacteria > Pseudomonadota > Gammaproteobacteria > Enterobacterales > Alteromonadaceae > Pseudoalteromonas > Pseudoalteromonas ostreae. The sequence continues at coordinate 135,669 of NZ_JAGPYN010000007.1, forward strand.
TTGCCCTTGAGGAGCATATCGATGAACAATGGCAAACGTGGCCTATCGACTTTCCAGTTTTACCGGGCAATCCTGCGAATGGTAGTTTAGATATTAGCGTGTGGGACTTTGTAAAAATGACCCTAGCATGGCTAAAAAAATGGATCCCACAATTTGAATCAGCCGCCAATGACCAAGCTAAAAGCACGCAATTAACGACAAAAAAATCACGAGATAGATATCTACTACGCCACTTTCATCAACAAATTCAGACGCTGGTTTCTGATGGCAGTGATGCATGGCAAACGTTTACCAGTGATATACAAAATCTTAATCATGAAATCACCTCAACACCTAGCTTACTCGTCGATAAATTGAATAGTTTTGTGCAAAGTAATAATACATTACATCCACAAATTTCTGAGAAAAAAGATAGTTTAGTTATTTGGTATATCGTTAGAAAATTAAAGCGCTGGATTAACCAAGAGTTAACCGAGTTACTGGATGAAAATGCAGAGTTAAGACGCATTTATATTTGTGCCGATCTTGCGATAGCGATGCTGGTTGGGTTAATTAAAGATAAAGTTTATCGTGATGGTTTTGGTGTTATTAACAAGTATGATTTTCGCCAGTGGTTATTAAAAAATGGCGCAAATAAGCAATACAGTGTCGATTCTGCGCCTGTGCGTGGCTTTTACGATTTAGTATTTGCCTACCCACAAGGTGATTTTAATAAGCCGAATGTAGAAGCCGGAGTTGCTGCACTAGCGATGCTCAGAATCGCATTATGTTATCGCGGTGGGGTAATGTGGAAAATGCAGGCGGGAATGGGCGATGTTATTTTTGCGCCATTGTATGAACTATTAAAACAAAGAGGCGTCAACTTTGAGTTCTTCCATCAGCTACAACAATTAACCCCTGGGATTGATGAAAGTGGCCAAGATTGTGTTGCGTCTGTGTTATTAAAGCAGCAAGTGAGTTTAAATAGCACATCAGAGTATCAGCCGTTAGTTGATGTGAAAAATCTAGCTTGCTGGCCAAGTGAGCCTCTTTATCAGCAAATAAACCCCGAACAGGCGCTGTTACTAAAGCAAAATAATATAAATTTAGAGTCATTTTGGAGTGATTGGCCAGCCTGTTACGAAGCACATTTTGGTGAGCAATTACCAGCTAAGACACTGCGATTTAAAGATGATTATGACCGACTTATCTTAGGGGTTTCGGTTGCATCACTAGAGCATGTTTGCCCGCAATTATTAGTAATAGACGAAAACTTTGCTGCACAAGCGAAAAATGTTCTATCGGTTGCAACACAAGCCAGCCAGCTTTGGTTAAATAAAACAGATCAACAGTTAGGTTGGCAGTATATGCCACCAAGTGAAGAGGGGCCAATTTTGAGTGGTTTCAGCGAACCTTTTGATACTTGGGCGGCAATGCAAAATTTAATTGATAAAGAGCAGTGGCCTGCAAACAATAGTCCGCAGAATATTGCTTATTTTTGTAGTGCATTTCCTTGTCAGGAGTACCCTCCACAGAGTGATCATGGCTTTCCTGCAAGAGCAAAAGCACAAGTAAAAACTAACTTAACACAGCTAGTAACAACTAATATGCAGCCGTTATGGCCGTTAGCTTATAACGATAGTGACTTTGACTGGTCAATCTTATATACAACGGATGATGTATCAGATTCAGCGCGATTAGAACAACAGTACTGGCGGGTGAATGTTGATCCAAGTGAGCGTTATGTGTTGTCGGTTACAGGGTCCAGCCAATACCGCTTAGCAACAGATGGCACGCAATTTAGTAATTTATTTATTACTGGTGATTGGATCAAAACAGGTGTTAATGCAGGCTGTGTTGAAGCGGCGGTTATGGCTGGAATGCAAACAGCACGGGCACTGTGTGGGTATCCACAGCAGATCAGTGGTGAAAATGCCTTTGAAGCACAGTAAAACTAGCTAATTAATGGATAACTTGGCGACTTAAATCAATAAATTAGTCTATAATCGTAGATAATTACAATATCTTTACATATGTCGATATTAAGGTTCCTATCTAATGAAAAGCCAACGTTATCCTTTTTCAAATCATATAGTACTGCTGTGCTCATCGAGCCTCATTTTATCTGTCGCTGCACAGGCAAAAAATGACGATCCAAGTGTCTCTAGTTATAATATCGAAGTGATTGAGGTATATGCCCAAAAACGTGTGCAGGCAATTGAAGATGTTAGCATTGCTATAAGTCAGGTAAAAGGTGATAACCTTAAAAATCAACATTACAAAGATTCAACTGAGTTATCGGTATTTGCGCCTAATTTAAAAATTAGCCAAAATGCGGCTGAAGGCACGCCACCATCAGTAAATATCAGAGGAGTTGGTTTAGTTGACTACAATACGGCGAACACATCACCAGTGGCTATTTATGTTGACGACATTGCTGTAGGATCTGCAAGTAATCAGATTGTAAACTTTTTTGATATTGAACAAGTGGATATTTTGCGAGGCCCGCAGGGGACTTTATTTGGCCGTAATTCAACTGGCGGAGCAATTTTAATTCGCACTAAACGCCCTGAGTTTAACGATTCAGGGTATTTAACTGCTGGTATCGCAAATAATAATGCGTTTAGTATTGATGCTATGTATAACAATCAATTAAGCGATAACAGCGCGTTTCGTGTTGCTGTAAATCATCAAGACTATGACTATTCAAGCACGAATATTTTTGAGCAATCCCCTACCGCAGGAATGCAACAAACCAACGCACGGGTATCACTATTAAGTGACTTTGACACTCTACAAATATTGCTACAAGGGCACTTTGAAGATTGGCAGGGTATTGTGCAGCCTGTCGGTAATATTGGTGTAATTGCGGATCCACTAACTGGTGAGTTATGTAGTCCTAGCGAAGCAGGTTCGACAAATTGCTATGATAAATTTGGCTTTAATGACGCCAGTGACGACTTTTACACGGTTAAAGTTAATAACGATTCTCCGCATAAAACGGATGGTAAAGGGTTTAGTGCGCATATTAATTGGCAATTAAATGAGTTTAACGAAGTTATTTCGATTAGTAGTTATAATCAATTAAAGCGTGATCATGCATTTAATTGCGATGGCTCACCAGCGCGATTATGCGAAGGAAATCTTGGTTTAGATACTCACTTATTTAGCCAAGAGTTACGCCTGCAAACGCAATGGGATAAACATACTTTAACTAGTGGTCTTTACTACGCAGATGAATCAATTAAACAAAACAATGTTAACGATATCTTAAGAGATTATCGCGGTATACTAGACAGCGACTTAACCGCAACCTTCTTTTATGATAACCAAATTGACACACAAAATATTGCTATATTTAGCCAGTTAGACTATCAATTTAATTCAGATTGGTTGCTAAGTGTTGGACTGCGTTATTCCTATGAATCACTTGATTATGACTCAGTGGCACAATTAAATATGGTAGTTGATCCGAGTGATTTAGCGGGGGTTTTAGTGCCATTTTATCATGTGCAAGGGGATCAATCCGATAATGGTTTTTCTGGCCAGTTTGCTGTGAACTACCTTATTAACGATATAACTCACGGCTATTACCGTTTTGCAAATGGGATTAAAAGTGGTGGCTATAATGGCGGGTTTTTATCTTCCCAAGAGCAAGCCGAATTAGCTGACTATGGCAAAGAGCGCCTCAATGCGCATGAAATTGGTACTAAGTCATGGTGGCCTGAGCAAGGTGTACGGTTTAATTGGGCTGCTTTTTATTATGATTATAATGATCAGCAAGTGTTTATGAACCAACCATCAGGTTCACCACAAAAGCCTCCCGTGCAATTATTAGAAAACGTAGGTGATTCAGTGATCTATGGCCTTGAAGGAGAGCTTGATTATCAAGCCACTGACGCACTTTCAATACGTTTTTCGATGGGTTACATTCCCCACGCAGAATTTGAAGAATTTGTTGATCCTTTAGGTAACAGTTTGACTCATAATCGGCTGCCGTTTACATCAAAATGGAATGTTAGTGGCGGAGTCGAATATCGCATAAAGCTTGCAGGTAACCCCTTTACAACACAGTTGTTAGTTGATTATCAGTCAGAGTATTATTTTGATCAAAACCAAAACCCCTATGCTATGCAAGACGGTTACAGTTTAGTAAATGGTAATATTCGTTATCAATTGGATAATCTTAGTTTTGTATTTTGGGGTAAAAACTTATTTGACACTGAATACAGTAATTTAAAGTTTGATTTAAGCTCTTTCCTTGGCATGTTGGAAGATTTTAAAGGGGAAGGTCGCCGCTATGGCTTGGATATCAGTTATCAGTTTTAATCTTTTTGTCATTAAACTGAGGTGTATTGTATGCTGTTAAAAGCAATACAAGGTTTTTGGTATGTAGTTTTTTTAGGCTTGATAACAACATATGTCTGCGAAGTGCGTGCAACAATGTCTGCGGATGTGTTTATTTATACAGAGCAACAACAAGATATCAATTTGTTTCAAGTTGGTACCTTGTTAGCGGCAAGTTATGAAGGGTTTCCTGAAAACAGTACTCAGATTGCAACGTGGCTTGACAATAAACAACCACAAACGAGCACCACATATTATGGTGGAAGTTATTGGTTAGTTGTTGAACTTGAAAACCAGACTCAGCTAGCTGAGTTAGTGTTGTTTCCTTACAACACCTTAGTATCGGGCATTGAAACACGCGTATATGATATGTCCGATCCCACATCTGTGGTCGCACGTTATGTAACTGGTGGTATGGAAAAAAACGAATTTGCTTTCCATTACGGTAACAAAATAGCGCTCACACCAGGTAAACGCTACTTTTTGATCACCAAGTATGAAAGTGACTACTTTTACACTCCTCCTAAATTGGTATTAAAACCCTATTCAGACTTCTTTACCCAGATCACCATCGAAAACATGGTAATGATGCTGTGCTTTGGGGTAGGTATTGCTCTGGGTTTGTATAACTTATTAATTTATTTTGGTGCACGGGATGTTACTCACCTTTATTACGCCTTGTTTACAGCATGTTGGGTGTTTGCTTGGAGCCAGTTTTTCCATATCCCAGATCAACTATTTGGCTTTTATAATGCCCATTTTCATTGGCTAGGCTTTGTTTTAATACCATTAACAAATATTTTATTTTTCAATAGCTTACTAAAGTTGAAAGACAGTTTTCCACAATTATCTAAAGCATCAATTATGTTAGCTGTGGTGGCAACAGCGGGTTTACCTTTTGCCGTTATGTGGCCCGGTTTTGGGTTTATTTGGGCAACAATAGTAACGGGGTGTACGTTATGCTTAGGCCTGTACATTGGGGCTCGTAGTTGGATGAGTGGCTTTAAGCCTGCACGTTATTTCGTATTTGCTTACCTTGCTATGGCAATTCCTAACATGGTAGGAAATTTAACTAATTTAGGTGTACTGACGCCGATTGCAATCGATTTGTACTTGTTAGGCTTGATTGGAACCTCCTTAGATGCGATGTTACTCGCGTTTGCAGTGGCAAATAAATTTAGCATTTTACATGACGAGAATGTTGAGCTTAATAAAAACCTTGAGCAAAAAGTGCAATTGCGTACACAAGAGTTACAACAATTGGCATCAGAACTCACTGACGCCAGTGAAGCTAAGAGCCGTTTTTTAGCAAATATGAGTCATGAAATACGTACGCCAATGACCTCTATTATAGGTTACGCAGATGGTATTATTTTAGGTGATATTAAACCTCACGAACGAAACCATGGTATTCGGGTTATTTTACAAAACAGCCGCCATGTTTTAGGACTCATAAACGACATACTTGATATGTCAAAAATAGAGGCAAATCGCCTTGAAATTGATTTAGTTGAGACTGACTTATTTGCAACTATTGCACATATTGAATCGCTACTAGGCAAACAAATTCGTGATAAAGGCCTCAAATTTAATGTAGATTACCAGTTCCCACTGCCAGATTGGATTATTTCTGATCCGACCCGATTACGGCAAATACTATTAAACTTAGCAGCTAATGCATTAAAATTTACCACTGTAGGGCATATTCAATTAGTAGTGAGTTGCACCAAAGAGCAGCTAGTTATTAAAGTTAAAGACACAGGCATAGGTATGACTGAGGCTGAGCAACAAGACTTATTCACGCCGTTTTATCAGGCTGACTCGTCGATCTCACGTAAATATGGTGGTACAGGTCTCGGTTTAAATATCTCAAAAAGTTTAGCCGAAAAGTTAGATGGAAATATCACCGTTCATTCCCATGTTGGCAGTGGCAGTGAATTTAGCCTTAATATTACGCTACATATGCCTGAACGAGTGCGTTGGATCTATAGTTTTGATGAGATATTTTCAGGCAAAGAAAAAGAGCTGCCACACCAATATCAGCGAAACCTCGTGGGTGAAGTACTGGTGGCGGAAGATCACCCAGAAAATCGTGAGCTGATCAAACGTATTTTAGAGCGCATGGGCTTAACGGTTACCGCAGTCGAAAATGGCCAAGATGCTGTGCAAGCAACGCTAGACCATCAATTTGATTTGATTTTATTAGACATTCAAATGCCAGTGATGGATGGCGAACAAGCTATTCACATTATGCAGGCAACAGGATTAACGACACCCATTGTTGCTCTTACTGCAAATACCATGAAACATGAAGTTGACCGCTATCTTAAACAAGGGTTTATCGATCATATTGGCAAACCAATTGACCGCAGTGAATTTAGCCATAAAATTGCTAGTTATTTGGATATTGAAATGCTTGAAGATGTAAAATTACCAGCGCGTGAATTTGAGGTCCTTAAACAGGTGTACATCGAAGGGCTTAAAAAGCAGCGAGAAACAATAACCCAGCAATATACAGATGGCGACATGGTAGGGTTTGCGCAAAGTGTTCATATGTTGAAAGGAACAGCTGGAATGTTTGAGTGTGAGGCATTGTATCAACATGCAATTAAGTTAGACAAAGCCCTTAAAGCTGATAGCGTGATGTTAGATAGCCATTTAGTTAATCAAGTATTTGACGAAATTGATGATATTTTATGCCATTCAGAGCAGTAACATAATTTGCTCATCATTTTGTTGTTGAATGATAAGTATAGATGCTAAAACCACGACACTCACTGCCAACCATGGTTTAATATTTATATGAGTATTTTATAATAAAAATATGGCAGGTTATGGGTTATCAACACATTGAAATCCCACCTCAGGGTGAACAAATTAGCATTGATAATAAAGGCGTGTGGCATATTCCGGCGCAGCCGATCATTGCTTACATTGATGGTGATGGAGTAGGGCAGGATATCTCCCCTTGTATGCGTGACGTTGTGAATCATGCTGTACAATTATGTTATCAAGGAGTACGAAAAATTCACTGGATGGAAGTCTTTAACGGTGAAAAAGCTGCACAGCTATATGATGGGGATTGGTTTCCGCAAGAGACGATTCATGCGGTACGGCAGTTTAAAATAGCGATTAAAGGGCCTTTAACCACGCCGATTGGCGGAGGTTTTCGTTCACTCAATGTTGCTCTTCGTCATGAAATGGATTTATTTGTAAATATGCGGCCGATTAAAGGCTATTGCGCATTACCGTCACCGTTAAAAAAACCTGAAAATACCAATATTGTGGTGATCCGCGATAGCTCTGAAGATGTGTACTCTGGAATTGAATGGCAAGCTGGCAGTGTCGAAGCCGAAAAAATACTGGATTTTTTATGCCAAGAAATGGGCGTAACCCGTCTGCGCTTTGATCAACAATGTGGTATTGGCATTAAAAATATTTCTAAAGAAGGGTCAGAGCGGCTAGTGCGCTATGCAATAGCGTATGGGCTTGCACAAAATAGTGACTCGGTAACGGTTGTGCATAAAGGCAATGTACTTAAATTTACTGATGGTGCGTTTAAGCGTTGGGGGTTTGCCGTGGCGCAAACTGAGTTCTCAGCAATACCACACAGCAATGGCCGTTGGCTAGAAATACCGCGTGAGGGCTTGGCACCGTTAGTTATTAAAGAAGTGATTGCAGATAACATGCTCCAGCAAGCGTTAATGAATCCTGAGCAATTTGATGTAGTGGTAACAACCAACCAAAATGGCGATTATCTAGCAGATATGTTGACTGCACAAGTGGGTGGTATTGGTATTATGCCCGCAGCAAATTTAAATAACGAAGTGGCTTTTTTTGAACCAACCCATGGCACGTTTGAGCGTATTGCTGGACAAAATAGTGCAAATCCTACTAGTAGTATTTTAAGTGCGGTGATGATGCTACGGTTTATGAATTGGCACGAAGCGGCCAACAGTATAGAGCAGGCTTTACAGCAGACATTTATAGCCGGTGAAGTGACCTTTGATTTACAGGCAGAGCAGCAAAACTCGACCATCCTCAGTTGCAGTGATTTTACACAAAGGATAATCGAGCGTTTAAAAGTTTCATGAGCTACGCTGCATTGGCGTTATTGAGCGTTGCACGATACATGCAAGGGCGATTAGTCAGTGTTGCAGCACGTTGATAAATTGCTTTTGCATTATGTTCATCGCTTGGTGTACCGCTTAATGTATCCATTAAAGAAACAACAATAATAGCTGGCACCTGACAGCAATATTCGTCTAATACCGCAGTTGTTGTTTGTGCATCAACATGACAATGCGGGTGATTATGCTCAACTTGATACGCATGCAATAACGTTTGTACATCTAAACTGTCATTGTCAAAATGTTTGTTTTTACGACATTGACAGCCAAATTCATCAACCAGAGTCGCCAATGCTTGGTAAACATCATTACACTCAAGGGTGGTTTGCTTACAAAGTTGTTGTTCGATGAACGCATGTAAATGGCCGTCGATAAATAATCCGTCTTGTTGGGTGAAGCTTGCTGTAGTTTGCATCATAATGTTGTCTCTCAGTGTTAGTGGTTAACTCATTTGGTATGACTTCACTGTAGCCCTAAGCACACTATTTATGAAATTGTTGTTTTCAATAACTGATATTGATTTAATCAATAATAACTAGAGAGCTCCATTTTAATTAGGGCTTTCTAGCGATCAGCAATCGTATTAGCAAACGCTTGCAGTTCGCGGCGTAACCATAGGTGTGGGCTGGCATGATGCAGTAATGGGCTCCACAGCATTTTTACTTCAATTGGGACAATTTGAAACGGCACAGGACTAATCACTAACTCGGTATGTTTAGTTAGCAGCATTGCTTGTCGTCTTGGTAGTGTGGCGATCAGTTGTGGCGCTTGGCATAGCAAACTTGCCACCATGTAATGACGAGTAAACACCCGAATATGACGAGTTTGTTCAAGCTGCCAAAGAGCTTCGTCTACCCATCCCAGCTTTTGGCTACCAGATTTATTCGTGACGGCAGCTTCAGCCCCCCAGCCTGCACGATTTACCCAAATATGCTCTGATGCTAAGTACTGCTCTAGATCAGGCTGTTTTAAGTATGGGTTAGCTGGATGCATTAAACAGCAATAGTTATCGCGCCAGACACTGGCCTGATGAAAAGACCGCGGTAGGCCGTTGAAGCGATTGATGGCTAAGTCAATGCTACCTTTTTCCATATCTTGCAGGCTAACATCGCTGGGGCTAAGCACATCAAAATTAAGTCCTGGATGTTTATTGAGTTGCTGGGTAATAAAAGGCGCGACTAGTGTTGATTCTAAATAATCATTCGCCATAATTCTAAAGGTGAGTTCGCCAGTGGTTGGATCAAACATATCACTGGGTTGGGTTATTGCCTCAGCCATTTTTAACAGCGCTTCTATTTCAGGTTTTAAGCTCAGCGCTTTTGCAGTAGGAGTCATAGAGCCTGCGGCACGTACTAAGAGTGGATCGTCAAATAAATCACGTAAACGTTTTAGTGCATTACTCATTGCAGGTTGGGTTAATGCTAATTTATTTGCCGCTTTCGAGACATTTTGCTCATCTATCAGTACATTCAAGTACACAAGCAAGTTGAGATCGACATTTCTTATATTCATTTGATCAATCTTATTCATTCGCTGTATTAATTATCTAAATTAAAGCGTGCTTGCTAAGGTGTGTAAACCACTAAATAGACATAGTCATCATAAGTGATAGAAATATGCTAGAGCTAAAAACAGCAAATACGTTATCGACTCAAACTAACAACGCAATTGAGCAAGTCATTGCGACCAAATTAGCGCGTGCCGTATTTGCAGGCTTTGAAGCGATGTTTGCTGAGTTTTTAAATATTACCTTAGGTGCACAAAGTCGTTTTGAGCAACGGCAATGGCAAAATGTACAATCGGCAATGCGTGAGCGTTTACAAGTATATGAAAGACAAGTTAAAAATGTTAGTGAAGCGGTGCGAGTCATTGCATTTAAAGAGCTCAACGATCCGCGATTGTGGCAGCAGGCAAAGCATATTTATGGCCAAATGGTGCAAGATCATGAAAACCAACCGATTGCGCATACATTTTTTAATTCAACTTTTGGCTCGATTTGGGATGATAAAAAAATTCGCACCGTGCATTTATTTGTTTTAAAAGCCAAATACCGTGCTAAACCTCGGCCATTTGATAATTTAGTAAGGCGTATTTCATTGCAAAATGGCTTTAGCCAGGCGGTGGAGCACCTTATTTATCGCCAAGCTTTTCGGGTAGAATTTACAGATCTTGCTCATGATGTTGATATTTTGCAACGTACTTTGGCGTTAGGTGCTCAGCAGCAATGTCGTCAAGTGTATGAGCTGATGAATTTAAACGATGGCTATATTGAATACGCTAATTCACTGTTTTTCAGGAATAAAGCCTGCTACCTAATCGGTCGTTGTATCGCTAAAAATGGCGATAACATGCCCTTCGCTGTCGCTATTTTACATACGCAAAGCGGTTTGAAGCTTGATGCGGTGATGATGGGCGCAGATCAACTGAGTTTATTATTCGGCTTTGCTCGCACCTACTTTATGGTTGATACCGACCAACCCGCGCGCTACGTAGATTACTTATCAGTGCTAATGCCACATAAGCAACGATTTGAATTATTCAATGCCATTGGCTTTATTAAACATGCCAAAACCGAGTTTTATCGCTATAAGGTCGACACCACTAACAATAGTCCCATTGATGATAAGTACATTATTGCCCCCGGCACGCCAGGCATGGTGATGCTAGTATTTACCACTGCTGGCTCAGATTATGTTTATAAGGTAATAAAAGATAAATTTAGCGCGCCTAAAACATCAACCAAAGCACAGGTGATGGCGAAATACGATTTTGTAAAACAAGCGGATAGAGTCGGTCGTTTAGTCGACACCCATGAATTTCGCTATTTAGCATTTGATTTAAATCGTTTTAGTGATGAATTGCTTACCCATATGCGAGCGAGCATCGGCTCAAGCATGGCTATTGCAAATAAAGCCTTAGTGCTTAAGCATGTATACGTTGAGCGTAAAATGACACCACTTAATTTATACATCAATCAATGTGACGATAAACAACTGAATAATGTAATGCTTGATTACGGTAAGGCGATTAAAGAGTTAGCCGGGGCTAATATTTTCCCCGGTGATATGTTGATGAAAAACTTTGGTGTGACCCGTTGGGGGCGGGTGGTATTTTATGATTATGATGAAATTTGCCCATTAACGGATTGTAACTTTAGAGACTTACCGAGCAGTGAAAATAGTTTTGATGAACTAAGTAGCGAAAGCTATTTTGATGTTGCCGAAAATGATGTATTCCCGAGTCAGTTTAAAGTGTTTTTTAGTGCTGAACAGCAAGCATTTAGTCATTTTTGCCAGCAACATCAAGACTTATTTAGTCCTGATTTTTGGCTGCAATGCCAAGCTGATATCAATGCTGGGCAATTGGCTGATGTGTATCCATACAAACAAAGTTGGCGGTTTCAGGCTAAGGCTATTACCCATAAGTCTGATTAATTTTGGGCGTGTAAAAAGGTAAAGTTTCATAAAACAAAACCAAGGAAAATCATGAAATCTCTATTATTAGCAAGTTTACTCATCACCTCACATCTGGTTTTAGCTAACCCGCTATTAGGCAGTTGGGAGTTTGTGGAAGGGAAATATGCAGTTGAACAAGGTTATGTGACTGCCAAAGCACCAGAGCTGACCTCAGTTAAACTAATAACCGCCACTCATTTTAATTACATCACCCAAAAAAATGGTCAGTTTCATTATGCAGGTGGCGGGCAGTACACCTTAAAAAACCAACAATTTGTAGAGACTTTTACTTACGGTAATATTGAATCGTTGCTTGGCAAAACCATGGCTTTTGATTACAAAATTGAAGGCGATTTGTGGCATCATTCTTTGACAGAAAATGGTAAGTTAGTTGAAGCCGAAGTGTGGCGCAAAATCGATTAACTCATCAATTCAGGAGCTGCAATGCAATTTTTTTCTCATCAAGATCAGCATTTAACATTAAGCGACACCGCTAAACCGCAATTAAAAACTAATGAAGTGTTAATTAAAGTTGCTGCTATCGGCGTGAACCGCGCTGATTGTATGCAACGTCAAGGTAAGTATCCAGCGCCACAAGGCGACAGCCCCATTCTAGGGCTTGAATGCGCAGGCACTGTGATTGAGCTTGGCACCGAGGTTGATCAAAGCTGGCTTAATAAAGCGGTATTTACTTTGTGTGCAGGCGGTGCATATAGCGAATATGTGGCGGTCGATGCAGCACAATTAATGGCTTTACCAAGTGATTTAACTATGGCGCAAGGTGCAGCGATCAGCGAAGTATACTTAACCGCGTTTGGTGCGTTATTTCAACTTGGTAAGTTACAAGCAGGGCAAACAGCACTGATCCATGCTGGCGCAAGTGGCGTAGGTGGGGCAGCTATTCAAATGGCTAAACGTATTGGGGCAACGGTTGTTATTACCGCAGGTAGCGATGAAAAGTGCGAACACGCCAAAGCGCTTGGTGCCGATCATGTAATCAACTACAAAACCGACGATTTTGTTGCTTACATGCAAAACCATGGTTTAACGGCGAATGTGATTGTTGATCCGGTCTCTGGGCGCTATTTAAGTAAAAATGCAGCAATTGCCGCCATGGATTGCCAAATAATTATGCTGGCATTTTTAGATGGTCGCTTGGCAGAGGTCGATTTTGCACTTTTGTTACAAAAGCGTATTTCGTTTCATGGCTCAACACTGCGCAATCGCAGTCAAGCGTTTAAACGCCAACTACGAGATGAGTTTGTAGCAAAATTTTATGATGATATAGTAAATCAACAGTTTGATTTTAATATTTATAAAACGTTGCCTTGGCAAGACGCGGGTGAGGCACACGCCATTCTTGAGCGAAACGAAAATGCCGGAAAAGTTGTATTATTAGTTCAGTAGTTTAAAAACCAATGTTTGCCCATATAACTATGGGCAACTATAAAGCGATTTAAGGCAAAAATATGAACCCAATTATAGCAACATTAAAAGAGCACAATGTTAGCGATGAAAAAGTACACGAAATTTTTCAAGCATTTACTCAAAATCCAATGATGGCAATGGCACTTGTGCAGCAACTCGGTATTCCACCAGAGAAGTTACAAGCACTGATGGGCTTAGTAATGACCCAGCCTCATTTAATCAAAGAAGCCGCTGATTCACTTGGTATTGGTGAAGGTGAGCTTGAAAAAGCTAAGCAGCAGTTGAAAAACCAATAACGAGCTATCAATGAGAGTACCTTAGCGACTCTCATTTGTTAAACATGCAACTATTAAGCAATGTCTATCGTGTAAGCGGCCAATAAGTTTTGCATTTTTTGTTGTTCATGTGCGGCAAACTCGATGCCCACACTTAAACGATCTCCCTGCATTTGATTGTTGCGCACATGCGCACTGATCACCACGGCACTGTTGTCGATTGGTGATAGAACATGCACAAATACAGGGCGTTTTTTAAGTGCTAAAAACCCTGAATTAACATGCACAGTAAAGCGACAACCAGTCGGTGAAATATCGATGATCAAACCTTGCAATAGATTTTCACTCTCATAAGTATGCAATTTATTAATGCTAATCTTTGCTGGTATATGGGTTTGTAAACGGCTGACTTCACGCAGTTGCCGACTCTCAATATTCTTAGGATAAGCAAGGTAAAGTAACTTTTCTGGTCGAAACGAAATAGCTAATATAGTGGTTGAAAATGCGACGCACTCGCCACGTTCACCTTCGACTATATAACGTACAATCGCGCCATTGCCTTCTTTTAACACATCAGCATATTGGTTTTTTTTGGCTTGAACAGGATACTTTAAAATTAAATACTTACCAGCTTCATAGCCAACTAAAGAGAGTTTGAATCTGACACTTAATGGATTAGTGAACTGAATGTCGATTAATTTACCTGGCAGTAAGTCTAAACAAAACTTAGCTTTGCTAGCTTGCGCAGGTTTGCCGTGTATAATTTCCATATATGCGTAGTTATTATTATTTGTTCCGAATAGTATCCATCAAAAGAGCTAAAAAATCACTACGAAAAACGACTGGTATTAGTTTTTAGCCTTAATTAGTAAAAGTATACATGCCTTGTTATAAAGTTGATTGAACTAATAAATATCTGCTTTGTCTATTAAATAGCATACTAACTTATGGAACAAAACTGTGAAATACCTTTATAAAGTATGGAGAAATAACCGCTCGTTAATCGTATTTATCTCGCTGATGTGTGTTTTTAGAAGTGCAGTGGCTGACTGGTACGAAGTACCTACAGGCTCAATGCAGCCAACCATTGTTGAGGGCGACCGTATATTGACAGATAAAATGGCGTATGACCTACGAGTGCCTTTTACTAAAATTTCGCTGGTCAAACTAGCCGAGCCACAGGCCGGCGATATTATTGTATTTGATTCTGTTGCGGCACAAAACCGCCTAATAAAAAGAGTAATAGGTGTACCGGGAGACACTGTTGCTTTAGTTAATAATCAACTTGTTATTAACGGTGAAAAGCTTAATTACGAAACTGTAGCTGAAACCGCCATAAACCGAGTGGAAATAGAGAATTTGCATGGCATAAAACATACCGTAAAACTCGCTAAGCAGCGCTCTTATATGCAAAATTTTGATCCACTTATCATCCCTACAGATATGTATTTAGCAATGGGGGATAACCGTGATAACAGTGCTGATTCACGAGTAATAGGCTTAGTACCAAGAGCTGAATTGCTCGGAAGGGCAAAGCGGGTGATAGTTTCACTGGATTACGATGACTATTACTTACCACGTAAAAACAGGCTTCTAAAAGAATTACAGTAATAGTAAGCGCTGTTATAGTCTTATAAAGGATAACACTGATAAAGAATAGTAGTGCAAAAAATAAGGTGAAGTTAACTAGTTATTTACAGGTATTTATTTGATAGCTAAGATAAATGCCGTAGATAAAATTGTTATACCTTCTAGGAAGCTCAGTGAAACTTTTAGCTTTGTTATTTTTATTTACTTAAATATCAACTTTTTCTTGTGATAAAAAAAGCGAAATAAAGAAAGTAGCGGCGTTTATAACTCAAGATAACTTCGCTGATTTATCAGAAATAACGGTTTATTACCCTGTTAATTATGGTGTTGCTGAGGCTGTAACTGCTGTAATCTCTCTAGGTGAGATTGATAGGGTAACCTTGTATGTCCCTACAATTATTTCTGAACCATATGCTTTTGAAAGCAATCATGAGCTAGCTGATTATAAAGTATCAACCTTTACAATTAAGACTGATTCGATAAATGTGGCTTATATTACTGTGAATTACCGAGCTCCGCAGAAAAATGATGGCTTAATCACTTTTTGTATGGGACTTTTTCGAGTCTATAAAATAAGTGAATTACTGATAAAGAAGGTATAATAAACACATCAAAAATGACTTCAAACGCTTGGCTGGCTCTCATTCTTCGCTAATTATAGCCAAGCATTTTCCGCAATTTATGCGGGTGTTAACTTAACATGGTGCCCATATTGAGAGTTTCAGAAAGGCTGAAATATGCAGTCATCTTATCTTTTGCCAGTTGGCCACTATTCATTTGGCTGGGCACAGATCTCGTCGGTAGCTTTTGCGCACTTTCAGGGTTTATAGTTGGCTATTACTTTGCTCCAATAACTCACAGACAAACCAAAAAGTACCAAGTACAGCTTTTAGGTTTGGGCATGGGCTTTCTAGCTCTGTATTTATCGAGCTTTTTAAGAAGTATATTTGAGTTAATTTCAGGTGAGCCTTTTAAAGGTGTAGGTTACTACTTAATATCAGCACTAACAGGGCCTTATTTTGGTTTAATGTTTTTCGGTATACCACTTATAATTTTTTCTTTTACCAATTATATGATTTGGGTATGGTCATCCAAACGTTAAGTTAACCGGGTAGCCGCAGGTCGCTAACCTCAGCCTCCACACCAGCCATCATGCGCTTTTTGTTAACAGGAAGTACAATGCGCGATTCACCTCCCGTAATGAATATTTATCCAAATATCTCTCAGTGAGGTTATTTTATTGAAGGAATGTCAAAGGTCAGACTGTATTGAGCCAGCATTCTTTTAAGTAAAAAGCGCAAGCTTACAGTTAACAAAGGGATGAATAAATTGACCTTATGCGGTCAAACGAAAGTGAATGCCTTCGCTTCATCATGTGGCAACTGTATTGCCTGGTTCATAATATAGAAAAATGACAAAGCACGATGTACTAATTAGGGTAAGCCCTTACTTCCTCTAATACAGCCACCACAGATTTTTGAACACTCTCCTATAGGAGATGTGATGTGCTAGTTTTTCACTTATTCAACAGCTTTAAGGCGCTTTGTTATAGCTTGAAGTTTATCTTCTAGAGTGAAAGACAGTACCAATGTTTCTTCTACAACTTCTTTTGTCTCATCTACTAACCCCATCAGCTCCGATTCTTGTTCTTCATCCAAGCCTAAGATAATAATTTTTGATTGCACCGCTTGAGATAAATCATTAACGAGTATTCTTATTTGTTTATCTTGATCTAAACATAACTTTTTTATCGTGCCAAAATCTTCAGCAAGTTGACTTTTAAGGCTATTTAATGCGAGTTGCCGTATACTGTTTTTTTCTAATTGTTCTTCAATAAAGTCTATTCGACTTTCTACAATGGTAAGTAAGATAGCAAAGTTATCGCGAAGACGACCAAGTAAGTCTTCATCTCTTGCATTGATCCCTTTTACTATCATTGAGCAGGTAGGCGAGTTAAATAATAAATTGGAACTAAATGGCACTATTCGCTTGGCTCCTCGGCCTAACTCAAGAATTTCTTTTTCTAAGCCAGTAATAGTGTGTTGTGGAAATTGGTGATATTGCTTTGCTACTCGAAACTCTACACAACAGCTCGCGCCTACATTGGTAAAATAGCGTTGGATATTGCTAAATAAGGTATTCAGATCCGTTACTTCAAGATTGTCGGTAAAAAATGTTACCAACTCTCCAAGTTCACTTGCCTGTTGCATCGATGTGAAAGCGGTAGAAGAAGCTACATCGAACATTTCTTTTAAGTTGTTACGCTCTGAAATACGCAGCTCAACACGTTTTAATTTTTCACAAAGTTCTTTGAAATCGACTGGCTTAGCAATATAGTCATCGCCTCCATATCCATAAGCGGCGAGTTTGTCTTCACTTGATGTTAAGGCTGAGATAAATATAATTTCACACTCGTCGTACGCACCGCATTCCTTTATCTCTTTAACTAAATCGTAACCCGTGAAGTCATTACTAAGTAAGATATCCATCAGTACTACCTGTGGCTGATGCTCTTCCATCAAAGCTAAGATGGGTTCGCTCCCATCTGATGAAGTAATGTCATATTGCTTAGATAGCACCATTTCCATGATATTTCTATTTTGAGGGTTATCGTCGATGGACAATATTTTCACATGCACTCCTAAATTTAATTATCCTTATGCTGCATTATTTGATAATAGCCATGGAAATGGTTACCCGCAAATAATAAACTCATTTATGTTTTGAGCGCAGGCTTGGAGGTCTGCTTCTTTTTTAAATAATAAAAGGCAAGTAATTTTAATTACATAGGCACTCATGCTAAATTTTGTATTGTCTAGCTTAAGAACTGCAATTAGGTAAAGTATGCAGCAGGAAATAGAATCAAATAGATTGTTATTGCGTCTTTCGTTTTTTCTGACGCTGAATGTGTTGCAAAATTTGCTGGAAAAACAATTTGTTTTGGCCAATTAAAAAAGCCGTTGTTTAAAACAACGGCTTTTTAGTGTTAACGAGTTAAAGTCGAATTACATTACACGCATACCTGGCTCTGAGCCGTCGTCTGGGTTCAAAATATAGATTTCTTTTCCGCCAGGGCCTGCTGCCAGTACCATGCCTTCTGACATGCCAAAGCGCATCTTACGTGGCTTCAGGTTGGCAACCATAACCGTTAGTTTGCCTTCAATATCTTCTGGCGCATAAGCTGATTTAATACCCGCAAATACTTGGCGTGTTTCGCCGCCTAAGTCGAGCGTTAGTTTAAGTAGTTTATCAGCGCCTTCAACGTGTTCTGCTTTGGCTATTTTCGCTACACGTAAATCTACTTTGGCAAAATCGTCAAATTCGATTTCAGCTGCAATAGGCTCTTTTGCCAAAGGGCTGTTTGGATCGATTTTGTCTTTTGCTGCGAGTAAGCTTTCTTTTGATTCTTCGACCATTTTATTTACTTTATCCATTTCTACACGTTGCATTAATGGTTTAAATTTATTGATAGGGTGGCTAACAAGCGCAGTTTGCGCGCCTTGCCAAGATAGATCATCATTTAAGAAGTCTTCTACGTTTGCCGCCATGCCCGGTAATACCGGTTTTAAGTAAGTCATTAACACGCGGAATAAGTTAAGCCCAAGCGAACACACTTGGTGTGCTTGTTCTTGTTTCGTTTCGTCTTTGATCAATACCCATGGTGCTGCGGTATCAATAAATTGGTTTGCTTTATCAGCAAGCGCCATTATTTCACGAATAGCACGGCTATAATCGCGGTTTTCATAGTACTGGGCTACAGTATCGGTCGCTGCTTGGAATTCAGCTAATAATTGCGGCTCCATGACAGTGTCACTTAATTTACCGTCAAACTTTTTAGTAATAAAACCGGCGCAACGGCTGGCAATGTTAACCACTTTACCAACTAAGTCTGAATTTACACGTAGTGCAAAGTCTTCTAAGTTTAAGTCAAGGTCGGTAATACCGCTGTTAAGTTTAGCTGCGTAGTAATAACGTAAGAACTCAGGGTCGAGGTTGTCTAAATATGTACGGGCTTTAATAAACGTGCCTTTCGATTTAGACATTTTAGCGCCATTAACCGTTACAAAACCATGCGCGAATACATTGGTTGGCTTTCTGAATTTTGCGCCTTCAAGCATTGCAGGCCAAAATAAGCTGTGGAAGTAGATAATATCTTTACCGATAAAGTGGTAAAGCTCAGCGTCAGAGCCTTCTTGCCAAAATGCATCAAAGTCGATGCTTTGTTTGTCACACAGGTTTTTAAAGCTTGCCATGTAACCAATTGGCGCATCTAACCATACATAAAAGTATTTACCTGGCGCACCTGGAATTTCAAAGCCAAAGTAGGGAGCATCACGGCTGATATCCCACTGTTGCAGGCCATCGGCAAACCATTCGTCTAGTTTGTTAGCCATTTCTTGCTGAATAGTGCCGGAGTGAAGCCACTCTTTTAACATGCCTTCAAATGCTGGCAGGTCAAAAAAGTAATGCTCAGAGTCTTTAAGTACTGGCTCAGCCCCTGACATCACAGAACGCGGGTTGATAAGCTCTGTTGGGCTGTATGTTGCACCACATGCATCGCAGCTGTCGCCATTTTGGTCTTCAGACTTACAGGTTGGGCAAGTACCCGTTACAAAACGATCGGGTAAGAAAATGCCTTTTTCAGGGTCAAATAACTGTGAAATAGTGTGCTTTTTAATATGACCTGCATCGTTTAAGCGATTATAAATAAGTTCGCTTAATTCTTTATTTTCTTGGCTGTGGGTGCTGTGGTAATTATCAAATTTGATATTAAAATCAGCAAAGTCGCGTTGACGCTCAATGCTGACATTTTTTACCATTTCTTCCGGCGTGATCCCTTGCTTCTGCGCATTGAGCATTATTGGCGTGCCATGGGCATCGTCGGCGCAAACATAATAAGCTTCGTGGCCTTGTAGTTTTTGAAAACGTGACCAAATATCAGTTTGAATATATTCCAATAAATGGCCTAAATGGGTTGGGCCATTGGCATAAGGTAATGCGCTGGTAATGAGGATCTTTCGCTGTGCCATAATCATTCCGAATTGACGGTTCCGGTGAGGGAACGGATGAAAATCATAATATTATCAGCAAACCTAAAGGAAACACCTTAGTGGTTAGCCGATTTTCATTAATTGACTGGTGTTAATGTCTTGAATGTTACATAATTCCGAGGCAATTTTCATCAAAGAAACACTATTTTATTGCTATGTTTGGATTGTCGAAACTATTCTCTTCTAAATCGGTGCAAAAACAACCGATTATTACTGCTTTAGCAGGTTATCGCAGTGCCGCTTTTGCAGTTGGCATTGATGAAAAATTTATCAATCGTATTAAACCACAAAATGATAACTCATTATTGCTCAATTTAACGCTGCCATTTGCTGCGCTCTCTGAAATGCCAAAAGTGGCTGAGTTTGTCAGTCAAAAGCTAAAACAAACTGTGGTGATTACTGCCAATGTTGAGCTGCCTAGTGCATGCAAATTTAAATCTATAAAGCATATTGTACTGATCGCATCTGGCAAGGGCGGGGTTGGTAAATCAACGACGGCTGTGAATTTGGCGGGGGCACTGAGCGCAGAAGGCGGCAAAGTGGGGATTTTAGATGCGGATATTTATGGCCCCTCTATTCCAATGTTGCTGGGCTTAGGCGCCGTAGCACCTTCGGCACAAGATGATAAACAATTACTTCCCTTTGATGCTAATGGCATTAAAGCGCAATCAATCGGTTTTTTAGTGCCCAGTGATGATGCCACTGTATGGCGTGGGCCAATGGCTTCGGGTGCGGTTAATCAGTTACTTAACGAAACTGTATGGGGTGAGCTTGATTACCTCATTGTGGATATGCCGCCGGGCACCGGCGATATTCAATTAACTATGAGCCAAAAAGTGCCTGCCAGTGGCACTGTGATTGTCACCACACCACAAGATTTAGCATTGGCAGATGCGCAAAAAGGCATTGCCATGTTTAATAAAGTGAATGTGCCAGTGTTAGGTTTGATTGAAAACATGAGCCATTTTTTATGCTCGCATTGTGGTGAGCCTAATCATGTATTTGGTAAAGATGGCGCAATCAAATTGGCTCAGCGTCATGGTGTGCCAGTGTTATCGAAAATTCCACTGGCGATTGATATTCGCGAATATTCAGAGCAAGGCAAATTAATAGCAATGGATAACCAAGCGACTGTAAGTAAAACTTACGCTGATGCTGCGCGTTTAATTGCCAGTACGCTTTACTATCAACAACCCCATCATGACTCAGTTGAAATTGTGATAACGGATGATTAACTAATGAGATTATCAGATACCCATATTAAAGAATATATTGCCCAACAACGTATTATTATTGAGCCAAGCCCAACAGATGAGATGATCTCTGGTGTAACCGCAGACTTACGCTTAGGTAATAAATTTCGTGTGTTTCAAGATCATACCGCAGCGTATGTTGATTTAAGTGGCCCTAAAGATCAGCTAAATAAAGCAATGGAATCGATAATGAGCGATGAAATTGTGCTAAAAGAAGGCGATGCGTTCTTTTTACACCCAGGTGAATTAGCCCTTGCGATGACTTATGAAAAAGTCACGTTACCAGCAGATATCGTTGGCTGGCTTGACGGCCGTTCATCTTTGGCGCGTCTTGGCTTAATGGTGCATGTAACAGCTCATCGAATTGATCCCGGTTGGTCTGGTAATATCGTGTTAGAGTTTTATAACTCAGGTAAATTGCCGTTGGCATTACGGCCAATGATGAAAATCGGCGCAATGAGCTTTGAGACTATGTCAGGTCCTGCTGAAAATCCGTATAACACGCGTAAAGATGCCAAATATAAAGATCAAACTAGTGCTGTTGCTAGCCGTATAAGTGACGATAGCAATTAATTAAAAATATATTTTAAAATAAAGGCTTACTTTAGGGTAGGCCTTTTTATGGCTTGAAAATACAATCACTGGACTTTATTACCACAAACTTTGCTTAATTACTTTATTAACATATTATTCCAAACTTCAGGTTAATTACTGGCAATATCACTTAATACCCCCATACTTTAATTATCTTTTCATAAAGAACTATTTGCTAAAAGCACTTGGAGTGATGGTGGATCAGGTAAGTATATTAGCACGCGTATATTGTATAAATATTTTACTCACACTGCTTAGCATCATCGCTACAGCATCAGTGATGGCTGATGAATCGACAGCGAAGGGATGGTTAGTGCCAGCGAACCTCCCTTTTGAGCGTATTCATCCTTTGCTAGAGCAGGAAGTCAGCACACTCTCAAAAATAGATTTATCTTATGTTCGTATTAAGGGGGAGCAAGGTTATTGGTTTATTGTTGATTTAAATAAACAGTCTCAATCAAAGGCGAATGTTATTTATGCAGACAATTCCCATTTAGCGCAGCTTGATTTTTATACTCTTGATGAGAATTTTAACCTGTTAGTTGAAGTAAATAATGAGGCATACCGTTATATTAATAAGGTACTCCCACACGCACAGTTATATGCAGACGAAGCACGTTGGGCGGCAGTTTACGTTCGCCATAGTGAAGATGACAGGATGGGCATTAGACTTGCTACTGCTGCTGAATTTGCCAAGTTGATAAACACGAAACTGCGAAATTTCTTTTTAATAGCTGGACTATTATTGTTGAGTATTGCGATTGCGGGCACTGTCTATGGTTTATCTCATCAAGTGAAGTCACTTTACTTACTTGGTTATCTTATTTGTGTACTAAGCGAGTTTTTAATTGCAAAAGGGGTGTTGAATTACTTTAATATAGAATTTGTATCCTTATGGTATATAAAGTTACAGTTTTCATTTCAGGTGCTGGCATTAGCGGTGATCAACTTTTATTTTATTCACTATTTACAATCGCAGAACCTTTTAAACGCTCGACAAGATAAACTAACTGTTTATATAGGCTTATTTAGTGTTGCAGCAGTATTAAGCTGTGTTATGAAGCAATCAGAGCAATTTGCTGTAGTGACTGTGTGTTTGGGCGCTATGCTGGTGTTGCTGTGTTATTTATTTTTTTATTGGCTTAGTAATACCAAAAAAACAATACAATTTAAGTTTGTGCTTGTCTGGTTTGCAGTGATACTACAAACGTTATGCTGGCAAGCAACGCTGGTCTCAGGTGCAAAGGTACAGCAATTTAATGATGTGTTACTGGTGCTAAATGTGATTACTTTTGTGTTGATGTTACTCATTCATGAGCGTGAGTGTGTTAAGCAATATAGTTACAGCCTCACTCATGATGATGATACAAAATTACCCAATAAACAGTTACTAATCAAGCGTCTTGATAATCAGGTAATATTAGAAATAGAGCATTCTTTACTGCTCTTTAGACCTGCGGTACTGAGCAATGCTCGGGCAAGCTTTGGTTATGAGCATGTAAATGATCAAATAAAAGTGACCATGGGCAAATTAGTTCCGCAATTAGCGTCAATGAATGTGATGTGTATTGAGACTAACCTTCAAGGTAGTCGTTGTATTGCCAGATTGGATGACAGCACCTATGGGGTTGTGATAGTCGGCAAGTTAGAATTAAGCCAAATAGAGCAGCTTGTATGTGTGATCAATAGTGTCTTTGCTGAGGGGATCACTCATAAACGCATTCACTTAATTGATAAAGTGGAAATTGGTGTGGCAAATTATCCGCTTCATGCAAGTACGTCATTACAACTAGTCCAGCGAGGGCTACAGGCACTGGCGGTTAAACCACTTCATGGTGAACGTTGGCATATGTTTAATATAGATAATGTGGCGTTATCGCAACGACGCATTGCGATTGCATCAGCTCTAAAAGAAGCCATTGAATTCGATCAGCTTAGTTTGTTTTTTCAACCGCAGATATATCTAAACACCGGTAAAGTGCACGGTGCGGAAGCTTTATTGCGTTGGGAGCATCCACAACTAGGCAACGTTCCCCCTGATTTATTTATCCCTATAGCTGAATCATCAGGAATAATTTCAGATTTGACTGAATGGGTTATTACGCAAGCACTGCGATATCAAAAGAAAATGACGGCATTATTACCTGAGCATATTATTTCAATCAATATTTCGGCTAAAGATTTGCAGCGCAAAGATTTACCTGTGTTATTTATAACCTTATTGAATGAGTATCAGCTTAATCCGGCTAATGTAATGTTAGAACTAACAGAATCGGCAACTCTCTTTGAGGGGGTTGATATAAGAAATGCACTGAATGATTACCGCTTAATTGGCGTTAAAATAGCGATTGATGACTTTGGAACAGGGTATTCGTCACTCGCGTATTTGAGCAAAATGGGCTTTGATGAAATAAAAATAGATAAGCAATTTGTAATGAATATTGAATACTCTAAAAATGATCAAACAATTTGTCGTGCCACCTGTGATATTGCTAAATCATTGGGCTCGTACGTAGTAGCCGAAGGGATTGAAGATAGTCAAAGTATGGTGAAATTACAAAGTTATGGCTGTGAAGTTGGTCAGGGATACTTCTTTTCACGACCCTTACCGTTTGACGATTACATGCTATGGCTTGAACAAAACTTTGAAGCTACCACTGTATTTGTTAATGATCTTGGAAAAGTCGTTGACCTAGTTGGGAAAAATAATTATTGAGCGCGTTATTACAAATTTTCAAGCTATCGTGCTTAGGATAAATAAGCGCTGAGTTATTTAGCCCAGAGACTAAAAAGTGATTAATGATCTGCTCATTACAAGCAATACATGCTTCAAAACTACGCGCAGCTAATTCTTCAGGCATACTCATATAAAACTGCTGATGCTGTTTATCAAATTTTATACAGTCTAAAACATACTGATTAGCGTGTTGGCTGATTGGTTCTAGAAATACCCCTTGGTAAAATCTATTTAATGCTAAGTTTAGCGGGTGACTTTGCTCAATTACGTATTCCAGCCAAAGTTTAGAGGCAAAATGCTGTGGCGAATGCTGGGGAAATACGTGCTTAGTTATATGATGATCAAACGCATGAAACCATTCATGCGCCAGTGCGCCTCCGCCTGCATTTTTTGCCAGCGCAAGAGTACGAGTACGGCTATTATAATGGGCTTGGACGTGTTGTTGGCCGTCATGGCCAAAAGCAAAGTTGAGTTTCCCCCTCAGACCAATGGTCTTTGGTGGCACTTGCAGAATTTGCGCTAAATCGGCTAGTGCGTCGTAAATTAAATTAGCACTAATAAAGCGTTCTTCTTTAGTGACCCATTTACCCACCACCATAGTGCAAAAACCAAATGTATCGCGGATATCACTAAAGTCAACTTGGTCATCAAATCGGTAATCTGGTCCTTGGCGGTAAAACCCGCGCTTTAAGCGATTGCTGGCACTCATTTGGCTTGATAACGTGCTTTAACATGCTCAGGCATAAACTGGGTTTGTTTGCTGTTGAGCGCTTCTAGTGCGTGATACAGAGGTTCAGGGTTAATATGCTCAATCAAGGATAAACTATGTGCAACCGCTTCTAATGTGGAGAGGCTATCTGCACGGGGAGCTTTGCGAATGCGATATTGGTTTTGTGGGATCGTCGTAAAGCTGACCTTTTTAAAAGCCGCAAGGGCTGGGGTAAGTTGCATGATCTTAAATGCTTTTTTCCAGGTGCCATCGAGTACAATTAGATGACTTAACCGGCTTTTAAATTGCTGCGTTACGGTACTTTCATCATCCAGCATGAGGGCATTATCATCAGGGTAGAGTAAGGCAGTTGTGGCAACGGGTAATGTGTCTAATTGTGCAAAATCAGCCTGCGTTTCTCCTACCATGATGTCATATTGCGTTAGGCACAGTGTGAGTAAACGGGCGGTGTTTTTAGTGATCTTTACTTCGCTAGGATGCTGCAAAATTATAACTTTGAGTTTATTGTCCAGTATCGACAAATCTTCACAAAGACACGTTTGTAGACTAAATTTACAATTAACACATAAAGAACGGGACATAAAAGAATCTTTATTAATAGCAATAAGTTGAAAAATTAGCTAATTATACGCTTAATTAGACTATTAGTTGGTTTTTTTTCTATAGGACGATAAAGTATACAAATAAGTATAAGTTACTGGTTTAGGGTTGCTAAATACCAAAAGGATAAATAATGAACACAATAGTCATTGATGAAAGCGCATTGGAAAGTATGGAATCGTTATTGGGGGAGCAATTTAACGATACGCTGACTTTTTGTTGTGCTGAGTTTGAGCGATTAGGCTCTGAAGTATTGGCGACAATACATAGTGATATCCAAGTCGCAAGCCGCCATGCTCATAGTCTAAAATCTAATGCCGCGCAGTTTGGTGCAAGTAGTCTATCTCAGGTGGCCAGAGAAATTGAACAAAGTTTAAATAATAATGATGTTTCCCAGGCACTTGAGGCAGCACAACAACTTGACAGCCAAGTTGCAGGCTCAAAAGCCAAGTTAACCGATTGGTTACAAAAGCGTTAGTTAGCTATACCCAGACGTGAATTTATTTCAGTTTTGAAGTATTAAATCCACTGGTATTTAGCCCCTTTACTAGGTTAATCTAGTTGTTCCACTAGTAGAGGTAAAAATGTCAGAAATTAAAAAGAGTCATAAATTACAAGGCGTTTGTTATGATATTCGTGGGCCGGTGTTAGTTCAGGCTCGCAAAATGGAAGATGAAGGCCAAAAAGTTTTAAAATTGAATATTGGTAACCCTGCGGCATTTGGCTTTGATATGCCTGAAGATATGCACCGCGATATTATTCGTAATTTGTATTCAGCCCAAGGCTACTGTGACTCCAAAGGCCTCTACTCAGCCCGTGTGGCTATTTATCAGCACTACCAACAACGTGGTTTATATAACTTAGACGTCGATAATATTTATATTGGTAATGGGGTCAGTGAATTAATTCAAATGACGACCCAAGCTTTGCTTAATAATGATGATGAGGTGTTGATCCCAGCACCTGATTATCCATTGTGGACCGCTTCAGTCAAACTTGCAGGTGGTAATCCAGTTCATTACCTATGTGATGAAGAGCAAGATTGGTTTCCTGATATTGCTGATATTCGCAGTAAAATCACGTCAAAAACTAAAGCATTAGTGCTGATCAACCCTAATAATCCGACTGGTGCAGTATACGACGACGCACTTTTACAGCAGTTAATTGATATTGCACGTGAACATAAATTACTGTTATTGAGTGATGAAATCTATGAGAAGATTTTATACGATGGGATCACGCACAGCTCCATTGGTGCACTGTGTGATGATGTGCCGATCATTACCTTTAATGGCTTAGCAAAAACCTATCGCGCAGCAGGTTTGCGTATGGGGTGGATGGTGTTAAGTGGCCGTACTGCATTGATGGATGATTTACGTAAAGGTTTAGATATCTTAGCCTCTATGCGTTTATGTGCCAATGTACCGGCACAATATGCGATCCAGCAAGCATTAGGTGGCGTACAGTCGATTGATGGGTTAATTAATCCGGGTGGACGTTTATACGAACAACGTGATATTGCATGGCGCGGTTTAAATGCCATTGAGGGGATTTCGTGTGCAAAACCAAAAGGGGCGTTATACGCATTTGCCAAAGTAGATACTGAGCGTTTTAATATCAAAAATGATGAAAAAATGATTTTAGATTTACTTAAAGCAGAAAAGATCTTACTGGTTCACGGAAGAGCATTTAACTGGCCAAATCCAGATCATTTCAGATTAGTATTTTTACCTAACAAAGATGTTTTAACGACCGCGATGAGTAAGATGCAACGCTTTTTTAGCGATTACAGACAAAGCTAACGTAGTAACAAAGTTATAAATACTAAAAAGCGAGCATTAATACTGCTCGCTTTTTAGTTTAATGTAATAGCTTAATAGGCTTTATCAACGCGGACTGTATTATCTGATAAATACACTAAGCGGACGCTGTCGCCAGTTCTAAATATCATTTGATTGTCTTTGTCTTGTACCACCATAAATTGTTCACCATTTTCAACTTTGATCATTAACTCGACTAAGTGGTATTGATTATAATGGCTGCTTTGTTGCCTGTTGTTCGCCACGCTGCCACCGATGATCGAGCCTAGAATAGTCGCTGCGGTGCGACCACTGCCGCCGCCAAATTGGTTACCAATCACGCCACCAAGTAATGCACCGCCAAAAGTTTTCCAGCCACTATTTTTGTCTTGAACAAGTTCTTGTTCGGTAATATTACGTACAGATTGAACACTGCCAAATAGCACTTGCTGTACAGGCACGGCTTTATTACGTTCATATGCGGCAAAACTTGGGTTACTGATGATCAGGGCTGTACACAGCCCAAGTATGAGTTTATTCATCATTTACCTCCTCAGCTAAACTACCAGCCAAAGGTTGATTTTTCGCGGGTTTTACGAATTTCTGTTTCGTCCGCCCATTCTACTAAGCCACTTTTTAAATCCATTAAGCGCATTGTAAATTTATAGTATACGTCGGCTTTGTCGGCATTCGATTTTACGATGCTCGACAGGTTGCCATAAAGCATATACTGCGCGCCAACTTGTTGGCCAAATGCAATCGCTTTAGTTGGGTCAACTAGGGCATCATCATTTTGAAAGTTTAATTGTTCTCGAGCGGCTTCTACGCGGCCCATATCAACAAAACGAAATTTACCACTGCGCAATAATTGTGTTGAAATTGAATCGGTAATTGATTCAGTATCAATGTGCTCACTGGTTTTGTTTTTTATACGTTCAACAAATACGATTGGTCGAGTATTCGCTGTTAATGTGCCGACCACGGGTGATGCCAGCAGTGAATCCGTCATTTGGCTGGCGACTTTTTGTAAGTCAGTTGAACCGAAGTTAATATCAGTTGTTTCTACAGCTTGTGCGTCACCGTAGCTAACTACGGCTTTATTGGCACAGCCACTGAGGGCAAGCGCACTCAACCCCAGCAACGCAAAACCCGAGAGTGTTTTAAGCGTTGGTTTTTTAGTTGTATTGACTGTATTCATTTTAGTGTCCTTTAATCTTTAAATTCTTGTGCTTGAGTCGATACTTCGCGTACCGCTAATGAAAATGTGACCGCATCAGATGTAGGTGCAAGGCCAGGTAATTGTACATTTGCAAAGCCAAATAAAGTCAATGATTGCCATGGGGAATGATTGCCTTTGATCACAAAGCCATCGCCGTCATACCAGGTAAATTGATACTGTAAATATTGTGATTTTTTATACTGACTCGAAAGTGTGACAACGACATCAGTTAATTGATTTGTTTGTCGAGTCTTTACATCACTAATGGCCAGCTTTCTGCCTAGCGCAGGGTTATCGACTTTTAACTGTTGTTGGTATTGCGCTGAAGCTTGTTCAACACTTATACCCGATGTGGTCGGTCTACTGGTACAGGCAGCAAGTAGACAGACAGTTAATAATGGCACTAAATATTTCATGATAGCTCCTAAAGTTGCACTACATGGGAATTAAAATAGTTGTTAATAGAGGTTAGATAAATCAAGGTTAACCCTTGCTTACTAACCGTAAAGTTTATGTCGTTGTGATTGGCAAGTTTTAAAACATGGTCTCCTGCTGTTAATTGGGTGCGCGCAACACTTATTTGATTCGGTAAGGTTAACCAACTGCGGGTATCTGCTTGCTCAGAGGCTAGATTGTAAAGATTCGCAAGTATATTACCCACATCTCCACCACTTCGAGCCAGCTCTGCCCGTACTTTTTCTTTTGCGACTAGCCGCAGTATCTGCCTAGACACTCTTGCTGGCGTTTGCTCTTCAAGTGTTTTAGCTGCTAACGCTTCTATTCTTACCAATGGGCTCAAAGGTAAAATCTGTGTTCCTATACTTATTTCATTAACCGTTGGTATATAGGCTCTATCTTTATAAACGGGCATCGCTAAGCTATAAAAACGGGCATCACCACCGGATGTATAAATAGGCAGACGCAACACAAATTCATCTTTTTCCGGCACTAAACCTTGTTCAATCAAGATCACAACATCACCGCTGTTGGCGATTTTTTTTGGCAGTTCAGCAAAGCGTTTTTTATACTCTGCATAATCTTGATCAAACCCTTGCTGTTTTGCTAATTGCAGCACAACCTGCTGCAAATAGGTATTTTCAGGGTTGATCTCTAATGCCTTTTTATAATCTATATATGCATCATCGTATTGCTTATTACTTTGATAGAGCAAACCAGACAGATAAAATGTAAACGCATTTTGATAGCCATTTTTTACGTTTTTGATCACCTCATCCATACCTGGGTAATGTTTTTGTGCTGCTTTTACGCTGGCGTCTATGTCGTCTTGATTAGCCGTTAACGCATCTGTTTGCACTTTATTTGCACGGCGAACCTCGACTAACGCACCTTCGATATTATGTTGATATATATAATTAAGAGCTTGGTAACTGTGCAGCATACTCATTTCATAAGCCGCTGGCGTATAGCCAATGACTGAATCATTGGTTAAAAGGGCGTTACTTTGTTCAAGCCCTGCGCTTACTTGTATTTTTGCAGCTTGGCGTTTTATTTCCATTTGCTGATATACCGCTTCGTACTGTGGTTTTGCAGCCTCATTTTGGTTATTTAAATTGCTTAAACGGGCTTGCTCTAATTGATTGAGCAAGTAGTTACTATGTGATTGCCCATTAGTTGGTAATAGCTGTTGGGCTTGGTCGATATTGTTGCTCTTAATAGCTTGGCGTACAGGCGTCATTTGGGTGGCGTAATCCGAAAAGAGATCACTAAGCCCAATGGTGCTGCATCCACTTAGCATGATACAAAAGCCAAAAATAACACTGCGTTGCACATGGCACTCCTTTTATAAGCGTTAATACAGATTAGCATAATCTAATCCAGAGGAGATGTTAAACAATGTAAAAAAGCGTAGCAATCACGGTGTTTAAGCGAAATGGTTACGCGATCATTCGTCACCGAGTTAGTTGTTTGCTGGCTAAATAGCCGTTGGGCTCACATTCAGCACGTAACGCTGATACAGTTGCGGCAAGTTCGTCAAAATAGCAGCTTTGCCAGCAAGCTGACTGTTATTAATAGTATCAGCTAATACGGTTAAACTCTGATGTTGCAGTAAAATGTTAGATTGCACTATGTGGCTAATATGCCAAGGTTCAGGCGCAACGCCGCCTAAATCATGTTGATAAGGGCGATAAAAACCATACTTTTCTAAATGACTATCAAGCCATTTTGTCAGCGCTGCAAAAGGGCCATTCTCTTGGTATTCGTGAGGCTCTAACTGCAACTGATAGTGATCAGAAACACTGGATTGGTCAAAAATATCCAGATCAGTACCAAAGTGATGGCGACTGGTTCCCGGTAGGGCTGAATAAAGCATAATGGCATGGCATTTTTCAATGTCTGTCATGGAGGTTAAATCAACGGGCTGTTGCTGCTTATTGAGCACAGGTCGATGACCATTAAATTTAGCATTCCAAATCAATGCTTGACGTTCAAAGTTACGAAAGCTTGATGCAATAGTCAGTGCAAAGCCTGCATTGCGAGCTGCATTTTGCAACTGCATAAAGTCATCAATAATGTCTTTATGCAGTTTATGAGCTTGATAATCAACAAGCAGCAGCTCGTCTTTACCACAGGCACACTCAGCCAACTGTTGCGATGTGAGCTTAGCAGGGTTCATGTCAAAAGTTGCTCTAGAATTTGCTCGTAAATATCAGCAAGAGCAATGAGATCATGACTACTTACGCACTCATTGACTTTATGAATGGTGTCATTACGTGGGCCAAGTTCAATAACCTTAGCGCCGGTTTGTGCTATAAAACGTCCATCTGAAGTACCGCCAGTGGTTTCAAGTGCGGTATCTAAGCCAGTTATTGATTTGATAGCTGTAACCGTAGCATCAATTAGCGGGCCGCCTTCGGTGATAAATGGCTGACCATTAACAATCCAACTCAGCTCGTATGCAAAACCATATTCAGCCAGAATGTCGTTAACGCGTTGCTGGAGTTGCTGGTGAGTTACTTCGGTACTAAAGCGAAAATTAAATTGCACTTCAAGCTCGCCTGGGATCACATTACCAGCTCCCGTGCCGCCATTAATATTTGAGATCTGAAAACTAGTAGCAGGGAAAAACTCATTGCTGTTGTCCCATACCGTTTGACTCAACTGTGCAAGCATTGGCGCTGCACTATGGATCGGGTTTAGGGCAAGTTGCGGATAAGCCACATGGCCTTGTATGCCTTTAATAGTTAAAAAGCCAGTCAGTGAGCCTCGGCGGCCATTTTTAACGACATCGCCCAGCGCATCACGCGATGAAGGCTCGCCGACCAAACACATATCTATTTTTTCATCTCGGGCCTCTAGCGTATCGATTACGCGCGTGGTGCCGTTGATAAAAGGGCCTTCTTCATCAGAGGTAATTAAAAAAGAAATTGAGCCTTTATGATCGGGGTGTTTAGTTACAAATCGCTCGGTTGCTACCACCATGGCCGCTAAAGAGCCTTTCATATCAGCGGCACCACGGCCATGCAACATGCCATCGGCTAGTAAGCCAGAGAAAGGCGGGTACTGCCAGTTCTTTTCTGGTCCTGTTGGTACTACATCAGTGTGACCTGCAAAGCAAAAGTGCGGAGAGCTGTCGCCTTTACGCGCCCATGTATTTTGGGTGTCAGTAAAAAACAGCGATTCAATATTAAAACCAAGCTGTGCCAATCGCTCATTCATTATAGTTTGGCAATCTGCATCTTCAGGTGTGACTGAGCGACGCTGTATTAAGGCTTGTGCAAGTTCGATGACGGGGTGATTCATGATGCAAAAATCTCATCGTATTGCGCTGGTTTAAAACCTAAATGATAGCTGTTGTTGCGAATAAGTACTGGGCGCTTGATCATTGCCGGTTGTGCTAGCAAAATTGCCAAGGCAGTATCTTTATCAAGGTTCTGTTTTTGCTCATCTGATAATTGGCGATAGGTTGTGCCACGTTTATTGACCAGATCTTGCCAGTCGATGTGCGTTGCAAACTCAGTGATCATATCAAGGCTTATGCCGTCTTTACGGTAATCATGAAAATTAAAGTCAATGTTGTTATCGGTTAAATATTTTTTGGCTTTTTTTATAGTGTCGCAGTTACTAATGCCGTAAAGAGTCGTCATATTAATTACTTCTTAGTTAGTGTTAAAAGAGTGTCTACCCCAGCTGTGACCTGAGATAAAGAATAATGTATTGGTTTAAGTTTATGCCCGTTAAGTAAAATAAGGCTGGCAAGTAAGGGGCTGTTGAGATCTCTAAGATCAAAATAAGCGAGCCGTTGCCCTTTGGTTATTTTACTGCCGTTGAGTTGGGCTATATGAGTGTGTTTAATGTGTTGCTGTTGGTCTAAATATAAATTTAGAAGCACTTTTAAGCCATTATTAGCTTGTAAAATAAATTCAGTACCAGCATTTTTTACTTGCATTAATGTACCATCAAAGGGCGCTAATATTTTATGATTACTCAGGGCAACCATAATCCCCGGGCCAAGTGTGCCGCAGCTAAAGAAGGGTTCTGGGTGCTCGCTTAATGGGGCAACTTTACCACTAAAAGGGCTACAAATTGCAATGCTGTTAGCCGCTAACTGACGTTGTGGTAAATAACTAATATCCGTGTATTTCATTATGTTAATTTGGGCTCATTGAGTAACTGATAACCATCTTTTTTTAATGCACTGATAGCATCTTTAATACGCCGTTGTTTTACTAAAACGTAATCAGTGTCGTAAGTTGAAATCGCAAAAATTGAGATATTTGCTCTGGCTAAAACCCCAGAAATATTTGCCATAATTCCGGTTAATGAAAAACCAAGTGGACCGATCACTTCTAATGCGCGCCAATCGTGCTCAGCATCTAGGCTGTCAATGGCGAACTGGCTAGGACAAACAATAGATAACTCATCCTTGGTTTTGGCGATAATAAACATTGATTGTTTGAATAAAGCAGCGGGGATCTCGCTATTAACATCAAGGCTATGAATGGTCAAGGCCGTACTATGCAGTTGTAACGTTTGCTTAGACATTGCTACCCCTTTTTTAATTGTGAGACTTCCCATCTGTGTATACTGATCAATAGTATAGATTATCTTGCTTAAATAAAAGAGCAATGTTGTCCACAATTTCTGTGGATAAGGTTGGGAATAGGGAGGTATAACAACGCTAAGTTATTTACTTTATTAATAATTTTCATTAGCTAAAGAAATGCACAGGGTAAAGTGATCATAATGCAATCACTTTACCCAGGGTGTTAAATATTTTCGGCTTGTGCCGCTTGGATAGCAGTAAGCGCAATGGTATAGACAATATCATCAACCAAAGCACCACGGCTTAAGTCATTGACGGGTTTTCGCATACCTTGCAACATTGGGCCGATACTTATCAAATCAGCACTTCGTTGTACCGCTTTATACGTGGTATTACCGGTATTTAAGTCTGGAAATATAAACACCGTCGCTTTACCAGCCACTGGGCTATTTGGTGCTTTTTTAAGTGCGACATTTTCCATAATCGCTGCATCATATTGTAATGGGCCATCGATGATCAGATCAGGGCGTTTTTGTTGCGCTAACGTTGTTGCCAGACGGACTTTTTCTACATCAGCCCCAGTGCCTGACGTGCCAGTGCTGTAGCTTATCATCGCTACTCGTGGCTCAATACCAAATGCGGCGGCTGAGTCTGCAGATTGAATGGCAATATCGGCTAATTGCTCAGCGGTTGGATCAGGATTAATGGCACAATCCCCGTATACCAGTACTTGATCAGGCAGCAACATAAAAAACACCGACGATACTAATGATGACCCTGGTGCTGTTTTTATTAATTGCAGCGGCGGACGAATGGTGTTGGCGGTTGTATTTACTGCACCCGAGACCAGACCATCGACTTGACCACGCTCTAACATCATAGTGCCAAGCACAACGTTGTCTTGGAGCTGTTCAAGGGCAACCACTTCAGTTAGGCCTTTGCTTTTACGAATTTCAACCATAGACGCAACATAGTCGTTGATCACATCCTGAGGTTCGATAATGGTTACATTTTCGTTTAGCTCAACACCTTGTTGTATAGCGATACGTTCAATTTCTTCTCGATCGCCCAATAGAATGGTCTTCGCAATACCACGTTGACCGCAAATAGCGGCGGCTTTTATTGTTCGAGGCTCATTGCCTTCAGGTAACACCACCGTTTTTGCCGCTTGACGGGCTTTATCCGTAAGCAAATAACGAAATGCTGGAGGCGACATTTTACGGGTTTTACCGACACTTTTAGCAAGTGTATCCAACCAGTCGGAATCAATATGGCTGGCATTATGATGCTTTACTTTATCAATTCGTTGTACGTCATCGCACGGTACTTCCATATTAAAGTTATGTAGTAGCAATGAAGTACGCCAGGTGTCAGCATCTGTACTGAGGATTGGCAGGCCGGTGGCCATCGCTTGTTCGCACAAGGTCATGATCCGTGGCTCAGGTTTAAAACCACCCGTTAATAAGATAGCTCCTAATTTAGTGCCATTCATGGCTGATAAACAGGCCGCAACTAACACATCTGAACGATCGCCTGGGGTCACCAGCAGTGCGCCTGGGGTAAAATGATTTAAGATATTGGACACAGTTCTGGCACAAAATGTTACTCGGCGTAGACGACGGTGAGCCATATCACCGTCGTTGATCACATCAGCTTTTAAATACGCACATAAATCTTTAACGCGCGGCGCAACCAGCTCAAAATCCCATGGGATCGAGCCAAGTAACATAAACGGGTGTTTTCTAAAAATAGGTAAAGATGCTAAGCGATTGAGCTCATTGTCAAGCTCGTCGGGTTTATGTGCTTCCACGAGATCGGCGCGTGCTCTGCCTTCATCATCCAGTGGTGCATTCACTTTATTAAAAATACAGCCTAATACGCGGGCATGGTCAACACTGCCATAATAACCGGCTGCAATTTCTAAGCGGTCTTCAATTTGATCGTTACTGTCATTACCAGGAGTGAGTACAAACACAATGTCAGCGCCGAGAGTTTGTGCTATTTCGCGGTTAACTCTACCTGCATAAGGTTGGCGGCGAGTAGGGACCATACCTTCGATAATAGCGACTACATCGTTGCCTATGGCATTTTCAAACCGCTCAACAATTTCTTCAAGTAAATCATCACCTTTACCATCCCCGATCATTTGCTCTGCATAATTTAGTGCAAAGGGAGTAGGTGGTGTAATGGGCGAGCCTTGGGTGACAATTTGTGTTGATTTTTCAGGGCCAGTTTCACCTGAGCGAGGCTGGGCTATGGGCTTGAAAAAATTAACTTTGACCGCTTTTTGTTCTAATGCACGTACTAACCCGACCGAGACCGATGTTAAACCAACCCCAGTAGAGATAGGTACTAGCATAATTCGACGTGCCATAATTATAACTCCTGTGCAATTGAGGCGGCATCAAGAGCAATGACCCACTCTTCGTTTGTTGGCATTACTACTGCTTTAGTTTTTGCATTATGACTGCTGATAATACCTTGTGTGCCAAATAGGGCTGCAAGGTTAGCTGTACGGTCGCAATCAAGGCCAAGATAGCTCAGCTGAGTAATTACTTTATCACGAATAATATCGGAGTTTTCACCAATACCACCGGTAAAAATTAACGCATCAAGGCGTTGTAATGGCACCATAAATGCGGCTATTTGTTTTGCTAAACGATAACAAAACATCTCCAATGCTAAAATGGCTTTTTCATTTCCTGCGACAGCAGCTTCTTCTATTGTGCGACAGTCATTAGAAAGTTCACTGATACCTAGTAAGCCGCTTTGCTGGTTTAATAAGTCATCAATTTGTTGTGCATCGTAGTTAAGTTGGGTGGTTAAAAAGTTAAATAAACCCGGATCAATATCTCCGCTGCGGGTGCCCATCATTAAGCCTTCTAGTGGGGTTAAGCCCATGCTGGTATCAACACTTTTGCCATTTTTAATCGCACACACAGAGCAGCCATTTCCTAAGTGGGCGCTGATAAAATTACTTTGCTCAATAGGCTGGTTTAAAAGGGCTGCTGTTTGACCTGCAACATAATAATGGCTGGTACCATGAAAGCCGTAACGTCTAACACCATAATCAGTATAAAGTTTATAAGGAAGGGCATATAAATAGGCAACATTGCCCATGGTTTGATGAAACGCGGTATCAAACACAGCAATTTGCGGTAATCCCTTGAATGATGCTTGCGCCGCAGCAATGCCTAATAAATTAGCGTGCCCATGTAATGGCGCAAGCGTAGCGGCTTGGGTAATGCCTTTAATTACATTGTCGTCAATCAGTACCGATTTGGTAAAGTGCTCGCCACCGTGAACCACGCGATGACCGACTGCAATAAGGTTTTCAGCTAAATGGTGTTCGTTAATAAGGCTAACTAAGGTATCGATTGCTGCACTGTGAGCTTGATTAGGCGCAAGTTCAATCAGTTGTTTTTTGCCAAGGTATTTGTATTTCACAGATGGCGACGATGAGCCTAGGCGTTCAGCAAGACCTGAAATGATTTCTTCAGATGTGGTGGCATTTAAAATAGCGAATTTTAAACTCGAACTTCCACAGTTCAGTACAAGAACATGATGAGGTGATGATTGCGAAGACATAACAGGATCCCATTTTTTGACAATTGCGCATTAAGCTTAGTTGTTATATAACCAAGTACTCGAGCATAGTGATTAAAGTAAAAGAGTCATTGGTCGATAAATTGCTATGGATATCTGTAATGACTATACTAAAGTCTAGTTGACTTAACGTGCACTTATTTTAACTCATTAATTGTTTTAAGGTAAGTTTAAACCATGATCAAAAACACGTTTTGGACGAAAAAGGTGGAAGGGATTTTACACAGGAATGTTACCGTGAATATGATACACTCATTGAGGTAACATTAATAAATACACCAGCGACACCTAGGAGTCATGATGCAAAAAAGTGTGATGTCACAAGTCCAAACTGGTCGTGAATATGCAAAAAAATGGCCTATGCGTAAAGAATTAGCGCCTCTGTTCACGGAGTTTAGAGTGATCAAAGCCACCGAGCTGGCAATTACAGTAATGCCGATTTTGGCAATGCTCACTTTATTTATGCAAATTAATTATTTAGGCAGCAGTTTTTTACCGCAAGCAGTGGCTATCGCGTTGTTTTTTTTATCTCTACCGCTACAGGGATTGCTGTGGTTAGGCAAGCGTGCAGATACTGTCCTTGAGCCTGCCATGGAGCATTGGTATAAAGAGCTCCATACGAAAATGGTAGCCAATGGCTACCAAGGGCATGTTCCAAAAGACAAACCACGTTATGCGGAGTTGGCCCATTTACTCAATGATATGTTTGATAAAATGGACCGCGCGTTTACCCGAGAGAATCTGTAACACGTTTAAATTGACTAACATAAAATGACAGGGTGACAACTTGCTCACCTTGTTGTTCTAGTTGTTGCCAATGTTCAGGGCGAAACTTCCAAGCAAAGGGAGTCATAGTGATCAAGTTCTTCACATCTTTAAATGGCAAACTTATCTGTTGTTCTAACAATGTTTGCTCTATAAGCTCAAACCCTTCAGGCGCAGCAATCGGTGTATGCGCATTGACGTCTCGATAAATATAGTGCTTGAGTTCTTTTAAATGCCAAGGGCCAGGGCTTGCAACTACCAATGTAGCGTCTACTTTTGCTAATCGAGCCAATTCAGCATCAAATAATGGGGCAAAAATACTCACTAATACATCTGCTGAGCCATCACTAAATGGAGCTTGGCTGATTGATGCAACGCTAAAATTACAGTTACTGTATCGCTTTGCAGCATATTTAACCGCTGATTTTGATATATCGACGCCATATACGTGTGCTGTACATGCATTGGCAATCGCATGAGTATAAAAACCTTCCCCGCACCCTAAATCAATTACCTGTTGTGGTACTTGCAGAGCAACTCGCTGTGCAACGGCATGTTGTAAAAACTGGTAGTGCCCAGTGCTTAAAAAAGCACGTCTTGCTTGTACCATGTCAAGATTATCACCAGGTTGCTTAGAGTTCTTTTGTTGCACAGGTAATAAATTCACATAGCCTTCTTTTGCAGTGTCAAAGCTATGGTTGTTAATACACTTTAGCACTTTGGCCTGTAATTCAAGTGACTGCTGACAGAGCGGGCATTGGTAATCGAGACTCATGAGTCTAGGTAATCCTTATCATAAAATGTTTTTACCCAATGTGGGCGATAGATGATCAATAGGGTAATAGCCATGCCGTTTAACATCGCTTCAGGAAAGCAAATAATGACACATAAATAGAGAT
This sequence comes from Pseudoalteromonas ostreae, assembly GCF_018069805.1. GTDB lineage: Bacteria > Pseudomonadota > Gammaproteobacteria > Enterobacterales > Alteromonadaceae > Pseudoalteromonas > Pseudoalteromonas ostreae. Next base: position 175,131 of record NZ_JAGPYN010000007.1, read on the forward strand.
AATTTTCACTTAATTCAAACCAATTGTAATTGCCGGTTAAATAATAAAATAAGCTAATAGTGATAATCTTAAAGCAGGCGACGAAAGCGGCGCAAATAAAAGTGCATACAAAAATGTAAATGAAAAAATGCCGTGGTAATAGGTTATAACACAGTATAAATACCCCATAACTGACTAAAATGGGTAAGTAAGCGGTTAACAATAAGTGGATAGGTAATTGCGCAATGCTTATTTGATTAAAAGCCGTTAACAGCAGGCTGGCTAAGGTGGCGCTCAATAATGCAAAGCGCCAGCCTAAAATAAGCGTTATGGCAGTTACACCTAAAATATGCAGTTCAAGACCGGGTAATATGCCGGCTTTAATTCGCCACAATAAGGCAAATGCTAACGCACAGACAAATAGGCCTGTTTGACGGGCCGGCGTGGTTATTAAATGTTGGTAGTGTGACTTATTGACACTCGACCAAAAAATATAGCCGATAACAAGCCAGGTAATTGCCTGAAGTTCAATGCTTATTATCGGGATTGTCGTTAGCTTATCCATTAGCGTTAACTAAAGGTTGACCATATTGGCGCATGATCTGATGGCTTTTCAATACCACGTAATTCATAGTCAATTCCCGCGTCAATACAACGAGCAGCCAAAGATGGAGTCGCTAGGACAACGTCAATGCGTAGACCACGATTATCATCAAAGCCGCGAGAGCGATAATCAAACCAAGAGTACTGCTCGCTTGTGTCTGGGTGAAGTTCACGAAAGGTGTCTGTAAAGCCCCAATCTAGCAAGGTTGCAAGCCATTGACGCTCTTCAGGTTGGAATGAACATTTGCCAGTTTTTAACCAACGCTTGCGGTTAACCTCACCAATGCCAATATCAAGATCAGTAGGAGAAATATTGATGTCGCCCATGACAATGACATCCTCGTCGTTACTGTGGTGGCTTTGTAAGTGAGTCATTAGATCGCGGTAGAACTGTCGCTTGTACGGAAACTTTGTTTCATGAGTAATGTTATCGCCTTGTGGAAAATAACCATTCATTACGGTTAGATCACGGCCATTTTCTTGGTTAACAGTGACGCTGATCATACGCTTTTGCGATTCATCAGTATCTGTTGCGAATCCTTTAACCACAGACTTAGGTTCAGTTTTGCATAACATAGCTACACCATAATGCGCTTTTTGACCATGAAAATAAACGTGGTAACCCATCTTTTGAACGTCTTCGAGTGGGAAAGCTTCATCATGTACTTTTATTTCTTGCAAGCCGATAATATCAGGCTGATGTTTATCAATGATTGCTTGTAATTGGTGCAGACGAGCTCGCAGCCCATTAATGTTAAATGAAATTACTTTCATGGCTAGACCTTAAGTTAGAGTTGTTTTTTTGCAAACTATGGCAAATTCTATCATCAATTTACGTGTGGTACATGTGCTTATTTATAATAATAAAATCGCTCAATTGTTGAATAAGGCATGAATTTTGATCAAACATTGTTAACGCTTTTTTAAATGAAAAATTAAATAGATAATCCAGTTGATCCATAAACTTCGGTCTATATAATGCGCAAAAATCACTCATAATATAACTCCACTTAAAGGTAAATCATGAAACTACAATTATTAGCATTATTCGTCGCAGCGACTGCTTTCTCTGAGACTGCTAGTGCAGCACATTATTATAATGCTGATCACAAAATTGAATCTAAATTATGCTCAATCAGTGCTAACGAAGGATTTACTGCAGCACGCAAAGTTGCAGCTCAGCACGGGGTGTATTTATCGCGTTATTCAAAAAGTATTTTGTGCAATGGTGATGATATTCGTGATATTGCTAAAAAAGTGGATGATGAAGTTCGCCAAGAAAAAGTAATTGAAGTGTTTGCTAAAAATTCACATGTAGAAACACAGTTATGTATGACAGCATTGAAGCAAGGTTTGGCTCCAGTGAAAGAAAAAATAGCAAACTTAAACTCATTGAAATGCAATGGTGAAGTGGTTACTGAGTTTGTGAAACGCTATCAAGGTGCGACAATTTGATTAAAATGTAACACACTAGTTAGTTTATTTTTAATAGCAGCGCTTAAATCGCTGCTATTTTACATTTTTAAAGAATAACTTTTCCAACCTTTGTATTGATCTGGCATAATAGCGTGTTGAATATACCGCAACGTCTTGGTGCCTATGGTGACAAAATCTGCTACAAAAATGGCTACGAAACGGATCAGTGATGAGCAACTTGTTGAGATCATTGAGGCGACGATTTTTGTTGCGGGAAAACCAATCAGTAAACGGCATTTAAAAGACACCGTATTAACTGAGTTAAGTGTGTCTATGGCACGTATTAACCTCGCGATTGAACAGATCCAAATTCATTATCAAACCCGTGGTATTCGCTTAGTTGAAGTGGGTAGTGGATTTAGATTTCAGGCGTGTGCGAGCTTAGCCCCTTGGTTAAATAACCTTTGGCAAGAACGGGCGCCGAAATATTCCCGTGCACTATTAGAAACTCTTTCGCTTATTGCTTATCGTCAGCCGATAACTCGGGGCGAGATAGAGCAAGTACGTGGAGTGACCGTAGGCTCAACTATTATTAAAAGTCTGCTCGAGCGTGAGTGGATACATGTTGTTGGTCATAAAGAGGTGCCAGGTAGGCCCGCTTTATATGCCACAACCAAACAATTTTTAGATTATTTTTCGTTAACAGGTTTAGATAATTTACCGCCACTGCCAAAACAGCAGCAAAGTAAAATTGACCAGTTATTGAGTGATCCTTCTGTGAGAGAACTATCCGAATGAGTATACAAGGTGAAAAGTTACAAAAAGTCTTAGCAAGAGCGGGCGTAGGCTCGCGACGTGAGATGGAAAAATACATTGATGCAAATCGTGTCAGTGTTAATGGTAAAGTAGCAAAGCTGGGTGATCGTGTTGAAGAAACCGACCAGATCCGTGTTGATGGCCATACAGTAAAAATTGAAGAAAAAGCTGAACGTATCTGTCGTGTTGTTATGTATAACAAACCTGAAGGTGAGTTATGTACACGTAAAGACCCTGAAGGACGTAGAACAGTATTTGACCGCCTGCCCCGCGTTGATGGTGAACGTTGGATTGCTGTTGGTCGTTTAGATATAAATACCGCAGGTTTAATGTTGTTCACCAATGATGGTGAGCTTGCAAACCGCTTAATGCATCCAAGTTACGAAGTCGAGCGTGAATATTCAGCACGTGTATTTGGTGAAGTAACAGCAGAAACCATCAAAAATTTAACCAAAGGAGTTGAGCTTGAAGATGGTATGGCAAAATTTCTTACTATTAAACCACTGGGCGGTGAAGGTATTAACCGCTGGTATAATGTAACGCTGACTGAAGGGCGTAACCGTGAAGTACGTCGTTTATGGCAATCTCAAGATGTTGAGGTTTCTCGCCTTATTCGTATTCGTTATGGTAAGTTAGAGCTCGATAAACGTCTACCACAAGGTGGTTGGGCTGAGCTAGATTTAGAGACTGTAAATTACTTACGTAAAACAGTTAAGCTTGGCCGTGAAACGCAAACAAAATTATCTGTTATGCCTGAAAAACGCAAAGATAAACGCGCTAAAATTAATCAAATTCGCAAAGCAGTCAAAAAACATAATAATCGTGTTAAACAAACTAAACGCCGTTAATATCTGCCTTGCATTAAAAAAGCCGCTAATTAGCGGCTTTTTTATGTTTAGTACTTGGTTTATACCAATCGACTTAAATATTTAACCATTCTAGCGGGCTAAATAAAGTGCTAACTGCGTTAGTGATTTTTTATGTAGAACAACTACATGTCAAAATTCCTGCCTTGTTATCACTGTATTTATCTGTCGCTATAAATGGTCAGTAACTTAACACGACAGGTATTATTTTTTTGTTTGCGCGTCTAATGATTGACCATTGACGTCTTTTGAATCATCACTCATTAAGTATAAATAAGTTGGCATTAAGTCTTCAGGGCAGGCTAGTTTATCGCGATCTTCACCTGGATAGACACTGGCACGCATCGCTGTGTGGGTAGCGCCGGGATTAATACAATTTATCCGGATATTCGTTTTACCTACTTCACATGCCCATGTTTGCATCATTCCTTCAACGGCAAATTTTGAAATGGCATACGCGCCCCAAAACTCACGGCCTTGGCGACCAACCCCTGAAGAGGTGAAAATAATTGCAGCACTTGGAGATTTACGTAAAACTGGAAACATATATTTTGTGATCATCGCTTGAGCGGTAACATTCACTTTCATGATGTTATCAAACGTTGATGAACAAAAATGCTCAAGTGGGCCCAGTGAGCCAATTATTCCTGCATTATTGAGCAAGCCATCTAGTTTACCAAATTGCTGTTCAATGGTAGCGCCTAAATCACGAAAGTTTTGTTTGCTTGCACCTTTTAAGTCCATCGGTACAATCGCAGGTTTTGGGCCGCCAATAGCAATGATTTCATCGTATACGGCTTCAAGTTTGCTGGTGGTTTTACCCAATAAAATAACTGTTGCGCCATGTTTTGCATAAGTTATAGCTGCAACACGGCCAATGCCGTCACCTGCACCAGTTACTAAGATCACTTTGTCTTGTAGGGCATTGTCAGCCGCTTTATAGGTTTGCATAATAAAGGTCCAAAAAGTCAATTTGGTTAATTTTAACATAGCAAAACACCAAGTTATCGAATTTATTGCAAAATAAGGTGGCGAAACTTGAAACTTTACGTTAACTTTAACTGGTCTAATGTCTTATTAATAAGCTAATTACATTATTTTAACTAAATATTACGAGAAAATTTAAAAGAATTAGTAACATAATTAGCTACACTTATTTATCAACACACATAAAAAAAAGATTACGTGCGGAGCAAACAATATGAAAAAAATGCTACTCTCACTTGCAATTACAGCTGCACTAGCTGGTTGTGGCGGCGGTGAAACATTAGAAGATGTTAAAAATGATACACCACCGGTTATACCTGCTGCTACGGTGAAGTTTGACCCTGCAAATGGGGTTATTTCAGTACCAAATGACTTATTAATGAGTGGTACAAAAGATGGCACTCTAAACATTCCTAAAGAACTTGATGGCAATGGGGTGTCAATTACACGTGCAGAATACGCAAATCCTAGCTTTGCATTAGGTGCACTGGATGGCTGGTCTAGCCAAGTTCCTTATAAAGTAGATCTTACCTTTCCTGCGAATGTTAGCCTTGATGAAAGTTCGGCTGGTGCGCTGGGATCTGTTCGTATTTTTGAAGTTGTTATGGGCGCTAGCTTAACGGATGCAGATTGCGCAGCCGTACCAGCAGGAGCCGGATGTAAATTATTAGGTGAATTAACCTTTGGGGTTGATTTCATCACTAAAGCAAGTGGCAATGCGGTTGCTATTATTCCATTAAAACCGTTTAAAGCTGGCAGCTCGTATATAAATGTGCTGACAACTGAGCTTAAAGACTCATTAGGGCGTTCCATTAAGCCATCATCAACGTATGGTTTAGTGAGTGGAGAAACTCCGCTGATCACTGAGAGCCAATTAGCCTTACAAGGAGTGGTTAATAGCTATGAAAATGTGGTCACGTCAGGTGGCACTATTAGTAAAGATGATATTATTTTTAGTGGAGCGATGACGATTCAGTCGGTAGGTCCGGTACTTGGAACAATTAAAAAGTTACTAGCAGCGAGCTTACAAAATCCAGCTTTGCCAAAACCACAGGTACAAATACCAGAGCAGGATATGCTGACAGTAGCTGAAGTGCTTCTTAGTGATCCTGACATAACTAATGTGTCACCAGCATTTAATGGGGTGCAGTACCAAAGAGGCAGTGTGACACTGGCTATGTATTTATCTCAACCAGAAGGGAAAGAAATTTCAAAGTTGGCTGATACATACTGGCAAGGCATGTGTTCAAGCCCTGTTGCCGTACTTAATCAGCAAGCAGCGGATCAAGCACTGCGCGACGCAGGAAAAGAAGATGAAATTGATCCAACAATGTTTGGTATTGGTCCATATGAGCAGCTCTGCCAAGGTTTAAGTGAAGGAAAGCTACACGATTACCCAAAAATTGACATTACTCGTCACTTAACGAAATATAACCCGCTCCCTAAAATGCAAAGCCTGCAAGAAGTGCCTGTACAGATAACAAAACCTATTCTGCCTGTGATAAACGCTATCAGGACACAAACTCTTGGTATGCCGGCACTTGAAATGCCAGCGGGTGGTTGGCCTGTTGTTATTATGCAACATGGCATTACTTCAAAAAAAGAGCACATGCTGGCGTTAACGGCTAGTTTAGCGATTCAAGGTTTTGCAACGGTTGCCATAGATCACCCTGTGCATGGTGAGCGTGGCATTGACGTGGATGAGGATGGTAAAGACGACTTTAATGCGACTAAAGGGGAGGGATCTGTACTTGCGTACATGAACTTGCAATCATTACTCGTTGCGCGTGACAATTTAAGGCAGTCTGCGGCTGATTTACTAGCATTGCGTCTAGGCCTCAATTTTGTTGATGATACATCACTCAACACCTCTGACGTAGTGTTTATCGGCCATTCACTTGGCTCAGTAGTTGCTCCTGCTTTTGTTGCTCAAGCAAATGCACCTTTTGATAGCCAAGTTGATGGCTTGTTTAAAATCAATAGTGTCGCACTCGCTAGCGGTGGTGGTGGGATAGCTAGCTTTTTATTAGAATCGGCGAGTTTTGGCCCATTTGTGCAAGGCTCTGTATTGCTATCAGCTGGGACGTCTGAATCAGCTGAGTTTCAAACTTATAGAGAGGGTCCTGCTGTATCAAACTGTGGTGAAGCAGCGCCAACGAACGAGAGTATTTCATGTGGTTATGGCGAATATTACACTTCGTTAAAGGCAGCTGGTGAAATGACTAAGCTTGCTAAGATTCAAGGTATTTTGAGTCAGTTCTCATTTGCAGCACAGACGGCTCTTGATAGCGGCGATCCAACAAACTATGCATCAGCTATAAAAGCGCTTGGCACACCTGTTTATATGAATGTGGTTGTAGGTGATGGTGAAGCTAATGGCAATAAACCAGATCAAGTGATCCCACCAATGACTGCAAATAACCCAATTGCAGGCTCACTGCCTCTTGCTAACTTAATGGGCTTAACGACAGTAACCCAGACGCAAACGCCTACTGAGGATGGTATGAGCTATTTAGTTAAATTTACCAAAGGGCATCACAGCTCAGTGCTTAGCCCAGATCCTGATGCAGGTGCAACGGCTGAAGAAAGCGCAGCCACGACAACTGAAATGCAATTACAGATTGCGACTTATTTGGTCACCCGAGGGAGAGCGTTATCTATTCAAAATACTGAGATTGTCACTGACTAACTTTCTAGAGTATTAAAATAAATGAAAAGCCACTGAAAAGTGGCTTTTTTTTGTTTCAATGGTAAATTAGACGAAATTTTTGTTTGGAGAATACGATTGGAATTTCTATATGAGTACGGGCTGTTTCTAGCTAAAACGGCGACGTTTGTGATTGCCGTTGCAGCAGTAATATTAATTAGTGTCGCTGCAGCAATAAAGCCTAAAAGTAAAAAAGGTGAGATTGAGATTGATGATATTTCTGAGCAGTTAGATGATTTGAAAAATGATTTTATTGAAAGCACCTTATCTAAAAAAGCATTAAAAGCACACCATAAAGCACAAAAGAGTGACGCTAAAAAAGCCAATGATGAAGATATCAAACCACGATTATACGTCATTGATTTTAATGGCAGTATGGATGCTCACGAAGTCGATAGTTTGCGTGAGGAAATTACCGCAATTGTTGCAATTGCCAATCCTGAGCAAGATAAAGTGTTGGTTAGGCTAGAAAGTGGTGGCGGGGTGGTTCATGGCTATGGACTTGCTGCTTCTCAGCTACAACGCATTAAAAATAGAGGTATCCACCTTACGGTTGCGATTGATAAAGTTGCTGCCAGTGGTGGTTACATGATGGCCTGTGTAGCTGATGAAATTGTTGCTGCACCGTTCGCTATTGTTGGCTCTATTGGTGTGATAGCACAAATTCCAAATTTTAATAAAATTCTGAAGAAAAATGATGTTGATTTTGAACAAATCACTGCGGGTGAGTTTAAACGTACTCTAACTTTATTTGGTGAAAATACAGATAAAGCACGGGAAAAGTTTAAAGAAGAAATAGAGCAAACCCATGACTTATTCAAACAGTTTGTCAGTAGTCAACGGCCAAGTTTAGATGTTAACTTAGTGGCAACTGGTGAGCACTGGTTTGCGACTCAGGCGCTTGAAAAAGGTCTAGTAGATAGCATAGAAACCAGTGATGACACATTGCTTAAGTATCAAGATGAGCGACAAATATATAAAATTAAATACAAAGTTAAAAAGAGCTTAAGCGATAAGTTTGCTATCGGGTTGAGTAACACTGTTAACAAAACTGGTATATCATTATTGTCTCGTTTTAAAGGGTTAAACCCATAAAGGTTACCGTTGTTAAATGCTAAAAAACCCGCAAATTTGCGGGTTTTTTAGCATTTATACAAGCACAACTTTAGTCAGTTGATTTGTGATAGTCCTCTAAGTCTTTGGCTGCATTTGGGTCGTTAAATACTGCCTCATCTAGTTCACCTTCAGATTTAGCAACCACACATGTCACCATACAATCGCCCGTGACATTGACCGCAGTGCGAGTCATATCAAGTAACCTATCAACGCCAATAATGATGGCAATACCCTCAACAGGTAAACCGACTTGATTAAGTACCATGGCAAGCATGATCAAGCCAACGCCAGGTACGCCAGCTGTGCCTACAGACGCTAAGGTGGCGGTTAAGATCACCATTAAGTAATCTGAAATTGTTAAATCAACACTGAATACTTGTGCGATAAATACCGTAGCCACACCTTGCATGATTGCTGTGCCGTCCATGTTAATCGTGGCACCGAGTGGAATTGTAAATGAAGCAACTGAATTTTTTGCGCCTAATTTTTTAGTGGCTGTTTCGAGTGTTATAGGCATTGTTGCACTTGAGCTTGAAGTACTAAATGCAAATAAACAGGCATGTTTCATTTTTTTCAAAAAGATAATAGGGTTCAATCCAGTTAAAAACTTCAGTAGCAAAGTGTAATTAATGAAGGCATGGAAAAATAGTGCAGCCACCACAACACCAAAATATTTAGCTAAGCTTACTATTAAGTTGAGCTCTATAGTGGTGAAGAGTTTTGCCATTAAGCAGAATACACCATAAGGAGCCACGTTCATCAATAAGGTAACTAACTTTAAGATCACGGTGTTTAAATCTTCAAAAACAACCGCTACTCGTTTACCTGCACTACCGCTTAGTGCCATGGCAATACCAAATAGTAATGCAAATACGATAACCTGTAACATGTTACCACTGGCCATGGCATCAATTGGGTTGGTTGGAAACATGCTGATAATTACTTGTGCAAGGGTCGGGGCTTCTTTTGCACTGTAGGTGGCTTCAGTTGGTAAATTAATCCCTTCGCCTGGGTTTACTAATAAGGCTAAGGTAATTGCAACAGTGATCGCAATAGCAGTAGTAACAAGGTATAGGCCGATTGATTTGCCGCCTAATCGTCCTAATTTTTTCGGGTCACTTAAACTACATGTACCACAAACGAGTGATACAAAGACTAGTGGCACCACTAACATTTTCAAACTGGCGATAAATATTTGTCCACCAATATGAAATAAACCATCAACAAAAAAGCCTTTAATTGGCAAAGAGAATAATCCAAGTGGGATTAGAAAATCGTCTTCGCCAGCTAATATTGCTTGGAAAATAAAGCCTACAGAAACACCCAGAAACATACCTATCATGATACGGGTGGTTAAACTCATTGAACGGATTTTTGACATAGTAACAATCTATTTTTTATAAATTTGCCATAGCCTACCAGCATGTAGATTTTTATACAGAAAAAATCGTTAAATATGAAAAAAAAATAGGGATTAAAAAAACCACAAAAAAGTAATAAAAGTTGTGATTTTCAAGCGTGTTATAGGTTAATATTGAGTAAATGTATTATTTAAATAGTTAATAACAAACGCTAGGGAGAGGGTAATGCCTTTAATGCGATGGCTCAGTGTCATACTGTTGAGTTTTTTAATCACTGCATGTGGTGGTGGTGGATCACTTGAAAAGGATAATGATGGCCTTGATGGAGGGGACATTGATTCTCCTACCTATACACTAAGTATTAATGGTTCGTCAGAAATCACTGGTGAAGCTGCTAATGAGGTTTCTTCAGAACAACGTTTAGTATTAATAGCTCAGTTATTGAAAAATGGCGTAGCAGCACCTAATGTCATAGTCACTTTCACTACTGATGGCGGATATGGCGTGCTTGATCCTAGATCAGGCACTGTCAAAACTGACACTGATGGTAGCGCTAAAATATATCTTTCTGTGGGTAATACAGCTGGCGCAGGCAGCGTTAATGCGTCGGTTACAATTAATGGCGAAACGGTTAATACCTCAGAGCCTTTTACATTTACCTCGACAGGCGAACAAGACAGTACAGCCCAAGACAGTTATACAGTTACTCTTCAAGGTTATAGCCAAGATGCAGGTGCAGCTTCCAGTAGTGTTACAAGTCAAGCGCCTTTAGACTTAAGAGCAACGTTAAAGCAAAATGGCTCAATAGTCGCCGGTAAACGTATTGTCTTCACGCTAGCAGACAGTATTGGCCTGTTACAGCCTACAACTGGCTCCGCATTAACTCAAAATGATGGTGTTGCGACAATTGAACTCACTGCGGGTAAAGATGCGGGAGCAGGTAAAGTGACTGCCACGTATAATGTCGATGGTGATTCTTATTCTGGAACTTTCGATTTTCAGACAACGGGTGGCCAAGGAAGTGATACTGGGGTATCGGGTACGATCACTCTTGAGCTAAATATCTTAGACCAAAATGGAGCGATATTTACATCACAAAATCCAGTTAGTAAAGATAATAAAGGTTTGGTTACCGCTAGATTAGAAGACGATGGTGTTCCACTTGCTTCTCAATTAATCAGTTTTACATCTAAATTTACGGGTAAAATCACCCCTGAATTAGGTACTGCATTAACTGATCAGAACGGTGTAGCCGTAGTGACACTTAGCAGTGGTAACTTTAAAGGAGCAGGCCAGGTTGTTGCAAGCTATGAGTCTGAAAGTGATGAGGTAATAACAAACACAGCCGGCTTTGTGTCAAATGGTGACGATGCACCGGTTGAAAGTGCTCAAGCAGAATTAGATATTAAACTGTTACAGGGGTGTAATGCAAATTGGGATACAAATAGAAATACTATCGCATTAAATCCGTTAGACCCTTCAACGGGTTGTGCAGTGACAAATACATTTTCATCTGATTCTCTAATTGACGTACTCATTAAGGTTGTAGATACCAGTAGTGGTGATGGTATTTCAGGGATTATTACTGAGTTATCTACAGACTTAGGTCAATTACTCCCTGATTCGGGGAAAGCTTTAACTGATAACTTTGGGTTTGCGCTGTTAAAACTACAACCAGGAGCGAGTAGTGGAGCCGGAACTTTAATTGCGACAGCAAAAGATACAAACCTAAATAAAGCATTTTCAATTAGTACGGCAGAATTAAAAATAGCAATTGATAATGGCTTGCCTAATTTATTAGATAACTCAGGTAATCCAATTGAGGGTCAGTATCAGCCACTAGCGGCGGGTGCAACAACCGTAATAACTGTTGAAATTAGAGATACTAATGATAATTTAATCGTAACGCCTTTTGATGTTCAGTTTACATCAAGTTGCGTAGAAAGTGGTAAATCAATTATTGATGGAGCAGTCATCAGTATTGGTGGTGTTGCTACATCAACCTATAGAACAAATGGCTGCAAAAGTGCACAAGGTGATACGGTTATCGCAACAGTATTAACAGGAGGTACGCCTGAAATAGCGTCGGTTAATATTCCTGTTTCTGAAGCTGATGTGGCGTCGGTTGAATTTATTTCAGCAACTCAAAATGTAATTGCATTAAAGGGGACAGGCGGTGTTGGTCGTAAAGAAAACAGCGAACTAACATTTAAATTAATCGATAAAATTGGTCAAGATGTTACTAGTAAACGCTTAGATTTCCGTCTTACTTCTACCAATGGCGGGATCAGTTTATCGCATCACAGTGTTGACACTGATGCTGCTGGTTTAGCGCGAGTTCAAGTGAATTCAGGTTTTGTGCCTATGGCAGTTCGAGTGCAAGCATGTTTTATCCCTGATGGGCAAATACCTGCTGATCAAAATGATGATGTAACGTGCTGGCAAGATGTATACACGCAATGCCAAAAAGCAGAGCCTGATCGTGTTGAAGGTGTCAGCTGTCCAACAGGTAATTTATCGCTGGTGTCATTGGATCAGCAAATTATCACCGTGTCTGATTTACTTTCTATTAGCACAGGGCTTCCTGATAATAATAGTTTTACCGCTTCGATTACTCATTATGCGACAGAAACGCTTCAATATGATAATGAAACGTTTGATATAACAGTGCTCATTGCAGACCATTTTAATAACCCAGTTCCAGATGGTACTTCAGTGTATTTAACAACCGAGGGGGGAGCTATTGGTACTTTAGATGGCGAAGATGGTAACCCTCAGCTAGAGTGCCGCTCGGTTGATGGTGCATGTACGGTGCAATGGCGTAGCCAGAACCCTAGACCTTTTACTGAAGATAAATGGGGAAATAAATTATCAGACTACAACCCTAAAAAGTTGTTACGTGTTAAAGCAAAATATTTGGAGGACGTAGTTGGCGATACAAATCCTACATTTGCACAAAGTAATGCCGTCACACTCTCTCAGTTAAATGCAAATGCAAATTTTGCAGGATTGGTTGAAGAAACACGTAACTGTGATTTATACAGAAATAACCCTGCGCCTTGTATAGATGGGATTTTAAACGCGAACTCTAATGAATTAGGTGTGCCGCTTGGGGCTCGTGCAACAGTGTTAGTTACAGCGAAAGGACAAGAGTCTTTTATTGATATTAATGGTAATGGTCTGTTTGATAGCAATGAGTACTATTCAGGTTATGACTTAAATGAAGCGTTCGTTGATCATAATGAGAGCGGTACTTACGACGGTCTATCAGCAATTTATGATCCAGTGACAGCAGCATTACCGAAAGATGTACAAAGCTGTACAGATGGCTCAGATACAGATCCATGTAGTGAATTTGCAACAAACGGTGCTCATTTTGAGGAACCAATTGGAGATATAGACTCTAATGGTATGCATACGTTGCTAGATGGTAAATATAATGGGTTATTATGTACAGAAGCGGCACAGACTGCCAATATGTGTAATAAAGAACTTATTGATGTGCGCCGTTCATTTGAAGTTATTATGTCCGGCAGCACAGTTTATTACCGCTTTGTAATCGACAAAGAATCATTACGTAATAAGTTTGCTGTTGCGTTAGCTGAAATTGAGTTAGATGACGATGGTAATCCAACTGGTAATCTTTCAGTCAATGCTTTAGGAGTAGCCAATAGTATTAATAGTTGTACAGACATCACTAATCAATATGAGGTTGCATCTGAAGTGATTCTTGGTCTTGAGGAAAGTGTTAACGATCAAACCTGTGATATTACAGAGATCAATATTGCAAGCTATGATGCGGGAGTTCAGTTAGCGTCGTTATCTTTTAATTTTTATTACTCTGATATTTACAACAACCCATTAGCTGCGGATACAAATGTTGAAATAAGTACAGAGAACGGAGATTACAGTGGTACAAACGGGTTTGTGATTGGCAATTCTTCTGTAACAAATGCCGCAGTTGTTGGCCTTTCTATCAGTCGTGAAGCTGAGCCAAATAAAAAATCTGTCGGATTTTTAAAGCTGTCATTCACTTCACCTAAAGATAATAATACCACTGCACAATTACAAATTAGTGATGATGGTTAGCTAGTTTTAAACATTTAAATAAAATAAATGCCAACCATAAGGTTGGCATTTTTGTTGCTATTCTATATATTCCACTGCAAATACCTTAAAACACCGTTTTGTCTAAATTAACGGCAATAATTGTTTAATTAATCATTAAAAACAGAAAAGTTTGTATTAAAAGCTTGTAACAATTGGTGTTTGTAGATATACCTATAAATATTCGCGCTCGTAAATGGGCAAAACACATTTAAAATACTTGGTTAGAAATAGGCAACTATGGGCAAATCGCTAGTAATTGTAGAGTCTCCTGCTAAGGCTAAAACAATTAATAAATATTTAGGAAACGATTTTATCGTCAAGTCCTCTATTGGGCATGTTCGAGATCTTCCTACCTCAGGTTCAGGCAAAACCAAAACGGCTGCTGTTAAAACGCCTGCAGAGGTGCGTAAAATGGCACCAGAAGAAAAGGCCGCGTATAAAAAACAGCGTGATTATACTAACTTAGTTGCTCGAATGGGCATTGATCCAGATAAAGGCTGGCAGCCACATTACGAAGTATTACCAGGTAAAGAAAAAGTTGTTCAAGAATTACAAAAGCTTGCTGAAAATGCAGACCAAATCTATCTCGCAACGGATTTGGATAGAGAAGGGGAAGCGATTGCTTGGCACCTGCAAGAGATAATTGGTGGCGAGCCAGAAAAGTATAAGCGCGTAGTATTTAATGAGATCACTAAAAATGCCATTCAGGCTGCCTTTGAAGCACCTGGAGAACTAAATACCGATATGGTCTATGCCCAGCAGACTCGTCGATTTTTAGACCGTGTGGTTGGTTTTATGGTGTCGCCATTATTATGGGCTAAAGTTGCCCGCGGTTTATCTGCTGGCCGTGTACAGTCTGTTGCAGTACGTTTATTAGTGGAGCGAGAGCGCGAGATAAAAGCATTTATCCCTGAGGAATTCTGGGATATTCATGCGGATGTTAAAAATACCGAATCTAAACTTCGTTTAGAAGTCGTTAAACAAGGCGATAAAGCCTTTAAACCTGTTAATGAAGCCCAAGCTATGGCTGCAACCGCGGCACTAGAAAAGGCTGAATATAAAGTTATCAGCGTTGAAGAAAAGCCAAGTAAAAGTCGCCCGAGTGCGCCACTTATTACTTCAACCATGCAACAAGCAGCCAGTACGCGTTTAGGTTATGGTGTTAAAAAGACCATGATGTTAGCACAGCGCTTGTATGAAGCAGGTTATATCACTTATATGCGTACTGACTCGACGAATTTGTCGAAAGATGCGGTGGCTATGTGCCGTGATTATGTAAGCGAGCAATACGGCGATAAGTATTTACCGAAAGAGCCTATCAATTATAGCTCTAAAGGAAATGCACAAGAAGCGCATGAAGCGATCCGCCCGTCAAGTGTGACGGTATTGTCTGGTCATTTAGATGGTGTAGACCCTGATGCTAAAAAACTTTATGAGCTAATTTGGCGCCAATTTGTTGCTTGTCAGATGGTTGCTGCAGAATATGATTTAACTACCTTAACGGTGAACGCTGCTGATTTTCAGCTCAAAGCAAAAGGCCGTGTACTTCGTTTTGATGGTTGGACTCGAGTACAACCTGCCGTTCGTAAGAAAAATGAAGAAGACCAATCTCTGCCAGCAATAAAAGAAGGCGAGATATTAAGCCTTGTTGAACTTGATCCTAAACAGCATTTTACCAAGCCGCCAGCGCGTTTTAGTGAAGCGAGTTTAGTTAAAGAGCTTGAAAAACGTGGTATTGGTCGCCCATCTACGTATGCCTCTATTATCTCAACAATTCAAGATCGTGGCTATGTACGGGTTGAAAACCGACGTTTCTTTGCAGAAAAAATGGGTGAGATTGTTACTGATAGATTAGTTGAGAATTTTACTGATCTGATGAACTTTGACTTCACTGCAAAAATGGAAGGCCGTTTAGATGATATCGCTGAAGGTGAGCGCGTTTGGACTCAAGTACTTGATAAATTTTACGCTGATTTTTCTACTCAATTGACTTTAGCTAGTGGCGAAGAAGAAGAAGGTGGGATGCGTAAAAATGAAATGGTCGAAACTGATATTGACTGCCCAACTTGTGGCAGAAAAATGGGTATTCGCACCGCTTCAACAGGGGTATTCTTAGGCTGTACTGGTTATAACTTACCACCTAAAGAGCGCTGTACTACAACGATGAATTTAGTGTCAGGTGACGAAGCGGTTGCTGCTGATGTTGAAGATGTTGAAACAGAAACGTTAATGCAAATGAAGCGCTGCCCAATTTGTGAAACGGCGATGGATTCTTACCTTATCGATGAAACTCGCAAATTACATGTCTGTGGTAACAACCCTGCATGTAAAGGCTATGTAGTCGAGCAGGGCACGTTTAAAATCAAGGGTTATGATGGCCCTATCATTGAATGTGATAAATGTTCATCAGATATGCAACTTAAGTCAGGACGTTTTGGTAAATATTTTGGCTGTAGTAATGATGAGTGTAAAAACACCCGTAAATTACTGCGTAACGGCGAAGCAGCGCCACCAAAAGAAGACCCAGTACAACTACCAGAGCTTGAGTGTGAGAAATCTGATGCGTACTTTGTGCTACGTGATGGTGCTGCCGGTATTTTCTTAGCAGCGAATACCTTTCCTAAATCACGGGAAACGCGTGCTCCTAAAGTAGAAGAGCTACAGCGTTTTAGAGATCGTATCTCACCTAAGTTTTATTACCTTGCGGATGCACCAGTAAAAGATCCTGATGGTAACTTAGCAGTTGTTCGCTATAGCCGTAAGAATAAAGAACAATATGTAATGACTGAGGTTGACGGTAAAGCAACTGGTTGGACTGCGCATTTCAATGCAGGAAAGTGGGTTGAAGAGGCAAAGAAGAAAGCCGCAGCTAAGAAAAAACCAGCCGCTAAAAAGGCACCAGTCAAGAAAGCAGCACCTAAAAAAGCCGCTGCAAAAACAAAAAAGGACGCTGAGTAGAATACTAAGCTCTGAAAACAAAAAAACCGGAATGCACACCCTTGTGTCAATTCCGGTTTTTTTATATCAAAAATTATACCTTTAGAGGTATTTTGAGATTAGATTTTTACGTCAGTGACTTTTTTATAGCCTTCAGATCCAAGCTCATCATTAACGCATTTTAAAACGTATGGTTTAAGCTCTTCATTGCTGATGTCGTCGTCTTTAGCCCAGTTTAAACACATTTCAGTATATTCTTTAATTGTTTCGGCGGAAGCGTCAACAGCATCGTCAGCAACAGCAAAAGTTGCATAAACTGCAAATAATGGCGCTACGATAAGCGCTAGCAATGCTTTTTTCATTCGTATATTCCTAAAAATGTAGTGACTGTTGGTTTATATTCAAAAACAACAGTGATCCAATCAAGCAACATGCTGTTGGTAAGTGATTTTTAAACGAAATGACAATAAAAGATAACGAAATATTTTTATCGTAAAGACAAATATAACGTAATTTAAATAGGGCAGGGGTTTTAACCCTAGTTGATAAAGCTCTCCTCGCTGGTTTATTGTTGATCATAATTTTTAGTGGCGATGAAAATTTTGTTTCTAAATTAAACATCGATAATCATGAAGATCGCCCTGCATGGATGGGTAAAGTAGGCTTTTCTGGTCTTAAAATGAAATTGATCAGCGCAATTGTTGCCATCTCCGCAGTCGAACTGTTAAAAGTGTTTATAAGCTCTCCAACTCACTCAGGTGATGAGTTGATGTGGAAAGTAATAATCCATGCTACTTTTGTGATATCTGGTGTGCTATTAGCCTATATGTTTTGTTATTTAAAGATACTCAACCATATAGCCTTTAAACTCGGTTCTTTTGCGTACATATTCATACTTTAGATACGGTTCATGATGAAGTAAAACGACGGATAATTTCGCTTTAATGAGCGGTATGATTTAGTCACTTAGGGTGCAAACCTTCGCCATTATAGGCATAATGTTCGTGATATTTCACGAATTTGGTGTACTGCAATGATAAAACAATTTTTAGACGATCCAAGCTTGTTATTAAATGCCGTTGGTGAGGGTATATATGGCTTTGATTTAAGTGGTAATGCGGTATTTGTTAATCCCGCTGCTGAACGCATGACAGGGTGGCATGCTGATGAGTTACTAGGTAAAAAAATTCATCAGTACCATCACCATAGTCATGCTGATGGACAGCCATATCCAGCCGATGAATGTCAAATTTATTGCACTATGTTTGATGGAGAACATCGTCATGTTAAAGATGAAGTATTTTGGCGTAAAGATGGCAGCTGTTTTGCTGTGGAATATACATCAACCCCAGTATATAAAGATCAGCAATTGATTGGTGCAGTCGCGGTATTTCGCGATGTTTCAAAGCAGCAACAAACAGAGCAAGCTTTACGAGATGCACTAACGCAGGTCAATCACTTAAGTGAGCAATTAAAAGAACAAAATAGCTATTTGATAGCAGAACTCAATGAAGATTGGCAAGAGTCTGGTTTAGTTGGTAAAAGTCATATTTTTCAAACTATGTTAGAGCAAATAAAACTTGTTAGCCCAACTGACAGCACAGTATTGATATTAGGCGAGAACGGTACGGGTAAAGAGCTCGTCGCTCGCAATTTGCACCGCTTAAGCGCACGTAGTCAACAATCGTTCATTAAGGTCAATTGCGCCGCATTTACGCCAAGCTTGCTTGAATCAGAGTTATTTGGACATGAAAAGGGGGCTTTTACGGGGGCTAAAGAGCACCGTAAAGGACGTTTTGAGTTGGCTAATAATGGCACCATTTTTTTGGACGAAATTGGTGAGCTTGCTCTTGAAGCGCAAAGTAAGTTGTTACGGGTCTTGCAAGAGCATGAATTTGAACGTGTTGGGAGTAGTCAAACACGTAAAATTAATATTCGTGTAATTGCTGCGACTAATCGTGATTTATGGGCCATGGTGCAATCAGGGCGCTTTAGAATTGATTTATATTATCGACTAAACGTATTTCCAATCACCGTTCCACCACTGAGAGAGCGTAAAGAAGATATTCCATACTTGTGCAGTAATTTGATTGCGCAATTAAATAAACGTCTTGGTAAACAGCTCAAAGGACTCAGTGAAAAAGCTATTACACAGCTGCAAGCTTATGATTGGCCAGGTAATATTCGTGAATTACAGAATGTACTAGAGCGAGAGGCTATTTTATCAAAGCAGTCTGTATTGCAGTTATCGCAGCCACTAGATGCTAATGCTAGCACTAACCTAAACACGGATCTGAGTTTTGACGAAGCGCAGAGACAGCATATCATCGCAGTATTAGAATTATCAAATTGGCAAATTTCAGGCTGTGAAGGTGCGGCAGTTAAATTAGGGATGCCAGAGAGTACGTTACGATCAAAAATGCGTAAGTTGGCCATCGCTAAAAATCGCTAAATTTCGCGCACCTCGTTAAATATCGCGACGGAAATAGCTATTCAAAATTAAAAGTCATTAATATTCAACAGGTTAAATATCTTTCAGTTTGGTCTGAAACTTGCAAACTTACGAGCCTAACCGTCACAGTAAGTAGCAATTATGAAATTTGATATTAAAGAAGAAGATATGATCATCAAGCCCTATAACCATGAAGGGCCAATTTATATTCGTGAACAAAAAGGATTTTTCCAGCGTATTCGCCGTAACCTTGGTTGGTTACTCATGCTTACATTCGTTCTTATTCCTTGGATCCCATACCATGGTCAGCAAGCAGTATTGCTCGATGTTGCAAGTCAAAAGTTTACTATTTTTGGCCTGACCTTATTGCCTCAGGATTTTATGATCTTGGCGTTGTTATTTATGTTGGGCGCCTTTGCGTTATTTTTTGTTACCAATTGGCTTGGCCGTGTATGGTGTGGTTATACATGCCCACAAACTATTTGGATGCTGATGTTTTCATGGGTAGAGCAACGTATTGAAGGAACACGTAATCAACGTATCAAGTTAGACAAATCCGCGTGGACGTTGTCAAAATGGCAGAAAAAAACACTCAAACACAGTGCTTGGTTAATCATATCCTTGTTTACTGCGACGTCATTTATGGCTTATTTTATTCCTGCTAAAAGTTTGTATGGGGATATGTTTACGCTGCAGTGGTCAGGCATCACTAGTTTTTGGGTATTTTTGTTTGCATTTTGTACGTATGGAAATGCTGGTTTTTTAAGAGAAAAAATGTGCACCGTTGCTTGTCCATATTCACGGTTTCAGGCAGTAATGTTTGATAAAGATACCTTACTTGTGACTTACGATAGTGCGCGAGGGGAGAATCGGGGTCCTCGCAAACGTAAAGCCGATCCGAAAGCATTAGATTTAGGTGATTGCGTAGATTGCAAGTTATGTGTGGAAGTATGCCCTGCAGGGATTGATATTCGCAACGGAATACAATATGAATGTATTAACTGTGGTTTATGTATCGATGCTTGTGATGATACGATGGATAAATTTGGTTATCAAAAAGGCTTAATAAAGTATGCAAGCGAAAAACAGATGGCTGGCGAGCACACTAACCCATATCGATTAAAACTCGTCGGTTATGGAACGCTAACGGTTTTATTAATGGTTAGTATGCTAGCGTGGTTAGTTCAACGAACACCTATCGAAGTGTCAATATTACGTGACCGTAATGCATTATACCGAGTAAATTATGAGGGCTTAGTTGAAAACCCTTACACCCTGACAATTATTAATAAAACACAGCAGTTAATGCATTACCGAGTAGCGATTACCGGTCTTGATGTGGCTAAGTTGCAGAGCCCTCAGCTAACAGCCGTCGAGCCTGGCCAAATGAAGCGCATCCCGGTCACTGTTGTTGCCGATGGCTATGATTTACCAAATAAACTTAATGAACTTGATTTTGTGATCACAGCCGAAGAAGACCACGCTATTAAGACATCAATAAACAGCGTATTTTACCGTAACTAAGTTATGCAGTGTGAAATTGAGCTGTTTTATCGGCCATTGTCTGGTTAACAAAGGTTTTAGCTTGCGCTAAACATTTAAACAGACGATGGCGTACATCCACGCTAAGACCTGCATTGTGAAAAATGCGTTGCATTTGATTGATCACGATAGCTGAATCAAAAATATAGGCGCTAACAATGCATCTATTACGAACCATGGCAGAGGCTAACAGTGTAAGTTGTTGCTCTGCCTGGGGAGTTGCAGCCAGTAGATTTTGAGAATTACAGATATATCCCCAGGGTTTATTGCCAAGCTGATTAACTTGTTCAAATAAGCCATTGGTAAACGCGGTCACTAAACCTGCATTAAGATTACCGTAAAAATCAGCAATAATAATATTTTGCTCGCGTTGTAAAGTAACCTGCCCATGTCTATTGCTAAATTTCAACGTGCTTCCTTGTGAGAAAATTTAAGAGCGCGAATTTTATACAATTTAAACGCAGAGTCTAGGTATTTTTTAGTTTTTTATAAATTTGCATTAATTAATCAGTGAACAATATATCACCAGATTAATAATGTCAGAATAGAGCCTAACAATAATTACTAATAGGCTCTAGCGATAATTATTGTGTCAGCAGGTGATCCAATGCACCTTTAATTGCAGCAACTTGAGCTGTAATACAGAGCTCCTCCGTTGCCGTTGGACTATCAGGGTACACTTCAGTTGTCGTGACATACTGTGCATCTGTAAAGCCCATGCATAAACCGAGTTCTCGTGCTGCGTAATTGATCACACCATGTTGCTCTAATGGCACTCCAATTAGTTGATTGTTTTCATCACAGGGAGCGATTTGAGTCACTTTAGCGACAGCATCAATAATCATTTTTTGAAATTGCGGTTCAGGTTTATTGCTATCAGCGACAAGGTAGAAACCATCAGGAATATTCCAATTAGTGTTCACCTTACCATCACGAGCTGCAAGAGCAGGGCGAAACTCACTGTTGTCAGTGTCAGTTGTTTCATGTAGATCAATATGCGCTAATAAAGGTATATTTTGTGCTTTAATATAATTGATTAGTGCTGCTGACTCTGGCGCTGGGCTTGGTGAGTAAAACGAACGGTTAGGATCTATGGCTGCTGGATTCCAACGATTAATGGTTTCATATCCCCACGGGCTAATACAAGGAGCAACCAGTAAGTTAAACTCTTTAGCATATTTCATACCTAGCGTTTTCATAAAATGCAATGCGCCATGAACACCGCTTGTTTCATAGCCATGTACGCCACCGGTGATCAATATGTTTGGTTTATTCGATGCCCACTGTTTTGATTTAATAATAAAGAGGGGATAGCGAGTAGGATCAAAACTAAGTGCGCCATATTGTTCAACCTCGAAATCATTATCCAGTTCGTTGATTAAAGTTACGACTTGTGATTGATAACTGCGTTTAATAGTTTGTTGGTCAAACCAACACTGTTTATCTTTATCATTCCAAGGCGTGCCTTGAGTACCTATTAGATAGTTATTTTCGCTCATAGAACCTTCATTTATTACAATAAAAGTTTAGCTTATCGCTGTGCTAACCTCACTGCAACTAGCTGCGACTAAAACACAGTTGGGAATTATCAATATTAAGGTTTATAAGCTGTTATGTGGGCTCATATAAATTGGCATTTTGGCGCTTGTGGGCTTCGAATAAGTAGGCTCTCAGATGTTCTTTCCCTTGATGAATATGAGTGATCTTGGCGGCTATGCCTTGCTTACTAAAGCGTACAGGCTCGATGTCTATAGTAATATTTCTCTTGTTTGGCAGGGTTAACATTATTTGTTGATCAATCTCTAAAGGAGCTTTTTTAGTCGTTGATTTTAGAAAAAGTCCAGTACTTGAGATTGATTCCACTTCAAAGCCTTGGCTCTGAATGTTGAGGTTCCCGCCACGCCAACAGCGTTTTATTCCTTTAGTGTCGATGACTTCAGGTGCGCTTAATATTGGGGTCAAAACGCCTATTTTATCAATTTTTATTTCAAGTGGAAACCACAATTGATAATCACCAACTTCAGCCAGTAGTGTTAATTTTGTATTGTTTAGTAAATTGGCAATATTGGCAGGGATAGCGCTTTGCAATGTGAGTGTATGATTTTCATTCAATTTTGCAGGGGCCGTCACTTGGAAAAGATCCGATATAAAATTTAGTTCTTCATTGGTCATATCCATATAGCAGCTGATCCCATGCACGCGATTATGTAGT
>NZ_JAGPYN010000008.1 GCF_018069805.1 Pseudoalteromonas ostreae
AATATGCACAACGTTAACAAGAGTACTAATCCCCTTGGGGACGCCACTTACTTATTTTAAGTAATGTATAAAGCAGTGTGACACCGCACTCACTATGCACAACGTTAACAAGAGTACTAATCCCCTTGGGGACGCCACTTACTTATTTTAAGTAATGTATAAAGCAGTGTGACACCGCACTCTCTATACACAACGTTAACAAGAGTACTAATCTCTTGGGACGCAACTTACTATTTATTAGTAAGATGGCTTTTATTAAAAAGCCTATAACATCAATTTAACTGAATTTCTATAGTTACTTCAGAATTATTCATCCAAGTTAAAATCTAAAAATTAAATATTTTATATAATAACTCCTAAATTTTATTAGTATCTTTCCCTTTCTTATATTCAGCTTAATTAAACTTCATCTATGTTAGCGTACATATAAACGTCCAAATAAATAGGAGGTTATATGGCAAGTGGATGGGCACGAGATGGTGCAATTCAAGATCAAATTGATGCCAGCGTTAATGATGCTGTGCAATATGCTAGAAGTAATTTAGTTTCTGGAGCCAGTGCAGAGCTATGTGAAGAATGTAATGAACCAATACCACAAGCACGAAGACTTGCGTTACCTGGTGTTAAGTATTGTGTAAGCTGCCAAGCTGAAGTAGAAGGTAAAGGCACGCACTCTAAAGGGTTTAACCGACGCGGTAGTAAAGACAGTCAATTACGATAAAAAAGGTGCCTACAGCACCTTTTTTAATATCGTATCAGAGTTGAGCTTAAATAAATAAAAAGCGAATTAGCAAACCTATTACATATATTTGCTAAAATTTACTCATATTATCTTTTTTCTGAATTAATTCAATTGAGTAGCCATCAGGATCTTTTACAAACGCAATTTCTGTTATGCCGCCTTTAACAGGTCCAGGCTCACGGCTTACATTACCGCCAGCGGCCTTGATATCAGCACAGGCTTTATAGATATCATCAAACTCAATGGCAATATGACCATAAGCATTGCCTAAATCGTAGCTGTCGGTATCCCAGTTATAGGTCAGCTCTAGTACTGCTGTGTCTTTTTCATCGCCATAGCCTACGAAGGCTAGGGTATAGCGGTACTCTTCGTTATCAGCACGGCGTAACTCTTTCATACCGAGTACTTGGGTGTAAAACTCAATCGACTTTTCTAGATCAGTAACCCGTAACATGGTGTGTAATAAACGCATTTATAGTCCTCATGGCAAGTAAAATCACCCTTAATTTTTAGATGATATGAAAATAGTGCAGGGATTCATTCTATCACTCTTTGGTGTAAAAAAATCTTCGTTAGATTGCTAATTTTATACAAATACATAGGCAAAACTTTTTATAAACTTTTTCGTAAAACGGTCGATAACATCTATGCTTATGAGTGGAAGAGAATCCAACTAAGATTAATAAATTTTGGCTACCCCATTGATTATATAGTTCATGTTGACTATTTGAATATTGAGAAAATATATGAAACTGAAAGATTTAAGTGTAGGAAAGAAAATTTGGGGGAGCTTTGCTCTGGTATTTATTATCTTTTTCATTCTAAGCCTTATCATGAATAAGAGCTTATCTGAACTCGATGATAATGTTGATACGATAATTCAAGATAGCCTGCCATCAATCAGCGAATTAAAATCAATTCAAGTTATTTTAACTGATATCCGTAAAGATGAGTTTTCTTTAATACCTAATGCAAATAATCCTAAATTATCTACTTGGCTTGGTGATCTTGATCAAAAACGTGAGTTATTAAATGAGACGTTAAGAAAATACGAAGCGCTTTCTCTTTCATCTGAAGAAGTGGCTGCTCTAAACCAGTTTAAAGGTGCTTGGAGTGATTATAGTGATGAAACGCAAGGATATGGTCAGTTTCTTTCTACAGGACAATTAGAAAAAGCTAATAAGGTTGTGCTAGACAGTTTCGACGCTTATAAAAATGCTATCACTAGCCTAGATGTAGCTGTAAAAATAAATGAACAAAACGTAGATAGAATATCTCAGACTGTCCAAGAACGATTAGATTTTACCTTATGGGTCTCTATTGTTGGAGCCTTGTGTGTTATTGCCGTAATAATCGCAGCTTCTATCTGGCTTATTAAATCGGTACGTGAACCCGTTCAGCATGCGCTTACATTAGCTTCGGCAATTGCTAAGGGTAAGCTTAATAATGTGCTAGATGAAAAAAACCTTAGTAAAGACGAGCTAGGCAACTTGTTGTTGCAAATTAATTTAATGCAAGATAATTTGAATGACCTTGTTACTGAAGTATTCGATGCAACAATTCAGCTGACATCTGCGGTTGAAGAGGTGAGCACAATTTCGTCTCAGACAGCATCAGGAATGCAAAACCAACAACTTGAACTGCATTCAGTTGCTTCAGCCATGACACAAATGCAAGCCGCTGTATCAGAAGTTGCACAAAACACAGAACAAGCAGCAGGCTCAGCTAACGATTCTGCAAATATGGCTAAAAATGGCAGCTTATTACTAGAGCAAATGGTGACTGAAATATCAAAAGTATCAGTCACAATTGATGAATCAGGGCGCCTAGCAAACGATTTAGAAACCAGCTCAAATAATATTAATGTTGTTGTGGATGTGATTGGGGCAATCGCAGAACAAACGAATTTGCTAGCCCTCAATGCTGCAATTGAAGCAGCTAGGGCGGGGGAACAAGGCAGAGGGTTTGCTGTTGTCGCTGACGAAGTGCGTTCACTTGCAAAAAGAACACAAGACTCAACAAGAGAAATTGTTGATATTGTTGAGCAATTACAGAAAAAGTCAAAAGCGATGGAAGTATCAAGTAGACAATGCCACGAAGGAATTGTTTCATGTGTTGAGCAAGCAAAAAATGCCGGCACACAAATTGATGAAATCGAAGAATCGGTTAATCAAATTGCTGATATGAGCACGCAAATAGCCACGGCTTGTAGTGAGCAAACTGCGGTATCAGAAGACTTGAACCGCAGTGTTGAACAGATTAATAACTCATCAACAGAAATGGCAGAGGGAACGTCTCAAACAGCAATAGCATGTAGTGAAATTAGTAACTTAGCACATGGCTTGAAAGGCCGTTTGAGTCGCTTTGAACTGCGTAATTAATACCTGAAATTAGTCTAAATATAAGCCGCGGACATTCATAGAATGATCGCGGCTTTTTTAAACTCTAAGCTGGGGGTTAAACGACAGCCTTTACTGTTTAACTTTACCCTTAAGAACATAGATTTCACCATCAAAACTCCCCTGAATCGTCAAACCTTGCCCTGCTAACTCTTTTAGATAGTCTATATGTTCCTCAGTAATATGCTGCCCAGGCACCAAAAGCGGAATGCCTGGTGGATAGGGGGTAACTAAACCGGCACAAATACGGTTGTTACTTTTAGCGATAGGCACAGATTCGCGCTCACCATAAAAAGCATCACTTGGAATACACGCAAGGTCTATTGCTGGTAGATTCTCAGGCAAGCGAGATCGTCGCGTCGATTTTGACAACTTCACTTTACCGCTGTCGAGTTTCTTCAGCGCATTGTAAAGGCGAATTATTTTTGAGCGCGTGCCGCCAAGCGTCAGTAACACCAAAATGGTACTGTGAGTGTACTTCTCTATTTCTAGGCCAATTTCATCCAGCAGGTATTTATGAATATCCTTTAATGAATAAGGTAATTCGCTAATATCGATGAGAATTTTTAGCGGATCGTGACCCATGTTATCGCCACTAAAGTGTGGAAATATTTCCATAAAGTCTTCTTTACCAAGAACTTTAATCTGCTTGAGTGACGCCATCTGTTGTTTAAATTCTTCCACATGGTTCAGCAAGGCATTGAGCAGTTTATAGCCTTCCATCTCCAATTGCTTTTGGCACACGTCAAGCGACGCAATAAGCTGATACTTTGGCGATGTGCTAGCGTAAATGCTGTAAATCTCGCGAAAGAAATCAGCATCAAAATCAGGGTCGTTCACGTGAATGTAAGACGCTTGAGAAAACGCCGATACCACTTTATGCGCTGAATGGGTGACGTAGTCAGCGCCAGCATGAATGGCGGAATAGTATCGTAGGCTTGGGTGAAACAAGGAGTAAGCAAACCAGGCTTCGTCAATAAATACTTTAATACCATGTTGATGGGCAAACTCTACCACCTGTTTCAGATCGCTCAGTAGGCCATCGTAAGTACAACCGGTGAGCACCAGCAACTTCGCATCGGTATTTTGTTCTATCGCCTGTTTTATATCGGCCAACGACGGCGGCGCGAAGATGCCATATTTTGGATTTAAAATACTCGACAAATAAACTGGCAAACTGGCTGATTGTAAGATGCCATAGTGCACAGATTTATGACAATTGCGGTCGATAATCACTTTATCGCCCTTGCGCAGCAGTGTCTGCAAGATGATTTTATTTGAAGTTGATGAACCGTTAGTCACAAAATAGGTATGCTTTACTTCAAATGTCGCCGCAGCAGATTCTTGCGCACGGCCAATGGTATTGGTGCTATCTGACAATGAGCCTAACGAATCGACTGAAACCGACAGATCGCCAACGAACACATTACGACCATAAAACTGATAAAAATCTTTGATATAAGGGGAATTTCTAAAGCTGGAGCCGCCGCTGTGACCCGGTGTATGCCAAGAATCGTTCGCTTCGCCAACATAACGGCGATACGCCGTCCAAAATGGGGTTTCTGAGCGGTCATCGAAATCGTTAATCATATAGCCTAAAATTGCTTCAGGATCAGAAATCACCTCATCTTTAAAGAAAAAAGACTCAATCTCCTCCGACTCATTAACGATTTCTAGCCCTTTCGTATCATCGCCAATAACATAAACAGGCAACTCAAGGCGGATCCCCTTTAACTGCTCGATAAAGCGACTATAAGTTCGCTCGCCAACCTTATTTTGCAAATCCCAGCTAAGCACTACGGCCTGAATATCGCCATCTTCCTCTACAATGTCCAATGCTTGTTTTAGCTCAAGACGCTCAATAATATCGATATGAATATCATCTCGCTCAAAATTTGGGATGGTTTTCGACAGATTAGTAGAAAGCTCTTGCAAGGTGGCGGGGTCTTGCTCAATTAACAAGATACGAAGTATAGGTAACATAGGAATTCTCGCAATAAAATTTCATAATGCTCAACAGCATAACTAAAGGATTGACGCTTGTGAAATTAATACTTTGAAAATATTCTAATAATTACGCCAAATCACGAATAAACAGATTTTATTTAAATTGATTTACAAGGTATGGAAAATGAAAGGTGCCAAAGTTAGGCACCTACTTTAATAAACAGAAAAAAAGGCTGGAATGCGAATTAATCACTGAGCTTATTCTTATAAGCCTGATAATTGAGGTTTATAATTAATAATCGTTTAAAATGAAGGTGTTTTATCTACAGGTTTGGGTCTATATCTACTCAGTTTTATCTTTAAACTCACATAAGTCTTCAATAATACAACTGCCACATTTTGGTTTACGGGCAACACAGGTATAACGTCCGTGCAGTATGAGCCAATGGTGTACGTCTACTTTAAATTCTTTGGGGATCACTTTTTCGCTTTTGTTCAACCGCGACCACGTCTTTACTCATAGCAAGCTTAGTACGGTTTGATGCACGGTCTATGTGGGTATCTACAGCAATGGTTGGCCAACTTAAATATAAGGAAGGCAGATGTAACTAGCTTTCAAAATGTTGGTAGTTGAAATCCTAAAGAGCAAAGATCATGTGTTTGCATTAGGCTTCATCGAAACTTTTAGTTACAAAGTTAATTTGGTAACTCATATTACCTTGTGTTGTAGTTGATATAATTACAGCACGAGATAGGGAATTATGTATGAAAGAGGATATTGATGAGCTAAAAAGTGAATTTCAAGCAAAACTTCTATCTTGGAATAATATAAAAAGTAAAAAAATTAAAGTTACATTTATATTCATATTTTTCGGTTTGATTGGATTAAAGGTTTTTACTACTATCTTAACTGTTGATTGGCTTGCAGGGTTAATATGATGATCACTTTTCGCCCACTTAACAAACATGATTTTAACTATTCAAAAGTTATAGACCTTTTTTTCGAAGCTTTTCCAAAAGTTCACAGACTACCAGAATGGCTTGTTAAATACAGAATGAGGAATGGAAAGAATGGCTTTGATATTATTTATGATCATAATAAATGGGTTGGTTTTCTCTACACTAAAGAATATAAACAAATTATCTGTGTAAAGTTTTTTGCGATATCTGAATTGCTCCGCTCAAGTGGTTACGGAAGCAAAGTAATGGATTCTATGAATGAAAAGTATTCAAATAAAAGAATAGTACTCACTATTGAGGAGCTTGATGAAAAGACAGAAAACTATCAACAAAGAGTTAAGCGCAAAGCGTTTTATGAAAAAAATGGGTTCAGTTCTACCGGGTTTATCATAAAAGAGCCAGCTGAGCGGCAAGAAGTCCTTATACGTGGTGGAACTATATCTAAAGAAGAAATAGAAGCTATGTACAAGCATTTTTTAGGAAATTTATTGTTTTCTTTACTTAAAATCGAACTACTAAAAATTGAATAAGAATACCGTCATTTTAATGTAATTTGTTAGCCATTAGCAGTTAAATAATGCATGCAAAAAACCAACAGCAAAGATAAAAATTTAAAGTTTACTTATTGGCCCAAAAAAGAATAAACATTATTCAGTTTTATCCTTGAACTCACACAAGTCTTCAATAATACAGCTGCCACATTTTGGCTTACGCGCCACACAGGTATAACGTCCATGTAAAATAAGCCAGTGATGTACGTCTACTTTAAATTCTTTGGGGATCACTTTTTCGAGCTTTTGTTCAACCGCTACAACGTCTTTACCCATAGCAAGCTTGGTACGGTTTGAAACACGGAAAATATGGGTGTCTACCGCGATTGTCGGCCAGCCGAAAGATAATTAAGGTCGATCAACCTTCTATTAATTCCCTGTTTATTTAGGGCTATTATTATAGGTTTGATAAATATCACTGTCGTTAATTTTTGACGAATTTTTACTAAATAAAACAACATCACCAACAAGCGAAAAATGCCCAACTTGGTTATATAAAGTGGTGACAGGCTTATCAGACTCGATATCGTAAATATTTATTTTTCTCTTATTAGGGTCGTAAAACGCAACGCGATTTTCACTTTTTTTGACGTTGAATTGTCTACCATAAAAAGCGTTTACGTTATGTTTAGGTAACAATAAAGGAGTTGCATCTTCGCCATGATACCAATTTCCGTCTTGATCATTCCAAAGCCAATTGTCTGTTGCAGAAGTGTATTGAATGCTTCGCCATTTCGAGTCAATTCGTTCCATTGAATTGTCGTCCAAATTAAATTCAACCACTTGCCAGTTGGAATCGAGTTTAATGCTAAAGCTTATTATGTTGAGGGATTTAAAAGACACACCTCTAAATTCTTTTTCTGGTAAAGGCAGTACTTTTGTCTCACCAGTGGTTGTGGTAATTACGTGAATAGAATTTAAAGTAACTCCAGCAATGCTTTGTTCCCCTGGGGACCAAGTTAAATCGATATAGTGTCGACCATCAGCAAACTGGGTGATTTTTTTCTTTTTTTTTGTCTCACGATCATACAACCATAGCTCTTCGTTACCTGTGGTTAAGCTGATATATGCCACTTGTTTTGTGCTAGGTGATAATACAGCGAGTCTTTCATCGAAGGTATCATTTAGTATGGACTGTGTTTTATCTTCAGAGATATTATATTCATCAACATTTATATCATGCTCAAATACTGAAAACGCATAATCAACACCATTACTGTGTCTTTCTGGCCGATGTAATTGTTGTGAACTCGTAAACAGAATTGTTTTATCGCTGCCGTTTAGAGAATATTGCACAATTTCACGAGCTGGATGTTCACCCATCATGACAACGTGTTTGCCATCATGCGACCAGATACCACAACAAATATAGGCATTTAGTTTGAACAATAAGTTTAATTGCTGTGTCTCTAAGTCGAGTTGATAAAACCCCTCCCATTGTTGTTGATTCGGCGATGATATAAGCAGCTTGTTCTCGGTAGGATGAAGGTCAAATTGGCTGTTACCTTCTAAATGTAACTCGGGCTGCGGCAACCATTGAGTTTTACCTGAATTAATATTCAGTGAATAAAGCGAGTAAGGTTTATTCATCCCCGGAGATTCAGAGAAAATGACAATATTATCATCATGGGTGAATTTTATAGCGCCATAGCTGCCAGCTTTGCAGGTATGTATTAATTTAGGTTTAGACATTACTAAGCCATCAAACTCGCTAATAAAATATTGACAATTTTCGGGGGAAGCAACCAGATACACAAGTTTTGTGCCTTTATCATTCCAACTGCCTGGACCTACTCCGTTTTCTTCTCCGTGATTGATTTCAACTTGTTCACCAGAAATGATGTTTTTTACGAACAGTTTAAATTTTTCTCCATTATTATTCATATAAGCGAGGCGAATACCGTCCTGCGCAAAGCTAGGAAAATACTCGCTGCCGATATCTGTTGTGACGGCCTTGGCTGAAATAAAAGTATTAGCGGGAGAGTGGTCTGAAAAATAAAACCAAAATAATGAAGCAAAAGTTAAGGGGAGTAATAAAAGTTGGACTCGCTTGTCAATCCATCTCTTAGGATAAGAAATATCTTGTTTGGTAAGGAAGTCAGTTGAATCTGTTAATTGCGTGGCAGACGCTATAAACCGGTAGCCCCGTTTAGGTATTGTTACAATAAATTGAGGATTTCGAGCGTCATCTTGTAGTACTTTTCTCAGTTTAGTGATCAATTTACTTACTGTATTGTCACTGACGTAGCGACCATGCCAAACATTATCTAATAGCTGTTGTTTACTAATAACTTGATTTGGATGGCGGCAAAAATAAGTTAAAAGCTCACCCACCATAGGTTCTATTCGAACCATATTTTGTTCATTGCATAACATTTGATGCTGTTCGCTAAACTCAAAACCTTCAATTTTCCAACGCATACCTATCCATATTCCTATTACGTAGCCCTTTAAAATAAAGGTTGTCACAAAAAGTCATAACGATTCACCTCTTTGTCAGGACTTTATCTTTTCACCTCTATAGAGTGAAACCATCCGCGATGAAAACCATACAATGGAAGCACAAATGAAAAAAATAAGTTTAACATCAATAGCGATTTATTCGGTCATTATATTACTAAAATTTATTCCAAATACCTATGCAGCAGATGATCAGACATACTCTATCTCCAACATTATTTCCAAGACTGATTTAAGCACCGAATCTGGACAATTTGCTCTTTTGACATCTGATGAAATTAAGAGCGATTTATCGTCTTTTGCACAAAGCCTAAAAGAGAAAGAAATAAACCAACAAAGCATGTTTAACAAAATTGCATTGTTTTCACTACGAGAAGATATTGACAAAATATCGAGTGCTATGAGGCGACAAAAAAATACGTTGGAATATTCTCATTACCAATTTTTTCATCAAACTCGCCTTGCCTTAAACGGTCAAAACTCAACTAAAGAAAGTTTTGTAAATAAAGCTAATGATTTAATTAAAAGTAAGGTTGAACATTTGAATGATGAAGGGTTTGTTCAATTGTCGCTTGCACTTGGTTGGTCGGTTTCGAACGCCAAAGAATATGTTTTAAACATATTTAAACAGCTGCAAAAAAAATCATCGTTGACTCGAGGTGACATGATAAACCTTGCGGTTAATCACCACTTATATCAGGTCCTCGACGCCATCATTCCTATTGCAAACGATATTATACAATTGGAACAACAGGACCGATTTGTCATTCAACCTGATGTACTTGTGAAATTAAAAAATGGTATTGAAATTTCTACTACGATTGTCAGAAGTCGAGGTCAAACCAAGCCTAACAGCACCGCCTTGCAATACACCATCTATGCAGATGAAACCGCACACATTAAAACTGCCATGCATGCCGCTGCACATGGTTATATTGGTATAGTTGCCAATTCTCGAGGTAAGCGTTCGAGCAATAATGACATCGTGCCGTGGGAGCACGAAGGAGAAGATGCATCACAACTGATCAATTGGATCACTGAACAAGTTTGGAGCGATGGTAACGTTGTTATGTACGGTGGCAGCTATAACGGCTTTACGCAATGGGCGACAGCAAAACACATGCCGAAAGGGCTAAAAGCAATGGCTCCATATGTCGCAGCAAATTTGATAACCGGCCTCCCTTATGAAAACAACATTGCATTGACTGGAAATTTCGAGTGGCCATTGTATGCTACCAACAACAAAACCGTTGATAACAGCATTTATAGCGACTGGCAAAGAACAAATAACATTGTCAATGAACTCTACAGTAGCGGCCGTCCTTTCGTCGATATTGACAAAATAGCCAATAAACCTAGTCCGTGGCTGCAAAAATGGTTAGCACACCCAGAAGACGCTCCTTACTATCAAAAAATGGTTCCTCATCAGGACGACTACAAACACATCAACATACCTGTACTAAGCATTACTGGCTATTTTGAAGGAGGCCAGATCTCAGCCCTACATTATATGCATGAGCACTATAAATATAATGAAAATGCTAATCACGCACTGTTAATTGGTCCTTATAATCATGGGTCGGCACAAGGGAAACCTCGTTCTCATCACAGTAACTATGAACTTGATCCTGTCGCTTTAGAAAAAGACACTGAAGAAATTACATTTGCATGGTTTGATCATATTTTGAAAGGCAAAACAAAACCCAAGCTAGTGCAAAATAAAGTGAACTATCAAATCATGGGAACAAACGAATGGCGTTTTTCAGACTCGTTACAAGCGCTCAACCAACGACACTTAAGCTTTTATATTCAAACAAATAAACCGGACACAGAGCACAATTATTTGTTAGCACAAACGCCTTCTTCGCACGCGAATCATTACATAGAGCAAACGGTAGATATGAGCGACAGAAGTGAACAACGTAACCGATCGCAATGGCCGGTAATTAGTGAGCAAATAAACAAACAAGGAGGTATTCAAATAGAAACGCCAGTGTTTAAACAAGATATGGAACTCACCGGAGCAATTTCAGGATTTTTTGACATAGCCGTCAATAAGAAAGACGTGGATATCGGATTTAACTTCTATGAAGTCACCGCGAATGGAAATGCTTTCCACTTAAACAATTATCGAAGTCGAGCGAGTTATGCTGACGATATGAGTACACGACGTTTATTAACGCCAAATGTTAAACGACGTGTTCCAATAGTTAATGCACGCTTTACGTCTAAGCTGATTGAAAAGGGTAGTAAAATAGTCCTTGTATTAAATGTGAATAAGAATATCGAAGCGCAAGTTAACTTAGGCTCTGGAAAACTGGTTAACCATGAAACACTGTTAAATGTCGGCAAACCAATGAAATTGAAATGGTATTTATCGTCACAAATTAACTTACCCCTAAAACCGTGGGTTAAAGAAATTTAAACAATCCCGTTTGATCTCTGTTTAATGTGAAAATTCTGCTAACTGAATAAACTCATTCGGTTAGCATGAACTTACATATTCATGTTTTTACTCTACTTTATCTTTAAACTCACACAAGTCTTCGATAATACAGCTGCCACATTTTGGCTTACGCGCCACACAGGTATAGCGACCATGTAAAATGAGCCAGTGATGTACATCGACTTTAAATTCTTTAGGGATCACTTTTTCGAGCTTTTGCTCAACCGCTACCACGTCTTTACCCATGGCAAGTTTAGTACGGTTAGAAACACGGAAAATATGCGTATCTACAGCGATTGTAGGCCAGCCGAAATATAAGGATGGTAGATATTGGGAGTTCATAGAGTGGTTTCTGTTTTTTGTCATTAGAGGAGATTGACTACTGAATTTAAAAAAGGCAGCTTTAAGTCTAAGCCGTTCGTAGCACTGTTAAAAGCAGGTAGGTAAATATTAAAATCAATTTGCAAAAGATTATGAATATAGACATCCCTCTTTATGCAACGTAGACTACTTTCAATATAGCCACTAATAAACATACCGTGAAATGAATAGTCAGTTACTTTTTTTCTTCAGTGCGTTAGGTGCCTTTAATGGACTGTTGTTGACTGCCTATTTACTTTTTTCTAATCCCGCGTCAATTCAACGCCGTTTACTAGCGTTGCTCATGTTAGTTATTAGCTTACGCATTTCTAAATCAATTTGGTTTTACTTTGATCCAACGCTAGGCAAGCAGTTTTTGCAACTGGGGTTGTCTGCATGCTTTTTGATTGGTCCACTGCTTTATTTTTATGTCGTCAGTCAAACCGCTAATATAGAAAAGCTTAGGTTTAATTGGAAGTTACACCTTGCTTTACTTATTAGTTTGATCTTTGGTGTTGGCGTTTTGTATCCTTATCAGTCTAATGTTGAACTATGGGGATCGTTATATAGAGTAATCAATATAACTTGGGGCTTATATATGATGGCTGCGGCTATTCAATTATTTCCCAAACTATTTGTTTTAGCTGGCGACAACACTCGATTGTCAAAAGAAGAACTGTTATGTATCAACGTATTTGCCGGCACGATTTTTATTTGGCTGGCATATTTTACAGCGTCTTATACTTCTTATATCGCTGGAGCTTTGTCTTTTTCAGTTATTTTGTATGTTTCGCTCTCACTTTGGTATATATCTAATAAAGGGGGAAAACCTTCAGAGCAGACTTATGCTAATAAAAAAATTGCACATGAATTAGCAAGTCAGCTGATAACACGTTTAAATGAGCTAATGATTAATGAACAGCTTTACAAAAATGCCAATTTAACCTTACCTATATTAGCGAAAAAACTGCAATTATCTGTGCCTCAGTTATCGCAATTGTTAAACGATAACTTGAATAAATCTTTTGCCCTGTATGTTAATGAGCTTCGTATAGAAGAAGCGAAAAGGCTGTTGGTTGAAAACTCATACATGACGATTGAGTTAATTTCAGAAGCTTGCGGTTACAACTCTCAATCTACTTTTTATTCATCATTTAAACAATTTGAAAATATAACACCTGCACAATACCTAAAGCAGTATAAAGCCTTATAACCTCTTCGGAATTATAATTTCGTACTACGGAATTATTCGACGCTAATGTTTTCTCTGGTTTTTTCCTTAATCTAATAAACAGTTACTTTACGGAGAAAAACAATGAAATATTCACTCTTACTTTTGATCACCTTATTGAGTTTTGATTTGACAGCAAAACCTCAAATAGATAATGAGGCTCAAATCACACAGACATTACAAAACTATATTACAGGGACATCGTACAATGAACCTGACTTAATCAAGCGGGCTTTTGCAAAAGAGGCTCGATTATTACTCAGTAAAAAAGGCCAAGAAATATGGCCTGTTAGCCCAAATAAATATGCTTCATGGTTTAAAGATAAGAGACAATTTAATGGCAGAATAGGAGAGATACTATCCATTGATTTCGAAGGTGACATTGCTACCGCTAAGGTTGAAATTTTGATACCCGAAAAATCAATACGTTATGTTGACTTATTCCTATTAAAAAAAATATCGGGTAATTGGAAGGTGGTAAGTAAGGCTGCGACAAGTGAAACGTCTGAACAGAGTGGGAAAAGAATACTTTTTATTGTTTCCAATGCTCATTTTCACGGCGATTCAAAATTACCAACGGGTGTTAGTTTCTCAGAAATTGTTAAAGCGTACGGCACTTTTAAAAAGGCTGGTTACACTGTCGATTTTGTTAGCCCAGAGGGTGGAGCTATTCCACTCGCCTATATAAATACATCAGAGGAAATACATAAGCAATATCTATACGAACCTGATTTTATGTATGCGATCAAAAATACTAAGCAGCCAAGTCAGATTGACCCAGCTAATTACCTAGCCGTTCACTATGTTGGTGGAGGCAATGCGATGTATGGGGTTGCTGATAATGTTGCCATACAAAAAATCGCCATGACTATTTATGAAGAGCAACAAGGGATCGTATCGTCTGTTTGCCATGGAACCGCAGGGATTGTTAACTTAAAAACGAAAGAGGGTAAATACCTAGTGGCAGGCAAGCGGATATCAGGCTATCCTGATTCTTATGAAAATCAGTCACGCGCTTACTTCAAAGAGTTTCCATTCTTAATTCAAAAAACCATTGAAAGCAGAGGAGGTCAATTTTTCTATTCAGCCAGAAATACACCACATGTTGAAGTCGACGGGCGCATAGTCACAGGACAAAATCACCTATCCTCATCACTTGTCGCTCAGAAAATGGTTGAGATTTTACAACAGAATTAAATTATTTGGTGTGTTAGTTCTTTATAGGTGTTTAAAACCGAAAATGAAAGGGAACACACGATGAACATTGTGTATCTCTAAATGCTACTTAAAATAAAGCGTACTAAAAGTCTATTGTAGTGCCCTAGTGATACTGAATACATTATTAGAGAATTTAGCTGATTTTATCAACCAAAAAACTGATGTCAGCTAATGCCTATTTGAAGTCATTAGTAATTGCTGATGATAATGACTGCTTCTTGCCCAAAGCGCATTAAAGCTATTCCGTCTTATCCTTAAACTCACACAAGTCTTCAATAATACAAGCACCGCAACGCGGCTTGCGAGCTACACAGGTATAACGGCCGTGCAGGATTAACCAGTGGTGTACATCGACTTTAAATTCTTTGGGGATCACTTTTTCGAGCTTTTGCTCAACCGCAACCACGTCTTTACCCATGGCAAGCTTAGTACGGTTTGATACACGGAATATATGCGTATCTACAGCGATGGTCGGCCAGCCAAAAGCGGTGTTCAGTACTACATTGGCTGTTTTACGGCCTACGCCGGGTAGGGCTTCTAGGGCTTCGCGATTTTCAGGTACTATGCTGTTGTGTTTATCTACTAAAATTTGGCACATTTTGTAAACATTCGCAGCTTTGGAATTAAACAAACCGATGGTTTTAATGTAATCGCGTAGCGTATCGTGGCCTAAATCTAAAATCGCTTGTGGCGTATTGGCGACGGGAAATAGCTTACGGGTGGCTTTATTGACGCCAACGTCAGTTGCTTGTGCTGATAGCGTTACCGCAACTAACAGTTCAAACGGGCTTGAATATTCAAGCTCGGTTTCTGGATGTGGGTTTTGCTCGCGTAGGCGTGAGAGTATTTCGTGACGTTTTTCTTTATTCATGCAACTTAAACGCACAGTAAATACTGTGCGCTTCCCCTTAAGTTAAACTGGTGACCCTTGCTCGTGGGCCTTTTTCGGCCACTGGTGGTGCTACTTGCTTTGCTTTTATTTGTGCGTCAATCACATTTTTAGCAGCAATTAACAACCCTAAACCTAAAAATGCGCCGGGTGGCAAAATAGCGAGTAAAAATTGGTTATCAAAACTAAATACTTCAATACGTAACACAGATGCCCAAGGGCCAAGTAGTAAATCGGCGCCATCAAATAAAGTGCCTTGGCCAATAAGCTCACGCATTGCGCCAAGTACAACCAGTACCACCATAAAGCCAGAGCCCATCATTAAGCCGTCAAACGCTGATAAATGAATCGGATTTTTTGAGGCATAGGCTTCCGCACGGCCAATAATAGCGCAGTTAGTAACTATCAGTGGAATAAATATTCCCAGAGATTGATATAGGCCAAACGTATAGGCATTCATTAATAGCTGCACTATGGTTACAAAGCCTGCGATAAACATCACAAACACAGGTATGCGAATGTCTTTTGGCACCCAGTTTCGCACCGCAGAAATAGTCACGTTTGAACCAACTAATACCAGCAGGGTGGCTAAACCGAGGCCCATCGCATTGGTTATTGTTGAGGTCACCGCAAGTAACGGGCACAAACCGAGTAATTGTACGAGGGCAGGGTTGTTTTTCCACATTCCTTCGTTAAACAGTTCTTTTAATTGGCTCATGGCTCACCTACTTGGCATGCGTTATCAGCACTAAATACCGCATCGAAATTGTTTTTTGAGAATAACACAGCGTGTTTTACTGAGCCAACCACGGCACGTGGTGTAATGGTAGCGCCAGTGAATTGATCAAAGTCTCCGCCATCTTTTTTTACTGCCCAGCGAGTATCGTCGTCATCAAGTATAGTCTTATCTTTAAATGAGGTGATCCAAAGAGATTTTTTCATTTCTACTTTATCACCAAGACCTGGCGTTTCTTCGTGTTTAGTAACACGTACTCCGGCAACGTCACCATTTGCAAATACGGCAGTTAATAAATTTATATCGCCGCTATAACCTTTTGGCGTCATGTGGCGCATTACTAAAGCAACAGGTTGGCCATCCTTGCGAGCACGATAAACGGTTTGTGGTTTATTGCCAAGTAAAGGATCATCAATGATAGCGCAATCTTGATAAAGAGTATTATCGTAAAAATCAGGGGCGAGTACATCTTGCAGTTGTAATGAAAGTTGTTTGCGCTCTTGCTCTGCAATACTGCCAGCCGTGAGGTTATGGATAATACCAATAGCGCAGGTAGTGAGCAGAGC
Source organism: Pseudoalteromonas ostreae (assembly GCF_018069805.1). GTDB lineage: Bacteria > Pseudomonadota > Gammaproteobacteria > Enterobacterales > Alteromonadaceae > Pseudoalteromonas > Pseudoalteromonas ostreae. The sequence goes on from NZ_JAGPYN010000008.1 coordinate 16,506, forward strand.
AAACAGCGCAAGGATAGTGCCATTTTTTGTCATTGATGAAATAATCATTTATTCACCCCATGGCCATAAGTACGTGGTTGAGTGTAATAGTCTATCAGTGGCACGGCCATATTGAGAAGTAACACAGCAAAGGCCATGGCATCTGGGTAACCGCCAAAAGTACGGATCAAATAAACTAATAAACCAATCAATGCGCCGTAAATTAACCGGCCACGATTTGTGGTAGCTGCTGAAACCGGATCAGTGGCTATGAAAAAGGCCCCTAACATGGTTGCGCCACTAAATAAATGAAATATCATACCAGGCTCGGTACCAGGTGCTGCGATATAACCAATTGCGCTGCACACAGCAATTGATGCAAGTACACCAACTGGGATATGCCAATTTATAACTTTGGCTTTAATAAGGTATAAGCCACCGATTAAAAAGCCAAGATTAACCCAGCCCCAACCTCGTCCTAGCCAACTATTAAAAATAGCGGCTTGCATGCTTTCAGATACGGTTAAACCATGTGCGGTATCAGTTTTGATGGTATCCAAAGGTGTGGCCATTGTTACGCCATCAACCCCAACTCGAAGTTGATCAATACTAAAACCACCGTTTGTAAAACCGTTGAAAATTACACTCAGCTGTTGAGCTAAGCTAATTGGGTTTGCGAGTAAGTCATTTATTGGCATCCAAGTGGTCATTTGCACTGGGAACGAAATAAGCAATAACACGTATGCAGCCATGGCAGGGTTAAATAAATTGAAACCAAGGCCACCATAGAGCTGTTTAACTATGACGATGGCAAAAAAGCTACCGATCACAATAGCCCACCATGGGGCGAGTGGCGGAATACTTAATGCTAATAAGACTGCAGTAAGCCATGCACTGCCATCTCCAATCGCAGGCCATACAGGGCGCTTACGAATAAGCATAATAATGACTTCACTGATACTAACCGTAACTAACGCTAAAATTAGCTGGATCAATACACCCGTACCAAAAAAATACAGCTGCGCGATAAGTCCAGGAATACAGGCTAAGATCACTGTTTGCATCAACCTGCTAAGTGATTTATGACTGTGGCTATGCGGCGAACTGGCCATCGTTAGCTTCATTATTGATCACTTCCTTCTTGTTGTAGTTTTTTGGCTTTTGCTCGGGCAATAGCTGCAGCGACTGCGGCCTTTTTCTTGTCTTGTGCAGTTTGTTCTGGCTTACCTTCAGCTTCGTTTATAGCAGTAGGTGCCGCTTCACTTTCAGAATTGTCGTTTTCTACGCTAGCCGCTTGTTCAGCTTTTGCAGCCTTTTTCGCTTTAGCGCGGGCAATGGCGGCAGCGACAGCGGCTTTTTTATCATCGGCAGGTGAGGCTGTAGCGACTTCACTTTCAGAGTTGTCGTTTTCTACGCTTGCTGCTTGTGCTGCCTTTTTCGCTTTTGCACGGGCAATGGCGGCAGCGACAGCGGCTTTTTTATCATCGGCAGGTGAGGCTGTAGCGACTTCACTTTCAGAGTTGTCGTTTTCTACGCTTGCAGCTTGTGCTGCCTTTTTCGCTTTTGCACGAGCAATAGCAGCAGCGACAGCGGCTTTTTTATCATCGGCAGGTGAGGCTGTAGCGACTTCACTTTCAGAGCTGTCGTTTTCTACGCTTGCTGCTGGTTCAGCCTGTGCTGCCTTTTTTGCTTTAGCACGGGCAATAGCGGCTGCGACAGCGGCTTTTTTATCATCAGTAGCTGCATCAGTCGTGTTATCGCTTTCATTTTCTGATGCCGCCGCTTTTTTCGCTTTAGCGCGGGCAATCGCAGCGGCCACCGCTGACTTTTTATCATCCGGAACAGCAGCTGTATTGCTAGCGGCTTTTTGTTCTTTGTATTTGCGAGCTTGCTCTTTGCGCGCTGCGCGCTCTAATGCTACCTCGCTGTTATCAGGTTCAAGCTCTGTATCTTGATGTTGTTTTTTAGCTTTAGCACGGGCAATTGCAGCGGCCACGGCTGATTTGTCGTCGTCTTTTGCGGGTTTGTTTTTAACGCGTGCTAAGGCATCGGCAATTTTTTGTTTTTCGTCAGCTGATTTTTCAGTCGCTGGTTTGCGTTTGTGGCGATTTTGTCGTGCTTCTTGCTCCCGCTCAAGACGCTGCTTGCGCAGTTCAAAGCGCTCTTTCGCACGTTCAGCTTTAACTTGCTCAGCTTGCTGTTCTTTTATTTCAACTTTAGCCACACGGTAATACTGCACCAGCGGAATTTCACTTGGGCACACATACGCACACGCACCGCATTCAATGCAATCAAACAGGTTGTGCTCTTTTAATTTGTCGTATTCTTTTGATTTAGCAAACCATTGTAATTGCTGAGGTAACAGTGAAGCAGGACAAGCGTCAGCACAAGCACTACAACGAATACAGGCTTTTTCAGGGCCGGGATCTGCCAGCTCATCATGATCTGGGGCTAAAATACAGTTAGTAGTTTTTACTACACCAATACGCACCGTTGGTAAGGTAAAGCCCATCATCGGGCCGCCCATCACAACGCGTTGTTGTGGTACTGGTGAAAACCCTTGGCAGTCAAGCAAGTGTTTTATCTCTGTGCCCAATAATGCCCACACATTGCCGGGTTTATGAATTGTATTACCCGTGACAGTAATAACACGTTCGATTAGCGGCTTACCTTCAAAAACGGCTTGATTAACGGCAAATAAAGTACCTACGTTTTGAACTAATACACCAATGTCAGCGGGAATACCGCCGCTTGGCACTTCTTTATTAGTGAGTAACTTAATTAATTGTTTTTCACCGCCAGACGGGTAAATAGTAGGAACGGTTTGAATGATTATTTTGTCATTATGCTCAGCCGCTGCCTGCATGGCAGCGATGGCTTCTGGTTTGTTATCTTCTATACCAACAATAGTAAGTGTTGGTGTAAGTAATTGCTGCATGATCTCTATGCCAGCAATAATGCCTGCAGCATGCTCACGCATTAGTACATCATCAGCAGTAATATAGGGCTCACATTCCACTGCATTTACAATCAAATACTCAATTGCTTTGCGACTATCTGCTTTAATATAAGTCGGGAATCCTGCACCGCCCATACCGGCAATACCACGGTCATGAATAATATTGATAAGCTGATCGTGAGAAAGCAGGCTCGGTGTTGTCACCGGTGCTAACACACACCAGCTATCTTGGCCATCGGGCTCAATAATTACACACAATTCAGGCAATGCCGATGGGTGCGCAGACGGCATTTGGCAAATATCAGTGATAGTACCAGAAGTGGGGGCGTGTATTGGCACCGACCAATTCGCAACAGGCTTTGTAAGTGCTTGCCCTTTAAGTACCAACTGGCCTTTTTCGACGATTAGTTGACCGTTAGCACCAATATGTTGTTTTAATGGCACAATGAGTTTGTCAGGCAAAGGTAAACGGGTGATTGCTTGAGTGTTGGAAATTGTTTTTTGTCCCGGTGGATGAATACCACCTGGAAACGGCCACACTTTACCTTGTTTTATCTGTGCAATGAGCTTTTCCACGTGTGCCCCTTAATCTATTTGTGTTACTGGGATTGCATCAAGTTGCCATTTCCACGTTTGCTTTGTGGTTTCAACTGGCAGCATGTCAATGCAGTCAACAGGACAAGGTTCAACACATAGATCACAGCCTGTGCATTCGTCAATTAACACCGTATGCATTTGGCGCGTGGCACCAACAATGGCATCAACAGGGCAGGCTTGAATGCATTTTGTACAGCCAATACATTCATCTTCACGAATATAGGCAACGGTTTTTATTGGCTCAGCTTGTTCACCACCGGCAAGAGGCTTGGCATCAACCCCCATTAAATCCGCTAATTTTTTTACAGTCGCATCGCCCCCCGGCGGGCACTTATTTATTTCGTCGCCGTTAGCTATACCCTCAGCATATGGGCGACAACCAGGGTAGCCGCACTGACCACATTGTGTTTGCGGTAGAATCGTATCGATTTGCTCGACGATAGGATTACTTTGCACACGAAAACGAACTGCGGCAAATCCTAAGATCAAACCAAAAATAAGTGCCAGTGAACCCAGCGCAATCATGGCATAAAACAAGGTCATGTTAAAACTTCACTAATCCTGTAAAGCCCATAAAGGCCATCGACATTAAGCCTGCGGTGATCATCGCAATCGATGCGCCTTTAAAGGGGGAAGGTACGTCAGCAGCAGTTAAACGTTCACGAAGTGCTGCAAATAAAACCAGTACCATAGAAAAACCAACTGCAGCGCCGAAGCCATACACCGCTGATTGTAAAAATGTATGATCTTCTTTTATATTTAACAGTGCAACACCTAACACCGCACAGTTAGTGGTGATCAAAGGTAAAAAGATACCTAATAAACGATACAGCGTAGGGCTGGTCTTTCTGACCACCATTTCGGTAAACTGAACCACCACCGCAATCACTAAAATAAAGCTTAGGGTACGTAAATAGGTGATATCAAGTGGGATCAAAATATATTGATTCACTAGATAGCTTGTTACAGAGGCAAGAGTTAACACAAAAGTGGTCGCAAGTGACATGCCTATAGCTGTATCCAGTTTGCCAGATACACCCATAAACGGACATAGACCTAAAAATTGTACTAACACAAAGTTATTAACCAGTACTGTGCCGATCAACAGCAATACATATTCTGTCATGTTCGCCTCACGCTATAATAAACGCCGACATTATCCTTTTTTATTGGCGGTTTAACAATACGTAGCGGGCAAATAAACCGCTCATTTAATAATGATAGTGAATAGCATTTAGAATTTTATAGCATGATAAATAAAGATTAACTGTTCATTAACCTGTTACCGATATTCGGATAGATAAACTAATAGAAAACTAAAATGGTGCTTAAAGCACCTTCTAGAGATCAAATATCTTTTGGTTTTTCGATGTAATAACCCTGCACGCCATCAAGGCATAAAGTTTCAATAATGTGTTTTTCTTCTTGGCTTTCAACGCCTTCAGCAAAAACACTAACACCAATCCGGTGTGCGAGATCAACCATCAAACGCATAAAGTATTGGTTATTTTTATCTTCTTCAAGGCCGCGGGTGTAACTTGCGTCCATTTTGATAAAGTCAGGTTTTAAATCGCGGAAAAACTTAAATGAGGTCAAACCAACACCAAAGCGTTCTACTGTTATACGGGCTCCAACACGATGGATCATATCGATAAAGCGTTTACTAGCTTTAATATTTTGCTGTAAGCCAAATTCACTTACTTCGAATACCAGTTTTGAAGCAATATTTGTGTCTTTTAATAAACGTCGTTCTAGCCAAATTACAAACTGATCATTGTGTGCGCTTGAGGCGGTAACATTCAAACCAAAGAATTTTTCAGAGAAATTACGGCTCTTAATTTTTTCCAGTGATGAATTAATGATTAACTGATCAATTTCCATCGCCATATCAAGCTTTTCAGCCATGGCTAAAAATGAAGCGGTAGGCAGTACTTGGTTTTCAGCGGTTTTAAAACGCACTTGAATTTCAGCGTAGGCCTTCATACTTTTACCAATCGGCATAATGTTTTGCATTACTAAATGCACACGTTTAGATTCAATGACTTCATTGATCACTTTACGCCAGTTTTGATTACCAAACCCTGCACTTACATTATTAACTAAATCGGTTTCACGCTGAACATGCCATGCATTTGCTTGTTTTGATTGCGCCATGCTCATAGCGTTGTCTACGACAGAAAGTAGTTCACCTAGTGGTTTGCCTTTTTCATAACCAACAATTCCTGTATTTGCTACTGAGCTTAATTCTTGGTTTTGCTGATATTGAGTAAATCGAGATTGTAAGTTATCACCAAAACGTTCAGATTCTTTGAGAGGAGTATTCGGCAGTACAATCGCGAAATCTGAGCTATTCAAACGAAAAACTTTACTGCCTGTATATGTGCCGCTGATATGTTTAATAATATCAGCCACAGCTTTGACATATTCGTCACCTTTTTGGTAACCGCGGGTTTGGTTGATGACCTGTAATTCACTACAGCGAACCATCGCTAAAGATCCAAAGGTGCTCTTCTCACTGCTTTCAATGTACTTCTCATAATATTCAACAAACATGTTACGGTTGCCAAGCTTAGTGACTACATCTTTATAGGCTTCTTGCTTGATAGACTGTGCGGCATTTTGAATATCCTCATGCTTACTTTGTAAAAAGTGTGACAGGCGATTAAAGCTAGGCACTAGGTCAACGCCCAGTTGCTTTATTTTGCTACTATTAATTGCTGTTTCAAGGGCGTTGTTGACTTGATTTTGATTGATATAAACATCAATTATTTCAGCCACTGTCATACTTATATTTCTATTCAGCTTACTAAACATGGTTTTCATAAACATAATGGGGATAATTGCCATTAAACCTGACACTAAAATAACAATAAACAGCGCTTGTTGTAGTATCAGCCCAAGGTTAGTGGCATTAATAGTAAATTCAACTTTAATATCAGATGCTTGATTAACAGCAAACTGCGGGCGAATAGAGTTAAAACTGGTGTTTACTAATTGCGCGATGGCTGGTAATGATGTAGGAGATTTAATATTTACTATTTCTTTACCTTGCTGATCACGCAAAATAAATGAAGAAAAAGTATTACCGTCAGCAAGTACTCGCTGAAGTTGATCTGGTGCTATATCGACAATAGAATGTTTACTAATATAGTTGTTTACCACTGATTGCGCTTTATGCTGTGCATCGCTTACAGCGTTGTCAAACGCTGATGCAACAAAATAACCGCCAATACTTGCAAATAACAACCAAGATATTAATTGAATAAATATGAGTTTTTTGAAACCAGCCATGTCTTATTCTTTTAGTAGATCAAAGGGAAGGAATCAGATCCTTAATTAATCAAATTATTTACACTTATTAAGTGTGTATAAAAAAATAGTTTGATATTAGTAGGGTAGTGGAATTACTTAGGAAAGTCTAATTGATTCTTTAAGTTGGCTCCCCCTCCCCGACTCGAACGGGGGACCTGCGGATTAACAGTCCGTCGCTCTAACCAACTGAGCTAAGGGGGAACTAAAATACTTAAATTGTATATGATTTGGCTCCCCCTCCCCGACTCGAACGGGGGACCTGCGGATTAACAGTCCGTCGCTCTAACCAACTGAGCTAAGGGGGAACAATAATCATATTACATAAACTTGGCTCCCCCTCCCCGACTCGAACGGGGGACCTGCGGATTAACAGTCCGTCGCTCTAACCAACTGAGCTAAGGGGGAATCGTTTATGGTTGAAAAATTTGGCTCCCCCTCCCCGACTCGAACGGGGGACCTGCGGATTAACAGTCCGTCGCTCTAACCAACTGAGCTAAGGGGGAAGCGTATGTGCCTTTCAACGGGGCGAAATATTAATGACCGCGCTGCAAAGTGTCAACACATAAAACCGTATAAACAAAAAAAACCAGTCTGTTCGATGTTTTTATGTTCGATCTGGCTGTTTTGTGGCTTTTTTTCTCTTCATTTAAGCCGTGTAGATCGAGACGCACGATAAAATTACGGTTTTTAACGACTAAAAAACAAACAAGTTAACCGCCAAGTAAATTATAAAAGTGAGCATTTATCTACTTTGTACAAATAAATTTATGAAATGTACTTTTTTAACGCTAGCTAATAAAAGCGTAAATTCGTAATGATTAAATTTACCTATGCATTTAATTAGTCGTTAACGAAAAATGCAGAGAAAAAAATGATATACAGATCTGAACCCTTAGTTTTTCGACTTAGTACCCATGATAATGGTAAGGAAATAAGTATATGTTGTTTTATTTCAATTTATTAGAGTGATTTTTTTATATTGTGCTGACGTTTAAATAAATGTGACAGGTCATTGGTATGAGGGTTAAGTATGTTTTCTGAGCTATTTAACTCAAATTGTCTAAAGTTAGTATTTGCCAACATTGCTGCTAACGTGTTTAAGCCGTCCCTTTGCACGCCTTTATTAACGTGGCTTTGCAATAGTTATCCACGGTTTCTGTGGATAACTCTGTTTATTAAACTTTAAGAACGTTGGCAGAGCCATATTTTTAGGGCACTGTGAGGATATCAAGTATTTAAAACAGTTTTTTTATCTCATTTTAAAACAATGACTTGAAAAAATTAGCTGAAAAGAGCTTCGTTGATGAGTAAATTAATTCGTAACGATTCGATTAGCGCAATTTTTGTGTAAAAATGCAGCGCCAGTCGCGATGTTTTTGTGATAAAGGTTATAAAAATGTATTTTTATTGTTTTTAGTGGAGGTTCGAAGTGAAATCGTGGCCAAACACGTAAAAAGAACACTTTTCTATAGTTTTTTAGGCGTTTTTGTAATCAATTTATAATCACTTGATAAATGCGTGGCTTGAAAAGCCCTGATGCTTTAAAATACCACGCTTAATAAAAGAGGTTTATTTATTCCCATGCGCGCAACTTTGCAGAGCAACTCAGCTCCCGATTTATTAAACGATCCAATAGTACCGACCTTGAAGAAAATGACTGTGCCGATGATTTTCGGGATGATCACGTTAATGATGTTCAATATTGTCGATACATTTTTTATTAGCTTATTGGGAACTGAGCCATTAGCGGCTGTCAGTTTTACTTTTCCGGTAACCTTTACTGTGATCAGCCTAGCAATTGGTTTGGGTATCGGTACGTCAGCGGTTATTGCCAAGGCGCTGGGTAGTAATAATATTGAAGAAGCACGCTTTGATGCCAGCATCGCATTATTAATTGCTGTGGTTATGGTGGTATGTTTATCGCTATTTGGTTATCTGTTTATTTCCCCGATATTTAAATTGTTGGGAGCAGGGGAGCAAGTACTGCCGCTGATCCATGAGTATATGAGTGTGTGGTTTCTAGGCAGTGTATTTTTAATTACCCCTATGGTTGGTAACTCAGTGTTGCGTGCCAGCGGTGACACCAAAACGCCTAGCTTAGTGATGGGCGGAGCGGGGCTTATTAATGCTGTGCTCGACCCCGTATTGATTTTTGGCCTTGGGCCAATTCCTGCATTTGGCATTAAAGGCGCTGCGATTGCCAGCGTCATTGCATGGTCGGTAGCCGTTGTCATTATTTTATATTTGCTAGTTGTAAAAAAAGGCTTGCTGAGTCTAAATGTAAATAACCAAACCCCATTAAGCTCTATTCGAAAAATTCTTAAAATTGGTTTGCCAGCGGCAGGTGCAAATATGTTAACACCAGTTGCAATGGCCATGATGATTGCCATGGTTGCTCATCATGGCCCTGAGGCTGTTGCTGCTTTTGGTGTAGGCAGTCGTATTGAATCAATTGCCAGTCTGGTGGTGTTAGCATTATCGATGACGTTACCGCCGTTTATTAGCCAAAACTTTGGCGCTGGAAAATTTAACCGTGTTAAAGAGGCGTACACCACAACATTAAAATTTGTGATGATTTGGCAGTTTATTATTTATTTACTGCTAATTGCATTTTCAGGAGTGATCAGTGAATTGTTTGGTAAAGAGCAGATGGTTATCGATGTGATCAAATTATTTATTTTTACCTTGCCGCTAAGTTACGGTTTGCAAGGGATAATTATTTTGTCTAATTCATCGTTCAATGCCTTACACAAACCAATGAATGCATTAATTTTAAGTGTGATCCGATTATTTATTTTTTATATTCCATTTGCTTACGTCGGTAATTTATATGCCGGTTTAGCAGGCTTGCTGATCGGCGCGGCGCTGGGTAATTTATTTACTGCAATAATAGCCTATAAATGGTTTATCAAAGAGCTGAATATGATCAGTAACCAAGCTGTACAGGAGTGCCAAGCATGAGCGACCATTTTCAATTGGTGTCTAAATTTAAACCTGCAGGGGATCAGCCCACGGCGATTACGCAGCTATGTGAAGGGTTAGAAGCCGGTCTTGCTCATCAAACATTATTAGGGGCAACAGGTACTGGTAAAACATTTACCATGGCCAATATTATCAATGATTTGAATCGCCCAACGATCATCATGGCGCATAATAAAACCTTAGCAGCGCAGTTATACGGCGAAATGAAAGAGTTTTTTCCGCATAACGCGGTTGAATATTTTGTCTCGTATTATGATTACTACCAGCCAGAAGCGTATGTTGTTGCAAGCGATACCTTTATTGAAAAAGATGCCTCGATAAACGAACACATAGAGCAGATGCGCCTAAGTGCTACTAAAGCACTATTAGAGCGTAGGGATACAATTATTGTGGCATCAGTATCGGCCATATATGGTTTGGGCGACCCAAAATCATACATGAAGATGATGTTGTTGTTAAAAGTGGGCGAAAAAGTTGATCAACGCGATATGCTGCGCCGACTAGCTGAAATTCAATATACGCGAAATGACATTGATTTTAGCCGAGGTACGTATCGGGTTCGCGGTGAAGTTGTGGATATATTCCCTGCTGAGTCAGACACTTTTGCTGTGCGTGTAGAAATGTTTGATGACGAAATAGAACGGCTAAGTATTTTTGACCCGCTTACCGGCGCGGTTGAAAAGCACATAGTCCGCGCAACTATCTACCCTAAAACGCACTATGTGACACCTAGAGATAAAATTCTTGATGCGGTTGAGCATATTAAAGCTGAATTAAAAGACCGTCGTGCGCAGTTACTCAGTGCTAATAAACTGGTCGAAGAGCAACGCGTGGCACAACGTACACAATACGATATTGAAATGATGACCGAGCTTGGTTATTGCTCTGGCATCGAAAACTACAGCCGATATTTATCTGGTCGCACGCCGGGCGATCCACCGCCAACCTTGCTTGATTATCTTCCTGAAGATGCGTTAATGATTATTGACGAATCTCACGTTACGGTATCGCAAATCGGCGCTATGTATAAAGGCGATCGTAGCCGTAAAGAAAATCTCGTGGAATACGGTTTTCGTATGCCGTCGGCGATGGATAACCGGCCACTGCGCTTTGAAGAATTTGAAGCCATAGCACCGCAAACAATTTATGTATCAGCAACCCCAGGGGATTTTGAACTTGAACGTTGTGGAGATGATATTGCCGAGCAAGTTATTCGCCCCACAGGATTACTCGATCCCCAAATTGAAGTACGCCCAGTGGCAACCCAAGTTGATGACTTATTGTCAGAGATATATAAACGCGTAGCAATTGATGAACGCGTGCTAGTGACCACCCTGACTAAGCGTATGGCTGAAGATTTAACGGATTACTTATCTGAACATGATGTAAAAGTGCGTTACTTGCATTCAGATATCGATACCGTTGAACGGGTCGAAATTATTCGTGATTTTCGCGCAGGGGTGTTTGATGTGTTAGTGGGCATTAACTTACTGCGTGAAGGTTTAGATATGCCAGAAGTATCGCTAGTTGCGATACTCGATGCTGATAAAGAGGGCTTTTTACGCTCAGCTCGCGCATTAATTCAAACCATTGGTCGTGCGGCTCGTCACTTAAATGGTCGGGCAATTTTATACGGCGATCGTGTTACTAAATCAATGGCCAAAGCTATTGATGAAACTCAGCGTCGCCGCGATATTCAACATGCTTACAATATTAAACATGGCCTTGAACCACAAGCCTTATTGAAGAAAATTACTGACATTATGGATGTTGGTGAGCGAGCCGGCCCACAAGATAATTTACAGCTGATCCGAAAACAAAGTAAGCAAGTGCTCAGTGCAAAAGAGATCGCAGTGCAAATTAAGCAACTCGAAACCAAAATGCATGCATACGCAAGTGATTTAGAATTTGAAAAAGCCGCATCCGTTCGTGATGAAATCCATGAATTACAACAACAGTTAATTAAAAATGCATAATTTTACGCCCCTTATTACAGCACTTGAAAGTGCGCCCTTAGCAGACAATGAACTTTGTCGTGTGTTTCATGGCCGCGGTCACACTACCGAGCATTTGAGTCATCTAAATATCGACTTTTACCCTCCGTGTTTATTTTTAGTGTCGTACGATGAAGTTGACTCACAAACGCTAACGCAATTAAGTGAGCAGCTTTGGCAATGGGCACAACAGCACGCTAAAAAATTAATCACCTCGTTGGTATTTCAACAACGCGCCGGACAACAAACTGAAAATAAACTGTTGTTTGGTCAACTACCGAGCCCGCATAGTGTTAAAGAAGGTGACAGTGAGTTTTTAGTGGATTTAATGAGCCGTCAAAACACCGGCATATTTCCGGATATGCGCCGTGGCCGAGAGTTTGTGCAAGTCCATAGTAAACACGCTAAGGTATTGAATTTATTTTCATATACCTGTGGGTTTTCGGTTGCTGCAATGCGTGGCGGTGCCGATAGTGTGATCAACATGGATATGAACAAAGGGGTACTGCGCACCGGTAAGCACAATCATCAACTTAATGGCTTTGACCGCAGTGTGAGCTTTTTACCGCACGATATATTAAAGTCGTTTGGTAAACTAAAAAAAGCTGGCCCTTTTGATTTAATTATTGTTGATCCGCCAAGCTTTCAAAAAGGCAGTTTCATTTTAACTAAAGATTATCAAAAAGTGCTGCGCCGCTTACCTGAACTGCTCAATGACCATACTCAATTGCTGTTATGTGCTAACAGTCCAGAGCTAAGTGAAGCGTCATTTAAAGCGCTGATAGACGAACATACTCAAGGTGCGATTGAATTTGTAGAGCGCCTAGCGCCGACCCATGGTTTTGTTGATGTTGATAGCGACCGTAGCTTAAAAGCATTGATCTATAAAACGGCTCAAGTTTAGCTTTAAATGAAACTAAGTAGCCGCCTCAGTGCAATCGATTCGTTGATCTACGCGCCGTATGATGTAATTTGGGACTGTTGTTGTGACCACGGTTTGCTTGGTATGGCGCTGTTAAAGCGGGCAGCCGCCAAGCAAATAAACTTTGTTGATATAGTGCCTACGTTAATGGACGAGCTTGAACACACGCTCACGCGTTTTAGTGATCAGCAAGCAGCTTGCCAATGGCAAGTACTATGTCAGGATGTGGCTACAATTGAGCTGCAGCCATCAGCCAAACAGCTGATCATTATCGCCGGAGTCGGTGGAGAATTACTGCTGAGGCTAGTACAAAAAATGGTTGCTAATTGCCCTGAAAAGCTTCGTGAACAACTCAGTTTTATTGTTTGTCCGGTGCATCATACCTATGCCTTACGACAAGGTTTACAGGCATTAGGTTTAGGGCTTATCAAAGAGCAACTGGTGCAAGAAAACAACCGTTTTTACGAAGTGATACAGCTAAGTTTTACCAGTAACACTGCGTTGAGCGTTACTGGCAGCCAGATATGGAACAATGCTGAGCCAATGCACGAATTGTATCTGCAACAATTAGTTGCGCACTATACTCGGATGTTGAACAAAGACCGTACATATTTTCAATATGTGCTCGATGATTATCAAAAAATATTGCTAAATTAAATGCGGCAGATTTACAGTTTATTGATTTCTTGCTTTACGCTGTAACTTGGATCAGTCACGATAGCTTCTAATGTTTGTACTCGCTCTTTTAACGCGCGCATTTCTGCAGTAACAGCTGCAATTTGATTATTTGATTCTTTGTTATCGGTGAGTGTACGATGTTTAAACTCTAAATGTTTATTATACATATCGTACATTACTCCAAATCCAACAGAGATAAATACGATCATGACGACCATAGTAGTTCCTGACACGGTGTATTCCTTATTATTTTATATAGTGTGCAAAGTATAACCACAATGCGAAAATGATGATGCTGACAAATGTAACTTTATTTGTATCAATGTGACCCTGAGCGGTATATTCATCAGTGATACAGTGTGATGAGTGTTTAATTGCAGCATTATCAATATGTATTTTAACAACAATGGTGAGTTACTATGCTAAATAATAAAATACCTCCGATTATTGTCGTACTTTTTTTTGCTGTGCTGATGGCGATAATAGCTCACTACAGTGTGATTGATTTCACCACATTTATTTTTTATTGTGCGGTTATTTTACTCATCATAGGCTGCATTTTCTGTATTGCTGGGGTGGTTAGTTTTCGCTTTGCAAAAACCACTGTAAACCCAGGTAAACCAGGTCAAGCGTCAGCATTGGTGACCACCGGCGTGTACAAAATTTCACGTAATCCAATGTATGTTGGTTTTGCTTTTATATTAGCAGGTTGGGGGGTGTGGTTAACATCACTGTGGGCGTTGTTGTGTGTACTTGGCTTTATTTGTTACTTAACTTGGTTTCAGATTATTCCAGAGGAGCGGGCCTTATTAAAAATATTTGGCCAAGGGTACAACGATTATAAGTCTCGGGTAAAACGTTGGCTGTAAATTTGTTCCAATAAACAATTAATAATAAAAAGGCTACCAAGATGATAGCCTTTTTAATGTGGGTTATTCGTACTCGATTGGATCGGTGATATTATTAAGGCTAAATGCCTCTAAGCGCTCTTGGCAGGCACCACATTTACCACAGGCTTTTTCACGGCCATTATAACAGGTCCACGTTTGGCTATAGTCCAAGCCCATTTTGATGCCATCGGTTAGAATGTCAATTTTGGTATTATTTAAATACGGGCTGAAAATTTCCACTGCATCGTAGTTAGCAATACGGCAAACATCATCCATCTTTTGTACAAACTCAGGACGGCAATCAGGGTAAATAGCATGATCTCCAGAGTGAGCGCCATAATAAACTTGGCTCGCTTTTAGCGATACAGCATAACCTACGGCCAGTGATAGCAAAATCATGTTGCGGTTAGGCACTATGGTGCTCTTCATGTTTTCGGCTTCGTAGTGGCCTTCTGGGACATCAATATTATCAGTTAACGACGAGCCGCCAATTAATTGATTAATTGCTGAAATATCAACGATTTTGTGCGGAACGTTTAATTTGTCACACACACTTGCAGCAACTTTAAGCTCTTTTACATGACGCTGGCCATAGTCAAATGACAGGGCATAAACATCGTGGCCTTGCTGCAGGGCTTTATTTAATACGGTAAATGAGTCCATACCGCCGGAATAAATCACAACTACTTTTTGCGTCATAACTGTTTTGCTCTTAGTTTTAATAGAGGTTTATATCAGGGCGCGATATACTACACGGCTGGAGCATAAATAACAATTTTTGACCGTGGTTTTTGATTTTTCAAATCGGGGTACTGTGCTCGTAATAAATGCCAAGCAGTAAGTGAGATGTCTTTTGTACAAAATTAATGAAATATTCGAAACAATCCAAGGTGAAGCGAGTTTTACAGGCACGCCTTCGATCTTTTTGCGTTTGCAAGGTTGCCCTGTGGGCTGTGCTTGGTGTGATACTAAACAAACGTGGGAAGTAGACAATGTATTTAAAGTCTCTCTGGATGAAACCGTTGAAAAAAAGGCTGATTCAGATCACTGGGCAGATGCATCGGCAGAACAAATTTTAGCGCTATTTGCAGCGCGTGGCTATCGTGCCAAGCATGTAGTGATCACTGGCGGTGAGCCATGCATGTACGACTTAAACCCGGTGTGCGAATTACTTCATGCTAACGGCTACAGCACACAAATAGAAACCAGCGGCACTTTTGAGATTTTAGCCCCAGCACAAACTTGGGTGACGGTATCACCGAAAATTAATATGCGTGGCGGCTACGACGTACTTACTTCAGCCATGCAACGGGCCGATGAAATCAAACACCCAATCGCGATGCAAAAACACGTTGCAGAGCTTGAAGAGTTATTTGCAAAAACAGGCGTAACCCCCAAGCTTGTTTACTTGCAACCAATTAGCCAAAAAGTCTCTGCAACTAAGTTGGCAATTGAAACCTGTATTGAAAAAAACTGGCGCTTATCAGTGCAAGTTCACAAGTATTTAGGGATAAACTAAAACTGCCAGCGGTAAGCTTTAAGTTAGTGTGTAAATTGAACGTTGGGTTGAGTAAAACAAAACCCAACAAACCTCTTACTTTCATATCTGCTTCGTTAATGGTGATAATTAGTTTATTATGCGCGACTTAAAATACTCTACTCCAAACTACTAGGCTGATATGTCCGCGAACGCTCTATACACAGACCTTTCTGATTACTATGACTTAATGTGCGCAGATATAGATTATCAAGCCCAAAGTTATTTTATTCACAGGCTACAGCAAATTTTCGGTAATAGCGGAAATACACATCTTGATTTAGCGTGCGGAACGGGCCCTCATGTTCGTCATTTTATTGATTACGGTTATCAAAGTAGTGGGCTGGACATAAATCAACCCATGCTAGATAGAGCAACTACTCGTTGCCCAGAAGCGCAATTTTCATTGCAGAATATGAGTGAGTTTGTGATCCCTGAGCAAGTGGATGTAATTACCTGCTTTTTGTATTCAATCCATTACTGCGACGGCATTAATAAATTAGCCGACTGTATTAAAAGCGTACACCATGCACTAAAAGCCGGTGGTATATTTTGCTTTAACGTTGTTGATAAAAATCACATCGATAACGATTCATTTGTAGAGCATAGCGCTGAAAACGCGGGCAGCCTATTCACATTCCGCTCTGGTTGGAATTACAGTGGCAGTGGCGAAAAACAGTCATTAAAGCTCAGTATAAATAAAGCAATAGCAGACGAAACATTCATATGGCACGACGAGCACCCAATGGTCGCTGTTAGTTTTGCCCAGTTAAAAGAAGCCCTAAAACCTTATTTTGAAATACATGTGTTTGAACATGACTACGAAAAAATAACCCCATGGGGTGAAAGCTCTGGCAATGCCGTTTTTGTGTGCGTAAAAATTTAAACTAGAAAATAGATATTAGTTTATTGGTCTATCATGGTACTACCGTTACGGTATTCAATGCAGGCGTATAGGGAATAGATAAAACTTGGTTTACCTTTAAATTGCTCAGATCGAGCGTTCTTTTATGTTTGCATATTGCGTAGTTGTGGTTAATTAAATCGAGTACCGTAAGTGTTGCAGTATTGGCTAATCCCTCACAAATTGACTGCGTAGTATCGCCTTTCTGAGTTTGATATATAAAATGCCCGCCTGCTGAGTAGTAAGGTATTTTGAGCAAAGTGTTTTCTGATAGCGAGTCGAAGTTAACTTGAGGGTTTGCTGCTATAACGTCTTTAACACCAACACCTGCACTGGCTCTTATTGAAATTGTGATCAGTGTAAGGGTGTCACCTGGTTGAACAGTATAATGTAATACGGAATGCATAGCGTTTATCCTTGATACATATGGAAAGTTAGTTGGGGAAATATATTTTTAGAGATGACAAAGGGCTAGGTTACACATGATTTATAGTAGAAGTGACATGTTGCGTATTTTTCCGCCACTTCGGTTCATTAAATAGGCTGAAATATTCACAGATCTTAAATCTAGATTTTACACACCAAAAAACGCAAAAAAGAAGTGCGTTTCTCTTTGTGATGTGAGCAATGCGTACAAGGAATGCTCACATTTGCAAAGCACAAGGGTAAAACATAGGATTGGTGACTGAGCGGCAAAGGATCAGATAGTATCTTTGACCGCTTTAACAAACTGGTAGCCTGTTTGTGCATCTAAATTAATACTCCAAACCATAGCACCACCAAACTGTGGGTCTTTACAAATAGCTTGGTATTGATCGCTAATTAACGGGTAGATATTTACAGGAACATTAGGGACTGTAAAAATACTTGTTCCGGCCGCATCTCTATTAGCTGGCTCACCAATAACAATTTGAGTTTCTGCAGGAATGGATTTTTTTAAGTTAATGAAACTTTTAGATATAAAATCTACATTTGTTTCTTTACTGCCATCAACTTTAGGCCATGGATTGTTGTATGCCTGAATAAACAAATAATCAAAACGATTATTATTTATTGCCTGATCGTACATACGAAAATGACCAGTCGAAACCAAGTATAAATCAGAACCTGGAGCGAATTGATTTACCTGAGGGGCAGCTGTAATAAGCAATGTTGGAGCAAGTCGTTTTATGGCCTGACAAAGCTCATCCAAATATTTACCATCACCATCAATTTCCAAATCAAAATCTACGCCAGTGAAACCATAATCTGTTAGGTATTCAACTAGATTCTGAGCAAGCACGACTGTTGAAACGTTATTTGGATTATAGGTATTAATTTCACCACCGACTGAAAATAATACCTGCTGTGCACCCTTTGATTTGGCTTTTTTTATGTCTGCTTTCAAAGCTGTTTCTGAAGGAGATGCAGCAAATGCATCACCAAAAATACCAACAGTGGCACCATCAATTTTACCAAATGCCATCACAATCGCGGTATAACCTTGCTCAGCTGCTTGTGTAAATGTGATGTTTGACCAGCTTTGTAGGTAGCCAACCATCAGTGCTTTATTATTACTCATATAGATATCCTTTTGTGTATATATATCAGGGCAAGCAACCATGTTAGACATTTGGCTTTGACCCTGTAGTTAATTGAGTTGTATGAGTTTGTTCAGATAAGGAGTAAAGGGTCGAGCTACTTCTCTAATGAAGCGCTTCAATTATGATTAAAACCCTACCGTAAAATAGGAAGTATCATTAGATAAGTAACTGACCTCTTTATTTTAACAATTAAGCTAAAGCCCACTTTCATCGGTTTTAGATAGTTGTTATGACTATTTTCTAAATGTCGCTGTATTGCCATTTTTTTCTATGCAAGTACGCCCAACCATACCTGTACCATCATCTAAACCAACGAGATAGTCAGAATTAAGAATAATTAAACCGGTAGGATCAAGGTTTGTTACATGTAAATCATTGACGTTTATGTTCGCGTCATCACTTTGAGCTGTTGCTACAGGGGCTGTTCCTGCTTCATTCCTGATTAAGATATCCATTAATTACTTCCTTTATTTATTATGTTGTTACAGGCTCTGTCACTTGCCTATAACAATAGGGTTTAAAGACAATGGTATTTATTCCCACTATCTATTCATCGTCTATGGCCTTTTAACACCTGATTAAGGTCTTAAAAGGCCACTATCAACTCCCATTAACCAACCAAATTTAAGATATACCTTCCCTATATTTGAGCGATGAGTAGCCCTTTCTTATTAATAATAGGCAATTTAATTGCAGCTCTATTGTTACAAAGATGAACGTAAAATAACGTTGGGGAAGTAAGTGATTAATTTGATTGTTTAGTGATGGGTTAATTCTTTACTTAAAAGTTTATTGCTGACTTTCAATTTTAAAGCTGAAGCCGTCTTCGGCATTACCATTAAGTGAAATGGTTGCTTTAGTGACACCTTCCAGATCCTGCTCAAAGAAGCTATCGGTATTAAGTACCGCTGAATTTAATAATTGGCTTTCTTCAATTTCCGAAGCGACGCCCCAATACAACTTAGGTTTAAGTACAAATGTCGCTTTTTGACCAAAACCGACAATTCTTTTTTCCATCATCAACTTGCCGTCTTTATATAGCTGAGCACTGATCCCATTAGGTACGTTAACATCGTTATTAACATCAATTGACTTAGTATCAGAGGCATTCCCATTCGCGGTTAATACTACGCCAGTATCATTTTTATCGACGGTGTAACGCTTACCAATCACCGATGGTAGAACTTGCGTTTTATTTTGTCCTTCTTGCCAAGTCGCTCCAACACTGGTTTCAATTGGAAAAATAAAGGTGCTGGAAGATGCGCGGCCAATATCTGGGATCACTCGCCAGGCCACACCTTCTTTTAACGCATCAAAGGTAGGTGTTTCGTTTTTAGTGAAAACAAAAATTTTAGGTAAGTCTTTGTTCATAGATTTGTTTACATAAGTAATTTCAATATTTGAAGGCATAATTTATCTCTCATTGAGTAAGTGGTTTTAATGTTATAAATGGCTTTTTTGCCATAATGGGGTTATTGTTGACTTTCGATTTTAAAGCTGTAACCGTCTTCGGCATTACCATTAAGTGAAATGGTTGCTTTAGTGACACCTTCCAGATCCTGCTCAAAGAAGCTATCGGTATTAAGTACCGCTGAATTTAATAATTGGCTTTCTTCAATTTCCGAAGCGACGCCCCAATACAACTTAGGTTTAAGTATAAATGTCGCTTTTTGACCAAAACCGACAATTCTTTTTTCCATCATCAACTTGCCGTCTTTATATAGCTGAGCACTGATCCCATTAGGTACGTTAACATCGTTATTAACATCAATTGACTTAGTATCAGAGGCATTTCCATTCGCGGTTAATACTACGCCAGTATCATTTTTATCGACGGTGTAACGCTTACCAATCACCGATGGTAGAACTTGCGTTTTATTTTGTCCTTCTTGCCAAGTCGCTCCAACACTGGTTTCAATTGGAAAAACAAAGGTGCTGGAAGATTCACGGCCAATATCTGGGATCACTCGCCAGGCCACACCTTCTTTTAACGCATCAAAGGTAGGTGTTTCGTTTTTAGTGAAAACAAAAATTTTAGGTAAGTCTTTGTTCATAGAATTGTTTACATAAGTAATTTCAATATTTGAAGGCATAATTTTCCTACTTGGGTTTGTTGGGGGGTTGTTTACATGAGTTTAGTTAGCAAACGGCAGTTAACTCGCTTTACTGCTAGCATCTGTGCCATCTGATTTTACTTCCACAGACGTTAAGGTTTTATCAAAAAGCTTCCCTTCAGTGAATGAATTTAACGCAGCTATCACACTTGTAACGCCAGAAACTGATGGCTCATTTAGTGGGAAGCTTTTAGTATAAGAGACTTTAGAATCAACACCGTTTGCGGTTTTTAACGTATCGGTTACTACAACTTCCAGTGTCATATTAAATGACTCAGAGATAGTAAGTGTTGATGTACTATCTGTGACAGTCAGTTGAATAGCATCTTGAGCATTACTTGATACTGTTTTAATCATTGAATCTATAGATACAGTGCTGCCTTCCAGCTTATTTTGGTCCGCTTCTTCAGCGACTTTATCCAGTTTGGCTTTGATATTTTTTTGTAAATTAGCATCTGAGCCTAAATTTTCAGTCAATGAAGCTTTAAAGGCTTCTTGATCAATAACTTTATAGCTCGAAGTGATTATAATAGAGTTACTCATTCTTTGTTTCCTTCGGTTGGGTTTATCTAAGGTTTGCATGATATTGGACGACACAATTTCACCGCCCAATTGGGTTACTTTTTTTTTATCGTATCGAGCTGAGCAATAGACAGTTCAAGTTGTCGACAGCTGATTTTTGTATTACCGTTTTTTAATTGGCAGTAATACCAAATACCATCCATGTTTAATAGTCGGTTAAGCGCAACTGGGTTAAGTCTACTAATTTCAAAAGCATTCATATCTGTTATGTCTTTTTTAGCTGTACTGCTCAACCTGAAAATGATAGCCATCTTTGGCATTACCATTGAGTGAGACTAATACCTCTGCTACACCGCTTAAATCCAGCTCAAAAAAACGATTTGAATTTAACACTACCGATTTAGAAGCGAGCCCTTTACCTTCGCTAATTTCTGATGCTAATCCCCAATAAAGTTTATTACTTGGTTTAAAAATGGCACTTTGCTGATAACCGACGATTTTTTTTCCTATGATGGCCTTACCACCATTACAAAGCTGAGCAGAAACCCCACTATCAACTTGGATGTTATTCACCAACTCAATGATGTCTTTTGTACTGGCATTACCGGATTTTTCCAAGATCACACCAGTATTATCTTCAATTATTTGGTATTGTTTACCAACTTCAGCAAGTAACATTCTGGTCGTGTCAGCGCCATTATTCCAACCAGCTCTGATAGTAAAATCAGGCTCATAAATAAGTGAGGCGACCGAGCCTCTGCCAACATTTTTCAACACCCGCCAGGCAATACCGTCTGTAATAGCATTAAAATCATGCATGCCACTTTCAGCAAAAATAAAAACGTGTGGTAAGCTTTTGTTCATCGAGTGATTGATGAACTTGATTTGAGTTTTCATAAGCTGTGCTACCTTTTATTTTTGATCTTCGATCTTAAATGTATATCCTTCTTTGGCATTTCCGTTTAATGACACAGTAGCCATCGAAACACTTTCTAGGTTTTGCACAAAAAAGTTATCTGAATCCAATACAGCCGAGCCTATAGCATCTGATTGATTAATTTCAGAAGCGATCCCCCAGTAAAGTTTAGGTAACAAACGAAATGATGCTTTTTGACCATAAGCAACAATATTTTTCTTCACTAACACGCGATCATTTTTACTCAAGTAAGCACTTACACCATTTTGAACTTTTATCTCATTGGTAAGCTCTATTTCATCGCTTCTGACGGCATTACCATTTTCAACTAATACTATTCCTGTGTTGGTTTCTGTCACCGTATAACGTTTACCTTGGGTACAATTTAAAGCTTTAGTCTGGTTACAATCATCTTCCCAACTGGCAAATATTTTTGTTTGAGCTGGGTAAGTAAAACGGCTCATTGACTCTCTACCTATCTTTGAAATGACTTTCCAAGCAATGCCATCTTGTAAGGCGTTAAACGAAGGTAGCTCGTTAGTTGCGAAGACAAATATTTTAGGCATATCTTTATTCAATGATTTATTGATATAGGTGATCTGAGTATCACAAAACATTTTTAATTCCTTCGTGTTAATATTAATTTATGATTGTTTTATTTGTTCAATATTGACTCTAAAATATAAATTCAGAGGCTTTATACTGTTCAATGGTAATTTAATCAGCCGTTATATAAAGTAATTAATAAGACACTTAACAATTAACTTAATTTAAAAGTGTCATATTTAACTCGGTATTCTGTGGTGCTATTATATAAACGTTTGAGATTTAAATTCCGTTCCAATTTAATTAACTAAATAATCAAAAATTAGTGGGACAATGTATTTTCGGGTACGAAAAATCAATTTTCTAATTTGAGCTTCAGTTTGTGCTTGTTCTTGGCTTATCTGCTTGTAGGATTTGTCATTAAAGAAATAATCCAACGCGACTATCCGGTATTTCTCCGGCATATTTTTAATTGTTTTTTCAATAAAACGGCTGATGCTTTTGTTTACGGCTTGGTTAAACATTTCATCTTCATTATCAGGCTCTTCTACTAATTGCGTCGCTTGATACTTAAAGTAAGTCTGATTTTTTCTTAATTGGTCAAAATAGTGATTACGGGCAAGCTGAAATAACCAAGCCTGTAGTTTTATATCAGATTTAGCTTCCGGTAACTTTTGATAAGCTTTTAACATGGTGTCATGTGACAGATCTTCAGCATCATGGAAGTTTTTAGTTAAACGATATAAACAGTAATTAAATACTCTTTTTTCCAACCCTAACCAGTAATGCCAAAATAGTTCTGGATTGGTTTTAAGTTGGCTAATAATCAGTTTGCTATTTAGGTCATCGCTATTGCAAACCTCAGAGGGCATATTTGGTGTTACTTTCAACTGTACAGACATGATTTTTCCTTTCATTGAATGAAGGTAAACATGCGCATGCAAAACTTTTTGCTATATGAATGCGCATATTGTTGAGTTCAACGAAAAGATATTTTTTTATCGTTCTTTATATCGGCTCAGATCCGGCTCACTTGTATTATTTAACTGAACCTTTAACAAGTAGAGGTTGATAGTTTTTAATACCTTCCCAAATTAACGGATGTGAGAAACTGTAGTGGTCCGATTTACGAACGACTAAGCCACTGCACAACATTTTTTGAACTAAACACAGTGGTGCATAAATGTGTTTTTGCTGTGTAAACTGACTTAATTGACAGGCACTAAAATGAAACCCTTGTAAAGCAGAAAACAGGAATAGCTCTATAAGTTCTATCGGCATACCGGTCAGTATATTGTCTATAACCTCCTGTAATTCTGTGGGGTTACACTTTTGAGGATTGGGAGTGAGCAGTAGTTGCTGTAAAAAGCCGGGGTTACCAGCAGCGCGTTCTATTGCCACGTTTATTTTGGTTTGATATTTCGCAATAGATAATCCTCTGTTGGCAAGATAATGTTTTGCTAAGCGAATTTGAGCGTCTTGGTTGAGTTGTTTTAATGGTATGGTGTGCGCAAGAGACAACCATTCAGGAACCGAGGTAAATAGACCTTTAGGCTGAGCAGTAAAAATGAATAAGATAGGCTGCGCGTATTCCTGTTCAGTAAACAAACGTAGAAATTGCATCTGTGTACAGGTTAAATGGTGCACATCATCGATAGTGATCAGTGCGATGCGGCTATGAGCGGCATAGTCGATTAAATCACAGGCAATCAGCTGGTCTATTTTATTCATTTGCTGCGGTGTTTGCTTTTCTAGCGTGTTACGTTGATTTTGATTGAGAGAAAGTCCCAATAATTGCAGCGTCCTTAAATAACTTAGAGAAGAGCTTGCAACCAAATTTACTTTTTTTTTAATCACCACATCCGTGACCGTACTCTCTATTTGCAGCAGTTGCTTTATAAAATTAAATGTAGAAAATTTGAGTTTATGGGCGGGACAATTATGTGGTTGGTTAAACGCTAAATAACGTTTTCCTGCAGATTTAACACAATCAATAAAGTGATTAACTAAATGGGTTTTTCCACTGCCAGTTATACCGTAAATATAAATAGTCTTGGCGCAATTTTGACTTTCAGCATAATTCAATAGTGAGTGCAATTGATGTAATTCCCATTCTCTGCCTAGACAAGGATCTACTGATAACCTCATTAAATGAGTGTACAACCAAACAGGAATAGGCGAATTAGGAAGTAGTACATCAATACTGACTTGGAAGAAGCGTGCAAATATAGACAGTGTTCTGTAGAGTACTTTTTTTCCAGCTTCAGCTCTTTTTATTGATGAAACTGAAATGGGTAACCTTTTATCGGTACATTCTTGAGCTAACTGTTCTTGACTTAAAGCTTTTTTTTCTTAGTAACTGTAGGGCATGCGCATTAATATTTATGCGTCCGTTCGTAAAATTTTCCATTAGGTTATTCCTTTCAACTCTGTAGTGTTTTTATTAAAATAGCGATAATTTACTGCTTAACGGTACTCATTTTTTGGAATTATCAGTTTACTTTTTTGTTGGTTTTTTTTACATTACAGGGTATTACATTAGTTCAGCAGACCTTATTTTTTAGAGCAGGGCGGGAGCATACTTCGATTAATTTATAATCCAAAAAATATTCTCGCCCGATAATCATACTCCAGCTTGTCTTTTTGATTTTGCTACGTTGACTTGGAGCCCCGCATTCGCATTGCATCAGAGTGTTCATTACAAAGCTCCTCGAGTTTTTCGATACAGTTATATTGACCAAAAAATAAACATCATCTCGACGGGTTTAGTATGAAACTATATGGTGGAATTGACTTGCATTTAAATAGTATTGTTATCATTAATGAACAAGGTGAAAGGCTTGCAGCTAAGTGTTTAAATAATGACATGTCTGTCATTTTACCTTTGCTTTTTAACTTCTTATAAAGACAAGTTAACAGAATGGGTCAATGAGGGGGTCAGGTTCGTTGCTTCACAACACTACTCATATGGCAGTACCTGAACAATTATGGCTAAGTATTATGAAGCAACTGATCTGCCCCCTTGTTTATTATGTGCTTGTATAAAAATGACAATGAATTGAGTACTGAGGTTTGGGTTCGTGATGCAACATTTTGCTTTAACACTAAGTGTTCTAGATAGTGTTCGACTTCATTGTCTCCCATTGAGGCAGGGTGGCGCTTATCAAGAAAATGAGCGACGAGCGCACTATAAAATTATTAATTTTTTAAGGAGTAATTTTGAAATTAATCACGTTTATTGGTATTGCATTATCTTTTATTGTTTCAGCTCAACCGGCACTTATCAACGTCAATGAATTTGAACTTGAGTATGAAGTTGCAGGTAACGGTAAGCATATAGTTCTTTTGGAGGCTGGTGGTAGTGCTGGCATGTCTGACTGGGAGCCAGTTTTTAACCAAATAGCCGAGCATGCCACGGTTATTCGTTATTCTAGAGTTGGAAATGGCAACTCCACAGCCATTAAGAGGCACTTTACATCGAGTGATTATGCAGAATACGCCAGCGAGCTTTTAGTTGCATTAGATGTTAACCAGCCGGTCATTTTAGTTGCTCATTCATATGGTGGCAGCGTTGCGAGAGAGTTCGCTGCAGCTTACCCAAAACAAATAAAAGCATTGTTAATGTTAGATCCATCCTCCGAACATGATGTTGATATATTGCGTGCTATTGATTTAGAAAAAGCTAATCGAGAAATTGCTCAGATCAAACTGGATGACATGGCCGATGGTATGTCGAACCAATATCTGGATTTCTGGAGTAAAAGGCCGCTACCTGATTATCCACAAATCAAAGATATACCCGTAACGGTGATTACCTCTGTAAAAAAAGTAGATAGCCCGGCCAATTTGTTTTTTACGGATCAGGGCAGGCAAATGTGGGGTGAGCTATGGCAGGGGTGGGCTAGTGCTTTCCCACAGGGTAAATCTGTGTTGACTGGAAAAAGTGGTCATTTTGTGCAGTTTGATGAACCAGAATTGGTTTTAAATGAGCTTTTAGTACTGATGCAAAAACTGAACAAACACTAACGAGCAAAGGCAACCGATGCCAAACAACAGCGCGGCTGCTTTGGACGTTGAGGTTGTAGAATTACTCTTTTTAGGAACTGATTTTACACATTTAACTTGATTGCTTATTAACCTTGAATCCACTGGGTTACTGTGATCTAATAGGTATTATTCACCCACGGTAAATTGTTATGGCTCTTTCATTAGGTAAGGAGTCAAGCCTGACTTATCCTGCCAAAATAAATTCGATGCGTGGTATAACAATGATAAAACGGGCGCAGCGGCGTATCCGCCTTCGGTGATGCTAAAGATTATTTTACTTGGTTACGCACATGGTTTGATCAGTAGTCGCCGAATTGCCAAAGTGTGTGAGAATAATATTTTGTTCATGAGTGTGTCGGAGGATATTCAGCCGCATTACACATCGATAGCGGGCTTCGTGGCGAAAATGCATGAATAAATTGACCTTACGAGGAGAAACGAAAGTGAATGCCTTCACTTCATTCTGCGGCAACTATATTGCTTAGTTCATAATATAGAAAAGCTGCAAAACACGATGCATTAATAAAGGTAAGCTGCTACCTCTTCAAATAAGCCACTTAAACACCTGTCATACATTCCAAAACGCCAATTAAAGCAACAGCAAATCCTCTTTTTATATTTTACGTAAAATCGAAGTAACCGATTGAATCAAAATAGGAAATCAGCTATGGTTTGTTTATTAATAAAAACAAATAAAAACGAGTTAATCTACAGGCTCGTTAGCAATATAAGAGGAAATCAATATGTCTGGAATCACGGACTTAGATGAATTATTGCGCTCTATGAGTCCAAAATTAGTGGAGTCAGAGTTTGTGTTTTGCACAGTCTCTGGTGTTCTAACAGACTATGTAGAGCTAAATCCAGTTGCTACGTTTATTGAATCTGAGGGTTTAACTTTGGTTCTAGAAAAATCAGCGGCAGAAAAGGCAGGTTTGTCGTTTGATGGCACATACAGTCAAATCACCCTGACGGTACACTCCAGCTTAGAGGCTGTTGGTCTTACAGCAGCAGTTGCTAGCAAGTTAGCATCAAAAGGTATCAGTGCTAATGTCATTGCAGCTTATTATCACGACCATATCTTTGTTCAAAGTGGCAAAGCTGAAGTGGCAGTTTCAGCATTAGAAGAGTTCAGTGCCTAGGGTTGAGCCATATTGCTAACAAAGCATTTCAGACGGATTCCCAACGCTAGGCATTATCGGTTTGCTTCGGCTTAAGCAAAACAAAGATGACAAAACAAAGATGGCACCCATCCTAAAGTTTGTATTTCCCGCTGTGTGCGCCGAGCATTTTTATACGGTGAAGACCGTTTTACAGACCACTCCTATGAGCACCGCAGGGGTTGGCTAGAAGATAAACTACTCGCGTTGGCTAAAGGTATTTTGCATTGATGTGTGTGCATATGCAGTGATGAGCAATACCACGGGCGTTTAAGTAGCATTAGCTGGTTTATGCGCTTATTAATTTTAAGTTATTTGTATTTTTAAGTGTCTGTTTTTTCAAAATGCGCAATTAGGCGCTCGAGTAACTTTCTAATCGCGATAGATTGATGTTTGCGAGAACGGTATATGGCGTAAATACCTAAGGACGCTGGCTCATAGTTGGGGAGCACATGAACCAGCTTTTTATCATTGATCAACTGTTGTACGGCATGTTTAGGTTGTAAAGAGATACCGCGTCCTTTGAGTGCTGATTGAAGTAAGAGCATTGATTCATTCGCACTGAAGTTGCCAGCGACTGAAGTAACAACCGCGAGTTCTTCTTTGTTGAAATGCCACAAACTTTTTCCAAAATTAGAATAAATTAAGCAATTATGTTTGGCCAAATCATCAGGGTAAACAGGGTAACCAAAACGATTTAGGTAATCTTCGGTGGCGCATAATACTGAGCGGCAACGACCCAGTGGGCGTGCAATGATATTGGGGTCTAAGTCGTTGGTAATACGTATTGCTAGATCGATTCTATCTTCAACTAAATTAGTTACTTGGTTACTGATATGAATATCTATATGTACTTTGGGATACTCATCTAAAAACTGATCAATTACTGCTGGCAATAAATTAGCGGCGACAAATTGAGAGCAAGAAATACGGATCGACCCTTCAGGTTGTGCGACATGATCTTGCTCTAAAGGGATAGACACTTCTTTGGCTAAATCTAATAACGACAGACAATTTACAAAAGCTTTTTCACCTGCGGCGGTGAGCGTGAGTTTACGCGTAGAGCGGTGTAATAACTGACTATTCGCCCAACCTTCCATTTCACTTAAGTACCTTGTTACCATCGAGCGCGACATATCTAACGAATGCGCTGCGCTGACCATACTACCTTGCTCGACAATTCTAACAAAGACTTGAGCTGCGGTGATCCTGTCCATTTTAATTCCTATATGTTCGATATATGCAATTAACTATTGCCTGTTGTGATGTTTATTGCAACATATTTGCAATTTATACTTGTTTCATAAATTTAATACTGCTGACAGGAAAATAAAATGAAGACCTTGCATTTCATTATGGATCCGCAGTGTGGTTGGTGTTATGCCGTCGCACCGCTGATTGATGAGCTTACTCAATTAACAACAATAGATATTAAGCTGTATGGCGGCGGCTTATTTTCAGGGGCTAATAAACGTCAGTTATCAGCTGATTTTCATCAGCAAATAATCGCCATGGATAACAGGATCACGAGTTTAACGGGGCAAGTATTTAGTCCAACTTATTATGAAACGCTATTAGATGATAAGCAGCGAATTTTAGATTCAGATACGCCGATCACGGCGCTATTAGCTGGTGGATCGTTAGGTATTAATACTGTTGCCATGCTGCATAGAATGCAAGTTGATCAATTTGTACTTGGCCGTTCTCAGTCTGATATAGCTAATTTAGCTAACATAGCCACTCAACTTGGTGCTAGCTCTGGGGCTTTTTTAAATGCATTTGACCTTTTTAGTGGCGAAAAAACGCAGCAGCAAATAATTAAAGCGCGGCAGATGTTGAATTTAGTTGGCGGTAGTGGGTTTCCAACACTTGCGTTTGAGCACGGCGATGGCGCATTTACGAAATTAGACCACTCGCGTTATTACGCTCAGCCACAGCAGTGGTTAGCTTATGTAAAACACTTAATTAATACCATTGATTAACCAATAATTTTATACGTTTAAAAACACCCAATTTACTCGCTAAATGAGCGATATTTTAGAGGCTACTATGACATTTTTATCTAAATTAATTCAGGCAAGCACGCTTGCTACAATGATGGCAGTATCTGCCAATGCAGTTAGTGCAACACTTGAAACCAGTGTGTTTAATCCACAACAAAAAAGCACGTTCCCAGTTAGTTCGGTGTTGATCAGCGGTCCAACCGAAGCGGTTTTAGTTGATGCGCAATTTCAGCGCAATGATGCACAATCAGTGGTTGAGTTGATTAAAAAATCAGGTAAAAAATTAACCACTATTTACATTAGTCATGGTGATCCTGACTATTATTTTGGCTTAGACGTGATCACCGAGGCCTATCCTGATGCTAAGGTATTATCAACTGCTAAAACCCGAGATTATATTAAAGCGTCAATGGCGCCTAAAAAGGCTTATTGGGGGCCAATTCTTAAAGAAAACGCACCGCAAAAACTGGTTTTGCCAGAAGTATTGCAAGGCGACACCTTATTGGTTGATGGTGAAAAAGTGAATATTGTTGGTCTTGACGGTCATGATCCGAAACATACTTTTGTATGGATCCCTTCGACTAAAACTATGTTGGGTGGTGTTGTGGTATTTAACAACATGCATGTTTTTTTAGCAGATACGCAAACACCTGAATCACGTCAAAATTGGTATAAAACCCTGGATGTTATTGAGCAGCTGCATCCTAAA
This sequence comes from Pseudoalteromonas ostreae, assembly GCF_018069805.1. Taxonomy (GTDB): domain Bacteria; phylum Pseudomonadota; class Gammaproteobacteria; order Enterobacterales; family Alteromonadaceae; genus Pseudoalteromonas; species Pseudoalteromonas ostreae. Next base: position 46,857 of record NZ_JAGPYN010000008.1, read on the forward strand.
ACTGTGATCTCTGGTCATATGTTAGGTGATAAGCCATTGACTATTGAAGCGGTGCACTTTACTCGCAAATACATTCAAGACTTTGAAGCTGCAGCCAAGTCTTCAGCTAATTCAAGTGAATTAATGAGTAAAATGAAAGCAAGCTATCCAAATATTGGCGGCGATAGCGTATTGGCGTTAAGTGCCAAAGTTATTATGGGCGAGATGCCTTGGGGCTAATTACTACAGCTTAAATTTATTTAGGCTTTTCAAGCTGCTTGCAGTTTGAAAGGTCTGTTCAACTCTTTGTACAGGCTTCATTTGATGGGGGAAATTCAGCGAGTGATCACGATAGTAATGGCTTTGGCTATGCTTCAAGCATGCAGTACCACTGCCAAAATATCGTCATTAGAACATTACAATAGTTTTAATCTGGAGACTAAATCGATGACCAATCTTGATATTGTAAAAAGTACTTATGAAGGCAAGACCTCAGAAGAAAACGGTAAAAACCTCAAGCGTTATATAACAAACGAAACACAATGGACGGAAGCCGCTGGTTTTCCATATGCCGGAACCTACCAAGGCTTTGATGAAATTGAAAAAAATGTATTTGTACGGTTAGGCAGTGAATGGAATGGTTATAATTTTGCGGTAGAAGACTATGTTGCTGCTGGCGACAAGGTGTTTGCTTATGGCAGCTATAGCGGAACTAATAAAGCCACAGGCAAATTTTTTAAGGCCCGAGTCGCTCATTTATGGATACTCAAAGAGGGTAAGATCATCAGTTTTGAACAATTTGTTGATAGTAAAACCGTTAGCAATGTCATGTAAAAAGTAGTTTTTTAATTACAACTACAAGTATGTCATCGGTGCGCTTTTATTTCGTACTCACGTGCATAAAAAAGCGTTGCCAATAGGCAACGCTTAAGTTCAACTCTGTAGTACCTAGCACCGATTATTTAGTTAAATAATCCAGTACCACTTGATGATGGTCTTTGGTTTTAAATTTATCGAAAAAGTGCTTTATTGTTCCGTCTTGGTCGATCAAGAAGCTTAAACGGTGAATACCGTCGTACTCTTTACCCATAAACTTTTTGTAACCCCATACGCCGAATGCTTCTGCAATCGCGTGATCTTCGTCTGAAAGTAGGTCAAAGTTTAATTCTTTTTTGGTTTCAAAGTTCTTTAATTTTTTTACCGGATCAGGGCTGATACCAACCACGCGGGTATTTAGCTGTGCTAACACGGCTTTTTCATCACGTAAGTTTTCAGCTTGCACGGTGCAACCAGGTGTTGATGCTTTTGGATAAAAGTACACTAATACTTGCTGCTCTTTTAACAGCTCTGCAAGGACGATTGTTTCGCCATCTTGGTTTTGTAAACTAAAAGCGGGGGCTTTGTCGCCGGCTTGTAATGGATTAATGGTGTTCATGCTTTGCTCCTTAGCGAATGCGTCGAAATATGTAGTCTACGTTTAGAGTACGTGACAAATCTTCAAATTGAACTTTAAACGTATCAATGTCAACCTCAACAGGGATGTTAAACTCCAGTTCACAGCGCATTTTTGTATCTTTCTCTTCGTCATAGGTATCTGACTTTAAAGAACAAATACTAATTTGGTTGTCGGCAAAAAAGCGGGTGACTTTACTTAACGTACCCGGCGTATCGATACCTGTATATTCGAGGGTGTAGCCGGCACAAAACTCACTTTGGGTATGACTGGCTGTACGCTTCATCATCGTGAGTAAGCCCAGCTCCATACCTTTAAGGGGCAGGGTGTGTTCAATGCGGCTGATTGCCGACATATCACCAGATAACAGCATAATAAATGTAAATTCATTACCTAAGATGGCAATGCGACTATCAATAATATTACAGTGACAGTCACTGACTAATTGGGTTAATTCACTGACAATACCAGGGCGATCATCGCCAATGGCAGTTAAAACGATCTGATGATTTGAAAAAGTAGTCATGAATTCAAGTACCTAGGTTATATTATTAATAATAATCAGAGTAAGCAAAGCCGGCAATTACTACCACACGGCGGCGAAGTTTAACATAAAACAAGCGCTAAACTATAGGCTGAGATAATTAAGCTGTTATTAAAGCACGGTGTTTCTTGTTTTTAGTGGCATGGGAAAGTACCATAGTTAAAATTTTGCATTATTAATTGGCTGGCATTTACGTTTAGTCATATCCCAAAGTAACGGGTTTTGCATAAAAACAAGATACGTAAAGTTAATATTGACTTTACACTGAACCAAATCGGCATAACCCACTCATATATTTGTTAAAACAATTAAGGGTATGCTAAGGAGAATTATCTGTGCAGTATTGGATCCCAAAAGCGCTTGCTGTAAGCGTATTGGTTAGCTTGTCAGGGTGTGGTGTGTTCACTGATGAAGCGCATCAAAAACGTAATTACCGTGCCAGTGAGCCGGTAAAAGTGCCTGAACAATTGGCTCAGCCAGCTTTAGACCCCATTTATAAAATGGAAGTGGCGGAATATGACAATAATCCGGATTCAACAAACTATCGTCCGCCAGCACAGGTATTAACCGTTGCTAAAGGCAGCTGGGTTGAAGAAGGAGATAAACAAGCACGCGTATATTTTGATAAAAATGACGGTATTGCAGATTTAAATGAGTTTATTTGGGATTCAGTGCACGCTGTATTAACTGAGCACCAAACAAAGCCAATCAAACAAGATAAGTCATTAGGTTTAATCGAAACTAACTGGTATGCCATTATTAAACCTGAAGAAGGTTGGTTATGGGATAGCGATACCGCGGTATCTGAGCAACGTTTTATTTTTACTATTGAAGAGAAATCGCATCAACGTACGGCTTCGTTAAGCGCTAAGCTAGCTGAATACAAAAGTAAAGATGTGCCATTGACGCCAATTTTACAACAACAGTTAGAAGTGCGTGCACTAAACCAAGTTGTTGCTGAGTTTGATTACCGCTATCGTCAACTTGAAGTTGAAATCCGTAAACAACAAGGTATTATTTCGTTGGAAATGGGCTTTGACAATAAAGGTAATGCGGCACTGGTAACTGAACAAGATTACTCAGTCATATTCGATCGTTTCTCAGGGTTCCTTGAGCGCCTATCGTTTACAATTGTTGAAATTGATCAAGAACGTGGTTTGATCACGGCTGATTACAACAAGCCTGAATCAAGTGTTTGGGATTCAATTTGGGGTGAAGAACTTGCTGAATTGCCGATTGAAAACGGCCAATATCAAATATTAGTCAGTCGTACCAAAGAAGGTGGTACTAGCTTAACGTGGATGGACGATGAAGGCACAACGTTAGAGCCAGGTACTATGAGTGACTTACAACAAGCGTTAGAAAGTGCTTTGCGCCAACGCGGAATTAAAATTTAATAATAAATAATAATAACAGCACAAAAAGAGCTTTTGCTCTTTTTGTGCTTTCTACAGGTTGAAAACAATGTCTAATCTAACTTCCTCTCACCCGCCGTTTGACTTTAAGGTATGGTTTAATTTTTTAGTTCCGTCATTGATTGGGGTTCTCTTATTCATGACTCCAGTGCCAATGGACGGAGCAATGACTATTCCTATCGCTGTTATGGCAAAAGCGGTGCAAGCACATATCACCTCGTATGCTGATGCGCTGATCACACTAATTATTTGTACTACAGGTATTTTGTCATTTATTTTCAAGGTTTTTAAGCCTGCGATATTAATGAAATCTACTATTTTAAAGCATCTTTTTGATGTGCATTGGCTTTGGCTAATGATCCGTTTATTTGGTATGGCATTTATTATCTTAACGGTTTTAAGTATTAATAATCCGGATCTTAAATCGACGCTACCTGAGTTTTTAATTCCACTTCTCAATGGTATTACATCAGGCAGCACTGGTGGCTTAGTGCTAAAAGATTTATTACCGGTGTTATTTTCGGTATTTATTTTAGCAGGTTTATTACTGCCTTTATTGTTAAATTTTGGCTTACTTGAGTTAGTTGGCACGTTATTAACTAGAGTTATGCGGCCGTTATTTGGCGTGCCAGGGCGAAGTGCTGTTGATTGTGCTACATCGTGGTTAGGCGATGGTAGTGTGGGAATTTTAATGACCGCGCGCCAATATGAAGAAAAGCATTATACCCAGCGTGAAGCGGCGATTATCGGTACTACGTTCTCCGCGGTATCAATTACGTTTTGTTTGGTGGTATTAGGCCAAGTAGGGCTGGAAAAATTATTTGCCCCGTTTTATTTAACGGTTTGTTTAGCTGGGGTTGTTGCTGCGCTGATCGTGCCACGTATACCGCCATTGAGCTTTAAAAAAGATATATATATTGATGGTAGTCAGCCCGATAAGCATAAAGAACGCGTGCCACATGGCAAAAATGTGTTCAACCATGCGCTACATGTAGCGCTGCACAAGGCTAAAAATTCACCGGGTTTTGCAGGCACCATGAAAGAAGGTATTTATAACGCATTAGATATGGTGTTTGCAGTATTACCTGTGGTTATGGCTGTGGGTACGTTCGCATTGATTATTGCTGAATATACGCCAATATTTGCTTATTTAGGTAAACCTTTCATCCCATTTTTAGAGCTATTACAAATCCCTGAAGCAGAAGTCGCTGCGCAAACGATTATGGTTGGCTTTGCTGATATGTTTATTCCGTCAATCCTAGCTGCGGGCACTATTGAAAGTGATGTAACGCGATTTATCATTGCTGCAATGAGTGTAACTCAGTTGATTTATATGTCTGAAGTGGGCGCGCTTTTATTGGGCAGTAAAATACCGGTAAATATATTTGAATTGTTTGTAATATTTATTCTCAGAACCTTGATCACGTTACCCGTTATTGCCCTGATGGCACATTGGCTGGTTGGCTGATTCGGTCTGTTGTTAATTTATAAAAGCCCTGATTGTTCGGGGCTTTTTTATGGTTGTTTTAAAGTGGTTTATCAATCAATAAAATTGCTTGATCGGCTGGCAAGGGTCTGGCTTTTAAGAAGCCTTGGCCAAAATCACACTGCGTTTTTTGTAATATGATGAGTTGCTCTTGAGTTTCAATTCCTTCGGCTACAACATCTAACTTAAGTGATAAAGCCAATGACAAAATGGCGTCAACCAATGGCGTGGCATTGTCTTTAAGACGATCAATAAAGCTTTTATCGATTTTTAGCACATGAATTGGCAGTTGATGTAAGTAACCTAGTGAAGAGTAACCAGTACCAAAATCATCCAAACATAACATTACTTTTAATGGCGCTAATCCTTCAATTATCTTGGTCGCTAATTCTAAGTTTTCGATCAAACCTGATTCAGTGATCTCTAAACATAAGGAGCCTAATGCTAGCTGATATTTATTATAAATAGCATGAATATGCGAGATAAAGTCTATGCTTGCAAAATGCCTCGAGGATACATTCACTGTTACACGTAAGAAACGCTTACCTTGTTGTTGCCACGCTGCTATTTGTTTTCCAGCTAGGTCTAATAAGTGCAGGTCGAGGTTAATTATTTGCCCGGTGTTTTCTGCTATTGAAATAAAATCATTCGGTGAGACAAAGCCTTTGCGTGGGTGATGCCAACGTACGAGAGCTTCAAAACCGACCACGTGACACTGTTGTATAGCAAAGATCGGCTGATAATATAACTCAAACTCATGATGCTCAATGCCATGCTGTAAATCATTTTCTATATCTGCGTGACTTTTGAGCTTTTTACGCATGGTATTATTAAAAAATTTAACTTGTCCACGGCCTGTTGATTTAGCTTCGTACATAGCAGTATCGGCATGCTGTAATAACTGATAGGCTTTATCGTTTTCGTTTTCACAAAATGCGACACCAATACTGGTCGAAGCTTGCAGTAAATGGCCATCAATATTAAGTGGCTCAGCGAGGACTTTTTTAATCCGTTTTAGTGCGTCGTTAACTTGGTTTTTGTGAGTGATATTTTCCATAAAAATAGCAAACTCATCACCACCGAGTCGTGCGAATGTATCGGTATTTCGAATTGTGTCTTTAATTAACTTACAAATGGCGATTAAAAAGTGATCACCCACTTCATGTCCTAATGAATCATTGATGCTTTTGAAACGGTCAAAATCTAAATACAACAGGGCATGATATCGCCCTTTGGGTGTTCGAGTAAGCCGTAAAATGCCGTGCTTAATGCGGTCAATTAGTAAAGAGCGATTAGCAAGCCCAGTTAATTCATCATGCAAAGCGCGATGTTCCAGTGCTTGGCGAGATAGTTGTCTGTCGATGGCCATACTAATTTGGCGGCTGACGTACGTGAGTAGGGTGCGGTCATGATTATTATAATGGTGAGTTTTATCGTAGCTTTGTATCACGATCACACCGCTCATCTGATCGCTTGCCTTAAATGGTACACCAAGCCAAGATTCGGACTGACGACCCACCATTTTAAAATGGCCATCATTTATATGTTGTTGATATTCCTTCTTATTTAACAGTAATGATCGTTCTGAATTTAAAAGGTAATAAGATGCGGTATGTTTTAGTTGCTCTTTTGATATTTTTTTATGGGCATTTGAACGTACTCCTTCCTCGACAAGATAAACAATATCGAGGATATCGATACTTTTGTTATAAAGGCCTACCAAAAAATTATCTGCGCGTAGCAAGTTGGTCATAATGCTATGTAATGCTTCTAAAAAAGTATCTAGGTCATTGGCTTGATAGGTTAAATTTGCTATTTGTAAGAGCGTTCCTTCTAGTTTTTGTGCAGCATTTAATTGGCTCACTGTTTGTTGTAAATTTTCAACGGTGTTGACCTGATTTATCTTGGCACTGAGTAAATGCGCTACGGTGGTTAAAATTTCAAGATGAGCATCACTAAAGTAATTACGTAGCGGGTGTTCGCAGTCAATAACGCCTAAAACCTGCTGCTTATAAATTAATGGTACACATAGCTCAGACATCGCAGGGTGTACATCTGCAATATAACGGCTATTCGTACTGACATCACCAATAATAACCGCGCGCCCTGTTGAAGCAACATAACCAGTAATACCTTGGTTAAATGCAATGGTTTTTCGTTCTATGGAATAGTTACTATTAGCAGGAGACACTCCCATTGATGCGACTTCATGCAAAGTTGTAGCTGTTTCATCGGCAATATAAATAACACAATCAACAAAGCCTAACCGTTTAACAACTTCAGTGGTGACATAGTTGAATAGTTCATCGAGTTTATCTAACTGTAATAAGCTTGATGAAAACTGATTAATAATACTCAGTTGCTCGGTTTTAGCATCAAGCGCTGAAGATAAGTCTATTTTATTCTGCATACGCCACACATAAATATACCGTCTTGTGTCATTAATGAACCTATATATTAACGGAGTGTTAACTTTTAGACAAAGAATAAATAAGATTAACGAGGTATGTATGTAAAGGTAAGCACACGTCAAACGATTGATGAACCAGTGATTTCATTCTATCTGTTGATAAAAAGCGTCAGTAAAAACCGCAATAAAATCTTTACTCAGATAGGGCATATGCATATGATCAACTAAATTCAGCCGAGGAAACAAGTAATGACAAAGCAAGCTTTCGACACTCAGTCAACGTTAACTATCACTCGCCCAGATGACTGGCATGTTCATTTACGTGATGGGGATCAATTAAAAGATACAGTACGTGATATAAGCCGTTATATGGGACGCGCTATTATTATGCCAAACTTAGTTCCTCCGGCAACCTGTACTGAAACGGCGTTAGCCTATCGCGATCGTATTATGGCAGCTGGACCACAAGGAAATTTTGAGCCACTGATGGTGCTTTATCTAACAGATAATACGAGCGCAGAGGAAATCAAAAAAGCGCATGCGACGGGTAAAATTGTTGCTGCTAAAGTGTATCCAGCAGGTGCGACAACAAATTCTGATTCTGGTGTAACTTCAATTAAAAAGATTTACCCAGTACTAAAGGCCATGCAAGAAGTTGGTATGTTATTGTTGATCCATGGTGAAGTGACGGATTCATCGATTGATATATTTGATCGTGAAAAAGTATTTTTAGAGACGATTTTAATCGATGTAGTACAAGACTTCCCAGATTTAAAAATTGTACTTGAGCACATCACCACTAAAGAGGCTGTTGATTTTGTAAATAATACCTCCGATAATGTGGCTGCAACCATTACGGCACATCATTTATTATATAACCGCAATCATATGCTAGCGGGGGGGATCCGCCCACATTATTACTGTTTACCAATATTAAAGCGTAATACCCACCAACAAGCACTTATTAGTGCTGCGACCAGTGGTAGTGCTAAGTTTTTCTTAGGTACTGATTCGGCGCCGCATTATAAAGATAAAAAAGAAGCCGCATGTGGGTGTGCCGGAGCATACACCGCTCATGCTGCACTTGAGTTATACGCGGAAGCATTTGAAGAAGCCGGTGCGCTTGATAAGCTAGAAGGCTTTGCAAGTCATTTTGGTCCAGACTTTTATGGTTTAGCACGTAATACAGACACAGTTACACTTATAAAACAGCCATGGACAGTGCCAGCAAGTTACCCATTAGGGAATGATCGCGTGGTGCCAATTAAAGCCGAAAACACCATCGATTGGCTAATTAAATAACGATACCGAGGGTAAATCACAGCTGAGTTAAGTGTGCTTTTTGTACTAAAATTAATCACTTAAACTGTTTTTTTGACTTGATGTTAAATGCTTTAAAATAATTCGGAATTAATAGAGCTAAAACAATTATATTGTGTTAACCTTATCTTGCTTTGAGTTTTTGCGTATTGAATTTTTGGTTAATGTACGGCGTATAAGGTTTCCGGTTAATGGTTATTACTTCTTCCTGTACTTTATGCCAGCGATTTATTGGGCATTCACTCAGGGAGGATATAGCCAATCTGGCTGAATTTTAATTATTGACTTACAGGAAAATTTGGTATGTCAAACACGGTTACTGGTAAAGTTAAGTTCTTCAACGAAGCTAAAGGTTTCGGTTTTATTGAACAAGAAAATGGTCCTGACGTATTCGTACATTTCAGCGCTATTACAGGCTCAGGTTTTCGCACTCTAAGCGAAGGCCAACAAGTGTCTTTCGGCATCAAGCAAGGCCAAAAAGGCCCTGAAGCTGAGAACGTAGAACTAGCATAATTTTTATTATGTGAACCTAGGTTCAACTTGGTGAAACAGGACTCTGTTTCACCATAATTTCCCTTTCAAAACACCTTCTTGTATATTTACTTTTGATTTTACTCTCGTATATTCGATAAATAATGAATGCTATTTCAATAGCTCATATTCTGCTCAATAACATCGTTGCATTTCTCATTGTCCCTAAATAACAGTTTTATAGCGACTATAATATAAATAGAAACTGGATATCAGTTCGGGATGTAACAATGCCACGTTTCTTTCAAAGGTCGCATCGCTGATTTTTACGGCTCTTTCAAGCTTTTGCTGCATAAAAAGACTTTTTTACTAAATGATTACGCTTATTAGAAATTATTTTGAACTTTTTTTAACCCTGCTTGATTACACATAAAATGTTACATTAATGTTTTACCTTTCATTGGGTGAAGTAAAGCTGTTGCAAGTCAGAGGCTTTCATCCGGATGAGAATTCACCCCCTGTTGCAGTTATGTTAACGCTTTGTTTTTTGTGTTTTAGTTTGTATTGATTGAATTAATTTATTTCTGGTAAATTCCAAACATCAAGTTGACAGCGTGCATTGCATTTAGCATTATTGGAGGGTTGATATCTATTAAAAGATATCAGGGTTGTCTCCTTCGGGAGGTAATTAAATTATAAAAGTAACATTACTTAATTGGTTGGGAACTATGTCTGTTAAAATCAGAAAGAGTCTTGTAGCAACTGCGTTGGTTGGCGCTTTTGCATTCGCAAGCAGCAATGTGATTGCAGATCCTTTGAAGGACGTGCAAAAAGCAGGTCTACAAATTCAAACGGCTGCGGTTAAGTCTCAAACTAAAATTGACAATGTATATGGTCAAACTCAAGAGTTATTAGCTGAGTACCGTAGCGTTGTTGATGAATCTGAGCTATTGAAAGTATACAACGATCACGTTGCCCGTTTGGTCGCTGACCAAAATGCATCAATCGAATCGTTTGACCGTCAAATCGCTACAATCGACAACACAAAACAAAACGTTGTGCCTTTGATGTATCGCATGATTGATACGCTCGAGCAATTCATCAAAGCGGACGTTCCGTTTAACAGTGACAATCGTTTGGCGCGTGTTGAAAGATTACGTGAAACAATGGTTTCTTCTTCTGTAACGACTTCAGAGAAGTTCCGTCAAGTGTTAGAGGCGTACACTATCGAAGCTGCATATAGCTCGTTAGTAGCTGCTTCACAAGGTACATTAGAAGTTGATGGTAAGAGCATTAACGTTGATTTCGGCCAACTTGGTCGTATCACTTATGTTGCTCAATCGTTTGATTTAAAGCACGCATGGGTATGGGATAACAATACTAAACAGTGGAAAGAGTTAGGTGATGAATACCTAAAACCTGTTAAAGAAGTTATTCGTATGGCGCGTAAGCAAGCGACATTAGAACTTGTTAAATTACCAATCTTTGGCGCGGAGTAATCAATAATGAAGAAACTATTTAAAGGTTTTGCTGTTGCAGCAGTACTATCTGTTTCTGCAGGTGCCGCGCTTAATGTACATGCAAATACAGGAGCTCTTGATAAAATTCTTGAACAAGTAAAGCAAGAGCGTATCTCAGAAGGCAAAATCAATAAGCAACGTGAACAAGAGTTCTTATCTGATCGTGCTGATAAACAAGCGCTACTTAATAAAGCAAAAAGCCAATTAGCTGCTGAAAAAGCGCGTGGCGATCGTTTAACTAAAGAATATGCACAAAACGAAAATACTTTAGCTGAGAAAGAGGCTGCTCTTCAAAGCGCACAAGGTACGTTGGGTGAAATGTTTGGTGTTGTACGTCGTGCAGCAGCTGACGCAATTGGTTCAATCGAAGCATCACTTGTTTCTGCTGAAAAGCCAGGCCGTGCTGAAATCTTACGTTCATTAGCTGCTGCTAAAGAATTACCAACAGTTCGTGAACTCGAAGAGCTTTGGATTGCGCTACAAACTGAAATGACTGAGTCAGCTAAAGTTTCTACTTTTGAAACTGAAGTTGCGGGTCTTGACGGTAACGCAACAGTTAAGAAAGTAACCCGTATCGGTAACTTCAACTTAGTAACAGACGATGGCTACTTAATCTATTCGCCTGAAACTAAATCGATTCAGCCGCTAGGTAAACAACCTGATGGTTATATTCTTGCTGGTATCAGTGACTTAGAAAATACGTCTGCTGATAATTATGCTGGTGTATATGTGGATCCAACACGTGGTGCTATCTTACGTATCAATACACAAAAAGCGACGCTTGAAGAATACTTCCATCAAGGTGGCGTAGTTGGTTATATCATCACTGCGTTATTAGGTTTAGGTATGTTGATCACAGCAATTCGTTTTGTTGACCTTACACTTACTACGAGTAAGATTAAGAGTCAGCTTAAAAATGTTGCTACACCGAATACAAATAACCCACTGGGTCGTATTCTTAAAGTGTACCATGACAACAAGAATCAAGACGTTGAAAACCTTGAGCTTAAATTAGATGAAGCGATTCTTCGTGAAACGCCACGCATCGAAGCTGGTATCAACATCATTAAAATTCTTGCTGCAATCGCGCCGCTACTTGGTCTACTAGGTACGGTAATCGGTATGATCTTAACGTTCCAAACAATCACATTGTTCGGTACAGGTGATCCGAAGATCATGGCAGGTAACATCTCTCTAGCACTTGTAACTACTGCGCTAGGTCTAATTGCTGCATTACCACTTATTCTTCTTCACGCTGTTGTTGCGGGTCGTAGTAAGTCGGTATTACATATCCTTGATGAGCAAAGCGCAGGTATTATTGCTACTCACGCGGAGAAGGAGAAAGCCTAATGCTAGTCCTGATGGAGATCTGGGAATCTATCAGGGATTTTGTTGGCACAGGCGGCCAGGTTTTATACGTGGTCGCGATAGCACTCTTTCTTATGTGGGTTTTAATGATTGAGCGCTATTGGTTCTTACTTGCTGAGTTTCCTCGTATATCGAAGGGAATTGTAGCTAAGTGGGATGCCCGCCAAGACACTACGTCTTGGTACGCACACAGAATCCGTGAAGCATGGATTTCTGAAGCGTCTGAAAAATTAGATCAGCGTATGTTGTTGATTAAAACATTAGTAGCTGTTTGTCCTTTAATCGGCTTACTTGGTACAGTAACAGGCATGATCGCGGTTTTCGAAACCATGGCCAGCCAAGGTACAGGTAATGCACGTTTAATGGCATCAGGTATTTCAATGGCAACAATCCCAACAATGGCTGGAATGGTTGCGGCACTATCTGGAGTTTTCTTTAGCTCACGCCTTGAGGCAAGAGCGAGAATGGTGAAAGCCAAACTTGTAGATAGCATGCCTCATCACTAGAGAGAGAATTAAATATGGCACGTAAACAACGTTTTCGTGAAGAAGAAGAAGCAGCGGTAGATATGACACCGATGCTTGACATCGTATTTATCATGCTTATTTTCTTTATCGTAACTACATCGTTCGTTAAAGAGGCTGGTATCGAGGTCAATAAACCAAAAGCGGCCCAAGCTACGAAGCAAAAAAATGCTAACATTTTTATTGCAATTCGTAACAACGGCGAGATCTGGATTGATAAGCAACAAGTTGATGTTGAACGTGTTTCAGCAAAAATTGAAAGCTTATTAGCAGAACAACCTACTGAAGTTGTAATTTTGCAAGCTGATAAAGAAGCAAAACACGGCGTAGTGGTTAAAGTTATGGACCAGATCAAAGCGACGGGTGATAACCTGAGAATTTCAATAGCTGGAGATCAGTAATGATTCGTTTTCTGTTTTCACTGATTGCAGGTGGGGCAGTTACTTTCGGCTTGTTCTACTTCATGGCTTTCCTCATCTCTGGTGGGGCTGACCGTAATACGGAACAAAAAGAGCAGATCATAGTCGAAATTATGACGAATCCGCCTGAATCTAAGGTGCAGGAACGGAAGCGAGTACCGCCTCCGCCGCCTCCACCGCCAAAGCAGCCGCCTAAACCGCAGCCGCCACAGCCGGAAAATAACAACCCAAATCCAGGTGCGATGTCATTTAACATGCCAAGCATTAATGTGGGAAGTTCGGCAGGTGGTCTAAGTGGTCCAGGGGCATTCGGACGAGATGGTGATGCGACACCTATCGTTCGTATTGAACCAAAATATCCAACACAAGCAGCACGTGATGGTAAAGAAGGTTGGGTACAACTTTCTTTCTCAATCGATGAATTGGGTGGGGTTACTGATGTTGAAGTTATTGACGCAGACCCTAAACGTATCTTCGATAGAGAAGCTAAACGTGCATTGAGCAAGTGGAAATACCGTCCTAAAATTATTGACGGTAAGCCACAAAAGCAAGTTGGCTTGCAAGTTCAGCTAGACTTTAAAATTAACCAAGGCAATTAAGGAGGCAAGTAATGAGAAATTTATCTAAAGTAACAGCACTTGCGGTACTTATGTCTTTCTCGGGTGCAGTATTTACTGCACCGGTTCTAGCAGCGCCAGATCCAGCGAAAATTGAAGCGCGGAAGAAAGCAAAAACTAGGATCATGGGTGAGCGCACTGGTAAAAAAGTTATCAAAGCGTTTGACTTGTATAACGAAGAAAAGCTAGACGAAGCAATTGCTTTACTGAAAGAAATCGATGCGTCTGATGATTTCGATAAAGCAACAGTTAATCGCTATTTAGGTAGCATGTATGGCCAGAAAGAGCAGTACAAAACTGCGATTGGTTACTTAAAATTAGCTGTTGCCCCTGATGTGTTAAACTTTGCCGATCAAGAACAAAGTTTAAAAACATTAGGCGATATGTATGCTGCTACTGAGCAGTATGAAAAAGCCAAAGATGCTTATGTTGCATGGATGGACTTTACTGGTGAGGAAGATGCAACGGTTTATACTCGTATAGCCCAAGCTAACTATCAGTTAGGTAAATTCCGCGATGTTTTTACTCCAGCAGATAAAGCAATTAAGCTTCAAAAAGAGCCTAACAAAGGCCCTTACCAATTAAAATTAGGTTCTTACTTTGAACTTAAAGACTATAAAAATATGGTTAAAGTTGGTGAAGAAATTGTTCGTATCTGGCCAGATGATAAAAAAGCATGGGTAAGCTTAGGCAAATACTACCTTCAGACGGAAGACTATAAAACTGGTCTTGCAACGATGGAAGTAGCTTACAAAAATGGTGCGTTTGAAACTGAAGTAGATTATAAAGTTTTGTCTAACTTCTATTCTTTGAATCAAATTCCTTATAAAGCTGCAACAGTTTTAGAAAAGGCAATGGATGAAAAGAAAGTAAAGCGCACTAAACAAAATGTCAGCGCAGTAGCCAGTCACTATCATCGTTCTCAAGATATTGAAAAAGCAGCTAAGTACTATGAAGAAGCGGCTAAATTTGATGATGATGCTGAGCTTTATCGCAAAGCAGGTTCATTATTATTGCAATCGCAAAATTATAGTGCAGCCGTTGTTCGTTTGAACAAGGCGCTTGAATTAGGTTCTGATAAGAAAGGAACCATTTATTCAGATTTAGCGGAAGCTTATTACTATCAAGAAAAGTATAAGCAAGCTTATACTGCAATAACTAAAGCAATGGATGACCCGCGCACGCGTAAGTTTGCAAAAGGTTGGTCTGTATTTATTAAAGATAAAGCCGCTCGCAACGGTGTTAAGATTTAACTTTAATTCGCTATAGCAATTTATAAAAAGCCCCTATGGGGCTTTTTTTATTGGATTTAACTCATGATGAAACACCTAATATGGATATGCTTCTCAGCGCTTTTCTTGAGCGCATGTGGTGATACGAATAATCAGTATCAAAGTAAAGAGCAAGCTCAGCAAGCATTGCAAACACTAAATCAATTTTTAAGACCAACAGGTGAAATTAAACAAGTTAACGAGCAACAGTTTCCATTTAGTGATGCATATTTGAAAGAGCGTCACAGCATATATCAAGCCATGCAAACCTTAGAGTTAACACCTGTCGCGCAGAGTTCATTGGATTATCTTATTATTGCAGAGCGTTTTCCGGAGCGCTATTTTACATGGCCGGTGTATATTCCTGTGCTTGATAATATGCTTGCCTATAACCAACAACACGACATTACTGCAAACATAAACAATTGGCTCAGTTTTACTCAGCAGCAGTTGGTGCTTGCTAAAGAGAGTAAACTTAGACTCAATTCAATTGAGCTTAATGCGTTACAAACGCAGGTAACTAAGAATCTTACTCGCGTTGATCTTCCAGCAAACCTTAAACACACTCTCAACGAGTTTAATGAGTATTTAGCGCTCTATACACCCCGTGGAAGTGTTGGTTTACATGGCTTATCAAATGGTGGGTCTTGGTATCAAAGTAAGTTAAATTACTTCTCAGGCACTACTAAAGCACCAATAAATTGGCTAGTTGCAGTGCAATCTCAGTTGAAGGAAATGCAGCAAGGGGCATACTCTATGCGTTTTGCAGTTGATCATCAGCACTCAGTCCTTGAGCAGCGTTTTGCACTGTCTAAAGATAAGCAAGTTGGCTTTGATTGGGCGCAAAATTACTTGAGCTTAACAAGTTCAGCAGGGCAAGCAGTAACAGATATAAGTAATGAAGAACGTACTTTTTGGTTAGCTATGATGGAAACCGATCTTGGTATCCATTACCATGCTTGGACTGTGCAACAAGCAAAAGTTAATTTACTTAAACGATTAAAAATGACGCCACAACAAGTCGATTATTTAGTGGCTGATATCATTTTTTATCCGGCACAAAGTTTTGCGTTCGCAACACTCTTAACGACTCAGTAAGCTCGCTTGCTGATTTCTATGACCTTGGCTCGCAGTTGCTACAGCGCTGCGCTGTTGGATCGGCATTTAGCCGTTGCGAGTCAATTTTTTCTTCACAGTCACAACAATAACCATATTGGCCGATATCGATTTGACAGACTGCCGCTTCAAGTTGTTCTAAGCGTACTATGATATCTTTATATTCAGTACCAAGTTGCTTTTGTGTAAGCTCTAACCATTGTTCAGGGTTATTTTTGTGCAAGGTTTCAGCTAGTGAGTGATGCAATTGGTTACTTGAGTTTGATAGTGTCGTAAGTAAGCACTGCCTTACTTGCTCTAACTCTGTATTAAGTTTTTGAAGGTGAAGTTGAGCATTGATCATTGTCATTATCCTCGTTGAGCAATGCTGTAGTATTCAGTAATTTAAAAAAGTCGACTATGATGTGCGTCAAATTAAGGTGCAATAGCGTATTTTTTCAAAACATCGGCCACATCTTCTTTTACCTTCAAACGTCTGATCTCATCGAACAAAGTATCAGCTTGAAAATATTGACGTTTTAAATAGCCCAGCCACTGCTTAGTACGAGAAGCAAAATATTTTTCATCTTTCGCTGGATCATGATGTATGGCTGAATGGATCAGATGATAGAGAATATGCTCCCACTTTAAGCCAACATAGTGTTCATCATTAAAATGTGCTTTAATTTTTCGTGCTAAATCAGGGTGCGACAGTGCACCACGACCAAGCATTAAGTCTGTGCAACCACTACGTTGTTGGCAAAGTAGTGCATCTTCTATTTGCCAAATCTCACCATTTGCGACCACGGCGATGTTTTTATCTTTGATCAGTGGTGGAATTTTTTCCCAGTAAGCGGGTGGGTTATAACCGTCTCGCTTTGTACGGGCATGAATAGCAATGCTATTGGCGCCGGCACTAACAACGGCATCAACAATTTCTTGACTGTTACTGTCATCATCAAAACCTAAACGAATTTTAGCGCTTACTTGATGCTCGCTTGGCACGGCGTCACGAACTGCTTTAATGATTGCATACATGTGCTCAGGATCTTTTAGTAGCACGGCGCCACCTTTACTTTTATTGACAGTTTTAGCAGGGCACCCAAAATTAAGATCAACGCCGTGAGAGCCAAGCTCTATTACTTTGACCGCGTTTTCAGCTAATGCGTGTGCTACTTGGCCAAGTAATTGGATACGTACAGGAGTGCCAGAGCGAGTTAAACCGTTATTATTTAGCTCTGGGCAATAGCGATGAAATACTTTATCAGGCAAGCAGGCATCAATAACACGTACAAATTCAGTGACGCATAAATCAAAACCACCAATTTCGGTGAGTAGTTGGCGCATTTTAAAATCGACAACCCCTTCCATGGGCGCTAAAACTAATTTCATGATAGGGGCACTTTGACTTTAGAAAAGGAGGCGTAGTTTACCTGTAAATATAACATTGATAAATGCCAATTTTACTCCCATAGTTAACTTCAGTTGTTCACTCTTTTGTAGCGTTATTGTAAATAACAAATAAAAAGTTGCGATTAAGTGAAATATTATTTTTTTAGCAAGGTCTACTTAGTACACCCCTTACATGTTTAGAGAGAGTCATAAAATGAATACACTTAAAAAAAATTCAATTGCGTTAACATTAGGCGCAGTAGTTGTAGGTAGCACAAGTTTTATTTCTGCAGATGTTCAAGCGAACCCATTTGAATTTCAGCAAATGGTAACAGGCTACCAAGTCGACGCTACAGAAGGTAAATGTGGCGAAGGCAAATGTGGTGGTGATGCTAAAGACGCCAAAGCTAAAAAAGAAGGTAAATGCGGTGAAGGCAAGTGTGGCGGTGATGCTAAAGATGCCAAAGCTAAAAAAGAAGGCAAGTGCGGCGAAGGCAAATGTGGTGGCGATGCTAAACACGATAAAGCTAAAAAAGAAGGCAAGTGTGGCGAAGGCAAATGTGGCGGTGATGCTAAATACGATAAAGCTAAAAAAGAAGGCAAGTGTGGCGAAGGCAAATGTGGCGGCGATGCTAAACATGATAAAGCTAACAAAGAAGGCAAGTGCGGCGGTGATGCTAAGGCAAAAACAGAAGGTAAATGCGGTAGCCATTAATTAGATAAGTTAAGTAACCTGAAATTTGGTTAAGTAGTTTGTTTATAAAAGGGCCGCGTTGTGGCCCTTTTAAATGAAGGAGTGGATATGACTGTACCTAGTAACAGTGAATTTGGCATGGTAGGGCTTGGGCTGCGCAGAGAAATGCTCGATGAATTACTGACGCAGATACCAAAGCAAATTGATTTTATGGAAGTGGCTCCTGAGAACTGGTTAAAGCTTGGCGGTCGCTTTGCTAAGCAGTTTAAGTCACTGACCGATACAAGTAACTTTGTCTGTCATGGCTTGTCATTGTCCATCGGCTCACCTGAACCGTTAGATATTGAATTTGTTAAAGCATTAAAAGTATTTTTTAAAGCACATAACGTTAAGCTTTTTAGTGAGCACCTTAGTTATTGTTCTGGCAGCGGCCATATGTATGATCTGATGCCGATCCCATTTACTGAAGCTGCGATTGCCCATGTTGTTGAGCGGATAAAAAAGGTACAAGATATTCTCGAGCAGCAAATCGCTATCGAAAATGTGTCTTATTATGCCGCGCCTGGTCAGCAAATGAGCGAGTTAGAATTTACCACTGAAATATTACAGCAAGCTGATTGTAAGTTATTACTCGATGTAAATAATATCTATGTGAATTCGATAAATCATGGTTATGATGCAGAACATTTTTTAGCTAGCTTGCCATCACAACGCATAGCGTATGGCCATGTAGCAGGGCATTACAACGAAGCGGATGATTTACTTGTTGATACTCACGGTGCTGACGTGATTGACCCTGTTTGGCAATTACTTGATCACGCTTATCAACATCATGGAGTGTTTGCGACTTTATTGGAGCGTGATTTTAATATTCCAGCTATCGCTGAGCTAACAAAAGAGCTGGATATAATTCATCAACTACAAGCCAAACACGCAATAATACAGCGTAAAGAAAGTGCCTGATATGAATTTTATTGAAACTCAACAAGTATTTATGGCGCATATTCGCGCACCCGAAGCGCAACCAAAGCCAGGTGATATCGAAGACCGTCGTATGGCGATCTACCGTGATTTATTTTTCAATAATATCAATGGCTTTATTTCTTCAGGGTTTCCGGTGCTGAAAACACTTTACTGCGATGATGACTGGGTAAAATTAGTACGTCGGTTTTTTGCAGAGCACGATTGCCAATCTCCCTTTTTTTTGGATATTGCGGGCGAGTTTATTTATTATTTAAGTCATGATTACGTTTTGCAACCAAGCGATCCTGTATTTATGTTGGAACTTGCCCATTATGAATGGATTGAGCTGGATGTATCAATAGCGCACACTGATTCAACAGAGTGCGCTATTACTGATGAGGTGACTGAGGTGCCACTTTATATGAGTAGTTGCGCGCGAAATTTAAGTTATCAGTTTGCTGTACAGCATATCAGTGCTGATTTTCAACCACAGCAGCCTAGTGAACAGCCTCACTATTTTGTGGTATATCGCGATACAGACGACGAAGTACAATTTCTTGCTACCAATGCAATGACAGCATTATTACTGGCGATTATAGATACAACACCGAGTATCAAATTTGCTTCGTTGGTGAAGAAAGTTGCTTTACAAGCGCCGCAATTTACTACAGAGCAGCTTGTGCAAGGTGCTACAGCAACATTATGTGCAATGGTGGAACGTGGAATTATCGTGACAAAAAATCACCCTTAAAGTCTTTATTGATTACTTTACATCGTCTATTATGTGCGCCTTAATTCGTCTCGCTTAATAAAAGGTAGTGCCTATGTCAGAAGATAAAGATTTTAAAGATCCGTTTAATGCAATGTATTTTTTTGCGTTCTTAGCTGTGTTTACAGGAATTGGCTGTTTAAATGCAATCCTAGGCTGGATCACTACAGTATCTTAATTTGCATTATGCAAATTTAGGGGCTGCATTTGCAGCCTTATCTTTTTCTAAACTTCCTGCCGACAACTGATTTTTGTAATGTTATACTTATCTGCTTTGTAATATTACAGATAAAACAGTTTAAATTATGACTCAAGTAACTCCATCTATCATTAAAGATAGCATTGCTACTATTGCTGATTACCCTAAAGCAGGGATTATGTTCCGTGATGTAACTACGCTAATGGCTAATCCCGCTGCATTTCAAGCAACAATTAATGCATTTATTTCAGCTTATAAAGATCAAGGCTTTACCAAGATTATAGGTACTGAATCTCGTGGTTTTATCTTTGCTGCACCACTTTCATATGCACTAGGTATTCCTTTTATTCCAGTGCGTAAACCGGGTAAACTGCCACGTGCAGTGATCTCGCAAGATTATCAACTAGAATATGGTGAAGATGTATTAGAGCTGCATACAGATGCCATTGTTCCAGGTGACAAAGTACTTTTAGTTGATGACTTATTGGCAACCGGCGGTACGATTGAAGCGACCGCTAAATTAGTCAATAAGCTGGGTGGTGATGCGACAGATGCAGCATTTGTCGTCTCTCTACCAGAACTAGGAGGCGAGCAACGCATTACAAAAATGGGGATTAACATCCTAAAATTGGTTGAATTCGAAGGCGAATAATTAATGAGTTATCAAGTCCTAGCGAGAAAATGGCGTCCACAGACCTTTCATGAATTGGTCGGTCAGTCCCATGTGAAACAAGCGCTTATTAATGCTTTAACACAAAACAGACTGCATCACGCTTATTTGTTCACTGGGACTCGCGGGGTGGGTAAAACCACCATCGCACGTATTTTTGCAAAAAGCTTAAATTGTGATGAAGGCATTTCAGCTGAGCCTTGCGGAAAGTGTAGTAGTTGTGTCGATATCGAAACTGGTCGTTATATTGACTTACTTGAGATAGATGCCGCATCGCGCACTAAAGTTGAAGATACCCGTGAGATATTGGATAACGTGCAGTACGCGCCAACTCGCGGTCGCTACAAAGTGTACCTGATCGATGAAGTACACATGCTTTCAAAGCATAGTTTTAATGCATTATTAAAAACCTTGGAAGAGCCGCCTGAGCACGTTAAGTTTTTATTAGCGACGACGGATCCACAGAAACTGCCTGTCACCATTTTATCGCGTTGTTTGCAGTTTAATCTTAATGCGTTATCGCAACTTGAAATACTTCAACAACTTGAATATGTGTTAGGCGAAGAAAAATTAAGTTTTGAAACTCAAGCCCTGCCAATTATCGCCAAAGCGGCTGATGGCAGTATGCGTGATGCATTGAGTTTAACTGATCAAGCGATTGCTCAAACCAATGGTGATATTAAGCATCAAGCGGTGCAAGCAATGCTAGGGTTGATGGACAACCATTATAGCCAGCACTTGCTGGTTGCATTATTAGCCCAAGACGGCCATGCATTGATGGCGCAAATCGAGCAAGTTGCCACCCAAAACCCAAATTATATTGCTTTGTTAGATGATCTAATTGGCCTTACACATTTAGCACAATTAACCCAATTAGTGCCCGATGCCGCCAAGTTAGATGAATATAATCGCGAGTTTATTAATGAAGTAGCAAAGAGCTGCGATTCACAACAAATCCAAATTTATTATCAATTACTGCTTAATGGCAAAAAAGATTTACAATGGGCGCCAGAGCCTCGTTTAGGTTTCGAAATGGTTATGCTGCGTTTATTGGCATTTCAACCAGTTGATAGCCAAATGCTTGCAAGTACTGCAGCGCAAGCACCAGCGGCCGATAACAACCGGTCTCGTTCAGCAGCATTGAGAGATATTCTCAATAAGAATAAGCCTGCAACACCGCAGCCTGTTGATAACCAAGTATCATTGCCCCAACAAGCTGCACTGGTACAAGCGACCGAGAGTGCCCCTGAACAAGTCGTTGCAACAACTGAGCGCTCTGTAACCAGTGAGCAAACAGCACATCTTGATACGCAGCCTCTTGTTACCACCGCAGATGCAAATTCGGGAATTATGCACGAAGCTGCGCATGGTAATGATCCAGATGCAGAGCTTGAGCAACAATTAGTATCTCAATATGATGAGGTAATGAATAACGCAGTGGAGCAGGGCTTTCATAGTGGCTTTGAGCATGCGCCAGAACAATCTTTGCCTGAGCATCAATATAGCGCAGAGCAAACCGCTCCAGCGCCAAATAGCAGCTCATTTACTGACTATTCAGATAGCACAGATATTAGCCAAAAAGAAGCACAAGCGCAGTCCGCAATTGCACGTATTTTACGAGATAGAAATATTTCCGGTGCAGGTACGCTCTCAGGTGGTAAAACATCGGTGGCGCCATCAACGAATAAACCAGCTGCGGTTGAGCGCGGTACTGCGGTAAAAAAGTCACAGCCCCAGATAACGGGGGCAAGTAGTCAGCCTGAGACTGATGGTTACACGCCGAATAGTGCCCAAAATAAGCGTGTGAAACCTGACTTTAAAGAAAAACATCAGACTATTACTGAGAATTTAGCACCGGAATTGCTAGAGCAAATTAATCCACAAAAAGTAGTTGCTGCACCTGAGCCTGAAATAAATATTCAAATACCGGATGATTTTCAAAGCCCGATCAGCGATATTCGTTTTGCACATCAACAAGATGAGTGGGCATACTTAATTAAGCGGATGGGACTTGGCGGGCGGATGCGTCAATTTGCTTTGCATTCAATTTATTCAAAGCAACAACAACAGCTGAACTTAGAAGTGGATGAATCGCAAAAACATCTCGATACCCCGATGTTAAGGCAAAAGCTTAGTGCAGCGCTGGCCAGTATTTACGGGCATAATGTTGAGCTGACAATCAATTTTGCCCCTGGGGTGATAGATTCGCCTTACTTAATTCAGCAAAAGATTGATGCAGGGCGCCATCAGCAAGCAATTGATGTGATCAACGGTGATGAAAATATCGTACAGTTACAGCAGCTATTTTCTGCAATTATCGATGAAAACAGTATTCAGGCATTGTAATTCACTGCAATAGCCCTTATCTTCATGGCAATTAGAAATAGAAAGAGAGAAAGTTATGTTTAAAGGTGGAATGGGTAACATGATGAAGCAAGCGCAGCAAATGCAAGAGCGCATGCAAAAAGCCCAAGACGAAATTGCTCACTTAGAAGTGGTTGGTGAAGCAGGTGCTGGTTTAGTTAAAGTAACCATGCTTGGAAACCATAATGTTCGCCGTGTTGAACTTGATGAAAGTTTAATGGAAGACGAAAAAGATCTTATTGAAGACTTACTTGCCGCTGCGTGTAATGACGCAGTACGCCGTGTAGCAGAAGAAACACAAGAGCGCATGGGTAAAGTAACTGGCGGTATGCAATTACCACCAGGTATGAAAATGCCGTTTTAAGATAAAACATGCAACTTTCAGAGAGTTTAAACCAGCTGATCGAGGCACTACGCTGTCAGCCGGGCATAGGCCCAAAGTCAGCGCAGCGCATCGCGTTTCATCTGCTTGAGCGCGACCGTAAAGGGGGCACTCAGCTTGGTAATGCACTTATCAAGGCGATGACTGCAATAGGACACTGTCAATCGTGTCGTACTTTTGCAGAGCAGCCGCAGTGTGAAATCTGTTTAAGCCCCAAACGCCAAGATAGCGGAATTTTATGTGTGGTTGAATCACCTACCGATGTGTTGGCGATTGAACAAACTGGCCAGTATAAAGGTTTGTACTTTGTATTGATGGGACATTTATCACCTATCGATGGTATTGGTCCAAATGAAATTGGCCTTGATATTCTTGAAAGTAAGTTGCAACAAGGTGGGATAAACGAGGTTATATTAGCGACCAACCCTACCGTTGAGGGGGAAACTACAGCGCATTATATTGCCCAGCTTTGTCACCGTTATAAAGTTGATGCATCGCGGATAGCCCATGGTATTCCGGTCGGTGGCGAACTTGATTTGCTCGATGGCATGACATTAATGCATGCATTTAGTGGCCGACGAGTGGTGAGTCAAAATTAGCTCTTAGAAGCGCATTAATTTAAAACCTGCATTAACGTTTGTTATGCAGGTTTTTTGTTTTTATACCTTAGCGGTAAAAGTTTGATCGTAATTTATCTAATAACTGGGTAATCTATTTTAGTAGCTGGAGTCTTTTTTTCACCAGTTTGGTTAATTTGTAAGGATCACAATGCAAGATAATAAAAAACATCAGCGTGCTTTACTAAAGAGTAAGCGCTTTCTACCGCTTTTTGTCACCCAGTTTTTCTCTGCGTTAAATGATAATATTTATAAACAAGCGGTGCTACTGTTATTGATTTTTCAAACGGCAAATGTTGCCGATGGCGCTTTTTATGCTAACTTAGCGGCAGGCTTATTTATTCTACCGTTCTTTTTATTTTCAGGGATGGCGGGACAAATTGCTGAAAAAAAGGAAAAGTCAAAATTAATCCGCACCGTAAAACTTGCTGAAATTCCGATTATGCTAGTAGGCGCTGTGGCCATTTCAACGCAATCTGTTTGGTTGATGTTAACCACTGTATTCTTAACTGGGTTACAAAGTACCTTTTTTGGCCCGCTAAAATATTCAATTTTACCGCAGCACGTGGCAGCAGATGAATTAACCAAAGCCAATGGCCTTGTTGAATCTGCGACATTTGTGGCTATATTGATTGGCACAACGTTTGGCACGTATTACATTACCCAAACAGTGGGGCCAACGGTCATCTGTGTGGCAATTATAAGCCTGGCGATTATTGGTTATTTGAGTAGTCGCTCTATTCCAATCAGCGCCGCGAATGATCCTAATTTAGTGTTTACTTTTAATATTTTCTCCTCCACCAAAAGCCTATTTAGGGTACTTAATTCACAAACTGAGTCGGTCGGAAAGTCGGTACTTGGTATCAGCTGGTTTTGGTTTATAGGGGCGATTATTTTAACGGCGCTACCAAATTATGTGAAATATGTCATGGTTGGCGATGAGCTGGTCGTCACCAGCGCTTTGGTGGTGTTTTCATTGAGTATCGCAATAGGCTCGCTGTTGTGTGAAAAGCTATCTCGCTCGCGGATAGAATTAGGAATTGTGCCATTTGGCGCGTTGTTGATCACATTATTTTTGTACTTACTGAGCCAAGAGCCTGCAATGAGCTTTTACCAGCTACCAAGCGAAGAATTATTTACACTTGCACAAATACTGCATACTGGTGACATGTATTGGCATTTTATCTGGATGGCCGGCATTGGCATTGCCTCTGGTTTTTATACTGTGCCATTGTACGCTTTGATCCAACAACGCACCGTCGAATCAAGCCGCTCACGCATCATCGCCGCTAATAATGTGTTAAATGCGTTGTTTATGGTCGCCAGTGCGGTGTTAAGTATTATAATGCTATCCATATTTGCATGGACGATCCCACAGTTATTCTTGTTACTGGCAGGATTAAATTTACTGATCTCTGTGTATATTTATACCAAGGTGCCAGAGTTCTTCTTACGCTTCGTTATTTATTTATTGACCATTTGCATGTATCGAGTACGTACCAAAGGGGAGCATAATATTCCGAGTGAAGGCGCAGCTGTATTGGTGAGTAATCACGTCAGCTTTGTTGATTGGATGTTTATTTTAGCGGCATCACCAAGGCCTATTCGATTTATGGTATTTGCCCCCATTTATTATTCTCCCGCGTTGCATTGGCTATTTAAAATGGCTAAAGCCATCCCAATTGACAGTGAAAAATCTAATCCGCAGGCGTTTCAAGAAGCATTTGATGAGGTTGCTAAAGCATTAGATAACGGTGAGTTAGTGGGTATTTTCCCTGAAGGGAGGCTAACAGGCGATGGTTCGATTGATATTTTCCGCCGTGGTATTGAACGTATTATACAGCGTTCACCGGTAGCCGTTATACCTGTTCATCTAGGCGGGTTATGGGGCAGCATGTTTAGTCGTAAAGCAAAATGGCGACTTCCACGACTGAAATGGTCGCTGGTCGCTGTGACTGTTGGCGAGCCTATTGCTGCCAATGCAGTCACTGCAGATGAATTGCGTGAGCGAGTGGTTGCCTTAAAAGAGCAGTATGAAAAAGGTGCTGTTTAATAGCGATTAAACGCTGATATAACAGAGATATAAATTTGGCGCGCAATATTCAGTCGTGAATATTGCGCGTGAGTCTTGTGCTTAGTTGGCCGCTAACTAACTGCTAACCACATACCAACCGCGACCATCAAACTGCCAGCGATGCGGTTCATCCACTTGATATTGTCACCTTGGTTTAAAAACAGCCGTAAACTTTTACCGCCAGTGGCATAGAGCATCATGCAAGTGAACTCGCTGAGCATAATGATGGCGACTAACATACTCAATTGTGGCGCAATCGTGTAGTCAATATTTATAAACGGCGGTAGCAGAGAAATCATAAACGCCCAGCCTTTAGGGTTGGCAATCGCGGTGATAAACCCTTGTGAGAATAGCGCTTGGCGAGATACTTTTAATTTGCTGTCTGCGCCTAATTTGATGGTTGCTTTTGCTCGCCACATTGAAATGCCAATGTAGACTAAATAACCTGCACCGAGCCATTTTAATACGCTAAATAGTGTCGGATAGTTGAGCATGATACTTGCCACCCCTGCGACAGCTGCAACAGCCACAATAGCAACGCCAAGTAACTCGCCAATCATCATCCACATAGTTCTGCGCACGCCAATACTCATTCCTAAGGTCATGGCTAAAGTCATACACATCCCAGGTGTAATAGAGACAAAAAAGAAGGTGGGTATAAATACCCCCAGCACTGCGAAGTCGAGCATGTAAGCATCCGTTAGTTGCTGTAATAGAATGCGCAATAGTAATGGTTTGTGAAATCGTTAGAAACCAATTTGGGGTAGTTAAGCGCGATCATGAGATTGTGAGCACTCGCGATAAAGCTCCGGTTTATCTCTGATCTGTAAGTGAGTTTTAACAAATATATTTTTGCTTTGTTGAGTGCTTTGAATTAGGATCCAATCAGTTTAAAACCAAGAACTAATGCCCTGTGTCTAGATTACTTATAGCTATTACTTCCATTTTCCTAAGTTTCACTGCAACTGCGGTTGAAGTTACTGATCTATATCAGGACGTATTAAAAGTATCTGACAAATCGCGCGATGCTCGACTCAGCGCCAGCCGCGAAGCGTTGCTTAATGTACTGGTTAAGGTCAGTGGCGATCCAAATGCAGACAAAAATCCAACGGCTCAGCGACGCAGTAAAGATATATCAGATTACATGCTCAAATTTGAATACGATGAAAAAGCCAATGGTCAGCTTAATCTCGTGGTTAAATTTGAAGCAAACAAAATCAACGCACTCGTCAAAGAACTTAATTTACCATTGTGGGGGACGCGTCGTCCGCTGGTAGCTATTTGGCTTGCCATTGAAGACAACTGGCGTCGCGAACTGGTGACCCAAGAAAGCTATCCGCAGTTAGAGCAACTAATTTATAGCACCGCAGCGCGACGTGGTTTGCCTGTTGTGGTGCCATTACTTGATTTACAAGACCGTGCATTAGTGGGAATACCTGAGGTATGGGGAAATTTCTCTACGCCAGTCGAGCAGGCATCAAGCCGCTATAGTGCAGAGCGCAGTATTACCGCGCGTTTATATAAACAGCTAGACAGTGAAATTTGGCTGTTGGATTGGCGTTTTACTAACGATGAGCTGTTTGAAGCAAACAGAGTCAGCGGTGATAAACAACAAGCCATAGCCTTAATGATTGATAGTTTAGCAGCAGGCTTGGCCAATGAATATGCGGTTGATCCAAATTCTACAACGCAGCTTGCCCAAGCGATATTTAAATTAAAAGGCACCACTACCTTTGTCGATATAGAGCTTGCTAAACGTCAGCTACAGAGCTTAAGCGTGGTTACCCAAGTGACAATTCGTTCTCGTACCGCTGATATGGTTAGTTTTGCGATAAATCATACTGGCAGTATGCATGATTTACAAAAAGCCTTAGAGCTCGACCGCGCTTTTCAACCCTTTGTTGACCCTCGTGCGTTTTACCCTGTGACAGCGCAAGGCGATTTAGAATATCAATGGGTTGGTTTGTAATGCCGGCAATAGAACCGGTGCAAATGGCATTGCCGGTAACGTTACCGGATGATGAAACGTTTGCCTCTTATTTTGGTGGTGAAAATTCACTGGAAGTGAGTCATTTAAAAAATGCCTTTAAAAGTTTAGCAACCACTTTTCAATATACTTATTTGTGTGGCTTAGGGGATTCAGGTAAATCACATTTACTGTATGCAACCTGTATTCATGCTCAAGAGCATGGTTTATCAACTATGCTGCTATCTATGCGCGAAGTGATTGATTTTGGCCCTATAGTACTCGATGGCTTAGATACGCTTGATGTGCTGTGTATTGATGACGTGCACTTAGTGGCAGGTAACGATGCGTGGGAAAAAGCGTTATTTAATTTTTTTAATCGTTTTAACGAACCGGGTAAGTGCTTGGTAGTGACAGCGGATCTGTTACCAGACATGCTAAATATTAGCCTGCCGGATCTTGAGTCACGATTAAAATGGGGCACGACTTTTCAAATTCGTTCCATGAGTGATGATGACAAAGCCGAAGCCTTAGTTAAGCGTGCCAATATGCGCGGTTTAGAGCTCAGTGATGAATGTGCGCGATTTTTATTAACGCGTTTGAGTCGTGATATGCGTGCGCTACTTGATGTGCTTGATAAACTTGACCATGCATCGATGGCTGCACAACGTAAATTGACCATTCCTTTCATAAAATCCAGTCTAAAACTCTAGGGTCTGTTGGCCTTTGCGGATTAATATTTGTTCAAACTAGGGGCAATTTAATCGCGGCGCGAGGTTTGTAACCTAGTGGGCTAAGTAAAAGCCGAGCAAAGCTTCAGCGTCCTGCTCACGCCCCTTACTTACATCCATGTAAGTAACAAAGAGTTAATTGCCCCTAGGCAGAACCCTTCGGGCAGCGCCTGTTTGGCATTGATGCTGCGTTATCGCCTATTTATGGGGAATAACCACACCACATAGGCTCTGCCTTGCCTAAATACCAAACAGACTGCTGCAAATTTAACCTTGAAAGATCAACAGACCCTAGTTTTCTCTACAAAATCGTTTAACTTCCCATTTTACTTAACCAGAATGGGAAAGAATTCAATAAGATTGGTATAAGGTCTGGAATCTAGCCATTGCTTTCAGTTATCATTAGCTATTACTTAAATCACCTTCTGTGACAGATCAGGTATCGAATGAACTTAGAAAATATATTAGCGCAAGCACTTGAGGCGGTCGCCAGTGCCGGTGAAATCGCGCAGCTTGAAGATATCAGGGTTAACTACCTTGGTAAAAAAGGCGAAATTACGAATCTATTAAAAACCCTTGGTAAAATTGCTCCTGAAGAACGCAAAGAAGCAGGCCAAGTAATTAATCAAGCTAAGCAAGATGTACAAGCTGCGATTAATGATAAGCGTGAGTTGCTTGCAAGCAAAGCCCTTGAAGAAAAATTAGCCGCAGAAACAATCGATGTAACATTGCCTGGTCGTGTTATGCCAACTGGTGGTTTACACCCAGTGACGCGCACCATTGAACGGATTGAGAGCTTTTTTGGCGAATTAGGTTTTGCGGTTAAATCAGGCCCAGAAGTAGAAGATGATTTTCATAACTTTGACGCGCTAAATATTCCTGAGCATCACCCAGCACGTGCTGATCACGATACCTTTTACTTTAATCCAAAACTGGTGTTGCGTACGCAAACCAGTGGTGTGCAAATTCGCACCATGGAAGCTGAGCAACCGCCGCTGCGTATTATTTCTCCAGGGCGTGTATACCGTAACGATTACGACCAAACACATACGCCGATGTTCCATCAGGTTGAAGGGTTGATGGTTGATACTGATGTAAGCTTTACTGAGCTTAAAGGTATTTTGCACGATTTCTTGCGTAACTTTTTTGAAGAAGATATGGAAATTCGTTTTCGTCCTTCATTTTTCCCATTTACAGAGCCTTCAGCGGAAGTTGATGTAATGGGTAAAGACGGAAAATGGTTAGAAGTATTAGGTTGCGGAATGGTGCACCCTAACGTGCTTAAATCAGTGGGAATTGATCCAAAAAAATACACTGGTTTTGCCTTTGGTATGGGTGTAGAGCGTTTAACTATGCTGCGTTATGGTGTAAATGACTTACGTGCGTTTTTCGAAAACGATTTGAAATTCCTTAATCAGTTCCGTTAAGAGTGAAGAAATAACATGAAATTTAGTGAAAAGTGGTTAAGAGAGTGGGTTAATCCTGCAATTGACACGCAGGCTCTTTCGGAACAGTTATCGATGGCCGGCCTTGAGGTAGATGGCGTAGAGCCAGCTGCTGCAGAGTTCTCTGGCGTTGTTGTCGGTGAAGTAGTTGAATGTGGTCAGCATCCTGATGCAGATAAACTACGTGTAACTAAAATCAATGTCGGTGGCGATGAGCTATTAGATATTGTATGTGGTGCACCAAATTGTCGCTTGGGTATCAAGGTTGCGGTAGCAATGGTAGGCGCTGTATTACCGGGCGATTTTAAAATTAAAAAAGCCAAACTACGTGGTCAACCTTCACACGGCATGTTGTGTGCTTTCGTGGAGCTGGGTATTAGCGAAGAAGGTGACGGTATTATGGAGTTGCCACTTGATGCACCCGTGGGCACCGACTTACGTGAATACTTAAGCCTTGATGACAACATCATTGATGTTGATTTAACCCCGAATCGTGGTGACTGTTTAGGTATTAAAGGCATCGCTCGTGAAGTGGGCGTACTTAACAGTATTGATGTTAAAGCCCTAGAAATACCAGCGGTTGCAGCAACTATTGATGATAAAGTATCAATTGAACTAGTAAACGATGAAGCCTGCCCACGTTATTTAGGTCGTGTGATCAAAGGTATTAACCTAGACGCTGAAACGCCACTTTGGATGGTTGAGAAGCTTCGCCGCAGTGGCGTACGCGCAATTGATCCTGTGGTTGATGTAACTAACTATGTGTTACTTGAACTTGGCCACCCAATGCATGCATTTGATTTAAATGCGATTGAAGGCGGTATCAAAGTACGTAGTGCCCATGCTGATGAAGAGCTGGTATTACTAGATGGTAATACTGCTAAGTTAAATGAATCTACCTTAGTAATAGCCGACCATAACAAAGCGCTGGCAATTGCCGGTATCTTTGGCGGTGAGCAATCAGGCGTTACCGAGCAAACAACGGATATTCTATTAGAAAGTGCGTTTTTTAATCCAGTTGCGATTGCAGGTCAAGCACGTAGCTATGGTTTACACACAGATGCATCGCATCGTTATGAACGCGGTGTTGATTTTGCGCTGCAACATGATGCAATGGAACGTGCAACTGCCTTGTTACTTGAGATTGTAGGCGGTCAAGCAGGCCCTGTAGTTGCAGCTGTTGCAAAAGATAAGCTTCCTAAGGTTACTGAAGTACGCCTTCGTCGTGCGCGTTTAGACCGTGTTATTGGTCATCATATTGAAGATGCGAAAGTAACCGACATTTTAACCCGTCTAGGGCTTGATGTGAAAATTGTCGATGGTGTGTGGAGTGCTGATGTACCAAGCTACCGTTTTGATATTCGTATCGAAGAAGATTTAATTGAAGAAGTTGCTCGCGTATATGGTTACAACAGTATTCCAAACGTAGCACCGACTGCTAAATTAAAAATGACCAGCCATAATGAAGCCAATATTGCAGTGAGTAAATTTCGCAATACCTTAGTGACTCGTGGTTATCAAGAAGCGATCACTTACAGCTTTGTTGATCCTAAAGCGCAAGCTATTTTACATCCAGACAGCGATGCGCTTATTTTGCCACATCCAATTTCGATTGAAATGTCGGCAATGCGTGTGAGCCTTATGCCAGGTTTACTTGCTTCTGTCATGTATAACCAAAACCGTCAGCAGCCACGTATTCGTTTATTTGAGCATGGCCTTAAATTTCTACGTGATGAAAACGCAGAGAATGGCGTAAACCAAGTTGCAGTTATTGGTGGGGTTATTACCGGTCTGGCACATGGTGAACATTGGGTTGAAGAAAAGCGCACTGTTGATTTTTATGACCTAAAGGGTGACGTTGAAGCATTACTTTCATTAACTAATGATATAACGCGTTTTGAAATCAAAGCAGAGCAATCAGATGGCTTACATCCAGGTCAATCTGCAGTGATTTATGTTGAAGGTAAAAAGGTTGGTTTCTTTGGTGCTATTCATCCTCAAGTACAAAAATCGTTAGATATCAATAATGCGACTTATGTATTTGAAATTGAAATGTCTGCCATTGAAAAAAGAAATTTACCAGAGGCAGCCGGGGTGTCGAAATTCCCTTCAAACCGCCGCGACATCGCTATTTTAGTGGAAGAACAGGTGAAATCTGGCGACATTTTATCAGTGATAGAAAAAGTTGGCGGAAATCAATTGGTTGACCTAAACTTATTCGATGTGTATAAGGGCAAAGGTATTGAGCCAAATTATAAGAGTTTGGCGATTGCTCTAACACTGCAAGCGGTTGATAGAACACTCGAAGAGAAAGATATCAATCTAGTAGTTGATAACGTGGTGGCCGCACTGGCCGAACAGTTTAATGCATCGTTGAGGGACTAGATATGGCGCTTACTAAAGCCGACATAGCTGAACACCTATTTGAAAAATTGGGGATCAATAAAAAGGATGCCAAAGATTTAGTTGAAGCGTTTTTTGAAGAAATCCGCTCAGCGCTTGAAAAAGGCGAGCAGGTTAAGCTCTCTGGATTTGGTAACTTTGATCTTCGTGACAAGAAAGAAAGGCCTGGCCGTAACCCGAAAACAGGGGAAGATATCCCTATCTCGGCACGACGCGTCGTCACCTTTCGACCTGGTCAAAAGCTCAAAACTCGTGTTGAAGTTGGTACGAGCAAATAAATTAAAAAAGGCAGCGTCAGCTGCCTTTTTCTTTTCTATAGAGACTAAGTGTATATGCGATTAAAAATCCCGAGGTGAAACAAACTGCCCAGCTTGAATACTGTCGTAGGTTTGCTGTGCTAACGTATCTAAACTATCGAGGCTTTTTCCTGCTGCGGCTAATTGTTGTTCAATTGGAAAAATTTCAACATTGGTTATCCCAGAAAACTGTGCAATTTTTGCAAAAGTATAGGCATGCTTATATTTTTCATGCTTATAAAATAAACTTACCAAGGTGGTGTAAATTTCGGGGTTTGGAGTTTGGTCAGCTTTGTTTAATTCTAAGGTTTTATAAAGTAAGTCAATGGTTTTCTCTTCATCAAACTTAATGAAATAACTTGCTAAGAAAAACTGGATTTCAGCATCCTCAGTGACACTAGGATCGTTTTCAAGCGCAAGTAATTTAGTTAGAGCTGATTGGTCATTATTGCGTGACCAGTGATAATACAACAAACCAGGGTGATTAGTATTTTTGGTATCTTGAAATAACCGCGTCATTTCCTTGATACTGGTTAAATGCGCTTCAACACGGGAGGTGGTTTTGTCTTTTAATTTTATATGCTCAATTTTTGCCGCCAGCGATACGCATTTATCGTATTTTTCAAAATCTTTTAATAATAAATATTTGTTATCATCTGTCGGTTGTTTGTATTCATTATAACGCGCCATGATCACATCAGCACGCTGTGCTTTGCAGTGACTATCCGTATTTAAATCATTACATAAACCAGGGGTTTCTTTACACACCTTTGCAAGTGTCAATGGCTCTTCACATCCAGTTAATGCCAACAAACTCAGTAAAAAACTAGTTCTTAATAACATCCCTTAACCTCACCTTTATAATCACCTTATTATTCTAGCGCAAGGAATTGATCTCTAACAGTGGAGAATAAAGTTAGTTTAAATTAGAATAGTGAGGCTCATTGAGGTGTGTTGCTCTCAAAATTCAATACGCCTTATGGCTATCCGTTCAAAAATTGTTTAATTAGGTAAATAAAATGACCTCATCTCACGAGTTAGAATACACAAATAGTTGGCAAGAACGCCAAGATTACGCAGAAAGCATGCAGCCTATCATTGGTAAGCTTTATCGTAATCGCGGTATTGAAATTGCGGTATATGGCCGTCCGCTCGTCAATGCCAGTACAATTGATATCATCAAATCTCACAAAACCGTGGCACAGTTTGAAGGCACTAAATTGCGTTTACGCGAAAGCTTTCCGTTTTTAGAAGCTATTAGCAAAATGGATTTAAACTCTGCACGTATCGATATCGGTAAACTGGCGTATGGTTATTTATTTAACGATGCTGCAAATGGTCGTTCTATCGAAGCGTATTTAAACGACGAGTTAGCTGAAATTGTAAACTCACAAGCCAAAGAGCCACGCGATGTGGTGTTATATGGTTTTGGTCGTATCGGTCGTTTATTAGCGCGTTTGCTAATTGAAAAATCAGGTCCTTATGCGGATTTACGTTTACGTGCAATCGTTGTTCGTGGTGGTAAAGACGGCGACCTTGAAAAGCGTGCAAGTCTATTACGTCGTGATTCAATTCATGGTCCTTTCAATGGTTCAATCACCATTGATAAAGAACGTAATGCAATTAAAGCCAATGGTAGTTACATTCAAGTTATCTATGCTAACTCTCCAGATGAAATTGACTACACAGCATATGGTATTGAAAACGCATTGATTGTTGACAATACGGGGATCTGGAAAGACGAAGCAGGCCTTGGCTTACATTTAAAATCAAAAGGCGCTGCAAAAGTATTATTAACAGCACCGGCGAAAGGCAATATCAAAAACATCGTATACGGTGTTAATAATCACGATATCAAACCGGAAGATAAAATTGTTTGTGCAGCAAGCTGTACCACCAACGCAATCACACCAACATTAAAAGCACTTAATGATAAGTTTGGTATTAACAATGGTCACGTTGAAACCGTTCACTCGTACACTAATGATCAAAACTTGATTGATAACTATCATAAAGCCGATCGCCGTGGTCGTGCTGCAGCACTTAATATGGTTATTACTGAAACTGGCGCAGCTAAGGCGGTATCAAAAGCATTACCAGAGCTTGAAGGTAAACTAACGGGTAATGCAATTCGCGTACCTACACCGAATGTGTCTTTGGCTATTTTGAACTTAAACCTTGCGACCAGCACCACGGTTGAAGAGTTAAACTCGTTCTTACGCCATGCGGCTCTGCATTCAGAGTTACGCGACCAAATTGATTACACAGCGTCTACTGAGATTGTGTCTACTGACTTAGTCGGCAGTCGTTATGCGGGGGTGGTTGATTCAACCGCCACTATCGTTGATGACAACCGTGTTGTACTTTATGTTTGGTATGATAATGAGTTTGGTTACAGCTGCCAAGTTGTGCGTTGTATGCGCGATATGGCTGAGGTTTCATTCCCAAGCTTACCGCGTTAATAGGCAATAGCTTAAAAATATTTACAAAAAGCCAGCATTCGCTGGCTTTTTAGTTATGAATGTTTTTTCAAAACCTAAGGCATGTGGTAGGCTACATTTTAATAACAATGCGTCCATCACATTGGGACGTTATTTAATTTCGAACTTACAGCGATTGCTTAGCGATTAATTTTTCATATATAGGTTTAATAGAATGAAAATCACCAGTAATTTTGACAGTGGCAATATCAAGGTCATAGCAGCGGCCGATCCACTTAATATCCAACTTGAGATCAATAAAGATCATTTATCTGATTTTTTCCAGTGGTTCCATTTCCGTTTAGAAACAACGCCTTTTCAAAGCCATAAATTACATATCAATAACCTTGAAAACTCAGCTTACCCTGACGGTTGGGAAGGTTATCAAGCCGTTGCATCGTATGATCGCCAAACCTGGTTTCGTGTTCCTTCAAACTATGTCGATGGCACGTTATCATTTGAAATTGAACCAGAATGCGGCAGTGTTTATTTTGCTTACTTTGCACCATACAGCTACGAACGTCACTTAGATCTCATCACGTGGGCACAAAGCCAAGAGGCGTGTCAGCTTGAAACATTAGGTGAAACACTTGATGGCCGTGATATGAGCGTACTGCGCATTGGTGGCGAAAGTGATGAAAACAAGAAAACGATTTGGATCACAGCCCGTCAACATCCAGGCGAAACGATGGCCGAATGGTTTGCTGAAGGTGTACTACATAAGTTATTAGACGATGAAGACCCACATGCCGCAGCATTGTTATCAAAAGCGGTATTTTACATAGTACCAAATATGAATCCTGACGGTAGTGCACGCGGGCATTTACGTACTAACGCAAAAGGGGTTAACTTAAACCGTGAATGGCAAACTCCTAGCATGGAAAATAGCCCTGAAGTATATTTAGTGTTAAATAAAATGCGTGAGACCGGTGTTGATATGCACCTTGATATTCACGGAGATGAAGCGATTCCATATAACTTTGTAGCTGGTAGTGAAGGTATCCCAAGCTATGATGTGCGCTTAAAAGACTTAGAAGACAGTTTTAAAGCGGCATTGCACATAGTGACACCTGAGTTTCAAGATGTGCACGGTTATCCAAAAGATGAGCCTGGTCAAGCCAATCTAACGGTAGGATCATCTGCTGTTGCAGAAGAATTCAAAGCGCTTGCCTACACGGTTGAAATGCCATTTAAAGATAACGATGGTTTACCAGATCCTGATTATGGCTGGTCAGATCGCCGTTCATATCAATTTGGTCAAGACACCTTGGCTGCGATTGTTAACGTAGTAGATAAATTAAGATAACGTGTTAGTTACGAAGGGCATCATTTATATCGATGCCCTTCGTTTTTTAATCGCAGTTGATGTTTTACCTTAATTTTTTTCAAGCTCTGTTCGCATCGTATCTTTAAGCTACCTACACAAACGATATAGGTTTAATTAAATTTTACTAAGTCGATTTACAGTAGCCTGATTTTGCAATCAGTTGTTTTGAAAATTAAGTGTTAACAAAGCTAGGTGATTTAAGTTAATATTCAAAAAGTTGCAGGGGAGGTAGTAATGTTGTTATCTTATTTCCCCATAGCCATATGTCACGCATTCTGAGTAGCTACAGCAGAGTATCGTAACTAGAAAATAATAAATATAACTATAGAGGGATATCCATGGAAGCTTTTGTAAGCGCTGTTAATGATGTTGTTTGGAGTAATGCACTCATCTATTTATGCCTAGGCGCAGGCTTGTTCTATTCTGTTTTAACCCGATTTGCTCAAGTTAGACATTTTAAAGAAATGTGCAAATTGCTGTTTAGTCCTAATACCTCAGATAAAGGGATCTCATCTTTTCAAGCTTTAGCAGTGTCGTTATCTGGACGAGTAGGGGTTGGTAATATAGCCGGTGTGGCGGCAGCAATTGGCTTTGGTGGCCCTGGTGCTATTTTTTGGATGTGGATAGTGGCTTTTCTAGGGGCAAGTACAGCGTACGCCGAATCTACATTAGGTCAAATTTATAAAACAGAAGAAGATGGCCAATATCGCGGCGGCCCAGCGTATTATTTTGATCGCTGTTTAGAACAAAAGTGGCTGGCTATTTTATTTGCAGTGTCGGCAATTGTTGCATGTGGTGTATTTCTGCCGGGCGTGCAAGCCAATGCTGTTGGCAACGCGTTTACCCAAGTGTTTGGTAATGGCACTATGGTATCAACGAGTTTTGGTGAAGTCGGTAGTTTTAAATTGGTTGCTTTGGCAATTATTCTTATTGTATTGGCGTTTATTATCTTCGGTGGTATAAAGCGTATTGCTAACTTTACTCAAATTGTGGTGCCATTTATGGCGTTAGGCTACATAGTATTAGCTTTAATCGTGGTATTTTTAAATATCGATAAAGTACCTGGTATTTTCTCTTTAATCATAACCGATGCCTTTACGGCGCAGGCCGGCTTTGGCGCTGCTATTGGTTGGGGTGTGAAACGCGGTATTTATTCTAACGAAGCGGGTCAAGGTACTGGACCGCATGCAGCTGCAGCTGCCGAAGTTGATCACCCTGCCCAACAAGGCTTAGTGCAGGCTTTTTCTGTTTATGTTGATACTATTTTTGTTTGTACTGCGACAGCATTAATGATTTTAATTACCCAGCAATATAATGTAGTGGGTGAATTACCTGCAGGGCAATTTATTGTACAAAACGTTGATGCTGCAACTGAAGTTGGCTCAGCGGCTTTTACTCAAATGGCTTTATTTAGCGTATTTGGTAGCTTTGGAGAAGCATTTGTAGGTATTGCATTGTTCTTTTTTGCCTTTACAACAATACTAGCTTATTACTATATTGCTGAAACCAATATTGCTTATTTAAATCGCTATTTTAAAGGCTCTATTCCGCTTGTTATTGTGAAATTCGTGATTATGTTTATGGTGTCGTATGGTATGGTAAACAGTTCTGGTTATATTTGGAGTATTGGTGACATTGGTGTGGGCTTAATGGCTTGGATCAATATTTTGGGCATTTTATCAATATTCTTTGTCGCTAGGCCTGCGTTATTATGTTTGCGTGATTACGAAGAACAGAAGAAAAAAGGTGGGGCTATCACATTTGACCCTGTTAAGTTGGGGATCAAAAATGCTACCTTTTGGGAGAAGCGTTTCGCAAAACAAGCAACAAACTCCCAGAAATAGGATAGAGTGGCGTAATCAGACATATTTTGGTTGTTGAAAAAATTAGTTAATCGTCGTTTTTCAAATCTTAGCTATTGGCTGCAATTGAAAAAAGACAACGACAAATAAAACACGTACAATAAAGGGCGCCGCAGGGCGCCTTTTTTATGCGTAGATTTTTATGCGAAGTATGGAGAAAGATATGGCAATTGTTCGTTGTCCTAGTTGTAATAAGTCGATATCCGATAAACACCAACAGTGCCCTCACTGTGAGAATAATGTAGCGAAGCTTGATGACGAACAACGTCACCAGCTAGCACGTGAAAAACGCATTCAAAAACAACAAATGTTTATGAATCACTCTTTTTTTGCTCTACTGATATTTTTAGGTGGGTTCTTTAGTTTATACTTTTTACACCCAGAACCTGAAACTCCATCGTGGTACGCATGCTCCGCAGCCATTGCAATCGGTTGTATTTGGTATTTAATAAACCGCGTTATTTTAGTGACTCTAAAAAAGAAAAAATGACATGAACATCGAGAATCTCGTAAAAACAATTACCCCAGAATTATTCGAACGGCTCCAGTATGGTGCTGCAACAGGTAAGTGGCCTGATGGCACGGTACTCAGTGACGAGCAAAAGCAGCAGACAGTGCAATTAGTCATGCTTTACCAAGCAAAAGTAGCGCAAACAAATGAGCAATTCACCATCGGTTCTAATGGTGAAATGGTGCAAAAAACCAAAGCACAATTGCAAAAAGAATTTACCGCAGACAACGAAATAGCAAGGTTTAGTGAACATGATCTTTAAACACCTTTTTACCCCGAAGTGGAAGCACCCAAAGCAACAAGTACGTTTAGAGGCAATTGAAAAGCTAGATGTAGAGCGTGATGTGACGATTTTAAATGCATTAGCTCTGGAAGATAGTTCAGCTGAGATCCGTAAAAAAGCACTCAATAAAGTAAATAATTTAGTGCTGTGGTGGCAGGCGTATAAACAAGATCAAAGTTTAAAAGAATTAGCTGAACAGCATATATCAAATGCCGTACTGAGTGATGAAAGTAACTTATCTAGCCAAATTAAAAACGAATACATAGAGCGTTTTGCTCCGGTAAAAACGCTTGAAAAACTTGCATTTGCAGAAAAAGAACTGCAAGTACGAGCGAAGCTATTAAAACGTTTGGCTAATCCTAAGTTAGTTGAAAAGGCGTTCAAAGGAGGTTCAAGCGAACTACAAGTGCACCTTGTTGAGCAAGTGATCACTCATCAATTAGTGAAAAGCTTAGTAAAGCATGCACATGATGAAGCAAAAGTAGCCCTTGAGACGCATATAGAAAATGAGCGTTTAGCAATTGAAATGCCATTAAAAGTACAAAATGATACTCGTGTTATTTTGGCAAAACTTAATGCATTACGTGAAAAACAAGACTATGCGCTTGTTACTCAACAATATAGTGAGTTAACCCAGCAGTGGCAGGCACTTGATCTAACTTGGCTAAATCCAGAACAACGCGAGACGGTTGCAAATAAATACACCGTATTAACCGAAAAATTAAATGAGTTAGTTAGTCAATTACAAGCTGTGCATGAGCAACAACAACAACGGTTAGCTCAGCAGCAACGACAATTATTGGCGTTGGCAAATTTAGAAGCGTTAAGTGATGAAATTGAAAATGCGCTACAAGTTGGTTTAGAAACACCAGAGCAAATACAACAAGATTGGTTGGAAGCTAAAGTTGCGCAAGCACAGGAAACACTGACACAAAGCGAACTGCAAGACGGCGGGCAAAAAAACCAAGTGACTGGCAGATTAACAAGTTTGTTTAAGCAAGTAGCTAAATTACCAGAGCTTAGTGAAGCGATCAGGGTTTTTAAAACTTCATTAAAAGAATTGAGCAGTATCAACACTGACGATATTGACCAAGCAAATTATAATGAGGCTAATCGCCAATTTAAGCAGACGTATAAAGCGGCGAATGCATCTCTAGCTCAGTTACCTAAGCCGTTACAAGGGCCTTTTAAAGCACAATTAAATGAGCAACAACAACGCTGGAATAAAGCTGTTGCACCTATTAGTGATAAATTAACGAAAAATCAACAACAAGCAGCTCGCAAAGGACGCGATGTTCATCGCCTTATTGAACAAGGCCGTTTTAATGTTGCATTTGGGGTGTTTAAAGGCTTTATTGAGCTGTATGAAACGTTAACTCCAGTTAGTCAGCAAAGTCTTGAAAAAATCAAAGCAGATCTTGAGCAGCAGTTAGAAAATGCCCGTGATTGGCAAAAGTATGCGTCTGCCCCTAAGCGTGAAGAGCTACTAACTGAAATTACCAGTTTGCTCAATCAACCTTGCACAGATGCCAAGGCGCGTGCAAACGAAGTGAAAACATTGCGGCGTCGTTGGAATGAGCTTGGACGTTTAGATACCGAGCAAGAGCAGGCGCAAGGTAAAGAGTTTGATGACAAGATAGAGCTATTATTTGCACCATGTCGTGAACATTTTGCGCAACTAGAACAACAGCGCGAAACAACGAAACGTGAACGCGAAGCAATTATCACTCA
Source organism: Pseudoalteromonas ostreae (assembly GCF_018069805.1). Lineage (GTDB taxonomy): Bacteria > Pseudomonadota > Gammaproteobacteria > Enterobacterales > Alteromonadaceae > Pseudoalteromonas > Pseudoalteromonas ostreae. The sequence continues at coordinate 87,908 of NZ_JAGPYN010000008.1, forward strand.
GATGAAATTATTGGCTGATACTGATACGACGAGCGATGAGTTTGATTGGAAAGAGTTTGAAAGCCAATACAATCGTATCAATAAAGTCTGGCGTAATGCGGGTAATGTAGAGCCAAAAGTATACCGAGCTTTGCAAACACAATATAAAGCGCAGCAACAGCAAGTATTCAATGCATTGAATGCGTTTCATAAAAGCAACGCGGCAGCAAAAAATGCACTCGTTGAACAAGCACAGCAATTATCAGCAAGTGAAGACTTAGCTGATGCTTGTCAGCAGCTCAAAGAGCTGCAACAGCAGTGGCAGGGAATAGGCTTTGCGGGTGTAAAAGCGGAAAATGCATTATGGCAAAAATTCCGCCAATGCAACGATGTGACATTTGCTAAACGCAGTGAAGAGTTCGCTCAGCATAAACAGCAACAAGCCGCCGACAACGCAGTTATCGCGGCACAGTTGAGTGAACTTGAAGACGCATTACCAGCGGTCAATCAAAAAGCACAACTACTTGATTTACGCACTAAGCTAATTGCGCTTGAAGGGAGCAAAGAACTAAATAACCGCATGCAAAAGCTATTAGCTAACATTGATGGTAAATTAGCAGTGCTGGCAGAACAAGCAGCACAGGCTGATTTTAGCGCTTTATTTAGTGCGCTTGAAAACCAGCAAGCAATCCCTACACAGTGGCAAGGGGGTGCTGATACGCATTTAACCATTACGCAACTGATGTTAAGAATGGAAATCCTAGCTAATGTTGCAAGTGCTGAGGGGGCACCGCGTATGGCTGAGCAGGTTGCAATGCTTGACGATAAGCATCGCGGTGAACAAGCTGATCTACATTATTACTTAAAACAGTTATTGGCTCTGGGTCAAGGTTCAGTTGATGTTGACACACTAGGACGTTTAAAAGCGCTATTTAGCATTTAAATAATCTAGGGCGCTGCAGATTAAATAAAGCCGCCGTTGTGCGGCTTTTGTTTTTATTTGGTTTTTGACGATAATATTATAGTAAAGGAAAAACAATGAAGTATATTTTATTAATTAGCTGTTTATTACTCTCTGCTTGTAACACCACGAACGGCGTATCTGTTTATTCATTTACTAGCAGTGAAATTGAAACAGCACTTAACCAGCAATTACCAAAACTTAGTGAAAAAGTCAGCTTGATGGGGTTACCTGTACAGTTTAATGTGAATGATTTGAGCGTGAATGTCGGCCCTGATAATCGTGATGTAATCGTATTAGGTGCAGATTCGAGTGCTGTTATAAATGCTTTCGCACTTAAATACCCAGTGCGTCTGAAGCTGCAAATAGAAGGTGCGCCATTTTATGATAGTGAGAAAAAAGCGGTATTTCTACGGAATGTAAAATTGCTTGATTCAACTATCGACGCAGGCGGTTTTAAGGGAAACCTAGCGGTGCTTGATGATGAAGCAATGAAAGTTATTAACGGATTTTTAGCTGTAAACCCAGTCTATAGATTGAATATGAATGATCCTAAGGTTGCGCTATTAAGTAAGTTACCTTTGGATATGAAAGTAGAGCAAGGCGCAATTAAATTAGTGCCTAGTATTTAAATTAGTATTATTCAGAGAGTTGAAGCCCTGTAAGTACAGGGCTTTTTTGTATCTATATGGTTATTTGTTATACAGGTACAAACTGTGTATTTAATCAACTATACTAATTGTTAGTTTATCTGCCTTAATTGCCTTCTTTAGGGATAAATAGCCTATTATGAAAAAATGTAACGTGATATTTAGTGCAACGATGACAGCCGTATTTTCGGTTGTAGCTTTTGCTAATGAGCCCGATTTAAACTCTAATCCTTTTCTTGTAGAACATTCAGCGCAACAGCAGGGCGCTCAGGTGTTTTCTTTTACAGAAACGCCAATTGAATTGCGCGAACATGATAAAATTAATACAGCTCAAGATACAGGGTATTTACGGCTTGCTTTAGAGACAAAAACCAATGGTTTTGCGCTAGTGGACACATCTCAGATCAAAGATATTGAAAAAGTGATTGCAGAGCACAAAAATGGCCATGAAGTATTTCTGCACAGCTTGAAACCTGAAATCATGGCTGCGCAATCAATCGCAGACCAAACTAATTTGTCTGAGCAATTTGCAGGCGACACAGTCGCTTTAGATAATATATTGTTGCAACAAAAATTTACGGTGATGAGTAAAACCGTTGGCGGAAACTTTATTGCAGGTAGCGGTTGGGATCAGTTAACTCAGGTTGTTAAAAATGATACGTTTGGTATTGTGATTATAGAAATATTTAGTTTTAGTCAAAGTAGTGGCGTATATATTGATGCGGACGCGGTGAATTATTATGTAAATAGCAACCCTGGGATCCTTTATGTACTTCAAGACAATAGCGATAATGTGTACACGAGTTTATCTTGGGCTGACGAAAAGCAATCCTATATTATTGGTCTTGAAAAAAATATTAATGATATTGGTTTGGCGGGGCGATTTAAAACGCTAATAACGTCGATGTAGTTGTATTATAAAGTGGTCAAATGATTTTATGTAATTGCGAAAATATTAAAGTGAATGTTCGTTTTTTAATAAAAGGATGGCATACTATTAATGTTAATTAAGCATGTTAAGTATATTTTCAGCGCTGATAAAGTGAATAATAAACCACTTAACTTTAATAAATGACTATACTAACCTTATTGATTAATCTTAGTTTAAATAAAATCCTTAAAAACTGCTTAATCAGCTTGGCCTATTTTAAAGAATAGGCTTATAATTTAGTTGAATCATACCTAATTTATAACTTTACAACTTAGTGAGTAAAAAAATGAAAGAAGTTAAAGCGTTTATTAAAACAGCGAGTTTTGCCGACTTAGAGAAAGCCCAAGCTTTATTAGCTGACGCAATTGAAACATATACTGAGCAACAACAAGCTAAACAAGAGGTGCTTGATTTATTAAAAGCCAAAGGCCTCACATTAAATGATCTACAAGACGCTAATAATGATAAGCGCACGAAAGTAATGCCAAAATACCGTATCGAATTCGAAGGCAAAATTGTTGAATGGACTGGCCGTGGTAAGCGTCCTAAAGCATTCCAAGGTGTTGAACTTACCGACCACTTAGCTTAATACTGTAGGGGGTGTATACCCCCTCTTTATTTACAAAATAGTTATTACCCCATTATTTGTGACCCCTTCGAAGTTGCCACTATGACGTATGTACTACGACCCTATCAACAAGAAGCGGTTGATCGCACTGTCGCTCATTTTCGTAAAACCTCAGATCCTGCTTTAATTGTATTACCTACGGGTGCAGGTAAAAGCTTGGTGATTGCTGAGTTAGCGCGAATTGCCAGAAAGAAAATTTTAGTACTTGCCCATGTTAAAGAGCTTGTTGAGCAAAATGCTGAAAAATATAAAAGCTTTGGTCTTCAGGCGAGTATTTTTTCTGCGGGTTTAAAACAAAAGTCATTGCTACATCAAGTAACGTTTGCCAGTATCCAATCGCTGTCACGCAATCTTGAGCAACTTAACGAACATTATTCGTTAGTGATCATAGATGAATGTCACCGTGTCAGTGGTGAGCAAGATAGCCAGTACCAAAAAGTGATCGTTGCGCTAAAAGCATATAATCCGCAGTTAAAAGTACTTGGACTTACCGCTACGCCTTATCGTATGGGAATGGGCTGGGTTTATTATCGTCATTATCATGGTTTTGTTCGAGGCGATAAAGCGAGCCCATTTCGAGAATGTATTTTTGAACTACCCCTGCGTTATATGATCAAGCATCATTATTTGACTGCACCAAAGGAAGTGGATGCGGCGATCAGTCATTATGATTTTTCTTCTTTACAAAGTGATTCATTCGGACGCTATACAGCCGATGATATGAACCAGTTACTAGAAAAGCATAGCAGAGCAACCAAAGCAATTATGCAGCAAGTTATTCAGTACAGCGAGCAACGCCAAGGGATCATGATTTTTGCAGCGACCGTCCTGCATGCAAAAGAAGTCTATGGTTATTTGCCTGAACAACAAACGGCTTTGATCACCGGGGATACTCCTAACGCTGAACGTGACCGTATTATTATGGAATTTAAGCAGCGCCGACTAAAGTATTTAGTCAATGTATCGGTGCTCACCACCGGGTTTGATGCGCCTCATGTTGATTTTATTGCTATTTTACGCCCGACAGAGTCGGTTAGTTTATACCAACAAATTGTTGGTCGAGGCCTGCGTTTAAGCGAAGGGAAAACCGAGTGTTTGGTAATTGATTATGCAGGTAATGGCTTTGACTTATTTTACCCCGAAGTAGGAAGTAAAAAAGGCGATAGTGATAACGAGCCTGTGCAAGTACTTTGCCCAGGTTGTGGTTTTGCCAATATATTTTGGGGAAAAACCGATACACAAGGTAAAGTGATTGAGCATTTTGGCCGCCGCTGCCAAGGTTTACTCGAAGACGATGATGGCTCAAAAGAGCAATGTGATTACCGTTTTCGCTTTAAAGAATGTGAAGCGTGTGGTGCGCAAAATGATATTGCCGCACGTCAGTGCCAGTTTTGCCATGAGGTAATGGCTGATCCTGATGATAAACTACGTGCTGCATTAAATTTAAAAGATGCATTGGTATTACGTTGCAGTGGTTTAAGTGTTGTTAGCCTTGAAAATAACGAACATATTATTAAAGTTACTTATTATGATGAAGATGGTGCTAGTTGCGATGAAATTTATGATTTCTCAAAGTCTGGCGCCCGTTATGTGTTTAATAAACAATTTGCTCAGCGTACTGCTAATGCTCAATCACCCACAGAATATAAGTCAGCTGGACAAGTTATTGCTGGACAGATGCAGCTTGTTGCACCGGATTTTGTGATTGCTAGAAAGAGTAAAAAATATGGCTGGAAGGTTGCCGATAAACTATTTGATTATCAAGGTAACTTCAGAAAGGCAAATCAGCTAAGCTATTAATAAGCTTAACTGATTCTAGATTTAGGCGTCGTCGCCATCCATCAATCCCCAGCCATCACCATAACCGTTATAGCCATTTGCAATACTTTCTAAATATTGCTCTGTTTGGCCAAGTAAAGTGTGATCTGGCACCATCTCGACCTGAGTTACCACTTCCCAAATCCCCGTGTCTGTGCATTGCACAAATTCGGTGGCAGGGGAGAGTTCATCTTCGGCTATCGCGGTGGCAAACTTTTCGGCATCTACTTTTTGTTCAAATAAAATATAGAAATCAATTTTGTGCATCTGGGCCAAATCTATACCCGCAGCGGCGATTTCATTTAAAAGTTGGCCATTGTCATCATCAGGAAAGTGCATTTAAAAACTCAATAAAATTATTTCAAATTAGTATGCGCTATTGTAACCAAATTAATGCCGATAAGCGTACTAATTTTCACATTTGAGTTACTGCGTGAAATGACTTCTATATGGTACTATTTCAATCATTATCGGTAGATTGTTTTTAAGTAAGGAAATTACTTGCCTAGTTGGATATTAACTCGCTTTACGGTTGGTTTATTTTTGTTGTTTTCGTTTCATGCATTTTCAGCTGCGCAAGTGGTAACTAGTTATGAAATTCATGGTATTAAGGGCGATCTTGAAAAAAACGTTGCGCTGTACTTAAAACAATTAGAAGGTGACAATGTAACCAGTACTTTGCTAAGTCATGCAAAAAAACAAGTGGCGAGTAGTTTAAAAGCACTTGGTTATTATAAACCGACCATTAAGTTAAATTATAATAATGAAACACAAACCTTAGTGGCCACGATTGAGCGCGGACCTGTAACACGAATTGCAGACGTACGTATTACTGTTCAAGGTGATGGTAAAGATGACCCTCTACTTAAGCATAGCATCAACACTATTAATTTAAATCAAGGGGATATTTTAAATCACAGTAATTATGATGCGGCGCGTAAAAAAATTGAAGGGCAACTGCTTGAGTTAGGATATTTTGATATTAAATGGCTAACACACCAACTCGCAATTTCATTAAAGAATAACAGTGCTGAAGTGATCTTAACGATCGACACCGGTGTTCGTTACCAATTTGGTGAATTAGTTTTAGGTGAAGAAACCCGAGCTGAAAAATACATTCGTTCTATTGCAAAATTTAAGCAAGGTGAAGCTTATAAAGCAACTTTGGTGTCTGAGTATAACTTAGCGCTTTCAACCACTCCTTATTTTGCCAGCGTACGTGTTTACGCTGATATTTCTAATCGTGCAAATAAGCAAGTGCCTATTAAAGTTGACGTGCTACACAAACCTGCCAATAGTTATGAAATAGGCGGTGGCTACAGTACAGATCTGGGCCCAAAAGTGCGTTTTAAATGGTCAAAACCTTGGCTTACGGAAAATGGTCACTACCTTGAAAGTAACTTAAATGTATCACAGCGTCAGCAAGATATTTCACTTGGTTACACAGTCCCTGTTGATGACCCAAATGATGACTTATGGCGTTTTTCTGTCGGTTACAAGTTGGAAGATGAGTTAACTAACGACGTATACAGTAAAATCCTTACAGGGCAACTACAACGTCAATGGTTGACTGATGATAACTGGGTTCGCACCGCTTTTTTACGTCGAGACCGAGAAACATACCGCATTGGCGATGCAGAGCAAAGCTCTAAAATGTTAATGCCAGGGATCAGTTACGCTAAAAAAGTTACCGAGGGCGGCACTACACCATCATCAGGATATCAATGGTTGGTGTCGGCAGAGTTTGGCTTAAAGGACATGTTTTCAACTACTAATATCGTCAGAATGCAGATACAAAATGCTTGGTTGCAAACATACCTTGACCGACATCTGATTTTTTTAAAAGCAAATATTGGTGCAATGTTGGTTGATGATATTGATAACGTACCATTTTCACTGCGTTTTTATGCTGGTGGTGATCAAAGCGTACGTGGTTTTGCATATCAATCAATATCACCTGAAGATGAAGCCGGTCGTTTGATTGGTGGTAAATATCTAATTACAGGTACTGTTGAATATAATTACCAGTTTGCAGAAAGTTGGCGAGCAGCCTTATTTGTAGACAGCGGTACAGCGACCAATGACTTTACTGACCGTGTAGAAGTGGGGGCTGGGTTTGGTATTCGTTATTTAACACCAGTAGGCCCTGTGAGAATTGATCACGCGTGGGGACTCACTAAAGAAAGTAATAGTACACGATTAAGTATTACCATAGGGCCTGAAATTTAATGTCAAGAATGAAAAAAATCCTCACCGCACTCACAGTCTTTCTTGCCTCGGTATTCGTGCTGGTATTTTGTTTATTATTTACAGCACCGGGTAATCAATTGATTGCCTATACCGCAAACAAACTAGTCGATGGCTTACACATAGATATTAACAATGGCCGTTTTTTATATAACGATTCATTTGATGTGCGGTTTCAACAAGGTGGCTTAGATTTTAATGCTAAAAACTTAAAACTCGATCTATATTGGTGGGGATGTGAAGGTATTTGCATTGAAAATATAAGTGCGCAGAGCATGGCACTGGTATTGCCCGATACTTCACAAAATTTAGCTGATGATGAAGCAACTGTTCCAGAGCAGCCAGTTGCCAGTAGTACTGATGAAATCAGTTTACCGATAGCAATTTCGATTAAACGTATCGCAATTGCATCGTTTAAGCTTGCTCATTCCAGCGCTGATGTCACAGTAAAAAAATTTGCGCTGTCAGCCTCGGCTGAGCAATCCCTTGTGACGTTAAAATCACTCTCAATTGCTCAAGTTGATGTGCTGCTCAAAGAGACTCAATCACCTCCTAGCGAACCACTAACTGCACTTGCGGCGTTACCTGACATCCATTTTAGCTCGCCGCTTGCAGCAACACTTGAGCAATTATTGGTATCGAAAGTAACGATTGTACAGGGTGAGCAAAGTCATGAAATTACAGATATTAAAGGTGCTTTCTCAATTGCAAAAAACCAACTGATATTACCTTCATTCAGTGCTGACTATTTGCAATGGCATTTGAGTAGCCAATTAAAAGCCTCCTTAGTTGATGATACGCCGGTTACGGCAAAAATAACTCTTAACAATCCAGAGCATCAGCTCAGTTTGGCTGTGGATGGTGATTTACACGATTTGCAACTAGATGTAGTCACCCAAGGGCAATATCCGCTAAGTGCAAAAATAAACGCAGATTTAAAAACGATAAACTTTCCTTTTTCAGTCAATGCAAATATTACTCAGTGGCAGCTTGAAGTAGATAACAACGCTTTAGAGATTAGTGATGTGCAGTTAACCGGCAAAGGTAATGCTGATGATTATAAGTTACAGCTAATAGCACAAAGTCAGTTGGCGGCATACCCTAAGGTACAGTTAAAATCCTCTCTTAAAGGTGGCCTAACCCAGATCCACGTCGATGACTTGTCATTGTTAGCGAACGAGAGTAAAGCCACTATTACAGCGTCTGCGCGTTGGGATGAAGGTATTCATAGTGAGTTTTCAGGGCAATTAACTCATTTGAAAGCCCAGTACCTAACAGATGCGCTAACAAGTGATCTTTCAGGGCAATTTAACGGTGTTTTCAGTGCTGATCAGCAGCAATGGCAATTGAAAATGACCAATACTCAGCTAGCTGGTACGCTGAACGATATCCCATTTAGCTTTGCCTCAGACTTTGATTTAAATAACTCCCTTTATGCAAGTATTGATAAGTTTGAGCTTGCCAGTGGTGAAAATAAACTTACATTATCTGGTGATATCACTAAGCAGTGGAATATTAAAGGGCTGCTATATTTAAATAAAGTGCAGCAAAATGAACTCGAATTTACTGGCGTTGGTGAAGGTAAGCTTGCGATAACTGGGCAACGGTTGGAGCCGATAGTTAATTTAGATGTTGGCATCAGTCAGTTAAGCTTTGCTGATATTGCGATTGAACATTTAGCGCTCAAAACAGACTTTAATTATGCCGCTGATTGGCAAACCAATGTGAGTTTAAAACTCACCGATGCGAGCGTATCTGGTCGTCATATCAACAGTTTTACTATAGCAGCTGCAGGTGATAAAGCTGATCATCAACTGCAACTTAATTTAGATGCCGCTGATGGCGAAGCTGAATTTGAAGTTGCTGGTAAATTTATTAATCAAGTATGGCAAGGCCGTGTCAGTGATGTATTACTTACTGATAATGTTATTCGTGCTAGCACACAACCGGCGGTTGCAATTGAATTTAATATCGACAATGGCGATTTTTCGGTGCAGCAACATTGCTGGAAAAGTGACAATAGCAAACTTTGCGTTGAGCAGCTTAGCCAAACTAACCAACAAGGTCAGTTTAAAGCGCAACTGGATAATTTTGATCTAGCCGAAATAAAACATTTATTACCTGAGAATATTATTACCGAAGGGGGCTTGAACGGCCAACTAAATGCGAATTGGCAAAACGCTCAATTACAAACTTTAACAGCAGCAATTAGCTCACATGATTTGGCGGCTACGCTTATAAATGAAGATAAGCGCTATCGTTTACCAATAGAAACGTTTTCGCTTAACGCCACCGCAGATCAACAAAATGCACAATTGCAAGCACGTCTAAGCTCTAGTGTGATTGGTGATATCAGTACTGACCTCAATGCTGAAGATTTAACTGGTCAGCAATTGCTTCGTGGTCAAGTTATGATTGATAAGATTTTATTAACCGATTTACAGCCTTTTATGGGTACTCTAGAGCAATTAAAAGGCAGTATTAGCGGGCAAATTGCGTTAGCTGGCACGCTCAGTGCGCCATTGTTAAATGGTGAACTTGAGATTGCCGACGTGAATTTACAAGGCGAGCAACTTCCAGTCGCGATTGTGGATTCAAATATTAGTATCGCATTTGATAAAACCAAAGCCACCTTAGAGGGTCAGTTAAAAGATGCTGAGGGCGGTGACTTAGCACTGACAGGTGATATTGATTGGCAAGGGACTCAGCTGGGCGTTAACTTAGCGGTACTTGGTGAGCAGTTTTATGTACGTGCGCAGCAAGGAGTGATTTTTAAGATCTCCCCAGACTTAAAAATAAGTTTAGTTGATAATGCTTTTAAACTAGCAGGGCAAGTGGTTGTTCCGTATGGTCGAATAGAAATCGAAGAGTTACCAGAAGGCGCTGTGCGAGTCAGTGATGATGAGATTATTATTGATAAGCAGACTAAGCAAACGCAAGCTGTGCCTTTTGATTACGATATAAACTTAAAGCTAATTGTTGAAAACGATGTTCGTATAAAATCTTTTGGTTTGGAGTCAAAAATTGAAGGTGATTTAGCGATTAAAATGGATCAACAAACGCCAATGATCACCACTGGTGAATTGAATTTACGACAAGGTACTTATCGTTCATTTGGTCAAGATTTGATAATTCGCACCGGGCAAATTGGTTTTAGTGGCCCAATTGATAAGCCGTACTTAAATATTAAAGCGATCCGTAATCCAGCCAATACAGCTAATGATGTTATTGCTGGGATCACTTTAACAGGCAATATCGATCAGCCTGTATTCAAAGTGTTCTCTGAACCAGCAATGGATCAAGCACAATCACTCGCTTACTTGTTAAATGGTCAACCATTAGGTGAAGGCGATAGCTCAACCGATGCGATGTTAACTCAGTTGTTGCTATCACAAGGGGTGAGCCGCAGCGCAGGAATGGTTTCTAAAGTTGGTGAAACGTTTGGTTTATCTGATGTGAGTTTGAGCTCTAAGGGGAGCGGCGAAGAGACCAAAGTTGAGATTTCGGGTTACGTTGCGCCAGGTATTCAAGTGAAATACAGTGTGGGGATTTTTGACTCCCTTAGTGAAGTGGCTGTACGCTATCAGTTACTGTCGCAGTTATACATTGAGATCACCAGTGGCCTGTATCAAAATGTTGATATTCTTTATAAATTCGATTTAGATTAATGCCCATAATGCATTGAGAGCCTATATTTTAGCTTATTTATTTTGTTCTTTTAGTGGCTTAGTTAACACGTAATTAAGTGTTAGCTAAGCGCCGAAAGTCATTCTTATCCTGCTGAGTTACTCGCACTGATATTAAGTAAGTCTGCTATCACCATTGCGCAAGCTAATTTAAAAAATCGTCGAATTATTGAGCTTTTCAATCTCTTATTGCCGCGCAGTGCGTCGATTCAGTATCAACAATTTTGGCTTGATAAAAAAACCTTAACCCAATAATGTAGCACCACTAATAATAAAAAAAGTTGTGGAATATGTTGAAAAAATCATGCTTAGCTGCGGTTGCGTTAATCTTGAGTCAAACAAGCGTGGCAAACACGGCTGAACAACCAACAGTCAGTGATGTAATGAGTAATGTAAGCGCATCAGAATGGCGAATGGTAGATGCTGATAATATCATTAAAATTACTCTACCTTCGGGCGCGGCGTATATTGAACTTAATCCATTACTTGCACCAAAACACATACAGAATATAAAAAAACTTGCTCGTGCAGGCTTTTATAAAGGTTTGAGTGTTTACCGTTTTGTGGAAGGTTTTGTAGCCCAAGGCGGTGATGCCAGTGGTAAAAAAGTAATTAACACTGCAAGTAAAGCAGTACCTGCTGAGTTTTATTTAGCGACTAAAACGGCACTTAAAATTACCGAACTGGATAGAGAAGATGGTTACGCTGCAATCACGGGGTTTTTAAATGGCTTTGCCGTGGCACAAAATGAAGCGCAAACCCAAACTTGGCAAGTACATTGTAACGGTATATTTGCGATGGCAAGGGATAATGATATTAACAGCGGTGGCACTGAATTTTATGTCACATTAGGTCATGGACCTCGTTACTTAGATAGAAATATTACCGTATTTGGCCGGGTGCTAGAAGGCATGGCTCATTTTAATCTGCTCTCACGCACAGAAACAGCAGGAGAGAAGTTTAATCCAATAACGGATCTGCAAGTTTTAGCTGATATAAGTAAAGAGGACCGCAGTCAATTTAAGGTGCTAAAAACAGATTCTAATGGTTTTAAAATGTTGATTAAAGCGCGTCAGAATCGCAGTGAAGCATGGTTTGTAGAAACGCCTAATTATGTTGATGTCTGCGGTATGCCAATACCAACTAAAAGAGTTAATGAGCTAGAAAGTTAGCGCGAGTTGAAAATTAACCCCGAGCGGGCTCGGGGTTCTATACAATAAAATGGCTATTATTGGCGGTTTATTTTCACGTTAAATGGTATTGTATCGTGATCTGTTGATCGATATGGGTTGATATCAAGGCCACCACGGCGGGTGTAACGGGCATAAACTTCAAGCTTGGTAATCTTCAATTGCGTGATTAAGTCACAATAAATACGCTCAACACATTGCTCATGAAACTCATTATGAGTACGAAAAGAAATCAAATACCGCAATAAAGACTCTTTACATACTTGCTCACCGGTATAGCGAATAATAATACTCGCCCAGTCAGGTTGTGAGGTGATCAAGCAATTAGATTTTAATAAGTGACTGTGCAGTGTTTCAGTCACTGTATTTGTCGCGACCGCTTGTAAAGAGTTAGCATGTAAATGGTAGTTATCAATTTCAATGTCTAAGTCGTCAATGCACTCACCAGGCAACGGCGTACAGGGTAAACAGTTATAATCACTCGGGCTGTACAAAGTAACATTGACGGGCGTTGCTACTGCTGTCGATAGATCCGCAGTTAGAATAGCCTGTACGTCATCAATTGAATCAAAACGGCTTTGATTAAAGCTATTTAAATATAACTTAAAAGACTTTGATTCAATGATATGGCTACTTTGACAAGGAAATTCAAAGGTGGCCACGGCAACCACAGGTTTACCTTTTGCGTTTAACCACGACAGCTCATAGCCAGTCCAAAGATCTTGACCTTTAAAGGGCAAGGCACTTTCATCAATGTTTAAATCATCGCGGTTAAGTTTACGTGCGATCGGAAACAATAAGCTCGGTGTGTAGGTATCTACATACTCGGTTGACTGGCCAAGTACGCTGCCTTTTAGTTCAGGTGAATTGCTGTAATCTGTCATGTTACGTCTTTTATAGTTACAATAGCGCCATTATACCTAAAGCTTATGAGTTTCACAGTATGAGTATTGCTACAGAATTAGAACAACTTCATCAACGATTTGCCCAGCGCCAGTTAGAGCAGACAGATTCATTACCATGTATTGAGCACGACAGTGATTGGTCAAGCCCTTGTGAGGTTGGCAGTGCGGATGCAAATGGTATGATCCAATGGCAGGCGACGCGTCGCAGTCCTACAGGCTCTTTAACTGATTTAGCAGCAGCCCTTGAGGTTGAATTTCCACAAGCACTGAATGAGTATTATGGCGCGTTTTTCGCAGGAGCAATTACTGCCAAAATAAACCAACATAGCGTGGAGTTACTGCAAGCTTGGAATGAAGATGACTTTGATTTACTGCAGCAAAATATAACCGGGCATGTATTGATGAAGCGTAAGCTTAAGCAAGAGCCAACGGTATTTATAGGCTTAACGGATCAAGACGATTTATTAGTATCAGTATTAATTTCTTCAGGTGAAGTATGTTTGGAGTATGTCGGAAAGAAACCGCATCATACCTTAGCGGCTAATCTTGGAGAGTTTATTGCAGCACTTGAAATATAACAATGCTAAAAAAGGGAACTGCAGTTCCCTTTTGTTTTTATTACTGAAAATCCCACGATATATTAGACACTAAACCACATGGTTCACATCTAAAATCAAATAAGCCAAACCATGATTCAGGTAACTTCCACTCGTTATTACAGCCTGGGCATTTACGTTCAAGCTCAGATGCTTTGTCTTTGCCACCAACCCGATACAAATAATAATAAACTGGCTTTTTAGTTAAAAAGCTAACACGTTTGGCAATATCTTTACCGCGACGAGAAAGATCGCTATCAATGTTTGATATTTCATCTAATGCAGGAAATTCACAACGCGTTGCACCATTAATTTGAATTTGGTCGCAAGCTTGCCAGTCTTCTTGCCATTTTATTAAAGTTTTATAATCACCATTGGCAATAGCGGGTATTTTAAACAACGGAACGGGTAAAAAGTCATCACCGCAATACAGCGGACTACATGTATGCACATAGGTTGTATATAAAATATAACTCGACGGCTCATGACACTCATCTGCACCATTAGAGTGAATATCTTGGCCGATCACTTTTACTTTTGGTGCCAGCAATCCAGCGCTATGTAATTTATCAATGCTGTGCTTTACAAATGGACTGTTGTTGAGCGGGTGCATTGCATCATCAGTGGGACACATAACACGCGTTACAAAGTAGCCATCTTTTAATACTGTTGGGAATTCTTCTCCCATTATTTGACCATTAAAGCGCAGTGCATTAACTAAGCGGTTTATCGCTTGTTCGGCATTTTCAAGGGTCGTATCTTGGTAACAATCAAACGTTAAATCAACAACAAACATGATGGATCTCTAATTTATTATTTTTCAAGTAGTGCTAGTAAGCGGTCTAGTTTTGCTTCGATGCGATCAAGTTGACTAGAGTTATCTACAGTCTCACTTTTTTGCTGAGGTTGTTTTGCTAAATTATGGATAGAATCAGGGTTATTTTTATATTGGCTAACAGCAGCAATAATAACAGGCAATGGAATAGGTTGTGTCAGTTTACTTTTAGTTAAAGCTACAGTAGGAATTTTGCCTTCATCAAGAAGGGCTTTAATTGCATCAAAAACAACAGCATTCATTCGATTTTTAAACTCTTTAAAGTAAGGCATAGCACTAAGATGTGCTGCGCCGGGTATAATAACAGGTGGTTGGCCGTAGCCAAATACTTTTACTGCTGACGTAAACGTACATCCAGTTCGTCAATCACTTCACTCCAATCACCATCTTCTGCTAATGATTCAGCAATAAAATGTTGTTGTGCTTGATCCCAAAAAGGGGCGTCTTGTAATAATGTTGTGGCAGGTAATGAATGAGCAGCAATGAAAGTGTCAATTTCAGCCTCTGAGCTTGGTAAGCCGAGTTGTTTGAATAATGTATTGATATCGTGTTTAGTGGTATCCATGTCATGCTCCTTGATGGTAACAGTTATAGAACTTTATGATCGGTTGTTAGAGTTTAACACCCGCTGAATTTGCCTTTTAACGCAGATAGGAATATACCTATAGTTGTTGATGTACAAAAAATCAAAATAATAAAAAGGACTAGCTATGACAGTTGAGACTGAAAATGAGACATTTCGAGTTCAATATATCGCTGCAGAAGACATCAGTATTGCTGCGAGCTTAATCTATCAAGCTTATCATGATGATCCGCTATTGCAACCAATGCTCAATTATAGTGAGGCGAATAAAGCAGTCTATGAAAAAAAATTACGTGCTCTGATCCGTGAAGAGCTCAGTACTTTTTGGCAAGAAAAACAGCCGCTGATTGGTTTATATAAAAATGATCGTTTAAAAGCGGTTGCGTGTGTATTCGAATCATCAAGTCAGCTGCAAGCACAGCGCTATTGGCACTGGCGTTTAAAGTTAATGCTTAGTGCTGGCTATTTGCAAACAAATCAATTAATTGAAAAAGAGCAAACTATCCGTAATGCGCTCGCAGCACAAGGAAACTACTATTTTTTAGCCTTTATTGCAGTTGATCCTCATTTTCATTGTGAAGGCCTCGGCCGTCATCTACTGCGTGGTTTGAATGATTTAGTTAGCGGTAATCCAGCTGCATCGGGTATGGCTGTATTTGTAACCCAAGATAAACATACCGCGTTTTTTGCCAGTGAAGGTTTTGTGCACTTACAACAACTGACTTTTAACAATGTACAAGGTGAACTACTGTTTAAATCAGCTCAATAGCATTGATTTAAGATAAAGCGCCATAATGGAAATATCACTGTAAGAAATGTCTCACATTATCGTGCGATTAAGCCTTTTATACCACTATAATCATGATAAGTTTCATCGTAACAAACTGTTTTATAGTAAAAAAATTATTTTTGCAAATTTATTACATGAAAATTATTATTATTTATGACTACCGCTGAATCTACTTTGCTTTAAACTTTACTTTGTCAAGACGACACAGACTCAATGAATGAGCTGCTGCCAAGGAAGCGGATTATGGCAATTAAGCAAGATGCTTAGCAAGAAGCAAATGGACAAGTTAACACGGATGCAAGGACGAACAAGGACACCGCTAGGATGCGGCACATTAGCGGAGCTAATGATAAGGATAGCCCAAAGGATTATATTACAGGAAGTAATAGGAGCATTTGGAAACGCAGGATGGCTAGGTAGGCAAAGAGGATAACACTAGGATGTGTAGGATATTGCATAGATGCAATGTGAGGGTGTATTTGGATATATACCCGTTCAGGGGAAAGATAAAAATTGGGTGCTTCGGCGTAGGTATGGATGCCTTATTATGGATGAAGTCAGATTGGGGCGTAACTATATGTTACGCCTTAGTTTTTATGTAAAACTGTTAAACCTTAAACTATTCTGATAACTGTATAACTCGCTACTAAATCTTATGTGGCGGCACTAAAACGCTTTTCAGCATTTCATTTTCCATAAATAACACCCCTTGATAAACGCTTTCACCATCACTGGAAAATTCAAAAATAAACTCGCTTTTGATACCTGGTTTGCCGCTTTTTAAAAGGCCAAAGCGGCGTTTAGTGCAGGCGACACTCATTAATTGCACTTGCAGCTGGTCGCTTTGACGTTTTGCATGTGCGTTGGCTGCTTCAGCAATTTTACGATTAAGCCAAAACAAATAAATGACACTACCAATGATAATGAATGTCCACAAACTTGCCATTTACGAGAATAACCTTCCAATTGCTCGCGCGAGGGTTTCGCTACGATTTTCTTTACGAAGTAAACCTAATAAGTGTGGTCGAATACTCGGTATTGCAACTAGGTCAGCAAAAATACTTGGGAAAAGTTCTTCAATTTGCTGATGATGGGCGCAATTATCCATAAAAATATGTAACCGCTCTGGATCAGTGAGCAAGTTAAAACAACGTCCTGCAATGGTCAGTAAAACATCCGATTCTGTGGCAATTTCTGAATCAAAAATAGTATCCACTAATTGTGCCGTAAGTGTTTGCGCTTGTGCTTTTGACATTGCACGTAGGGCACAACACAGTGCTAAGGTATCTTTTTGTGCAATGGCTTGCTGGGCGTAGCTTAACAATTGCTGACTAAATACCGGCGGTATTTCAACATGTTCAAGCATTGCGCTGAGCGGTTGTAACACTTCGGCAGGCAGTTGCTCCCACGCTTGTTGTAATGACGCTAGATTTTTATCGCTATCTAAGCGTAATGCAAAATCAGCAATACCCTGTACTGCCACACTCTGCCAATTATCAAACCCTAGTTTGCCACTAAAATACAGTTGGGTGTACTCATAATATTGTGAGGCAGGTTGTTTTAATAACACTTTTAACTGCGCATTAAATGCAGCTAGTTTATTTGCGTTAGGTGTAAACACATACGGATTATTATCAAGTTTCCCGTCGGCTTGCTCGCCGGTCAAATCATTGCCAAGTGCTTCTATCACCATATTGGCAAAGTGATCGCGACTGGCGCATATAAGCTTGCTTTGCTCATCAACTGGAAACTTTAAAAACCACACGTAGGGCTCGCTACTGGCTTTGCTATCCCAAAACTGAATAGCTAACCATGCATGGCCTGCAAGCGGGAAAGGATAGGGGATCTGTGCTTGCTCAATGGCTAAAAATTGCTTTTTATCTAGTTTGGTAATATGTCTGCCAATATCAAAAGCGCGCCAATTTGTGCCTGCGCCATCAAGTAATTGCCCTAAGGTTGCGATCTGCTCGGTCATAATGATCCACTGATTTTTTACTGCAAAATTCATTAAATTATACGCCATAGCAGGCCATGTGGGAACAGGGTATAATCAAGCAATGATAATCAATAAGGGTGGTTATGTACCAACAGATCCAAACCTACTTAACGCAACTCGAAGGCTTGTTAAAGCAGCATCAACTTTGGCAAAATACTCCAATTGATCCGCAAGCGTTAAACTCAACAGTGCCATTTTGTCACGATACTATGGCGTTTGAGCAGTGGTTACAATTTGTATTTATTGAAAAAATGCAAATGTTAGTCACTCAACAACAGCCGTTACCGAGTAATTTTGCCATCGCGCCAATGGCGGAACTCATGTTAGCGCAAAAAAATGGTGGTGCAGTTGTGACGCAATTATTAGCTCAGCTTGATAAGTTATTAGGAAGAGAAGTAATAGTGAATGAGCGTCCAGCCCCCGTTGAGTTTGGCGAGCTTGAAATTTTGTACCGTGATGAAAATTATATCGCGATTAATAAGCCTTCTGGTTTATTAGTTCACCGATCATTTTTAGATAAACACGAAACACAATTTGCGATGCAAATGTTACGTGACCAAATCGGCCAACATGTTTTCCCTGTGCATCGTTTAGATAGGCCAACATCAGGTGTGTTGCTATTTGCACTGAGCTCTGAAGCTGCACGGGACATCAATCAGTTATTTATTGATAATCAAATCTCTAAACGTTATCTCGCGTTAGTGCGTGGTTTTGCGCCGGAGTCGGTATTTTTAGATAAGCCACTAAAAGAACAGCTGGATAAAATTGCTGATAAGTTTGCAGATCAAAATAAAGCCCCACAAGAGGCACAAACTCAGTTTAACTGCTTGCAGCAAGCAACGTTACCGATACCAATTGATAAATACCCAACTGTGCGCTATTCGCTGGTGGAGTGCTTTCCTAAAACCGGTCGTAAGCATCAAATTCGCCGTCACTTAAAGCATTTATCACTGCCTATTATTGGTGATGTTAATCATGGTGATAATCAGCATAATCAATTTTTTAGAGAACATTTTTCATTACGTCGGTTAATGTTATTTGCAACTGAACTTAATTTTGTGCACCCTTATACTCAACAACAGATCAATATTAAAGCGCCGCTAGGTGAAGCAATGCTCACTATTTGTCAACAGCTTGGCTGGCCACATCAAGAGAAGGATTATTAATGACAACGATTAGCATATTTGTAGGCAGTGTGTATGGCGGCGCCGAGCGTTTAAGTGACAATGTTATTGACGCAATAGAACAAGCAGGGCACAGCGTAAATTTAGTTGATCAACCAGCCATTGCTGATATTCAGCAAGCCACACATATTTTAGTGATCACCTCGACTACAGGGCAAGGTGATATTCCTGATAACCTTGCAGGTTTTTTTAACGAGTTGAATAGCACGTTTCCTATGTTAACTACTAAGCCATACGGTATTATCGCTATGGGTGACCGAAGTTATGGTGATACGTTTTGTGGCGCAGGGCGCAGTTTTGATGAGTTATTTCGTGACTTACAAGCACAACCTATCGGCCATCGTTTAGAAATTGATGCCGGTGAAGATTTTGAGCCTTGGCAAGTAACTGAGTCATGGCTCAAAGAGTGGTTAGCTAAGTTACCTCTGTAGACAATAAAAAAGAGCGAAAATGCTCTTTTTTATTGTCTGTTCTATCTTAGCTACTTTTTACATTAACTTTAAGCTTTAACTTTTGCCCAGGTTGTAAATACTTTTGTCCTGATAAGTCATTCCATTTAATAATATCGTTTACTGTTAAATTAAACTTAGCTGCGATGCGAGCCAGAGAGTCGCCTCGGCGAACTTTATAGGTGATTGTTCGATTGGTACTGACTAACGCCGCCTGAGGAGCCTTAGCGCTCTGATAAACCGTTAACTTTTGTCCTAAACGTAACACACTATTCTTTTTAAGTTTATTCCAGCTAGCGAGTTCATTAATGGTTACATCGTACTCTCTGCTTATATCCCATAAAGTGTCGCCACTTTTAACTGTATGAGACAGTTTCTTTTGGCTGTTTTTATTCGCTGCCAGAAGTACTTGTTCAGGTAAATGTTCGCTATTAATTGCACCGTCACTTAACGGCACTAATAACTGTTGACCAATACGAATGGTATTTGACTTTAGTTTATTGAGTGATTTGATAGCGCTAGTGCTGGTGGCAAATTTTTTCGCAATCACCGATAAACTGTCACCGCTTGCGACAATATATTGTTGCCAACGCAGGCGATCTTTTATCGCTGTTTTAGCTAATAATTGTTGAAACTGCTCAATTTTATCTGTTGGTAATAATAAAAGATGAGGACCATTAGGATCCGTTGCCCAGCGATTAAAGCCTGGGTTTAAGCGATAAAGCTCTGTTAGGCTAATATCGGCCATTTGAGCCGCTAGTGCTAGATCAATTTGCGAACCAATATCAACCACTTCAACAACTTGTGCATTGATGATTAGGTTCCATTTTAGACCAAATTCATCAGCACGTTTTAATAAATCAGACAGTGCAAGTAATCTTGGTACATAAGCGGTGGTTTCGCTTGGTAAATCAAGCGACCAAAAATCAGTAGGCAAATGTTTTTTGCGATTCTTTTTTATGGCGCGTAATAAACGACCTTCACCTGAGTTATAAGCTGCAATCGCGTTAAGCCAATCACCCTCTAAGGTTTTGTGTAAATAAGATAAGTAATCGAGTGCAGCGCGCGTGGATTGCACAATGTCACGGCGACCGTCGTACCACCAGTTTTGCTTTAAATCAAAACGCTCACCAGTTTGCGGCATAAATTGCCAAATACCCGATGCACTGCGGTTTGAATAACCAAACGGATCAAAGGCACTTTCTACAATCGGCAGCAATGCAATTTCGATTGGCATATTACGTTTTTCAATTTCTTCTACAATAAAATGCAGGTAAGGTTCAGCACGTTTTGAAATGCGATCTAAATACGCTTGGTGCTTTGCATAATAATTACGCTCAGCTACCACAGGGCGATTTTGTGGTACTTCTATTGATAATTGGTAACGAATTCGCTCCCATACATCATCAAAAACAGGTGGCGCTTCATCGTCATCATTCACTTGATTGTATTGCGTATTAAGCATCAATGCTTCACTGATATCGTATGGGCTAGCGCCATTAAGTTGTGGCTGCTCTGCTTGATTGACGATAGCGTCATCAGGTTGTGTTGATGTCAAGGTTTGACAACCACTTAGCACTAAAGTTAAGGTTAAAAGGAGGGGGGATTTATTCATAAATACCAATATATCAGGTAAAAAACTCGGCGAATACTACCCGTAATGAGCTAACATTGCCACTTTATGACTATTTAAAAAGTGAAAAATCAACACTTAAACTCATAAGTTATTGATTGTTATACAGTCACATTTTAGAAGTGGTCTTTCCACGCTCTAAGACTCGCAAACCTTTGGCAATGTTCAATATTTTGTTGGGATTTTTTTTCATCCTGCTGATGTTTTTTTGGGATATGCGTCACTATTTTTGCTAAATTAGTTCGCATAAATGGGTTTATTTTTAGCTCTAATGCGAGTGTACTTGGTAAGGTAATTTGATTATTTTGACGCTGAATATCTACCCACTGTGCGTACTCGATTAAATCGCGGTTGCTAGGTTCTACCGCCAACGCAAAAGCTAAATTTGCCTGCGTGTATTCATGGGTACAATAAATTTCACACTCAGGTGGTAATTTTTTTAATTTATCAAAAGAATGTTGCATCTGCTCAGCAGTTCCTTCAAATAAACGCCCACAGCCACCACTAAATAAAGTATCACCAGTAAAAGCAAGCACAGGATTAGTGTAACAAATATGATCTAAGGTATGTCCAGGTGTTGTTATGATGGTAAATTCCGTACCAAGTACGGTTATTTTATCAGTGTCCATTAGTGGCTTTGTGACTCCTTTAAATGGACTATTGTGTGGACCATATACATCAATACCCACAAATTTTTCACACAAAGCGGCTACACCATCAGTATGGTCATAATGGTGATGGGTAACTAAAATACCTGCTAAGGTTAAACTCATTTGGTTTAAATAAGTTAAGACCGGTTCAGCTTGACCAGGGTCAACTACCCATGCCCGCGAACTAGTAGGCTCGCTAAGGCACCAAATGTAATTATCAGAAAAGGCTTTAATTGCTTTGACTTGCACCATGTAACATTGCTCTATAAAGTGACGATATCAAACAGTATAACGAGCTCAGCGTATGAAACCAGCCCTTAGTTTTCAAGAAGGCCCCAAACCACTGTCGTGGCAAGAGTTTCCTCATGGTGACTATTTACGTAGTGATATAGAACGTAAAATGGTCAAGTGGTTACCGCGTATGTTTGGCTATCACATGTTAAAACTGGGAAATTTGAGTGGCGAACTTAATACCAGTAAAAGCACTATTAAACACCAAGTATGCGTGGCTGAATCTGGGCCATTTACTGGTGTTGTAGCTGATATAGACGAATTACCCTTTTACGAGCACAGCGTTGATGCGTGTATTTTAAGCCATTGCTTAGAATATCATTCTGATCCGCATCATATATTACGTGAAGCGCATCGAACTTTGATCCCTGGTGGTTACATGGTGATCACCGGATTTAACCCATTTAGTTTATGTGGATTGGCGCAGTTGTTACCCTTTAGCGGTCAAAAGCTGCCATGGACGGGGCGCTTTTTCACTCCCGCACGAGTAAAAGATTGGCTTAACCTATTAGGTTTTGAGATAGTTAGCGATGAACGTTTTATTTATTCGTCATTAGCACGAGGCAATCGTTTATCGCGGTTTGCGTCATGGCGACGTTTTACCAGGCAATATTTAAAACCTATGGGCAGTGTGTATATGTTGATCGCTCGTAAACGCGTTGCGCCTTTAACTCCTATAAAGCCTAAATGGCATGCCCGTCCACAGTTTGCTCCAGTAAAAGGAGCAGGTTTACGGCAAACTTCAAAACAACACTGTGAGCGGGAGCGTTAAATAACGTTGATTGTTTTGCTGTGCTTGCGGTAATTGCCCTGCACGAATATTCATTTGTATTGCTGGGTGCAGCAGAGCAGGGGCATTAAGGGTGGCGTCGCGTGTTTGCCGAGTTTGAATATAATCTTGCTCAGTATTTTGCAGGTGGATATTACTATTTCGCTGCTGCCAAACAGTGGTTTTATTAGCTAGCTCGCGGCCATTTGGTTGATAGTCATGGCACATCCACAAGATGGTTTGATCCGGTAATGCGAGTATCTGTTGTAAAGAATGATACAATTGCTTGGCACTGCCGCCTGGAAAGTCACAACGAGCGGTGCCGCTATCGGGCATAAAGAAGGTGTCGCCAACAAATAAATTACCCGCCACTAAATAACAGACGCTATCAGGGGTATGCCCAGGTGTTGCAATTACCGTAACGTTATACTCGCCAAGCATAAAGTTGTCATTATCGTTAAAGAGTTGTTCAAATGGGCTACCGTCGCAGGGCATATCAATATTATATAAGCGGCTAAAGTATTGCTGCACCTGTGTGATTTTGCTGCCTGTAGCGAGCTTACAAGGATTTCTAGGGGCAAGTTGCTGTTTTATATAACTGGCGGCAGTAATGTGATCTGCATGGGCGTGACTTTCTAAAACCCACTCAAGAATAAGTTGGTTATCGTTTATATGGGCAATGATCTCGTCGGCGGTTTGAAAACTTAACGTACCGCTAGTTGCATCAAAGTCAGCAGGGACATCGATCAGCATGGCAGATTTAGTAGTTTGGCAAGACACTAAATAAGTAAAGGTAGCACTTTGCGGATGAAAAAAAGACTTGATCGAGATAGCCATTTAACAACTCCATTATTTAATATATCCAAATCTTATATCATATAACTAAGTTATTAAATGGTTTACGATGAATTATCTACTAATATTATTCAGGGTTGTAACCCTCATCGACTAATAAATCTTTACTGCCAGCGGCATCACGCGCCAAATCATCAACAATTTCATTGTATTTATTGCCGCTATGACCTTTTACCCACTTCCAAGTCACATTATGACGGGCGCAGGATGCATCAAGACGCTGCCATAAATCGACATTTTTAACTGGTTTTTTAGCAGCTGTTTTCCAGCCTCGCTTCTTCCAGTTAGCAAGCCATGATTCAATACCTTGTTTCACGTATTGGCTGTCGGTGGTGAGGTTTATCTCACATGGGCGGTTTAAACTCTCAAGAGCAACAATGGCTGCGAGCATTTCCATTCGGTTATTGGTGGTGAGGGTATAGCCTTGGCTTAATTTTTTTTCGTGGTCATTATAAAACATAAAAATACCATAACCGCCGGGGCCCGGATTACCTAAACATGAGCCATCGGTGTAAATCTCTACGGTTTTTTGCACTGTTTTCCCTTGATCTTATGTACAATAAAGTGATTATAGAAAGATACCAGAGTCAGGCTAAATTCGATATGGCACGAAGACAAATAGTTTTAGATACAGAAACCACCGGCATCGACCCTAAACAAGGGCATCGTATTATTGAAATCGGCTGTGTGGAATTAGTTAATCGCCGTTTAACAGGCAATAACTTTCACGTTTATATTAATCCGCAACGTAAAAGTGAAGAAGAGGCCATTGATGTTCATGGTATCACGAACGAATTTTTACGTGATAAACCGCTATTTCATCAAATCGCTCAAGAATTTCTCGACTATATTAAAGGAGCAGAGCTGGTAATTCATAATGCACCGTTCGATGTCGGGCATATGGATAATGAATTTGCGTTACTAAATCAAGGTTACCAAAAAACCCATGATTACTGCCAAGTTCTCGACACGCTCAAAATGGCGCGTGACTTGCATCCTGGTCAGAAGAACAACCTTGATGCGTTGTGTCGGCGTTATGATGTAGATAACGCTAAGCGTACCTTACACGGCGCGCTACTGGATTCGGAGATATTAGCCGATGTTTATTTAGCGATGACCGGTGGGCAAGTAAAGCTCAACCTTAATCAAAATAAAAATCAAGGCAGTGAACAGCAGCAAAAAGAGCTGCGCCGTTTAAATCCAAACCGCGCACCGCTGCTAGTACTGCATGCCAGTAGTGATGAGCAACTGGCTCATGAAGAACGATTAAATATAGTCGGTAGCCAATGTTTATGGCGTGCCGAATAAGGCAAAGCATGAGAAGCATACTGTTAGCTGTGTATTTGGTGATGATGTTACCAAATACCAGCAATGCAACAAGTGAAGATAAAATAACTTTACTGCAGCGTGATGGGCAGCAAAATGAGATCCCGTTATTGGAAAATCGTTTTCGTATCGATTATAAAGTTGACGAAATCACCTTATTGTTTTTTCGTAAGCCGGGTACACCTGCGGTCGTTTTAGTCAAACCTGATGGTAGTAAATACTATGCAACCTCAGCGAGAGAAGATGACAACCTACAATGGTTTGATGAGCTAAGCTATGATCTCATTACGATTAAGCAGCCAATGCCAGGGCCTTGGCAAGTCGTTGGTAGTATTTTGCCAAAAAGCCGAATTGTGGTATTAGGTGAAGTAGAGCTGCAAGCCGAACCATTACCTCCGTTACTGTTTCGTGGTGAAACAGTTAAAATTACTGGGAAAATACTCAATGATAGTGAGCCAATTAAAGTCGGGCTGTTTCGGGATGTGGTCAGTTTAAATGTTGATTTTATTAGCACCAACAACAGTGACTTTGCAAACTTTGGCGCAGGCACTCAGAATGTTGCTGAATTTAAAGATGATGGCCGTGGTTTCGATGAGCGTCCCAAAGACGGTGTTTTTACCGGAGAATTTAAATTAGTTTTCCCCGCTGGGCAGTGGCGACCGGAGCTATATATTGAAACCCCATTATTAAAGCGTACTGTTGTGCAAGATCTTATCGAAGTTAAAGAGCCCCCCTTTAGTTATGAAATCGCCTTAGGCGAAGATGACTTGCAAGAACATCATTTAACTATCACCCTTGATAATAAAATAGTGCAACCCGAGACGGTATTGTTCCAAGGTAAAATTTATTACCCCAATAATGAAGAACAAATGTTTATGCTTGATGCTAAAAACAGTTTAACCCGTCAGCTGACGATTAAAAATTATGACTGGGGACGATACAGTGTTGAACTGTCTGTTTTTGGCACAAATGTTAATGGGCGTGAATTTATGGCGACTTTACCGACCTATAAATTTGAAATAGAACGGCCAATTGAAGTAGTGCCTGAATTATCAGAGCCTGTTATTACTGAAGCCGAGCAGCAAGAAATAGAGAGAGTTGCAAAGGAAGCCGAATTAATGGCAACAATGACATTAATAAGTTTAATTATTGGCGGTAATTTATTCGTTTTATTATTGGGTTGGTTAGCAATTCGGGTATTTGTGCAGAAAAAATCGGTCATACCAAAAATAAGCATTCCTTTTTTAAAGAAAAAAACACCATCTGAAGATGAATCATCGAATAACGAAAAAAATGAAGTTGGTAAAAATGGCTCAAAAAATGACAAATCAGGTGAAATTTTAAACCTTTCGATGTCAGATGACTAAAAAACCTGTAAAAAAACAAAAAAGCCCTTGACGAAGTAGGGGCTGATTCGTATTATTCACGCCGCTGCAAAGGGAGACCTAAGCAGCAAACGAAAATACGGAGTGGTAGTTCAGTTGGTTAGAATACCGGCCTGTCACGCCGGGGGTCGCGGGTTCGAGTCCCGTCCACTCCGCCAATTTTCGACAATTTGTAAGTACGTGCTGGAGTGGTAGTTCAGTTGGTTAGAATACCGGCCTGTCACGCCGGGGGTCGCGGGTTCGAGTCCCGTCCACTCCGCCAACGCTTACACAACATATGGTTGTAAAACATATTCTTATTATGGAGTGGTAGTTCAGTTGGTTAGAATACCGGCCTGTCACGCCGGGGGTCGCGGGTTCGAGTCCCGTCCACTCCGCCAATAAGAAAATAACAGTTTAAATACGCGCTGGAGTGGTAGTTCAGTTGGTTAGAATACCGGCCTGTCACGCCGGGGGTCGCGGGTTCGAGTCCCGTCCACTCCGCCACTATTTAAACACTGTTATATTACAAAATTTGTATGCTGGAGTGGTAGTTCAGTTGGTTAGAATACCGGCCTGTCACGCCGGGGGTCGCGGGTTCGAGTCCCGTCCACTCCGCCAACAAATTAAGTAATAACAAGTAGTATGATATCTCTGCGGAGTGGTAGTTCAGTTGGTTAGAATACCGGCCTGTCACGCCGGGGGTCGCGGGTTCGAGTCCCGTCCACTCCGCCACTTGATATCATGAATAAAATTAGTAAGTGCATTACCCCATGCACATACCACTGCGGAGTGGTAGTTCAGTTGGTTAGAATACCGGCCTGTCACGCCGGGGGTCGCGGGTTCGAGTCCCGTCCACTCCGCCACTTGTTATTTCCTCAATAACAAGCAATAAATAATTTCCTTATTAATAAATCCAAACATAATTTTTTATCAGCTATCAGCTATCAGCTATCAGCTATCAGCTATCAGCTATCAGCTATCAGCTCGACTCTTCTATACTAACCTGCTAATATTCTTGGCTATTCTTTAATATTCAGCTTCTTATCTCTGCATGAATTACCAAGAATCTAATCTCACTTTAAAAAAGGAAGCATTAAGATGAGTACATTAGGTCAGCAATTAAAGCAGCTAAGAAATAATAAAAAATTGAGCCAACCTGAATTTGCCCAGCAAGCGGGTATAGAGCAGAGTTATTTATCCAAGCTTGAAAACGATAAATCAATTCCCTCCAATGAAATATTTAGAGCTTTATTGATAGCATTAGATCTTTCAATTGATGAGTTTATGAAGCCACTAGTATCGAGTCACGATAAAGTTAGACTGATGCAAATACCCGATGTAGAGCTGTGGTATAAAAGTAAAGCAGTAAAGAGCTCAGCCACACAGCGTAAGGTTATTTATCTCGCAATGTTTTTAATATCTATTGGTTGTGCATTGTTTTATGCAGGACATAAAAACTATGTGTTCAATGAGCGCTTTTACGAATATAAATCACAAGGTGTGATCAAAACAGGTGAACCTCTGAATGTTTTTACTCATTGGAGCAATTATATTATTGAGTCGAATCGAGAAAAAAGAGATGAGAAAAATCGGGAAATGCTGGCCAGAAGGGTACCAAGTTTTAAGTTAATGGATGAGTATGTCGGTGAATCATTTGTTGAAGAGGTTGAGGGAGGTAAACGTGTTTATACTGCAAATGAGCTTTCGCGGACTATGCCACATGCAGGCAATAGTTGGTTTGAGTTTTTAGGCATTTTTACTGCTGTGTTTGGCTTAGCCTTAGCTTTGCTTGAACCACGATTAACTAGGCAATAAAAAAGCCTGCGTACAAGAAAACGTAGCAGGCTTTAATATAAATTGGCTTACAATTAACCTTGTGGGCCAAATAACTCCTTTAAGTAAGTATCTAAAAAGTTTAGATACGCGTTAGAGGCGCTAATACGATTTTCTTTTTTGCTAAAACCATGGCCTTCATCGTCAAATAATACATACTCTACTGGCACACCATTGGCTTTTACAGCGGCAACTAGTTCATCGCTTTCGACTTGTAGTACGCGTGGATCGTTAGCACCTTGAATAACCATTAAAGGCTTGGTGATGTTCTTTGCGTGGAATAATGGTGAGATTGCACGATGACGCTCGCCATCAGTCGCAGGGTCGCCCATTTCATCATACAAGGCTTTTTTAAAGCTTTCCCACCAAGGCGGGATGGAGTTAAGTGTTCTTACCCAGTTGGTGACGCCAAAAATATTAATGCCAACTTTGAACTCTTCTGGCTCAAACGCCAGCGCTGCTGCAGTCATAAAGCCACCGTAACTGCCACCTATAATGCCGATTTTATCCGCATCAACCCAGTCTAAAGTTTGTAAGTGCTTTTTGCCGTAAACGATATCTTGTAAGTCGTCAGTGCCGTGTTTTTTATCATCTAAATGAAAAAAGGTTTTACCATAGCCTGAACTGCCACGGTTATTTACTGCAAAAATTGCATAGCCGTGATTAACTAAATGTTGCTGCATCGCGCTATAACCGGTGCGACTTTGCCCACCTGGTCCGCCATGCACCCAAATAAGTGCAGGCACTTTATTGTTACTATTGGCTTGTTTTGGTTTATAAAGCACGCTGGGTATTTCTAAACCGTCAAAACTTTTAAAACGTACGATAGTACTTTCAACTAAATCATTTTGGTCAATTTCTTTACTTAATGTATTCGTTAATCGCTGTGCTTTATTACTGCCTACTTGCCATACAAATAAGTTACTTGGTGACGTGTCTGAGTTTAGGTAAAACGCCATGCTCTTTTCATCTGCAGAGAAATTAACGCCACGTAAGTTGCCTGCTGGTAATTGCGGCATCGCAATTTCTTTGCCTGTTTGTGTGTCTATCACTGTTACTTTGGTACTGGCATCAGCATTAACACCACTGACTTGATAGCGCCCCGATTTAGAAAAATAAATAAAACTAACATCCCAGTCATCTTTGAGTGCTGGACTGTGCTTGCCTGTGGCGAGCTCATATTGCCACACCTCTGAAAACTCTCCTTTAGCGTCTGTTGAGTAGTATAAATATTTGCTGTCTACAGAGAAGGTCTCAGGCGTATATTGTGCTGGTGTATCGTGTTTTGAAATTAATTGCGGCTTGAGGGTTTTCTTATAGGTATCAAGAATAAACGTGTCGCTGTCTTTATTGGTGTTACTTTTAGATAGCGCAATATAACGACCATCAGGGCTGATTGCCCCCATATCTAAACCTAGGGTGTTTTGATAAACAGGCTCAATTTTATAGGTTTTACTATCAACGCGATATAAGTCCATAAATTTAGCATCGCGCTGGTTACTGGTAATAAAAAACTGACTGCCGTCTTCAGTAAACCCTGCAAAGCTTGCACGGGTTTCTTCCCCTGGAGTTAAATCTTTTACAGATCCGTCAAGTTCACGCACGTAGACATGAAAACGTTCATTACCACCAGAGTCTTTGGTAAATAATACGCGTTCATCATTTGGAAAATAACGGACAGGGTAGGTGCTATCCTGAAAATTTGTTAAACGGGTTTTAGCGCCTGTTTTTGCATCTACTTCGTATAAGCTATAAATTCCGCTTTCATCAGAGCTTACCAATACTTTAGCGCCATTGGGTGAAAAACTACTGCCCATAATCGCGGTCGTGTTAAAGAAGGTTGTTGCACTGTAAGTTTTAACTTGCTGCTGAGTTTGCTGTGACTCTATTTCAGCGGCTGTTGTGCTGGTTGATTGGCTACAACCGCTTAAGGCAAGGCTGATTGCACAGGCGAGTGCGGCAAATTTCAATTTTTTGTTCATAGTACATTCCTTGGTTTATTGTTATTTAATCATATTTTTACCGATTTTAGTGTTGCCCGAACATTATTTAAACGCAAGTTTTTAGTTAATTTTAACTGCAACAAAGTGTTACAAAGCCTGGGTCGTCAAAAATACAACCCGCGTTATAATACTCACTTATTTAAAGGCTCTCTCATATAAAAGGAAAGTGATGATTGAAGTTAGTGGTTTACATAAGCAATTTGCCCAAAACATCCTATATAAAGATTATCGCATCAGCTTTACAGCGCCGAGAGTATGTATTGAAGCGCCGAACGGTCAAGGTAAAACCACACTGCTAATGATGCTTGCTGGACTTGAGCAACCACAAAGTGGACAGATATTATTTGCAGGCAAGGTGTTGTCTGAGCCTTATAAACAGGTAGCAATTGCCAGTGAACGCATCGCGCTGCCTGAGTTTTTAACTGCGAAACAAATTATTAATTTAACGGTTAGCAGTTTAGGCTGCAATTGGCCAGCTGAGCTCATTAGCGGTTTTAACTTTACTGAATTTTTAAATACTCGTTTTGATGCATTGTCATCCGGTAATCAAAAAAAGTGCCAATTAATTTTAGCGTTAATGCGCGGTGCGCCGTATTTATTACTAGATGAACCCAGTGCGGCACTTGATCAGGCAAGTATCCAATATCTTCTCTATTTACTTGACTTTTACTTAGCAGATAAACCAAACGGGCAAATTATTATTACTTGCCATGAACCAGCGCCGTTTATCGAGCATGGCTTTGAGTGTGTCCCCTTATGAGCAAGCTAGGTATTAAGCTTGAGATTGTACAATATCGCTCATTTATGCAGTATCGTTATCAGGCCTATAAAATTGAGCTGACACAATTACTACTGCAACTAAAAAACTTTGGTTTATTATTTTTAGTGGTACTTGGCTCTGCCATGCTTGGTATGATTTTGCTGTTATTTTTAGGACTGGGCAAAATTATCGACAGCAGTGATGCGCCGCAATATGGTGCCCAAATGGCGTGGCTGTATCTACTACTGCAAAGCGTGATGCTCAG
Source organism: Pseudoalteromonas ostreae (assembly GCF_018069805.1). Lineage (GTDB taxonomy): Bacteria > Pseudomonadota > Gammaproteobacteria > Enterobacterales > Alteromonadaceae > Pseudoalteromonas > Pseudoalteromonas ostreae. Next base: position 119,088 of record NZ_JAGPYN010000008.1, read on the forward strand.
TGCAATGAAATCAGCCATTCAAAATAGTCAGCAGCGGCTCTTTCAACGCACTATTGTAAGGTCAAACTGGCTTAAGTTAATGGATATAAAACTATTACTTTTAAGCAATGGCTGGTTGCTAGCAAGTGTTGTAATTGCGCTGGATTTAAACTATTCACAGTGGCTACGAGCACCGCATTTTGTGCTGTTTATGTTACTGCAGCTTGGCTTAGGCGTGCTGTGTTTGTACAAGCCAAGAACATTAATATATGGCTTAATATGTACTGCCATTTTAGCCTTGTTACCAATTAATATAGCGCCGTTAGCTTATCACTGCGGCTTTATTATATTATTTGCGCTGAGCATGGTGTTGCCAGCATTTTCGCTGAGCGACCAGTTACCGGTCAATGCATTATCTACTTTTTGGCTGAGCTTTTTTATTCAACATAGCTGGGTATTAGTATGGCGAGTAGCATTATTGTTGTGTGTGTTTATGGCAATCACTACGTTACTGCATGAGCGTGCTGATTTAGCGGCTATATTTAACGTGATAGCGGCCGCTTTTATGGTGTTGTTTACCAGCTCACTGCAATTTGATTGCGGCAAGTTACATGATAAGTACCAGTTGTTTTTTCATGCAAATTATCAACAGCGGGTGTTTTTTATCAGTCAATTTATACCAAGTTGCTTGTTCTTTTTGATAACCTTGATCAGCTATTTGTGGTTTGTAGCTAAAATAGAGTGGCTATTAATATGCCTGAGTATTGGCTGGTGTGTTTTACAGTTATATATAGCGCAAAAAAAACCAGCGCATTATGCGCTGGTTTGGACAATCACAACAGGCGGACTGTTGGTTGCGTTAACCTAACAAGTTAAGCAGCATTCGCCTTTTTCGCCGTGTTATTACGTGCGGCTTTGCCTGCTAATAAATCTGCAGGGTCAAAGTCGTCAACGTTAATCACAGCTAAACGGGCTTTTTCGACGCTTGCCAGCTGATCAGCCTCGGCTTGCGTTAAAATACCCGCTTCAAGTCCCATCTGAGCAACTTTATCAAGCTGGAAGAAAGGCAGTTTAACGCCTTTTTCACGGCATACCTTATCAAATAAAGGTTCAACAGCTAGCACGTCTTTAAGCGTTTGCTCTTGACTACCAACCAAGTTAAGTGGCTCATTAGTTAAGTATACGTAGCTTGCTAAACGGTTACGTGTTTCGCTAGGTACTTGTAGAATTTGCGCTAGTTTATGTTCAAGCTTGTCAGTCGGTTTACGAACTGGACGACCGAACGGGAACAACATCAACTTAAGTGCTGCACGAAGCGGCGCTGATGGCATATTGTTAATTAAATCAGCAAGTGCACGTTGGCAGTGGTAAAGGTGATCTTGACAGCTCCATTGTACCAGTGCTAAATCTTCTTTTTTACGGCCTTCGTCGTTATAACGTTTCAGCGTTGCAGATACTAAATAAAGGTAACTTAGTAAATCACCTAAACGGGCTGAAATACGTTCTTTACGCTTTAATGAACCACCAAATACCGCCATGCTGATGTCAGACATCAATGCAAGTGATGCACTAAAGCGCGCAGCGGTGCGGTAAAACTCGGCTGTTTCATCTTTAAATGGTGTACTTGCAAAGCGAGCACCGGTAAAACTCATCCACTTAGTGCGGACTAAGTTTGAGATAGTAAAGCCGATATGACCCATTAAGGCTTTATCGAATACTGCTAGCGCTTCTTCTCGATCTTCAATTGCGCAGGCACCCAATTCAGTCAGTACAAATGGATGGCATCGAATGGCACCTTGACCGTAAATAATCATATTACGGGTCAAGATATTTGCACCTTCAACTGTAATGGCAATTGGTGCACCTTGATAGCCACGACCTAAATAGTTATTTGGCCCAAGCATGATGCCTTTACCACCATGAATATCCATCGCATGGATAGTAGAATCTCGCATTTGCTCGGTTAAGTGGTATTTAATTATCGCCGATACCACCGACGGTTTTTCACCTAAATCAACGGCACCGGTTGACATACTTACCGCTGCATCTGAGCTGTAAGCGTATCCTGCAAGCTTAGCAAGTGATTCTTCAATCCCTTCCATTTGACCAATTGGTAAACGGAACTGACGACGAATACGGCTGTACGAACCACTGGCAAGGGCGATGGTTTTAATCCCACCAACTGAGTTTGACGGTAACGTGATCGCACGACCAACTGATAAGCATTCAACCAGCATACGCCAGCCTTGGCCGGCCATTTCAGGGCCACCAATAATGTAATCAAGCGGCACGAAAATATCTTTACCGCGAGTCGGGCCATTTTGAAATGGCACGTTTAGCGGGAAGTGACGACGACCAATTTCAACACCTGGCATATCTGTTGGGATCAACGCACAGGTAATACCAAGCTCTTTGGTGTCTCCTAGTAAGCCGTCAGGATCTTGCATTTTAAACGCCAGACCCAGTACAGTTGCCACAGGGGCAAGTGTGATGTAACGCTTATTCCACGTTAGGCTTAGACCAATTACTTCTTCACCTTCCCACATACCTTTACACACTACACCATAATCTGGAATGGCGCTGGCATCAGAGCCTGCTTCTGGTGAAGTTAAGGCAAAGCATGGGATCTCTTGACCACTAGCAAGGCGTGGTAAGTAATGATCTTTTTGTTCTTTAGTACCATAGTGCTGTAACAATTCGCCCGGACCTAATGAATTAGGAACGCCTACAATTGATGAAAGCAGGGTAGATTTACTGGTTAACTTTTGCAGTACACACGATTGTGCAAAGGCAGAAAATTGCAGGCCGCCATATTCTTTTTTAATGATCATGGCAAAGAATTTATTATCTTTTAGGTATTGCCAAACATCTTGTGGTAAATCGGTCAACTCATGAGTTGCTTCCCAGTCGTCCAACATACTACATACCACCTCAACTGGACCATCGATAAAGGCTTGCTCTTCGATTGTCAATTTAGGCATTGGGTATTGATGTAATTTGTTCCAATCAGGACGGCCGCAAAAAAGATCGGCTTCCCACCATGTTGTACCCGCATCAATGGCTGATTTTTCAGTTTCAGACATAGTTGGAGTAACTTTTTTAAACATGGCAAAAATAGGTTTAATAATATATTGCTGACGAATGCCAGTAACAGAGAGTGGCACTGCGATGATCAAGAAGACCAACCAGCTAATTGCGCCAAAAGCACCTGCAAAGGTACCAATAACAAGTGTTGCGATGGAAACGCCAAGGGCAGTATTCCAGCTCGCTCTGTGGTAACTCGCGATGCTGAGCAGCACGATTAAACCAAGTGTAAATATGAGTGTCATGTATTCAATCCTTAATAGAGGTCAGACCACCTTTAGTTAGAGTAGCGCTAGAGCGAATAATTATCAAGTAGCTTAGTGAAAATATCAGAGGCTGCAATTTACACACTTCACCTCACAGCATACTGCTAAAGTAATGATTAGTCTGTATGGTTTTTAAGAAAATGTTCGATGCCTTGAATGTATTCATTAATTGTATTTACGTTCCTAAAATGGCGCTATTTAATGGCATTTTATAATTTGAAGGAATAAATTTAGAATGGCTTCTAATGAGCAAGAGTACGTCACCGTTCAAGAGTTAGAGCAAGCTCTTCTCACAGTGACGGGCAATCCCGCCATTGCAAAAAATCAAGCAGCTCAATATGCAATTTATTACCGAGGAGAAATCATTGATTCTGCTCGTTATAAAAAAAGGCCTCCTAAGTAAAGACGACCTAATTTTAAGTAGGCACGTTCGTTGGGAGCATAATAAAAGGCACAGTAAAAAACTTAGCGATAATATGATAGCCGCCAGCGCGGAGAAAATGTGGCTGCCCACCATATTGTTGCTTGGGATGACCCCCGAGCATCAAAAGCAAGGTTACGACTCGCAGGGTTTGGAATCGATATTGACCATGAAGCAAATGGCGTGTTTCTGCCAAGATTTGCTAAACATACTCCGATGGATACAATGCCTAAAGCTGAGGCACATACAAAAACCCACACAAACGAATACTTCTTAAACGTAGAAGTTTGACTTACCGATACTATTGGTGAGGGTTTAGGGCGCACAGGTATAATTGAATTACTTAGGGATATTGGCGACGAATTACAAAATGGTGACTTCCCACTACATGAAGAATTATCAAATATGATACCAAGGTAATTAAATGAATGATTTTAATAAAGTTTATGCTGTTGACATTGATGCTGGAGAATATTTACTGTTACAAGAAACAATGTTTGAGCAGTCAATGCAGTTAACAAACAATGATATTTATACTTTCGATGGCAACCCAAAGGGTAATGACTGGCGCGCTGTAGATGTTGATTGGTTAATAGTTGAGGGTGAAACCCCTACTAACAAACCCGATGTTGCAGGCTGGGGAGCAATGGCGTTTGCAATTCCTGCATCCTTAAAAGATATATTTGAAGCCACACTTGAAGAATGCTGTGAATTTTTACCACTAAATCTAAATGGTGATGAATGGTTCGCGTTAAATATTTTAGAGCAGCAAGACGCAATTAACCAAGAGCACACAGAATTAAACATGAAGAATGGTCGTGTAAATAGGGTTAGGCGCTTTAAAAAGCTCACTTTAAGTAAGGGTGTTATAAAACATGGTGGATTGTTTAAAGTGAAAGGGGCTGGAATATTTACCTTTTGTACAGATCAAGAAGGTGGCCTATACGACTTGACTAAAAGCCATAATTTAAAAGGGCTAAAATTTACGGAAGTAAATGCTATTTAAATAAATTTGCTCGCATTTAGCGGGCTTTAATGAATAAGCATAAATTTATGTCAATTGGTTTGATTTCCAGAATTCAATAAATCTTGAGATAAGTTCTCTAACTTTTTTACAAAAATATCCCCAAATATGTTTATAGTTAAACGAGCAATTAATGGAGTAATGTCTATGGAATGAAGTGATACTCAAAATAGCGCTTCCTAATAACGCACCTATTATTGTAAAAAATAAAAAAGGAACTTGAGCTGGCACTTTAAAATTTTCATCTAAATGCCTTGTCTATTTGGTGTAATTGGTAAGCTCTTTTCTAATTTAATTATTATTGGCTGACTTTGTTTTGTCTTATTAAGTTGATTTAAGAGGCCACTATGGAACTTAGGTTCTATGCTCTGTTTTTGCACTGAAACCAACTTTTAGGCAGCTTTATCAATTTAATACCTATTATTCTTATTTTCATCAGTTGTATGGTGATAGCTCAAGTAAATATATGGACAAACATAATCTATAGGAACTTGCCTTTGCGATAAGGTTGTTTAACAATAACCGCATCAAAGTTGTAAAAATAAATTATATAGCAGCCACAAAAGCCAATGTGAAACCATAACGGTGACTAAGCCAAATTATAGATTATTTTTATCCGCTTAACTATCTAATATTAAAGGTTAATTTATTTTATGTGTGAGTTGCTTGGCATGTCGGCGAATGTGCCTACGGATATTTGTTTTAGTTTTTCAGGTCTGTTAGAACGTGGTGGTAACACAGGCCCACATAAAGATGGCTGGGGCATAACCTTTTATGAAGGCAAAGGGTGTCGTACTTTTAAGGATCCTGAGCCGAGCTGCCAATCTGAGATTGCCAAGTTAGTTAAGGCATATCCTATTAAAAGTGTCTCGGTGATTAGCCATATTCGCCAAGGTAACCGTGGCCGAGTGTGCCTTGAAAATACGCATCCGTTTACTCGTGAGCTGTGGGGCAGGGAACTGACCTACGCACATAATGGCCAGTTATCTAATTATCATGATTTAAAGCCTGAATACTATCGACCTGTTGGTAACACAGATAGTGAACTGGCGTTTTGTTGGTTACTCGATAAAATTCGTGAAAAATACCCAAAACGCCCAGCTAATATGGCGTCGGTATTTCGTTATGCGGCAAAGCTTTCTCATACGCTGCGGGAAAAAGGGGTGTTTAATATGCTACTGACCGATGGCGTGTATGTATTAGCGTATTGTACAAATAACTTACATTGGATCACCCGCCGTGCGCCGTTTGGTAAAGCAACTTTGATTGATGCGGATATGGTGGTGGATTTTCAACAAGAAACCACACCAAATGATGTGGTCACTGTTATTGCGACTAGACCATTGACCAATGACGAACGTTGGCAAAAAATGGAACCAGGTGAATTTGCGCTGTTTAAAATGGGTGAGTTAATTTAGTTTTGGTGGGTAGAGTATAACAAAACCCAACGGGCAGTTTTAACGTATTGATTTATTAATAAGTCACAAGCTGAAAAGCCCAAGTTATAAACTTCATACTTGAGCTTTTCGTTTTGTCTCTAATTTACTCTGGTGCTATTTCGCTTTTTACGGCTTCTGGAATAGCGACAGGGTTGGTTACTGTGAATGACTTAAGTTGTACTTCAAATTGTTCCACACCTTTTTCGCCTTTCCACATTCTGACGAGCATGTAGTCCATCTCAGGGGCGAACCATGCAAGCGCTTGGCGTTTATCGTTATCATATAAACGTTTTACTTTAATTGCTTCGATATTACCGATTGGTAATGAAATAGTTTCTTTGCCAACTACCTCAAAGTCGTATTCACGGCAGTTGCCTTTTTTATCAACTAGCTGGTACGAAAAAGTGGTTTTTCCCATCTTTAATTCTTCGCGCACTTGTACTTGATATGAAATTGAGTCTTGCAATTGATCAGACCATTCACACTCGACAGGGTATTTACTCTCGCTACTGTTTACCAGTTTTTTTGTGTGGTCAAATTGCAGTGTATACTTTCTATCAGGGCCAGTGCCTGTACGGATCATGCTATAACTTAGAGGTGTGACTATTTTGTCGCTAAAAGTAAAGTTTGATGTTTCTTCGCGTGAATCTGAGAATATCATCCATTCAATATCACTGTGGTAGCTAACTTGATAACTGTTATCTGTTAGTTTTTTTAATGAGCGGACGCCTTGACCATGATTCTCGCCTTTGCGCAAAATATCATAGTTAGCTTCAAATTGAGTAAGCTCACCAGCAATTAAACTAGTAGGAAGTAATAAAGTGCCTACACATAATAGCAAGGCACTTAGTTTTTTATTCTGGGTAGTGCGCGCCGTGTGCAGGAAGTTGTTTTTTGTCAAGAACTGCATAATCTGCTTCCATAGTAAGTCGTTGTTCGCTGAACCACTTAACCACCAAAGGATAAATTATATGCTCTTGCGCATGCACGCGTTTTGCTAATGTGTCGGCAGTATCATTTGCTAACACCGGTACTTTGGCTTGAAGAATGACAGGACCGCCATCTAATTCTTCTGTAACAAAGTGCACACTTACGCCATGAATGTCATCTTTTGCATCAATTGCTCTTTGGTGGGTATTCAGCCCCTGGTACTTAGGCAACAAAGAAGGATGAATGTTCAACATTTTTCCTTTAAATTTTTGCACTAAGTTAGGAGTAAGAATACGCATAAACCCAGCTAATACAACTAGATTTGGCACAAAAGAATCAATGACGTTCATTAATTGTGCATCGTAGGCTTCGCGCGAGTCAAAATCTTTATGGCTGAGCACTGCTGTTGCAATGCCCGCTTGTTTTGCTCGCTCAAGGCCATAAGCATCTGCTTTATTACTAATAACAGCTGCTATGTTTGCGTTGATCTCGCCACTATTACAGGCATCAATGATGGCTTGTAAATTAGAGCCACTACCTGAAATTAAGACTACTAGACGAGCTGGGGCCATTAGTCACGGCCGCCTAAGATTTCAACTTGCTCTTCGCCTGCTTTAGCATCATGGATTTCACCAAGGTGCCAAGCATTTTCGCCAAGATCTTTTAAGATGCTTAAGCTTTGCTCAAGTTTGTCAGCAGGTACAACTAATACCATGCCTACACCACAGTTAAATGTACGGTACATTTCGTGGGTGGTGATGTTACCGTTTTCTTGTAACCAGTTGAAAATACCAGGCCACTGCCAACTATCACCTTTCACTACTGCTTTTGCAGACTCTGGTAATACGCGTGGGATGTTTTCCCAAAAGCCGCCACCAGTAATATGCGAAAGAGCATGTACATCTACTTGCTTGAATAGCTCAAGTAAAGGTTTTACGTAAATACGCGTTGGTTCAAGTAACGTATCGCCTAATGTTTTACCTTCAAATTCAGCACTTGTATCAGCATTTGATACTTCAAGTACTTTACGAATTAAAGAAAAACCATTTGAATGTGGGCCGCTAGATGCAAGTGCGATTAGTTGATCACCAGCAGCTACTTTTGTACCATCGATAATATTTGCTTTTTCAACTACGCCAGTACAAAAACCAGCCATATCGTAATCTTCGCCTTCGTACATTCCTGGCATTTCAGCAGTTTCGCCACCAATTAACGCACAACCAGAAATTTCACAGCCTTTACCAATACCTGTTACTACGTCTGCGGCAGTATCAACATCAAGTTTGCCTGTTGCATAATAATCTAGGAAAAATAATGGCTCAGCACCTTGAACGATAAGGTCATTAACACACATTGCAACTAAATCGATACCTACTGTATCGTGTTTTTTAAGGTCGATAGCTAAGCGTAGCTTAGTACCAACACCATCAGTGCCTGCAACGAGTACTGGTTGCTTATAACCTGCTGGGATTTCGCAAAGTGCGCCAAAGCCACCAATTCCGCCCATAACTTCAGGACGACGGGTTTTTTTAACTACGCCTTTAATACGCTCAACAAGTGCGTTACCGGCATCGATATCTACGCCCGCGTCTTTATAACTTAGAGACTGTTTTTGTTCGCTCACAGGATTTCCTCAAAAAAGTGCATGGTTTTGCATGTGTATGCTTAGAAACGCGCGTATTTTACAACAATTGCAAGGGCGCGGCTAGTTCAAATATGAGTTTACCATTATTGACAAGGACACTTGTCCGTATAATGACATGATAGATTTAGGTAACAGGTGCTAGGTCGTTCCGAGCACCTAAAACCTAGTTCCTTTGGTATTAAGCCTTTGCAGTCAAAATTGCACGCAACGGCGCTGGGTAACCTTCAATTGTTTTACTCGTATCGTTTGGATCTAAAAAGTCGATGAGTGACTCGTTTTCCATCCAATCTGATTTACGTTGTTCGTCAAGCGTTGTAATAGCACAATCTTTCATTTGAACATCTTTAAAGCCAACACGCTCCATCCAGAGTTTTAGCGCTGCAGTGCTTGGAATAAACCACACGTTACGCATCTTCGCATAGCGGTCAGTTGGCACGAGTACTGTGTTTTCATCGCCTTCAATGACTAAGGTTTCAAGCACTAATTCACCACCTGGGCGAAGCTGCGCTTTTAATTGTGCTAAAAAGTCGATAGGGGAACGACGATGATAAAGCACACCCATCGAAAACACCGTATCAAAGGCTTTTAACTCAGGCAGGGCTTCAACACCTAGCGGTAATAAATGCACGTTTTCATCTGGGTTAAAGTGTTTGATGGCTTGAAACTGGCATAAAAATAAATCAGACGGATCAATGCCAACCACAAACTCAGCGCCTTCACCGCGCATCCGCCATAAGTGATAGCCAGAGCCACAGCCGATGTCTAAAACCATGCGGCCTTTTAGCGGCTCAATATGGGGTAATAAACGATCCCACTTCCAATCGCTGCGCCATTCAGTATCAATTTCAATACCGTGTAGGCTAAAAGGGCCTTTACGCCATGGCATCATTCGTTTTAATAAGTGAATGGTTTGCTTTTGCTCGCCGTCGGTCATTTCGCCAGGGGCACCAATTTCAACTTTGTCGATAATATTGACATGTTTGCTCGCCACTTTAGGCAAGTTTTTTAATACTTTTTGCCATTTTGGTAAATCACCGTGACTGGCCTCTAATTGCCAGTGTTTTAATTGGCTAGGTAGCGTTTCCAGCCAGTGACTTAGCGGACTTTGTGCGATTGCGGCGTAAAATTGGTTAAACCATTGAGACATTGAATTACTCTTTATATTTGTTACTTGATTGCTACTAGTGAGCAAAAATTAAAACATTGATACCACACTTGGGTTTGGCTAAAGCCAATATCGGTAAGTCGAGAAAGGTGAGCATTTAAAGTATCTGGGCGCATTACATTCTCAATGGCAGTACGTTTTTGGCTAATTTCTAATTCAGAATAACCATTGTGGCGTTTAAAATCGTGGTGCAAGTCAATCAGCAAGTTATCGCATTGATCGTTCTCGCCTTTGATTTTTTCGCTTAACAGCAATACACCACCGGGTTTTAAATTAGCGTATATTTTTTCAAGCACGGCTTGACGCTGTGCGGGTGGAATAAACTGCAAAGTAAAGTTCATGGCCACCACTGACGCGTTTTCAATGTTTAGCTCATTAATATCACCAAGCGTCACCGTAACAGGCACTTCTGAGCGAAAGCCGTGTAAATGTAATTTACAGCGCTCAACCATGGCTTGTGAATTATCAACGGCAATAATATGGCAATTATCAGTGCAGATATTACGGCGCATGCTTAATGTTACTGCGCCTAGGGAACAGCCCAAATCATAAAGGTTTGAATTGCTTTGCGCATATTCACCGGCCAATTTACCCATTGTACTAACAATGGTTGCATAACCCGGAACTGAGCGCTGGATCATATCTGGGAAAACTTCTACTACATGTTGGTCAAAGCTAAAGTCTTTAACCGCTTGCTCAGTGGCATAAATGCTGTCTTTTATGTTCACACAAACAGTCTCTTGAAAAATAATAGGGTTATTTTAGCATTTTATGCTGGATAGTCAGTGATAATTTCAGTAGCTTGGCTAGAATAATGAATAACAAGTAGAAAAAGAGAAGTTTATGAGCAAAAGTAAAGTGATCAGCACGGAAGATATATTGGCAACTCTATGTCATTCTGTAACAAGTGTATTGTCATCTGCAAGTGGTAATAGTATTAGCTACTCAGCGATGGTACAAAAAATAACCCGAACCTGTATGCGCCCTGATATCGGTTGTTTTGTATTATTTGATGGCGGATTTACAGGACTGGTAATTACTAATTTCACATCGCAAGCGGCGATGGAAATTTATCATGATTATATGCGCAACATGGGGATGCCTGAGGATGAGATTGCTCATAGTCATTTATCTGACGATGTATCAAACGTACTCGGTGAATTGATGAACCAAATCGTTGGTGATTTTACTTCAAAGGTACGCGAGCAGTTACATACTTCAATCACCCAAAATCAACCTAAGATGATGGCCATCAACAAGCAAGTGCAGATTTCGGTCGATACAACAATGGATAGACCTCAAGCACGGCGCGTGACATTTACCACCAGTAAACAAAATATCTTTTATTTAGAATTAGCGATGGATAAAACTGAATTTATTAAATTACATGATTTTGATATTGCTGAAGCTATTGACCCAGATGACATCATCGAAAACGAAGCAAAGCATAAAGCAGAAAAACAAAAAGCTGCAGATGCTAAAACAAGTGATTTAGATGATGACTTTATGGCAGATCTTGGGCTATAAACAACTCTGATCGAGCTGCGAGTTAAAACGGCATATTGGGTTTCGTAGTGAAACCCATGTTTTCGTGCTCAATTGAATGATTAAAAAACGCTATGCTATAAATTTAGCGGATAATCATTTGATCACGTTCAGGGCCCACTGACACCATACTTACAGGTACGCCCATCAGTGCTTCGATGCGTTCTACATAATGCTGCGCTGCAGCAGGCAGACTGTCGAAGGTACGGCAACCGGTAATATCTTCATCCCACGCTGGCATGCTTTCATAGATTGGCGTTAAAGCCGCTGTTTGTGGCCAAATAGGGTTTTCGCTGTGATCGCCTGCATAACCAACGCAGATTTTTAAATCTTTCATGCCAGAAAGGCAATCAATTTTGGTTAAAGCGATTTCAGTGGCTGCTTGTAATTCAACACCGTTACGGGTGGCAACTGCATCAAAATAACCCATATCACGTGGGCGGCCAGTCACTGCGCCATATTCGTTCGCGCTTTCACGAAAATTGTCTTGCTCTGCCATGGCGGTAACAAGTGTACCTGTACCAACAGATGAGCTAAATGATTTAGCCACAGCGATAACACGCTCAGGGCGCAAAGCTGGCAGCCCGCTGCCAATTCCTGCATAGGCAGCAGTCACGTTTGATGATGTAGTATACGGGTATTCGCCGTAAACTAAATCGCGGCCTGCGCCTAGTTGCGCTTCAAACAATAAGTTGGCATCTTGCTTTTGCAGTGCTTTTAAAGGCTCTGTTACATTACAAATAAATTCACGCCAAGGAGCGCTGACTGCTAATAACCACTCAGTCATTTGTTCAGCTGTTTGTGAAAAATCACAGCTTGGGTAAAGGGCTTTTAGCTGTGGCATTTTCCAATCCAGCATAAATTGAATACGCTCTAATAAAACGTCTGGCTGATTTAACCAGCCAACTAAAATGCCTTTTTTCATTACTCGGTCGCCGTATGCAGGTGCAATTCCTTGACGAGTAGAGCCGTAAGCGGCATCGCCTAAGCGCACTTCTTCGAGGGTATCTTCAAGGGCGTGTAATGGTAAGCATAACGTTGCACGATCAGAAATACATAATTTTACATCAACACCGGCGGCGTTAACTTCGGCTATTTCTTCGCTTAATGCCGCAGGGCTTATCACCATGCCTGGGCCTAGTACTGCAATACAATCAGGATTAAAAATACCGCTTGGTAATTGATGTAGTTTAAACGTACCAAAGTCATTCACAACGGTATGTCCGGCGTTGTTACCACCTTGAAAGCGAATGCTCGCAGATGCGTTCTCAGCTAGAAAATCGACGATACGGCCTTTGCCTTCATCACCCCAGTTTGCACCTACAACAACAATTGACGGCATAGTTTAATCTCCAAATTGATTGAACGAATATGGTATGCGCTCTATTAAAATAAGAGAAATTAATTATAATTATTATCTTGATAAGAATTTCATATCGATTTCACACCATTAAGGTCATAAAGATGCTAGATATTCACTGGTTAAAAACCTTTGTCACATTGGCTGAGTTAAAGCACTTTGGTAAAACAGCCAATGCGCTGCATATGACACAGCCAAATGTTAGCTTGCATATTAAGCAGTTAGAAAAAACGACACGGGTTAAACTGATAGAACGTAATCCTTTTAGTTTGACCCAAGCAGGTTTACGGCTATTAGAGTCTGGACAAAAAACCTTATGGGAATTACAGGTTTGCCAATCTGACTTAAATGCGATTAATGATCTCAGCCAAGGCACACTGACAATTGCCGCCAGTGATATAATTTCTCGTTTATTGTTGATTGAGCCTTTTCAGCTTTTTAAGCGCCAGTTTCCTGGCATTGACTTTACTTTGCTCAATACAACGTCTTCGCAAGCGTCAGCATTGGTTAAAAGTGCTGAAGCTGATTTAGGGTTTGTGATTGCCCAAAAAGAAAGTGAGCCGCTGCATTTCACGCAATTACAGCAGATAAAATGGTGTGCATTAGGAAATCATTTAAAGTTATGGCAGCAGGCCAAAAACGATAACAATGTTACACTGACTGAGCCACCAACATTAATTTTACTCGGCCATGATACGCGAACCCGAGACTTGCTCGATAGTGCCTTGCCATCTTTAAATTTGCCAAATTATCGGGTTATGGAAGTGGGCAGTGTCGATGCACAAATTGATTGGGCTGAAGCGGGGTTTGGCGTTGCCATCGTGCCAGAGTTTTCCCTGCGCAGTAAAGCAAATCTAACCACCACAGTGACCGCATTACCGCAATTTCCAACTACCAGTTTAGGTTATATAGTGAGGCAAAATCAGGTACTTTCAAAAGCGATAAAGCAATTACTACATTGGGTCAATGAAGAAATCTCCCGAACTCATCTTGCATAGTATTTATATGTTAACTGTACGGCTATGTACTTTGTGATTCAGTTATTTTTATGTGTAAGGGTTTTTACCTTCAGCTACTAGTACACAAAAAATCCGTAAATCTAATTCGAGTTGATGGTAGCTTGGCTCCATGTGGCAGCACAGGGCGTAAAAGCTTTTGTTGTGGTCTTTTTCCTTAAAGTGGGCGAGCTCGTGTACTACTAAAGCTTTGAGTAATTCCTCTGGTGCACGCAGTAAATCACTGTTGATGGCTAAATCGTGCTTGCGGGTTTTACCTTGCATACGATACGTATGAGTACCTAGCGCGTTAGTGACCATATCGCCTTGTTTTTTAAACGCGGCGCGGCCAAACGGTGGCGCATTTTTTAAATAGCGCTTTTTAAGCTCAGTGGCGTATGCGTATAACGACTTGTCACTGGTAATATTATGGGAGCTTGGGTATTTTTTAGTTAAATACGCGCCGTGTTTATCATTTTCAATAAGCTGCATTACTTGCGTTACAATTTGCTCTGGATAGCCGCTAAAATAGCGTTTAAAATCACTCATTCAATACTTCTTTGTAGTTAATTAATTTTCAACGCGAGTCAAAAAAGGCTGGCTTGACTGGCTTCTTTTTCACCAGTGAAAGGGCTTAGCACGGGGTGCTGGTAATTTAAATCTTGGCAAAACTCGCGTGCTAATAATGGTGCTTGGCGGTTATCTGCAGTATGAAAAAATACATACGGGTGCTTACCCTCATCAAGCCATTGTTTTACTTTTTTAAGCCACGGTTGGTAATAGCTTTTATAGTCATGATCTAAATCGGCAATCACAAAGCGGGCCATAGGTTGATTGCCTGTTGCAATGGCATGCACGGGTAAATGGGGCTTTTTTTGTTGGGCATCGATGAGTGCTTCAGTGTTTGGCTTAACTGCAAATAATGCGCGGGTGTCCATTGAGATACGGTTGACATTGTTTGCTATTAATAGCTGATTAAAGGCAATTTCGGCTGCGCCTTTCTTAAAAAATTCGGGGTGGCGAACTTCAACGCCGTAGTTTAAACCTGTCGGTAGCTTGGCAATAAACTGTGCTAATAACGGCAGTTGCTTGGGGCTAAAACTACTTGGTAGCTGCAACATGATCTGCCCAACATGAGACAATATTGGCTCGAATAAATTAAACCATGCAGTGAGTTCGTCATCGATATGAGTAAGCTGTAATTCATGACTAAAGCGTCGATGGAATTTAAAAGTAAATTTAAAGTCATTGCCGACAGCATCACGCCAGCGATTTAATGATTCAACACTAGGATCGGCATAAAAGCTGGTATTGCCTTCGACTGAATTAAACACCTGTGCGTATTCGTGCAACATATCGGCATTTTTGCAGTGACTTGATAATAAATTGCCTTTCCACGCGGTACTTGACCACTGCGGACACCCTAAATACAACATAAAACGGTTAACTGATTGTGTGTTTTAGCTAGTATATCAAATCTATAAATTGAAAGCATAGTAGCTGCTGCCGAGCTCGCATTTTCAAGTAACTTGGGTATAATGCTCTCCCTAAAATGATTTATAAATAGTGGCTTATTCTCCCTCAAAAACAGCAATTCTTAGGGGAAGCGGCTATTCGTCTTTACACTGACAGGAAAACTATGCGCTCTATATACTGCGGACAGCTAAATAAAACTCACGTAGATCAAGAAGTTGAACTATGTGGTTGGATCAACAAACGACGTGACCTTGGTGGACTTATCTTTGTCGATTTACGCGATAGAGAAGGTTTAGTACAAGTTGTATTTGATCCTGAAGTTGAAGACTTAATGGATACCGCGAATACATTACGTCAAGAATTTTGCGTACAATTAAAAGGTGTAGTTCGCGCACGTCCTGACAGCCAAATCAACAAAGATATGGCAACTGGTGAAGTTGAAATTTTAGGCACAGGCCTTACTATCATCAACCGTTCAGAGCCGTTACCACTTGATTTTAATCAGGTAAACTCTGAAGAGCGTCGCTTAAAATACCGTTACTTAGACCTTCGTCGTTTAGAAATGAGTGACCGTATTAAACTACGCGCTAAAGCTAGCAGCTTTGTGCGTCGTTTCTTAGATGACAATAATTTCTTAGATATCGAAACGCCAGTACTTACAAAAGCTACCCCAGAAGGAGCGCGCGATTACTTAGTACCGAGCCGTGTTCACAAAGGCAGTTTTTACGCATTACCGCAGTCTCCGCAGTTGTTCAAGCAATTGTTGATGATGTCGGGTTTTGACCGTTACTACCAAATTGTTAAATGTTTCCGTGATGAAGATTTACGTGCTGACCGTCAGCCTGAGTTTACTCAAATCGATATAGAGACCTCGTTCATGAGCTCTGCTCAGGTACGTGGTATCACAGAAAAAATGATCCGCGAAATGTGGCAGCAATTGCTAGACGTGGATTTAGGCGAGTTCCCAATCATGCCTTACGCTGAGGCAATGAGCCTATATGGTTCTGATAAGCCAGATTTACGTAACCCAATGACATTAATTGACGTTGCCGATTTAGTAAAAGACGTCGAGTTTAAAGTTTTTTCAGGTCCTGCCAATGATGAAAAAGGCCGTGTTGCTGTATTAACTGTACCAGGCGGTGCATCACTTTCGCGTAAGCAACTAGATGACTACACTAAATTCATCGGCATTTACGGCGCGAAAGGGCTTGCGTGGATGAAAGTAAATGACCGCGGTGCAGGCGCTGAAGGCGTGCAATCGCCAATCGCTAAGTTCTTAAATGAAGACGTGATCAACGAACTTCTTGCACGCACTAACGCACAAACTGGCGACATCATTTTATTCGGTGCTGATAAACGCAACACAGTAAACGAAGCAATGGGCGCGCTACGTATTAAGATTGGCCTTGATTTAGAGATCACTAATCTAAATAGCTGGGCTCCACTTTGGGTTGTTGACTTCCCAATGTTTGAAGAAGACGACGAAGGTACATTGCATGCTGTTCATCACCCATTTACAGCACCAAAAGATGTAAATGCAAGCGAACTTGAAGCAAACCCAGCAGCGGCTATTTCAGATGCATACGATATGGTACTAAATGGCTACGAAGTAGGCGGTGGTTCGGTACGTATTCATAATACAGATATGCAAGAAGCAGCGTTTAGAATCCTAGGTATTGATGCACAAGAGCAGCAAGACAAGTTTGGTTTCTTACTTGAAGCGTTAAAATACGGTACGCCACCACATGCTGGTTTAGCGTTTGGTTTAGACCGTTTAGCAATGCTGCTGTGTGGTACTGATAACATTCGTGACGTGATTGCTTTCCCTAAAACAACCCAAGCGTCGTGTTTGTTAACTAACGCACCAAGTAAAGCAAATGCAGATTCGCTTACAGAGCTTGCTATTAGTGTTGTTGAAAAAGCTGAAAAATCAGTAGAATAAGTGATTAATTAGCACTTAATCTTACTATTGATTTAAAACCCTTAAGTGTAGGCTTAAGGGTTTTTTTATGGTGTAATCAAAATGGTTTAATAAAAATATATTAAGGATAGTAAATGAGTATTAGTGCAACTTTGCTTGGTGAGTTCTTGGCTTTGATATTTATTGTATGCATCCCATTTTTTACGTGGATAAGTTATCGCCTTGGTAAAAGAAAAACAACAACACCGGTTATTGTTGCTGTAATTGGTGGGCTATTAGCGATTATTCCTATTTTTGGGTTGATCTATATCGCAGTTCTTGCTTTGAAAAACGATTTAGAGGTTAAGCATTCGAGTGTTTAAAGAGTTCGATTATTTCGATCAGCAATTTTCAAAATGTGTTGCCAGCGCGCAGCACTTTAGTGACATTGAATTTGAACAGTGTCAGTTTATTGAATGTGATTTTAGTCATAGTCAATTTAGTAATTGTCGTTTTATTGAGTGCGAATTTATTAACTGTAATTTAAGCGATTTAAGTTGGGGTTATAGTTCGTTAGAAGAAGTCAGCTTTGTTGATTGTAAGCTCAACAGTATTCAATGGGCGCAGGTAAATTGGCCACAATTAGCACTTACTTCATCGGTGAGTTTTAAAAATTGCCAACTTAGTCATAGCTCGTTTTATGAGTTACAGTTAAAAGGCTTGATCATGACTGACTGTTTTGCCAAGGATGTTGATTTTAGACAGGCTAATTTAGCTACCAGTGATTTTAGTAACACTGATTTTAGAGATAGCCTGTTTCAGCAAACAAACTTGAGTAAAGTAAACTTTGTCGGTGCGATGCATTTTAATATTGATATTAAAAATAATAATGTCAGTCAGGCTAAGTTTGAGCGCTTTGCAGCGTTAAACTTACTTAGCGGACTAGATATCGAGCTGGTGGATTAGCCGTTATGACACGGCTAATCTAATGCTTAATTAGCAGGCAGGGCCATTTTTATTTCGTGCGCTGGCAAGTGCGCGGGCAATTTCAAGTAATGCAGGGGAAATATCACTGGCGCCATCTTTGATGAGTTTTGATACATCACCTGATGAATACAAACTATCGCGTGGTGATTTAATGCCTAATTCACGCACAAAATCTTTAGTCTTGCCGGTGCTGCCTGTTTCGATAAATTTGAAAATAATACGCTCGTTATTATTTTTTGGCTCTGTTTCTAGCGTTTTGATTTCATCTTGATACGCTTCAATTCTGCTTTGTAAAATATCGATACGCTGTTCGATGCTGTTGTATGATTTCATGGATAGGTTCTTTTCTAAATAGACGTTAGGACAATGCGGCTATTATCGCATAAATTTATAATAATTATTTTTTTCTTTAAAACTCTTCTGCTGTACCAGGTACCTAATTTTATTGCAATTAATATTCAAAGGCTTAAAGTACTTTATAATTTAAATAAAATAAGTCGAGCAAATTAATGCCACTACCTTTTAAGTACCTTGTGAGCTTCTTTTTTCTCATAGTCAGTACCGTCGCCAGTTCCGCAACAAACAGCGAAATGATTGTTGATAAAGCGCGTGACCGCGCGATCCCGATAAGTATTTCAAACGAGCATTGTAGCCAACAAACAAAATGCCCTGTGGTATTTATTAGTGCCGGATACGGTATTGCGCATACTGACTATCAGTTTGCGGCTGATATATTTACAGCTAAGGGCTATTTAACCATTGCTGTAGCCCATGAATTAGACAGCGATGCTGCGCTCAACCGCACGCCACCTTATATGGCCACTCGTATGGAAAACTGGCATCGTGGTGTGGTCACTCTAAAATTTTTAGTGACCGAGTTGAGCTCTCGCTACCCAGAGTATGATTTTACGCGGTTAACGTTATTTGGTCATTCTAATGGCGGTGATATAGCCGCGCTTTACGCGGCGATTTATCCTAAGCAAGTGAGTCAAATTATTACGCTTGATCATCGACGTATGTTGTTACCTCGCAATAAAAACATTCGGGTTTTAACGCTTCGTGGCAGTGATTACCCTGCGGATAATCAGGTATTACTCAATGAAGATGAATTAGCACAGTATCCGGTTACGCAGATTTCGATAGAGAACTCACGGCATAATGATATGTATGATGGCGGACCTAAGTGGTTAGTAGATCGGATGAGTAAAGAAATCAAAGCGTTTGTTGTAAACTAAAATAATAAAACTTAGCGCGTAAACATATTAAGTTGCCACTCTATACGCGCTTGATAGTTATTTTACCAGCTCACTTACAATCAGTGGGTTGTTATACCAATCGACTTAAATATTTAACCATTCTAGCGAGCTAAATAAAGCGCTAACTGCGTTATAATTTTTTCAAGTAGAACAACTACATGTCAAAATTTACGCCTTGTTATCACTGTATTTATCTGTCGCTATAAATGGTCAGTAACTTAACACGATTGGTATTATGCAGGATTTTGTGCGCAGGGCATTTGTCGGCAATTTCTAATAGGCGCTGGCGCTGAGCGTCACTTAAATCGCCCACCAGGGGGATTTTACGAGTGATGGCTTCGAGTTTGTCGGTTTGCTCGCAGTTATCGCAATCGGCGTGATAATCACGGGTGTGGTTCAGTTCTACCTTTACGTGTTCAAGTGGCAAGTTTTTACGACTTACATGCTGAGTAAAGACATGATCTTTCTCTTTAACTAATACATTGCCGCTGCTAAGTTTGGCACTGTAGCGGCTTTTATCAAAATCCACATAACGTTTTATCCACAATAGCAACATTTTGATTTGCATCAAGTAATAAACGTTCATCCAGCTAAAGAGGACATAAGTCCTTATGTTTTTTTGCCCGTTTTATTATGCTCGCGAAGCGCTACAATGGAGCAACTGCTATGATTAGCAAAGGCTTTTAACAACTTAATTCATTGGATACGAACATGCAATTACCTACCGTTGATTATAAAGCGAGCGATGCGGCCGCTCAATTTGTTGAGTCTCTTAGAAATACGGGCTTTGGTGTATTAAAAAACCACCCAATTCCACAGTCTCTTGTTGAATCAATTTATAAAAATTGGCAGGATTTTTTTAATTCTGAACAAAAACATGAATTCTTATTCTCTAAAGACACTCAAGATGGCTACTTTCCGCCTTCGGTATCAGAAGTTGCAAAAGGCTTTACAGTTAAAGATATTAAAGAATACTTTCATGTTTATCCTAAAGGCCGTGTACCAGCGCAGTTAGAGGCAGATATTCGCGAATATTATCGTTTAGCCAATGAATTTGCTGCGACATTGTTAAGCTGGGTGCAAGCTGAAGCACCAGCGGATGTGCGTGCTAAGTTTTCAATTGATTTAAAAGATATGATTGCTGATTCAGAGCAAACATTATTACGTATATTACATTACCCGCCGATGACAGGTGATGAAGAACCTGGCGCTATTCGTGCTGCTGCACATGGTGATATTAATTTATTAACGGTATTACCTGCTTCAAATGAGCCAGGCTTGCAAGTACAAAAAACAGATGGCGGTTGGTTAGATGTGCCATGTGACTTTGGTAGTTTAATTATTAATATTGGTGATATGCTGCAAGAAGCATCAGGTGGTTATTTTCCATCGACTATTCACCGTGTTATTAACCCAACAGGTAAAGCGTCAACTAAATCACGTATTTCGTTGCCATTATTTTTGCACCCGCGTCCAGATGTGGTGTTATCAGCGCGTTATACTGCGGACAGTTATTTACAAGAACGTCTACGTGAGTTAGGTGTTAAATAATATAGCGCAAGCAATGAGAGTTTTTTCAGTTTTCTTTTGAAATGAATAGAAACAGTTGATAGACACTAATAAAGTAACTGTCAGATGCTGTAAATACTAGCAAAAAGAGCGATGTAACCTGAACTCTGGTTAAGAGAGTTATTATTCGGAGTTCAGGTTATATTGGTTTGCTGGTATCACCAATTCAATCAAAACAAGCTTAAATGAATGGTGATACAGTATTACGATTTTTTACTGAGTATAGAACCTAGCACTCAATTATATTTACAGCTAAGCCGCCGCGAGCGGTTTCTTTGTATTTGGTCTTCATATCATTACCGGTATCGAGCATGGTTTTTATCACTTTATCCAGTGATACTTTTTGCTCGCCACTGCCACGAATAGCTAACCGTGATGCGTTAATCGCTTTGATAGCGCCCATTGCATTCCGTTCGATGCAGGGTACTTGTACTAAGCCACCGACCGGATCGCAGGTTAAGCCTAAGTTATGTTCCATGCCAATTTCGGCCGCATTTTCAACATGTAATACGCTGCCACCAACAATTTCTGTCAGCGCACCAGCAGCCATAGAGCAGGCAACACCGACTTCACCTTGGCAACCGACTTCAGCGCCTGAAATTGATGCATTCTTTTTGTATAAGATGCCAATTGCAGCGGCGGTGAGTAAATAGCGAGTTGCAATATCGCGGTCTACTTCTTTAATAAAGGTATGATAGTACATTAATACTGCTGGTAAAATACCCGCAGCGCCATTAGTTGGTGCTGTCACTACACGGCCACCGGCGGCGTTTTCTTCGTTAACGGCAAGGGCAAATAAGTCTACCCAGTCCATCGCTCGCAGTGGATCGTTACTTACTTCAATATTGAGCTTTAAATACAAACTAGGGGCACGGCGTTTTACTTTTAAACCACCCGGCAAAATGCCTTCGGTGCGCATGCCGCGTTCAATACAGGCTTTCATTACTTGCCAAATATTGAATAATTCATCTTTGATTTCATCTTCAGTGCGCAGCGTTTTTTCGTTTTTCATCATCAAGCTTGATACGCTAAAACCTGACTCTTTACACATCTCAAGTAATTCTTTGGCACTGCCAAAAGGATAGGGGGCAGGGTTTTCTTCGCGAATATCTAATGCTGCTTGTTTTTCTTTTTCAAATTCTTCATCGGTAACAATAAAGCCGCCACCAATTGAGTAATACACTTTACTGTGGAGTTTTTCGTCACCTTTGTATGCAATGATCTCCATTGCATTTGAGTGTTTCGGTAAGGTTTTACGACGATGAAATACGATCGCTCCTTGTTTTGGGAACTTCGCTTTATGGACTTGATTTAAATAGATAACTTGTTCATTTTCAATTTTAGCGAGAATGTCGTCAACTAAATCGGCATCAATGGTTTCTGGATCGTAGCCCGCAAGCCCTAAAATAACGGCTTTTCCTGACCCATGGCCAATGCCGGTTTGGCCTAATGAACCATATAGCTCAACTTTAACGCTGGTAACATCGGTTAATAAGTTTTGTTGTTGTAGTTCGTTAACGAATAAACGCGATGCGCGCATTGGGCCGACAGTGTGTGATGATGACGGGCCAATGCCAATACTAAACATATCGAATGCACTGATCATAATAACTTTACTCTACTTTTACTCAGCACGATTGCTGTCTTTGAACGGTCGCACATAATAACGCGTAATTGTACCCTTGTAACCATTTGCGACAGAGATTTAAACTGGTATGGCGAGCTGTTTTGTAAAGTTTTTTATAATGCTAGCAGTGGCTCCCCAAAGTAGTCCGTAAGGAGTTGAAAAACCTTGTAAAGTAATAACTCTGTTATAACGTTGAAATACTAGGGGGTGCCAATTATTTTCGTCCATGAGCTTACTTACGGGGATTAAAAAACTTGCTGATACTTCATTTTGATCAGCTTGCCAGTGAGTATTCGGAGCAAGCAACCCGACATAAGGAGTGATAGTGAAGCCTGTTAAAGTCGAATAGTTAGCGAGTTTCCCGCTAATCGTGACTTGTTGAAGAGAAATATTAAGCTCTTCTTTGAGCTCTCGCAAAGCGGTATCACGAAGTGTTTTATCGTTTCGCTCATGCTTACCACCGGGTAAGCAAATTTCCCCTGGGTGATGCTTTAAGTGAATAGGGCGTTTACACAATAATATGTGTGCATGGTGGTCAATATCAATGAGCGGCAATATAACCGCACTTGCACGTTTCGATGCGCTCAATTTACTACTTCTTAGCTCGGTTTGTTTAATCGGTGCACTTAACTGAAAACGGGCTAAAAGTTGCTGAGTATTCACACTATCACTTCAATAAGGGGAGAATTTTATTTACTTTATCGTAAGTTTCTTGGTATTCCAAATCAACTTGTGAGTCAGCTACAATCCCGCCGCCAGCCCAACAATAAATATGCTGATTATGACAGACTAGGGTGCGAATGGTAATGCTGGTATCCATATTGCCACAAGCACTTAAGTAACCAACCGAGCCACAGTAAATACTGCGACGATGCGGTTCTAATTCTTCAATAATTGCCATAGCACGTATTTTTGGTGCGCCAGTAATTGAACCTCCAGGGAAGGCGGCTTTAAGCTGGTCAACTGCGGTTTTACCATCGGCTAACTGTGCTGTTACGGTGCTGACTAAATGATGCACCGCTGGAAAGCTTTCGATTGCAAATAACGAAGGTACTTGTACGCTACCTGGTTTTGCAACTTTACCTAAATCATTACGCAGTAAATCAACAATCATTACATTCTCGGCACGATCTTTCGCTGAATTTTGTAAGCGAGAGGCTTGTGCGGCATCTTCTTGTTCATTTGCGCAGCGCGGCAAGGTGCCTTTGATGGGCTTAGTTTCAATATGACCTTGTTTGATGGCGATAAATCGCTCTGGGGAAATAGACACAATAGCGCCATCAGGATGATTGATAAAACTGGAAAAAGGCGCTTTGTTGGCATCGCGCAAAGTACAGTAAGCTTGCCATGGAGAGCCTAGATATTGCGCCGTAAAGCGTTGTGCTAAGTTAATTTGGTAGCAATCACCACTTTTTAGGTAAGCTTGGATTTTAGCAAATTTATCGCTGTATTGAGCAAGGCTCATATTTGATGACCAGTCACGCGTTATTTCAAACTCAGGGTAAACCGGCGTTTGACTTGTTAACGGGTCAAGATACAGGGCCTGCCTATTTATATTTGGTTGCGCTATATAAAACCAATGGCCGAGTTGTTTGTCGTAAATTAATGCGTCTGGATATAAGCCAATTGCCATTTGTGGCATGGCAATATCATCAATAGCTTGCTCTGGCAAGTGTTCAATTACGCGACCTAAATCGTAACCAAAATAACCCAGCCAACCACCGCTAAACGGCAAGTCGTGCTGTGCTTTGCTATTATCAAGCTTGGCAAGCTCGTTTTGGATAATGCTAAAGCAGTCTTGTGTTATGAGTTTGTCATCAATATAGGTGCGATTATTTTTAACCTCAAGGCGCAGGCTAGGCGCTATCGCAATGAGATCATAACGGCTATTTACATGCTCGCTATTGGCGGAATCGAGTAGTACAGCATAAGGTAAATTAGCAAAATAGGCGAAAACCTCTACGCAGTTGAGCGAAATGTCTAATTGAATACAGGTTTTATGTTGTTTTATCATCTATTTTTTTACCCTGAAAAACTGGCTCGAAACGGGCTGGGAGGGTATCATAAGTTAAAATTTTTTGGCAGCGTTTAGTGAATAACAAAGGCTGCCTATGGCTTTGCAAACCACCGTCACCGGTTTGATTTATGTTACGTGTATAAATACGTAAAGGTAACTTAAGGAACCCCTATGAGTACAATTCGTCAGCAAGACTTTATTGATAGCATTGAAGATGCTCTGCAATATATTTCGTTTTATCACCCACTTGATTTTGTACAAGCACTCGAAAAAGCCTATAACAAAGAGCAAAGTAAAGCGGCGAAAGATGCCATTGCGCAAATTTTAATTAACTCGCGTATGTCTGCTGAAGGCAAGCGTCCACTATGCCAAGACACCGGTATTATCACCTGCTTTGTAAAAGTAGGGATGGATGTGAAATGGGATAAAACAGATTTAACTGTACAACAAATGGTTGACGAAGGGACGCGTCGTGCTTACTTGAACCCAGATAACCCTTTACGTGCATCGATTGTTGCCGATCCTGCTGGCACCCGTAAAAATACCAAAGACAACACGCCATCTGTGGTTCACATTGATTTAGTGGCAGGCGGTGAAGTTGAAGTAATGGTGGCAGCTAAAGGCGGCGGCTCAGAAAACAAAACTAAGATGGTGATGCTAAATCCATCTGATGACGTAGCTGCATGGGTTGAAAAAACCTTACCGACTATGGGGGCTGGTTGGTGTCCACCGGGCATGCTGGGTATAGGTATTGGTGGTACTGCTGAAAAAGCAGCGGTGCTTGCAAAAGAATCATTAATGGATCCTGTTGATATTCATGAGCTTATGGAACGTGGCGCCGAAACCACTGAAGAAAAATTACGTTTAGATATTTTTGAACGTGCAAACAAACTGGGCATTGGTGCACAAGGCCTTGGCGGTTTAACCACGGTGGTTGATGTGAAAATCAAAACCGCGCCGACTCACGCAGCGTCAAAACCTGTGGTAATGATCCCAAATTGTGCGGCAACTCGTCATGTTCACTTTACCCTTGATGGCTCAGGCCCTGCGAATTTAAAAGCGCCAAAACTTGAAGATTGGCCAGAAGTCACATTTGAAGTTGGTGAAGGCACGCGTCGTGTCGACTTAAATACGCTAACTAAAGAAGATACCCGTGAATGGAAAATGGGCGAAACAGTGTTACTGTCAGGTACTATATTAACTGGTCGTGATGCAGCGCATAAACGTTTACAAGATATGATCAACTCAGGCGAAGGTTTACCAGAGGGCGTTGATTTTGAGAATAAATTTATCTACTACGTTGGCCCAGTTGACGCGGTACGTGATGAAGCGGTAGGACCAGCAGGCCCTACAACGGCTACCCGTATGGATAAATTTACCGACATGATGTTAGAGAAAACAGGCATCATTGGTATGATTGGTAAAGCCGAGCGTGGTCCAGCCACTGTAGAATCGATCAAAAACAATAAGTCAGTGTATTTGATGGCAGTGGGTGGTGCAGCATACTTAGTATCTAAAGCTATCAAGAAAGCGCGTGTAGTGGCGTTTGAAGACTTAGGTATGGAAGCTATCTACGAGTTTGAAGTAGAAGATATGCCTGTTACTGTTGCTGTTGATAGCGAAGGCGCAAATGCGCATACGCAAGGCCCTGCGATTTGGAAAGCTAAAATTGCAGAGTTAGACGCTAAGTTAAAATAACACGTCGCTGATTTTGTGCGGTATTTAGCAAATGTTAAATACCGCCAGTCAGATCTGACCAGTTTCAATGATTTCCCAAAACCTCACATAATCCATTCTATTTAAACATATATTATCGTTATCCTGGTTGTAATATTTACTTTACAGCAAGCTTGTCTTTTACGTTCACGTAAAGCTGCGGTGGTAATTTTTCAATTGTTCTGCATTTATATTCCGTATATTTTGATTTTAATGAATTAAAATTACAGGTTATTTGCTTTATTTCATTTGTTTATGATGTTTAGTTATTTTGATTAGTTTTATCATCTCATATAGTGGTAAGGTGCAATTTGAAGTGATAAAGTCTCGGCAATTTCAGCGTGCATACCCTCTCACGGGTTACAAATTTCGGAGTAAGATAAAGTGGCTGTGTTTAATCGAGTTGATTTTGATAACCACGAACAAGTGGTTTTTTGTGCAGATAAAGAATCAGGCCTTCGTGCAATTATTGCCGTTCATAATACTAATTTAGGCCCTGCTGTTGGTGGTTGCAGAATGTGGGACTACGCAAGTGATGACGACGCTGTTGTAGATGCGCTTCGTTTATCAAAGGGTATGACCTACAAAAATGCGGTAGCACGCCTACCATTTGGTGGTGGTAAATCAGTGATCATTGGTAATGCCAAAGAAATTAAGTCTGAACAGTTATTCCGTGCCTTTGGTCGTCAATTAGAGCGTTTAAATGGCAGCTATTATTCAGCTGAAGATGTAAACATCACCTGTGATGATGTGGCTATCATGAATAAAGAAACTAACTATGTATTAGGCCTTGAAGGTAAAAGTGGTAACCCATCACCATTTACTGCCTATGGCACATTTTTAGGAATTAAAGCGGCTTTACAACATCAACGCGGTCATCAAGACTTGAGTGGCATAAAAGTGGCAGTACAAGGCTTAGGCGCTGTTGCATATGGCTTATGTAAACACTTACACGAAGCGGGTGCGACCTTGTTTGTAACTGATATCAACCAAGTGGCGATTGACCGTGTAGTGAATGATTTTGCAGCAACTGCTGTGAGCATTGATGAAATATACGACCTTGATGTCGATGTATATGCACCGTGTGCACTTGGCGCAACAGTAAATGATGCAACTATTCCACGCATTAAAGCGACAATTATTGCGGGTTGTGCAAATAACCAATTAGCCGAGTCTCGCCACGGTGAGATAATTCGTGAAAAAGGTATTTTATACGCACCAGATTATGTGATTAACGCAGGTGGTATTATTAATGTTTATTATGAAACAGCGCCAGAAGGTTACAGTGCTGAGGCATCAAATAAACATGTTGAGGGGATTTTCAAAACCTTAACTGAAATTTTCTCGCGCAGTGAGAAAGAGCAAAAATCAACGCATTTGATCGCAGACGAACTCGCACAAGAGATCATCAAAAACGGTTTATAATAAGCGCGTTTAGGCGTGCAATTGCACGCCTTTACATTTTTCAGTAAATCCCTCACGATACGGTCATCCTGACTTGTATAGTTTTCTAAAGATATGACGCCCATCGATTTAGCCACATGGCCACGCGAACAACATTTCTCACTGTTTAAAGAGTTTACACAACCTTATTTTAATATATGTGCACAATTAGATATGGGGGCGTTGTATCAGTATTGTAAATCACAGCAATGCTCTTTTTTTCATGCCTATATTTATGTGACATTGCAGGCAAGCAATGCTTATCAACCAATGTTGCTGAGGATCATTGACGGTGTACCTTGGCAACTAGCTGCTCAACGTGCCAGTGTTGTAGAGCTTGCTGATGATGATACCTTTCGGTTTAGCTATTTTTCACAACAAGCTACGTTTAACGACTTTCAAGTGCATGCAAATAAAGTTAGCTTAGCTGCAAAGCAACAGCCATTATTCTCAACTGCTTTTGCGCAAACCGAAGGTCAAGCTGATTTGTTCCATATTTCGGTTTTACCTTGGTTGAATTTTACAAGCTTTGCTCATGCGCATACACAAGGTAACCATTTCGGTATTCCTAAATTAGTGTTTGGGCAGTTTAATGCTAGAACAGGGAAAATACCGATCTCCATAGATGTGCATCATGCATTAATGGATGGTTTACATGTAGCTAAGTTTATTGAACAACTGCAACGCAGTATCGATGATTTTTCTGTTTAGTTTAGGCGTAAACAAAGTGTATTATTTAGTTAATGAAAATAAAACTAAGACTATGTTAGTATAAATCCTGTGCAGGGAAATATAATGATAGTTAACTACGAGTAAATCATTATCTATTTGATTTATGTTAATGCTAAGTTGTTAGCTCGCCATAATTACAAAGGCGTTTAGTTTAATGATTCGTTTAGGTCTTTGCTTTTTCATTTTTGTTGTTTTTAGCAGCTTTGCTGCTGAGCCAACTCGCTTACCGTTGAATGACTATTTTGCTGAAACTTGGAATACGCGTTCTGGTTTGCCTCATAATAGTATCAATAGTGTGGTGCAAACCAATGACGGCTATGTATGGATTGCCACATGGGAAGGGTTAGCTCGATTTAATGGCCGTGAGTTTAAATTATTTACACGCACGGAAATAACTGGTTTACCAGATTCAGGTTTGCGTAGTTTAGCCCCACAAGCTGATGGTGGCTTATATATAGTGGGTGATCGTGGTGGGATCAGTCATCTATATCATGGGCAATGGCAAGCTAAGCCCAATGCGACTGCGATGGTAAATCACGTATTAAAAACACCTTCCGATGAAACTTGGTTAGCTCTTGAGGGCCAAGGCGTTGTATACCGCGAGTTTGATAGTGCACCGGACACGGCGATTTTAGAAAACCTCAGTGCTTATCGCCTAATAGAAGACAAAGCAGGTATGATCTGGGTTGCAACCAGCAATGGCTTGTATCAAATTAATAATAAAACAGCGCGATTAATTACTCCTGATTCTGGTTTACCACAAAGTCCAATATACACCTTATATTTGACCCGCCAAGGTGAACTCATTGTAGGCAGTGAACAAGGCGCATGGAAGCAGGTAAACAACCGTTTTGTCAGTATTCATGCTCAGCTTAAAGATGAGGCTATCTCAAGTATTTTACAAGATGATCATGATGATCTTTGGTTTGGTACGATTAATAAAGGGGTGTTTCGATTAAGCTCGTTAGGACTTGAACAACTTGATGCTGACGCTGGTTTACCAGCCAATCGGATTTTATCGTTATTACAAGATCGTGAAAATAGTATTTGGGTTGGCACAAATGGTGGTTTGTACCGATTGCGTGAAGCTGCTTTTTCAACTTGGACCACAAAACGCGGTTTAACAGGGGACTATGTTCGTACCGTGTTGTCTCATTCAGATGGTAGCTTATGGGTAGGCGGCAGCCTAGGTTTAAACCGCATTGAAGATAATAAAGTAAACACATTCCCTGCTGCTTATGGGAATGATCCGTTATCGGTTTTAAGTTTAGCTGAGGATGCGCAAGGACATATTTGGCTCGGGACTTATACCTCAGGTTTGATGAGAATTATCAATGGTCAAGCTTATCCTGTTCTAGATCGTAAAAATGGCTTAGCCAGCAATGAGGTCAGGGCGTTATTATTTGATAGTGCAGGGCGCTTATGGGTAGGAACCGCAGCAGGGTTGACACGAATAGATGTGGATGGATCACTGAAGCAGTTTTCAAGTGTAGATGGTTTACCTGGTGATTTTATTATAGCCCTTAGCGAAGACAATTATGGCAATGTATGGATTGGAACCGGCGTTGGGGTCGCATTTTTTAGCCCAAGTTTAGAAAAGTTTACGGCTAAAGTATTTCCAGCCCATTTTGATGCTGAATATGCTTTTGGTTTTTATGCTGAATCTGAATATATCTGGATGGCGACAGATCGTGGTCTTGTCCGGTGTCATATCCCAACCGGAGAGATGAGTATTCTTGGGCGTGAACAAGGCTTGCCAGTTGATAAGTTATTTCAAATAGTGGCACAGGGAGATTCATTTTGGTTATCGAGTAATCGTGGTGTGATCCAAGTTAATCAACAGCAAGTCAAACAGCGGCTCGCCCAGTTAGCACAAAATAATGCGTTGCCAATCCAGTATCAGCTATATGATGAAGGAGACGGCATGCTTAGCGCCCAGGCTAATGGCGGGTCTAATCCTGCTGCGGTGCTGCACAAAGATGGCAGTATTTGGATTGCCACAGCGCAAGGAGCAAGTACTATCGTCCCCGAACGTTTAAAACAAGCTACAAAGAAGACATTACCGACAATTATTGAGGCCATGTATGTAGATGGCAAAATGACACCCTTGGTGCAGCAAGGTGAAGAAATTATTTTACCGTTGGGGGTTTCACGGCTTTCTTTTCATTATGCGGGCTTAAGTTTTATTATGCCCCATCGGCTGAATTACCAGACCCAATTGACAGGCTATAACAATGTATGGGTTAACCGTAATCAACTCAGTATTACAGAATATACTAACTTACCAGCGGGCAAGTACACGTTCAAAGTACGTTCTGGCTACCCTAATGGGCAATGGCAAGATAATGATAAAACCTTAACGTTTGTGATCCAGTCATATTTCTGGCAAAAAACTACTTTTAAAATCATGGTTTTTATCGGTTTATTAGCATTGGTTTACGGGCTTTATAGATACCGACTTTATCATTATAAAAAAATAGAAACCGAGCTGATCAAGCGGGTTGAGCAACAAACTAATGATCTGCAACTACAAACAGATGCCTTTTCTCATCAAGCAACCCATGATCAACTAACTGATTTGCCAAATCGTCGTGCCTTTGATTGTTGGCTCGCGGATAATTTTGCCGACTTTAAGCAACATGATTCACCTCTGGCTATTGCGATTATGGATATTGATCATTTTAAGCGCATTAATGACGGGTGGTCACATATTGTTGGCGACCGAGTAATTTGCGTAGTTGCTCATATACTAGGAGAGCTCAATGAGAGTGATGATAGTCAAGTTGCTCGCTGGGGAGGCGAAGAGTTTACATTACTATTCCCTAACAAAACCGCACAACAAGCCGCGCAATTATGTGAAGAGCTACGGGGGAAAATTGCAAACTATGATTTCTCAAATATTGCTAGTGGATTAACTGTAACAGTTAGCTTTGGTATCGCGGACTCATTAAGCGCCAATGATTATGATAGATTACTAGCGCAAGCAGATCAGGCATTATATAAAGCAAAAAATAATGGCCGAAATAGGGTCGAAGTAACATTTTCAGATGCGCTTAGTGGTGACCACTTGGATCTTTAACATATTTTTCGCAATTATTAATTGTATGTATTTTGTTCATTTTGTTTTTCTCCAGAAAAACCCGCTACAGGCTATGCCATATCAGCTACATAAAATATATTTATATAAACATAAGAATACGAAATTAACATTTATTTAACTTTGGTGCTATACCTTTTGTTCCCAGTTGGGGATCTTTTTGATATTGATACAAGGAACAAAAGATGAAAAATAACATAATTAACCTCACGCTCGCAGGTATTTTAGGCGTGTCACCTGCGGTATTTGCAGAAGGCCATAATAACGATAACTTTTCATTTACAGCACAGTCTATTGAATCACTAAAATTAAACTCTTTACTGACTGTTGATGATACTCAATTTGTATTTAATAATGTCTTATTGAATGAGGATTGGGATAACTTCTTTGCTCTACACGCCCCTGCACTGGAAGATAAAAAAGAGCTTCTTTTGCATTGGGCAGGCTTTACCAGTATTAACCCGAAAATTATTTTAGCCTTGATAGAACAGCAAAGTGGTTTACTTTCAAACCCTGATGCTGACATCACTAACCCGTTAGCAGGTTTATCTGATGAGCAGGGTTTTGACGCGCAAGTAGAAGATGTCGTAACAAAATTAAGCCAGCGGTTTTATGCTTACAAGCAGTGGCAAGATAGCCACAGCCAAGTGACGGCAAAAACATCAAAATACACCAGCACGGCTATTACTAACTCACCTAGTACCTATAGTAGTACTGCTGCAACTGCTGCCCTGGTTAGTGTGTTTAAAAGCCGTAATAAATTGGCAGTGGATCAGGATAATGTTAATCACGCGAATGGCGATTTAACTAGTTTTTTAGCCACTTTTGATAGTTTATTCCCTGAAAGTAGTATGCAACTACAACGTTCATCAAAAAACTCAGCGCAAAATAGCAATCAGCAGTTGGTTGCGGCTAGTTTTTCAATGAACTTACCATGGTCATCAGGTTATTATTGGTACAGCGGTGGGGCTCACTCTAATACTGGCTCTGGTTATCCATATTCATCCCTTGATTTTAATAATGGCTCTGGTGGTTGGGGCGCAAATACACCCTACGTACAAGCGGCGCATGGCGGTACTGTCACGCGCTTTTCCTCATGTAATATCCGCGTAACACACTCCAGTGGTTATTCAACCAACTATTATCATATGTCTAATCTACAATATAGCAGTGGCGATTATGTGCAACCTGGCGCATGGCTTGGCCGTTATGCTAATAACTATAATCAAGCGTTATGTGAAGGAGGTCAATCATCTGGCCCACATGTACATTTCACTTTGTTATATAACGGCCAGCAGGTGTCACTGCACAACCAGTATATCAGTGGTCATCGTATCGATGTCGGAAATAGCAACTACGATGCCAATTGTAATCGTTTCTACTTTGAGCGAAATGGCTATCGTACTTGTGCATGGGACCGTTTATATCGTTAATATAATTGATTTACGTAATAATATAGTTGACCGCCTTTAACATAGTTATGGGCGGTTTTTTTAGCTGTTGCTAGGCTAGATGATTGAATTTTACCCTCACAGGACATATTAATAAGCTACACCTGTTGATAGGACCTCGTAATGGTAAATGGATTATTAATATTTGCGCTGATTGCGTTTGTGGTTGTTTATTGGCGATGGCCTATGATTCAGAGTTACCTATGGCAGAAAAAATACCAAGAATTCCGTTTAGACGACAAACAAAAAGCGTTGCTAATACGCTGTATGCCTATCTACCAAAAAATGACGGATGCTGATCGGGAAAAGTTAGAGCGTCATATTGTCTGGTTTTTAAATGAAAAACGTTTTATTGGCTGTGATGGTTTAAAGCTCAATGATGCGATGAAACTAATCGTTGCTGCTGATGCATGCGTTTTAGTACTCAATAAACCATGGCCTTTATACCAAAATGTGAAAGAAATTTTGCTTTACCCAAGTGCATATTATGCACCGCAAATGTCCCGTGACGGCGCTGGGTTGGTAAGTTATCACAATACAGTACGTCAAGGGGAATCATGGCCTGGTGGCACTTTAGTGCTGAGTTGGCATGATGTGCTTGAAGGGAACCGCTTACCCAGTGACGGACATAATTTAGTGTTTCATGAATTTGCTCACCAACTCGATCAAGAAACAGGTAAAACCACAGGTACGCCGTTGTTAGCAAAGCAAACGGATTATCAACAATGGGGGCGTATTTTTAGCCGTGCTTATAACCAGCTAAAAACTCATGTTGCGTATAATATGCCCCATGTTATTCATAGTTATGGTGCGACTAATGAAGCCGAATTTTTTGCTGTACTCACAGAAACCTTTATTGAAAAACCCGCAGAGCTGCGCCATTACGACCCTGAAATATATAGTTTGTTGGTCGGTTATTATCAGTTTGACCCGATAAAATGGCATTAACCGTCAAATAACTACGCTTTATCAGATATCGCTGGTAACTTGTTGCTGATTTTGTTGCAATCAATATTAATAAGTAATAATAAACAACAAGAACAGGCGAGAATGGAATGAAAAAAATGCTTCATACAGCAATGGCTGTAGCTGTGTCACTGGCGCTATATGGCCAGGCTCAGGCAGAAGATAATGATGACAAAAAATGGCAAGTGGATGCGCCACAAGGGCAATTTGTTGATGTTAATATTAGTGTCTCTCAAGGCACTTGGATGAATATCGATGTCAGTCCTGATGGCAAAACCATTGTGTTTGATTTGCTGGGCGATATTTATTCTATGCCGATGGCTGGTGGCACGGCGGTGCAACTTACTTCTGATATTGCTTGGCAAATGCAACCGCGTTTTAGTCCTGATGGTAAACATATTGCGTTTACCTCTGATCAAGGTGGCGGCGATAATATCTGGTTGATGGATTTAAACGGTGAGAATCAAACCGCGGTAACCGATGAAACGTTTCGCTTATTGAACAGCCCTGCATGGAGTCCCGACGGCGACTATATTGTTGCTCGTAAGCATTTTACAGCGAGCCGTTCATTAGGTGCAGGTGAAGTATGGCTTTATCATAAAGCGGGTGGCAAAGGTGTACAACTCACTAAACGTGAGAATGATCAAAAAGATTTAGGTGAGCCGATGTTTTCACCTGATGGCCGATATGTTTATTTTTCACATGATGCAACGCCGGGTAAAACCTTTCATTATTCAAAAGATTCGGTTGCTGGCATTTATAAAATCAAGCGTTACGATCGCGAAACGGGTGAGATAGAAACGATTATTGATGGTATGGGTGGCGCGATCAGACCAACCCCGTCGCCAGACGGTAAGAAGCTTGCGTATATTAAACGAGATGATTTTCAAACTAGCCTCTACTTATATGACTTAACCAGCGGTAAGCACACTAAGTTATACGGTAAGCTTGAACGTGATATGCAAGAGACTTGGGCTATTCATGGTGTGTATCCAACCATTGCATGGACACCAGATAATAACCAACTGGTATTTTGGGCCGGCGGTACTATTCATAAACTTGATGTGCAAGATGGCGATGTAGAAACCGTGCCATTTGAAGTAAAAACCAGTAAAAAAATTCAACAAGCAGTGCGTTTTACACAAAACATTGATAGCGATGAATTTGCTGTAAAAATGTTGCGTAATGTACAGATTTCACCGGATGCTGAAACAGCAATTTTTGAAGCGCTAGGACATATTTATAAACGTGATTTAGAGTCAGGAAAAATAAAGCGTTTAACTAAACAAGATGACCACTTTGAGTTGTTCCCGCAGTTTTCCCGTGATGGTAAAAAAATTGTTTATGTAACCTGGGACGATAATCAACAAGGTGCTGTTCGAGTTGTCTCTGCACGCAGTGGTCGCGGTGATGATATTACCACAGAGCCAGGTAAATATGTTGAACCAACATTCAGCCCTGATGGCAAAACGGTGGTGTACCGTAAAGCCTCAGGAGGCAGCATTTTAAACCCTGATTGGTCACTGCATCCGGGTATTTATGCAGTGAGTAGCAAAGGCGGGAAAGCTGAGTTAATTTCTAAAAGTGGTTATCAGCCACAATTCGCAGCAGCAAATGATCAAGTTTTTGTGATGAGCCCATGGCCTAAGCCAACGCTGAGTGTGGTTGAACTTGATTCTAAAAAAATCACTAAGCTTTATGAGTCAGAGCATGCTACTGAGTTTAGAGTATCGCCTGATGGCAAGTACCTCGCTTTTGCTGAACGTTTTAAAGTGTTTGTTACGCCATTAGTGCAAAGTGGTAAGACTATCAATATTGGCCCAAAAGACAGCCAGTTCCCGATTGAACTATTATCTGTTCGTGCCGGTGAGAATATCAGCTGGAGCGCCAGTAGCGATAAACTGTATTGGACGCTAGGCCCAGAGCTTTATCATGCAAGTTTGGCAGGTTTATTTGATATCAATAAAGCGGATGACGCTGACTTTAAAGTAAAAAGTGGCGATAACATTGGCTTTAGTAGCAAAATGGCTGAACCAAAAGGCATGATAGCTTTAACGGGCGCACGTATTATTACTATGCAAGGTGAGCAAGTTATTGAAAATGGCATACTACTAACCGATGGTAAACATATTAAAGCCGTTGGTAATGCAGCTGAGGTGAGCATTCCCAAAGGCGCACAGGTAATTGATGTATCTGGCAAAACAATTATGCCAGGGATTGTAGATGCGCATGCGCATGGTTCACAAGCCAGCGATGAGATCATTCCTGAGCAAAACTGGAAGAACTTAGCGGGTTTATCGCTGGGGGTAACCACTATTCACGATCCATCAAACGATACAACAGAGATTTTTACAGCCAGCGAACTGCAAAAAGCGGGGATTATTGTAGGCCCGCGTATTTTCTCTACGGGTACTATTTTATATGGCGCCAATATGCCAGGTTATACGTCGCATATTGATTCATTAGAGGATGCAAAATTTCACCTAGAGCGTTTAAAGAAAGTTGGCGCATTTAGTGTTAAGTCATATAACCAACCACGTCGTGAGCAACGTCAACAAGTTATTGAAGCAGGTCGTGAGCTTGAGATGATGGTGGTGCCAGAAGGAGGCTCATTATTGCAACATAATTTAACTATGGTGGTTGATGGCCACACTGGGATTGAGCATTCAATACCAGTGGCAAATATTTACGACGATATTAAGCAGCTTTGGTCACAAAGTGATGTGGGCTATACGCCAACCTTAGGAGTTGCGTATGGCGGTATTTGGGGTGAAAACTATTGGTACGATAAAACAGATGTGTGGAATCACCCGCGCTTAAGTAAATTCGTGCCGAAAAACCAATTACTACCGCGTTCAATGCGCCGTGTTAAAGCACCCGATCACCACTATAATCACTTTAATAATGCCCGCGTTGCAAAAGAGCTACAAGATTTAGGGGTGTTAGTGAATTTAGGTGCGCATGGTCAGCGAGAAGGACTTGCTGCGCATTGGGAGATATGGATGTTTGTCCAAGGTGGTATGAGTCCACTAGAAGCTATTCGTGCGGCGACGCTTGATCCGGCAAAGTACATCGGTCTTGATAAAAACATTGGCTCATTAGAAGTCGGTAAACTGGCTGACTTAATGGTGATCGATGGTAATCCACTGACTAATATTCGTGATACAGATAAAGTTGATTACACAATGATCAACGGTCGGTTATTTGATGCCGCAACTATGAATGAAGTTGGCAAAAAAGCACGCGACAAACTGTACTTTGAGGATAAGTAATTATTAGCGCATAAATCAAAAGCCGCTTAATTGCCAACACCGATCAATTCAGAAATTGGTCGGTGGACTGCAAAAAACGATCATATGGCAATAGCTCTACCTTTTAATTGATAGGGCTCTATCGTGAACGCTCAATTAATGATATTGACCAGTTAAATTTGGCTGACATTATTTCAAACGTGAATATACCATGCATTATTGCGTACGATCGGTATAATGCGCCATTGGCCGATTGGGCCTTAAAATTATTGAGAGAAAATATGAGTTTTGATGGGTTAGGTTTATCACAGTCTTTAGTTAATGCGGTTTTAGAAAAGGGCTATGAAACGCCAACACCAATTCAGGCTCAAGCTATTCCTGCGATCATTGCAGGTCGTGATGTTATGGCAGCAGCGCAAACAGGCACAGGTAAAACAGCGGGCTTCACTTTACCGTTAATTGAGCGTTTATCAACAGGCCAAAAAGCTAAAGTTAACCAAGTTCGTGCGTTAATTTTAACCCCAACCCGTGAGCTGGCACTTCAAGTAAGCGAGAACGTTGAAGAGTATGCTAAGCATTCTAATATCAGTTCTTTTGTTGTGTACGGCGGTGTTAAAATTAATCCGCAAATGATGCGTTTACGCAAAGGCGTAGATATTTTAGTTGCCACTCCGGGGCGTTTAATGGATTTGCATAACCAAAATGCCTTGAAGTTCGATAACCTTGAAGTGCTGGTGCTTGATGAAGCTGACCGTATGCTTGATATGGGCTTTATTCATGACATTAAACGTATTATCAGCAAGTTACCGGCTAAACGTCAAAACTTGATGTTTTCAGCGACGTTCTCAGACGATATTAGAGCGCTTGCGAAAGGGCTTATTAATGATCCGGTCGAAATTTCAGTCGCTGCAAAAAATACCACGGCAAAAAGTGTTACCCAATGCGTTTATGCGGTAGATAAAGCACGTAAAACCGCCTTGTTAAGTCATTTAATTCGTACTAATGATTGGCAACAAGTGTTGGTATTTAGCCGCACTAAACATGGTGCAAACCGTTTAGTAAAGCAGTTAGAGCGCGATGATATTGTTGGCGCTGCAATTCATGGTAATAAATCTCAAGGCGCGCGTGTTAAAGCGCTTGAAGGCTTTAAAAGTGGCGAAGTACGCGTACTTGTGGCAACGGATATTGTTGCCCGTGGTTTAGACATTGTTGAACTGCCACATGTCGTTAACTATGATTTGCCTAATGTGTATGAAGATTATGTGCATCGTATTGGTCGTACCGGCCGTGCGGGGGCATCTGGCGACGCAATTTCATTTGTAACACCGGAAGATGCTGATGACTTATACGGTATTGAACGTTTTATCGGTGAATTGATCCCACGTGCAAAAGAAGCTGGTTTTGAGCCAACAAAAGGAGTGCCTGAAAGAGAGCTTGATGCACGACCTATCAAACCTAAAAAGCCTAAAAAAGCGGGTCAGCCTTTTTCTAAACCTAAGTCTGATAGCAAAAAGCCAAATAATAACGGCGGTAATGGCACCGGTCCACGCCGTGGTGGTTCAGGTAAAAAACCTGCTGCTAAAGCCGCTGGTGAGCAAACACAAAACCCATGGGCTAAGCGTCAATCTGTTGGTGGCAGCGGTCAACGTCGTCGCTCTGGTAATGATGGCGCGAGTAACACGTAATAATATTTTTGATAAAAAACGCGCCTAAGCTGGCGCGTTTTTTATACATTTTACTTCTATAATGCTTTGAGATAATTAACTGCTAAGCCAATAAATAAGGTGATGGTGACACTTAAAAGTGTACCGAGCATGACATATTCGGTGAGCTTTTTATCTTTACTGGCACGTAAGTCGCCAAAGCGAAACACTGATTTTGCTGCTAATAAAAAACCAACGCCAGCCAACTGATCCAGCAAAATAAATGTAAGCATTAATACTCGCTCAAGCATGCCAATACTTTGCCCCGCTGCGGGTAAACTTCCTGTGGAGCTAAACCCAATGGTGAGCCGCTCTAACATCATACGAATGAACACAGCACTGGGACTCAATACCAGTAAATAGCCACATAGCACCCATAACGTAGTGGGGGTTATCAGCCATTGCCAAATACTGGTTATAAATTCACTGTTGTCGCTCAACCATACTGTGAGTAGTACTATCACGACTAGATGAGCAAGCTGATCAATAATAAATGGCACAACCCCTTTATTTGAATATGATTTTGCTAAATCAATTAAGTAGTGGGTCACGATAACAATAGCTGTGGCAATACCGATACGCGAGAGCTCTTGCCAGCCAAAACTAAACTCCCACCAGCTGACAATAGCTGCTGTAGTTAGGCCGTGCACTAGCACATGCAAGTACAGTTTTTTAGCACGAAAGTGACGTGTATTACGGTTATTAACCCAACTCATTGGCTGCCAATAAAAATCAGCTAAAATATGACCGATAAATAATGCAACTAATAACAACATAAAACTCATTTTTTTACTCCTATCACGGCATTAGCAATGGCCTGCTCTGCATAGTCTAAAAAACGCTCGATCAACTGATAATGTGCAAGATTAAGTAACTTGGTCACATTCTCACGACTGGTTTTTAATTGTTTAGCAAGTTCACTATGTTGATTGTTTTCTGCGGTTAAATAGACATATAAGGCATTCGCTTGTTTGTGTGTCATTTTGCTCAGGAGCACGTCAATAAAAGCTAGGTTAAGGGCTAAGCCATCGTTTTTGAGTTCAGCAATACTGCTCAGAGTAAAGCGTTGGTTATGGATTTCGTCAAGACCGTGCCCCGATAATGTAAAAGCAGAGCCTGTTGCTGTTTTAATATCGGCTCTAGCATTATCTATTTCACCAATGGCAAGGCTTTGACGAATTTCATAGCCGGTGGCTTTAAGGTGTAAGTAAAGCAGCACTGCGACACGGCATACTTGGGCTGGTTGATTTATTTGCACCTGAAACGCATCGCCTCGATAAATAATACTTTGTCCTAGATGGCGCTGAGTAATAGCTCGCAGACTTTGGTCAAGCTGGTAGAGCATTGCATCGTAGTCGTGCTTTGGAATATGTTGTGATTTGATCACATCACCGCTGATCACCGCAATCATAAATGTCCTTGATTTAAGTTACATAAAGAAAAGTAACCAATTTTGGTTACATGCTATAATGTAACTAATTTAGGTTACTTGTAAGCTAAATGCAAGGGCTTCAAATTAGTCAGGGTATGCTACAGTAGTGTGATTAATTTAAAAGAGATAACGCATGAGTCAAGAAATACATAGTACAACGGAGAAAAAGCCGAGAGTGGGGATTTTTGTCGATGTCCAAAATATTTATTACACCTGCCGAGAGAGCTATCGAAAAAACTTTGATTACAATGCCTTTTGGGCAAAAATCAGTCATGACTATGATATTGACTGCGCGATTGCATATGCAATTTATCGTGGGGACGAAAAGCAATCTCAATTTCAAAATATTCTTCGTGCGATTGGTTTTGAGGTAAAACTAAAACCATTTATTCAGCGTAAAGATGGCAGTGCAAAAGGCGATTGGGATGTTGGTATCACCATCGACATGCTAGAACAAGGTAAAAACCTCGACAAAGTTATTTTACTCTCCGGCGATGGTGATTTTGCCTTATTACTGGGTCATTTACAGCATCATTATAATGTACCGTGTGACGTCTATGGTGCTGATAGACTGACGGCTGATGTATTAAAACAAAGTGCGGCACAGTTTTTTTGTATTGATGATTCCCTGTTACTTTAAAAGTCATGCATTAAAAATATTTAGCATGATGCAAGCGCACTTTTATAGCATTTAATGTTAACTATATCGAGGTTAGAATGGCAAAGTTGGCGATTACTAATACGATCCGTGCATTACGGTTTCAGCCTAATGAAATGACGTAGCAGCAATGAGCTGAAGTCGTGGGGTGACGCGACAAACAATTGCTGTAATTGAAGTGGTAAGCTGGATGCATATTTCGCATTTTTATTTATATTTTTTGGTCATTTTAGTTATGAAAATAGTATTATAAATCACTATTTTGTTGTTTTTTTAGGTAATAATATCGTTTTAAAACCTTATTGTTAGGTTAAAAATAGTTGACACTAATTCAATTGATATTAATTATTTATTTAATTCAGTTAATTAGAGATATGTGAAAATTTTTATAAAAACTTAATGACAACGCTGTCATTTTTTGTGTAACATTAATTCAACATAGGTTGCGGGTGAATCGCATTAAGATAATAAAAAACATGCGATTAATACAAATATAAAACGAAGGTTAGAGGTCGTTAAATGATGGCTAAGAGTGCGAATGAGGACCAATTGTATATTGGTATCGACGGTGGCGGAACTAAGTGTCGTGCAACTATATACTCTGAGCAATACGGGGTATTAGGAACTGGTTTAGGTGGCCCTGCGAATCCATTACATGGGTTGGAGCGCACATTAGAGTCAATAATGGTATCTACACAATTGGCAATGCGCGATGCAGGTTTGCCATTAGAGTCTATTCATCAAGTGTATGCCGGTTTAGGGTTGGCGGGTGTTAACTTACCAAACCTATATGAAAAAATAACTGAGTGGGAACACCCCTTCAAACAACTGTTTTTAACTACTGACTTACATACGGCGTGTATCGGAGCTCATGAAGGCGGTGATGGTGCTGTGATAATCACCGGCACTGGCTCATGTGGTTTTTCATATGTAAAAGGGCTGTCGGTGAATTACGGGGGGCATGGTTTTGCACTTGGCGATAAAGGCAGTGGCGCATGGATGGGTTTAGAGGCAATTAAAGCGGTGTTAATGGAGCTAGATAGCTTAGGGCCTCACACGATAATGACGCCAGTGGTTAAAGAGCATTTTAATGTCACCACAGCAATGGGCATTGCAGAGCAAATGGCCGGACAACCGTCAAGTATTTATGCAAAGCTTGCTCGCTATGTATTTGACGCAGCACACCAAGGCGATCAAATTGC
This sequence comes from Pseudoalteromonas ostreae, assembly GCF_018069805.1. Classification (GTDB taxonomy): domain Bacteria; phylum Pseudomonadota; class Gammaproteobacteria; order Enterobacterales; family Alteromonadaceae; genus Pseudoalteromonas; species Pseudoalteromonas ostreae. The sequence continues at coordinate 161,424 of NZ_JAGPYN010000008.1, forward strand.
TTTAGCAATTGTAAAAGACGGAGCGCAATACGTGAGCCAGTTAGCACATCGTTTATTAGAAAATAACCCACCGCGTTTATCTATGATCGGTGGCCTGGCTGAGCCTTTAAATCAATGGCTTGATCCAGTAATTGCAAAACTTGTTGAAGTACCAAAGCAACCGCCTGAAATGGGCGCAATTTATTTTGCGCAGCAATCAGTATTAGAGCAAGACCAAAAGGTAGCACTGTAATGAAAACCTTCTATCGCGCGACACGTTTGTTCACGGCTGAAAAATTTATAGATAATGCATTATTCAGCGTTGAAAATGGTGTTTTTCATCTAGAAACAACCACTACTGGCAGTGTTATTGAGCTAGATGGTTTAGTTGTGCCAGGCTTTATTGATGTACAAGTAAATGGTGGTGGCGGGGCATTTTTTAATGCCGAGCAAAGCACACAATGCCTAGATTGTATCGTAAAAGCGCATGCTCAATTTGGTACAACGGCATTGATGCCAACACTTATCTCCGATAAAGTTGAAACAATGCAAGCCGCTGCTGATGCAGCAGCAAAATCAATACGCGAAGGGGTCGCGGGTGTATTAGGTATTCACTTTGAAGGTCCGCATTTATCTTTTCCAAAAAAAGGCACACACAGCGAGCAGTTTATTCGCCCAATTAGCGAACAAGAGTTTGCCATTTATGCGCGTCAAGATTTAGGTATCAAAATGGTTACCTTAGCGCCAGAAAATGTCAGTATTGCAGATATTGAGCGCTTAGTGGCGTGTGGTGTAAAAGTATCACTTGGTCACACTAATGCTGATTATGCAACGACAATAGCGGCACTCAATGCTGGCGCCGATGGGTTTACACATTTATATAATGCGATGTCGCCGTTTACATCACGTGAACCCGGTGTAGTTGGCGCGGCGCTTTGGCATGATAACAGCTGGTGTGGCTTAATTGTTGATGGGCACCATGTACATCCATTGTCTGCACAATTAGCTATTCGCACCAAACAGCGCGGCAAAATTATGTTAGTCACTGACGCAATGCCGCCAGTGGGGACCGATGATATGGAGTTTGATTTTTTTGACGGGCGCAAAGTAATTCGTACTGGGGATAGATTAAATTCAAGTACAGGCGAATTAGCAGGCAGTGTATTAGACATGGCCAGTGCAGTGCGTAATACCATTAATACATTGGATGTAAGCCTCAGTGAAAGTTTACGCATGGCTGCATTGTATCCAGCAGAATATTTAGAGCTCAAGAAAAAGGGACGTTTACTTGATGGCTTTGATGCAGACTTTGTGGTGCTCGATGAATACCAGTTTGTAAAAGCCACTTATATTGCAGGTAATGCAGTGTAACGTTTCCCCTGGAAAAAAACCCGCCGTTGTATCGCGGGGCTTTTTTGTTTTAAGAGTAAAAAATATGACAACAACAAGCACAGTTGAAAAACCGACTAAAAGACGTCTTGCATCACTTGATGCATTACGTGGTATGGATATGTTTTGGATTTTAGGGGGGCAATCTATCTTTGCCGCTTTATTTGTCTTAACTGGTTGGACTGGCTGGAAAGTCTTTGCAGCACATACCGTACACAGTGCTTGGCATGGCTTTACTTTTTACGATTTGATTTTTCCGTTATTTATCTTTTTATCAGGTGTGGCGATGGGCTTAGCACCAAAACGCATCGATCATCTGCCATGGCATGAGCGAAAAATTTTTTATGCTAAAGCGTTAAAGAGGTTATTGCTATTGTGCGGGTTGGGGGTGATGTATAACCATGGTTGGGGTACAGGGATCCCGCTTGCATTTGATGAAATACGTTATGCGAGTGTACTTGGTCGAATAGCGATTGCATGGTTTTTCTGCGCAATGTTAGTGTGGCATACCAGTATTCGCGCACAAGTATTTACAGCAATCGCTCTCTTGCTGGGGTATTGGCTCTTGATGTGTTTTATTCCTGTACCAGGCGGAAGCGCTGGTGATTTTAGTGCACAGGGGAGTTGGAATGCATGGTTTGATTCGCATTTTTTACCAGGTATTAGTTATCAAAATAGAGCTGTCGATCCCGAGGGCGTGTTATCGAGTCTCCCAGCTATCGTGAATGCTATGTTCGGGGTATTTGCAGGGCAACTAATCGCCAGAGCAAGTAAGATTGGCGAATGGCAAACAGCAGGCATATTATTTGTTGCAGGTGTTGTGAGTGTTTGCTTAGGTTGGCTTTGGGATCTACAGTTTCCAGTTAATAAAGAATTATGGACCAGTTCATTTGTTTTAGTCACAGTCGGCTGGAGCGCTATGTTATTAGCTGTATTTTATGCATTGGTTGATATTCTTAATGGCCAAAAACTGGCTTATCCGTTTGTAATTATTGGCGCTAACTCAATTATTATTTATTTGGCATCAAGCTTAGTTAATTGGGAGTTTATAAGCCATAGCGTGTTTGGTGGCTTTATTGCAGCTGCAGATACAGACTGGCAACCACTTATAGGTGTGGTTGCGCTTTTACTGGTACAAATGCTTTTATTGCATTGGATGTATAAGCGAAAAATATTTGTCAGTGTTTAGCAGGCTAATGTACAGCGCAGTAAAAAAAGTAGATTTTTATTCACTTTTACTTTACAAAATAAAATTGAATGGTAATAATGACAGCGTTGTCATAATGGTATTGACCAAATAGTGTATCCCTGTTTGGTTTGATCTAAGGCCCAATCCGATTGCACATGGGATTGGGACTTAGATGCCATTTTTTCATCAACTAATTTAATAACTGAGCAAACTAATATGCAAATAGTAATTTTAAATGATGCAGCAGCCGTAGCAGCATATGGCGCAAATATTTTCTCAACACAATTACAAAAAAAACCAACGTCAGTGCTCGGTTTAGCAACAGGCTCTACGCCAGTTGCGTTATATCAAGAATTAATTACTAAAAATAAAGCGGGTGAGATTTCATTTTCACAAGCCACAACGTTTAATTTAGATGAATATTTAGGGTTAACGGGCGATCATCCACAAAGTTACCGCTACTTTATGAATGAGCAACTGTTTAGCCATATTGATATTAATAAAGATAATACATTTGTACCGTCGGGGGATGCTCTAAACCCAATTACAGCATGCAAAGAATACGAAAACAAAATAGTTGCAGCAGGCGGTGTTGATGTACAGTTATTAGGTATCGGACGTAATGGGCACATTGGCTTTAATGAGCCTTCATCAGGGCTATGTTCACGTACTCGCGTAAAAACCCTGACTAAAGCAACCGTTGACGACAATGCACGCTTTTTTGCTGAGGGTGAATATCAGCCACATCTATCAATTACCATGGGTATTGGTACTATTTTAGAAGCGAAAAAGGTTGTTTTACTTGCTACCGGTGAAAATAAGGCTCATGCAGTGCATGCTATGATTGAAGGCCCGTTAATGGCTAAATGTCCAGCATCTGCGCTTCAGTTACATAAAGACGCAGTGATCGTTATTGATAAAGCGGCTGCAAGCAAACTGGAAGATTTAGAATTTTATCAGCATATCGAAGCTGAGAATCAGAAATTACAAACGCGCTTATCAAGTTTGTAATAAATAAAGAATTTATTGTGTGTTCAAAAAGCCCGTAAGGGCTTTTTTTTGCCTATCTATCAGAGAGTAATAAGTAGGCTTTACAGTTGTGTTATGTTAGTTTTAGCCATCTAAATAATAAAAAGGACACGCATGCTTAATTACAGTCAAATGCTACTCGATCGTGCCTCTAACCTACGTAAAGACCCTACTTGGCTAGCCACTCAGATTAATGAACTAAGTCGTTGGCTATTAGTGAATAATAATCAGACTTTATTTGATAGTAATAGTTGTTCTGTGACGTTTTTGAGCTTCACAACAGTGCGTGATTTAGATTTAACTGAGGCGATATTCTTAGGTTTGGACGAGCTTAAAACCAGCCACTTTGCACTTGATGTAAGCCAATTAGATGAAACACTATTGGCGCAACTGGTTGGTAATGCTGAGTTTGTCGATATTCGTCGCTTTGGGGTGCAAGTGGAAATCGCACAAGGCTCAATGGCTGCACTAGCGCGAGGTTTGTGTTACTGGCATGCAACTCATCGTTTTTGTGGGCGTTGTGGCAGCAAAAACGATCTTATTGAAGCGGGTCATTCACGTTTATGTAGTAATGATGGGTGTAAACACCAAACATTCCCACGAACTGATCCGGCCGTGATCATGGTGGTAACGCGGACATTTGCAGATGGTGTTGAACGCTGTTTACTTGGTCGTCAGGCTGTGTGGACAACAGGCATGTATTCATCATTAGCTGGTTTTGTTGATCCGGGTGAAAGCCTTGAGCAAGCGGTGGCGCGTGAAGTAATGGAAGAAGCGGGCATTGTGGTTGAAAATGTTAGATATATTGCCTCGCAACCGTGGCCATTTCCATCATCAATTATGTTGGGCTTTATTGCTGAAGCCGTTACGGAAGATATCCAGGTTGATAAAGACGAACTAGATGATGCGCAGTGGTTTAGTCGTGAAGAGCTCGCTCAATTTGGCAATTGGCACGAAGAGGGGAAGCAATTAAAGCTACCTAGAAGCGATTCTATCTCGCGCTATTTAATCGACTATTGGTGTAATTTGCAAGATTAAGCATAGTGAAGAGTATGTTCTAACGAAATAATTTAAGGATTAATGATGACGACAAAAAGTGATAAAAATACGCTGTTAGTAAGTACCGGACGTAAAAAAGCATATACACATGGGGTGGTTAACCCTGTAGTGCAACGTGCATCGACAGTTGTTTTTGATTCAGTGGCAGAACTTAAAGAAGCGGCAAAAAAACGTGGCGATAAAACACTTTTTTATGGTCGTCGTGGTACTACTACACATTTTGCATTACAAGAAGCGATCACTGAGCTTGAAGGGGGTGAAGGGTGTGCACTTTATCCATGTGGTGCAGCGGCAATTAGTAGCACGTTATTGGCTTTTTTGAAAGCGGGCGATCATATCTTAATGGTAGATACTACTTATGAACCTACTCGTGATTTTTGCGATAAAATTTTAGCTGGCTTTGGCGTTGAGACTACCTATTACCCACCAACAATCGGAGCTGATATTAAAGCGCTGATCAAAGAAAATACCAAAGTGCTGTTTTTAGAGTCGCCAGGTTCTATCACTATGGAAATTCAAGATGTACCGGCAATGGTTGCGGTTGCCAATGAGCTAGGCGTAATGACCATACTGGATAACACCTATGGTAATGGTTTGCATTATCGCCCATTAGAGCACGGGGTGGATATTAGTATTCAGGCGGCGACTAAATACATTGTGGGTCATTCTGACGTAATGATGGGCGTAGCCGTTGCCAATAAAAAGTACTGGCCTACATTACGCGAACAGTCCTATTTACTTGGTCAGTGTACCTCGGCGGATGATGCATACTTAGCACTACGTGGTTTACGTACCATGGCAGTGAGGCTAAATCAGCATGAAACAGCCGCGATTGAAGTCGCGAAGTGGTTAGAGCAGCATCCGCTTGTTGACCATATTCGCCATCCAGCATTTGCAACCTGTCCGGGTCATGAGTTTTTTAAGCGTGATTTTGATGGCAGTAATGGTTTGTTCTCATTGGTTATGAAACAAGGGAACCAAAGCGCGATTGATGCATTTTTGGATGGCTTAAATCATTTTAAAATGGGTTTTTCGTGGGGCGGCTTTGAAAGTTTAGTAACGGCTAATTTAACTATGAAGGGATTACGCTCAGTAACGGGTTGGACGCAAGGGCCTGTGATCCGTTTACATATAGGCCTTGAAGACGTGGACGATTTGATTGCTGATTTAAGCCAAGCACTCGATATATATCAACAAAATTTGTAGCCTGAGGATCAATAAGACTACATTATTTGTTACAAAGCTCGTATTAATACGGGCTTTTTTGTGCTAGTAATTCAACACGTTTGCCCTTAGTGTAAGTAGTAGATAAATTAATAAGGAATATTTGTGACACAAATCCACCCTCTGCGATTATTAAAGATTGCCCAGTTTGAACTCGTGCGATTATTTTTAACTAAGCGCGGCTTACTTGCTGTTGCCGCATTTTCGATTTGCTGGTTATTGATTTTACGTTATCCGATAGGTCAAGCTGTCAGCTTAATTAGTTCGCCCCAAATAGCCGATTTAGCACAACAAGTGTTTGGTGCTATTGGGCTGAGTAAATTACTCGATTGGCCTGAAGCTGAATTAGCTATGTATTGGTTAATTGCATTGTATAGCTTTCCTAGTTTTTGCTTGTTTTTATGTAGTGACCAACTTGTTGGTGATAAACAACGAGGAACACTACGCTTTTTATCTCTAAGAGCTACCCGTAATGAAATGTTATTTGGCCGCTTTTTAGGGCAGGTATTTATTTTAGCAGCATTACTACTTGTTACCTTGGTAGCTTCAGTTGCAGTTATGGTATTTAGAGATCCAGCATTATTAGTCAGTGGCATAACTCGTAGCTTTATTTTGTTCTTTTATTTATTAATTGCTGTTTTGCCTTTTATAGCACTCATGACGTTGTTAAATACTTTTGCACGTTCAGCACGTTTAGCTGTGGTGCTTGCTGTATTATTTTTTGCTGGTGGTAATATTGTGGTCAGTATTTTAAGCTGGCAAATCCCCATGTTTGCAATGCTTAATAATGTTTTCCCTGGTGTACAACTTGACCAAATGGCAGGGCAAAACGCAGGAATATTTAATAGCATTGGCATTGCGTTAATACAAACTACCGTGATGCTAGCGATTGCTCAGCGTATCTTTGCAAGGAGTTCTCTATGAGCACATTAATTCACGCAACAGGTTTAACTAAGCAGTATGGTAATAAATTAGCCCTCGATCAGGTAAGTTTTGAAATACAACAAGGCGCGCCAGTAGCACTGGTTGGGCCAAATGGCGCAGGAAAAACTACCTTGTTTAGTTTGTTATGCGGTTATATTTTACCAACTAAAGGCACGCTCAATATTATTGGGAATAACCCTGGCAGTAGTGAATTATTTGGCAAACTCAGTGCGTTACCACAAGATGCTCAACTTGATCCGCGCTTTAGTATCGCTCATCAACTGGCGTTTTATGGTCAGCTGCAAGGGCTGTCAAATAAGCAAAGTCACGCAGAAGCGATCCGCGTACTTGAGTTAGTCGGACTAGCTGACGTTGCTAAACAGCGTTCTGATGATTTATCACATGGAATGCGTAAACGTGTCACCATAGGTCAAGCGTTGATCGGGAAACCACAAATAGTCATGTTGGATGAAGCAACCGCTGGGCTTGATCCTATTCATGCTCGCGAAGTACGCGAAGTGGTTGCGAATCTTAGCAGTGAGGCTACCTTCATTTTAAGCTCGCATGATTTAACTGAACTAGAACGCTTATGTTCACATGTACTGCATCTTGATAAAGGTAAGCTCACAGAGCATCCAACACACAGTGATCATAATGAACTAGAGTCTGGATTTATTACATTGTTACTGAGCGAGCATTACCCGGATGTTGAAGCAAAAATACAAGCTTTAGCAGAAGTGTCTAAAGTATATATGAGTCAAGCTAAAGAATATGTTATTGAGTACCAAAAAACGGCGACACCATTTGATATCACCATACTGCAACATTGTTATCAGCAAGGTTGGCGTTATCGCCAATTGGTAAACGGGCATACATTAGAAAATCAAATATTTAAACAGGAGCAAATATAATGGGTTTATTAAGTGGTTTAATGGGGAATGCCAGTGAAGTTGATGACGCTGATTTAGAAAAAGTATTGGCAAATACCTTGATTGAAGGTGAACAAGTCGAAAAAGCCTATAAAGTGGTACGTGACATGTTTATTTTTACTAACAAACGTTTAATTTTGTTGGATAAGCAGGGGGTCACGGGCTCAAAAATAGAGATGATCAGTATCGCTTATTCAAAAATTACCAAGTTTAGTAAAGAAAGTGCCGGTCATTTTGATTTAGATGCTGAATTAAAAATTTGGGTTGGCTCTGATCCAACACCGATCAGTAAAGACTTTAAATCGGGTGATAATATCAATGATGTGTACCGGATAATCAGCCAGTTCGCGCTTTAATTATAATTGAGCGCTTAAAACGGTAGCGATTAACATCCTTGCTCGCTACCTTATTTTACATTTTGTTTCCTTTTATTACATTTTTATAATTAAATACAAGTACTTAGTTAAGTTTCTGTTCAGTTTACTCGCGTTAGGATGTGCCCGTCTTAACCAACCGGTTAAACATTAAACCTTGTAGCAATAAAACAATGTAAAATAGGGAAATCTTTTTATGAAAAAATTAGCAGTTATTATTTCGAGTATTCTTCTTTCTAGTGCCGCGACTGCTGCGGATAACTATCAGTCAATTAGCCATTTAGGATATAAGGACACCGATGGCAACGACACAGTGAGCGTTGATTCAAAATATTACTTCTCTCCAAAAGCGACTTTAGGTCCTTACGATCAATTTGAGTACATCAATAAGCAAACCAACGTATATGGTTCATACGTTGATAATGACTCTAGTGATGTAGCAACTATTGGTGGTGAGTATTTCGTTGAGAACTTCGTTGTGGGTGCTGAGTACAGCAATAATGACATTGACGCTGGTTCAAGCACTGATGTAATTAAACTGTCTGCAGGTTACTTCTTTAATCCTAATCTTCTTTTAAAAGCAACATTTGAAGATGTTGAAGATGGCGAAAATCGTGTTGTATTTGATTTAGCATACAACCACCAGTTAAACAGCACAGATTACATCGGTTTCACTGTAACATCTGATGACGAGTTTGATTACCGCGCCGTGAACGCTAAATACTTCATGGATCTTAAGCAAGGTAACTACCTAACTGTTGAAGGTACTGTTTCAGATACTGATAATGGTAGCAGCTCTTGGAAACTTGGTTCAAACTACTACTTCACTAAAGCAACATCAGCGTTTGTTACATTTAACAAAAACGATGATTACACGTTTGGTGCTCAACATTTCTTCAACAAAAATGTTGGTTTAAAAGCAGGTTACGGTAATAACTGGGATGATTCTGGTTATGACGCTTACTTTGCAAATGTAAGCTTACAGTTCTAATCAAACTGTAAATTTAGTACTGCAATACTAAAAAAGCCCGCTCAATTGAGCGGGCTTTTGCATTTTTGCTATTTAACTAGTTTACTTACCAACCACATTGACGGCCTTTATTTTGCTCATCAAGGTATTTTTGCAGTGGTGCAAAGTAATCAAGTAGGGCTGCTGCATCCATTTCAGGTTTACCTGTTATGCTGGCTAATGCTTCTTGCCAAGGGCGGCTTGAACCCATTTCTAGCATCGCATTGAGTTTTTCACCGGCTTCTTTAGAGTTATATACTGAGCAGCGATGAATGGCTTCTTTGTTACCAGCAATTTCACATAAACTACGGTGGAAATCAAACTGTAAAATATGCGCTAAGAAGTAACGGGTATACGGTGTGTTACCTGGCACATGATATTTTGCACCTGGATCAAAGTCAGCTTCGCTTCGTGCTATAGGTGCTTTTACACCTTGGTATTTTTCACGTAATTCCCACCATGCCTTATTGTAGTTTTCAGGCGTTACTGCACCTGAAAATACTTGCCAACGCCATTGATCCACAAGTAAACCAAATGGAATAAACGCTACTTTATCCAGCGCCATTTTCATTAGTAAGCCAATGTCTTTTGATTCATCAGGAACTTGCTCTAATAAACCAATTTCTTTTAAGTAACCAGGTGTTACCGAAAGCGCAATGGTATCGCCAATAGCTTCGTGAAAACCGTCGTTAGCACTTTCTTGATAATAAAGCGGTTGGGTATTGTAAGCACGTTGATAGAAGTTGTGACCTAACTCATGGTGAATAACCGAAAACTCTTCGCCAGTACGTTGAATACACATTTTAATGCGTAAATCGTCTTTACTATCTATATTCCACGCTGAGGCATGGCACTGGACATCGCGATCCGCAGGTTTTGTGAATAACGAACGTTCATAAAAGGTGTCAGGTAAAGGCGCAAAGCCCATTGAAGTGAAGAATTTTTCAGCGCCTTTAACCATTTTTAGTTCATCGTAGTTATGCTCGGCGAGTAACGCGGTTACATCATAACCAGGATCGGCATTTTCAGGTGCGACTACATCGTAAATGTTACCCCACGATTGCGCCCACATATTACCTAATAAATGCGCTGGGATAGGTTGGTCTTGTGGTACTTTGTCTTCACCGTATTTTTCACCTAACTTGGCACGAACATGACAATGCAGCGAATCATATAATGGTTTTACTTGCCCCCAAATACGATCAAGCTCTGTTGCAAAGTCATCTGCTGGCATATCGTATTTACTACGCCACATTGCGCCAGAGTCTGCATAACCAAGTTCTTTTGCACCTTCATTGGTTAATACAACTTGCTGCTCATACAGTGGTCGCATTGGCTTTGAAACCTGGCGCCAGCCCTGCCATAAATCAAGCAGTTCGTTGTAATCACGGCTGGTGGCCATTGTTGCAGTCATATCACCTAGGCTTAAACAGCTGCCATCGTCTTTACAATATTTACCTTTGCCGTATATACCGCCAAGTTCTGCCACAAGCTGTGATAGTTTTGCTGTTTTTTCTGCATCTTGTGGAGCAGGTAAAGTCAGTGCCAATTTTAATTTATCGAGTTTACGGCGTGCGTCGTAATCAAGTTTGAGTGAGTCAAACTGTGCAGCTTCGTTAGCAAGGCGAACCACTGCGGCAGTCATCTTACGGTTTACTTCTGCTGATAGTGCCGATGTATCGTGAATAATAAAATTTGCGTAAATCCATTCAGCACGACTTGATTCTAAGTATAGCGCACTGAGCTCTTGCTCTGTGGCATCTAAAAAAGCTTGTGCATCTTTTGCGGTTGTCGGTGCTGGGCTGGCAGTTTGCGCTGTGGTGTTATTAGCTTCTTGGTTACAGCCAGTTAATGCTAATGTGCTGGCAACCATTATTGCGCTCAAACTGAGCTTAAAATGTGGAGTAGTCATGTTGATCCTTCTATTTGTTATTTATCGTGTCAGATGATAGCAGCGTCACTGTGTTAGGGAAAGTTTATCAATAGCTGGAGGCTCTGTGTAGGGCAATGCTAGTTTACGGTGGCATTGTATTTATTAAAGGATCGGTCATAATTAAGCCAATGCATTTCATTAATTAATAAGGATAGTTGTCATGTCAGTATTTATCTTGTTACTAGTGTTGGTGATAGTTATTTTTGCGGTAAAAGATATCCGCTTAAACCTAGTCAGCCGGCCGACATTTAAAATGTTTAAAAAGGTATTACCGCCGCTATCGCAAACTGAGCGTGAAGCGATGGAAGCGGGCGACGTGTGGTGGGATGGAGAACTATTTAGTGGCAATCCTGATTGGCAAGTACTTCATAGCTACCCAAAGCCAGAATTGAGCGAAAAAGAACGAATATTTTTAGATAATGAAGTGGAAACACTGTTGGCGATGCTTGATGATTATCAAATTGTGCAAAAAGATAAAGACTTGCCTACCGAAGTATGGGATTACCTAAAGAGCCAAGGTTTCTTTGCGCTGATCATTCCTGAGAAATTTGGCGGACGGCAGTTTTCAGCAATCGCAAACTCAACCATTGTGGCTAAAATAGCCACTAAAAGTTTAACAGCAGCAGTTACAGTTATGGTGCCTAATAGCTTAGGCCCGGGTGAATTGTTATTTCACTATGGTACTAAAGAGCAACAGGAACGTTGGTTACCTAGTTTAGCCAGTGGTAAAGATGTGCCGTGTTTTGCTCTAACAGGCCCTGAAGCAGGCTCTGATGCGGGCAGTATTCCTGATTCAGGCGTAGTGTGTAAAGGTGAATTTGAAGGCCAAGAAGTTATAGGCTTACGATTAAATTGGTCAAAACGCTATATTACGCTTGCACCCGTAGCAACGGTTCTGGGACTTGCTTTTAAAATGTATGATCCCGATGGATTACTTGGTAAACATAAAGAGCTAGGTATAACCTGTGCGCTGATCCCAACAGATCACCCAGGTGTGGAAACGGGGGAGCGCCATTATCCACTAAATATGGCGTTTATGAATGGTACAACTTACGGTAAAGATGTGTTTATTCCGCTTGATTGGATCATTGGTGGTCAACAAGGTGCTGGGCGAGGCTGGCGGATGTTGGTTGAGTGTTTAAGTGCTGGTCGCGGTATTTCATTACCCGCACTGAGCAGTGCAACTGGGCACTTATGTGCACGTATGACATCAGCCTATGCGATGGTACGCCAACAATTTGGTGTTTCTATCGGGCAGTTTGAAGGCGTACAAGAGGCGCTGGCTCGTATCGGTGGATTAACCTATAGCCTTGAATCATGCCGCTTAATGACTGCCGGAGCTATTGATTTAAAATTAAGTCCATCAGTGGTGACTGCAATAGCTAAATACCATATGACCGAAATGGGCCGTACGGTAATGAATGATGCTATGGATATTCATTCAGGTAAAGGGATCCAAGTGGGGCCAAATAACTATTTAGCGCACGGTTATATGGGCATTCCTGTCTCAATAACTGTTGAAGGGGCGAATATTTTAACCCGTAATCTGATGATCTTTGGACAAGGCGCAACCCGTTGCCACCCATTTGTACTCAAAGAAATGGAAGCCGCAGCAATGGAAGATGATGATCTTGCGTTAAAAGAGTTTGATTCATTATTACTGCAACATATTTTATTTGCGGCTACTAATGCAAGTATGGCTTTTGTACATGGATTAACGCGTAGCTATTTTGCTAAATCGCCTGTGTGTGGTGCAACAGCAACGTATTATAAGCAACTAGGGCGTATGAGCCGTGGGCTTGCTTTTAGTACTGATGTGGCCATGTTAGTACTTGGTGGTGAGCTTAAACGCAAAGAGATGATTTCAGCGCGTTTAGGGGATGTATTAAGCCATTTATACTTGGCATCTTGTGTATTAAAACGTTTTGAAGACGAGGGGCGTCAACAAGCTGATCTCCCGTTCGTAAAATATGCGGTTGAATTGTCATTGTTTGAAATTGGCCAAGCATTTGACGGTTTTTTCAAAAACTTTTCAAACCCGGTTATTAATTTCATTTTAAAACGTATTGTATTTCCGCTTGGTAATCATTACCAGCGGCCAAGTGATGAGCTTGCGCAAGAAGTTTGTGAGCATATGACGCAACCTGGCGTGTTTAGAAATCGCTTAACACATTTATGTTATGTGGATGATAATGCAGGTACTGGGGTGATGGAAAATGCCTTTATGGCAATGCATAACACCAGCGCCGCCTTTAAACGATTGAAGAAATGGCAACGCGACGGCACACTTAATCGTAACGTTGATATTGCAACTGCAATCGACAGTGCGCTTGAAAAACAGTTAATAACTGATGAGCAAGGGGAAAAGCTACATGCTGCAAATAACCTACGTAAACAGGCAATTGCGGTAGATAATTATCAGCCAGGTGAACTGTAATATGAAAAACTAAAAAGCCTTGCTGCGAGCAAGGCTTGTTAAGCTAGCTAAATATTTAATATAAACTGTTAGCGTGCAAATGGATCGGCATTGATTTTATCAACATACCAATTGCCTTTTTTACGCACCATTTTTACGCTGCGCATATCATCAACTTTATTCCCATTGAAGTGGCCGGTGAAAATAAGGTTGATATTGGCTGTATCACCGTACTGCTCTCTTAAACTCATATTAGTCATATCAATTTCAATTACCACATCATCGTATTGCATGTTGACTAAATTGCGGGCAAATTGTTTTGAGGTGCCATAAGATTTCATGATCCGTGCCATTTTAGGTGTCGCCATGGTAGTGGCTTTACTCAGATCCTGTTTGTTATAAAGTGTATCAAAAAATAGTGCCGCGCTATTTCCTGGGGTATTTTTTTCACCTTTTGGTGAATCTTCATTTCCACAGCCGCTTAACAGCAGTAAGAATGTAGCAATGCAAAGAGTTATAAATGATTTCATTAGATAAATAGATTTATTAGTGATGATTTAGTGTGTGACGAAATGCGTCAGATGTAAAGTTTGCGATAAGAATTAGTGATGTGATTGCAATAAATAATAAAAAGGATGCAGTTTGCATCCTTTTTTAAAAGTTATTTGAGCTTATTGAACCAGCTCTTGCTCTGAAAACTCTTCAGCAAAAAGTGGGCTTGATAAATAACGTTCAGTTGCACTAGGTAAAATTACTACGACATTTTTACCGGCATTTTCAGGTAATTCAGCAATGCGTTTTGCCGCAACAACCGCAGCGCCTGATGAAATACCAACTAATATACCTTCTTTTTTCATCAGCTCGTGAGCCATTGCTATACATTCTTCATTAGACACCTGCTCTACACCATCAATCATTGATAGGTCTAAATTACCAGGAATAAAGCCAGCGCCTATGCCTTGAATTTTATGTGGTCCAGGCTTAATTTCTTCACCAGCGAGTGTTTGGCTGATCACTGGCGAATTAGTTGGTTCAACAGCGATTGATTTTACATCAAGGTCTTTTTCAAGTTTCAAATAACGGCTAACACCAGTAATTGTACCACCAGTACCCACACCTGCCACAAAGAAATCAACTTTACCATCTAGTGCATTAAAAATTTCTGGGCCTGTAGTTTCAAAGTGAATTTTAGGGTTTGCAGGGTTTTCGAATTGTTGTAATAAAATAAACTTTTCAGGGGCTGCTGCTTGAATTTCCTTAGCCTTAGCGATCGCACCATTCATACCTTTAGCGCCATCAGTAAGTACAAGGTTTGCACCGAGTGCTTTTAATAGTTTACGGCGTTCTAAGCTCATGGTGTTTGGCATCGTAAGCGTTAACTTGTAACCACGAGAGGCTGCAACAAATGCCAGTGCAATACCGGTATTACCTGATGTAGGCTCAATTAGTTCTTTATCTTTTGTCAACTCTCCTGATTTTTCAGCTTCCCAGATCATTGAGGCACCAATACGGCATTTGACACTAAAGCTAGGATTACGCGATTCTATTTTAGCAAAAACATTACCTGTCGTTACACGGTTTAGTTTTACTAACGGTGTGTTACCAATACTGAGTGAGTTATCTTCAAAAATAGTAGACATAATGTTCCCTTAGGTGCAATTTATTCAATCGTGACCGATTTTTATGTAATCGATCTGTAATAGTGACACTCTACTGCTGAATTAAAAAAACTAAAGTAAAGTTTGGCTATAAGATATATCTATTCGGCTTATAACTGAATGAAATAAAAATAGCGACTGCCTATATGTATAGTTATTAAAACAAAAATACTATTAAACTATGCTGACATAGGATTATTAGGGGTACAAATACTGAACAATCTTAGTATGCGCTAGATCATAATGAATTGTTTAGTTAATAGTATAATAACTAGGTAATTATAAGGGAGAAAATGGCAAAGTGATTGTATTTTGTGCAAACAGGCTGTTTTTGAGCGGTTTTATGATACAAGTAATTAAAAACATGTTAAAACCACATCCACCAAAATTTATGAAGTGATGACAATGACGTTAATCTTAAAATTAATTGCCGGTATATTGGGCGGTATTTTAGTGGGCTTATATGTTCCACTGACTGGAGTTGAACTCCTTTACACAGTAAAAGAAATAATTGGGCAGCTGATCACATTCACGATTCCGTTGATTATTTTGTTTTTTATTGCCTCAGGAATTGCGGGTTTACCGAAAGGGTCAGGCCATTTACTGGGTAAAACAGTCGGCTTTGCCTACGGCTCAACAATTATAGCTGGTACTTTAGCAGTGTTGGTTGTCAGTCATATTATTCCATTATTTGATGGCGGCTTAACCTTTGAAGCTGAGATTGCAACTGAGGTTGCCAGTTTTATTGATTTAGAAATTCCACCACTTATGGGCGTAATGACCGCGCTTGCGACAGCATTTGTGTTTGGTATCGGTATGAGCCAATTGCAACTAGAAACGCTAAAAAAAGTATCAGATCAAGGTCGTGACGTGATTGATGGTTTATTAGCGAAAGTGATCATTCCTGCATTACCTTTCTATATTGCAGGTGTATTCGCTGAAATGACCGTTGCAGGGACCGTTGTTGATACCTTACAAACATTTGGTGTGGTATTAATTGCAGCATTAGTGATGCACTGGCTTTGGTTAAGCATTCTTTATATTGGCACTGGGGTATTATTAAAGCGCAATCCGATAGAGTTAATTAAAAATATGCTCCCTGCTTATTTTACTGCATTAGGGACTATGTCTAGTGCGGCAACAATTCCTGTATCTCTGCGTTCGAGCAAAGCTAATAACGTAAAAGAAGATGTAGCAAACTTTACTGTACCACTGTGTGCCACAATACATTTATCGGGTTCAACAATTACCATTGTTACGTGTGCGATGGCGGTTATGTTTTTATCACCTAATATGGATGTTCCCTCGTTATTTGGCATGTTGCCATTTATCATGATGTTAGGTGTAGTGATGATTGCAGCACCGGGTGCACCGGGTGGGGCTGTCATGTCGGCATTAGGTTTGTTAACCAGCATGCTAGGATTTAATGAAGGTGCAGTGGCCTTAATGATCGCGCTTTACCTTGCACAAGACAGCTTTGGTACAGCCTGTAATGTTACCGGTGATGGTGTAATTGCATTGTGGGTAGACCGCTTTAGTGAAAAAGCGTCATCTTAAATTTAGTTATCTGAAACGATATTAGAGTTATCGTTTCAGGCTTTCTGTGTTAGTGTGCAGTATTAAATTGTCACAATGACATGCTGTTGGGTTATATGAGGGTGTCCCATTGATTAATGTACTTTTAGTTGATGACCATGAACTCGTACGAACGGGTATCAAACGTATTTTAAATGATGTTCGTGGGTTTAAAGTAATTGGTGAAGCTAAAACAGGTGAAGAAGCCGTGCAATTTTGCCGTCAGTATTCTCCTGATATTGTGCTAATGGACATGAATATGCCAGGTATTGGTGGGTTAGAAGCGACCAAGAAAATTTGTCGCTATTGCCCTGATGTGAAAATTATTGTGTTAACTGTACATTGTGAAGACCCATTCCCAAGTAAAGTGATGCAAATTGGCGCTCATGGTTACTTAACTAAAGGGGCGGGCTCTGATGAAATGGTTAATGCAATTCGCGCAGTAAATGCTGGACAACGTTATATTGCACCAGAAATCGCGCAACAAATTGCTTTAGCACAAGTGACTGGTCGTACCGATGAAAGCCCTTTTCAAAGCTTATCTGAGCGCGAATTGCAGATCATGTTAATGATCACCAAAGGCGAGAAGGTGCAAGATATTGCTGAGCGACTTAATTTAAGTTCAAAAACAGTGAATAGCTATCGTTATAGAATGTTTGAAAAGCTTAATGTGGGTGGTGATGTTGAACTTACCCATTTAGCTATTCGCCATAAGATGATCGACATCGATAGCGCTCACTAGTCTTGCCCCATGGCAGAATTTGATCACGCCCATTTCTTAAAAACACTATCAAGCGATCCAGGCGTCTACAGGATGCTTGATAGTGACGACAACGTTATTTACGTTGGTAAAGCGAAAAATCTTAAAAAACGTGTTAGTAGCTATTTTCGTAGCAATGTCACGGATGGCAAGACTCGTGCTTTAGTCAGTAACATTAGTGATATTGATATCACTTTAACCAATACTGAAACCGAAGCTTTACTGCTTGAAAATAACTTAATAAAAAAATATCAGCCACGTTACAATATTTTACTGCGTGATGATAAATCCTATCCGTATATTTTATTAACAGCTCACAAACATCCAAGACTTGCATTTCATCGCGGTAGCCGCAAAGTGAAAGGTGAGTATTTTGGTCCATTTCCAAGTGCTGGCGCAGTTTCTGAAAGCTTGCGCTTAATGCAAAAAATATTTCCAGTTCGTCAATGCGAAGATGCGTATTATCGCGCTCGTAGTCGACCATGTTTGCAATTTCAATTAAAACGTTGCTCAGCACCGTGCGTTGGCGAAGTCACTGATGATGAATATAGCCAGCAAGTGGACTTTGTGCGCAAGTTTTTAGCTGGTAAATCACATGAAGTCATTGCAGCATTAATTACTAAAATGGAAGTCGCTAGCCAAGCGTTACAGTTTGAACTGGCGGCGAAAGTACGCGATCAAATAATGTTGCTGCGTAAAATGCAAGAGCAACAGTCAATCTCAGGCAATTATGCTGAAATGGATGTTGTAGGTTTTGCTCATTTAAATGGCCTCAATGGTATTCACTTATTGATGATCCGCGATCATAAAGTGCTTGGCAGTAAAACCTACTTTCCAAAAGTACCCAAAGACTCACAACAACAAGAGATACTAGCGTCATTTCTTGGGCAATATTATTTAGCGCCAGGTGCAACAGGGCGCATAGCGAAAGAAGTGATTTTACCATTTGCGATTGATGAAGCAGATGTGCTGGGTGAAGCGTTAAGTCAAGTAAGTGAGAGAAAAGTCACTTTAAAAACAGTTGCACGCGGTGAGCGCGCGCAATACTTGCAGCTCGCTAATAAGAATGCGCTTAATAGCATTACAGTGAAGCAAAGCACTCAAGATTCAATTAATAAACGTTACGCGCAGCTTAAAGCAACGCTAGGACTTGATGATATTAGCCGTATGGAATGTTTTGACATTAGCCATACCATGGGCGAAAACACGGTTGCCAGTTGTGTGGTATTTGATTCGCAAGGGCCTAATAATAAAGAGTATCGACGTTTTAATGTGACAGGGATCACCGGCGGTGATGATTACGCTGCTATGGAGTTTGCATTAAACAAGCGTTACAACAAGTTAGTAGATGAAGACAAAATTCCAGATGTTATTTTTATCGATGGTGGTAAGGGGCAATTATCGCGGGCTGAGCAATACTTTGCTACTTGGCCGCATGCAAAAATGCCATTACTAGTTGGTGTAGCAAAAGGCACTAGCCGAAAACCTGGGCTTGAAACGCTGTTAATTGATGGAGGTCGTAAAACAATACCAATGGATTCGGATGCGCCGGCGCTACATTTGATCCAACATATTCGAGATGAATCACATCGCTTTGCCATTGCTGGGCATCGTAATAAGCGCCAAAAACAGCGGACACAATCATTATTAGAAGAGATAAACGGAGTTGGCTCGACACGACGACAAACATTATTAAAATTTTTAGGGGGCATGCAGGGAGTAAAAGCTGCTAATATAGACCAATTAAAGCAAGTACCCGGGATCAGCTCTGACATGGCTGAGAAGATATTTAACCATTTGCATGACAAAGGCTAGCCCTTCATGCGAATATAAAAAAAAGACATCCTCAAGTAGTTATGTGGAATATTCCAAACACAATCACAACATTTAGACTTTTTCTTATCCCCATTTTCTTGGTGGTATTTTACTTGCCTTACTCATGGGCTTTCTTTGCTGCCGCTTTTATTTTTTGGCTAGCATCAATCACTGATATTCTCGATGGCTATTTGGCGCGCAAGCTTGAGCAATCAACGCCTTTTGGTGCATTCTTAGACCCTGTTGCTGATAAAGTAATGGTGTGTACGGCATTGGTTGCGCTGGCGAGTTATTATCAATCAATGTATATGACGATCCCTGCTTTAATTATAATTAGTAGAGAAATTGTTATTTCAGCACTTCGAGAATGGATGGCTGAACAAGGGAAACGTGACAATGTAGCAGTGTCCAATATGGGCAAGTTTAAAACGGCTGCACAAATGTTAGCCATTATTGGACTTATTTGGCAATATGATAGTTGGATGATGTACTTAAGTTATGGCTTACTTTACATTGCGACCTTATTAACGGTTACTTCTATGCTGCAATATTTGATAGCAGCGTGGTCTGAATTGACTAAAAACCGAGTCTAAACGTATAATAACGCACCGTTTTAGATAAAAAATAATCAAACAGTTCAAAAGTGGTATTTTTTGTATTGACGCGTTTAATAATCTCTGTAGAATGCGTCCGTGTTGAGAGGGCATAGCCCCCTAGATAAATAAAGCGGCACTAGCTCAGTTGGTAGAGCGCGACCTTGCCAAGGTCGAGGTCACGAGTTCGAGCCTCGTGTGCCGCTCCAGTTTATCTTAAAGGCTAACCCAGATGTTGGGGCGGAATGGCAGAGTGGCCATGCACCGGATTGCAAATCCGTCTACCTCGGTTCGACTCCGGGTTCCGCCTCCATTTCAACAATCCACATGCTTTAAATAGCAAACTCGATGCCCGAGTGGTGGAATTGGTAGACACAAGGGATTTAAAATCCCTCGACTAACAAGTCGTGCCGGTTCAAGTCCGGCCTCGGGCACCACTTTGTGGTTTAGTTACACCGCCAAATGTAACTTTTAAAAATGTAGTAATTAGAATTAATATGATGCGGCACTAGCTCAGTTGGTAGAGCGCGACCTTGCCAAGGTCGAGGTCACGAGTTCGAGCCTCGTGTGCCGCTCCATATTAGTTTTATCCACTTGCTTTAAATAGCAAACTCGATGCCCGAGTGGTGGAATTGGTAGACACAAGGGATTTAAAATCCCTCGACTAACAAGTCGTGCCGGTTCAAGTCCGGCCTCGGGCACCACTTTTAATTATTTTACCAAGATAATTAAAAGTTTTGATAAAAAATTAATAAATACGGCATTAGCTCAGTTGCCAGAACGTTTACCGCGACATGGTCGCGCACCAACGTACAAACTACTGATAATGTTTTATACGGCACTAACTCAGTTGCCAGAACGTTTTACCGCGACATGGTCGCGCACCAACGTACAAATTACTGATAATGTTTTATGCGGCACTAGCTCAGTTGGTAGAGCGCGACCTTGCCAAGGTCGAGGTCACGAGTTCGAGCCTCGTGTGCCGCTCCAAATTATTTGATATGTTTAGGCGGAATGGCAGAGTGGCCATGCACCGGATTGCAAATCCGTTTACCCCGGTTCGACTCCGGGTTCCGCCTCCAAATAATTACTCCACACGCTTTAATTAGCAAACTCGATGCCCGAGTGGTGGAATTGGTAGACACAAGGGATTTAAAATCCCTCGACTAACAAGTCGTGCCGGTTCAAGTCCGGCCTCGGGCACCACTTTATTATATCCCACTATATGCAATTAATTACCTTTTTATTAAGCATCTTCCAGTATACAAATTCAATACAATCCTTTTTTTAGCAATAATTGGCTTTATTTAAAGTCTACGTTTTTATACCATAAGCTCATATGCCCTTAATCTGTCAATTTACTGTCACTCATTACAGTGCGCTTGTTTATTTCTAGTAAAGACAGTGGTATAAAGCAGTTAGATGAAAAATCATAATCGAATTAACACTTTGATTTTACCACTATCAGTAGCTGTGCTTAGAATATGTATAAACCAAAGCAGGCTCCAAGTATCAGCATTAACTCCATTACAAAGTCAATAAGCTTATTAAAAGCGTTGTGCTTGAACTGTTTAGATAATTGCCAACAGGCAGAGAAGGGATGCTAAATAGCGCTAATCCTGATGAATCCCCACGAAAAGAATCAAAAAAGATGAGTAAGGGGATCGACCTTCATGGCTAATTGTGATCAAATTACTTCGCCAAAAACAACCTAAAACAATAGCCATGAAGATCACAAATATAATACATAATGATATTGCCGCTGCCTACCCTGAAATTCACTCTACTCGATTAAATACACTCTTTACTTTCATTGATTCTGGCATGCATGATCAACGTGTGTCTGTAACATATTTAGGGAGGGGGTTGAAAAGCTTATCAAAAACAACGAAGAAAAATGATATTAAACGCGCTGACCGTTTGGTCGGGAACACTCTATTACACAGCGAGCGCCTTTTCTTTTATGACTATATGTCAGCACAATTAATTGAAAATAAAAAGTACCCCATCATATTAGTCGATTGGTCACCTATTAATGGGCAAGGGATGTTTCAAGTATTGCGCGCCAGTATTCCAATGAATGGGAGAAGCTTAACGTTATATGAAAAAATTCACCCGGAAAGTGAACTTAACACCAACAAAGCACATCAAGCATTTTTAGACACGCTTGAACAAATATTGCCTGAAGGATGCATGCCAATCATTGTATCTGACGCTATCTATCGTTCCCCTTGGTTTAAAATAGTTGAAGAAAAAAGTTGGTATTAGATAGGTCGAGTAAGAGGGCAAGTATCACTCTCCTCAGATAAACAAGAGTGGAAAACCAGTTATCAATGGTTTAACGAAGCACGTATTGGTAAGGCTGACTACCTTGGCTCAATTTACTATGGTAAAACAGCAAAGTTCCCATGTAATGCAGCCATTTATAAGCGAAGTCCAAAAGGCCGAAAAGCAAAGAAAAAGCGAGGTGGTACGTCACAAAGAACGACTGATAAAGTGCATCAAAAAGATGCGAAAGAGCCATGGTTACTGGTTTTTAACTTGCCTGAGAAGTTTATGAAGAGTGCTAAAACAGCAGTGAATATTTATAGTCAACGCATGCAAATAGAAGAAAACTTTAGAGATACAAAAAATAATAAGTTAGGAATAGGTTTGGAATGCGCCAACTCAAGAAGTGTTGAGCGTTTTGACAATTTATTGCTTATAGCTGCACTTATTTGTATTTATTATGGTGTATTGGTTGTGCAGCCGTCATAAAAAAGATCCACTATTCATTGCAAGCTAATACACAAAAAGCACGAATGGTGTTATCAATCATAACGATTGCGCGTGAAATTATAAATGATCATAGATACTCCATACCACTTGAAGAATATGTATATGTGTTATCTCAACTATCTAATTTAACTGTTAATATCGAGGGATTACATGAATAAATATTCGAGGGGATCCCTCAGGCGCATATGAGATGAGTGTTGTTATTAATAATAGTTATACTAGGCTAAAACAATAAAAAACCCGAAACGACAATGGTTGTTTCGGGTTTTTTACTTAAAGTATTTTAAGCATAATTACTTATGCCAAATACCCTTTGGAATGGTTTTATTGAGCTTGTCGTTCTTGCTTGGATCAAACGTCGGTAACTTTCCTGCACGTCGTTGAGTGTTATAATCTTTGGCAAGCCATACCACAACGCCAGAAAGCATAAATAACGCTATTACGTTTACGACAGCCATTAAGCCCATAGACACATCTGCTAATGTCCAAACTAGTGGTAATTCACCAAGGGCTCCAAACATCACCATACTTAATACTAATAGTCTAAAGATCAACATGCCAGATGCATGGTTATGCTCTAAGAATAACAAGTTCGTTTCAGCATACGAGTAGTTAGCCACAATAGATGTAAAAGCAAAAAACAAAATAGCGATTGCAACAAATATCGCGCCCCAGCTACCTACATGCTCTTCAAGTGCTGCTTGAGTTAGCGCTATCCCTGTTACATCAGAGCCAGGTACTAATTGCTCCGATAATAAAATAAGTGCAGCAGTTGCAGTACAAATAATAATGGTATCTACAAATACACCTAACATTTGTACATAACCCTGAGAAGCAGGGTGAGGTGGATTTGGAGTCGCGGTTGCTGCAGCGTTAGCAGCACTACCCATACCCGCTTCGTTTGAGAATAATCCGCGCTTGATCCCTTGGAGCATCGCTTGCATTACACCATAACCAATTGCACCAGCGCCAGCTTGCTCAAGACCAAAAGCACTTCTAATTACATTCATAAATACATCAGGCAATTCAGTGTAATTTACAGCACATATATACAGTGCAACGATAAGATAAGCAGCGGCCATAAATGGCACTGCTAATTCAGCAAATCGTGAAATTGTTTTTAGGCCACCAAATATGATGATTCCCGAACCAATAACAAGTGCTATACCTACTATATAGTTAGGAATGCCAAAGGCGACTTCAAAAGCAGCAGCGATAGAGTTTGACTGCACCGCATTAAAAACTAAACCAAAGGCTAAAATTAAACATAGTGAGAACACGATGCCCATCCAGCGTTTGCCAAGTCCGTATTCCATATAGTAAGCAGGGCCACCACGAAAGTTACCTTCTTCATCGCGTGTTTTATATGCCTGAGCCAATGTGCTCTCTGCAAAGCTGGTTGCCATACCGATCAAAGCAATTAACCACATCCAAAAAATAGCACCAGCACCACCTAAATATAACGCGACTGCTACACCTGCCATATTACCGGTGCCAACACGGGCGGCTAGAGAAGTACAAAATGCTTGGAAAGAAGAAATACCGCCTTCAGAGCCTTGACGACTCTGAAACATTACTTTGATCATGTGTGGAAACTGTACGAATTGGATAAAGCCAAGGCGTATGGTAAAAAATAGCCCTGCAGCTATTAATAAGTACACTAAAATATGACCCCATAAGAGACCACTTATACTATTTATTATATCTATCATGTGTGTTACCTAGTGAACGAGTTGTAAATATCGGGCGCAACTTACCACAAGCACGGTAAATAGTTTAGTAAACAGCGCAAAAAAAATGAGTTGTCCACAGGGTTTTGTGGGTAACGTGTGTTTCTGGGTGGGGTATCCTTGGGGTAAAATTTAAATGCAAAAAACTTCATAAAAACGCTTGCGTAAAATTCGCCGCGCCCTATAATGCGACCCCACTGAGACGGCAGACAGCAACGCTTAGCGAGGCAAGAGTC
>NZ_JAGPYN010000009.1 GCF_018069805.1 Pseudoalteromonas ostreae
TATTTAAACTCTAAGCAGAGTGTGTAAAGGATGGTGGGCGCAGGAGGATTCGAACCTCCGACCGCTCGGTTCGTAGCCGAGTACTCTATCCAGCTGAGCTATGCGCCCATTCTTTACTATACAAGATAACCATTTATAAAATAAATGGCGGAGAAGGAGGGATTCGAACCCTCGATAGAGCTACAAACCCTATACTCCCTTAGCAGGGGAGCGCCTTCGGCCACTCGGCCACCTCTCCGTCTTGTGGGGCGTATAATAAAGATTTCAGAAAATATGTCAAACACTTTTCTTGTTTAAAGTAACTGTATGGTTAGAGAACACCCATAACAGCCAAAAAAGAGTCAATTTTGTTTAATCGTTAATCAAATTAAGGGGTTTTAATATCAGTGGATACACCGAGAACAGGCACTAATTCGTCAGTTAATTGTTCGAGATATTGATCTTGGTAGCCTAATTGCTGAAATTCAGCAATACATGCTCGATAATAGGTTTCTCTTTGTAATTCAATACTGAGTACTTCAGAGGGTGAATCAGGTTTATTATCTTTCATATAAAATCCGTTTATATAAGTCTTTTAGATCGACGCGAGTTTAAAAAGCCATGCTTTATGCTGCTTTTTCAGTCAATAGTTTAGCTAAACTTAGAAATAATGCTCGTTCATTTTGATGATTTTATATAATTAATTTTTATTTTCAATAATTCAATACGTTAAAATTAAAATTTTATTATTACTAGGCCAGTATAATTTCCATTGACGGGACCCGCTACAGACACAAAAACGCCGCTATTAAAGCGGCGTTATAATATCAACTTAATCTAACATAGCATTAGTCAGCTTGTGGGCGCATATGCGGGAACAAGATAACATCTTTAATTGTTGATGAGTCAGTAAATAGCATGACTAAACGGTCGATACCAATCCCCTCACCTGCCGTAGGAGGAAGGCCATACTCAAGTGCGCGAATGTAATCTTCGTCGTAGTGCATTGCTTCATCATCGCCGGCGTCTTTTTCTTCCACTTGGCGAGTAAAGCGCTCAGCTTGATCTTGTGCATCATTAAGCTCAGAGAAACCATTTGCAAGCTCACGGCCACCAACAAAGAATTCAAAACGGTCAGTAACAAATGGGTTTTCATCGTTACGACGAGCAAGTGGTGATACTTCCCACGGGTAACCAGTGATGAAAGTCGGTTGAATAAGCATGTGCTCTGCTGTTTCTTCAAAGATTTCACATAAGAACTTACCTGGGCCCCACACACAATTTTCAGGAATTTTAACGTGCACTTGCTTTGCGTACGCTTTTAATTCGTCAAAGTGATTTTCTGGGTCGTTAAATACTGCAGCATCAAACTCAGGATTATATTTTAAAATCGCATCCGCCATACTTAAACGGGTAAACGGTTGGCCAAAGTCATACTCTACTGAGTCAACCACTTCGCCGTTCTCGTTTTTAGTCGTATTAACCACAATTGGGCTGCCCAATACGCTAGTTGCAACAGTACGCAACATATCTTCGGTGATGTTCATCAGGTCGATGTAATCAGCGTAAGCTTGGTAGAATTCGATCATAGTGAATTCTGGGTTGTGACGCGTTGATAACCCTTCGTTACGGAAGTTACGGTTAATTTCAAATACGCGGTCAAAACCACCTACCACTAAACGTTTTAAGTAAAGCTCTGGTGCAATACGTAAGTACATATCGATATCAAGGGCATTGTGATGAGTCACGAATGGACGCGCAGATGCACCACCAGGGATAACCTGTAGCATTGGCGTTTCAACTTCCATAAAGTCACGATCTGCTAAGAAGCGACGAATACCTTCAACCACTTGCGAGCGAATACGGAACGTTTCACGGGTTGCTTCATTAGTGATCAAATCAACATAACGTTGGCGGTATTTAGTTTCTTGATCAGATAAGCCATGGAATTTTTCAGGAAGTGGACGTAGTGACTTAGTCAGTAATTGATACTCTGTCATTTCTACGTATAAATCGCCTTTACCTGATTTATTAAGCGCGCCTTTAACACCAATGATATCGCCGGTGTCTAATTGACCGTATTTTTCTTTCAGATCTTTTTGGACATCTTTTGACGCATACGCTTGCACACGACCTTTCATGTCTTGAATTACAAAGAATGGTCCGCGTTTAGCTAGGATACGACCCGCGATAGACACAACGTGGTTAAGCTCTACTAATTCTTCTTTACTCTTATCACCAAACTCGGCCTGTAAGTCTGCCGTGTAATGCTCACGACGGAATTGATTTGGATGACCGTTGGCAGGGCAATTAGCGCGAATAGCGTCTAATTTGCCACGACGCTCAGCGATTAACTTATTTTCGTCTTGGATTTGATCAGTCATTTTTTAGCTCTTTTTTAGCTTGGTGGTTATAGGCCAGATTTTAAGCTGGCTTCAATAAATTTATCTAAATTGCCGTCAAGTACCGATTGGGTATTACGGTTTTCAACGCCGGTACGTAAATCTTTAATGCGCGCATCATCAAGTACGTATGAACGTATTTGACTGCCCCAGCCGATGTCAGATTTGGCATCTTCTTGGGTTTGCTTTTCAGCATTTTGCTGCTGTAGCTCAAGCTCAAATAATTTCGCTTTTAACTGCTTCATCGCTTGTGCTTTATTTTTATGTTGAGAGCGTTCGTTCTGACACTGCACTACCGTATTTGTCGGTACGTGGGTAATACGTACCGCAGATTCTGTGGTATTTACGTGCTGACCACCCGCGCCTGATGCACGGTATACGTCGATACGTAAATCAGCCGGATTAATATCAATCTCAATATTATCGTCAACTTCTGGATAAACAAATGCAGAAGCAAACGAGGTATGACGACGGCCACTTGAATCAAATGGGCTTTTACGTACTAAACGATGAACCCCAGTTTCTGTTCGTAACCAGCCATACGCGTATTCACCAACAAAGCGCACGGTTGCGCCTTTAATACCGGCAACATCACCGTCAGTGGCTTCTACCAGTTCAACTTTAAAGCCTTTGGCTTCACCCCAGCGTAAATACATGCGTAATAACATGTTACACCAGTCTTGAGCTTCTGTACCGCCTGAGCCTGATTGTAAATCAAGGTAAGCATCATTTGCGTCATGTGCGCCAGAGAACATGCGACGAAATTCTAAACCTTCAAGCTGTTCGTTTAGGTCTGTCAGTTCGCTTTGTGCTTCATTGAAGGTCTCTTCATCTTCTGCTTCAACTGCAAGTTCAAGCAACCCTTCAACATCATCAGTACCAGTTACTAGATTATCGATAGTTTCAACAACCGCTTCTAATGCTGACTTTTCACGACCTAGTGCTTGTGCTCGCTCGGGCTCATTCCATACGGCTGAATCTTCAAGTTCGGCGTTAACTTCTTCTAAACGTTCTTGTTTAAGAGCGTAGTCAAAGGTACCCCCGAAGCAGTTCAGTACGTTCGCGAATTTCCTTGATTTGATTAATCACAGGATTCACTTCAAACATGTACATTACTCCAAAATGGCTGGTTTACGCGGCTAATCGCCAGGTAAAATTATGCTAATAATTATTTAAATTTCGCTTTAAATAATAAAACGCCCGATTTTAACAAAAAACCGTGCGTTTTATTAGTACTTTATGCATCGATAATAGATATTTTTTAAGCTACTTTTTGCAGCTCACGGACAATTAACTGTAATGAAAATTTACCTCTAAACTCATTGATATCGAGCTGATAGGCCAATTTCACCAAGCGCGCTTCAGTATCAGGCCACTCGCGTACATCAATACCGAAGGCAATAGCATCAACCAAACGCCCTGAACGGTGTTTTAATACCAGCTTTAAGTGCTTTTCACCAACAATGCGCTGCTGTACGAGTTCAAAAGTGTGTTCAAACACGGGTTCTGGAAATTGCTGCCCCCATGGCCCTGCTTGTTTGAGTACATTTGCAAACTCCATGCTAAAGCAGTCATCAGCAAGCTCGCCATCGGTTAAGATAATACAGCGTTTATGCTCTTCACTTAACTGCCCACTTACCGCCTGCTCAAACTCACGTTTAAACTCACGAAAGTGCTGCTCATTAATGCTCAGACCGGCCGCCATAGCATGACCACCAAATTTACTGATCAAATGTGGATGCAAGGTATTTAAGCGCTCAAGCAAGTCACGCATGTGCAAGCCTTCAATCGAGCGGCAAGAGCCCTTTATTTCACCGCTGTCGCCACCAGCAAAAATTACTGTTGGGCGGTGGTATTTCTCTTTTAAACGTCCCGCTAAAATACCGATCACACCTTGATGCCAATCTTCTTGATATAAACAGATAGCATCAGGTGTTTGTTCATCGCTAAAAGCGAGCTTATCTAGCACGGCTTGTGCTTCAAGTTGCATGCCCTGCTCTATCTCTCGACGCTCATGGTTTAAACTATCCAGCTCAGCGGCAATACGCCTTGCTTGATTAATATCAGTGGCCAGTAAGCAAGCGATGCCTAAACTCATATCATCTAAACGCCCTGCGGCATTTAAACGTGGTGCAAGCGAAAAACCAAAATCACTGGCGCTTAAACGCGCTGCGTTACGATTAGCGACCTCAATCAGCGCTGTAATACCTGGACGTGTTTTGCCGCTACGAATTCGCGCTAAACCTTGGTGAACTAAGGTGCGATTATTGGCATCCAGTGCCACCACATCAGCAACCGTACCTAGCGCTACAATATCAAGCAGATCGGCTAAGTTAGGCGGTGGTTGCTGCGCAAAATGACCAACATCACGTAATGCACTTCTAAGCGCAATCAATAAATAAAATGCAACCCCCACTCCTGCGATTGATTTTGATGGAAACTCACAATCATGACGATTAGGGTTAACGATAGCGTCAGCATTGGGTAGTTGTTCGCCTTGCAAGTGATGATCGGTAACCAGCACTTTAATGCCCGCGGCTTTTACAATTGCGATGCCAGCAATACAGGAAATACCATTATCAACAGTGATCACTAGATCTGGTGCCATAGTGACTATTTGCTCGGCCAACGCGGGACTTAAACCATAGCCTAAGCTGAATCTGTCTGGCACTAAATAGTCTAAATGAGCAAAACCAAACATCGCTAAGCCTTGCATTAAGGTAGCGGTGCTGGTTGCGCCATCGGCATCAAAATCACCCACGATCAGCACTTTACTTTGCGCTCGCAGAGCATGTTGAAGTAAAGCGGTGGCTTTATCTATGTCTTTAAATAATTTGAAGTCATGTAAAGTGGCTGCGCTATTATTTAGCTCATCGGCATGATTAACTTGGCGGCTGGCATAAATTTGTTTAATAACAGGGTGCAAATGACTTGGCAGGTGTGAATCATCATGATGATCACGAGCAACAATTAATTTTTTCATGCAGGCGCGGTACTTTTAGATTAAGGAATAAAGACAAAAAAAGGCCTTAACGGCCTTTTTATAAAAAGCATAATACTATGACGATTTATTAGCGTCTAACGCAGCAGCTAATGCGGCCGCAGGCTGATAACCTGGGATCATCGTACCATCTTCTAAAATAATTGCTGGTGTACCGCTAATGCCAAAACTTTGGCCAAGCTGATAATGTTCTGCAACTGGGGCATGACAACCGGCCATTACTTTTGTATCAGCGCCCGATTTTGCTGCTGTCATTGCTTCTTGTTGATCTTTAGCACACCAAACATTCATTAGATCTGCATAGCCTGAGCCTTGTAAACCACCACGTGGAAACGCTAAATACTTAACGGTAATACCCGCTTCAAGTAAATCATCAAGCTCGCGGTGTAACTTACGGCAATAACCACAGCTAATATCAGTAAACACAGTTATGCTATGTTTCTCATTTTTAGCTTTGTAAACAATCATTGAGTCTTCGTATTGCGCTAGGCCTTCTTTACGAACGCCATTAAGCGCTTGCTCGGTTAGATTGTTACGGTTATTTAAATCAATCAAGGTGCCTTGCATTAAGTATTGACCATCTGCGCTTGCATACAGCACGCCTTTATCAGTGATCAACTCTTTTAAACCGGCCACTGGGCTTGGGCTAATTTGCTTAACAGTAACACCTAGCTCTGCAAACTTAGTCACGATTGGATCGTTGGCATCAGGAATGGCTGCAACGCCATTGGCAAACGCACTTATACTGGTGCCTAATATCGCACCGGCTAATACTAACTTTTTCATAATGTTCTCTTATATCCTGATAATTCTTAACTACTCAGACCGCCGAAGTACGAAAAAATTCTCACTAAGCGCGCGGATGATGTTGTTGATGTACCAATTTTAACCGTTCATTAGCCACATGGGTATAAATTTGTGTGGTTGATAAATCACTATGCCCTAACATCATCTGTACGACTCTGAGGTCAGCACCATGATTTAGTAAGTGTGTTGCGAACGCATGGCGCAACGTATGGGGCGATAAAGGCGATTCAACTGCTGCCAAAATAGCATAGTGTTTAATACGATGCCAAAAAGTTTGTCGAGTCATACCTACTCCACGCTTTGACGGAAACACAAAGTCGGTGGCATGTTTGATCATTTGCGCGCGCCCCACTTTTAAAAATTGCTCGAGCCAATACATAGCCTCTTCGCCAAGCGGCACTAAGCGCTCTTTATTACCTTTACCTTTAACAAACACCACCGCTTGGCGCAAGTTAATTTGTTCAATGCGCAGCCCAACTAACTCGCTAACCCGTAAACCCGTTGCATATAATAGCTCTAACATAGCTTTATCGCGCAAGCCCATCGGCTCTTCAACATTAGGCGCCGCCAAAAGTGCTTCTACTTCATTTTCTGACAACGTTTTCGGCAATGATAGCCCCGCCTTAGGCTGAGCAATATTTACCATTGGCGAATCAGTAATGTGTTTTTCACGTACAAAGTATTGGTAAAAGCGCTTTAACGCGCTAATACTGCGCGCCGTACTGCGAGGCTTTAAACCTAAATCAACACGATGCGCTAAATAGCTTTCAATATCTTGGCCGCTCACAGTGAGTAAATCTTGACCTTTTAAAAAGTGGCAAAATTTATCCAAGTCGCTGCGATACGCAGATAAAGTGTTATCGCTTACGTGTTGTTCTAAATAGAGGTTATCTAAAAAAGATTCAAGATAATCACTATTACCAAGTAGTTCGTCGTGATCTGTAATGGCTGAGTCTAATGACTCATGATCAGGTAGCGTGCTCACAGTTATTCTCATAGTTATCAAGGTATCAATTAATAATACCTTACGGTAAACTTCAGCCTATCATATCAGGCAAATACACAGTGATAAATACGATGCAAATTGGTTTATTTTATGGTTCTACCACATGCTATACAGAAATAGCAGCAGAAAAAATTCGCGATATTATCGGTCAAGACATTGTCAGCCTGCATAACATCAAAGATGAACCATTAAAAAATGCAGAAAATTACGACTTTATCATCTTTGGTATCTCCACATGGGATTTTGGCGAGTTACAAGAAGATTGGGAGTCGATTTGGGATGACATTAAAGATGTGGATCTCAACGGCAAAACCATCGCTTTATTTGGCATGGGCGATCAACAAGGTTATGGTCAATGGTTTCAAGATGCGCTTGGTATGTTACATGATGAAATAAGTAACCAACAATATACTTTATTAGGTTTGTGGCCGAACGACAGTACGTATGAGTTTGAAGCCTCTAAGGCACTCACCGAAGATGGCAAACACTTCGTTGGTTTAGCCCTTGATGAAGACAGCCAATACGAACACAGTGATGAGCGTATCGCTAACTGGGTTGAACAGATCATGACTGAGTACAGCGAGACATTATAAATCTCGCTGCGTAACACTGATACCCAAACCGCCTCAAAATGCAGAGCTCACGGTTTCATAAGGGCTTAATATCAAGGTGTTGCTTTGCAACAGTGGCAATCCCATTTAAGAAACAACAACGAATAACTAAGTTTACAACCCAAGGGTACGCTATAGACTTCATCCAAGCTGCTTATTTAAACTACTATCTTTAATAACTTACTCAGCTTCTGAACAGCTCAGTTATCCCACAAAGATGAATCAGCGGCCTTTTAGGTCGCTGATTTATTTCCAGCTCAATAGCTTACAAGCCAAATACCACTTTTTCACTTTTCAGCATACGCGCACTTAAAAAGCTAAAGGCTGCACATAATACCAGTGTGATCACTGTTGATAGCAGTAACTGTGGGACAGGAATGGGATTACCTTTAATAAATTCCATTAATGCAAACTGCTGTGCTGCTATCGGCAACCACTGCACCTTATCTGTCGCAATATCATAAGTGGTTATCATGCTTAACGCCATTGGGATAAATAACACCATAGTGACGTAAGATTGCGCTTCTTTAAATGACTTAGCCATAAAAGACACAAACACTTGTAAGCTTGCCGACAGCAACGCGATAGGTAGGCATATCGCGATACTAAATAACATAAATGCAGGGGTAATAGTGATGCTAAAGCCCATTTGCTGCCACGGCACCATTGCATACGAAAACTTAGAGACAACTAAAATTACCACTAAACCTAACATCGAAAACGTGGTGATAGCGCCTATTTTAGCAAGCACAATATGTAAACTATGTAATGGATGACTCAACAATAGCGATAAAGAATTACGCTCTCGCTCACCCGCGCTGGTATCAATTGCCAAATTCATCGCCGCGTAAAATAAAGCTAAAATAAGTGTTAATATGACAATACCCAAAATCATGCCGCCTTTTGAATCAGGTGTAGCTTGATCATGTACTTCAATCGCGAGTGCACGCATCAAACTCGGATCCATACCACGAGAGACTAATCTCAGGCTGGCTATCTCAGAGTTGTACAACGCCATTGCTTTTTCAACTTGGTTGATATGTTTACGCAATTTATCATCAGATTTATCTGCAATTAGCGTTACCGTTGCTGGGCGCCCTTCGCTCATTTTTTGTTGGTAGTCATCACTGATTGATAAAGTAATATCTTTACGCTCATTAGCATCAGTGCTGGAAAAAATATCACGACTATTAAGGTAAGCAATCAATCCTGGTGCACGATCGCTATTTTCAATATTAATTTTTAGTGCTTCAGGCGATGCAAATTGCTGTAGCAAAACACTCATTAATAAGCACACACCAATTGGCGCACCTATCGCATAATACAGCCCTGCCATTATCGAGCGTTTATCACGACTAGCATCCAGCACTTCTTTTTTAAATAATACTTTTAATAAATTAATCATGCTGCAATCCCCTCGTCACTACCAATTAATGCAACAAATGCTTCTTCTAATGTCTCTTTACCAGCTTGTTCACATAGCTCAGCCACGGAGCCTTGGGCTATTACTTGGCCATTGGTCATGATCACCACGTGATCACATAACGCTGCAACTTCTTGCATAACATGCGATGAAAATAACACGCAGTGTCCTTGTGCTTTGAGTAGCAGCAGCAGCTCTCTTAATATACGGGTACTCATTACATCAAGACCACGAGTTGGTTCATCTAAAATAATGTTTGATGGGTTATGAACCACGGCTTGTGCTAAGGCGGTTTTCATCCGTTGGCCTTGAGAAAAGCCTTGGCAACGGCGATCGGCAATATCATGCATAGCTAATTTATTGATTACATCTATTGTTGCTTGCTTAGCATCTGTTACGCTAAGACCACTTAACTGAGCAAAAAAACTAATGTACTCCCTTGGTGTTAATCGTTCATACAAACCACACGGATCAGGAAATAAGCCAAGCTTTTGCTTTGCTACCATCGGCTCTTTGGTAACATCAATACCGTCAATTTCAGCATTTCCGCTATCAGCCTTTAACAATCCAAATACGGTGCGTAAACAAGTGGTTTTACCTGCGCCATTTGGCCCTAGGAGGCCAGTTATCTTGCCGTCCTGTGCAGTAAAACTTAAACCATTTAGCGCATTAACATCGCCAATCTTCTTATTTAGGTTGGTTACTTTGATCATCACTTACTCCTTGTTAGCTGCATCAGTTGGGTGGCTATTGGCAACGGCTACGCCGTTAATATTCATAAAAAAAGATTTGTCATTTGCATCATTAATACAGCTTGTGTCAATGTCTTGCATACTTTGCTGGTCGATAAACTTGGCAATAATTTTCGGCGCACAGGTTTGTGAGCCAATGCCATGGGTGGCGGTCGGTGCAACTAAATGAGTGGCATTTGTCATCTCAACCATCGCAAGTTCGGCCCAACTTGCAGGTGTTGCAGGATCGCGTCCACCAGATAGAAGTAACGTTGGCGTGCTGGTTTTTAACGGTAGGTAAAATGCTTCATCAACGGCTTTTACATTCAAAATTGGGCAGGCTATGTCTAGTCCTGCAATCATTGCTTTACCCATATAACTTTTACTGTACTGAGCGCGGGTTTGCGTTGTTAAGCGTGGCCAATCTTCACCACAAACGATGGCGTTATGCATACCCATTGCTAAAGATTGTGTTAAATCAACATTCGCCATCATGCCTGCCAATGGTAAGTAGTTGCCGTTTAATGCTTTTTCAATAAGCATCGGTACAATCGCGCGTTGCGCATGGCCGTATAGCGCAAAGCGTATCGCACTGAAAAACTTCATTTTAGTGATAGTAAAATCAATAAGATCATTGGTACGTGGGTGTCTAACCTGTGTTTGTACAGGCTGTTGTTCAAGCTGGGTGAGTAATGCATTAAAGTTATGTGCTAAGTTGGGGTAATGGGCTGCGCATAAAACATCAGTTTCACAGCGCTTGAATAATGCAGCCAGTGAACCATCAACCGCTCCGCCTATGGCTGCCAGACTTTGTTGCATTGGCACAACACCATCTAGGGTACTGGTTAAAACAGCATTAGGAAATTGGCGCATATATTCCTGTGCTATACGTGTGCCATATGACACCCCATATAAATGAAAACCTTTATAACCTAATGCTTTTCGCACCGCTTCAAAATCCTTTGCCGCTACAGGCGTGGTAAAGTGGCTTAAATCAATATTGAGCCGTGCTTTACATTTTTGCGTATCTTCTGCTCCCATAACTTGAAGATCAGCAATCATATCATTAAAAGCAAACTGAGTTTTTAGATCATCACTATCGCATTGCAATTGATGTGAATAGCCTGTGCCGCGCTGGTCAACCAAGACTATGTCACGAGTTTCGCGAGCAAAACGTAAATTATGGTTGAATACTCTCGCTAAATCGATAGCTCCTTGTCCTGGACCACCGGCAAAACCAAGTACCGCTTCAGCAGGATAGCTGGGCTTGATTGCAGGTATAACTGCAAAATGGATATCAATTTCCCCTTCACTTGGATCATCTGACAATGGTTGAGCGATACTGCCACACATCAGTCGATCAGACAGTCCTTCCATATAACATGGTGTCAGTTTTGGTTGGTTATTTTGATTGTTTTCTGCGTATAACCCAATTGATACAATCATTAAAATTGGCATCATCACTATACTTATCAGTCTATTAGAACAATTTGATATGCTATTCATCACTTTTCCCTTGTTTGCATTTTACACTTAATGTGATAACTTATTACTTAGTGTATCGGTGTATTAATGTATTAATACAGTAGAGAAAGAGTAATGCTAGAATTTATCAATGTCAACCCCAATAGTGGCGATCCCATTTACAAGCAACTGCATGAACAAATTGTGCGTTTGATTGTAGGTGGCCAAATAGCTGCGGGTGAAGAGCTTCCGTCCGTGCGAAAAATAGCGGATCACTTTGCTGTAAACCCTATGACAGTTTCCAGAGCGATTGGTCAATTAGTCGATCAAGGCTGGCTAGAACGACGCCGTGGCCAAGCAACACGGGTTGCACAAAATACAACTCAACAAACCGACCAACAAGAAAGCTTACTATTTAAAGCCATCGATCAACTTATTCAGCAAGCCAAACAGCTCGATGTACCGCAAGCAACTTTAGCCGAACTAATAAAAAAACGGTGGGAATTATAACAATGACAAGACCACTTCTTAGCTATAAAAATGTCTCTAAACAATACAATCAGCGCCAGATATTAAATAACATCAACCTCAATGTCGAACCTGGCATGGTGATTGGCTTATTAGGTAAAAATGGTGCAGGTAAAACAACCTTATTACGCAGCGCCCTTGGGTTAATAACTCCAGATCAGGGTGAGATTCAGGTGCTAGGTGAATTAAGTCATCAATTAAGTGCCAGCAGTAAACAAAAAATTGGCTACGTAGCACAACAAACTTTTGGTTATGAAGGGTTTAAAATTGCTGACGCTTTGGCATTACATCGCAGTTTTTACCCAAATTGGGATATGCAATTAGAAGCAAAATGGCTCGCGCGCTTTGAATTGAATAGCAAAGATGCGATTAATGATCTTTCAATCGGCCAGCGTCAAACTTTGGCCCTTATTATGGCCATGGCTTATAGACCCCAGCTACTTATTTTAGATGAGCCAGTGGCGAGCTTAGACCCAATTGCTCGGCGTGAATTTATGAGTGATCTTTTCGATTTAGCATTAGATTCGGGCTCCGGAATTTTATTTTCATCCCATATCACCTCTGACATAGAGCGCGTCGCCAGCCACATTGCACTTATAAAACAAGGCGAGTTACTGTTACTCGACGAATTAGATGTCATTCGCGACACTGTTAGAAAAGTCAGCTTTAAAGAGTCGACAATTGATCTCAGTGCATACACGATACTTAACAGGCAGCAAAATTGTGCCATTATTTATGGCTATACAGGTGAAACTGTTGTTGGTGCTCTAGCAATCAATACACTGTCTCTTGAACAGCTGTTTGTGGAGTTACATGGATGATGCAAGCCAGTAAACGCACTTGGTATCAAGGAGTCGTCAGTTTTTGGTTAAAAGACGTCGGCTGTGCCATTTATTTAATCGCTGCAATTATAACGACTTTATTATGCTTTATAGCTACAGGTAGTGAAGATCTACTCGAACTCATGATCATGTTTTCAATTATTTGCATGTACACCGCGATAGCTTGGCAAAGTATTCGCTTGCAAGCTACTGAATGGCAAAGTTTAGTTGTTGGTTACCGTAAACATGTGATGTTTCAAGGTAAGGTATTCATTGTTTTTAGTAACTTAATTACGCTGTTGAGTATCATAATTGCTGATAATATCAATCTATTAGCAACGCTTACGCTCGCCAATCTTGTTGGCATTCTTATCTGGTTTTTAAATCGCTCATTCAGCCATTTATTTATCTCAGTGTGCAATTTTAGCTTCTTTACCACTACGTTAGTGTGTGTGCTTATTGAGCAACTGCCAGTTTGGCTAATACCCGTTAACGTCGTTGCTTTTATTGTTATTGTGTTATTTCATAAACGCTTTACACCTGCGTACAAATGGCGCCCTGATTCATTAGTAAATTATCGTAATGGTCTGCAATCTGGTTGGTCGCCAGTTCCCAGTGGTTTTTTATCAAATTACGGCAGCTCAATTAATAAAGGGTTATTCCCTCTTAGCTACTTTGTTGGTGCTAGTTTATCTCAGTATCTGATCCTCATTGCCCTTTTTTGCGCGGTGGCTGTGACTGCAAACCTGTTTATTAATATTATCGAACATGTCATTTTTGTATTAACGCTGCTCTTATTTACCATAGTAACCCTGTGTTTATGGAGTAAAATACAAAAACAAAACTCATGGGAGCTTTTATTTACCCTGCCTATTTATAACTCTAGTCAAAGCGTAAAACTAGCCCTTAGTCACAGTGCACTCAAATTAGCAGGCATGGTCGCTATCGCGTGTTTTATTACCGTGGTGGCGTTAGTGATTCCCCATCAAGAGTTACTAATATTCAACACGCTGGGCTATGCCTTAGGCTGTGCTGCTGGTGTGCTATTTAGCTTTGCAATCAGTAATGTATGTAAAAACATTAATTTATTGAGTGTATTTCTTTGCTTATCGTTTGGTCTAAACATGGGGTTGGCGAACTACATGTTCGAAAATGCTGATAATTTATTTATGCTGGTTTTGATCAGTGCATACACCGTCATGATGGCAGGCTTAAACCGCTTTACTGTTAGATACATGTAGCCAATTACTGACACCTTAAAGAGCGTGGTGAAAGATAAAAAACGGCCATGTAACATGGCCGTTTTGGTGCTTAAACAAAATAATCTGTTAACACTTAAAGTGAGAAAGTACGGCCTATCAACAGCACAATACGTTCATCGGCCGTATCGATATCTAAACTGGTATTCTCGCCCGCAACTTCAATATCAAAGCCTTCAAAACTTGTTTGATAGGCTAAGCGATAGTGATTGTATGATTTGCCATCGGTTCCATCCCATGCGTACTTGTCACCATCCAAAGAGTTTGAAATATCAAAGCTAGCCCGCAGTGCGTGGTTAGGCGCAAGCTCAATAGTGTGTGCAACCATAGAGATCACATTGCCTGCACCTGTACCAAAATAATCCCAACTATACCAAAAGTTAAGCTCTGTTTGCCCTAGCTCACTGGCGTAACCAAATTTAGTGTAGGCTTCAAAGTAATTGCCATCGCTTGAATTGCTTTGCCCATGGTAGCTATAATACGAAAGGCCATAATCAATACTGAGCGCTTCATTTAACTGCGCATAACGACCAAAGTATGCATCCCATTCAATATTTGTGTCGTCACCAAAGTCAACGTTTGACGCCCACGTGCCAGCATACATGCCTGACTCGCCAAATGAATAATCAAGGCTACCTTGTAACGCTGGGTCGTTTTGCGTTTGGCTCACACCATTAAAGGTATAATCTGATGCCCCGGTTACGGTTGCTGACCAATCAGCCAATGCTGAAGTTGAAAAAAGTGCAAACGGTAATGCGACTGCTAATAATGTTTTTTGTGTTGTCATGTTAATTCCTTCGCTACTGTATAAGCTAATATCTAGCTAACTGATTCGATTTTTGTGTAGTCAATTTTGTTGTCTTTCGGTGAACTATCAATATTACTCACTGTTTTAACTTTGCTATAACCAATATAGGTTGCACACGCAAAGAATAAAGCAATTACTAACATTCCGACCCACTGAATTTGTAAAAAATTCAGCTTAAATAATAGGGTTAATAATGAAAGAGCGACAACATTTAGCGCAATATATTTAAATTTACCTAAACGTTTAACCGTCATACCCATATTGTCTGTGTATAAACGGATCAGTGAATCAAGCGAGTTGATCACAAACACTACACCAACAAATACCATTGCAATATTTTTAATTCCTTCGGTCGGTATACCCGCTTCATGATAGTGGTAAAGTACGTTAAACCAAATTGCAATTGGGATTGAAGGGAAAATCAACATAGCGCCCAATACTTGATAGGTTTTTAATCCACCAACAAAGCGCGAAGTGAATTGACCAATCATAATACTCCACGCAAACCACCAAAATAAATAAAACTCATGATAATCATTGAGTGGCAGTACAAATTGATTAATATTGCCAAAGTAACTACCAATTAACGTTAAATTATTTGTAAAATCTGACACTTGGCCATTTTCACCCATAAACGCGCCAAACCACATAAAACCAATTAGCGCTATAAATAACCAGGTAGTTGAAATACTTAGAAAACGTACATATTTAATATCAGTGCTTGAATACACTGCAAAGCAAATAGCTGCAAATACAATTAAATAAAATGATGGGATTATTGACTCACCATCACCTAAACTCGGTAAATACCAAGGTAGGTTAGAGAGCAATAAGAAGGCGGTGAAGGCACAAGTACCAATAATAACTGCATTATTGATTAATTTAACCCAAGGAATTTCGAAAAATTTTACTTTAGGTTCTATTACACAGAAATAAAAGCACGTAAGAAAATAAAATCCCCAGATCAGAAAGCCCCAATAACCAAACTCGATGGCTAATGGATTGGCAAACGCGTACTCTGGGCTTGCTTTTATGTCTGCATAACCTGCAAACTCAGTGAGTGGAAACATGATCAAGCCAACATCTAAGCCTGATGTAAATAAGATGGCAATAAAGGTAAATGTCCTTACTGGTGTGACGCCAACACACTTTACATTGCCCCATTTTACTAAAATTGCCACAATTGCTAGTAGGGTGAAAATAATGCCTGCGCTAAGCCATAAGGTCATAATTTGCCCCCCAAAATAAATGAAAATACGTCATTTTTTCTCCGTGTTTTAATCTCGCATTAACGCATCACAAACTACTTATGATGCGCGCCACTGCAAGCCCTGAGACACAACA
The DNA here is from genome assembly GCF_018069805.1 of Pseudoalteromonas ostreae. Lineage (GTDB taxonomy): Bacteria > Pseudomonadota > Gammaproteobacteria > Enterobacterales > Alteromonadaceae > Pseudoalteromonas > Pseudoalteromonas ostreae. The sequence continues at coordinate 16,185 of NZ_JAGPYN010000009.1, forward strand.
TGTGTCTCAGGTGACTTTATTAGATCTCCGAACTACGCTGCACAGTTTGCCATTGTGAATCGATGGCAACCGCTGCATGCGATTTACTAAGTGGTGGCTTACCTAAAATTAAGTCAGCCGCTTTTTCTGCCACCATAATGGTTGGCGCATTTAAATTTCCGTTAGGAACCGTTGGGAAGATTGATGAATCCACCACATGCAGTCCCTCAATGCCATGTACTTGAGTGTTTGAGTTTACTACTGCCAGTTCATCTTCACCCATTTTGCATGAACATGAAGGATGGTAAGCACTCTCAACTGCCTGACGTACAAAAGCATCTATTTGTTCATCTGTTTGAATCTCTTTACCTGGTTGGATTTCGCCATCGCGGTAATCATCAAATGCACTTTGCTCAATGATTTCACGTGTTAAACGCACACAGGCTCTAAACCCTTCAATATCATCTTGATGCTGTAAATAGTTAAATTGGATCTTAGGTGCAACCGTTGGATCAGCCGATTTAATTGTTACTGCACCGCGGCTTTTAGGTTTGTTATGCCCTACATGGACTTGAAAACCATGGCCATCAAAAGCACTTTTACCGTCATAACGAATTGCCGCAGGTAAAAAGTGATATTGAATATCAGGCCACTCAACCCCCGGTTTTGAGCGAATAAATGCACAAGATTCAAAATGATTAGTCGCCCCAAGACCGCTGCGGTTTAATAACCAACGCGCGCCAATAAGGCCCTTTGAAATAAGGCCAAGCTTGCCGTTTAAGGTAATTGGCTGCTTACACTTATACTGGAAATAAAACTCCAAGTGATCTTGCAGGTTTTGCCCAACTCCAGGTAAATGGTGCTTAACCTCGATACCTGCGGCTTTAAGTATTTCGCTGTCGCCAATACCCGAAAGTTGCAAGACATGCGGCGAACCAATCGGACCGGCACTTAAAATAACGTCTTTACTGGCCTTTGCCTTAACAATATCGCCATTAACTTTGTACTGCACGCCAACGGCTTTTTTGCCTTCAAGCAACACCTTTTCAGCCAACGCACCAGTAACAATAACTAAGTTTTTACGTGACTTCACTGGGTCTAAATATTCACGACTTGCAGAGCTGCGCACACCGTCTTTAACGGTCATGTGCATTGGACCAAAACCCTCTTGCTGCGCTGCGTTATAATCGTCAGTGGCTGCATATCCGGCTTGCTGGCCCGCTTTGATAAAGGCTTTATAAAGCGGGTTCGCCATTTCATTACCGTTGTTCACACCCAAAGGGCCACGATCACCACGATAGTCGTTTTTACCTAAATAGAATGATTCTGCTTTTTGAAAATACGGTAAACAGGATTGATAATCCCACCCTTGTGCACCATGTTGTTGCCATTCATCAAAGTCTTTAGCATGGCCACGTACATACACCATGCCATTGATAGATGATGAGCCACCTAACACTTTGCCACGCGGACAGTGCATTTGACGATCATCTAGATACGGTTCAGCTTCACTATGAAACTGCCACGCGTATTTGTCTGAATTCATCGGAATTGATAGCGCGGTAGGCATTTTAATAAAAATGCTTTTATCGCTGCCGCCAGTCTCTAATAATAAAACGCGGTTGCTGCTATCTTCGGATAAACGATTAGCCAGTACACAGCCCGCCGACCCTGCACCCACTATGATGTAATCATACGTTAGTGCAGTCATTAAAATGGGCTCTCTATATTAGTCATACCGACATAAATCGATTTAGTTTGGGTGTAATGATCAAGTGTTTCAATGCCATTTTCACGACCGATACCTGACTGCTTATAACCGCCCACAGGCATTTCTGCAGGCGAATTGCCGTAGCTGTTGATCCAACAAATACCTGCTTGCAGCTGATGAATAACACGATGTGCGCGCTTAATGTCTTTGGTAAACACGCCTGCAGCAAGGCCTAAGTGAGTATCGTTAGCACGGTGAATTACATCATCTTCGTCATCAAAGGTTAATACGCTCATTACGGGACCAAAGATTTCTTCTTTGACGATCGTCATATCATCAGTGCAATCAATAAATACCGTTGGTGCAACAAAGTAACCGTTTGGTGCAGAAGCTGGGCTCAGTGCTTTACCACCCGTTAATAACGTTGCACCTTCGCTGATGCCTTTCTCGATATAGCTCATCACTAATTGTTGATGCTTTTTGGAAATTAATGCGCCAAAGTTAACGTTTGGATCGAGTGGATCGCCCGCTATAATATTTTCTTCAGTGCGTGTTTTAAGCTCATCAATAAATTGCTGATAAACATTTTTGTGTACATAAATACGGGTGCAGTTAGTGCAAATTTCACCTTGCGTATAAAAATTACCTAACATTGCAGCACTTACTGCCTGTGAAATATCGGCATCATCAAATACTAGCAGTGGTGATTTACCACCAAGTTCCATGGTGACATCTTTTAATGAACCCGCAGCACTAGCAACTACTTTTTTGCCTGTGCCTACTTCGCCGGTAAACGATACTTTCTCAATATCAGCTGATTGTGTTAACCACTGGCCGACTTCTGCTGCACCTTGCACCACATTAAATACGCCCGCAGGTACACCCGCTTCAGTGAATATTTCGGCAAGCTTGATTGCGCCAAGTGGTGTTTCTTCTGAAGGTTTAAATATCAATGCGTTACCCGCAGCCAGTGCCGGACCTGATTTCCAACAAGCTATTTGCAGCGGGTAGTTCCACGCACCAATTCCGGCACAAATCCCTAATGGCTCTTTGCGGGTGTAATAAAAATCTTCGCCAACCATTTGCTGTTGGCCAACTTGGGCAGGTGCTAGCCCTGCAAAATACTCGATTACATCAGCGCCAGTTTGCACATCAACACACTCGGCTTCTTGCCATGGCTTACCGGTATCTAGCACTTCTATTTTTGCAAGTAAATCATTACGCTCGCGCAATAATGCAACCGCTTTTAGTAAGATACGACTACGTTCAATCGGACTCATAGTTGACCATGCAGCAAATCCTTGTTTAGCGCTTTGAATAGCCGCATTTTGAATAAACGCATCTGCCACTTCTACATAATAAATTACGTCATCTGTTGCTGGGTTTTTAACTGCAAATGTTTCGCCACTTTGATTTTTTAAAAAGTGACCATTGATATAATTTTGATAAACAGGTGTTGTCACCTTAAGCTCCATACTGTTTGATAAGTGAACATACAAAGTTTTTTGCTAGCTGTTCACAATGTGCAAATTGATCTTGATCAGACTTACTTAGTACCGCTCTTAACCATAAGCCATCGATCATTGCCGCACATAACTGCGCAGCAAGTTTGGCTTCATCATCACCCATCAATTGTTTAAATGAGCTGACTAAATTACTAAGAAGTCGTCGGCTATTTACGTTCTGTAAGCGATGCAACTGAACATCGTGCATCGATTGCGCCCAAAAGCTTAACCAAGTTTTAGTGGTATCGCTGCGCTGTTGTAATCTGGCAAAATTAGCTTCTATTATCAGCATTAACCTTTGCTCAGGGGTCGTTGTTGGCGTTACTTGCTTGATCAGCTCGTGTTTTAGATTGGTTAATAAATAACGCACAGTGGCTTCTATCAAGCCCTGCTTACCACCAAAATAATGGCTAATAATACCCGATGATAACCCTGCTTTTTTACTGATACTATTAATGGTTGTTGCTTGTAAGCCAAGTGCAGCAACCGAACTTATAGTCGCGTCAATTAGCTGCTGACGACGAATAGGTTCCATTCCAACTTTAGGCATATTTTTATTAATTGAATGTTCAATAAAGATAAAGGTTAGAGTAATGGAACTGATTATTCAAGGTTGACAAACTGTGAATGGGCTAAAATCAAGTGAGTTAAGTGACCCTAAGTAACTGTACTAGCGTCGATAAATCGGCTTATGAAAAAGTTGCGAAAAAAATCGAAAAATAGCTGTTATTAATGTAAATGCGACAAAAATCAGCTTTATTGGGTTGAAAACTATACCTGCCCAGTCCCAGATATCACTTTTAAAATCACAAAATTATCTATCAAAAAACCAACTGTAGGAAACTCAATGTCTAATTTTAATGAATATATTGGTTTTTTGCTGCAAATTTACACCACTTTTACTTAGGTAAATTTCAAGCTGGTGCGGTGAATATAACGCTGATGCTGATTGGCATACTCACTATTTATAGCTTTGCCGTATTTTTAATCATCGTTTTTTGTTAATTGAATTACCACAGTTTTTAAGAGCTAATAACATTTATCGACACTCAATGCAGACACTTATTAGAGCAAAAACACGTCGATTTCATTAATAAAGTAAACCGACTTACTGAGCAAGGCCAGTGCATGCTGGCACGCATTTATTCTCGTAAACCTTTACTCGTAGCAATCACCACGCTTAGTGATGACGAATATCAAGCTTTAGCAAATGAGCTTATTAATCAACCGGCCGAAGGTACATTAGCAGTAAACCTTAAAAACAAGCTCCTTTTACGACTTCACCAACAACTTAAATTTCAAACTTTTTAAATAAACAATATTGAATAACAACTTTACCAAATAACGGCGAAAAGCATCAACGTGATAAGTTAGCGTTTAGGCATTTTCTCACCCGCTGATGCATTTAACTTATTCGGCCTAACCACTGTAAAAACTAAAACAAACTTTGATACTGCTCTATTAGATAATCTGTGTAAGCAATATCACCACGATAACGCGATAAATGCGTGGTATCACGGTACATTTTCGGGGTTATTTGCGGTATATTTTGATGGTTTTTCATTTTAATACCAGTGGCTTGCTCTATTTGCGCTATTACTTCTGCTAAACGTTTTTCAGCCTCTGGTGTTGTTTTTATCCACTTGCTATTTTTTGGCAGCATGATCACTTCAACGTTCTCAGATACACGTTGAAAGTTTTTTATAATATTAATAAAGTGCTCAACTAATAACGGCTCAAAATGCAGTTCTTCTATATCGGCACTGCGAATACGACTAAGGCGATCGTTTTTCATTTCGTTATCAGTTTGCGTAACGCGGTAATAGTCGTTAAATATAGCTAACGTTTCTGCTGATCGCTCTTGTGGGATTGTACCGCCCCCTTGCCATTCATAGCTCCATTCTGCGCCCTTATAATTAGGGTATTCTTCATCAAACTTCTCACCAAGCAATCGCCCTAAGCGACGACGCTGAGCAATAGTTTCATCATCATCTTTAAACGTTTGATGTGACTGAGGAGGAAACACCCCTCGGCCAAAAAAGCTGGTGATCATTTCTGCTGAGATATTACCGCGTAAATACTTTATATTGAATAACCGTACGCCACGAGTAAGATCATTTTTTGCAATTGCCATTAACTCCTCGTCATTGGCAAGCAACGTTAAAAACGAGTCTAATACTGGCGCAGCTCTATCCCAGCGTGTTTGCGTGGTTTGAAACGGATTAAACTCAATCATGGTTAGCTTGATTTTACGATCTTCTTTGACAAATTCATCCGCAATACGTCGTGATAAAAAATCTTGAAAATATGGATTTAACCCACCAAAGCCATAATTAAACGATTTAACCTGCTTACCCCGCTGCGCTAAATCAGCATCAAATTTTCGCGGCGAAAACCCAGCTCGCGTCATTGATGAACCAAAAAACATGACTATATCGTTCGGCTCTTTCACTATTTGTGGCAAAGCCGCCCGTGACTCAGTGACCCTACCTAATACGCCTTGTGAATTTGCCCCCATCCCATGTAAAATAAGATGAATACTGATAAGTGCGAAAGCCATGCATAAGCCAATAACAAGAATCGACTTTCCATATAATTTTTGTGATGTCATTATTGCTGTACCTTGATGATTAGAATTGGAAATAGATAAACTCATTACTTGGCTCCCCGATAAATAAACACACACCTTGTCCTAACATCATTAACAGCCAAAATAGCCATGGTTTATTTTCCAGCTTATCAGCGCCCTTAATCACGTAAAAGTCCATAATATGTACAAGTAACACCCATACACTGGTCATTACAAAAATAGTCATTGCGTTGTTTCCTGCTGCTATTGTTGAATTAAATACATGTAAATTAGTAATAATATCTATGGCAGAAGTTAAGTCGTTAGCTGCAAAAAACACCCAACCTATAAGGACTAAATAAAACGTGATGGCCCACTTAATGAAAGTGACAAGCAGCGCGCTGGATTGATTAAAACGTGCAAATATTTTCAGCCCAGCTAAATAGTGCGTGGCAGTAATAATAGCGCCATGAAATACGCCCCACGCAACAAAGGTCCACGCCGCACCATGCCATAAACCACCCAATAGCATAGTTAAAAACACATTACGGGTGCGGTTATTATTTCTGTTCCCGCCTAATGAAATATATAAATAATCTCGTAACCATGTAGAGAGGGAAATATGCCAACGACGCCAAAAATCAACCGGAGAAAGTGCGAAGTAAGGTACTCTAAAATTAAGTGGAATACTAAAACCGAGTATCAGCGCAATACCAATTGCCATATCGGTATAACCCGAAAAGTCACCGTATATTTGCCCTGCAAATGCCAATACGCCAGTCCAAAGCTCCAGTGTGCTTATGGGGCCTTTTGCCTCAAAAGCATGTTGTGCAGGGATAGCCAATATATCTGCACCAGTTTTTTTAATCAGCCCCACAGTGATCAGTAAAAAACCATGTTTTACAGCAGTGTATTTAGGCAAGGCAATGGCGTGCATTTGTGGCAAAATATGACTTGCACGAAGAATTGGGCCTGCAACCAGTTGTGGGAAAAACGATAAAGCAGCAACAAATTCAACTAAGCCTTTACGTGGTTTCATATCGCCACGGTAAACATCAATGGTGTAACTTAAACTTTGAAAAGTATAAAAAGAAATACCAACAGGCAGTACCCACCCTAATGTCTCAATGGAGGTATTGTAACCCAGCGTAGATAGCAGTTCAGACACAGAGTTGAGTACAAAGTCAGCATATTTAAACACCGCTAATAAGCCTAAATTAAGCAGCACAGATAACGTAACCCATTGCTTTTTACGTTGCTGTGTTGATGCTTTGAATATAGCTTGAGCAATAAAGTAATCGGCTACCCCACTGCCCACCAGCAAGGGAATAAAACTATAATTCCATGCGCCATAAAAAACTAAGCTGCCGACTAAAATCAAATACACTTTGGGCTTTTGTTTAAAAAAAACAAAACCGTAAAACAAAATAAAAATGGCAAAAAACCAAAAAAATATGGGGGTATTAAAGATCATGGTGTCACCTTCGTTGTTATTTTTTGTGTGATATGTATTCTTTGATAACGAATAAACATACTATTTCCTTTATTTAGGACGAGTTTGGCTAACCCACTAGAAGTAGGGTGAAAATCAATCAACAGTTAATTGAAGTAATTTAAATAAATTTGACGCAGGCTGACTTGCATTCGCTCATCAGCCAAGTTAGATCAACGCATTCAGGGGGGGGAGTGAAGTGAAATATAGATCATTCGCGTGCCCCATTGGCTATTAGTAGCGCTTTAATTGACTCAGTACGCGCACGGTTTAGGGGCGAGCGTCGCTGATAACCATCAGAAACCCCTGTCGTAACGGCTAAGTTTACATCAGCGCCCCGTGAAATTAATAGTTGGCTCATGTCGTAAAAACCAAAATATGCAGCATTAATAAGGGCCGTTTCATCTCGCGGCACAATTGCATTTATATCAGCGCCGTTATCTAACAATAGCGTTGCCAGTTCAATATTATTGCTCATCGCAGCAACTATCAGCGGGTTACCATCACCACTTGATGACTGATTTACATCAGCGCCTAAGTCAATTAATGCCTGTGTCATTGCTTTGTTATTTTGTTTCACGGCAATCATTAACGCAGTGCCATCACCAATCACTGGGACATTAATATCAACCCCACCATGTTGCAGCACACTTATCGCATCAATATCATTACGCGTGACCGCATCAATTAATAAAGTGCTCTCGATTTGTGGTAACAGTGAATAATGACGGGCATCTGCTACAGTATGTTTAATACTAATTTTGGGTGAAAATGCCTGCGTTGCTTGAATCGTTGTAGCAGCTAGCACTGCACACACCAAAGCAATTATAGCGATACGTGGCTTTTTAAATTGCTTATTTTCTAACACTGCACCAATGCGATAATTTAGCTCTTTTTTCTTACTAAAAAGCCCCATTGCCAACACACTTCTTTGCTGCATTACCATTAACTTTGCACAATCAATCAGTGATTGCGCATATTGTTGCGTATTTTTAATTTCGTTTACTGCGCGTAAATCACACGCTATTTCACGCTCTACATGAATTTGCTTATTAAGCAGGCGGATCACTGGGCTCCACCAAAATAAAATAGCAATAACTTCTTGAAATAAGCCAAACCAGTTATCTTTTCGTTTAATATGCGCGTTTTCATGAAGCACTATCGCTAGTAATTGCTCATGCTTGAGTTGCTCGGTAAGGCTTTTTGGAAGGATAATTTTAGGTTGCTTAATCCCTACAACTAAAGGAGAGGATACTTTGCTTGAAGTATAAACATCTGTATTAATATGGGCTGATAAATGTGGCGCTTTTTCAATTGTTGAGCTTATTAAATAGCGTGTTTGAAGATATGATGACAATACTGTAAATACTCGCCAAACGCTGCCTGTAAGCCAGGTGAATACAGCTATACTTAGCAAAAATGAAAAATTAAATATAATTTCACTGGGTAAATGCCAGTTACTCTCCTGATCACTCATAGCGACTTTATTATCCGTTGCTGAAAAGCTATCTTCAGTTTTTAAATCAACTGATTGCGCAACTGAATTTATAACGCTTGAAGTTTTATCCGCATCCATTGTGATCAAGGTAAAGGGGATGACTGTTGCGGCAATAAACGCCGTCATCCACAACCAGCTTTTCAACTCAGCCCCCGATGGAACACATTTATTAATTAACGTAAGTCCCAATAAAAGTGTAAAACCAATAACAAGGTGATGAAATGCTAACGTTGTTAATAAGGTATATTCAATCATCATTGTCCTAACGTCCTTATCTAGGTTTGTTAATCTTTACTTTGGTCAACTTTACGCTGTAATGCTTCTAAATCATCAAGATCAATGTCAGTCTCTTGCATTAAATGCTGTGCCAATACCTTAGGTGAGCCACCAAAAAACTTATTCAGCATTGAAGTTAATGCACTTTGCCGCGCTTCTTTTTGAGTAATCTTTGGTGTATAAATAAACGCTTTACCTTCTTTTCTAAAATCAGCATAGCCTTTTTCAGCAAGGATCTTACATAGCGTTTGTACTGTGGTGTAAGCGATTTGTTTTTCTTTTGATAGTTCATCTGTTATATCGCGCACAGACGCCTCATCACTTCTCCAAAGCACTTGCATAATACTTTGCTCACCATCGGTAAGCTGATTTGATTTGTTTCTAGCCATCGTATTTAACCTTTTTTAAAGTTCTACTAATTAATTAGTTTTAAATACTATAGCGTGCCCAATTCAACCTATCAACTAATTAATTAGTTTTTAAGCTTTTGTATCAGTACTCGTAACCCTAGCTAAAAACTCTTTAAAATTTGTAAATAATGGCTACATGATCTAAACCTTAAGAGTAGCCTTTAGAGGAAGCTCCTTATGCCGTCAACAAACACTATAGATAAACACTCCGAGTTTGCGCGCTGTTTAGAGTGCAATAAGGTCAGCACTTTTTCTGCTTTTCATTGGCTTGCCTTAGCGTTTAAAGATATGGCCAGAGCCCCTATTTTGAGTTTAATTTATGGGCTCGTTTTTACCCTCATTCCGTTGGCAATTGTCTATTTTGCAGTGTTCATAAATAGTTACTTAGTTGTTTTACCAGCCAGTGTCGCATTTGCTTTGATTGGCCCTGTATTTGCAGTCGCTCTCTATGACGTTGCCTGGGAGCTAGAAAAAGGTCATACACCAACGTTACTACATTCATTAAAGTCAATGTTCAGAAACCCAGTAGGTGAATGGGGATTTGCAATTTTACTGATGGTAATAATGATTATATGGATGCGCCTTGCAGCAATAGTTCATGCACTTTACCCAAGCCATGCTAATCCTACATTTGAAGAACTCTCCGCTTTTTTAACTTTAGGCACTATTATCGGCGGAATTTTGCTGGTTACTGTATTTGCTATTTCAGCATTTACCCCACAAATTATGATGGAAAGACGGGTAGATATAATGACCGCCGTTATGTCATCAATGAATGCAGTTAAAACCAACTTTTCAGCAATGGTTGTTTGGTCTGCGTGCATTTTTATACTGGTTGCACTTGGTTTTGTCACTGGTGCTACTGGCTTTATAGTTATTATGCCGCTGCTAAGCTATGCCAGCTGGCACGGCTATATTGCTGTAATTAAAACCAAGAAAGCTCGAGAGTATGAGTAAATTAAAACGCATTGATACTGTGATGACGATCAGCGGCGAAAGAGGAAAACTATTTCAACAAATTAAAAAACTTCGCTCTAAAGTTAACTATTACCCCTGTTAGGATTTATTTTTAGATCTAAAGTTGTGCATATTTAGATAAAAATCAGGAGAGATATTGCAATATTCTATATTGGATGAAGTCAATATTTATATCTATGCGCAGAGTAAGTGTTGCCCAAAACCATAAAAGCAAGTTAGCCTTCAACATGGCTATCAGCAAACATTGAATTTAAAAAGCACCTTGATAACCCGATTTGCATTAACTGTTTTAAATAACCTAGCAGGTCATCCTATTAAAATGACAATGCCACACTCACTTCATAACTTTGTGGCTCTTTCCTTACGTCATAGTAGCTATCTGGCGCATAGGTAGGGTTATAATGCTGCTTATCAAACATATTTTTTACACCAATAGTCCATTGCCACGCACTTTGCTTACTAGGGCGATAACTCAAATGAGTATCCAAAGTCCAGTAGCTGCCTTTATTATCTTGTTGTGCAATCTCTGGCACTTTTACACTGCTATGATAGCTTAGGCTTTGGTTACGCCGACTAAGGTAATTAATTCCCGCATAAAATGAAAATTGCTCATCCTCCATAAACAGCAGCCAATTTAATGTATCTTTTGCCAATGACGCTTGATCTGAATTAACTCGGGTATAATTAAATGAAGTGCTAATACGGTTAAAGTGAGACCAGTCTGCATAATATTGATTATTCCACTCAACTTCATATCCAGGAACGTGTAATTGCTCACTGCTATTTTCGTAAGGCTTACCATTTACAGACTGAATAAATTCACTCAAATAACTGCTAAACCCGCGCAGAGTAATATTATTATTAGCTGAAAAATGATAAACCCACTCACCTTCAAATGTCTCTATTTGTTCAGGATTTAGATTTGGATTTCCGGATATATTATTGTCACTGCGCACTTCATATTGCTGTAAAAAAGTAGGCGCTCGAAAAGCTGTTCCCCATATCAATTTACCAGACCACTGTTCATTACCTTGATAAGTCACAGCAATTCGCGGGGAAGTTTCTGAGCTGAACTCAGGGTAGTCATCAACCCGCACACCAACCGTCAATCCTAAGCGTTGTTCAAAAAATAGTGATTCTTGTTGAAAGTAAATAGCCCGATTATGGCTTGATGGTGTTAAATCACCATCTCGCATCACCCTTGATTCATACTCATTAACTTCTACTGCGTTTTGTTTTTTTATCGTCTCGTGATATTCACCAACTTGGCGTTGTTGAAAGTTCAGCCCGACAATAGCATGGTGATTTGGATTAAACGCGTAACTCCACTGACTACGCACACCATTTGATGTGGAATCCAAGTCTGAGTCAGAATAAAAATCACTATTGCCCTGTGGATCGGTAATCGTGCGCTCAAAGTAGCGTTTCACCTTGTAAGTATACACTTGGTTTTCTATCGATAATTTATCAAAACTAAGTTTATTTTGGATGTGCGCACTGAGTGTTTGATAGCGTTGAGATTTATATTGGTTTGACGAATAATGAGGGTACTCTGTCGTGTAATCACCATAATTTATAGCAAATTGCCACTGCTCGTTGCGTAATGACATTCCTAAGCTTTTAGCATCAACATTATTATCATGTGTTGATACAAAACCATTGCGGTCATATTGTTGAGGATAGCCTTTGCTATCTAAGAATCGCCCTGACAAAACAAATGTTCCGCCCACAAACTCTTTCCCGGTATTGAGAGTGGCTGATTGACGGTCATAACTGGCAACCCCTGCTGAGATGCGAGTTCGTTCAGGCGCTTTTGCTTTCGTAAAAATAGAAATCAAACCTGAATATGCATCACCACCATATAACGCGGATCCTGGACCGCGAATAACTTCTATTCGCTCAATATTATTTATTTGTATCTGTTCATCAGGAGACCAGCCTCCAATTAAACCTTCCCGCTGAGGTACGCCATCAATAGTTAACATTACTTTGCTGTTTCGACCTGATGGAATGCCTCGGATCCACACCATGTCTCGGCCATTTCGCCGCGACAGTATTTGTACGCCAGGCAACATTTTCAATATATCTGATAGCGTTCGCGCGCCCATACTTGCAATTTGGGTAGCGTTAACTGAGCTAATAATATTCGGCGCTTGGCTTATCTTTTTTACGGTTTGTGACGGGCTCACAACTTCAATGTTAAGTAAGCTCTCAAGCGGGAGCTCAAATAGGTTGATATCTTGCTCATTACTATATGAAAAAATTGGCAAAGTTGCCAAACACATAACTAATGAATTAAGCGGCAAATAACGAGTCAAACGTTCAGGCTTCATATCATACTTAATAAAACTAATAACCATAAAAAGGCTAGCTTAATTACCACTATATTGCCACAGAGAACACCAATTTTTACCCTAGCCGATTAATTTTTTTGAACAAATAGCAAAATAGCTATAAGAATAAATGCGCAGCTAGGTACACTTCTTGGCGCAGCAACTCTCGCCTTTGTTTAAGTGCATTGTTATATGAAGGTTTATTATCAGCATGAATGTAGCCAAAGAAAAATTCAAAATCTTGCACATGCTGTTGATAATATAAACGCTGCATTGGGGATGCAAAGCCCTGTCCTCTAAATTGCCCAGTAATAAAAATATCACTGATTAGTAAACCGTTAAACCCTAGCTCATCACTCGACTCAGCCATTATCATACCCAGTGGCTCGCCTCTATAAAACGCCGCGCTGCACAATCCGGCTGCAATAGCTTCGCTGATATCGTCTTTTTCGCTAATTGGTACTATTGTTGCCATTTCAGGATGCTGCATTAAAAACTGAGTATAGTCACGCTCATACCAAGGCCAATCTTTATCAAGTTCAAACGGCTGCAATGCAATATCTGCACAGAGTAATTCATCAACAGTCAGTTTAGGATCTTGTGCTGCTAACAATGAATCAACAGCGCGGCTACCGGCCAAACTTAGCAGTCGTTTGGCTGGTATTGATCCAGGTGCTGGCCATACACAAATATATCTAGGCGTACACCAGCAAAATACCTTACTAATATAGCGGATAAGCTGTGCAAGTAATGGTTCTGATAACGGATGCTCACTAAACACTTCAAACATAGTCTCGTCATCATCATTACGACAAACACTGACTATAAATAAACTGCCATCATCAGCTTCTACAACTTGCGCGTATAGATCATCATCTGGCACGCTGTCACTAATTTCCCGCCTTTGACGAAGCTCGGCAAAATGCTCTGCATTACAATCTTCATTCAGCGCAAGTAAGTCTTCACACTCTTTAGCGATTGCTTTTTCAGTATCTAAACCTATAATTTTATTTAAATTATAAGTTTTTAAAACACCCAGACCTAAGCGACGTAAACATTTTTCATCAATTTTATATAATGGATAATGACGCATAACTTCCCTTTAATGACTGTTTTTAGTTAATATGGGGACAATAAAGACGTAAATCAACTAAATGATAATTAAGTGATTAATGAGCTCTTTGTAATACGCAATAACGGTTGGTTAACGCATCTAGCAGCAACATATAAAATGCCTGAAAGATTATATTTATTATCTTGCTATCGGCCTTATTCACTCCTATAGTCTGCAAATTATCACTCCTTAATTTTGAATTACTTTGTCTATTAAATCCCGCGTTACTGTCAGTCAGTTTGGTGAATTATTAGGTTATGCGCCTGGTAATGTTGCTGTTTATTCGTCTGATTATGATACAGCTGATGAAACAATTTATCCTAACCGTAGCGCCTACCGTAGTTACCTCGATGGTATTTACATGGGCTATAAATGGCAATGTGTTGAGTTTGCGCGACGCTGGATGTATCTCAATCGTGGCTATATTTTTGATGATGTTGCAATGGCTTACGATATTTTTGAGCTACGCTCAGTGCGTGACATAAACAATCAAACCAGGTTGCCTTTACAAGCATTTCGTAATGGTGCAAAACACCACCCAGTGGTAGGAAGTTTACTCATTTGGGAAGAAGGCGGTGAATTTGAAGAAACAGGCCATGTTGCGGTGGTGGTTGAAGTACATCAGGATAAAATTCGTCTTGCTGAACAAAACGTGGCCCATCAGCTATGGCCGCAAGATCAACAGTGGTGTCGCGAACTCAAAGCGAAAGTCACAAAAGAAGGTGACTACTGGATTGAGTGCTCTTACAGTGACGCCAGTATTTTAGGCTGGATGACACAAACTGAGCACAGCGAATTTAGTGAACCGACGCCTGAAATAAACACTGATCTGTTTGCCATAAAAGCCCAATATGCCACTGATTATGGGCAAGCCACTAAGTCATGGCTTAACATTGCCAATGACGATGAAGCAGCCTACGTAGAGATGATGCATGGGCATAAATTGACTTCAGTTAATGCTGATCAACATCATTATTTTACAATTTCAAAAACCGCTCAACAAACTATTGAACATGCTAGCAATGAATTACATGGCTTGTTTATGCATGCAACAGACTATGTACTGCAGCATCCTGAGCTATTAAAAAAGTTTAATTTACCCGATGCGGTGCTCAATAAGATCCGCCAATCCTGGGATAATCGCTTAAATCAACTGATCACCAGTCGATTTGATTTTGCATTAACTCCTGCGGGCTTGAAAGTCTATGAATACAACTGCGATTCAGCATCATGCTATATGGAAAGTGGCAAAGTACAAGGTAAATGGGCCAAACACTTTGGTGTTAAAACGGGTATTGATGCCGGCCATGATTTATTTAAAGATTTAGTAAGGGCATGGCGAAAAAGTGAAGTAAACGGCCTTGTCCATATATTGCAAGATGATGAGCCAGAAGAACATTACCATGCATTGTTTATGAAAGAAGCCATTGAAGCCGCTGGTTTTGAGTGCAAAGTAATCATTGGTTTGACTGATTTACACTGGGACGCAGCGGGTAATATTGTTGACGCTGATGGCGAAAAACTCAGTTACGTTTGGAAAACATGGTCATGGGAAACCGCTCTTGATCAAATAAGACTAGAGTGTGAGGCAGATCAATCCCAAAGCGATGATTTTGAGCCGCACTGGCAATTTGGTAAAACCCCACGCTTGGTCGATGTATTACTTCGTAAAAATGTGATGGTTTTTGAGCCGCTATGGACATTAATACCCAGTAATAAAGCAATTTTGCCAGTACTGTGGAGTTTATTTCCAAATCATCCGTTTTTACTCAATACTGCATTTGATTTAAATGATGAGCTATTGCAAACAGGCTATGTCGTTAAACCGATTGTTGGTCGATGCGGTGCAAATATTCAACTCGTTGATGAACAACAACACGTAATAGAAAAAACAACGGGTCATTTTGCCTCTCAAGAGCAAATATACCAGCAGTTATTTGCCCTTCCTAAAGTAGCTGACTACTTTGTGCAAATATGTAGTTTTACCGCAGCAGGTAAATACGCCGGTGCTGGCGTACGCGTTGATAAAAGCATGATTATAAACGGCGACAGCGATTGTATGGCACTGCGTATCAGCGATGATAGTTACTATAGTTCGTAACTAAAGAAGAGCCATTCTAACAATAAAATGGCTCTCTTCACATAAAAAGCTGACTATTGCCTGTGACTTCTATGTGGCTACAAGTTTATCAAAAACTTACCTTAATATGTCCTAATGTTAAATCGAAGTAACATAAATAACTCCAGCATACTTATTAAAATGAAAATCCCTTTATGTGCAAATTCCCTACACCTAAATTTTTTCATAACACATGCTTTAAAGGGTTCTTTACGCAAACAACCCTCAGTGCTAATATAGGAACCAAGTCGATTTTGAATTTAATACTCATTTAAAATCAACCTATTAAATTAGAAATAAGGATCATAATATGAAATTAATTAAAACCACTTTGTTGCTTACAACTTTTGTATTTACAGCAATAACATCTAATGTTTCTGCCGCTACAGATCAATGGTACGTATATGCAAGTAAAGTAAATGGTTATAGAATGTGTGCCCAAGCCAGCCCTGGATCAGGCTGGTATAAAGCAAGTCCAAATGGTTATTCAACTAAAGGCGCATGCAACTACTATGAAAGATAGTATCTAATTAATACGCCTTAATTTGAGCTTTGCGAGCAAAGCTCTATTAACCATTGATACGATAGATTCTATAACTATTTTACGCCCGCTCATCTTTTGGTGAGTCCATCACAACATGCGAAGTGATAGTTCGTACCTGTGGGATTGATCCTAAAACATCAGCATGGAATGCTTTATAAGACTTTATATCAGCAGTTTCTACTCTAAGTAAATATTCAAATGCGCCAGTGACATTATGGCACTCTTTAACTTCATCAATAAACTCAAGTGCTTGTTCAAAAGCTCGTTGTGATTTCGTAGAGTGTTCATTTAAACCCACCCCCACATATGCGACAAAACCAAGTCCAAACGCTTGATTATTAATAACTGCTCGGTAGCCTTTGATCACACCAGCTTTTTCTAACTCTTGTACACGGCGCAAGCATGCTGATGGGGATAAACCAACCAAATCAGCAAGTTCAGCGTTGGCAATTCGACCACTGCGCTTTAACTCTTGCAATATCCTGTCGTTAATTCGATCTTTTTTCATATTTAGTTGCTAAAGTAAATTTATAATAGATTAATAAGCGCAAAAATTGCGAGCCATACAAAATATAATTGCACAATCATTATCAACTGAGCAACTATAAATGAATATTGAATTGGTATCAGCATTAGCATTATTTGCACTTGTATCTTCCATCACCCCAGGTCCTAACAACCTGATGTTAATGAACTCAGGCGCTAACTTTGGTTTTAAACGTTCATTGCCACATTTACTCGGTGTAACAATTGGCTTTGTGATCATGCTCGTATTGGTTGGTTTAGGTGTCATGCAATTGTTTGACTTTTTGCCATGGAGTTACCAGCTATTAAAAGTGCTTTGTATTGCTTATTTGCTTTATCTTGCTTATAAAATTGCCAGCAATAAAACTCCTATCGGTGCCAAAAATAGCGATACTAGACCTTTTTCTTTTGTACAAGCATCTTTATTTCAATGGGTTAACCCGAAAGCATGGACTATGGCATTAAGTGCAGTGAGTGTTTATGCCCCATCCAAAGGAATTGGCGCAGTGGTACTTGTAGGCCTTATTTTCGGTCTAATTAATTTACCCTGTGTCTGCTCATGGACGTTAGTCGGACAAAGGCTACAAGTATGGCTAAAAGATCGCAAGCGCCTACGAGCATTCAATATTTTTATGGCTGTATTGTTAGTCGCCTCGGTACTTTTTAGTATGCTGTGAGTAACCAAACAAATAAACACCTTAACAATGGCAAACTTTTGGGGATACTTACCTCGTCCGATTTTGTTTGCTTAGCGGCCGCTTTATTATTTTAATGCAAGGTGATAATAAGACCGCTATCCGTATAAAATAAATATAAACTCGTATATGCCAAGTAATCCTTGGCATATGACTACAACCAGCCTTTGTGTTTAAAAAATAAATAAGGGGCAAAGCCCGATAGCAACATAATGCCAATTGCAAATGGGTAACCCCATTCCCATTGCAGCTCTGGCATTATATTAAAGTTCATCCCATACACACTAGCCACTACAGTTGGCGGTAAAAAAACCACAGAGGCAATGGAGAAGGTTTTGATAATTTTATTTTGTTCAATGTTAATAAAGCCTTGTGTTGAATCCATCAAAAAATTCACCTTATCAAACAAAAAGGTACAGTGCGACATCAACGTATCTATATCGAGCACAATTTCTCGTAGTGATTCGCGATCCTCGTTTTGTACACTTAAACGACGTATTAAAAACGAAATATTGCGTCGCGTATCCATTAAACACAAACGCACTTTCCCATTGGCATCCTCTAAACGCGCGATACGACTGACCGCTTCTTCTAAATCAGAGTCACTTTCTTCTAGTACATACGCACTGAGTTTCTCTAATTGATGATGCATGTCCTCGATCATATCAGCATGATTTTCAACTTTTTGATCAAATAAGGTAACCAATAACTGTTTTGCCGTATCACACATTACTTGACCTTTACGTGCTCTTAAGCGTAACAATCGAAAGTCAGCCAGCTCATCATCACGAATGGTCAGCAAACAGTTGTCCTGTAGTAAACAGGCCACTGTTACCATATTAAAACGTCCTTCATTTGGTGACATAAATAATGCATGCACATGCAAGCCTTCATTATCGATAAAGCATCGCGATGAAGCTTCAATCTCTTGTACATCCCCTGACTCAGGAAAAGTTATATTGAGCGTTTTTGCGAGCGTGTTTCGCTCATCTTCCGTTGGGTTGATTGTGTCAATCCAGTGTGCATTTCTGATTGATGCTTCAATAGAGGTATCGGATGAAGGCTCTAACTCTTTGATCACCCCCTGCTCGATAGAAAAAAATCTCAACATACACTTCTCCTTTAATAACAAGATAGGTTGAGTATATGTAATTGATGATTAATCAACAATAACAATACACTCCTGCTTCGCAGTTATTATTAAGAGCAAGCAACTCACTAACACGTAACAACACCTTTTGTTTTGCAGATTTTACAAAAAAGTGCATATTTTTCATGGCATATCAAAGATAAGCTTTCATCCCCCTCCTTTTAAAAAACATATAAAACACTAAATATCAACAACTTAAAAAACAACTTTTATCGGCACAGCCATTGCTTTATACAAACTAACGCATGTTCATAGACTTTATTAAACGCTGTGAACATTCCTTATAAATGCAGGAGGAATAATGAGTAACAATAACGAAACAAACAAAATAGCTGAATTTACTGCCCCAGGTATAAATGAAGAATCTGCAAAAAATACCATTGCTACACTTGATAACCGCATGGTCGCACTCATCGATTTACAATTGACTCTAAAACATATTCATTGGAATGTGGTTGGCCCTAATTTTATTGGCGTACATGAAATGCTTGATCCGCAAGTTGAGGTAGTTCGAGAAATGACCGACACCATCGCTGAGCGAATTGCCACGCTAGGTGGTGTGCCAGTCGGTACTCCTAAATCCATTGTCGATCGCCGCTCATGGCAAGATTATTCAATTGGCAAAGGCTTGGTAAAAGATCACTTAGTTGCGCTTGATGAAGTATACAATGGGATTAATGCCGATCACCGAAGTGCGATTGGCAAGCTATCAGAGCTCGATCCTGTATCTGAGGATATGCTAATTAGCCAACTTGCCGATTTAGAACAGTTTCAATGGTTTGTTCGTGCACACTTAGAATCGTCGACTGGGGAGCTAAAAACCAAATAACCTCATAATACAACGTTAATATCCAGATAACCCTGCCCGTAGTGCAGGGTTTTTTATCGCTATTTTTTACCTACGCGCTCAGCTTCTTTATAAAAATAATAATCGTCTTCGCAGTCATATTTATCATAGTCTCGATGACTTATAGTAAACGTTTTAGGGTCAGCTCCAAGTACTTTTTTCTCGTGCCAATACACGGCATCAGCATCTTTTAGCAGCTTATCTCGATTAACAACCTCCATGCTATCAAGATCTACCCCATGTATTTTATGGTGACCAAAATACACTGTTTTCCCATCACAGCCGTACATAGCAAACCGCTCTAATAGCGCAAACTCCTGTACATCAACAGATTCCAATTGCGTGCCTTGATAGTAAACTGCATCAGTCGTTTTTAAAAAATCATTGTTGCTTAGCTCTACTCGCTCGTCGCTATAAGGGCCAATAAGCTGTTGTTTAAAATATAGGTGATTTTTATCGCTGGAGTAATTTCCGGATGGAGATAATAATGCAAAATGTTCAGGCACTACTTTTTCTAGTGGTTTAGCTAAGTAAAAAACCTGCTGTGAGTCACACCCAAATGCAAAATTACTTAATATCTCAAACTCATTAGCTTTGGCATTGGGTAATTCCTCAGCCCCTAAATACACTTTATTATCAATAATAAAGTAATCGTCTTCGAGCACTTTTAGTGTATTAATATCTTTGTATGGCACGCATTCAAGCCATGTTGTTGTATTAAAAGAACCATCAATATCCTGCTCATATTTGCCTTGATGCCAATATAAATGGTTATCGTCGTATATGTAGCGCTCATCGAATGCTTTTACGCCAACGCCACTGACAGCCGTTCTATTAAACGTATCATCGCATTTAATAAACACGCTATGTTGATCTTTCACTATAGACTCAGTTAAACGTGAAAACGTGTCGTAACTGATATTCTGGCGTACAAAGTTATAATAATGGTGGTTGCAGTCTTTTGCCCAAAAATCATTCATTAATACAAATGTGGCAGGATCTGCACCATCTAGAATGATGAACTGTTGTTCTGGTCTTAATTGGCTCGCGATGGCAAAAGACACGCTGTGCTTATGAATAAAAATATGGTATTTATCGCGAATAACATCGTGACCTATAATTTCAAAGCTATCGTAATCCACTTGACCTGAAATAACATGGCAACCGTAATAAAGCTGATACTTATCTTTTGCAAAGTTACGCGCGATGACTGAAAATGAATCAATATCAGCGCCTTCAACTAAGCTATTACCGAGTGAGAACCAATTTCCCATTGGAGAAAAACGGATCTGCTTTTTATTGACCGAGTAATAATATGAATCCGAACGTTCACTATCAACAGGTCCTGAAAAAACCATTGACGGGCTTACTAAAAAATTAAACAACGAGCTCTTATTTTTAAGCGTAGGAAATAGTGAGTTTAAAATTTGTAGCACGGTAAAAAAAGCAAACAATACAAAAATACAGGTCCAAAAATCCATTCTAATATTTCTATCCATAGGGGGAGTAAGCATCTTAACTCAAATTTTATGTAAGCTAAACTTTAGCTTACATAAAAATAGGTAATCAAGTCATCACAGATACATTACTAGGGTCTTAAGGTTATTCTATATAACCTAAGTTATTGCTATTAAGTAAAAAAAGACTCTGCGCTATACTGATTAGATTAAACTTACTATCAAAGTGTAAAAAGGAAACTATGCTGCTCTCTCGTTTGTATGATTTTATGCCCGGCTTAAATACGTTACTTCACTATGAACGAAAATGGTTTGCTGATGATGTAAGAGCTGCACTCTCTGTCGCAGCGGTGGCATTACCAGTTGCGATTGCCTATGCACAACTTACTGGGGTTAACGCCGCTGTCGGGCTATATTCATGCATCTTACCGATGATCTTTTACGCCCTGTTTGGTAGCTCTAAACAACTCATTGTCGGGCCTGATGCAGCTACTTGCGCCGTTATTGCAGCAGTAGTCACCCCCCTTGCTGCTGGCGACACTGTTAAGCATTGGCAACTCGTTGTCACGATGACCGCCATGACCGGCTTTTGGTGCCTAATTGCCAGCAAATTTAAATTAGGGGTATTGGCCGATTTCTTATCTAAACCAATCCTCATGGGCCTATTAAACGGAGTGGCCATTACCATTATCGTCGGTCAGTTTTCTAAAGTATTCGGGTTTACCTTCGATGATAAATATTTACTCGAACGATTAGGTGGCGTGCCCACGTATTTAGCACAAACCCATGTCCCAACCTTATTGATGGCGTTATTTACTGTTGCGACTTACTTTGCAATGAAACGGCTAAAACCGACCTGGCCGACATCCATGTTTGCTATCGCATTTGGTGCCCTATTAGTATGGGGTTTTAATTTAAAACAGTTTGATATCAACACCATTGGCACTGTAACCGGAGGCCTCCCTGTGTTTAACACACCTATTTATGATATTGGTATTATTCGTGAGCTTGTCGTGCCTGCACTTAACTTAGCAATCGTTAGCTTTGTCAGTATGATGCTAACCGCTCGCAGCTTTGCAGCTAAAAATGGTTACGACATCGATGCAGACAAAGAATTTAGAGCCTTAGGCATTGCTAACTTTGCCTCTGCTTTATCGCAAGGTTTTGCTGTAAGCGGCGCTGATTCGCGTACTGCAGTTAATGATGATGCAGGAGGAAAAACGCAATTAGTATCCATTATTGCTGCGGGGATCATCGCTATCATTGCATTGTTCTTAACAGCGCCACTTGAATTTATCCCCAGCGCAGCATTAGGTGTTGTGCTTATTATTGCTTCAATTCATTTGTTAGACTTAAACGCCGTATGGCAATTAAAACGTAAAGATAAACATGCCTTTTATCTTGCGCTAGCCACCTTGTTTGCCGTGTTATTTATTGGCGTAATACCGGGTATTACACTTGCGGTATTACTTGGTTTATTTCAGTTTATTCGCACCGTAATGCGCCCAACTGATAACATACTAGGCGTTGATATTAAAGGCGTTGTTAGGAGCCTTGATGCCACTGATAAAGCAAAAGCAGTACAAGGAGTATTTATTTATCGTTTTAATTCTCCGTTAACTTACTTTAACGCAGGTTACTTTAAACGGCGTTTGCTAGAACAATATGCGCGGCAAAAAGACGACACTCAATGCATTATTATTGATGCGGTGCCCTGCTTCACCCATTTAGATTTAAGTGTGATGGCCATGCTCGCCGATTTAGACGTGATCTTTAAAAAGCGAGGTATTAGGTTAGAAATCGCGGGGAGAAAGCGGCAACTCCTGTCATGGTTCGAAATTGCAGGTATGACTTCCGGTAAAGAAGGTATCTACGTACATTCAGATCTGTATATCGCCTTACAAAAAGTTCGTTTACAGTAACAACAATTATTTCGTTGCATCTATCTCCCAGCTCATTACCCTTTTGCATATTCTATAAGCAAAAGGGTAATAAGCCAGTACAATTACAATAGCATAATAGTCAAACTAGCTTAGTTTCGACAGCGGCTAAATAAATCTAGCTCTTCAGAATATTCACTTGTTTGAATATTCATCAAACCAAGTATGCTATGAAATATATTGTCATGTGAATAAGTCAACTCCTTTGCTTCACTCATTAGGCAGTCAAAGCTTAATGAATTTTGCTCAGAAAATTGCTGATTCATCCAAAATAACATCGGAACTTTCGTTTGCTCACTTGGGGCAAAAGAATATGGTACTCCATGCAAATAAACACCACTTTCTCCCAAAGATTCCCCATGATCCGAAACATAAATCATAGATAAATTATATTGTTCTTCTAGGCCTAATAATGTCTTTATAGTCTCACTCAAAATATAATCTGTATACAATATCGTATTATCATATGTATTTACTAATTCCTCATTGCTACAGTTTTGAATATCGCTCTTCGGGCAATCTGGTGTGAATTTTTTAAACTCATCAGGATAACGTCTATAATAAGTTGGGCCATGACTTCCGATCATATGCATCGCAATGAACTTATCTTTTTGCAATGGTATGCTAAGTTCTGCTTTTAATTCTTTTAGCAACGCAACATCGAAGCAGTAAAAGCCATCACAATCCTCACTCTTTGGACTTGTTGGTATTTCAATCGTTTTGATCCGATCACATACACCTTTACATCCTGAATTATTTTCAATCCAAGTAACATCAACATCTACTTTTTTTAAGATATCAACAACATTGTCAGAGTTCTTAGCTTGATTTCGAGAGTAGTTTTCTCGTTCCATATTTGAAAACATACAAGGAACAGAAACCGCAGTTGTTGTGCCACACGATGACACATTTTGGAATGGAATGATATCATACTGAGAAGTGTACTGATTTGTATCTCTAGTATATCCATTATATTTAAAATTAGCAGCTCTGGCAGTTTCACCTAAAATAAATACGACCAGATTATGTTTTTCTTTTGCAGGAGGTAGTTTTTTTACAGCATTGCTACCAAGACTTAAGTACTTTAATGGCTCACTAAAAAACTCACTATTTGTGAACTTTATTAAACTACTTATATAATATGTTGGAATTACAGAACGTTTAAATTGTTCATTATTTCTTACAAAAGAAGCATAGTTTTGATACAGAGAAAAAACAATAGATAATATAACAATCAAAGAAGCAACAACGATAAAAAAGCGCTCCTTTATCTCAACTAGGAAAGGCTTATATTCAACTTTAACTAATAAAAACAATACTGCAGGTATTACCCCTAGAATCATCACAGATATAAATGAATTAACATTAAAGTATGTTGATGCTTCTGATGCATCCGTTTCATAGAAATTTTGAAACATTGTACTATCAAATACAATTCCATATTCCTTTGTAGCGAAAAAAACAACTGCTGAAAAAACAATTAATATAGGAATAACTACAGAAACATATCTTGAGAGGAGAAAGCTAAATATCATTACCATAAGGAAGAATATTACAAATGGAAGCGTAACAAGTACAAAATAGTCAGGCTCGCCTGAAGCTAGTATCTTTTGGCTGTATTCGAACAACATGTGCGAATTCAAGATAAGGGTAAAATAAAGCGATATGATCAAAATAAGCGTCTTTGAGGGCAAAGACTTAAAAGAGTTAAGTGTCGTCGGTAAATTCATAACAAGTTCCTGTAGCAAACATAGTGGTAGGTAATTATACGGTAACCAATAAAAAAATAATAAAACCTTTTAGTGTCTATTCAGATGCCATCCCGACTTAATTAAAAACCAAACAAAACCTGTGTGCATTTCATTAAAAAACCAAGGAGGTCAATTAACACACAGGTTTTAATTAAATAAAAACCAATAATTCTTTGTTTTTTTATCTGACTGATATAGACAACCTTTTATTGGTTAAAAAACTAATTGTCACCAAGTAAATTGAACACTCACTCCTACTGTATCACCGCCAATAATTGGTTGAATGGAGTAATTAAGCTTGCCATCATTAATAGTGTTAGTTTTTTGCACAGCATCCATTACTTCATAAGCAAAATACCACCCTAAAATAGACTGAGATGTATAATGAGATCCATCATTAACCCTAGACCATGCTGCAAGGCCTGAAGCAAAGTAAG
The DNA here is from genome assembly GCF_018069805.1 of Pseudoalteromonas ostreae. Classification (GTDB taxonomy): domain Bacteria; phylum Pseudomonadota; class Gammaproteobacteria; order Enterobacterales; family Alteromonadaceae; genus Pseudoalteromonas; species Pseudoalteromonas ostreae. The sequence continues at coordinate 41,515 of NZ_JAGPYN010000009.1, forward strand.
CAAAGTATTTTATGTAATCATTATCTGTGTTTCTTGCGATTGCAAGAAAGGGCACAGCACCTACAAATGCATGACCACTCACACCATTATTATCTTCAAAAGGTCGCCAATCAGATCCATCCAGTTCAATTGGTCTAGATGCACCAGTAAGGTACTGGGTCGACCAAACGAATGGTAAACCCAAAGTATATGCTCTAGCAACATCACTTCCCCAAGCGCCCACTTTAGAATCCGGATCAAAGTTGATTGCTTGACTAGCTAAAAATGATAAAGGCAAAAGGTACTTCCCCTCTCCCGCATACTTCACTATTTTAGAAATGTCATCCGTTTTATCGGAACGGATGTCTTCTTGATACCAGTCATAAATCTCCCGGTCAATTGAGCTATTCGCTGCGATTCCAGCCACCGCACCAACCCCCACAATACGAGTAAAGCGATCAAATTGATAAAAGTTTTTATAGTCATCTAGTACTTTGTCTTTAAACGGCAATACTTCATATGCCAAAGTACAGCTAGACCAAAGAACTAACAAGCTCAATGCTGAGAGCTGCTTACATTTCCTCAGTAAAAATTTTATAATTACGCACATAAATTATCCTTAATAATTAAAAAATACAAACACACAAAACACTGTAAATTTCAGGTACAATAGTTAATTTCACTTTTTAGCTCGCAAACTTGAATTATTCTTAAGAACTTTAAAATGAATACTTAATTTAAACGCTGATACCAGCCAATAGCAGCAGCAATCCATATTAATGAACAAATGACTAATGTGAGTGTCACAGCAGCGGAGGCCATGTCTTTTGCACGCCCTGATAATATGTGGTGTTCTAAACCCACTCTATCAGTCAAAGCCTCTATTGCTGAGTTAATAAGCTCAATGACTAGTACTAAAAGAATACAACCAACTAATAACGCCCATTGTGCGACACTTTCAGCTATGAAAATTGATAAAGGTAAACTGAAAAAAAATAGCCAAGTTTCTTGTCTAAATGCAGATTCTTCTCTGTAGGCAGCTTGCATTCCTTGTGCTGAGCAGCGTGTTGCTTTAATTATTCGCGCAACCCCCACACCATTTGGTTTATTAGTGTGCGTCGCCTTCGTCTTTGTGTTCATAACACCTATCTTGTCCCTCTTTGTTCTGTTGAGCATTATACTAAGAACGCACCGCCACAACAGAGCTAATTTGTTAAAATGTGTAGCCTACTCAAAAGCCACATTAACCACATGATTTAATTGAATTTTAATGTAAAGTGTCCAATTTAGCTGATGCTACCTTGGACACTCAAAATCACTTATTAGCTACTACCCAACCTCTGTGATAAGTTGGCTAATATGATTTGCTATATCAATTGATCCTTGGTTTAGCAGCATAGAGTTATGGTTCCCCGAAACAGAACATGAGTAAGCCGCAGCTGCTGTTAACAGCGCCCTATTCTCACATTCTATTCCACCATTTTCTTCATTAGCGTAAAGTAATATAACATCATCGCTAGAGCTTCCCGTCGGGCGATACTCTTCAGATAACGTTTCATGTATTTTACTTACTGCAATGAAACGGCGAGTAAGTGCTTTGTCCTCAAAGAAACGTTCAAGAAGTTCCGTGCCTGTTTCTTTTCCAGAGTTACTGGTTTTGCTACCTCTATTCAAAAACATTTCGACAATTTCAGCGGCGGCCTCCTCCTCTTCTTCAAGAGTTGGTTCAGAGGAACTTTGAGCTGGCAAACTTGCTTCATTTATCGGGCGAATATAACTGTCAATAAGTATCGAAACTGCACTCTGTGCTTGTTTTTGCAACTCTAAAGCAACCTCATAAGCCACCTGCCCGCCTGAAGAATGACCTGCAATAAAGTAAGGGCCAGAAGCCTGATGCTTTCGTATCTCAGATACAAAGTCTGTTACCATTGCTGATATTGATTGGTGAGGCTCTGCGTCTGAAAGAATTCCTCTGTGATCAAAGGCCATAACAGTAAACCTTCTATTTGCTGCAGAAGCAATGTCCATATATGCCAAAGCAAGCCCCCCCGCTGCAGGAATAAAGTAAACCGTTGGCGAATCAGCTTCCCCTTGATGCAATTTAGATAGCAGAGAGTTAGCATTTGCTTCTTCATTTTCACTATCAATTAACTGTGCTAAAGATGCCAGAGTATCTACTTCAAAAATATCTCTAACACTTAAATTACGATTAAATTGTTGCGTAATTTTTGTCAGTAACTTTACGGTTAAAATCGAGTGGCCACCACAGTTGAAGAAGTTTGCATTCGCACTCACGTCCTCCAAGCCCAGTAAATTACACCAAATATCTGCAAGCTTTCGCTCAGTAGGAGTGCAAGGCTGTACAAAGTCTTCACTGAGTGTAAATGTCGGCTCTGGTAAAGCTTTACGATCTATTTTATCTGCACCATTCAATGGCATTTCAGCCATGAGAGTAAAACTAGCTGGTATCATATACTCTGGCAGTGATTGTCTTAACTCTCTACGTATGTATATGTCATCAAGCTGTTTACTTTTATCTACGATATAAGCAGCTAAAAAATTGTTACCGTGTTTATCTTGTCTGATAATTACAGCGCATTCACAGACCCCTTCAACTTTAGCTAACGCAGCTTCAATTTCACCAATTTCAACTCTAAACCCTCTCACCTTTACCTGACTATCTATTCGACCAATATACTCAATAGTGCCATCTGGTAACCAACGCCCTAAGTCTCCAGTCTTGTATAAGGTCTTGCCGTGTACCTCAACCCCCTGATACTCCGAATAAGGGTTTGCCACAAAACTGTGAGAAGTTCGCTCTGGATTTCTCCAGTAACCTTTTCCTACACCTACACCAGAAACACATAACTCCCCTGGCACCCCTATAGGCTGAAGCTGTAACCCTTTATCTAATACATACATGGTTAAGTTTGGTAAAGGTCTGCCTATCGGTATACTCGGAGTCGATAGCGGTAACGTTTCGCGAATTACGTATTCTGTAATATCGTCAGACGCTTCGCTGGGGCCATAACCATTCATCACTGGAATTTCTGGGTACAGTGTCAACCAATGATTGACTAACGGTACTGCTGCGGCTTCACCAATCGACATCATCCACTGTAACTCAGTTAGACCACGTTCAGACTCAGGCAAGGTCTCTAAATAATCAATAAATAATTGAAGCACTACAGGTGCAGCCTGCATCAAATGTACATCATTGGACTGCAAGAGCCTCAGCAGCTTAGGCATATTACTCATATCATCTAGAATAACCGTTTTGCCTCCACACATTAACGGGGCGAGGAATTGCCACACTGATATATCTGAGGATGAAGCTGCGCTTTGTAAAAAGTTTTTCGCTAACAGCTGATGGTTTTCATCCATAAAGTCAAGTACATCAAATTCAGCATCAATGTGATTCAATGCACCAGCATGATGCACTAAAGCTCCTTTAGGGTGCCCAGTAGAACCCGACGTATATATCATATAGGCTAAGTCATCACCATTATTACACCATACGGGGTTTTCATCACTCCACTTAGCTAACTCTGCAAAGCCATTGTCCATTTCCAAAGTCTTTATTGAATCGTCCAAACTAAGATTGCTAAGCAGTTCCTGCGAACTAATCAAAAGAGTTAGCTCCGAATCCAACAACATGTACTCAATCCGTTCTTGAGGATTGACAGGATCAAGCGGTAAGTAGGCTCCTCCTGCCTTCATTATCGCTAAGATACTGATGAGAAACTCCGGTGAACGTTTCGCATATATGCCGACTAACGTATTTTTCTCAACCCCAGACTCGCGTAAATAATGCGCCAACTGGTTTGCTTTTTTATTTAACTCCAAATAAGTAAGGCTCGTATTATCTCCAACAACAGCAATATTATCAGCATGAGCATTAACCTGCTGCTCGAACCTTTGATGAATACAAGGTTCCCCTAGATACTTGACCGTCCTGCCATTAAACTCATTTAGAATATTACGTTGCTCATCTAACGTTAACATTGAAATTTTGCTTAAAGGCATATTAGGGTTTTTAACTAGTGCGCTTAGTAGTTGGTTAAAATGCCCAGCCATATTTTCGATTGTAGTTGCATTAAATAGATCAACGGCATAATCCCATACCAACGTCAGTCCGCCATTACTTTCACTAATATCTAAGCTAAGATCAAACTGTGCTGTTTTGAATGTCTGATCTAGTGCTTGAATGTCTAAACCGGGTAATTCCACAGTATCTTCTGAGCTGTTATCTAACGACAGCATAACTTGGAACAGCGGATTGTAATTGATGCTTCTCGCAGGCTGCAACTTGTCTACCAGCATTTCAAATGGTAATTGTTGATGTTCAAATGCTTCTAAAATAAGCTCACGGCTCTGGCTCAAAAGTTCGTTCATACATGGATCCGAAGAAAGATCCGTGCGCAATACCAGTGTATTAATAAAACAGCCAATTAATGGTGCAACTTCAAACTGCTCACGATTTGCAATTGGCGCACCAATTACAATATCTGACTCGCCACTATAGCGGCTTAATAATGCAGAGAACACCGCATTAAGAGCCATGAACAGGCTAGCATTATTCTGCTGTGCTAAGGATTTTAAATCAGAACAGAGATCTACATTTAATATACTGGTAAATTGAGCGGCGCGATAACTTGACTCTTCTGGACGCGCATGATCTAGCGGCAAGCTGTGGATCTGTGGTAAGTCCGCCAAATGAGCCAGCCAATAATCCAAATCGCGCTGTAGGTTATCTTGCAACCAGCTTCTCTGCCAATATGCATAATCGCCATACTGGATTTCAAGCTCATCTAATTGACTCTCTTTGCCGTCAACCCTTGCTGTATATAATTCTGCAAGCTCAGACAGCAAAACATTTTCTGACCATCCATCAGAGGCAATATGATGCATCGTTATAAGTAATATGTGGCGCGTTTCGCTTAAACGTAATACCACACCGCGCAGCATAATATCACAGCTCAGATCAAACGCAGTCTCTGACTCTTTATCCACCCACTCTTGAACAGCCTTTGATTGTTCATCCTCAGGATAATCAGCAAGGTCGATTAACGGTAACGAGAACTCATGACTGAGATTACGCTCAATAGTAGGCTCACCATCTCGCAACACAAAACATGTGTGCAAGACATGGTGACGACTAATAATACAAGACAATGCCTGGCGTAGTGCATCAATATCGACAGACCCATTGAGCTGATAAACTGAAGGCATATTATATTCACACCCATCAGGATCAGCCTGTTGAATAAACCACATTCTTTGCTGTGCAAAAGATAACGGTATTATTTCCTCTTGCGTTACTACTATTCGTGACGTATTCCCCGTAGTCGCTTGATCAATCATTTGAGAAAGTGCGATTAATGTTTGCGCTTCAAACACCGCCCTGACCGGAATATCAATCTCGCAAACTTCTCGGATATGAGAGACTAGACGTGCTGCAAGCAGTGAGTGCCCTCCTAACTCAAAAAAGTTGGCATCGGTACTTACTTGTTCAATCTGCAATAGCTCAGACCACATTGTGGCCAACATTATTTCTGTTTTACTAGTAGGTGCGCTATATTCGCTCTGGCCAGCAATAGTTGGCTCTGGTAATGCTTTCCGATCTATTTTATCCGCGGCGTTTAGCGGCATTTTGTCAAGAATAGTAAAGCTTGACGGCAACATATAATCTGGCAGCACCTTTGACAGCCCATTACGTAACTGAGCTGCTGTAAGCGTATTGTCTCCTTTTACAACTAAATAAGCTGCAATTGTGTTCTGGCCAAGCTTATCCTTGCGGATAATTACCGCACACTCACCGACATGCTCTAACTTGGCTAAGTTTGCTTCAATTTCACCAAGCTCAACCCTGAACCCACGTACTTTAACTTGGTTATCGATCCTTCCCATAAACTCTAAATTACCATTTGGTAACCACCGGCCAAGGTCTCCGGTACGATAAAGTCTGTTACCGTGTACTTCACTGCCATCTAATTCAAAATAGGGGTTTTTTACGAAGCTTTGCGCTGTACGTTGTGTATTGTTCCAATATCCAAGGCCAACTCCAACACCAGAGACACATAGTTCACCCGGCACTCCCACTGGTTGCAATTGGAGATTGTTATCTAAAACATACATTGTTAAATTCGGCAAAGGCTTACCGATCGGAATACTTGGTAGCGAGGCTGGTAAGTGCTCACGAATAACATACTCAGTAATGTCATCAGACGCTTCACTTGGACCATAACCATTCATTATCGCAATTGCTGGATAAAGATCAAACCACTGGTTAATAAGAGGTACAGGTGCAGCTTCAGCAATAATCATCATCCACTGTAAATGGGTTAGCGCGGATTGCGAAGGCGTTAACTTTTTCAGGTGATCCACAAATAATTGCAGCACTACTGGAGCTGCCTGCATAAGATGAACTTGATGTTTTTGTAACAACTTCAGCATTTTCTCGGTATTTGTCATGTCGTCCAAAATAACAGTCTTACCACCACACATAAGTGGCGCTAAAAACTGCCAAACCGAAACATCAGAAGAAGAAGCCGCACTTTGTAGAAAGTTTCGAGGTAATAACTCTCCCTGCTCATCTATAAACCCGAGCACGTCAAATTCAGCTAAGATATGGTTCATCGCACCAGCATGATGCACTAAAGCCCCTTTAGGTAACCCTGTTGAACCAGAAGTGTAAATCATATATGCCAAGTCATCGGGTGTATTGCACCAAGTGGGGTTATTATGATCATAATTATCCAGCATTTGGGGCTCATCATCTAATAGCCATGCCTGCTGTGTTAACTTGCCATCAACACTTTCTTCAAGTTCTTTTAGCAGCGTTTGTTCCGTTAATAAAACATTGATACTCGAATCACTTAACATGTAACGGATACGCTCTAATGGATTCACCGTATCTAAGGGTACATAGCCGCCTCCGGCCTTCATAATGGCCATAATTGCGACTAAAAATGAAGGTGATCGACGTGCATATATCCCGACCAGTTGACCAGCACACACTCCCTGCTCACGTAAGTAATGCGCAAGTTTATTTGCCTTCGTGTTTAACTCCATGTACGTAAGATAATAATCATCTCCCACGACTGCAATTTCATTGGGCGTACGGCTAACTTGTTGTTCGAAACGATGATGAATACACATATCACCTTGGTAATCAACTGACTTACCGTTAAATTCATTCAGTATTTGGGTACGCTCTTTACTACTCAAAATAGACAAGTCACACAGTGGCGCTTCTGGCTTGGATACGATTTCTGCAAGCAATTGTGTAAAGTGCCTTGCCATACGCACAATACTCTCATGCTCGAACAGCGCTGTCGCATACTCCCAATTGAATTGAATTTCATCGTCTGATTCAACAACATTTAAAGAGAGATCAAATTGAGATAAACATTCATCCTGCTCTAAAATGCTTACCTGTAACCCCTGTAGATCGACCTCATTGCGGCTGTTATTTTCAACCGACAGCATAATTTGGAACAACGGATTATAACTGAGGCTGCGACTTGGCTGTAATCGTTCAACAATTGCTTCAAATGGTGCCTGTTGATGCGACAACGCTTTCATCACATTTTCTCGGCTTTGTGCCAAAAGTGATACAAAGCTTTGTTTGCTATCAACATCGGTACGTATCACTAAAGTATTAACAAAGAAACCAATAATTGGCTCTAGCGCAGATTGTTCACGATTGGCGACAGGGGAGCCGATAACAATATCAGACTCACGACTGTAACGATTCAACAAAGCAGAGAAAGCGGCATTTAACAGCATAAACAAACTTGCATTATTTTCTTGTGCCAAGCGCTTGACTGACAATGATAAATCGCGATCCAATCGACAGTCGAATTGTGCCCCTTGGTAATTTTGTTCTGACGGCCTAGCCTTGTCTAATGGCAAACTGTGAACGGGTGGCAGATCTTGCAAATAGTTAAGCCAATAGTCTACCTGCTTAGTTAATTCATTATCTTGCAACCAAAGGCGTTGCGAATATGTATAGTCACCATATTGATATTGAAGTGGTGAAAGCGGGTTAGCATGACCATTAACAAAGGCGTTATATAGGGTACTTAACTCAGTAATCATCAGCTCTACAGACCAGCCATCTGAAGCAATATGATGCTGCGTTACCAGTAGCACATATTTCTGTTGTATGCCGTTATCAGCAGTAAGCTTTAATAACTTCGCACGCAACATAAGATCCCGATTTAGATTAAATGGGGTCTCTGCTTCTTGGTTGATATATTCTTCAACCTTCTTTCTCTGAGCACTATCTGACAAAGAGCTCAACTCAATAACGTCAATTTCAAGAGACACTTCTGTTAACACAACTTGAACTACATCTTGCCCCTGCTCAACATAGATGGTGCGAAGCACTTCGTGTCGATCTAGAATTACATTCATTGCACGTATCAGAGCATCAACATCTAGCTCACCAACAAGTTCAAACGCCGAGGGCATATTGTATTCACAACTATCGCTTTCTAATTGATCAATAAACCATAAACGTTGTTGGGCAAAGGATAACGGCAAGTTATGCTCTTTCGGCTTCGCCAGCAAGGGCATCACGGCTTCATTATTACGACCCATCGCCAACATAGTGTCAATTTGCAATGCAAGCTGTCTTAAGGTTTGTGCTTCAAATATCGTTTTTATTGCAAGCTCAATTTGCCACATGTCACGGATCTGAGAAGCTAACCTTGCAGCCAATAAAGAATGGCCTCCTAGTGCAAAAAAGTTACTCTCACAACCTACCGCTGTGACCGACAGGAGCGACTGCCAAATTAGAGATAGTTGTTTCTCTGTTTCTGTACTAGGTTCGACGAATTCCACCAGCTGTTCAAGGTCGACTTCTGGCAGTGCCCTTCTATCAATTTTATCGCTCGCAGTTAACGGTAATTCGTCAAGTGAAACATAGATAGACGGAACCATATGCTCAGGTAGCGTATTGCTCAGCCATTTAAACATGACAGAGCTAAGCGCAGTCTCACACTCAGTAACAAGATAAGCGACAAGTTGATCCAACCCTGAGCGACTCTTTCTTATTATTACAACAGCTTGGCTTACTTGTGGGTGCCTAATAAGTGCCGTTTCTATTTCTCCAAGTTCTATACGGAAGCCTCGCAATTTAACTTGCTCATCAACACGACCAATAAACTCTAACTGACCGTCTCGTCTGAATCGAACCAGATCTCCTGTCCTATATACTTTATCATCTAGCTTAGAACTAAAAGGATCAGCAAAAAAACGTTCTTTTGTCAGTGACTCATGACCTAAATAACCATCAGCTAAGCAGTCACCTCCAATTAACAGCTCGCCAACCACACCAACAGGAACACGTCTTAGCTCATTACTAACAACGTACAGTTTACGGTCACCACATGCTTGACCAATAGGAAGCGTCGCTAAAGTCTCCAAGTCATTTTCTGTTATTGTACACACTGTACTTGTGACCAACGCCTCTGTTGGGCCGTATGCATTAATGAAACGCTCACAAACATTGCGATGGTAGCAATCTTCGACTAATGCCTTAGGTATTACCTCGCCGCCAACAATTAAGAGTTTCAAGGCACGAAGTTCAAGGGTTTTTCCATCATTCACAGGCTTATCTAAAGAGTGCAAATAATTCAGGTATTGGCTTAAATATGCCAGTGGTAAATCAGCAATTGTTATTTTATGTTCATCCAAATAAAGACCGAATGCTTGAGCCGACATATTCTGTAATTCAAGAACATGCAGTTCAGCACCATTTGTAAGTGGAACAAAAATCTGCTCAAAAGCTGCATCAAAGTTAACAGAGGCTGATAATAAACATTTATCGTCGGACTGTATTTGATAGTATTTATTAATAGAGCTGATGTGCTTTGACGATGCTTTACGACTCACACTAACCCCTTTGGGCATCCCGGTAGAGCCAGACGTATAGATGACATAGTTTGGTGCAGCTTCTGATGTCACCAGCGTTGCTAAAGTCGATGATTGCATCTCTAATTGTTCAGCGATCACAGTGTCATCAAGTAATACAAACTCAAGATCTTTACTAGCAAGACTTGATGTGTTCGTTGACTCAGCGATAACCAAGCGCACACCTGAATCACTCACCATGTGTTCTAGTCGCGCTAATGGATAAGCTGGATCCAATGGTAAGTATGCTCCTCCAGCCTTAATAATCGCTAAGATAGCAACAATGAGATTACTATTTCTAGGCAAGCATAAGCCGACCAATACTCCGTTACTCACTCCTCTTTGTATTAAAAGGTTTGCTAACTGATTAGCCTGAGCATTTAACTCAGCATATGTTAAACGCGTACCGCCAGAAACCACTGCCGTAGTATGAGCACAGCAGTTCACCTGCTCATTAAACATCTCAAGCAACGTTTGCTCCACCGCACCTTCCTGCTCAACATTCACCCAGCTTTGCAGGCAGTGTTCATCACTTTCTGCCAGCAATTCTAACGATGCCAATGGTATCTTTGGTGTTGTAGTTACAACTTCTACAAGCTGAGCGAATAACTGCATCATTGCAGTGATCGTTTCTTGTTTAAATAACTCAGTATTATATTCCCAAACCAGCTCCAAACCGGTTTCCGACTCACTCGCATCAAGCGTAAGATCAAATTGCGCAGTATGACTCTCTATCTCTACTTGTGATAATACTACGTCATTCAGGCTTAGTTCTTTTAACTCAATGTTGTTTAGTGACAGCATTATCTGAAATAACGGATTATGACTGAGACTACGCTCCGGTTGTAATTCATCCACAAGGGCTTCAAATGGTACTTGCTGATGCTCCCAAGCAGATAACAGTGTTTCCCTGCTACGCTTAAGCAACACCTCAAAACTTGGGTTATCAGATAGGTCTAGCCTTAATACAACTGTATTAACAAAAAACCCTATTAAGCTCGAGGTTTCTGGTTGATCACGGTTGGCAACAGGTGCTCCCATTACGATATCTTGCTCTGCACTATACAAGCCTAAAAGATAAGAAAACAGTGCATGTAGACTCATAAATAAAGTAGCATTATTTTGCTTTGATAAAGTCTGCAAACGCTCTAGAGTGCCTGACTCTATAAACTGTTTAAGTTGAGCTCCTTGGAACCGTTGTTCCGCTGGTCGCTGATAGTCAAGCGGCAGACTATGAACTTGAGGTAACCCAGCCAACTGCGTACGCCAGTATTCCAAATGCGCTTGTAAAACTTCACCTTGCAGCCAATTTCGCTGCCAATGTGCATAATCACGGTATTGGATTGGTTGTTGTGCAAGTGGGTCAGGTAAGTCTGATGCAAACGCTGTGTAAAGCTTTGACAATTCATCAATAAGCAACCCGACAGACCAACCATCCGAAGCAATATGATGGAGAGTCAATAGTAATACATGCTCTTGCTCAGAAAGTATCAACAATTCAGCACGGATCATAAAGTCGCGTTTTAAATCAAAATATTTTGAAGCTTGCTCTGCGCCTTTGTGCGAAATAGCATGTATTTGCTGCTCATCATTCAAAGCCATTAAATTCGTTTTATGAATTGAAAACTGAACAGTGCTAGGTAATAAACTTTGGAATGGCTGTGAGTCACCTTCTCCACGCTCTGAGTTATCAACCTCCAAGTAGACTGTTTTTAATATTTCATGTCGATCAACGATCCTTACCAACGCCCTTTCCAGCGCTTCAACATCCAATCTTCCCTGAAGCCTTATTGCAGCGGGCATATTGTACTCACTGCCGCCAGACTGCATTTGATCTATAAACCATAACCTTTGTTGAGAGTATGACAGTGGTGCGAGAATATTGTCTGGTACGCGCAAAACAGGAGGCATTGCGAAAGTATCTGATACCTCGAGTGCTTCATCAATTTTACTAGCTTGTTCTTGCAATGTTTGGGCATCAAAAATAAGCTTAATATTAAGCTCAATTGACCATGTTGCTTTTAAAGATGCGAGCAACCTAGTCGCCATCAATGAGTGCCCACCTAAGATAAAGAAGTTACTTTGCTTGCCAACAGAATCTACTTTAAGTAAATCACACCAAATCTCGGCTAGGGCACGTTCAGTTTTGGTTTCAGCGGCCTCAAACTCATTCGACTCGATTATTTGTGGCTTTGGTAATGCTTTCTTGTCCACCTTACCATTAGCCGTCAACGGTAGTGAATCCATCAATGCAAATGCACTTGGCACCATATAATGTGGTAGATATTGCTTCACATGAGCGGTAAGTTCATTAACAGTCAAACTACCGTTCAACTTTTTGCTATCCACCACAACCCAAGCAATTAACTGCGTATCTCCCTCTTCAGTATGTGCTAGTACGACAGCATCTTTAACCTCAAGGTGTTTTGTCAAAGTGGCTTCTATCTCACCAAGTTCAATCCTAAAACCACGGATCTTGACCTGATCATCAACCCGCCCCATAAATACTAAGCGACCATCCGGTAACCATCGAACTAAATCACCCGTTTTATACACTCGTTCAGAGCGTTGATAACCTAACTCTAATTGGAAAAAGCTTTCCGCAGTTAAATCCTCTCGATTCAGGTAACCTCTAGCTAGCCCAACACCGCAAACGTACAACTCACCCACAACACCAACTGGCAAGGTTTGTCTTTCTGCATCCAACACATATAAGGATAGGTTATTTAACGGGTATCCTATCGCTACGGTTTGATTTGGGAATACCTTGCAAATCGAAGCGCAAACTGTACTTTCTGATGGCCCGTAAGCATTGTATAAAGGAAATTTTTCAGCCCACTTCCAAGCAAGTGATTGTTCACAAGCTTCCCCACCGACGATCAATGCTTCAAAACAATAGTCACGCTCAAAATCTAGGTGAGCAAGTAAAGATGGCGGCAAAAGCGCATGTGTAATTTGTTTTTCTAATAGGAAACCCGCTAACGCTTCTGTATCTATGCGCATATTATCAGAACATATATGCAAACTTGCACCGTTTGACAACGCCATCATCCATTCCCATGATGCAGCATCAAACCCTAACGAAGCGAACTGAAGAACGTGACTTTCTGCGGCAACAGAAAACATAGGCTCTTGATTTTGAATTAAGTTTACTGCTCCCTTATGCTCTAGCATAACCCCTTTAGGCATGCCTGTTGAGCCTGACGTATAAATAACATACGCAAGGTTAGTTGACGTTAAGGGAATATCCAGCTTTGGTTCCGTTACAGGAAAGCGATTTAATCTTGCCGATGTTTGAGTTTCATCGATAACAATTATGTGCTGTGATGCAAAGCGAACGGCAAACTCTTGCTGTGTAACAACGATGTCTACTTCACTATTATCGAGCATATATTGCAGGCGTTCATCAGGGTTTTTAGCATCCATAGCAACGTACGCTCCGCCCGCTTTCAATATACCCAGAATACCGACTAACATATCAATTGAGCGATTCAGAGATAAGCCTACTAATGTGTCTGGCTTAACGCCTTGCTCTACTAAACAATGCGCTAATTGATTCGCCTTTTGGTTCAGCTCATTATATGTCAATACTTGCTGTTGTGAGGTAACTGCAATGGCGTCACCATTATGTAATACATGCCGCTCAAATAACTGATGAATACAACTCTCATCTTCAAATGGCTGTTGCTGATGATTAAACCGATTTAGAATAAGCTCTTCGTCAGATGGCTCTAATAAAGGTAACCTTTGGATTTGTTGTTCTGGTTGGTTAGCGATGCTTTGTAACATTACATTAAAACTATCTGCAAGCTGACTAATACTTTCTTCAGTGAAGAGGTCAGTTGCATATACCCAATTAAAGGTAAGCTCCTGCTCCGACTCTTTCGCTTCTAATGTTATGTCAAATCGAGCATAATTATCGTCTAACATGTCGACTTCAACCTCTAAGCCTGGTAGCGCTAATTCTCCATAATCATTATTTTGCAACACTAACATAATTTGAAATATTGGATGAAAGCTAAGGCTTCGCTCTGGCTGCAACTTTTCCACCAACGTATCAAATGGCATTTGTTGTTGAGCAAATGATGCGAGCGATTGCTGCTTAGTGTGTATCAATAACTGCTCAAAAGACTGAGGCTCAGAGACATCGGTGCGAAGCACTATATTATTTATAAAACTTCCAATCATCGCTTGCTCATCAACGTTATCTCGATTAGCAACGGGTGTCCCAATAACGATATCTGTCTCGCCGCTATAACGTGCGATAAGGCAACTTAACGCTGCATTTAATACGCTAAACAAAGTCGTATTATGCTTGCGGGCAAGCTGGTTTAAAGCGACTAATGTTGGCTTCGGTAGCATTCGATCCAGTTGTTTCCCCCGATAGCTTTGCTGAGGAGGGCGAGGAAAATCAGTTGGTAAACTATGCAGAGCAGGTATACTCGCCAAAAGATCTGTCCAATAAGAGCTTAACTGTTTCAGCGCTTCCCCTTTTAACCACTCCCTTTGCCAACAAGCGTAATCACTATATTGCAATTCGATACTTGGCAGCGGGTTTTCCTTATTTTGAGTATAAGCTATGTATAACTCCATAAGCTCATTGACCATAATACCTTGCGACCACCCATCTGATGCTATGTGATGCATGACGAGAATCAAAACATTTACATCATCATCTAACTTGATAAGCTCTCCTCGGATCATAAGATCCTCAGAGAGATCAAATTGTAATCCTAACACCTGTTCAACTTGTCTATCTAACGCATCTTTTTGAGAGTCACGTTCCATGTTAGAAAAATCTTTACAGGGCAAAGCAAACTTATATTCTGTTTGAAGGACTTGATACGGCTTTCCATCTTGCGCATGGTATGTGGTTCGTAAAATATGATGCCGATTGACTATCGTATTGAAACACCACGTCAACGCATCATGATTTAAGTTACCCTTTAATCGCAAAACAATTGGCATATTGTACTCAACGCTGCCTTCTTGCATCTGGTCAATGTTCCATAATCGTTGCTGCGTGAAAGACAACGGTATCATGCTACCTTTCTCATGGTGTTTAACCATTTTTGGCACAGCAGATTTTTCTTTCAACTTTTTCGCTGCCATTAATGCTTTTAGTTTTGCGCGCTTTTCATCAACTGCAGAACGTTGTTCTACGTTGTAATTATTTTCACCTGAATTCATCTGATTATACCTCCACACCTTGTTCTGACAGCATTTCCAAATAGCGATCTAACTCTTCTTCAGATAAATTATCTAAATCAACATCATCACTCAGTGTTTCTAATTCTTTAGCATTTTCAATCAAAATGGCAATATCTGAAATTGAACTGGCTTCAAAAACAGCTTTAAGAGGGAGCTCTACAGCCCACAACTCTCGAATCTCATTTATCATCCTTGTCGCGAGTAAAGAGTGCCCA
This sequence comes from Pseudoalteromonas ostreae, assembly GCF_018069805.1. Taxonomy (GTDB): domain Bacteria; phylum Pseudomonadota; class Gammaproteobacteria; order Enterobacterales; family Alteromonadaceae; genus Pseudoalteromonas; species Pseudoalteromonas ostreae. The sequence continues at coordinate 56,841 of NZ_JAGPYN010000009.1, forward strand.
CCGATATCAAAGAAATTATCATTACGACCAACTTTTCGACCCTTAAGCAACTGCTCCCACACAGCAGCCAGACCTTTTTCTATGTCTGTGGTCGGCGCTTCATACTCACTCTGATTATTTATATCTGGATCAGGTAATGCATTACGATCTAACTTGCCATTTGTAGATAAAGGAAAGCTGTCTAACTGCATAATGATGGCTGGAACCATGTAATGTGGTAAATGCTGGCGCAAGTAATCTTTTAACTCGGTAACACCAATTACAGCCTGTGCCTCCTGAGTATCTGTAACGACATAGGCAACGAGTTGATAATCATCTTCATCGCGCAATGCTGACACCACAACAGCATCTTTAACCAATTCATGGCGTGTTAACACTGACTCTATCTCACCAGTTTCAATTCGATAACCACGAACTTTTACTTGGAAATCTTTTCGGCCAAGGTACTCTAAACTGCCATCGATATCTCGCTTCACGAGATCTCCTGTCAAATACATCTTCGAATCAAAAGCGTCTTGTGGCCATGGATTATCAATAAAAACTTCCTTCGTTTTGTCATGTAAACCAATATACCCTCGACCTACAACAGGCCCAGAAACAGCCAACTCACCAACCACTCCTATTGGTGCAAGTGCTAAATCAGGTGTTACAACATGCAAGCGGGCATTAGCAATCGGCTTCCCAATAAGAACACGATCTACAGGTCCACTAATTGGTTGGAATGCAACATCATCAGAACATTCGGCAGGGCCATAAGCGTTCATTAATGGGATTTCGGGGTACTGTGCAAACCACTGCTTCACCAATACAGGGGTTAACGCCTCACCCGTTGGCAATACCCACTTTAGGCTTGGCAACTCAACGTTATAATGCAATGCAGCTTTCATCACTGAAGGAACCGGCTCCCAGTGAGTTATTTGGCTAATCCGTAAATGATCCAACAATGCTTGAGGATCCTGCGTTATTTCATTTGGTACAATGCTGAGCTTTGCACCAATTATTGGTGCTGTTAAGAATTGCCATACAGAAATGTCGAAGCACTGAGAAGCCGTTTGTGCTATCACACTCGCTTTTGTCAGCGAAAGAGGAGCAATTTTAGAGAGCATATTATTTACCATACCACGATGCTCTACCATGACCCCTTTTGGTGTACCTGTCGAACCAGAGGTAAATAAAATATACGCTAAGTCATTCAAACTAGGGAAGCTTAAGGTTATCTGATCAACGTATTGCAAAGTAGTAAGTTGTGAATAAGAATATACGTTCTCACTTTTCCAATTACGATTTAACCAACGGGACTCCAATGAAAGCTTATCACCCACCAGAATTAACGCAGGGTTACTATCACCTATGATTTGTAGCCAGCGATTGGACGGTTGTTCGGGATCTAAAGGCAGATAAGCTGCCCCTGATTTTAACACCGCAACCATCATCACTAAATAATCAAGCCCACGGTGGTCTAACACCCCAACAATATCGCCAACTTGAACACCATGATGGCATAAGTTCTTCGCAATGATTTCAGAAGCATCATTAAGCTCAGCAAACGTTAAGTGTTGGCCTTTACACGTTGCAACAATTGCATCGGGAGTTTTTGCAACCTGCCTTGCAAATAGTTCAGGCCAGCTAACAGACATAAGAGATGGATCCGATGTGTTATTCCAATCAACCAGTGAATGCGCCACCTCCTGCTCGCCTAGGTATTCAAGCATATTAACTTGGCTTTCTGGTCGCTCAACCAGCGTCGATACAATATTGTCTATATAATTGTGAATACGCTCGGAAAACCCCTCATCAAAACAGCCACTGTCTAAGCTAATACTGGCTTCTAGGCTATTCGTTAGCGGATCTCTGCTATAATTGGCGTCAAATAGATAGTTTGTCATCTCAAAATCATCAACCGCTACAACTTGAATTTCATCTCCCATATTTTTATAAACATGAAAATCAATGTAATTGAACAAGGAGGCCGAAAACTCCATACCTACAGCATCCTGTATAGCAGAAAGTGGGTATGTGCGATGCTCCATCAAGTCTAACAGCTCGCCATTTAGCTGGCGTATTAACTCACACCAACTCAACTTGAAATCTTTAACACGTAAAGGTAACGAGTTTAAAAATAATCCTAGTGCGCGTTCACTGCCTTCAACTTCTGGGCGTCCATTTGCCACAACCGAAGTCGTCACATCTGAATTACCACTAATTAAAGCTAACAATGTTGTATGAACAGCTAACAAAACACTCTTCTCTTGCACATTTAGCTGATGCGCTAGCGCTTTGATTTTTTCATTATGAGTTGAAGAGAACTTGTAAGTTAAGAGACGCTGCCCTTCCTGCTCTGCAGTTGCCCACCAAGGCAGCTGAGCATCTTGTAACTTTTCTTTCCAATATTGCTCTGATCCAGCACTTTCAACTGCATTTTGCTCTGCAGCAATAAAGTGACTATAAGATAGCACCGAGCTTGGCTCAGGCAGTGAGCCGCCATTGCATAGTGTCGAGTAATAATTAAAGAGCGTTGTATTAATATTAGCAACACTCCAACCATCCCATAATGAGTGATGGAAAATAATTTGATAATAAAACTCATCATCCTTTAAATGATGCACAACAATCCGCCATAGCGTTGAGTCGAAATCGAACCCTGTAATATTGTCTTGCTCGGTCCAGCTCGCTATATCTTCCTTCTGCTGCTGGTGATTTAATTCGCGTAAATCTCGATATTCAAACGGTATCGCCAACTCTTCAAATACAAGTAGCAAAGGGCGCTCTGTCGTATTACAAAATACAGTGCGGAAAGATTCGTGCTCAGCAACCAACGCCGCAACAGCTTGCTCAAAATACGTTAAATTCCAACGTGCTTTTAGGTGAAAACCAAATACATCTCTATACATCCCCGTTTCCGTATCAAGCAAGTTATGTACTATCATTCCCTGTTGTAAAGTGGACTGTGGATACGCATCAACTAGCCGCGCGCGCTGTGGGTGAGAATCAAGCCAATTTTTCTCAGTTGCATTAAGTAATGAGAATGCAGAAACACTTTGAGACTCAATTACCTGCGTTCGCTTCTCTTCAATCGCACTTGCCAAACTATGAATATTTGGGTATGCAAATAAATCTCTGATTGAGTAGTTAAGGCCCGCTTTTTTACTTGCAGAAACAATTGATATTGCACGAATTGAATCCCCACCAATATGGAAAAAGTTATCCGTTATACCCACACTTTCAATCTGCAATCCAGCCTGCCACACATCACACAAAACTCGTTCAATTTCGCTCTTAGGTGCAACATAATTATTCTCATCGTGGCCCATAAAAAACGGCTCTGGCAGTGCTTTCTTATCAACTTTACCGTTCGCTGTTATTGGTAGCTTCTCTAGCTTTACGAAGGCTGATGGCACCATATGCTCAGGCAATTGAGCACTTAATGCATCACGAACAAAGATGATAGACGACGACTCATCATACGAAACATCTTTGGACATAACGAAGTATGCTGCTAATTGCAATGGCTCATTTCTAGCAACCACTACCGCTTCAATCACTTCTGGCAAGCCGAGTAAACATGATTCGACTTCACCCAATTCAATTCTGAAACCTCTTATTTTTACCTGCTGATCACATCGCCCAAGATATTCTAATTCTCCATCTGTGCGATAGCGTGCAAGGTCTCCGGTGCGATATAAGCGCTCACAGGCATTAAATGGGTTTACAATAAAACGTTCATTGGTCAGTGTTTTTCGATTCAAATATCCACGGGTAACACCTTTCCCCCCAACATACATTTCTCCTGGGACGCCGACAGGTACTAAGTCTAAGGAGGGTGTTAAAAGATATATTGATAGGTCATTTAAAGGCGCGCCGATCAAACTCGCATTCCCACGCAACGTTATGTCACTACGATAAATACGACGATATGTAACATGCACTGTCGTCTCTGTAATGCCATACATATTAACCAGCTCTGGTTTCGCATCACCATGACGCTCAATCCAAGGAACTAATGCATTCAAATTGAGCGCTTCACCTCCAAATATCACACAACGTAATGACAGTGCTTTACACTGCTCCAAATCGACATTAATTAAATGACCGAATGCGGTAGGAGTTTGGTTCAATACCGTTACTTTTTCTGTATCTAACAAGTCATAAAATTCTGGTGTAGAACGAGCAACCCAATGTGGCACAATCACCAAACGTCCACCAAATGACAATGCTCCCCAGATTTCCCATACCGAAAAATCGAATGCATATGAGTGAAACAGCGTCCAAACATCAGTATGATTAAAACGAAAATCGGCGGCATTGGTTTCAAATAAACGACTTATCTGCTGATGCTCAACCATTACACCTTTGGGTTTTCCTGTAGAACCGGAGGTATAGATAACATAAGCCAAATTATTTAAGGTTGTGCTATTTTGTGGATTCGTATCCGGATAAGTTAACAACCGCTGCTGGTCATCAATATGTAAAATAAGCTGCTGCTCCAAAGGCAGCTTTGATTCTAAGTGAGACTGACACAAAATAATGTTTACACCTGAATCCTCTAGCATATGAGTAAGTCGATTTTCAGGGTAAGCTGGATCTAACGGTAAGTAGGCTCCACCTGCTTTTAAAATGGCAAGTATACCCACAATCATTTCTGCTGAGCGTTCAACACAAAGCCCAACTAACATATCTGCACCTACACCTTGTGAGATTAAATAATGTGCCAGTCGGTTTGCCCGCTTATTTAGTTGATCATAACTAATAGCTTCACTTTCAATCGTTAGCGCTATTGCGTCAGGGCGCTCATTCGCCTGACTTTCAAAGCGTTCATGAATGCAGTGTGTGCTCACAGAGCTTTGCACGCTGCCATTCCATTTATCTAGTAATGTCTGGCGTTCACATTCGTTGATTAAAGGTATGTCGCTTATCTTTAGATTTGGTTCAGAAATAACACTTTCTAGTAGTCGATTAAATTGCACCGACATAGCTTCAATACTGCGTTTTTCAAAAAGATCTGTTGCCCAAGTCCAATTGAACTGTAAGTAATCGCCATTCTGTTGTGCTTCAAGGCTTAAATCAAATTGAGAGCGAACGTTCTCAATAGGCATTTCAGTTAAGCAGGCTTCAGGTAGATTGATCTCACTTTGCTCATTATTCTGCAATGCCAGCATTACTTGGAATAATGGGTTATAACTCAAGCTACGTGTTGGTTGAAGCGCCTCTACAATCGCGTCAAAAGGGAGCTGACTATGGCTAAAAGCATTCAGTGCACATTCTTTAGAACGACTTAGCAACTCACTAAAAGAAGGATCGCCAGAAAGATCTGAGCGCATCAGTACAGTATTAACAAAGAAGCCAACCAACGGCGCTACTTGCGTCTGATCACGATTTGCTGTGGGCGTGCCAACAACAATATCTTCCTCGTTGCTGTAGCGACTCAATAAGCTTGCCAGCGCCGCATTTAACAACATAAATAGTGTAACGTTATTGTTTTTTGCAAATTGCTGCACCGCTAAGCTTGTCGATGCTGACAAAGTAGCTGATAGCATTTCACCGTTGTGGCTCTGTACCGCTGGGCGAGGTTTATCCAAAGGTATAGTATGCACTGGTGGAAGCCCTTGTAGCTCTTTCTTCCAGAAACTTAGCTCCGATTGTAAGCGTTCGCTTACCAACCAAGCTCGTTGCCAATGTGCATAGTCCGAATATTGAATTTCTAACTGTGTTAATGGATCATTTTGATCTTTGATAAACGCTGTATATAATGCTGACAACTCATCAATCAATACTTTCTTAGACCACCCATCAGAGGCGATATGGTGCACAGTAAGAATTAAGTAATAACGCGTGTCCGCCAATTTGAGCAGTTTAGCTCTGAGCATTAAGTCACAGCTCAAATCAAACGGCTTAAGAATTTGCGCACGAAGTTGTGCTGTATAATCTTTTTCTTGCTCTTCGGTATCAAGTGGAGAAAGATCTTGCTGTTCTAATACAAAATCAACATCAGATAAGCGTACCTGCTCAATCACATTATCAATTTCTCGATAAACAGTGTGTAGTACATGGTGACGCATAATTATGTGCTTTAATGCATCAGATAATACAGCTGTATTTAGCACTCCATCAATATGAAATGCTGCGGCCATATTATATTCAGTCGCACTTTCTTCGACCTGATCAATAAACCATAGCCTTTGCTGAGCAAACGAAAGCGGTAAACTTTCACCATGTGGAGCTTTACCTATTCTTGGTAATTCACTTTGGCTAGCCTGTTCAATTGTTATTGCTAAATCGGCTAAAGAGTCTGTCTCAAACACTGTCTTTATCGACAGTTCAACCTGCCAAGCCTCACGAATTACAGATACCAAACGAGAAGCTAATAAAGAATGCCCACCCAGTTCAAAAAAGTTAGCATGGGTACTCACACGCTCACGGTTAAGTAACTCCATCCATATATGAGCCAATTTTTCTTCTGTTTGCGTTTTTGGCTCTATAAATTCACCTTTTTCTTCAAACATTGGCTCAGGTAATGCAGAACGGTCAACCTTACCATTGGCAGTTAATGGCAGCTGAGCTATCTCGACGATTGCCTGAGGTATCATGTAATTTGGCAATTTCCCTTTTAGGAACTCTCTGACTTTGTGTAGATCCACCGCACTATTAGTAACAATATAAGCCACTAAACACAGTTGCTGGAACTTATCAGGCTTTGCATCAACAACAACTTTACGTACAGACTCATGACTTTGAAGTACACTTTCAATCTCACCAGGTTCGATACGATAGCCCCTAATTTTTAATTGATGATCTTTGCGCCCTATATATTCAAGACTACCATCGGATAACCTACGCGCGAGATCGCCTGTCAAATATAGCCGAGTATCTAAATCATCTTGAGCAAAAGGGTTGGCCACAAAAGTAGCATCCGTTTGTTCTGGCAAATTCAAGTAACCACGTCCGACAATAGGTCCTGAAACGGCAATTTCACCCACGGCACCAATCGGAAGTAATGCGAGGTGATTATCAACAATATGTAATCGAACATTTGCAACAGGCTTACCAATTAACACACGCTCAACTGGACTATGGATCGGCTGAAAAGCCACATCGTCAGCACACTCAGCAGGCCCATAAGCATTCATCAGCGGGATTTCAGCATAACGCTGGAACCAACGCTCAACTAATTGTGCTGTTAATGCTTCGCCGGTAGGTAAGACCCAACGCAAAGAAGTTAGCGGTAATTTATACGCAAGCGCAGCGTCTATCATTGAAGGGACAGGTTCCCAGATGGTTACCTCATACTTGTTTAAGTATTCAAGTAAGGCATTAGGATCACGACAAATATCATTTGGGACGATATTTACCCGCGCCCCTAATAATAGCGCGGTTAAGTTTTGCCAAATTGATATATCAAAGCACTGGGAGGCGGTTTGTGCAATAACATCATCATGAGTTAATGATAGCGGTTTAAATTTAGCTAGCATGTTGTTGATCAGACCAGCATGCTCAATCATCACACCTTTAGGCTTACCAGTAGAACCGGAAGTAAAAATTACATAGGCCAAATCTTGTAAGCTGGGGTAAACTTCGATAGGTGATTCATTTTCACACTCTAGCATTAGCTCAGCAAGTGTCTTGACCTTTTCCTTGCGCCATTTACGCTTCATAACTCGGTGCTCTAACATCATAGAGTCACCAACCAGCAACATCTCAGGTTCACTTTCTCCCAGAACATCTAACCAACGTTGTGAAGGGTGATTTGGATCAAAAGGTATCCACGCCGCTCCTGATTTAATAATACCAACTAGCATAGTTAAGAAATCAGGCCCTCTATGCTCTAGCACCCCAACAAGATTACCTGAACCTATATTTTTCATTCTTAAGGCATTGGCGACACGATTTGATGCGTTATCTAACTCACGATAACTTAAACAGTGCCCATCTTGCTGCACAGCAATAGCATCTGGTGTGTTTACAACTTGCTTTGCAAATAATTCAGGCCAACTGTGTTCAAGCAGTTCTTCTCTGCTAGTATCGTTGAAATCCGTAAGCAACGTGTCTCGTTCAGCCTGAGTAATCACTTCAATATCTTGCAATGAGTGTGGTTCTTCTTGCTTAGCTAGTTGCTCTAACACATGGATATAGCGCTTCCCTATTTGGTAAGCTTCATCTTTACTCACATATTCGTCTCGACAATACACATCCAGTGTCAATGAAGAATTAGCACCGTAGTCTGTCAGGCGAATATGAAGAGGGTCTCGCTCCGCATTCGTTGCCATACTTTCGATATCAACACCTAATGGGACATAGTTGTAAACAACCTCCGTTAAGAAGTCTCGCCCATGCGCTACAAGATTCAACATTCGTCCTAAATGATGCATCGGGAAGGCTTGATGCCTCATATTCTTACGTTGTTCTTTACTTATTGCCTTAATAAGCTCAGCAGGTGTTTGACTCGCGTTTAGTTCATAGCAACCTGGGAGGTCGGTAGTAAACATACCAACCGTATTACGTTGCTCTCTACTACGACGGCGGTGAGTAGGAGTAGAAACTACAACGTCATTGCGTTGTGCAACTTTAGAGAAATAAATTAGCAACGCAGCAAGGCCTAGTTGATTAATTTCTCCACCTAGCTGTTTTGCTCTAGTCATTAAAGCATTACGAAGTGATTCATCTAATTCAATAGTCACACGGTGACTCAGTGTTGTCCCTATTCTTTCTTGGTCCGAAAAGTTAGGTAAGAGCATTGGCTCATGCAATACCTGAAACTTTTCTCGCCAATACTGTGCATCTTGATTATATTTCTCAGATCCTAAATAAGCTTGTTCAGCGACGATAACATCTCGAAATGAACCTATTGTACTGAATGCTTCGATCTCCTGACCCTGAGCCAGTTTTTTAACATTATCTACCCATAATGCAATACCGAGTGCATCTACTAAGATGTGGTGTATTCTTAAACACCAAACATGTTGCTCCTCGCTAATACGATATAAACAGGATTCAATGAGTCGATCTTCACCCAAAGTAAAGACCCGATCAAACTGTTCTTTTGTGAGGGACTCAACAACTTCTTCGGCATTATCAACATTAGAATAATCATGGAACTCTAACGGAAAACTATCATAATAACCAAAACTCTGGACTAACTCTTTTCCTTGGTAAAATAATCGAGCACTAAACATATCGAACTGACTTACCAGTTCATTTAATCCTTGCTGTAATAGATAAAAATCAGCTTTCTTCAAACGAACAACACAACCAAGATTATAACATGGGTTAGTAGGTTTTATTATTTGGTCAAAGTAAATACTTTCTTGAGCTGTTGATAGGGGAAAAACGTTATCAATATTCATAACTATATTAAAGCCTTTTAATTCAAAATTCTAAGCTCAGTAATACCAAGCTTATCCTTGATAAAAATAGATAAAACTAAATACTAATCGTTACCTAAACGACTGCCTCTTCGAAACATTCATCTGATTCGTTTTTAACATTAATCAGTTTTGCTTTACCGGATTCAAACTTATAGAGTTTATCTGCTAATGAAAAATATCTATCATCGTGACTAATTACGATTACAGACTTTCCTTTACGCTTTAGTTCAGGTAGCAGCTCTTGATAAAAAAACTGTCTAAAATATGGGTCTTGATCGGCTGCCCATTCATCAAATAGACAAATTGGAGAATCTTCGATGTAAGATAAGACTAATGCCAAACGCTTTTTCTGGCCGTGAGATAGGTCTGTTGTCGATAGGCATCCATCTTTAACAGATACTTTATCCTCCAAATTAAGACGCTTTAGGTAATATTGCACCTCTTCATCTCTTGCAAGCTCACCATCACGGTTCAAGGCTTGTTTAAAGACATAGAAGTCAGAAAATATAGTGCTGAAATTTTTACGATATGACTCCCCACCATCGGCATAATTTATGGCCGAATCATCAATAGTAATTTCTCCATTATCAGGAATATATAAACCAGTAAGCAGCTTAGCAAACGTAGATTTACCACTCCCATTTCCTCCGGTTATAAATGTAACCTCGCCTCTTTTAAAACTGGCGTTTATTGGTCCAACTTCAAATTGAAATCCAGGAGACTCACCTTTTTTATATTTAAAAGTAATATTTTTAAGCGTTAACTCAGACCAATTGTCATTCGTTTTGACACTTTTTTCTGTATCAAATTCGGCCATATCTTCTGAAAGATTAAGGCTAGCTATCTTCCTATTTGCTACAATTCCATTACTAATTTCTTCAAAGCTATCAACCAAAAAGCTTAAAGGACCCATTAAATAAATCATGATCAAGACAAATCTAACCATCATCTCAACGGTAACCTGTGGGAAGAAATATTGACTGACAAAAACAACAGCTCCCATTGAAATAAATAAAGTTGCGTTTGCCCAATTTGTGATATAAACAAAAAACATTTTCGCCTTTACATCTGCAAACTTTATTTTTTCTGCTATTGGAAGCAATATCTTGTGATAAAAAAACCTCTTCCTATTGGTGTTAATATTTAATTCTTTGCCACCTTCAACCAACGCTTTAAAATTGGAAAAGAGCTCATCATCGCATTCCCTCAACTCTTCAAAACTCTTTATTCCTTTATTCAAAATTACTTTTGCTACTACCACAGCAAAAGTTAAAATGAACAAAACGACAAGAAACAATTCCCATGAAGAATATCCCATATAGACAAGACATAAGGCGACAGCTGTAAAGTTATAAGCAAATAAAGGTAGTATAGAAAGTGAATCAGAAATTGTTCTAACATCACCAGTAATTGTTGCATAAACCCTATGTCCCCCGATCTTCTCCAAATTAGAATAACTTGTAGCAAGCACTCGCTTGGCCATTATATCCCGGAGTCTCTCAACAATAGATGCGCTTAATTTTGTTAAAATAAACTGAGATAAAACACCAAAAAAAACCAATGCAATAACACCAAAAACCATAAAAGAAAGACCTTCTTTAAAGTTTTCAACACCATTATTTATATTAGAAAGGTAATCATTAATATGCGCTATTAATGCAATACCAGACAAAGCACTTAACATACTAAGAAAAGACGAAAAAAGTATAGAACCTTTATATTCAGAAATAAGTTTAAAAAGCATAAAAACTCACGAAATAATTTAAAACTAGAAACAAAAAAGTAAAGCGCAATGTATAAACCGCTTCCACTTCGACACATAAAGCTTATGATGTGTATAAATATTCAGCTTTTTGTCCCCCTAAACACACGAACTCATGTAAAGACTGATATTGCTCATCTTCAATTCGAGAGGTGCTTATCACAAAGTGGCTTTCATTTTTTACTCTCCAAATATAAAAAGGAGATATGCCTTCATTAAGAAGCAAATTATCAATCTCTTCATTAACACCATGAATAAATAAAAGATTGACGCTCTTACATTCATCATATTTTGAAATACACTCAGACTTTACTAGAAAGTGTTTTTCATCAAGGATCTCAAATTCATTGATAATATGAGCACTGTCAATTTCTGAACACAATCGACTGGGAAGCAGGCCTAAATTATTTATTCTAGAGACTAGAGGCGTATACTTTTCGGTTTGCACAACAATTTTTGTCCCCAAGCAATTAGGACTCATACTATTTTTAAGCTGAACCTCGCAGTCCATATCATAAATAGCTTCCAATGTTCGTTGATGAAGCACTGAACTGCCTGAATGAGCAAGTTGATTTGCTGTTTCCCAGCTAATTACAGAGTGGGGGAATGCGCTACTAATTACATTAGGATCTGCACTGTATACACCAGAGACATCACTCCAAAATACTAGTTTGGAGGCTGAAGTTAGACGGGCACAAACACTAGCCGAGTAATCACTTCCATTTCGTCCTAATGTCGTAGTTTTCCCATTTTCATCCGCAGCAATATAACCTGTGACAACTTTTATAACTTCATTATCTAGATTAAGATCTCGTAATTTATTGATACTAAGCTCAAAATCAACTTGGTTATGGTTCAAACTAAGAAAGTCTCTGGCGTCTATAAACTGAGCCTGAACGTCGAGATCGTTCAAAACGGCAGCCAGTAAACGTGCCGACCACACTTCCCCAAAGCACACCCAATCAGCTATTTCAAAAGCATTATCACAACTACTTTCAATCATATGCTTTAACTTATTAACATCTTCAAACAGAGAAACTTGCAGCTCCTCTTTTGTTACTTTATTGCTCACCGCACTTATTAATGACTCTTGATAATTAAATAAACTTTCTAAAGTAACACTTGCAGACGATGGGGATGCTTGAGATTTATTTGCAATTTCAATGAGATGATTTGTACTTTTTCCGGCCGCAGAAACAACTATTAAATTATTTTTATAAGAGCGAACATTATCTATCACTATATTAGCAACACGGACAAATGAACCAGGCTCCTTTAAACTAGACCCACCAAATTTATGAACACTAGTTTTCATACCTGACAAACAAGCTAATTTCATTATATTTCCTTACACATGAATGCAAAAACTAAAATTAAATTAAACTAACAAACTAAGCCTCTTCACAAAAAAATTTAAATGAAGAAGCTTTAAATTATGAAATATAGTTAAGGTAAGGCTTATACTTATTAAACAACCTGTCATTTTTAGGTTTTAATAATAACGCCTTAAAGGATTGATAATTATAGTAATGATTTTCTTTTGGCATCCCTTTAAAAACCGAAGAAAATGACTTCAAAACACTACCAAACGTATGAAAGTCAACATTGAACGATATACTATCTTCCAAGCTTCGAACATGGTGTATTGTTCCTGGAGGCATATAAAATATATCACCACTATTAACTTCCACCTGTTCTACTTTTACATTTTTGAAGTCTGGAAACTTTTCATAGTCTGGATTTTCTGGGTCTACTCCAAACCATCTCCATTTTTTCCTATAGCAGTACTTTCCATCCTCTGGTCGAATAATGGTAAATACTTTTTTTCCTTTGATCTGAAAAAATAAGTTATGAGTTAATAACGTATCAAAGTGCAAAGGCGTAACACTATTTTTCGCAGAAATGAAAAACTGTGCAAACCGAGACCAATCTTGGGCATACCAGTCAGGCATTACATCTTTTGGAAAGTTGCCAATATCTTCCAACAGCTCTTTGGCTAATAAAAATATTGGCACATCATGACAGTACGGGGCTACTTTATCGGTATCCTCACCTTCTTTTTCTTTGAAATTTTTAATTATTTTAACGTACTCTCCCATCAAAACATTTTTCACATCAATTTTTGATTCACTAAAAACCTTTGTTACTACAGGTATGTCAGGACAAACTTTTTCAAAATAATCTAAGTCCCATTTTTCAATCGCTGGCCAGCTCTTTGCGCCACCTTGAAATAATGCAGTATTAGCACTTAGGCACTTACTTCTAAACTCTGAAGATTCAAAACTGGAAAACTTCATAATAGACATATAATAATCCTTATACTTCAGCCTTGTTCTTACTCACATTCCAGTTCTATCTGACTAAAATACTTGTTATATTTTCTAATTATTTCTGATGCATCTTGAAACGCATCACCACCTTTCATATAAAAGTACTTCAGAACTTGAAACTCACTATCATTGCTAGGGTCATCCATTAAATAATCAATGTACTCCAGCGCTCCCTTCTCATGAATGAAATTCCATGTAATTGACACAGAGTCTTCGAGTACGATGACATCATGAAGCCATCCATGTGGAACATAAAGTAGTTCTCCTGGACCAAGAGTTCCATGAAAGTCTGGTTTATGGCTTAATTCATTTAAATTATCACCACGAACATCTACATACCCCCCGAACGAATTATCAGCCTTGTTAATTAAACTTAGCTCCTCAGCTCGATCTGGATGATACATCGCTACACTTTTCACACCGTAAAATTGGCTTACAACAGCATCGCTACAAAATGGATCTGTATGTAGCCGCGTTCTCGCACCGCGGGCCGCAACTAAAATTCCACGATATGGAAATTGGTCGGTGGTTGGATCAGGGTAATCCCCCTCACTTGCCATTGGGATTAGTAAATCTTTACCACTTAAGAAATCTGGTTTTTTCCAAAATGGTCTAACTCTCGAAAATGCTTCATCTCCCCAAGCATAATCAATATCCTTCAACTGGTTATACCAACGAACATAAGGAACGTTTGCTTCAAATGGTCCTTTTTTACCAAAATACTTATCTATATAGTTACTAAGTGTTGATAGATTCTGTAAATCGAACAGTGAGTCATATTCCTGAGTAGGTAAATCTCCAATTAGCTCTTTGAGGAAAGAGGGCTCCCACTTAGTAGCGTCAAAATCAATATTCTTTATGACCGCAGGGCGATTTTTCTTAATATACTGAGATGCAAATTCTTCTTCACTGATCCCATCGAGTACATCAAGTTCCATTTTATGCTTCCTCCGCTATCAATGTATGCTCAGCTGAACATAACTTGAAATCATTACAAACCGATACGATGATTTTACAAATTCTTTCCATCGATTCTTCTAACAAGTGAGAAGGTATGTTTAGCGCCGGCATAAACTTAAGAACGTGATCTCGCTCGCCGCATGTTTCGATGATTATTTTGTTTTCAAAACACTTTTTCGCTACCGCTACCGCTAGGATTTCATCATAAAACTCGAGTCCTTGAAAAAGCCCTCGCCCTCTAGACTCTTTAATGTACTCCTCACAGCTAACTAAAACTTTATCGAACGCATTGCGAATGATTGTTTCTTTATCACTCAACTCTTGCTCAAATGTTTTATCATGCCAAAAGAGCTCAAGCATTTTTGTAGACGCAATAAATGCCAAGTTGTTGCCTCGAAAAGTGCCGTTATCTTCACCTGGAGACCAAACATCAATATCTGGCTTAATTAACAAAATAGCCATTGGAAAGCCAATTCCTCCAATAGATTTGGATAAGCAGACTAAATCTGGTTGAATATTTGCGTGTTCGAAGCTAAAAAACGTTCCTGTTCGACCTACACCGGCTTGAATATCATCGATAATGAGTTTTATGCCAAAGTCATTCGCTAGTTGTCTAATACCTTGTAACCATTCAATACTAGCAACATTCACTCCACCTTCACCCTGAACGGTTTCTAAAATAATAGCCGCTGGTAAATCAACTCCGGAACTACTGTCCATAAATAACTTTCGATAAAAGGCAATAGAATCATAATCTTTACCTAAATATCCATCGTACGGAAGTCTTGTGACCCCTCCCTGAGAAACAGCTTGGCGCTTACTTCGATTACCAGTGAGACTTAAAGACGTACCTGACATGCCATGAAAACCATTTGTAAAACAAATAACATTGTGTCTTCCTGTCACTTTTCTGGCTAGTTTAACCGCCGATTCAACAACACTCGTACCTGTAGGGCTAGTAAACTGAATTTTATATGATAAGTTTCGAGGTGCCAGTATGTATTTGTTGAATGTAACAATGAAATCTCTTTTTGCTTCTGTATACAAATCGAGACTCATTAAAACACCATTTCTTTGCATGTAATTAATAACTGTGTTTTTGATTTCGGTATGGTTATGCCCGTAATTTAGTGCCCCGGCCCCACTCAACATGTCCAAATACTCAACGCCATCTGAGTCATAAATAAAACTTCCATGGGCTACATCGTAAGAAGCAGGAAAGCTTCTACAATATGTTCTTGCTTGCGACTCATATGACTTAAATACATCTTCATTCTTCATAATTTTCATAATCCTTATTTACTATTAATAGATTGATAACTCTAAAAGACATGCTGGCCAACCTTACTTGTCAAAACCAACTAAAAATCACACCAACTCATAATGCCGATAAAAGGTACACAAAACAACCACACTTGTAAACAAAAAAAACAATACGCTTTAAACTCATGCACATAAGTAACAATAAATAAAAAATAAGTGCGCATTTTGCAACAATTAAATTAATTGTAATAATCTAAAAACAACCCCAAATCTAAGTAAGATTAAGAAAAAGACTACACAAGATTTGTGTAACTTATATTAATGTACAGAAAGTTTTATCCACCCAGATACATCTCTTAAATGAACAAATATCAGCATGAAAATAAGGAACAATTGAATCCTTAAAAAGCTCTTTACACTATGACAAGATAAATGACGGGAGGTGAACCATAGAGTGTCTATTTCTAATCAAAAGTAATGCACTTAAATGGTCGAAATTATAATAACCCCGAACATAAAAAGTGCGCCTAGCATACTTTCATAAGATGTAGACAAATATCTCATGACGAAAAAACCGCTTATTTTGGTGCTTGAATAACAATCTATAAACGCTTAAATTTATAGCAAAATAAGAGTGACGTAGCGCAATAAGTCCTTTTACTATTGAATTAGAGAAGTACCCCACCAAGCATGTTTAAAATAAAAAATGACAGTTATACTGAATCTTTATTGGCACATACTAGATATAATTGCTTTTATAACAGGAAATAAACCACAGAAATGTGTGTTTCCAAGAAACCTTATTATTGACATTAACAAATCAATCAACTAACGACATGTAACGTACACTACTTAACCAGCAGCGAATTATTCGGCTAATATTGTTAAAACCGTTACTTTCCCTTCAGAATCGGCAAATAAAAAACGAATATTATTAGCCCTTAATGTAAAATAATCGCTATTCTCATATTTTTGGGTAGTAAATGGTTACTAAATCACCATATGTTGAAAACTACCCACTTATTGTGCAATCGCTAAGTGGTTAATAGTAGAACGACCCGACTACTCATTTACTACTTGGAAAATACTTTTAGTTACTCTAGTATCTATTTGTCTAGGCTAACTATTTGCATTTAAATGAAATCATTTCCTTCGTTGTATTTTGCTAATCTATTTTTAATTATTGGCACAGGTTTACTCACCACCTATTTAGCCCTCTATTTAGGGAAAAATGGCATCTCAACCTTTTGGATCGGATTAATGACCTCATGTTATTACATGGGGTTGTTGCTTGGCTCAAAGCTTGGTTATCACCTAATTAAATCGGTCGGCCATATTAGAACTTTTGCGGCGAGTACCGCCGCAGTTTTAGCGTGCGTTGCAGCACATGGTGTTAGTGATAATATTTTTTTATGGTTAGGCCTGCGGCTATTTGTAGGCCTTGGCATGATGTGCAATTACATGGTACTCGAAAGCTGGCTCAACGAACAAGCGGCTCCTGAATCTCGTGGTAGAGTGTTTTCGTTTTATATGATCACCTCTTATCTGGGTATGATTTTAGGTCAATTTGCATTAGCTGAATTCCCTGAGCTTGGCTATGCTCCTCTATTTTTAGTGTGCATGGCGCTGGCAATTGGCATTATTCCTATTTCAATCACTCGTAGAATTCACCCCAAGCCATTAAAACCAATTCAAGTAAGTCTATTTGACTACTTTAAAAAAGCACCGCAATCACTTACAGCCGTTCACTTTGCAGGCATTATCAATGGCAGCTTTTACGGCCTTGCGCCAACATTTGCCAAGTCATCTGGATTTAGTTCATCAGAAATTGCCATTTTTATGTCTGCCACTATTTTTGCAGGTCTGCTCGCGCAATGGCCGATGGGCGTCTTGTCGGATAAAATACGTCGTAGTGTGTTAATACGCACCAATGCAGTTGCGATTGGCGTAGTTAGTCTTGCTTTATTTTTACTACCTATTTCACAAACGCTCGCCTTCGCACTCACTTTTATGTTTGGTTTGTTTGCATTTACTTTATATCCATTATCCTCAGCATTAGCTAATTCACGCGTTGAAGATGAAGAGCGTGTTGGCGTATCGTCTGCGCTATTAGTTGCTTTTGGAGCTGGTGCAGCTCTTGGTTCAACTGCCAATGCACAAGTTATGACCTATTTTGGTCACCAAGCCCTTTATGCCTCCATCGCATTATTAACGTTAATAATGTATTTATTACTCACTTATATTAATTCGAAACAAAAAGTAGAACAACCAGAGCCTAGCGATTACGTTGTAGGCACATCAGATGTTACCAACTCGCCACTAGCTGCAACCATGGATCCACGGATTGAAGAAACCACCGCCCATGACCAAATGCTAGTGGTCGATGAAATTGATGATGAATATGAAGAAAACATTGCAGCCTTTGAGACGGAAGATGCGCAGGGAGATCTGTTTAAAGACCACTATGTATAAGCGCAAACTTTTTTATTTTGGCCTGACAACTGCCTTTATTTTATTTTTGGCGCTACTGAGCACCGCAATCTCGGCTCATTTAACGCGTGAAAATTTGCAGCAAAGTAATATTGCTCAGTCATTATTGGTCGAACATGAAAAGCTCTCGAGTATTTCTTACCGGTTATTTAAGCAATTAACCGATGAAATTATCTTTGGCCAAAATGCTAACCAAGCCTATGTTCGTAAAAAGCAAAACCTGATCCAACAATCAATCAGTCAAATTAAAAAACTAGAGATCGAACAGCGCAACGCGCTCGGCTTATCTTTTACCAAAGGTAGTATTGAAGACACAGATGAACTGGTACGACTCATTGATGAAATCACCGTTGAATTTAGAGCCGTAGTTAGTAGCGGTAATACAGCCCCTTTAAATCAGCAAGCACAACTAAAGCGCCTACTGGAAGTTACCATAGACGACCAATTTAGAGAGGCAATCAACTCAGCGGTAGCACGGCAAACCCGAGTGGTGGCGGCGATCAATGCAAAAATTGAGATGCTTAACAGCACTATCTTATGGTTTGCGATTGGCCTAGGTGCGCTCTCTATTCCATTAATATTGTACGGTTGTTATTGGTTGTTTAACCAGCTCTATCAACCACTAATACTAATTGCTAACGCAACCAACTCAATTGCGTTAGGGCATTACCAAAAGCCAATTTCGGTCACCCTCGATGATGAGTTTGAAGAGCTCGCCACCTCAATAAATCAACTTGCGCTGCGCCTGCAAGAGCACGAAAAAAACGCAATACAATCAAGAAAACAATTAGAACTTGAAGTTCAGCAACGTACCAGCGAGCTCACTGAAGCCAACCTGTTGCTCACTAAAATTGATTCAAGACGTCGCCAGTTTATCGCCGATATATCACATGAGTTGCGCACACCTTTAACAATTATTCGCGGGGAGGCACAAGTAACACTGCGCATGCAATCTGTGTCGGTTGATGACTTTAACCAAACGTTACAGTCGATACTCGGGCAGGCACTCAGTTTAAGCCGCTTAGTAGATGATTTATTACTGTTAACGCGGGCTGAAATGAACCAAATAAACCTTGAGATTACACCAACTATGATAATACCGTTGATCGCATCTGAGGTTATGAAATGGCAAAAACTCAATTTAGCTCGTGCAATCACATTTGAAGCCGGTACAAACTTAAACGAACTACTTGTGACTATTGATACACAACGGATACAACAAGTACTGGCGATTTTATGCGATAACGCAATTAAGTATTCAAAATCAGATCAACCAATCGAAATCACTCTACATAAAGCCAATTCAATGATCACCATTGCAATTAAAGATTATGGCGAAGGGATCTCAGCGGCTGAAGTTGACAATATTTTTGAACGTTTTGTGCGTTTTAGTAAACATAGTGAAGGATTAGGGCTTGGATTACCAATAGCAAAAGCCATTATCGAAGCCCATGACGGTAGTATTAGCGTTACCTCAACTCAAGGGCAAGGATCGATATTTTCAATCTCTTTACCGCTAGGAAACAAATGATGAATATTCTTCTCGCAGATGACGAATTACCACTATTACACTTTCTATCACGAGGATTACGCAGTGAAGGCTATGAATGTATAAGCATCAATGAATTACATGAAGTCCTGCCGTTTATTAAAAAAAACTCACCGCACATAGTGATACTCGATAGATTATTTGGTTCACAAGATAGTTTATCAATATTGGAAGCGGTCAAAGCCCTCCCCACCCCTCCTATGGTGCTAATGCTAACGGCATTAGATGAAGTGCCCGAGCGGGTTAAAGGGCTTGAAATGGGAGCGGATGATTATCTATGCAAGCCTTTTGATTTTGATGAACTATTAGCCCGTGTATTAGCGTTAAAACGCCGTATGACAGCACCGCAACAGCAACACCAAACAACGCTTAATATTGGCTCATTGGCATTGCTCATTCAGCAACGTATTGCATTACTTAATAGCGAAGAATTAGCACTGACAAAAATTGAATTTGAGTTACTACTATATTTTGCAGAAAACCAAGACAAGGTGCTGTCTCGTGAGCGGATACTTAGTCGTGTATGGCAAACTTACAGCGAACCCAATACTAATATTATTGACGTGTATGTCAGCCGACTCAGAAAAAAAATAGAAACTGAACCCACATTAGCCATTCAAACCTTGCGCGGAAATGGTTATAGGATGAGTCTAAAATAGTGCGAGTTGACTACTCGCACTTTGAATACAGAATTAAATCACTGAGAAGTAGGTGATAACAACTTAGGGTTTAGCACTAAATTACGCACCCCATGAGCATGATCTTCGTTAAATACATTCTCATTGCACCAATTACCAACACTATTAATATCGACTACGGCAACTTGTGGTCTAACACTCCAACTAACTTGTAATGGCGATGCTTTTTCATTGTACGCAGGGCCCGTTGTTGAACCTAAATACTCCACAGGGATACCGGTATTAGTAGGAATATTAGGTGCTTGATAATAACCATTAACTTGCTCAACATTTGCAAGTTGTGCAAAATTAATAGCATGTTTATCATTGGCCAACACGATTATTTGCCCTTCAACCCTAAGAGCTGGATTCATAGTATTATCGGCTAAACAAGCCCCCAAAGTTGGCCCAGGGTTCACTTTTGCTGACGAATATACAAAGTGCACAGCTAAGGTATCACCTACTTTTAATGAGCCAGTTTTTGTAGCACAAACATTACCCTCTACAGGCTTTAATTGTGCAGCTGATAACTTGCCATCGTAGACATAACCAGTATTATGCCCTTTACCATCTCCATTGCCCGCATAAGTGGTAAACTCCCCGCCTTTATGCTCCGCATTTTTATGAAAATGAATATTGCATAAATTAAGCTCGCTACGGTTTGGCGCCATCCCAAAGCGACGTAAGTTAGTACCATAATTTTGGTCTATATCTCGAGGTGATTGCGGCCCAAAACCTTTACCCTGAGTATTTTTATCAAGTGCTTCACGTTGCTCGGCCACAATACTGTCACTAACATTCTTTGCGCTCACAATCGTACTAGTTACTGCTGATGTAAACAAACCAATGACACATGCACATTTTACAAAAGCTGCTGTTTTAATCATTTTCACTTTCATTTATGCCCTTTATAAAGTTAATAAAACCATTGTATTGAAAGTATCTAAAAAAGACTTATCAGGAACATTAAAATTAGATTAAAAACACAAAATAGTATTATAAAAAAATTACTTGCAATCTATACAAGTTATAGCGCGCATAGAAATGCGTTAATGAAGCTTTTTAGGGCCTTGACGAACCATGTCTTTACCATTTTCAAATACGTCTTGCGTGACCCAACGACCAAGCAATAATTTATGCTCATCATCAAGCACTGCGATAAATGGACGACCATTACTATTATTGGTTGCTAACGCTAAACCTGAAACATTTTTTAAACCCAATCCACCACCTTCAACTAGGAGTAAAAATGCCTCTAGCTCTTCAAGTGTATCAATTACATCATTATCGTTAATCATGCTAATTACTCTGTTACTATTTGATAAACGAAGAATACCAGTTATAAAAGCTAGGATAAATGTTATTAATAATAATCGGGTCCCTGGATTTTTCTTAATAAATAAGAAAACACGACCACTTAGAGTATCGTGTTTAGTTCATTATAACGCTTGATAGTTTTTACCTTATCGCCTACAGATACTAACGCACCGTTATAAGTCAGATGAATATAGCGAGCGATTGTGCCATCGACATGCCGAATAAAGACATGATTCTCATGTAAATCTTTACCATTTCCATCATGAAAGTGCTCCTTAACAGCAGCAACACCGTGAATCGATTTGCGATAGTATCCAGTTGAAACAACAACTTGATGTTTTGTATCAGCTCTATCAAGGTAACATATAAGGTGAGTCAACTTGTGTAGAGTAAAGACGACAATCAATGTCGGGTTGAACAAACACTAGTAAAGGCGAACTAAATAATGCGCTTAAAATCAATATGTTTAACCGAACACTTAACTATTTTATTTGCACAAACGAGGCATTCATATGATAGTAGGCCTTATAAATAGCAGTAATCGCATAGGACAAATATGATCAAACTACTTTTAACCTCAAGTATAATTCTATCCTCCTTTTCCGTCTTTGGTGCCAACCTAACAGTTGAAGAACAACGTATTGAAAAAGCAAACAGCGCGATGCCGCAAGTTTTAACTGCATTTTCAGAGCAAATAAAACTATTTAAGAACAATTGGAAAAGTTTAAAAAGCTATAAGCAGGCAACCGACTTAGTTCATGATCATTCAAGCCGGCTATGGCTCGACGCAAAACAACGCATTATAGCTAGTAAGAGTTATGATGATCGCGAGCTTTACTGGGCTCGTCTACTTTTAAGCAAAATAATCCGTACCACAAAACCTGAATTTGTACTAACAGCTGCCGAGCAAAGTACATTATTAACAATGTTAGAAATTGGCAGTCGCGGCCGCACAGACCTTGCCTACTCTAAAAACACCACAAAAAAGATTTTATTAACAGGTTTTGATCCATTCTTATTGGATAGAAACATCAATCAAAGTAATCCATCCGGTGTTGCCGCATTATTACTCGACGGCCAAGTAATTACTTATCAAGGTATCAGTGCCGAAATAAATACTGTTATGGTGCCTGTTCGCTATAAAGACTTTGATCAAGGTATTATTGAAGAACTACTCGCCCCTTATTACGCACTGAATAACGTAGACATGGTAGTTACCGTTAGCATGGGTAGTAAACACTTTGACCTAGAACGCTTTCCAGGTAAACGGCGCAGCGTAACCGCCCCCGACAATGCAAATATAGTTTACGGCGGTACAGCAAAAGCACCACTTATTCCAAGTTTAAACGACCGTCCATTACCAGGGAACGAATTTGTAGAGTTCAGCCTACCCGTCACGCAAATGCAGCAAGCCAAAGGGGCATTTCCAATAAATGACAATCACAACGTTATTACACTCGAAAAAGCCTTTGCGCCTAAAATGTTAGCGGTACTAAAAGATGCGATTGCAGTAAAAGGCGGCGGTGGCGGTTACCTGTCTAACGAAATTTCGTACCGCAGTATTCGCCTGCGTGATCAACTCAATTCAGATATTCCAACTGGGCATATTCATACTCCGCGTGTAGCGCAGTTTGAACCAGAAACAGAAGCTAAAATAGTTAAGCAAATTCAAGCAATGTTAGAACAAAGCCTTGTAGCTTTATAAAACGATTTATAAAGTAAATTATTGCTAAAAATATGACTACAGGCTTACTCCTCTAGTTAGTTTAAATGCTATTTCGCGCCCCATGCAGCAATCAATTTTTCAAACTGAGCCTGCACATTGTTATTATTGATACCTTGTGTTTGTTGGTTAATTGCATTAACGAGCTCAGTAAATGACGTTTGGTTATTGTTACTGGTAACCGCCGCAGTTAGCGCATTCACAGCCGCTTTATTATCTAAACCTTGAATATTCACACCAAGGCTTTGTAATAATTGGCTGTAATCGTGGCTTAGGTTGTTTTTACTGAGTTTAGCTGCAATCTCTTCCAGTGATTGATGCAAATAACCAATTTGCTCCACCGCCATCATCACTGGACTGCCGGCGCCATCAAGTTTATTTAAACGTACAAAGTCACCTTTAATTTGACTAAAGCGCTGCTGCTGCTCTGCGCTTAAGGTGCCACGCAGTTCACCGAGTTTAAGTAAGTTCTCTTCAGAGCCTTTACTGAGTGTTTGCGCTTCACCACGATAATGGTCACAAATTAAGTTTTCTAGCTCTTCGTCATTCATGGCAGCAACGACTTTTTCTGCCATTTTATTCATATTACGGTAGCTGCCTTGCAATTTAAATGGCGGCTCTGTGCGATAATTATTATCTTGCGCGGCTGAGGCAATATACTGGGCGTTCACTTTTAGTACGGTATTGCGAATAGTGATTAATCGGCTGAGTACCGCTTTAATTTCGTTAACTTCCGCTTGTGAATAGCCGTGCTCAAGCTCATTTAATGAAATATCTTCGCCTTGGCACATCCGCACTAACTTATACAAATCTTCCATGTTGCGGTTAGCCAATGGCGCTAATACTGCATTAGATGTTAGCGCATTTTCTATAAAGCTCATGGCAAACTCTTGCTCACACCCGGCTAAGGTATCGCCAAGATTATAAATATCGGCGCGGTTTGCCAACATATCAGGAATTTTAAAGCTCTCACCAGATTCCGTATACGGGTTACCTGCCATCACTACGGCAAACTTTTTACCGCGTAAATCATAGGTTTTACTTTTACCGTTCCACACCCCGTCAATACGTCTTGAGCCATCACACAAAGAAATAAACTTTTGTAAAAACTCAGGGTTAGTATGCTGAATATCATCTAAATACAGCATCACGTTATTGCCCATTTCAAAGCTCTGATTGATTTTTGCAATCTCTTTTTCAGCAGTAGCATTAATGGCTTGAGCAGGATCGAGTGACACCTGATCGTGCCCTATCGACGGGCAATTTACTTTTACAAAAGTCAGCCCTAAACGGTTAGCAACGTATTCAACTAAGGTGGTTTTACCGTAACCTGGCGGCGAGATCAGTAATAGCATGCCCATTAAATCAGTGCGTTTGTTTTTACCTGCTGAGCCAATTTGTTTTGCTAAGTTATCACCAATAATTGGGAAGTACACTTTATTGATCAGCTGATTACGTACAAACGAGCTAAGTGGCCTGGCTTTAAATTCATCAAGTTGCAGACGCTCTTTTTGCGCCGCTAAAATATCACTGCGCAATGCATGATATTGCTCAAAAGCAGGTACTTGCTCAGTGATGTATTTACGAGTTCTGGCATAAAACTCTGCATAATCAACATGTAAAGTTTGCTCTTGCACGCGTTTATGCTGCCCCATTAAACGCTCAACTTGGGTGTTTGGGGTGACGTCCAACACAGTGTATTTTAATGGTGTGGTGGCACTGAGATGCAAGTAGTTAGCCGCTTCCGCCTGCACCATCGCCGACACTTTAGGATTTTGCATGCAGTACGCATTAAGCCAACTTAAAAATAATAATGCCCGCTCATCAGTTTGCTTTACGTTTTCACAGGCCTGAGCAAGCTCGTTGCTATAACCTTTAGCTTTAGCGTCACTACTAAACTGTTCAGCCAAATTTTTAGCTTGCTGAGAGACGATAAACAACTGTTGATCCGCGGTTTTTTGTTGCGCTAATTGCTGCACTAAATAAGCGGCGGCTAAGTCAGTGGATAAATCAGCAAAGCGTGCTGATAATTTGCTAACTTGAGTTAAAAAGTCGTTGATCTGTTCACTTAATTGCGCGGTTAAGGTGCTGATAAAACTAGTCGCGGCAAAGTGTTTATCCATCAAAATAGCATTGCTTGCTTGATGGAAATACTCACTCTGCTGCGCGGCAGATAATTGCGCACTAAACAGCTGCGCAACAATGCGGCAACTGGCCGGATAAATAAGTAAGTCTAGACTATTTTTTTGCGTCAATAAGGTGTCAATAATTGCCCATGCATCGTGGTCATGAATGCCTTTTTCATAACCTTCTTGATAGCGTGGTTCAGCAAATTTTTTCACCAGCTGCAATAATTGTTTATCTCTTTGTGCTTGCTCTAATTGTACAAAAGTCAGCGAGTGCTCACTGTTTTCACAAGCGAGTAATATTTGCGCAGCTAAATACTCACCACGATAAACCGCCTCACTTTCCGAAACTAATGTTTGTTGCCACAAATGACGGCTTTGCTGTAACGTTTGTAAGCTTTTCTCATCTGTTATTGGCTCAAAATAATCAGTACCCGTTAAGTGTAGCATCAGCTGCTCGTCACGCGGCAATAAGGTTAAATCGAGTAATTGCTTATTAACACTAAAAGCGTGCTTACCAATACTGACCGTATTGCCGCCGTCAGTGAAAATATCTTGTTTATCACGTAACGAACGTATGCCCTGATCTTTACTGGCTTTTAGCTTTGATTGGATGTCATCGGCACGAATTTCATCGCCTAACTCTTTAAGCTCACTAGTCAATGCACGAAGCTTGCTGATCATAGGATCGGCGGCAAAATAAGTATTTAATGCATCAAGCTCAGTAAAGCTTTGCGCACGGCGGTTAACGCCTTGCAATATACGCTCAGCAGCATTGGCTAAATTTAGAGCGCGGCGCTGACGGGTATCAATTAAGCTTTGTTTATGCGCTTCAAAGTTTTCGTATACGTCATCACGTTTGGCAATGATCTCTGTCAGGTATTCGTCAAAATCACTAAATTGCGATTCCAGCTCTTCAAGCTGAATTAGTAAACGCGAAAGCTGATCGTCACATGCCTCTGGAGTTTTGGCATTATTCAATGCATTGGTAATGCTTTGCGAAAACAGTTTAAAGCGTGCGGCAAATTCAGCTTTAGCTTCAACACTGCCAAGGCTCTTTTGGCGGATTTCAATACTCGCTTTAGCACGATTAACCAACGCATAAACAGCACTGATATCTTCGAGGATTTGTGTGCGCACACGGCTGTCGTCGATGTCTAAATCAAGCATAGTGTGGTTAAGTAAATCCAGCTCTACACTTTGCGCATCTAATTGGGTAATATAGGTCTTCAGCTCGCTAACGCTTTCGCTTTTACTGCTTAGCTCTTCAAGCTCTTTAAGTTTTTCGTGGTACGGCGCCAGCGCGCTGTCTTGTTGTAAAAACGCAGCAGTTGCTTGGCTTACTTCCACCAACCGTGTATCAATCTCACTTTGTAAGTTATTCAGTGCAGCAATATCTATATATTTAATATCTTCAAGGCTTATTACTTGGCCTTTGAGCATTTTTAATGCATCAATACCTTGCACAAATTGCGGTGCGACTTTAAAGCTATCAGGGCGTACTTCTCGGGTTACATCAGTGTAGTGCTTATTAATATCCACCAAGGCTTGCTTGGCTTTGTTTTGAATTTCGGTGACTTTTTCAAACTCATCAAGCACTTGCTCGGCAGTTTCAAAAATACTATGCAGATTTTTCGCGATTTCTGCAAATTCGCTTTCGTTAAGCCAATGATAACGGTCAAAAATATTTCGGCTAAGAGCAATCAAATCTTCATAATGAAATAAGGTCGGGCTTTGCTCGCTAATAGCTTTGCAGACACTGTATAAATCAGAAATACCGCGAACTAAATCTGGGTTCCCGATTTTGCCAAAAAAACTAGTAAGTGGCGGCGCATTAGCTGCAAACTCGGCGGATACAAATGGGCTTTGCCAAATTTGAATTGGGTGTACTCGCTCCGCTTGGTCTTTATCAGCCTTAAAGGTGAGTGTTATACCATCGTTGTAAATAGCATAGCCGTGACAATAAATCGGGTTTTGTAGGTTTTTATCAATAATATTATAGGCAAAAAGTGCGTAACGGCCTTCACTTGGCTCGTAAAACACGTATAAAACATCTTCGCCGTTCGGTGACTTTATATGTCGGTGAAATTCTAAATCGTCTATTTGCTCTTCAAACGAGCGTGCTTGTCCTGATTGTAAGTAGTAACCGCCTGGAAAAATAATGCCGTGATCTTCAGGTAAAGTAACGCATGCACTGCCGATTGCATCTTGGCGCATGACCTGCTGAGTGCGGGTATTATAAATAAAATAGCGCCATATTTTTTCACGGTACGGCTGAATTTTTAGCAGCACTAAATCACCGACCAGCGCGTATTCTACTTCGCTATCAGCAAGGGATTGGTTTTTATCATCAACAGGCTCTTGATAAATCCCTTCACCGGTGTCGGTGCTGTTTTCTATTTTAATGGTCAGTGAGCCGCCGATCGTTTCAACAAACACTTCATCGGCGATGTTGATATGAGCGTGGCGCCCTTCTATGTGGTTACTTCGGTCAGTTTTGAGCCATTCAAAATCATAGTCATGTGCGTGTTGAATATCACGCTCACCACGGTTATCGATATAATTAATGGTGTTGTCTGGGTGAATTTCCCAGCGAAAAACCCGTACATCCGATAACTTGTCACCGATTTGGAATAACGCAAACAGCTTGCCATTTTGTTGGTATAAATGCTGTAGGCTAGTTTGTTTGTAGTAGGTATACAGTTCTTCAAAATCACGAATAAAACGACTATCGGTTAAAAAACGCGTTGTCTCTGGGTAAGGCTCAATTTCGTAATGGTCGTCTTGCTCCACCAGCTTTTGTACACTAAATACATCACTGATTGCGATTTCTTTTTTTAATCCCAAAAATACGTTGTAAGCAAAGATAACTTTATCGCCAATAATCACGATATCGCGCGGGGTACAATTTTGCTCCGTACGAACGCGAACACGCCCTTTTACTTGTAGATCAGTGCTACCAAACTCGTTAATACGCTGAGTATTTACATCGTCTATTTGCGTTTTTAAATCAGCACCAAAATTATTTAAGCGGCGTTTAATTAAGTCGTACGAGCCTTGCTCTAGCGCGTGTTGAGTTGCGTCCGTCATGAAACCAATCCTGAAATTTAATAGAAGTTAGCCGTAACAACCGCTGTTACGGCTAATAAACTTAGCGCACTAGTCTTTTGGATCTAGCTTAATTTTGTCATCTAAGCCACCACCTAAGTTACCGCCTAACATGCTTAGCAATTGGCTTTTTTCAGCCGCAGAGGTATTACTTAACTGCTTTAATAACTTACTCATGTTAAAGTTTTTCAGTGTTTCGGCTGAACCATTCGCCCCAGCTAACACCCCTTTTAGGTCTTCAATTAAATTACGATCACCGTTTAAGTGATCTTTAAATACGGTTTGTACGGTTTTACTTTCATCAACTAAGCCATCAATTGATTTACCCAAACTGATTGCACTCATAAATTGATTAAAGAACTGACCATCGCCACCCATAATATTAATATCAGCATTACCTAAGGCTTTCGCCATAATGTGTGCTTGATGCTCGGCAATATCTTTGCTGGCTGAAATTTTTGCCAATACGAGCTCTTTTTGTTGGTTAAGCTGCAGCGTAAAGCTTTCGTAATCGCGAGCATCTTGATCCATCGCGTTCAAGGCTTGTAGCTTCTCTTCTAGGCCTTTTGCTTCGGCGCGCATCTTGCGCTCAAGGTTAATCGCTTCCACTTCACCCTGTTTCTCATTCGCATCAGCCATGGCTGTTTGTACTTGCGCCTGAGATAAACCAATTTCACGGTTACCTTGTGCTTCAGCTTCAAGTTTTTGACGCATTACTTTAGCATCAGTTTCACCTTGAATTGCATTTGCTTCGGCCTTCGCTTTAATAACATCCGCTTCCGCAAGGCCCTTAGCGGCTGTTTCAACTTGCTGTGCCTGCGCTAAAATTTTCTTAGACTCAGCCTGTTGATTGGCAATTCTAAGCTCTGCATTGGCCATTGTTTCAAGCTCACGGGCCTTGTATTCTGCCGCTTGCTCTTGTGCTTTTGCCGCTTCAATGTCTTTTACTAATGACTCTTCAGCTTCGGCTTTGGCACGAATAATTACCGCTTCTTTTTCACGCTCTGCACCTGCGAGTACTTTCACATCTTTAATGCGCTCTTCTTCTTCAGCCACTGATTTTTCAACAATCACGCGATCACGCACTACATCGGCAATTTCTTTACGTTCTACTTCCAGTGCTTTTTCTTTATTGATGCGCAGGATTTCGGTTTCTCTTTCACGTTCGATCACTTCAATTTCACGTGAACGAGCAACTTTCTCTTCTTCAATACCCAAAACGCGTAATCGGTTTTGCTCAGCAATATCAAGTTCACGTTGTTTGTTTTGTTCGGCGATACCAATTGCTTCATCGGCTTGTAAGCGTGCTTGCTCTGATTTGAGGCGTTCTTCTTGACGCACTTTTTCAGCTTCTGCAAATTCACGGGCTTTTACAGTCTCTATTTCGCGCACCTGACGTGACATGGCATCTTGTTTTTGACGCTCAATTTCCAGCGTCTTCTCGGTGGCTTCTTGATTTTGGATCTCAATCTTAGCGCGTTCATCACACTTTAATTGATTGGTAGATACATTTTGTACTGCAGTCATTTCAGTGATGCGGCGAATACCTTCGGCATCGAGAATATTTTGCGGATCGAGCTTATCAATTGAGGTTTGTTCAAGGTAATCAATAGCAACATCTTCAAGTGAATAACCCGATAAATCTTGGCCAATCACTTCTTTAATATTATCGCGAAATTCATTTCGGTGAGTAAATAACTCAACAAAATCCATTCGCTTACCAACGGTTTTAAGTGCTTCTGAGAATTTCGCTTCAAACAATTCTTGTAATGTGGCGTGCTCTGATGCACGGGCGCAACCGACTTGCTTAGCAACACGTAAAATATCTTCTTTGTTTTCGTTAACACGAATATAAAAAGTAATGGCGATATCTGCGCGAATATTATCTTTACAGATCAAACCGCCTTTATCTTTACGTTCAAGCACCATGCGCTTGGTTGAAATGTCCATCACTTCCATTTTATGGATCACAGGGTAAACGATTCCGCCCGTAGTGGTGACATCGGGCTCGTTCTTCATTTTATTAATGATCAGTGCTTGGCCTTGCTCTACCTTACGATAAAACTTGCCGATAATTAGCAAAATCGCAAAAATAACAGCGATTGCTATACCTACAAATGTCAATATAGGTATGAGATTATCTAAAAATTCCATGTTATGTCCTAACGTGATTATCGATTTATTATGTGTTACTTACCCCTAAATAAACTAAGGTATTACCAAGGTTTGGCGGTAATAATGTAACAGTGTTGCTCTTTGAGGTGTTCAAGCAACACCGCAGTGTCACCTGATGTAAATTGCTCGTCATTTTCAGCTCTAACTTCAAGTAACTGCTCAGTACCTTGAAATTTAACCCGTGCTTGGCCAAATGTATTAGTTACTTTGCCAGTAACAACAACACATTCTAAACCCAGTAAATCTGAACTTTTCGAGGTTTGCGCGCTGCTAAAAAAGCGCTGTAAGGGCCGAGATATAATGGCCGCAATTGGCATAGCAATCAGTAAACAAACGCCCAGCATTAGCACGCCAAAAATATAAAACCAGATACCATCGCCTAACAGATAGGCAAAAAACTTATGGGCATAGATGCTGATCAACCAGCTACTCATCACTACGAGACTAATAGATACAGTAATTGGGATGCCACCAAACCCCATGCTAAACCATGAACTCAAGCCTGAGCTTTGCGACGCATCGGCTTCAATTTCTAGATCTGATTCAAACATATCAATGTCAGCAAAGCCAATAAGGGTTATTAGCCAAAACAACATCACAACTAACAACAGGGCTGAAAAAATAACGGTGGGGAAAGTAAGCGCTAAGTTTAAAAATTCCATCATTACAACTATCCATTTATTTTAAACGCAGTAGGCGATAAAACTTTTTATCATTTAGTCGCGTAAATGTTAAGTGTTTTATGGAAAATCAACGTTGTTAATATAAAAAATTGTAAATGAATGACTACTTTGAAACGTTAACTTAGCTTAATTAACGACTTAAGGGCTAAATTAATAGTCGAGTAGAACTAGCAATCAACATTAATTGGCTATAACATTCGCGCTTTATTTTTGTACCCATAGCAACGAAACTATATATAAATCGTCAAGAAAGGACACAAATGCGTTATTTTCTGCCTATTTCATTACTTGCGTTATCTTGCTCTGCCACTGTTAATGCGCAGCAGTCTGAAACTCGTCAATGGTTCAACTCAATTCAATACACAACCTTAGAAAATACAGGTTATGACTATGACACTATGTACTTATCGAGCCATTATTATTTTGCGCCGCAGCAAAACTCTGGCGTATGGGATGATTACGGCTACTTAGACACTGATTCAAATATCAAATTAGATTATTCCAATAATGATTTAGCCAACAGCTTTGGCGTATTTGGCGAAGGTTTTTACGGTAACTGGTTTGCAAACTTAGAATTTTCTGATTTGAGTGAAACAGATGATTACTCTGTAGGTGTTGGTTATTTATTTGCTGACGATCTAAAAGTATCTGTGCAAATGCAAGAGTTTGAAAATATCGACACGATCTATCGGTTTACAGCGCAATATAACTATCAACTTAATGATAGCGATTACCTAGGCCTTACAGCTAACACTGACGATGAATTAGAAATATGGAGCTTATCAACTCGCTATTTTGCACATCTTAATGCTGATAGTTATTTAGCTGTAGATGTTGCTTATCACTATAATAACTTTAATCCTTATATAACTAGCCTTGCAAATTATTATTTTAATCGCCATGTTGCGGTTGGTGCAGGTGTTGCTGATTCTAAATTATTACTTGAAGCTAAGTACTTCATTGATAGTCAATATTACTTCACTGCTAACTTTTTCGACAGAGCGGACGGTGAGGTATATAGCATTAAATTTGTCGCACAGTTTTAATAAGTAAAAAGTCAAAAACGCCGCTATTTAGCGGCGTTTTATTTTGTGGCTATGACAACCTAAGTTACATATTACCCAGCTTTATCATCATTGCTGTATACATTTTAAGGTTGAGCTTAAGTTGTTCAACTGTAATAAACTCATGCTCTGAGTGGCCGGTGTAGCGCTTACCAGGCATTGATGGCCCAAACGATACCGCATTATCAAATAACTTGGCATTGGTGCCACCACCAATAGATACAAACCCAGCCTCTTGATCACCGGTAAAGTGTTTAAAAATATCTAATAATGCTTGTGCGTGTGGCGCGTTATCTAGCAACATAGGTGTGCCAATAACAATATTTGTCTCTTTAAGCTGTACTTGATTATTCGCCTGCCATTGTGCAAGTGCACTATCAATCTGCTGTTTAAGAAGCGCTTCATCTTTCCCCATTGGGCGGCGCATATTAACTGATAAAGTAATGGCATTGCCATCACGCTTTATAACCGTAGGAGAAACCGTCATTGGTCCCATAAAGTCATGGCTGTAAGCTATATCACCAAACTGCTTACCATATAAATCAAGTCCAATTAGCTGATTGATAAACTCTATCGCTTGGCCATCGCTATTGTTTTCAAGCTCAATACCTTTAAACACTTCAGCTAAATGAGCAATCGCGTTATGTCCTAATTCTGGTTCAGATGAATGCGCAGACATGCCTTTAACTGCTACTTTAATACCAGAATCAAGCTCTGTAATAGCAATTTTTACATTACTCATTTTTGCTACATTATCATTTAACTTAGCAATATTTTCCGCAGTCGCATTGTGTAAAATCACACTGGCATCTTCTGGTATTTGGCTAACAAAGGCACCGCCTTGTAACTGATTAACATAAGGACTGGTTTGCTGCGAAGTACCAACAAACGTTGAGCCTATTAAACTCCAGCCCTTTTCAGCGACAACCACTGGGTATGAGGCATCAATCGTCACCGCATATTTAGGTTGTTGATAGGTTTTCATAAACTCTTCAAGTGGGCCCCAATCAGATTCCTCGGCTAAATAAATCATCAACTCAATGCGGTTATCAAGCTCAATATTTTGATCTTTAATTGCTTTCATTGCATAAAGTGCCGTGGCAATGGCGCCCTTATCATCTTCAGTTCCACGCGCAATCAATTTGCCAGGCTCTGAGGTGCTGTCTATTTTAAACGGGCTGTGCAGCCATTTACTGGCATCCGCTGGTTGCACATCACCATGGGTCACTACAGTTACTTTATCACTTTGTTCACCCATACCAATTAATACTGTGTAACCTAAGTCTTGGTAGTCAAAACCAAGCTCTGCCGCTTTCATTTTTAACAGCGCTTTAAAACCAATGAAGTCTGGATTATCAGGAGTATCGATACCGCTTTTATTAACTGTCGGGTATGATACTAAATTAGCTAAAGTATGAATTTGGGCATCTTGATATGTATCTACTGCGTACTTTGCAGCGGCATCACTAACTTGATTAAGATTCGCATCGGCGCTGGCAACTACAAGAGCGAGACTGGCTAAAACAAACTTTTTCAAAGCAATTTCCTATTTTTTAAGACCAAGAATTGGATAAATCAACATACTTACCGATTGTAACGCCGATTTGCATTACGAAGCCAGCATTGTAGTCAGAGAGTTTTGAGTTTTACCGCAAATATTTAAATAGCTAATAACACCAATAACGCTGTATACTACGTCACCAATTTTAAGCAGCAGATCTTGTAAAATGAACCGTAGAAAGAAGATCGTAACTAAATTTCAGAAAAAAGATAAACGCGCTAACGCAAAATTGCACAAAAGTAATAAGCCTGGTTATGTTTCAAAAGCAGAACGTGAAAAGCTTACTTTAGCCAATTTTGAACCCCCTACATTTTGTCAGGAAAGTACCGAAACTGATGAGAAAAACAACGCGCAGTGAAAAATAAAGTGTTCATTAAAACGCTCAAAACCCGCCTGCGCAATATTGGGTACTAAGCAATTATGCTGACAAACTTCAATAATCACTAAGAGGCGTTTATGTACAACTTACCTACCGCGATTCTTAGTGCTCATCAAGAATGTTCTGTGAACTACCACTTAAGTTAATAGTTCCACGAGTAAAAACCTAAATTTTATAAATGAAAAATACTGAGCCTCGTGTTAGTAGACTTTGCTATAACGGCTATTACTTATTAAAATTTTTTCAATCTAAGTAAACTACCCGCCAGTGTGCGCTTGGCATTTATGATAAGTTATCGCCTATTTATGGGAAGTAACCTGCAAAAAGAACCATGAAAGATCAACAGGTCCTAGCCATTAAAACAAAAAAGCAACTTGAGCAATTTCAATCAGGCAGGCACTCTTTTACTTTGTCACACTAGCGTCACTTCTGAATAAATATATAACGAGTAACCATGAAAAATACACACCTGCAACGCATTCATCATGTTTGTGATTATATAAACCATCATATTGATGAGCCACTGACATTAGATAGTTTAAGTGTTGTTGCATGTTGTTCTAAATTTCATTTCCATCGCTTATTTATGTCAATAACGGGGGTAAGTGTTACTAAATATACACAGTTTGCACGCTTAAAACGCGCCTCTTATCGGCTTGCTTTTGAACATCACAAACGCATCATTGATATTGCATTAGAGGCAAATTTTGAAAGCCCTGAAGCATTTAGCCGTGCTTTCAAACGCGTATTTGAACAATCCCCGAGTCAATTCAGAAGCACACCAAACTGGCCGCATTGGCATGCGCAGTTTGACTTTAAAACACCTGAATTAAAGAGTAATGATATGAAAGTAGAAATTGTTCACTTTGCACCACAAGCTGTTGCACTGTTAACTCACAACGGTGCAGCCACTAAGCTAATGGAAACAGCTGCACTGTTTATTCAATGGCGAAAAGAGTCAGGCTTATCACCAGTAAAAGCCAGTCATACTTATGGCATCCCTTATAGTGATCCTGCGGTAACTGATGACGACGATTTTCGCTTTGACTTCGCAGGTAGTGTAGAGAAACCCATTAGCGATAACCAATATGGAGTAAGAAATGGCGAGATCCCTGCCGGTCGTTGTGCAGTAATTAGGCACCTTGGTAGTCATGACTCTATCAGCGACACTGTTTATTATTTATATCGTCAATGGTTACCAAACAGCGCTGAAGAAGTCAGAGATTTTCCGTGCTTCTTTCATTACTTAAATCTCATTCATGAAGTAGATGAGTGTGATTTAATAACTGATATTTATTTGCCGCTAAAATAATAACTAACTGTAGAGTCAAAATCTGATAATTGCCTCTACAGTATATTCCCTATTACAATTACCTCACTTCTAAGGGCTTTAAGAAAGAGGTAAAGTGATACGTATAAAGGCTCGCCACATAGCAAACGACCCCACTTGCCACGACCAGTTCAAACGTTGCTAAATACTGGATTTGTTTAACAAACAGTAGATTAATATCCAGTGTCTGCATCCATACGGCAAGTTTAAATAATGCGGTAGCGCCAATGACCATAGGAAAGGTAAATGCAGCGTAGCCTGGGCAAAATGGACGGCGCAGTAATTTAAAAAATGCGACGTAAATTATAACGGTCATCAGTACCGCAATCCCAAATAACAAACCAATAATAACCGGCGATGGCTCGCTTATCACCGTGAAGTAACCAGCTAACGATAAACTTGCCGGCGCGGCTAAAATAGCCAGTGTAGGCTGTGCAGCATCTACAATGTGAGCTGCAAAAATGATTCGGTAAATCATCATAGGTAACATAACTGCATACATAAGCATGCCAAAATACAAGGCGCCTTGTGCTAAAAATAGCAGAGCCGGATTCCCCGAAAACGCGACATCGGCAACGATGATCCCAACCGGCGGTACAAACCAGCTTGGTAGCATATGTTCAATTTTAAATTCACTCACACGATGAGCAATAAAGCAGATTAAAAACACCACATGTAATAAAAATGCACCAACCCAAAGCACATCTCCCGCAAGGGAGTAAAACTGCCCTAAAGAATTAGACACCACTAAAGTGGCCATTGCAAAAGTAGGCACCACACTGCCTGCAACAGGGTGTGCTAAATCGGCTTTAAGCAGCTGAGGATGCAATAAAAACTTAAGTGTTAATAATAGCAATAATAAGCTCGCAATAGCGGCACCGGTAAATTGTGCCACGCCATCAAGGTTAAACATATTCTCCCAAGCCCAACCTAGGCTAGCAATGCCTAATGCTAATCCACCCATAGGAGTGGGTGCGCCTGATACTTTCGTTTTTATATGCTTAAACATCTCTATTCTACCCTGTGGTTTTAACTTACAGAGAAGCTTACGCTTGCATTTTGTTTAATTAAATCCAATCATATAGAACATGCGTTCATAAAAACTAAACACAGCATCATGAATATTTCCCTTAAACAGCTCAAAGTGTTTGTAGGCATAACCCAGCACAGCACGCTTACAGCAGCGTCAGAGTCACTGTTTTTATCTAAAGCGGCGGTGAGCATGGCACTTAGCGAGCTTGAAAAGCAGTTAGGTCAGCCGTTATTTGATCGTGTAAATAACCGATTACTATTAAATCAAGAAGGGCAAAAGCTACTGCCCCTTGCTGATGAGCTATTAAGTCGAGCAAACACTATCGACAAGCTGTTTTTAGACAACGCCCCTACTAGTGGCAGCTTAAAAGTTGGTGCCAGCGACACCATAGGCAATCATGTATTGCCTGCTTTGTTGAGTAACTTTAGGGCGCAACAACAGCATTACTCGCAGCAAATACTGATTTCTAATTCGGCGCTTATTTGTCAAAAGCTCATAGATTATGAGCTAGATATAGCACTTATTGAGGGCCAAGCCCATCAAGGCGATTTAATCTCTAATGTGTTTAGCCATGACGCCATGTGTGTTATTGCGCCAATAAACCACCCACTGGCGGCAGTAAAGCAAGTTAGTTTTAGCGATTTAGATAATAGCCAATGGGTATTAAGAGAAATCGGTTCAGGCTCGCGTTCGTTCTTTTTACACAGCCTTGCGCCACAAATTAAAAACTGGACGCAAAACATAGAGCTCAACACCACTGAAGCGCTTATAAATTGTGTGGCTAATGGCTTAGGCTTAGGGTGCTTATCATCTCTCGCCGCGCAATATGCCCTAAAAGATGGCCGCGTTACAAAGCTTAATTTAAACCACTCAATGGACCGAGAGTTTTGGTTAGTGATGCATAAAGACAAATACAAAAATCCGTTGTTAACGCAATTTATTGATTTTTGCCACCAGCAATAATATAGCCATGTTGACCATCATGGCTATATTGAGGTAGTTTACTTAAAACGCGTAGCTAATACCTGCGTTGAGTGAGCGCCCTTGTCCTGCTAATTGATTAAACCCTTGGCTTTTATCCACTTTAAACTGGGCGATACTTACACCACCGAGTGGCTGCTGGTAGTATTCATCAAGTAAGTTGGTAATTGCCAACTTAACTGTTAACTTATTCCATGTCGCCTTGGTTGCTAAATTCACTAAGCTATAACTGTCGGTTTGGTTTTCTAAACGACGTGGATCAACGCGGGTTTTACTATCGACCCACTGCCAGCTTAATGAGTTTTGCCATTTTCCGAGTTGTTGCTCTAGGGCTATTTTACTGTGCAATGGCATTATTTGATATAACGGCTCATCACTGTCATCACGCTCGCCATGAGTGCTAGTAAACGCGGCGGTTAAATCCCATATGCCTGCAATTTTACTATCAATAACACGGATAATACCTTCAAGCTTAGTGCCATAAAGTGTGGCGTCTAAATTAGTAAATTGTAAAGTATTACGCTTTGTTGCTGACATATCAGTGCGGTTAGTGCTGCCAACAACAGTGCCATCAATATAATCATTAACTTGGGTATACCAGGCGTTAGCTGTTATTTGCCACTGACCATCTTTTGCCGATTTAGTGTAGCTGGTGCTGATGGTATAAGCGGTTTCGGCTGCTAAGCCTGGGTTACCAATATAACCATTACCATCACCAAACCAACCGTTCATACTGGTCGACATCGTGCTGACACCCCAGCTATAACGTTCATATAAATTAGGCGCGCGATTTTTACGTGCTAAGCCAAACTGTAGTTCATCTTCATTAGTAATTTGGTAGCGTAACAATAGGCTGGCATCCACAAGCGTGTCACTGCGCGCGCGATCCATGGCATTAAATTCTTTTGCAGCTGCAAGATTAGGATTAGCCATGCCATGCATACCTGCCATATCTGACATGCCGCCCATATTCATGCCATCGCCCATGCCCATGTCTGAATATGGCTGCACTTCACCGGCATTAGTTTGTACATATTCAATGCGCGTACCAGCAGAGACCCACCACTTGTTATTTAGCTGCTTTTGCAGTTCAGCAAAACCTGTGTAGCGGTCACGTTCACCGTCATTAATATTTACATAGTCGTTAGGCCCCATCATCATTGATCCTTCAATCGCAGGCCACCAATCATCAATGCGGTAACCATAGTATTCTTGGCCGAGTAATAATACAGTGTCAGCATCAAGGTCTAAACGCCAATTAAGTTGATAGCTGATATCTTGCGCGTCGGTATTCATCGGCATCATGCCGGTTTTTTCAGCGCTGAAAAAACCCATTTCGTGCTTTACATCATTAAAGTTTATTTGCGCTCGAAACTCACCACTTTCGATTGTGCGTTTATACTGAGTGACTAAACCATAACTGGTGTTATCCGTCATATCCATATATTGATTAGCGAAGCCCTGAAAGGGTATTTTTTGATGCGTTAATTTAACCACTAACTGCTGCTTTTCATCTCGCATTGCAGCGGTTAACGCATGGTTTTTCACCCGATAAAGTGTATCGAGCACTAAGTCGCCATTACCATCTTCATAGCTGTCAGCATCTTCATATGAACCTTGATAATTTAAGCTAAAGGTATCGCTGGCTAACCGCGCACCAACGCCAACCGCTTGCGCATTGTTTACACTGCGATACTGCGCCGACAAATAACCTGAATGCCAATCTAGAGTATCACTCTCACCATATTGCGGAGCAATGGTGTTTACTACAATAACGCCGGCAATGTTATCGCCACCAGCGCTTACTGGCGAAATGCCTGCAACCACTTGATAAGACGATAGCTGATTAGCCGAAATATAAGATAATGGTGGGTTCATTTGATTGCCGCATGCTGCAGTTATATCAGCGCCATCAACCAGCACTTTAACTCTATCGCCCATCATGCCATTTAATATAGGTAAACTCGATACGCCACCTGCCGCAGAAAAATCCACCCCCAGCTCAGTTAAAAGTTGTTCAGTAGAACCTAAATTGGCATGACTATTAAAATTTTGCCCTTGAACTTCAATCACTTCAATTGAGTCATCAGCAAGTACATAAGGAGAAACTAAACTCGCAATGCAAAGTGCTATCGGAGAAAGTGCATAACGTGAGTTGATAGATGAATTGTGGTTACTCATTTTATTTTTTAATTACAGCAGGTTTAAGATGAGCAAAGTATATAACTTGAAGGCGGCACTGAACACGCGACAAATTGTCGCACCCAAGCTCTTACCTGATGTTTATTGCTCCTATGCTAAAAACGCTTATTACTTTTAAAGGGCAGTTAAAACATTAAAAACACAAAATAACTACAACCACTGCAAATTTATTTTTCATCAGCATATTGCTTAATAACCAAGGTGTTCATATCAAGCCATTGAAAATTAGAACGTTCCTATTAAACCAAAAACGCTGCAATCTAAAATCGTATTTTCTGCACTAAATACACTGTTTTTAGTGCAGACGCTGTCTTATTTTTATCATACAATCGCAGTTTAATTGGTTCTTCAAAATTGCAGTTTCCTGCTTTTTATTAAATAAATCATTCATATTTTGTCGTCAGTCTTTTTACAAGGGTTATCTATGTCAGCTGAACCTAGCGTCGTGAACAATACGCTAAGCACTACCGCTATTTTGTTAGTACTTGCACTGGGTACATTTATTTTAGGGCTTTCTGAGTTTTCGATGATGCCAATGCTACCTTTGATCAGCGAAACATTTTCAGCAACGCCGGCACAATCTGGCTATGCCATAAGTGCTTATGCGCTAGGTGTGGTAGTAGGTGCACCTATTTTAATGCTCACCACAGCCAATATGCGCAAACGTAAAGCATTGTTGATCTTTTTAACTTTAATGTTTATCGCCAACGGCTTAAGCGCGCTGGCAAACTCATTGCAGCAGTTAATTTTGTTTCGCTTTTTAAGCGGCCTACCGCATGGTGCTTATTTTGGTGCAGCCATGTTATTAGCCGCAGAAATTGCTCCACAAGGAAAACGTGCCAGCTTTATGTCTAAAGTATTTATGGGCTTAACTGTTGCCACTATTGTTGGCGTACCTGTGGTAACTCTTATTGGCCAAAATTTCAGTTGGCGCTACTGCTTGGCTGGGGCAGCAATATTGGCGTTAATCGCACTATTTTTAGTTTATAAAGTCGTACCAAACAGAGAAAACCAACTGCCTTCTAATATTCTCAATGAGCTAAACGTATTAAAAAATAAACTAGTGTGGTCAATTTTAGGCATCATCATTATTGGTTTTGGCGGCGTATTTTGCATCTATACCTACATTGCCGACACTATTTTGGTTGTTACTCACACCCCTGCTTACACTATTTCGATAGCGATGGTTATGTTTGGCATAGGCTGTACACTAGGTAACTATATATTAGGGAAAGCCGCTGATCATTCACCGCTTTATACCACAGGTATAGCACTTATTAGCTCTATCGTATTTGCCGTTTTATATGTTAGTGCTAGCGAAAATATATGGCTAATGTATACAGTTATCTTTTTTATAGGTTGCAG
The DNA here is from genome assembly GCF_018069805.1 of Pseudoalteromonas ostreae. Classification (GTDB taxonomy): domain Bacteria; phylum Pseudomonadota; class Gammaproteobacteria; order Enterobacterales; family Alteromonadaceae; genus Pseudoalteromonas; species Pseudoalteromonas ostreae. The sequence goes on from NZ_JAGPYN010000009.1 coordinate 98,278, forward strand.
CGTTGGCCTAGGCACTGTTATTCAATCTATGCTGATGGATGTATCACCAAACGGTCACGCTATGATTGGCGCACTTGTACAATGCGCATTCAACACTGCTAATGCCATTGGCCCTTGGGTGGGCGGCATTATCATTGCTAATGGCGCATTACCAAATCAAACAGGCTATGTTGCGGCGCTATTGTTTGTTGGCGGGTTTACTATGTGGTTTATCAGCGCCTTACAAATGAGTAAACAAAAAAGTTTAACAACAGCTATTTAATAAGAAAACTCACTCTTACAAATAACAATTGTAAGAGTGAAAAACCCACCTGTTAATATTACCTCACAATATTGTATTAAATTTAGCGTTACATTAGGATACAATCAAACTAATTTTGCTTAAATAACAATAATGAGCTAAGCATGAGCACATCCCTATTTTTTGTTGGCGAGTGGCAGATTACGCCTGCTACAAATACGCTGCGCCTCGGCGAGACAATAAAGCAACTAGAACCAAAAGCAATGGATGTGCTGCTGTTATTATGTGAAAAACAAGGTGAGATACTAACCAGCGAAGAGATCATTAATCACTGCTGGCACACCATAGACGTTGGCGATAACCCACTGCATAAAATTATTACCCAACTGCGTAAAGCATTTGATGATAAAGCAAGTGATCCCAAGTTTATCGAAACCATCCGCAAACGCGGATACCGCATTATTGCGCCTATTCGTTTCCCGTTAGATGACGAACAAAAAGCCAGCCATAGTAAATGGCAAGGCAGCTCACCCTTTGTTGGCTTAAGCGCGTTTACTCCCAATGAAGCCGATGTTTTTTTTGGCCGCAGCAAGCAAATAAACACACTATTACAACGGGTATCGGCACAAATAAGTTTTGGCCGTGCTTTTAGCTTATTGCTCGGCTCTAGCGGCTCAGGTAAATCATCTTTGGTCAATGCAGGTATATTACCGGCATTAATGAGTGAGTCAGGCTTTGATGGCTTTCGGGTTGAGTCATACTGCCAACTTGATTTTGCTGATATAACTAAAGATCGGTTATTTCTCGATTTAGCCTCTACCCTACTTGATTTAGAAATAAACGACGCCCCGGTACTTAGCGATATGAGTGCCGACACCTTGAGCGAGTTATTACAAAACGCGCCCGAGCAAGTTATTGAGCGTTGCCAAATGGCTTTAAAGCAAAGCCAAACACCCCATATAAAACCGTATTTATTTTTATTTATCGACCGCCTTGAAGTATTACTGTCGTCGCCAGTATTTAGCGAGCAAGAGCGCAGCCAGTTTTTAACAATTATAGAGTTACTGGCCACCGGTAACTGCATGATTATATTTAGCGCCTGTCGAAATGACTTTTATCCGCAAGTGGTTAATCAACCTAGCTTAATGGCGGGCAAAGCCAGTGGCGCTCATTTTGATTTACTGCCGCCAACGCGTTCTGAATTAAAACAGATGATCCGCCTGCCTGCTTTAGCCGCAGGCCTTAGTTGGCAGCTTGACCCTGAGCACCAAACACCACTGGATGAAATGCTCTGTAACGACACCGCCAATAATCCCGACGCCCTGCCAATGCTGCAATATACTTTGCAGCAGCTGTACTTACAGCGCAGCGAAGACGATGAGCTATTAGTCTCACAATACCAAGCATTAGGCGGTATTGAAGGCGCGATTGGCCAAAAAGCTGAGCACGTTTTTACACAACTGCCCAAGCAACAACAATCCCAGCTGAGCTTGGTATTATCAAAGCTCATTACCCTGCACGCTGATGGCGAAACCCTCACCAGCCGTGCAGCCCGTTGGGATGAACTCACCACCCCTGCACAAACACAACTTGCGCAAGCGATGGTCGATAGCCGCTTATTTGTGTCGCACCTTAAAAATGAGCAAGCCTGTTTTAGTTTGGCCCATGAGGCACTGCTACGGCATTGGCAACGCGCCATAGATTGGATAAACCAACATCAACAAAGTTTAGCCATTAAAAGCCGCTTACAAATAGCCACCGAGCGTTGGTTAAACGAGCAAAAACATGCCGACTTTTTATTAGCGCAGGGCAAGCCGTTACAAGAAGCACAAAGCCTGATAAATAACGCTATGTTTAGCCTCAGCGCTGCTGAACTGAGTTTAATTAAAGCATCAAACCGCAGGGCAAAACGTAAAAAAACAGTGTTACAAGCCACCGCGGTTGCCCTTATTTTACTCAGTTTTATAGCCACCTTTATGAGCGTGCGCAGCTACCACGCCGAGCAAGTCGCGCAGCAACAGCGCTTAGAAGCCGAAAGCCTACTTGGTTTTATGGTGGGTGAATTTGCCGATAAACTGCGTAGCGTTAAACGTATGGATTTGCTCGATGGTATTAGCAATAAAGCGCTGGAGTATTTTACTAATCAAGCACAAGATGAAGCATCATTTTTTAGTTTTAACGACCAAAAAGCCGAATTTAACAACCGCTTTCAATATGCACAAACCCTTGAGGCAATGGGGGAAGTGGCCTATTCCCGCGGCAAAACCGACGAAGCCTTCACCGCGTTTGAGAACGCCCGCACTCGCCTTGAGGCTTTATTAAAAATCCAGCCTAACAACTTAGAGCTACTCACGCTTGCGGGCGCCAATGCCTTTTGGCTCGGCCAGCTCCATTATGATAAAAGCGATTACGCTGCCACTGAGCCATTTTTTAAAAAATACCATGCCTACAGCGAAAAAATGTATTCATTAGCACCCAATGACTTTAACTCCATTATGGAGCTGTCGTACTCATATAATTCATTAGGTTCTTTGTATACGAACTTATCTAACTATAATGAGGCGAAAACGAGCTTCACTTTATCACTTGAGTTAAAAAATAAGGCCCTTGAACTTAAACCCAACAATAAAAACTTATTAAGAGACAGAGCAGATACCATAAGCTGGTTAGCAAAAACTGAAGAGAACTTAGGTAATTTTAATGCCGCATTAACCATGTTAGAAAGTGCATCGAAAGAATTAAATAATATGCTTATTAACTACCCAAATGATGCCAGTTTATTTAAAAGCATTGCAAATATTTATATTCAACAAAGTTACCTTTTGAGTTATCTACCAAACAAACAAGATGCCTACGAAAAGGCGCAACAAGCGACGAAAACAATAGATAAGGCTCGACTTCAAGACCCAAAAAGTAAATATTTTCAGCGCTCTTACTATCGTTTTCTGGCCCACCAGCTAATGCTTTCACCTAATAAAAATATTGATAAGCGAATTAGCTATATTATCAACTTTGTGCAAACTCAAGGGTTTAACAGTAACTTTACAATCAATACGCAAATAAGTCTTATTCACTACTTTATCAACAGAGAGTTAAAACCTGAGGCAGAAAAGTTATTAGCAGAACTTGAGGATAGCGAAGACTATAAACAACAAATAGCTAATCAAATGCAAACTGGAAACAATACAATCCTCACAAGAGTCGATTTACTAAAAGCGAAATTAGCTCTTAATAATGAAAAACTAAGTGAGTTTTGCTTAAGCGCTATTAAAGCTATTGCCGCAACAGCAAAAACAAGTCTAAGCATTCAAATAAGTTACCCGCTTGTGCAAGCTTATACCTGCTTAAACAGAGAAAACGAGATATCAGAAATAAAAACAAGCCTAATTAACTTAGGTATTGCTAATTTTGCACTATAACCATGAATACAAAAGGAAATAATATGAATAACACTCAAAACCTAATTCACTTTACTGTCAATATTGAACTAAACAGTAACAACAGCGCCAATTTTACATACTTTATAGATAACAAAGAAGTCTCTGGCGGTGGTGTTGTCAGAACCGAAACTGCGGGTATTTATAGCTTAAATGAAACAACTCTTGGTAGAGGTTTTTTATTCACCGGAGCCACTATCACAGATAAAGAAGGGGACTGTGCTGGTGATTTTACATCAGAAGTCAATGATGATGGCCAATCAATCACCATCACAGACAGCCATGAAAATAATGGCACTGTGTGCTTAATTTTTAACGTTGTATGTAAAGGAAAAGCGTATGAAAGCGCTGATCCTCAAGTTGAAAATGAAAAAGAAATTAATAACGCTTAATTTTTTAAATTGCACAGGGCTGATTTATTCCTGTGCAATTTTTTATAAGCCATACACCTTAACGCCAACACTTACGAATAAACACCATCAATAACCAACCCTTTATTACTACTCTATAATAAAAACCTAAACTTTCAATTGCTTAATGATTTAATATACGAAACAATCTAATAACAAATTGATTTATATATCAAAAATATAAAAATAAGGATTGTATAATTTATGTATATTAAAAAAACCCTGCTAAGCTGCTGCCTACTCGGTGCATTTAGCAGCCTAGCTGCAGATAACTTAACCAATAGCGACCCACTCACGCCTTACCAATGGCATTTAAATAACACCGGTCAAAATAGCTTTACGACAGACACGGTTGCTGGCGAAGATTTACATTTACTTAATACTGATATGCAAGGTATTCAAGGTGATGGTGTTACTGTCACTATCATAGACAGCGGGATCGAGCTTAGTCACCCTGATTTAGTCAATAATGTCACCGCAGGCTCACTTAATTTGTTAACTGGCACTGCAACACCAACCGATAACACCGGTCACGGTACCGCTGTGGCGGGTATTATTGCCGCGCAAGCCAATAATAATATCGGTGGCCGTGGTGTTGCGCCGCAGGCGAACATAGTCGGTTTTAATTACCTTGATGCACAATCTACAAGTCATTGGCTGCAATCTCATGGTATGCCATTAACCGGCTCTGCAAACGCTCGCGTTTACAACCAAAGCTATAGTAGCAAACCGGCATTATTTACCAATGTTGATGCAGAGCACGCCCTTAGCCTGCAATTAAAAGAGCGCGTAATGCAGCAAGTGAGCTTAAACAGTAACAACGGCTTAGGTGCATTATTTGTAAAGTCGGCGGGTAATGCGTTTTACCAATACACTACGTTTATTGGCGATACACAATTTCAGGTATTCCCGTATGAGCAGCAACAACAATTTAATAACGCGGGCTTACCCTTTCATAACGCTAATTTAAGTGCGGATAACGCCAGTTTTTGGAATATGCTGGTATCGGCCTATAACGCTAACGGTAAATTAGCATCGTACTCCTCTGTCGGCGCTAATGTATTTTTAACCGCCCCCGGTGGTGAAAACGCGCAAAGCCAAGCGGGTATTGTCACCACAGATATTAGCGGCTGTAATGCCGGTTTTAATACCATCGACAGCACAACAGACACCCCCCTTCAAAACACCGGGCTAGATAGCCACTGCGATGCCACCGCAGCAATGTATGGCACCTCTGCGGCAGCTGCAAATACATCGGGCGCTATTGCACTTGTTATGTCGGCTAACCCGCAACTCGATGGCAGAACCATTAAACATATACTCGCCAGTACAGCGCGTAAGCTGGATGCCAATAATACCGGTGTTGATATTAATTTTACTGATAATTATGGTGATGCAACCCGCTACAATGCCATCCCTGGTTGGCAGCAAAATGCGGCGGGATACAACTTTCACACTTTTTATGGCTTAGGCGCAATCGATGTTGATGCTGCTGTAACGATGGCTCAAAACACCACATCGTCATTACCGGCATTACACATATCAAACTGGCATAGTAAAAACACACCGCTCAGTATACCCGATGCTAACGTAAACGGTGTGCAAGATAGTCTAGCAATCACTGATAATCTAACCATTGAGGCTGTGCAGTTAAAGCTATCTATTGACCATGCGCGCATGCGTGACTTAGCAATAGAGCTTATTTCTCCAGTAGGGACTCGCAGCGTTCTATTAAGCCCAAGAACAGGGTTAATAAACGCGGCCGATACCCCAGTGCAAAATGCCCTATTATTAAGCCAACATTTTTATGGTGAATCGGCAGCCGGACAGTGGAAAATTCGCTTAATTGATACCGACAATGGCACGAGCCAAACCTTACTTTACAGTGAGCAAACGGGCTTACTCAGCATGAACGACACCAATAATAGTGTAGATGGCACGCTGCTATCTTGGTCTTTGCGTTTTTACGGCCACTAATAAAGGAATTTTTATGAAAACGAATATGTTTATTACAGTACTTACCCTTGCCGTGAGCATAACCTCACAGGCACACGCACACGGTTCAACCGCAGGTATAACACCCGGCGCTTCGATACTCGCCAGCTTAGCTAATCAACCCAACAACGCAAATAGCTTACAGCTTGGCGATATTATGACTGATAGCCAAAGCGGTACTGGCCTGCAACTCACCGGCGAAGTGTTACTACAATTAACGACGCAAGCCGATTTGTCTAAACTGGTTACAAAATATGACTTGCAGTTAAAGCACCGCGTCGGCGATATTGTTGTTGTAACAACTGCCGCTGATAACCTTCAGCAACACGTTCACCTGTTAGCGCAAGAGCCAACAGTCAAACAAGCAACTATTGACCTGCGTGAGTTAGGGCTAAGCCCCGACCCGCAAGTTAAAAATAGAGAAGAATAAACACTAACAACGCTTAATTTTTTAAATTGCACAGGGCTGATTTATTCCTGTGCAATTTTTATGAGCCAAACACTTTAACGCCAACACATACCAAGCAGCATTATTAATAACCATCCTTTAATAACTACTCTATAATAAGAACCAAAACTTTCGAATGGTTAATGATTTAATATACGAAAAAATCTAATAGTAAATTGATCTATATATTAGAAAGTCCCTCATAAGCTGATGCCTGTTCGCTACCTTTAACATACTGGCGATGTTAGCAGTCTTACAGTAATTCTCGCCAACTTAGTCAGCCTAAAACAAGCATGCTTTGACCTGCTTAAGTTAGGCTTATGCCATAATCCAAGAATAGTTAACAAAGGAAAAATGATTTACATCGCCGTACCGCATTAAATCAACCCTGCACACATTAAAAATAAAACCATTAAATTCAACAACTTAAAAACAGAAGGTTACCAGAAGGTATATTTGCTGTTTTTTTCATAAATTAGTAGACACCAAAAACGTATAGCAAAGCGTAAAGGAAAACAACGTGTCTAAGCAAACAACAAAAAATAGCCAAATACTCAGTACCACACAGCAATCAACAGCGGCCGGAAAAACATTGACGACCTGCCTGTCGCATATACAGTTTGGCGCATTAATTGAACTATTTAATGGTACTGCTGAAGGTGTTTTTGTGATCGATGAACAAGGCACATTTGAATTTGTTAATCCGATGGCGGCGCAGCTTTTAGGTGACTCTCAGCAGTCGCTGATTGGGCAGAGCTTACTACAATTTTTACACGAAACTGATCGTGATAAATACATGTATACGTTACTAAACTGGTTAGATATAAAAGATACTCGCCTTAACTTTGGTCCTAATGAAGTTAAAATAAATAAACTCGATGGCTGTATAATTGAAGCCGATTTATCTATTTCTAACATGCCACAAAGTATTGCCTGCGCACAAAAATTATACGTTTGTATATTACATGATTTAAGCGCGCATAAAGCGGTATTTAATCAATTAAAAATACAAGCATCGACAGATCACTTAACCGGCCTTGCTAACCGTTTTATGCTTGATGAGTCATTAAATAAATTTTGGGCAGAGAGTATTCAAAGCCATCAGCCTTTAAGCACAATACTGATTGATGTTGATTATTTTAAAAATTTTAATGACAACTACGGCCATATAAAAGGCGATAAATGTTTGCAAAAAATTGCCAAAGTAATTTTGCAATGTATACCGTCAAGAGATTGTTTAGCCGCTCGTTATGGTGGTGAGGAGTTTGCAGTTATTCTGCCGCGTTGTAACCGTGATAGTGCGCAAGTGGTAGCCAAGCATATACAACAACAAATTAATGCCATGTCATTTACTGATATTGGCCTACCGCCAGAAGTTAAAGTAAGTGTGAGCCAAGGTATTGCCTGTGAATTTGATAATCAATACCGCACCTGCGAAGCGCTAATATGTGCCGCTGATACGGCTCTATACAGAGCAAAAACTGACGGTAGAAATAAGATCAGCACATGCTTATAAACAACTATTTAACAATGAAGGTTTAATTTTAACAAACCGCTTTAATTACACATATACTATAGCTTAATATTATTTGTTCGTTCCTAATACGCTGTATACACTAGTTCAAAATATGACAGCAACATGGGATCAACAATGGCATTATTTAATAAGTTACCATTGCAACTTGCTATCGCAAGTACATTGGCTACCTCGGCGACTGCAATCGCTGTTGAGCAAAATGCTGAAAATACAGCAAAAGATATCGAAGTGATTTCGGTTACAGGCACACGTCGTAGTTTACGCAGCTTGTCGGAAAGTACAGTTCCTGTAGACTTGCTGACCAGTCGTGATCTAGCAACCACTGGCCAACTAGAAATAAGCCAAGTGCTTGCAGCGCAATTACCTAGCTTTAACTACCCAAGTGCAACCCTAGCTGATGGAACTGATCATGCAAAACCTGCAGTATTAAGAGGCCTAGCTCCCGATCACACCTTAGTACTGGTAAATGGTAAACGCCGTCACTCAGGTGCTTTATTAAATTTAGGTGGCACAGTTGGCCGCGGCTCTACGGCTGTTGATTTAAATAATATTCCAACCTCTGCAATTAAACGTGTTGAAGTACTACGTGACGGCGCAGCTGCACAATATGGCTCCGATGCCATTGCTGGTGTGATTAATATTGTACTTAAAGATGCTGATGAAGGCGGCAGTGTAAGCTACACCTACGGTCAATATGATTCGCAAATGGCAGGCTCTGCACAGTTAAAAGAAACAATCATCGACTCGCAAGGTAAGCTTGGTTTTGTTAAAGGTGATGACCGCCGCGTTAACGATGGTATTACCCGTACTGCAAGTGCCAATGCGGGCTTTTCGCTTAGCGAGAATGGCTTTATCAATATCTCTATTGAAACCCGTAACAACGAGCCAACTAACCGCTCAGGTATTGATGAGCGAGAACAATATAATCGTGATGAAAACGGCGCGCTTGATCCAAAAGAGCTGACATTTGACCGTTATAATCACCGCTTTGGTAAAGCCGATGTTGAAGATATCGCGCTATTTTATAATCTTGGCTACGACTTTAGTGATGACTTATCACTTTACTCTTTTGCCAGTTATTCAAATCGTAAAGGTAACTCAGGCGGTTTCTATCGTCGTGCCAAAGACAACCGTAATGTGCCAAGCGTTTATCCTGATGGGTTTTTACCAAACATCGACACTGATGTAGACGACTATTCGTTTGCTATCGGTTTAAATGGGGTTAGTAATGATTGGACATGGGATATCAGCACTAATTATGGTCGTAATGATTTTGCTTTAGGTGTTAGCAATAGCATCAATACCTCTATGGGTGCTAACAGTCCGACAGAGTTTGATAATGGCGCATTAGTGTATGAACAATTCCTTGTTAACATGGATGCCAGCAATAGCTTTGACTTGGGCTTGCCTGATGACGTGTTTGTTACTATTGGTACTGAATATCGCCATGAAAACTACCAAATCAAAGCCGGTGAACAAGCTTCTTATTTAACGGTGCTTGATGCACAAGGCGTACCTGTTGCCGCTGGTGGCGCACAAGTTTTATCAGGTTTTTCACCGGATAGTGCAACTGATAAAAGCCGCCATAACATTGCCCTATTTGCTGAATTTGATACCTACCTCACTGAAAATTGGAATGCTGTGCTAGCAGGTCGATTTGAAGACTATAGTGACTTTGGCAGTACTTTTACAGCGAAACTTGCCAGCCGCTATAGCATTACTCCTTCATTATCGTTACGTGGTGCTATCAGTAGTGGTTTTAGAGCACCGTCTCTTGCACAAACGTCTTATAAATCAGTCAGCACTGTATTTGAAAATGGCGTACCTAGAGAAGTCGGATTATTTCCAAGTAGTGAGCCTGCTGCCAAAGCGCTTGGCGCAAAAGATTTAGACGCTGAAGAGTCTGTCAATATGACCGCTGGTTTTATCTTCACAGAAGGTAATTTTAGCTTCACGCTTGATGCTTATCGTATCGATATTGATGATCGCATTGTGCTTTCTGAAAACTTAGAAGGCCCTGCTGTTGAAGCTATTTTACAACAAGCCGCTGAGCTTAATACCCAAAGTGTGCGCTACTTTACCAATGCGATTGATTCGCGTACACAAGGGGTAGATATTGTTGCCACCTATTTACTTGGTTTAGCTGACTATGGTGACTTACGCTTAAGTGCCGCTGTAAACTTTAACGATACAGAAGTTACTCATGTGAAAGACAATCCACCAGAACTGGAAGCGTTAGGTGATGGATATCAATACTTTGCACGACGTGAAATTTCTCGATTCGAAAAAGGCACACCAGCAGATAAATGGAACCTGTCTGCAACATGGGATTATGAAAATATACAGGCCACGCTTCGTGCAACACGCTATGGTGAAGTAGTTGATACCTCAAGTAGTGCAGAGGGCGATGAGCTTCTAAAAGCAAAGTGGCTCACCGATATTGAAGTAGCGTATCGTCCAACGGAGCAATGGAAACTTGCTTTAGGTGCTAATAATCTATTTGATCAGTACCCGCAAGATACGGTAAGTAATATAGGTTATAGTGATTTCAACCAAATTTTCACTTACAGCGGGTTCACGCCATATAGTTCAGATGGCCGCTTTGTTTATGCGAATGTAACGTTTAACTTTTAATTAAACAAATAACTACGGCCCATATAAATATGGGCCGTAGTTATGAAGGGTGCAATGATATGCTAAATTAAGCTGGTTTCTTTGACATTGAGCATGTCCTTTTTAATTATGTAACTCGCTACTGCGAGAGCTGTACTTTATGATAGAAAAAAACCAGATGATACGCGCCAACCAGTTTTTTACTAAAAGTTCATACATCAGAAGTAAAACTACAATCAATCAGAGCAAGTAAACACCACCATACTTCGCATATTAAAGTAGTAATAAACTACCTAACCCTAAGAAAGTGACAAAGCCAACGATATCGGTCACTGTTGTCAAGATTACTGAACCTGACAGTGCGGGATCGATTTTCATTTTATCTAAAATAGAAGGGATCACTACACCAGACAAAGAGGCTGCTATTAAATTAAGTAAAATAGCCACGGTGATGGTAATACTGAGCATTACATCACTAAACCAAAAATAGGTAAGCACGCCAATTACCATAGCCCACACACAGCCATTTACGGCACCTACCCGAAGCTCTTTTTTAAGTAGCGCCTTACGGTTTGAGTCGGTCACCTGACCAAGTGCTAAACCGCGAACAATTACGGTTAACGTTTGGCTTCCAGCAATACCGCCCATTGACGCAACTACCGGCATTAATACTGCCAATGCAACCACTTGCTCAATGGTTGCGCCAAATAAGCCAATAAACCAGGATGCTAAAAATGCGGTTGCTAAATTAATACCTAACCAAATACCACGGTTTTTAGCACTTTTTCGTACGTTGGCAAATAGATCTTCATCTTCACGTAAACCACCCGCTTTTGCCGTAGCTTCATCGGTAACCTCTTGGCGTAATTCGTAAGCTGAGGTAACTTTTAAGCGCCCCAGTAACTTATTATCGACATTAACAACCGGCATAGCCATTTTTTCACTGTGGATCACCACTTCCGCAGCTTCGTATAAATCATCGTCGGCATGCAGTGAAGTGATATCGTGATCAGCAAAACTTAATAAGGTGTCTGAGTCCTTAGCTTTAAATAACGTGTTAACCGATACCTCACCAATTAGCGCGCCTTTGCGGCTCACTAAATAAATAACCTCGGTATATTGCGGTAAGCCTTTTTGCAGAATTTTTCGTGCACCACCGACCGTTAGTTTGTCTGAAACCTTAAGTGAATCAAAATCAAGCCAGTGACCCAATTGCTCAGGGTTATATTGCTGCGCTAATTCGTATTGCTTAGTTTGTACTTCATCTAATTGGCGGCGAGCATATTCAACAAAGCGCTCAGGGATCACCTCTTCAAGTTCAAGTAGCTCGGCTGCGCTCACTTCATCAAGTAATTTAAAACCGGCATCTTCATCAAGTGTTTGCAATAACCAACGGCAGCTGTCGGCACCTAAATTAATAAAAATTTCGTGCTGAGTGTCTTCATCTAATAATTGCCAAATATCAATCCGCTGATCTTTTGGTAAGGCTTCAAATAATAACGATAAATGTTCTGTCGAGAGTATTTCTTTGGCGTCAGCTAGCAGCTTATTTTTACGCTCTGTGGTATCACATTGTAAAAGCCCGTCAATAAGCTGTGGGAGTTGATCAATCGGGTATTCAATCATGTTGAAGCCTTTGAATTTAACTACTTTGTATTTAGTTTACCTCAGCTTAAAAAAATAGTTTGAGAAATTTTGCGTAGTATTACCCACAACTCAAAAGCTGTGGGTAAAGTTATTTATTTAAACCAGCCTTGAGCTCGCTCCATCAGCAAGTAATTAACGGGCACCAGTAACAAGGTAATAAAGGTCGCAAAAATAATCCCAAAGCCCAAGCTTACTGCCATTGGGATTAAAAATTGCGCTTGAGTGGCTTTTTCAAACAACAACGGCATTAAGCCTATAAAGGTGGTTAAACTGGTTAACAGGACAGGGCGAAAGCGCGATGCACCGGCCATTTTTACCGCTTCCAGTAACTCCCCCCCTTCTCTGCGTTTTTTATTTATAAAATCAACCAATACTAACGAATCATTCACCACAACTCCGATCAAGGCCAACATTCCAAGTAAGCTCATAATGGTTAATTCCATACCCATGATCCAGTGTCCTACCACTGCACCTATCATACCAAAGGGGATCACACTCATAACGATTAGCGGCTGTAAATAAGATTTAAACGGAATAGCTAATAACGCATAGATAATGAAAAATACAAATACCAACGCCCAAGCAAGCGAGCCGAACGATTCACGTTGCTCTTTCGCTTCACCTTCAAGAGAGTGACTAACGCCAGGATATTGCTGCATTAATTCATCAAGGTAAATTTTTAAATCGGCTTGCAGTACTGTCATGTTAGTGTTTTCTTTTTCGATATCGGCTGTAACATTCAGGGTGCGGTAGCGGTCGATACGATTAATCGTCGAAGGACTTTGTCCCGGCACTAGTTTAGCTACGTGTGATAACGGTACTGTGCCACCGGTTGGGGTGTTAATAAGGGTATCTTTTAAGTCAGCCACTGAGCGACGTTCATTTAAAGGTAAACGCACCATCACTCTGACGTCATCACGACCACGTTGAATACGCTGTGCTTGAGCACCAAAAAACGAGTTTCGCACCTGCTGCGATACATCAACCCGATTTAAACCCAGTGCTAAGCCTTGCTCTGTAAGCTCAATTTGTAGCTCTTCTTTACCATCAGACATGCTATCAGCAATATCAAATACTGTTGGGTATGTCGCTAAACGTGCTTTGACCTGCTCAGCCACCTCTTGCAAGATTGATAGCGACGTTGCGCTAAGCTGAACATCAATTGGGTCTGAGCTGCGACCAATTTCAGCCCTAAAAGTTAAGCTTTCAGCACCAGGGATCACACCTATTAAATCGCGCCATTCACTGGCAAGCTCCCGCGAGCCAATATCAGAGTCGCGGCTTTCAGCTGGTGTTATTTCAAAACGAACACTGCCTGAATTAGACGCACCACCGCGCCCGCCGGTGGTGGCGAGTATATTTAAAATAACACTTTCACCCGTCTCTTGGTCACGGTACTTATCTTGTAATTGACGTGCTTTATCCGACATATCAATCACGTATTTATTAGTCACTTCAAATGGAGTACCTGTCGGTAATGTTAAGCTAACACGGACCGTTTCGCTCGGAATACGAGGGAAGAAAATAAACTTAGTCCACCCACTGGTAACCATGGTTAAAATAATTAAAAAGATCCCCACAAACAAGCTTACCGTAGCGAGCTTATGGCGTAAGGCCAAGTTTAATAACGGTTGATAATACTTTAAAATTGCATGCTCAAAACCATCAGCAAAACGCTGTTGAAATTTATCAAACTTAGATGGTTCGCCTTTTTGATGACGTAACTTTATGTATTTTAGGTGCGCAGGTAATACAAATTTAGACTCAATCAATGAAAATAATAATACCGGGATCACAACCACGGGGATCTGTGCAAACAGAGCGCCACGGCCACCTTCAATAAATGCCAGTGGTAAAAATGCCGCAACTGTAGTTAAAACACCAAACGTTACTGGCGTTGCCACTTCTTGAGTACCACGAATAGCCGCTTGCTCACCTGATTCAGCAGTTTTTAAATGAGTATAAACATTCTCACCAGTGACGATTGCATCATCAACCACAATCCCTAGCACTAAGATGAAGCCAAACAAGCTCATAATGTTTAGCGTTACCCCAAACAATGGCATGGCTAAAAATGCGCCCATAAATGATACTGGAATACCAATAAATACCCAAAAAGCGATGGCGGGTCGTAAAAATAACGTAAGCAAAGCCAACACTAAAATGCCGCCTTGTAAGGCATTAGTGGTGAGTGTGGCAATACGACTTTTAACCAGCTCTGAATCATCATCCCAATAACTTAAATCAAACCCTTGTGGTAATTTACTTTGCTGGCCTTCAATATATTCTTTTACTTCATCGGCTACTGTTATGGCACTTTGTGGACCAATACGATATACATCAATAAAGGCCGCTTGTTTACCGTTAAACCGAGTACGTACTGGGGTTTCTTCAAAGTCATCGCGGATAGTAGCAATATCACCTAGACGAATAATAGTACCATCTCTTTGATTTTTAACCGCAATGCGAGAAAATTCGTCTTTGCGGTATGCTTGCCCTTTAGAGCGAATAAGTACATCGCCCCCTTGGGTTTTTAAATTTCCCGCTGAAATATCAGTACTTGAATTTGATATCGCTCGTGAAATATCACTTAAGCTCAAACTGTATTGACGCAGTGTGTCTTGGCTTACTTCAATCGCTAATTCGTAATCACGCACCCCACTTAGTTCAACTTGAGTAACACTGGGTAAGCGCAATAATTGGTCGCGCACTTGTTCTGCATATTCACGGGTTTCTTTTTCACCATAGTCACTGGCAACGGTAACCGCAATAACCTCACGTTTACGCTCTGCAAGAGCAACAACTGGCTTTTCAGCATCTGCTGGGAAGGTATTGATAGCATCGACGCGGCTTTTTATGTCGGCTAATAACTCTCGAGGATCATAGCCACTATCAACCTCAATACTCACTGACGCTGACCCCTCAGATGAGCGACTCGATATTTGTTTGATACCTTCTAAATCTTGCACTGACTCTTCAATGCGAATGGTTACCCCTTGCTCTACATCTTCAGGGGTTGAACCACGTAATGATACGCTAACGCTGATCCGATCGGTTTCAAAAGACGGGAAAACTTCTAAAGGAATTTGCGTGGTAAGGCTAAATAAACCCGCAAAAACAATGCTGATCAGCAATAAATTAGCTGCAACATGGTTTTTAGTAAACCAAGCTATCATGGCTTATCTCCTTGCGAGCGTGCAGTTTTACGCTTTTGCATCAGCTCTTCAACAGTGATCCCTTGTTTTTTAGCCATCGCTGCTAACTGTTCACGTGACGGTCTTTTGCCAGTAGGCTGACTGCCCTCTTTATCAGCTTCACCAATAACTTTAACAGCAGTACCTGAACTAACTTGGCCAAGTGGTGTAAGCACTAACTTATCACCCATGTTCAAACCATCGGCAATAATTGCTTGCGTGGCATTTTGCCACGCTAAGCGGATATTTTTACGCTGTAATACACCTTGCTCAACAATATACACATAAGTACCTTGGTAAATAGCACTGTTTGGAATAACTAATACATCAGCGACTAATTTGCCACTGATCTGCGCTTTAATATATTGACCAATCTTAATCGGGTATTGGTTTTGAGCAGCTGCTTTGTAAGGATCATTGATTTGGGCAACAACATAAAGCTGCTGAGCATTTTCATCAATGGCTCCTTCTGTTCTGGCAACTTGTCCTTGCCACTTTTGCATGCCAACTAGGTCAGAGCTAAATTCGACAGTTGAGCCATTGGCATTTTTCATACCATCTCGAAATTGCTCCGGCAAATCAATAAAAGGTAAGTCTTTGTTTTTAATTGGCAACCGTATTTCAACACTGTCTATTGCGTAAATAGTTGCCAATTGTGTGTTGTTACTCACCACTTGGCCAAGATCAACATTACGACTTAATACTCGCCCAGCATAAGGGGCTGTTATCTTTGTGCGCTCTAAGTTTAAATTCGCTTTTTCAAGCTTTGCTTGTGCTGAAAGAACTTGCGCTTGAGCTGCGGCTAGTTGCGGTTCTCGCAGTACTAAATTACTTGCCTGCTCACCATTACCTAAACGCTGCCAATCGATAATAGCTTGACGACTACGTGCTTGTTCTTCTTGAAACCCTTGCTGCGTAGTGAGTAAATTAGCTTGCGCTTCTTTCACTTCAGCGCGGTGATCTCTGTCATCAAGCTGCATAAGCACATCACCTTTTTCAAAAAAGCCCCCCTCTCTAAATTGCTCACTGCTGGCGATGATCTGTCCTGACGCTTGAGCGACCAAGATACTTTGAGTGCGCGGCTTTACAGTACCAAAACTGTCAACCATCACTTGATACGGCTGTGGCTGTAAAGTTTGCACCGCCACACTTATTTGCGCTTTAGGTGGTGAGCCAAAACGCTTTGCTTCTGGTGGGTTTGAGCTAATAAACATTACTATCAAGGCAGTAGCTGCGATTATAGCCGCAGGGATAATAATTTTGGTTTGTTTAATATTCATAATTATTGCTCAGTTGACTCGTTGGTTGGCTGTGAAAAATCGCCACCAAGGGCAATATGGAGATTAATTCGGTTAATAATTAATTGGTTCTTAATTTCAATAACAGAGCTTTGTGCATCAAAAGAGCGGTCTTGTGCATCTAATACCGTAGTGTAAGTTACTAAGCCACTTTGATATTGCTCAAAAGAAAGTTGCTCTGCTGCCATAGCATTTTCTTGTGCTTTAAGCGTTGCTTGATAGCGCTGTTGTAATGACTGCTCTTGCGAAATAGCTTGTTCAACATCATTAAATGCATCATACAAACTCGCTAAATAATTTTGCTCCTGGCTTAGCACTGCTAACCGCGCAGCTTCCTCGTTTGCTTTTAGTCTACCTGCATCAAAAAGGGGCGAAGAAATACTGCCCACTAATGACCATGCTAAGCTTGATGGTGAAAACAAATCACTGACACGATCGGCGTTGTCACCTAACGTAGCGCTCAAATTTAAACTTGGAAAACGTTGTTTATGGGCATAGGCTAAATTAGCATCGCTACTTAATAGTTGATACCAACTGGCCATTAAACTTGGTTTACGGGTGATCAGTTCTGACGGTAAACCTAATGGAATAGGTTTATCTAATAATGGTAGGTCAGCCTCAACAGTTAAGGCTCCTTTTGGATAATCTCCAGTTAGCCGTTCAAGTGTTCGAATAGCTTGATTCGATGTCGCTTTTTGCCCGGCAATTCGCGAGCGTTCTGTATTTAGTTCATTACGCGTTAAATACACATCTAACGCATCATTTAAACCTTGGCGATAACCCGATTCAATAATTGCCAAATTTTGCTCTGCGTTTTTTTCTCGTTGCTGGTACAGCGCCAATAATTTTTGCGCCGTTATTACATTAAACCAGCCACTGACTACATCGCCTACTAAGCGCTGCTTATTTTGCTCAAAATTGGCTTGCTCTGCTAAAAATTCAAGATTAGCTTGACGCTCTGCATCAGATAACTTACCCCATAGATCAATTTCGTAGCTGAGGGTTAAATTTGCCGAACTGGCATTATTGTAGCTAACTGGGCGATTATCTTTGCTGCGATTAGTTCGCGCCGATAAATCTAAACTCGGCCAAAGAGCCGCCCCCGAGGCAATTAGCTGCTGCTGTTTAATAGCAACATCATAACCGGACTGCAAAATTTGCTGGTTATTTGCTAATGCCTGTTCAACAAGAAAAAAAACTTGTGGGTTTTCTAGCTGCTGCAGCCAATTATCTTCAACCTTTAATGCAGACGTAGTCGCTTGTTGCCAAAGCTCAGGGGTATTTGCGATATCTTGCGCACGTTCAGTAGGATTGAGCTGATTGCTGCATGCACTGAGCAGCAGCACACTCACCGCCACTAAACTCGGCTTAAGTTGCCAAATCATATAAAAACCTGAATTACTTATATTTATGAGTGTAATTCAAGCACCAGCGCAGCAATAGCTCAACTGACTTTACATAACATTACACATGCTTAAGGGAAGCAGCGATGAAGCGCAGGTTTTATGGGATTAAAGGTGCTAGCTGCTAGGTGCTAGGTGCTAGGTGCTAGGTGCTAGGTGCTAAAATTAAAAAGCACAGCCATGTATTTGGCAAACTTTTTTCAAAAACAAAAAAGCCCCCGCATTTTCATGCAGGGCTTTAATATAAATGGTGTACTGAGGCAGCAAAAAATTGTCTAGAACAATTTTTAACATCCGAAGGATGGCCCGTAGGGCAAAATACAGGGAAGTATTTTGTAATCGAACGCAGTTCGATGCCGCACAACTGACTAACTAGTTAAAAAAAAGCCCCGCATTTTCATGCAGGGCTTTAATATAAATGGTGCCTCGACGCGGAATCGAACCACGGACACGAGGATTTTCAATCCTCTGCTCTACCGACTGAGCTATCGAGGCACATTAACTGTGCTGTAAAACGTATTAAAAATACTACATTTCACTTTTATAAAAGGTGCCGACTAACCGAGTCGAACGGATAACCTGAATGAGTTGCTGATTACAGTCAGTTTTTCTCTCAAGTTATCTAAATAAATGGTGCCGACTAACCGAGTCGAACGGATAACCTGAATGAGTTGCTGATTACATTCAGTTTTTCTCTCAAGTTATCTAAATAAATGGTGCCGACTAACCGAGTCGAACGGTTGACCTACTGATTACAAGTCAGTTGCTCTACCAGCTGAGCTAAGTCGGCACACTAAACTGTGTGCTAAGGCACGTTTCAATTTTAAAGATTGATAACTTTTAATAAATGGTGCCTCGACGCGGTAAAAAATTGTCAGGAACAATTTTTAACATCCGAAAGATGGCCCGCAGGGCAAAATACATGGATGTATTTTGTAATCGAACGTAGTTCGATGACGCATACAACTTAGTATCAAACAATAAATGGTGCCTCGACGCGGAATCGAACCACGGACACGAGGATTTTCAATCCTCTGCTCTACCGACTGAGCTATCGAGGCACATTAACTGTGCTGATCCATTGTTAAACTAACAATAAATCTAAATAAATGGTGCCGACTAACCGAGTCGAACGGTTGACCTACTGATTACAAGTCAGTTGCTCTACCAGCTGAGCTAAGTCGGCACACTAAACTGTGTGCTAAGGCACGCATAATAATGTTTTAATTATTTGATTTAAACACTATTATTTAAATAATGGTGCCCAGACGCGGAATCGAACCACGGACACGAGGATTTTCAATCCTCTGCTCTACCGACTGAGCTATCTGGGCAATTTCAGTTTTAATAAAAATCACAAAGGATTTTCAATGCAATTCCCACTTAGCTCTACTGACTGAGCTATCTGGGCAATTTCAGTTTTAATAAAAAATCACAAAGGATTTTCAATGTAATTCCCACTTAGCTCTACTGACTGAGCTATCTGGGCAATTTCAGTTTTAATAAAAAATCACAAAGGATTTTCAATGCAATTCCCACTTAGCTCTACTGACTGAGCTATCTGGGTGTGCGGCGTATTAAACTGGTTTTGCCCTTTCAAGTCAACTTTTTTTTTATTCTTTATAACTGTTTGCATAGTTTTTCAACAAAGCGATTAATAAATGTAAAACCCACTGTTTTTTTTCAGCAATAACTCGTTAATTTATGTATCGAATAGATATTTTAACTGCTTTGCATACAACCGCACTAAAAACGTAGTGAATTATTTCTGGTAAATGGTAGGATTGATTTCCAGTACAAAAGCGATTGTTTAGATTGCGGTTGATAATAGATAAGTTGGATAATAAATGCAGAGTAAATTTTCTTCTCCTGTAAAAGGCCTATTGCCCCTTTTTATAATTATAAACCTAGCCATAACAGCACTCGCTGTAGTTGCATATTCTTTTTACCCTACCCAAGATGCTCAAGTAGAACAAAACTCACTAAGCTTAACGCAATTAGCTGAGCACTTAGATGCACCTTTAGTAAACGCATTAACCCACTCAGGGCAAGATAATGCAAACAAGCTACTCGATTTAACCGCCGCACTTAATACTCAGTTTGATTACTACTTATTTAGGTATACACCCACAGCACAAACACAATTAGTATTTGCTAGTAATGAGCCTGTAATTGAAGCAAATAAACTTGACCAATACTTAGCTGATCAAGGTATTGTTCGCCATCAGTTAAATTTAAATGATCAACCCGTTGGCGAATTGATAATTAAACAAAAAGACACTGCCCTCGCTCCACTACCAAATTATTCAATCGGGATCGCATTGGCTATTGCTGGGCTTGCTGGGGTAAGTTTATTTTTACTAGCGCTGTTTTTTAATGTTTATCTTAATACGCGGATCCGCAAAAGTAGCGACACTCTTGCACATGAATTAGAAAAAATTACCAAGTCAGGCAGTTACAATACTCACATAGATGAACAATTTGATATTGGTCTTGCCGTTGTAGCTAGAAATATCAATCAACTATTATTAAAAGTACAAAGTGCTATCAATAGTAACAATATAGCACAAAAAGATTTGCAAAAATTGCAAAGCAGCCTAGAAACTGAAGTGCAAAACCGCACTTTAGCGCTTGAAAAAGCGAGTCAAAGAGCTGAGCAAGCAAGCGATGCCAAAACCACATTTTTAGCAACCATGAGTCATGAAATACGCACACCAATGAATGGCGTTATTGGCACTATAGACTTATTAAGACAAACAGACCTTAATGGCGCTCAGCATCGTTTAAGTACTATTATTCGTGAATCAGCCTTCTCACTACTGGGTATTCTGGATGATATTTTAGATTTTTCGAAAATTGAAGCTGGTAAACTAAATATCGACCCGACTCCTTTTTCGGTCTCAGATACTATTGAAGAAGTTGCCAGGGTATTATCATCGGTTGCAAAAAAACGTCAGCTTAATTTAGAACTTGCTATAGCTCCCGACATACCAATTAATTTAATTGGTGATACCATTCGCGTTCGCCAAGTACTTTATAATTTATGTAGTAATGCGATTAAATTTACTTGCTCAGATGAAAATCGTTTAGGTCAGGTACGCATTGCCGTAGAGGTTGCACAAAATACTGCGGA
The DNA here is from genome assembly GCF_018069805.1 of Pseudoalteromonas ostreae. Taxonomy (GTDB): domain Bacteria; phylum Pseudomonadota; class Gammaproteobacteria; order Enterobacterales; family Alteromonadaceae; genus Pseudoalteromonas; species Pseudoalteromonas ostreae. Next base: position 119,634 of record NZ_JAGPYN010000009.1, read on the forward strand.
TCATTTTACCCTACGCTTTAGCGTAAGCGACAACGGTAAAGGTATGAACCAAACTCAGCTGCGCGAAATATTCAATCCATTTATTCAAGCTGAAGGCTCAATTACCCGTGAGTACGGTGGCACAGGACTAGGTTTGTCTATTTGCAAAAGTTTGACGGAGTTAATGTTAGGTTCAATTAGTGTGTCCAGCGATATTGGTATTGGTAGTGACTTTGTCGTGGAATTGCCATTTAGTACTGAAAATACTATAAAATATGCCCATAAAAACGCCTTAAAAGATCAGTCTGTAGTACTTGTTACTGAACATCAAAGCAGACAACAAACGCTTTCTCGTTATTTATCATTTATGGGGGCAAAAACAATTACAGTACAAACGGTGCAAGAAATTGAACAGTATCAAGATTACCCTAAAGTTATTTGGGTACTTGATGGCATTGATTCAATGGACAACATTAGTTACTTATTACGTCGCTTGCTATATACCCTTGAAGATAATAACCAACAGGCTATCGTGCTTAGTAAATTAGATGAAGCTGCAATAAATCACAAAAACATCTTTTACCTCAATGCGTCACCATTGTGTAAGTCAAACTTTATGATGTCGTTATTGGTTGCTGCGGGGCTACATACACCAAGACAAATAAAACCAGTTAAAACCCTTAATAATTATTTAAATATTGAACAAGCACGCGAAAAAAATAAACTTGTGCTACTTGTTGAAGACAATGTTTTAAATCAACAAGTGCTTACCGATCAACTTCATTTACTTGGGTTTGGCGTAGAGGTTGCTGAAAACGGCGAAGAAGGGTTAAAAATGTGGCAAAGCGGTCATTACCCATTAATTTTAACCGATTTACACATGCCAAAAATGTCTGGTTATGACATGGTCGAAAAAATCCGTGATGAAGCCGCTCAGCTTAAAGATATCAACGCTCAACCTTATATTATTGCAGTAACAGCAAATGCCTTAAAGGGTGAAAAAGAACGCTGTTTAAACGCTGGTATTAATGATTTTATTACCAAGCCGGTTGAATTAAATACGCTAGAGGCAACACTTAATAATTGGTCTGAGAGCAAACAAGGTGCTATTGCTGCTGCACCTACTAAACCATCAGCACCAATTAACTTTGAAATGCTAGCTAAATACATAAACAATGATGAAGCAAAACAGTTACGATTTTTTAAAATGTATTTAGAACAAAGCCATACGTTAACTAAAGACATTAACACAGGGGTAATGACCAGTGATAATGAAATAATAATTACAGCCTGCCACCAACTTAAATCCATATCAAAAACAATTGGCGCAGAAAAAATAGCCGAACTAGCAGCGGACTTTGAAGATAGCTGTAAAGAACAAACCTTAACCAGTGACCAACTAATTGGGCTGCGTGACAATTTAGAGGTTGAATACTCCCGTGTTGCTCAATTTTTAAAAGAGCAAGTACGTAATGCTCGCCAACAAGACGATCAGATTTAATTTAATTAAGCGAATAAAAAAGGGCTCTAAAAGCCCTTCTTTGCTATCACTTCTCTGGCGGGCGGTAGCCTTCGATTTCTACATCTTTATCTTCAAACAAAAAGCCAACCATTTGCTCTTCTAAAAAAGTACGATGCTCAGGATCCATCATATTTAAATGCTTTTCATTGATCAGCATTGTTTGCTTGTGCTGCCACTGTGCAAATGCTTCTTTAGAAATATTATTAAAAATCCTTTCACCCAACTCACCAGGGTAAAGTTGGAAACCAAGCCCTTCGGCTTCCTTTTGTAACTTTTGACAAAATACAGTGCGTGCCATGATTGCTCTCTTGTGCTTTTAGAAACGATATCAGTTAGTGTAAACTATTGTAGCAATTTGTTTAACTAGCTTTTTAGTTGGTGCGGCTAAACCAACCTCTATAGACTGGTCCAACGAATACCAAACGAGTTGTCGCTCATTCACGACATCTGGCACTTTATGCAAAGTCAGTACATGCGGATTAATTGTTAATTCAAAGTGCGAAAATATATGAGTAAATGGCTCAATAGCCACAGTTGTAACAGCAAGCCCTTGCTGCGCTAAAAAAGTATCTAGCTGAGATTTTTGCTCAAACTCAAAAAAACTAAATAACCCCCCCCAGATTCCTGAGTTAGGCCTTTTTTCCATTAATACTTGATCATTACATTGAATAATTAATTGATGGCATACTTTCTTTGGCACCGTTTTTTTAGGTTTTGAATGAGGAAACTGTTTTACCTGCTCAGTTTTATGCGCTGCACAACGCGAGCGCAACGGGCAAGGTTGGCAATCAAATTTGCTACGTGAGCAGAGGCTTGCTCCTAAGTCCATCATTGCTTGGTTAAACTCTGTCACTTGTGCTGCTGGAGTTAACTGCTCTGATAATTGCCATAATTGGTTTTCAACTTTCTTTACTCCGTACCAACCTTCAATCATAAAAAACCGAGCTAGCACACGTTTTACATTACCATCTAATATAGGATGATGTTGACCAAGAGAAAGTGATAAAACAGCTCCTGCAGTCGAGCGCCCAATTCCGGGCAAAGCAACAACCTCGTTTAACGTTATTGGAAACTCACCTTGGTATTGATCTCGGATTATCTTTGCGGTTTTATGCAGATTACGAGCTCGCGCGTAATAGCCCAATCCGGTCCAGTGATGCAGTACGTGATCTTCATCTGCATTCGCTAAAGCGATAATATCTGGAAAGCTTTTCATAAATTTTTCGAAGTATGGGATCACTGTCACTACTTGCGTTTGTTGCAACATCACTTCCGATACCCACACTTTATAAGGTGTTTTGTTTAGCTGCCAGGGCAAGGTTTTACGCCCATGTAGATGATACCAATCGACAACTTGTTGAGAAAACCAGTTTGCTTCACTGTTATTTAACTTCAAAATTACTACTTTTTAAACCCGCCCCTTAATGACGCTCAGTCTATTGTAGTGAATTAAAATATCAAGTTATAAACATACACAAAAGATAAGGTCTTGTGATCAACGCCATGGTCAGGGATAATACGCCACCATTTTAAGACATGTTGTTTTCATCAGGCCAAAATATATGAGTGATTCAAGTAACGATAACCTTGAGCAAGCAAAGCAAAAAGGTAAATATATTCGTACCATTCGCAGTTTTGTTAAACGCGAAGGTCGTTTAACCAAAGGACAAGCTGCGGCAATTGAAAAATGCTGGCCAACCATGGGCCTTGAGCACCCAAATGGTATGCTTGATCTAACCCAAATATTTGGCAATGATAACGACGTTGTTTTAGAAATTGGTTTTGGCATGGGTAAATCTTTGGTCGAAATGGCTAAGAGTGCACCACACCTTAATTTTATTGGTATTGAAGTACACCGCCCAGGTGTTGGCGCATGTTTAATGGATGCCGACGAAGCTGGCATTAGCAACTTACGTATTTTTGAACATGATGCTGTTGAAGTATTTGCTGATTGTATTGCTGAGGGAAGCCTAACAACAGTGCAATTATTCTTCCCTGATCCATGGCATAAAAAACGTCATCACAAACGTCGTATTGTGCAACCCGCATTTGTAGAAAGCTTGCGAAGCAAATTAAAAATTGGCGGTGTATTCCATATGGCAACTGATTGGGAAAACTACGCAGAACATATGCTTGAAGTAATGCAAGCAGCGGAGCATTTTAAAAACCAATCACAGACTAACGATTATGTGCCACGTCCAGATTTACGTCCCTTGACGAAATTTGAGCAACGCGGCCATCGTTTAGGTCATGGCGTTTGGGATTTAATGTTCGAGCGTATTAGCTAAATTAATCAAAACAACTTTAAGGCAAAGCCATTTATGAGCGCATTAACTAATCCAAGTTCACTTTTACTACGCAATAGTGCAAACCTAACGGCGGACTCTATTTTAGTAGTTAATTTTGTACAAGATGGCTTTTTGTCACAACTGCGCCAGTTAAATCCAAACAGCAAGATCAGCGCTTTTAGCTACAACCATGCTAATGGCGAATTTGCTAAAAACATCAGCAGTATTGATGTTTGTGTTAGTCATGAGATAGCTGGTCAACACTTTGATCTCGTTATCTATTACTACCCAAAAGCAAAACCTGAAGCATTGATGACGTTGGACAACATTCGTGCAGTTATCAACCCAGACGCTGAGTTATTGGTCGTTGGTGAAAATAAAAGTGGTGTGAAATCGATTGAAAAGCAATTTAGTAGCCACTGTGAATACAGCAATAAAATCGACAGTGCCCGCCATTGTGCTTTGTATTTATTCACCGAAATAAAAACCTTAGCTGAGTTTGTTATTACTCGTTACCACAAACAATTTAATGTTGATGTTGCTGGCGTTAGTTTTAATGCCATCAGCATTCCTGGCGTATTTAATCACGGTGAACTTGATGGCGGTACTAAAATACTGTTAGAGAATGCACCAAAGATAAAATCTGGCAATGTGCTCGATTTTGGCTGTGGTGCGGGCTTAATTGCCACCTTCTTAGGTTTAAAAAATCCAGCGTTGAATTTTACCTGTACAGATGTTAGTGCTCTTGCTGCTTATGCAACCACGCAAACATTGGCACTTAACGCTGTAAACGGTAGCGCTTTACTAAGTGATGGATTAGCAAATGTAACGGGTAAATTTGAGCTTATTATTTCAAATCCACCATTTCATACTGGTATTGCAACAGATTATACTGTTGCTGAACAGTTTTTAAATGCTGCTAAGCAACACTTAACTAAACAAGGTAAGTTAACTATTGTTGCAAACAGCTTCTTGAAATATCCGCCAATTTTAGAAACTCAGTTCGGTACTTATCAAGTAGTACATAAAACCAATAAGTTTTCAGTATATAGCAGTTAATTGCTGCTATAGCATCAAAAACGCTGTCAAATAATATAAATGGCAGCTTTTCAACAAAGTTATTATATTTTTTAGTCACTTTGATAGGTCTTTGCTAGACTTACTGCAACTAGATAAAACTTACATAACTCGGCCTTCATTACAATAATGCCTAAATCAACATCGCCAACAAGTATTCGCAAAGCACTGATAAGCGCAGTCATGCTTGTTACTGCCTTGTGTTTATCGTTATCTATTTCTATTTCAACCTATCTAGATGTCAAAGAGCAAAAGCAATTAATTGTCAACAAGCTTACTATTCTCGCTGAAATAATCGCCTTTAATGCACAAATAAGTGTATTATTTGATGATAGAAAAACCGAAGAACAGCGCCTTAAGTCTTTCGAAAAAATCCCACTGATTAAAAATATACATATTTACGCAATAGACGAAATATCAAATAAAGCGGTATTTTTTACCAGCTTCAATGCTCGAAAAACCCCACCTGTGCCACTTCGAGTTGATAATATTGAACAACTTCAGGAGCCTAGAGTCACTGAAGACTATATAGAGCTAATCAAACCAGTTAGCTACGAAGGTGATATTAAGGGTTATGTGTATATTCGTGGTGGCTTAGAGCGCCTTAATGCCTATATTAACAAAAAAATTCTTATTGATATCCTTTTAACGTTATTCGTTTTAATACTGGTTTATTTTGTAGCAAAGCGAATTCAAAAGCGTATTGCTGATCCCATCGACCAATTAAGTACCTTGCTGCAAGATGTTTCGAAAAATCATAATTATAGTGCTCGAGCCCCAAAAACTAATATTACTGAAGTCAATATGCTTTCGAATAGTTTAAACATCATGCTGACTCGCACGCAAAATCAAATAGAGCGGCATAAAAACGATAAGCAAGAAATTAAACAATTAAACCAAAGCCTAGAAGAAAAAGTAAATCAACGCACGATCGCGCTCAGAGAAGCAAACCAAGAGTTACTAACAACCCTTGAGCGAATGCATCAATACCAAAACCAAATTGTTGAAAGTGAAAAAATGGCCTCTTTAGGACAAATGGTTGCAGGCGTTGCACATGAAGTAAATACACCGATTGGTTTAGGGATCACCGGTTCAACTCTACTACGCGATAAACTGGCAGAAATAAGCTTAGGGTTTGAGCAAAAAACCTTAACCTCAAACCAATTGAAGCTTTTTATCGACAATGGCATTGAAAACTTAGACCTTATTTATCGGAATTTAAATCGCGCTGCAGAACTGGTATCCAGCTTTAAAAAAGTAGCGGTGAACCAAGATGGAGAGATTAATTCGCAGATCAATATGCATGACCTGATAACTAACGTGATGCTCTCAATGCGCACTGAATTAGAGATCAAAGCTCCTAAAATAGCTCTTCATTGTTCGGCACAATTGATGATCGAAAGCAAAGCGGGTCCTCTGCAACAGGTGTTGCAGCAATTATTAAGTAACTCGATAATCCACGGATTTAAAGATAATCAAAATAACGAAATCGAAATCTCTGTTGAACGCAACGAAAGTAGTCTGATCATTAACTATTACGATAATGGTATCGGGGTTGATAAAAGCGTTAAAAAACGCATTTTTGATCCCTTTGTTACTACTAAACGCGGTGAAGGCGGCAGTGGTTTAGGTATGCATTTAGTTTACAACTTAGTTACACAAGCTCTAGGAGGCAGTGTTCATTTTGATGATCAAAATATAGAAGGAACACGCTTTATAATTACTTTGCCACTAACAGAGGCAAGCAAAGCATGAGATTAACAGGTTTATTGCTGGCTCTGATGATGCTATTTCCTACGCTTTTACAGGCTAAATCCCCTGAACAAGTCAAATCAGCGTTCCTATTTCAGATTGCAAAGTTCGTCGAATTCCCCAAAGCTAATAATAAACAGGCTGTGACTTTTTGTTTTTATGATGTTGAACATGGTATTGGTGAGCTATTAAAAGATAATTCGAATCTTAAAATTAACGATATACCGATTGAAACAGTATTAATTAATAAAAAACAGCAAATTTCTGAACTTTCTCGCTTTTGTGATATCACATACATTGATGAAACAATGGAAGATGATATAATTCCACTTTGGATCGATACCATTTCATTAAGTACCTTAACAGTTGGTGAGAGTATCAGTTTTTTAGAAAAAGGAGGCATTGTCTCTTTGGTCCAAGAAGGGAATAAAATCCGACTGTATATCAATAAACAGCAGTTGTTACGCAGCAGTTTTAAAGTGCAATCTCGGTTATTAGCTGTTTCTAAATTTCATCCGAATTGATTTTACTTGTTAACAATTGGATATACTCCTATAATCACTAGTATTCGGTTTTATAATACAATACCGAATTAATTGTAAATAAAATATTCCGAAAAAGGTTAATTAATAATGCAAACGCCAGTCATTCTGATTGTAGAGGATGAAGACGTAACTCGACTAAACCTCGTTAGTTTATTTGAAGCTGAAGGTTACAAAGTTATTGAAGCCATTGATGGCGATGACATGCATGACAAGCTTACAAATAATGATGATGTGAACCTTGTAGTTATGGACATCAACCTGCCAGGCAAAAACGGGCTAATATTAGCACGTGAATTACGTCAAAAGCGTAACGTTGGACTTATCTTCCTAACCGGTCGTGATAATGATGTAGACCGTATTTTAGGCCTAGAAATTGGCGCGGACGACTATATTACTAAGCCGTTCAATCCTCGTGAATTAACTATTCGTGCTCGTAACTTGCTTTCTCGTACAGCCCTTGGCGGTGAAGAATCAAGCCTTGAAACAAATGGTGTGATCACTTTTAATGGCTGGGAACTTGACGAAAATAGCCGCTGTTTAACATCTCCAAATGGTGACGCCAAGCGTTTACCTAAAGGTGAATACAGAGCACTACGTTTAATGCTTGATTCTCCAGGCCGTATTTTTAGTCGTGAGCAACTAATCAAGCATATGACTGGTCGTGAGTTACGTGCAAATGACCGAACTGTTGATGTAACGATCCGTCGTATCAGAAAGCATTTTGAAAGTGATAACAGCACATCTGAGCTGATCAGCACCATCCATGGTGAAGGTTATCGTTTCATTGGTAAAATCGATAGTTAATATCCATTTCACCAAGTAATGACAGCATTAACGTTCTAATTGCTGTAAAAATAAATGAAGGGCATGTTGCCCTTCATTTATTTTATCTGCCAATATTGTTAGCCAAGTATTTAACACTTCATCACTTTCTTCAAGCGCACCATGTTCCATGGTCTTAGCGTGTAACTGTACATCATTTAAACCAACTGAACCTGCCGCACCTTTCAGCTTGTGCGCCACTGACTTATATTCTTCACGATCGTTATCCGCTAATGAGGTAGCCAATTCTTGTTGGTATTGCGGGTTAAGCTTTTCAAATAAGTTGCTACTGCGTTTAAATGTTACTATTCCCATCGAATTAACAAAGTCTTCTATGGTTTCAACATCAAGTAACTCAACATTGATATTTTCACAGGCTTCTTTACTGACCGTTAAACGTGTTTCATCTGACTGTTGTTGATGTTTAATATCAAATAGTTCTGCCAACATTTTATCAAGCTTAGTGGTATTGATGGGCTTGGCTAATGCGCCTTGAATTGAAATACCTTGCAGCTCTTCTTCGGCGCTACGCACATTAGCCGTAAGCGCTACAATAGGTAACTTGTCAAAATGGCTATCGGCACGGATCTGTCTTGCTACTTCATCGCCATTTATATCTGGAAGCTGCATATCTAGCAGTACTAAATCCAGATCATCCTCAGTGTCAACAAACGACAACGCATCTTCACCGGTTTCAGCCCAGATAACTTCATGGCCACGTTGCTCAAGTAAGTTAGTGGCGATTTCAGCATTAAGCGGCACATCTTCAACTAGCAAGATATTCAAACTACGGCCAACATAACTTTGTTCAGCCGGAGCAATGCAAAGTGCCAGCGGTATTTCAACCACAAAACAACTCCCCTCCCCTTCAGTACTACTCACATGTAAATGTCCGTTCATTGCAGTAACCAATGCCTTGGTGACCGCTAAACCGATACCTGATCCTATCGCATTAGTGCCATTTAAATCCGGTGCTTTATAATACATATCAAAAATACGATGTAATTGATCTTGTGGAATGCCCTGTCCAGTATCGGTGACTTTCATCACTAACCACGCGCCATCCACACGGTTTTCCCGAACACACGCTAATTGAACTTTACCTTGTTGAGTAAATTTAACTGCATTATTTATTAAATTCCACACCACTTGGCGTAATCGGGTCGGATCTAGTTGTGCATAAATATCCAACATACCTTTGCGCTTAATTTCAAACTCTAGGCCTTTTTGCTCAGCAATTAGTCCTGCAAAGTTAATCACATCATTAATAAAGTCAGAAACATTTATTGAATCGGTAACAATATCGAGTTGTTCGCGGTCTATTTTATCTAAATCTATAATATCATTGAAAATATTACCTAATGTTTCAGCACTAGAAAATACTGTATTACACCAACTACGTTGCTGCTTGTCCAAGTCGGTGTCTAGCAACATCCGAGTTAAACCCACAATCCCATTAAGCGGCGTGCGTAATTCATGACTTAAGGTGGCAATAAATTTCCCCTTGTCTTTATAAGCAGTTTCAAGTGCTTGGGCAGCTTCTTTACGGCTGGTGATGTCGCGGCCAAACGCTAATAAACCAATGTAATCACCGTCATCATTAATAAATGGGAGCTTACGCATTTCAAACCAACGGTTTTCATTGCCTACAAGGTATTCAACATCAAGCGTTAATGCGGCGTGAGTTTTTTCAACTTTATTATCAGTTAGCAATACTTCAGGTAAGAATTGTGTTGGGTAAATTTCCTCGGCTGTTTTACCTATTAACTCGTCGCTTGATTTACCCATTACCTCTTCAAACATTTTATTACAACCGGCAAACACACCATTATTATCACGGTAGTAAAATAAATCAGGTGATGAATCGACAATAGAGCGCAGCAACATACCTTGTTGAGCAAGCTCTTGCTGGGTTTTTTTACGTTCGACGATTTCTCGTCTGAGCTCCTCTATTGCACGGTGTTTGGCATGAAATGCCATTTTACGTTCGTCTATCTCTACATTTAAGCGATTGATATTGTCTTTTAAAGTTTGATTTAATAATTTTTCTTGTTTGGTGGCGCTGTCTAAATACGCATAGGAAGCATCTAACTGGCGAATTGAATTGATCAACACACTGATAATAATGGGCGATACTACTGCGGTAAAAAATATTACGGCAAGCACATCTACGAGCATCACCTCACCCACAGCAACATAATAAAACATACACGATAATATTAATGCCAAGACTAATAGTAATGCATAACAGATAGTTGCGGTTTTTAATTCACCGAATCGAGTAATTAAACTAGAAAGTGTTCGAGCCCATGGACTCAAAGAGGAATCGATCATATATAAATCTGTCTCTTAACTATACTACAAGTATATAAAAAATCAGCTGACTACACAGCTACAAAAAAACCACTAGTGCTAATATGTTAGCATTTTTGCATTAACTATTTTCATGTTCCGCGACGAAAACGGAAAATTTTCATCTAACACGTATTTTTTATTTATTTCGTGTAAAATATCGCGCAATTTACAATTGCCAATAACGAGATTTTTCATGCAAAGCAACATGCCCGATATAGCAGATACGGCTCCCGCCTTACAAATAGGTAAATTAGACTGGGTTGGTATGGCTGATATTGAACTGCCTTTTTTATTTGAATCTCGTGATCTTGCGCCTATTAATGTCAATGCTAAAGCTCGTGCTTTTGTTAACCTGCATAAAGAAGACGCCAAGGGCATTCATATGTCACGGTTATTTTTGGCGCTCGATACCTTATCAACTGAGCAGCAAGTAAACCCCACAACGATTGCCCAAGCACTAGATACTTTTATTTCCAGCCATGAAGGGTTATCGGATCAAGCTAAAATTGAATTTAAGTTTGAACTACCGCTGCGCAGAAAATCACTCCTTAGCGGCAAAGCGGGTTGGAAAAGCTACCCATTAACCATAGTGGCAAAAATTGACCGCGGTGTACTTAGTTTTGAGTTAAGCCTTAATGTAACTTACTCATCAACTTGCCCATGCTCAGCGGCATTAGCTCGGCAACTCATTCAACAAGCCTTTGTTGAAAAGTTTCAGCAGCATCCCCTTAGCCATGAAGAAGTGATCAACTGGCTTGGCAGTACTGATGGCATTGTTGCAACTCCTCACTCGCAACGCTCTATCGCCAATGTAAAAGTCAAACTAGATAGCAGCATCCGTGAGTTTGATATTTTAAGCTTGATCAATGCTCTTGAAGATGAGCTTAAAACCCCAGTACAAGCCGCAGTTAAGCGTGAAGATGAGCAAGAATTTGCCCGTTTGAATGGTCAGAATTTGATGTTTTGTGAAGATGCTGCGCGTAAAATCAAAGTCGTGTTAGAAGATGCACAATATGCCGATTACTGGTTACAAATAAACCATTATGAATCACTGCATGCCCATGATGCAGTGGCAATTGCAGTAAAAGGAATTGATGGCGGATACCTGCCATAACTTAGCTGCTATAAAGTGTAACTTCATTACAACTGGGCACGTTAATTGCTAACAATATAACAGTGTCAATTTGTTGTTGTGGAGTTACCGTATGGAATTCGCTTTATTATCAATTTTAGTATTAGTCGTAGGGGCATCTGTTGTTGCGTCAAAGTTTACCGATGATGGCGGAAACCCTTACCCATTCACGCGTAAAAGTAATATTTTTACGCAAGTTGAAAGTTCTTTTCTTAACCTTCTAGAACGTGCTGTAGGCGATCAATATAAAATTGTTAGCCGTGTAAAACTAATAGATGTCATTGATTGTAAAAAAGGTTTATCTGCTAAAGCTAAACGTGCTGCGATCGCTAAAGCAAAAAACAAACAACTTGATTATGTGCTGATTGATAAAGAAAAGATGACGATTGTCGCTGCAGTTGATTTAGTAAACAATGCCAATAAAGATGGTCATAAAGCACAGCGAGACTGGTTTGTTAATGGTGCACTTGAAGCTGCTGGCATTCCACATATCCGTATGAAAGTTAAATCTGGCTATCGCCCATCTGAAGTGCGCGAAGCAATTATGTTTAAACTTGGCAAACCAACGGCACAAAGTAGCCGCCCGACACGCAACCGTGTTACTAAACCGGCAGTACTATCTCCTTCGCAAGCTAAAGCCCATTCCACAGCCTTAGCTGAAATATAAGCGATGTTAAATTATAAAATGCGAGCTTTTTAAGCTCGCATTTTTGTTTTTTATCGCTAACTTCACGTATAATCTAAACATCTAATTCGAGGAATTTAAAATTATGAATGTCGGTATTATTGGCGCGATGGAGCCAGAAGTTAAAATTTTGCGTGAAGCAATGCAAAATCCACAAATTCTAACTAAAGCAGGTTTCACTTTTTATACGGGTGAATTAGCCGGTAACACTGTGACTTTAGTGCAATCAGGTATTGGTAAAGTTGCCTCTAGTATTGCAACAACGTTATTGATTGATAATTTTCAACCCGATTGCGTGATCAACACAGGTTCTGCAGGCGGTTTTGATCCATCCCTGAATGTTGGCGACGTGGTAATTTCATCTGAGGTACGTCATCATGATGTTGATGTAACCGCTTTTGGTTATGAAATTGGCCAAGTACCACAGATGCCTGCAGGTTTTGCCGCTCACCCTAAATTAATAGAGGCTGCACAACTAAGTGTTGAGAGCATCAGTGACGTGAAGACTTTGATCGGCTTAATCTGTACAGGCGATTCTTTTATGTGTGATCCGGTACGTATTGATAAAGCCCGCGCTGACTTTCCGACTATGTTAGCTGTAGAAATGGAAGGTGCAGCCATTGCACAAGTGTGCTTTTCACTAGCAACACCGTTTGTAGTGATCCGCTCAATGTCTGATATTGCAGGTAAAGAGTCACCACAGTCATTTGAAGAATACCTAGAAACCGCTTCAATAAACTCATCAAAAATGGTGGTCGCATTACTAGAAAAGTTGACTACGGTAACGCTATAAGGTGTTACTCAATTTAGTTCAGCAACATTTGGACTTTATTGTATTTATATTAGCGCTCCTTGCTGAGCGCTTTTTACCTTTGGTAAGCTGGTATCACCCAAATACATTTTTAATTGCGGTATTTAGAGCACTTGGAAAACGTGTTTTTCGAAAGAGTGAACCTGCAAGTTACCAATATTTGTCATCTTCGTTATGTTTCACCTTAGTCATTTTAGTGCTCATGACCTTGGTAGTCTTACTGCTTGAATTTGCCTATTACCCTGAACTATTAGCTGGGTTAATTTTATACCTCAGCCTAGAGTGGCGAAGTGTAGAAAGTAAAGCGCTGCGCATTGTACGACTCGTTAAACAAAATCAAAAGTCTACAGCCCGAGAGTTATTAAAACCACTACTTGCTCGCCAGGTTGATAAATTATCAGGCCCAGGTATTTGCAAAGCAATTATGGAAACCCTGATTTTAAGAGTGGCTCGTCATTACTTTAGCGTTATTTTCTTTTATCTACTATTTGGCCCTATGGCTGCACTGGCTTATCGCTTACTGACTTTGATCCACCAAGCTTGGCGCAAAGATATTTTGCCTAATAGCCCCTTTTTAAAATCACTCAGTTGGCTATTATATATTCTTGAATGGTTACCGACGCGGATATTGGCGCTGACTATTGCAGCAAGTAAAGCCAGTAAATTGAGCGTTCATTACATCAAGCATTATGGACGACATTTTTATCAGACAAATAGTGGCTGGTTATTAAGTTGTTGCTCGGCCTCTGTTGGTGCGCAACTCGGTGGCCCAGCTATATACCAAGATACTCGATTTGATAAAATGCGCATTGGTACTGAGCGTTTACCACAGGCTGATGATATTGCTGTATTGATCAATCGGCTAAATCAAGCACGTGGCTTTTGGTTACTAGTTATATTTGGCATCGAAATCATTAAAACAATGTTGTAGATCACCAAGAGTAAAAAACCAGCCGAAGCTGGTTTTAAAACTGAATTTTCATTCTTTACCTATTAAGCACAGGTAATATTTGCAAACTTACGTTTACCAACTTGATAAATAGCTGTGCTACCTTTTGCAATTTCAAGCTTAGTATCGGTGACCTTTTCTTCGCCATTGATTTTAACTGCGCCTTGTTTAATCATTCGCATAGCTTCTGACGTACTCGCAACTAAGCCTGCTTCTTTAAGGAAGTTAGTAATAAATACGGTATCTTCATCAATCGTTACTGTCATATCTGGGATATCATCCGGTAACGCATTTTTTTGAAAACGTTTAATAAAATCTTCATGCGCACCAACAGCTGCCGCATCGCTGTGAAAACGAGCAATCATTTCTTTTGCTAAATCGATTTTAATATCACGCGGGTTAGTACCTTGTGCAACCTTTTCTTTGAGCGCAGCAATTTCGTCAATTGATAAGCTACTTAGCAAATCATAATAACGCCACATCAGCTCATCACTAATAGACATGATTTTACCAAACATATCGTTAGGGGCATCAGTAATACCAATGTAGTTACCTAATGACTTAGACATTTTTTGCACACCGTCGGTGCCCTCAAGTAAAGGCATCATTAATACGGTTTGTGGTTTTTGGCCTTCGTCTTTTTGTAGCTCACGGCCCATTAATAGATTAAAGCGTTGATCAGTACCACCAAGTTCAACATCAGCCTCAAGTGCCACTGAATCCCAACCTTGCACTAATGGATACAAAAACTCATGAATCGCAATTGATTGTCCGCCAGCATAACGCTTTTTAAAATCATCACGTTCTAGCATACGAGCAACAGTTTGACGTGCTGCTAGCTTGATCATCCCTGCAGCGCCTAAATTCTCCATCCACGCGGAATTAAAAGCAACCGTGGTTTTAGCCGGATCTAGAATTTTAAATACTTGTTCTTTATATGTTTCAGCATTTGCTAATACATCTTCACGGGTTAGTGGCTTACGAGTTACATTTTTACCCGTTGGGTCACCAATCATACCGGTGAAATCACCAATTAAGAAAATCACTTCATGACCTAAGTCTTGGAAGGTTTTCATTTTATTAATTAGCACAGTGTGACCTAAGTGTAAGTCAGGTGCAGTTGGATCAAAACCAGCTTTGATCTTTAGCTTTTTACCAGACTTTAGCTTTTCGACTAACTCGTCTTCAATTAATATTTCTTCAGCACCGCGTTTTATCTCTGCTAGAGCGGTTTGTAAGTCCACTATGTATTACTCCAAAAAATTCAGTCAATCTGGTGATTCTAGCGTAAATCCGCGCCAGTTTAAATCTACAAAACACTGGTATTAACGCTTTATTAAGTATATCCTGTAATATTAGTGATTAATTATCTTGACAGCAGGAAAAGGCACGTTATGGTTCGCGTTGTGCACACTCTCCCAAAAAAACACAAATTGCTTATTCTAGGCTTGGTTTCTGCTATTGCTGCTTTAACACTCATTCCTTCAGAAAAAGCCACCGCCTCTAAAGACAATAGCGCTGATGCGCTAGAAATTGGCAAGCGCTACGAATTACAAATTAAAGTTGATGATAACGAAAAATTAACTGAATTAAATTCGCAAGAAGATGCAGCAAAATTCCCAGAATACAGTCTAGTCGATTTTGAAGTAAAGAACGGTGACAATTTAGCACTTATTTTCAAACGCGCCGGCTTTTCGGCGCAAACCGTTCATAAACTGCTTAATACCAATGCAGAAACACGTAAACTTAGTAAAATTCACCCTGGTGAAACATTAAGCTTTGCTACCGCCGAAGATGGTTCTTTGGCACAGTTACGTTATGTGATTTCAAAAACAGATACCCTATTCGTTACATTAAATGAAGAAGGTAACTACGATACGTCTATTGATAGTAAAGAAATTGAAACATTAACTAAATCAACAGGCGGAGAAATTACCAACAGCTTTTGGACCTCAGGTATTGCTGCTGGTTTAAGTGAACGGCAAATAATGAACTTTGCTGACATATTCGGTTGGGATGTGGATTTTGCCAATGATATCCGTAAGGGCGATCAATTTGGTTTAATCTATGAATCGCATTATGTTGATGGCGAGTTTATTGGCACAGGTAAAATTATTGCCGCTGAGTTTATTAACCAAGGTCAACGTTACGCGGCTATTCGTCACAGCGATGGTACTTTTTACACGCCTGAAGGGCGTAGTATGAAAAAAGCATTTTTACGTGCACCGGTTAACTTTAAATATATAAGCTCAAGCTTTAATCCGCGTCGCTTACACCCTGTAACAGGACAAGTAAGAGCGCACCGTGGCATTGACTACGCAGCTCGTACTGGAACGCCAGTAGTTGCGTCGGGTAATGGTAAAGTAATTAAAGCTGGTTACAGTAAGTATAATGGTAACTATATATTTATTAGTCACGGCACACAGTACGTCACTAAATACCTGCACCTTAACAAGAAACTAGTTAAAACTGGTCAAAAAGTTAAGCAAGGTCAAAAAATTGGTACTGTCGGCTCCACCGGTCGTGTAACAGGCGCACACTTACACTACGAGTTTTTAGTTAATGGCGTTCACCGTAATCCTAAAACGGTTAAGTTACCGAAGTCAGAGCCACTGCCTCGCGACGAGCTTGCTAAGTTTAAACCAATCGCAGATAACTTCTTAGCGCAGCTAGAGCGCAACCGAGAGCTACAGTTAGCGCTTAAGTAAAGTGTGAGCGGTCAGCGGTCAGCGGTCAGCGGTCAGCGGTCAGCGGTCAGCGGTCAGCGGTCAGCGGTCAGCGGTCAGCGGTCAGCGGTCAGAAAATATAAAACCGTTGCTATGCCAATAGCAACGGTTTTTTTGTGGAGCTGTAGCCATAAGATTGTGTGTTCTGACCCCGATAAAATAGTCACGCGTTAATTTACAATAAAACAAAACTAATCAGCAACTAACTGTATTCAATAGCAGCTTGAATTTTGTCCAATGTTACTGCTCTCTACCATTTGGGTGTATTGCTGCATTTAGAAAAGTGAAACGAAGTTAACTAATTATATACAGCTGTTTATTTGATGACTAAGATAAATACATCGTAATATGGAGATTTGTCGGTTTATAAAACGACAAATGTCGTAGATAAAATTATTAGGCAACCCTATGTTTAACATCTTCAAAAAGGTAAAGTTTGAGCCCGAATTCCCAATCATAGAGTTGGATTAAACTCCTGATAAAGTATTCAGAAAGCTATCGACTTTCTCATCAGTAGAAAGGATTGAAGATTCAAGTAAAAAAGACATAGATTTTGAATTTGTTGTTGGAAATGACGTAACTCGTATTCACGTAGGCTTTGCGAATAATAGGGTTTCATACATAAACTATCTCACAGATCAGTTTAATAGCAGTGAGAATGAAAAGGCGGAGAAGCTTAATTGGTTTTTGGAATATTACGGCAGCAAGGAAGAGTATGGTGAGCCAAATAACACTGCCTATATAATAGATATTTTTTCATAACACCAAAAGTAAACTCTCAATTGTATACGGACTTCACATGGGAGCTATTCGTGTCAATAACCTTGCAGATGCCTAACAAGTTTGTCATACGGAACTCTTTTGCTACGTTTAGTTTTGACTGGCTTTGTCATTGTGCCCCACATCAATGATTCTGTATGAAACTAGACAACCAAGAATTACATGACTTATTAGTCAAAAAACATGTTAAGTACTTCATCTGCAAACTTACTTGCAACAGCAATGAAATTTATTGAATAAGTAGGACAACAAGGACGGAGAAGCGATTTATTTCTCATGCTGAATATGTATCCAAATATCTATCGATGATTTTAAACCTGTTGAGGCTAAATAGTACAAGCTAAAAGTTTGACTTCACACAGAATGGTTTATGAATGGCCAGTTATCGCTTTTAAGACATCCGATAATACAGTGCATTGATGCAGACTAAAGGGTATTTTTTCGTTGGGTTTCGCGGTGTTCAACCACAACCTACGCAGGCAATTTTAACGCTGGGCAGCTTAAAACTTACAGCTTACCGCTTCTAGCTGCCCTGAACCTTAAAACTGACGGCTGACGGCTGACGGCTGACGGCTGACGGCTGACGGCTGACGGCTGACGGCTACGCTCTACTTCACCAACACATAAATCAATTGCACAACCAATGAAATCATCACTAATGGCCAGATGTATTTGGCGTATTTAGTCGCACCATCTAGGCCCATTTTAGACTGATACTTTTCAAGTAGTGGCACAAGAATGATTAATGCAACAAACAGTGAAATTAAAATCACGAAGATATTCATACCATTCCTATTTAATAAAAATATCTATCGAGTATACCTAGGGTCTGTTTATCTATCGAGGTTAAATTTGCAGGTTTTTAGGCAAGGCAGAGCCTATGTAGTGTGGTTATTCCCCATAAATAGGCATTAAGCTAAAGAATCGTCAAAAACAATCAACGTAAGTGCCGCTATCTTGGCGCGACTGAGCTGACCAAAAGTGCTCAAGCTATATGGTATGAGAATGCAGATAAAGGCAGGGTTTCGAGACCAAAAAAGTGTTAGATTCGGCTTAGGCTCAGATCTGCACAGCACGAACAAACTCAATTGATTAGACGTACTTTTATTGCTTGCCACACTAGCCTTGGTTCTCAATGATGCTTGATGCAGTGATAGGCTAAACAGAAAAGACAGGGGCTTGTTCATTATCACCATGTGGTGGAAGTAATAATCATAATATTGATATTACAAACAGCTGCGACAGCGGGGGTCTAAAATGTCACGATTACAATTACCGTCGTATTCATCATAATTATTTTTACTTTATTAGGAGCTGTGCTTTTTTTGGTTCTTTTTAACAAACTAAAATAGCTATAACATCGCACCAAACAACATAAAGTAACGGCTAGCTGTAGATAAACGTAGCATATTTTTCATTCGCCTTAATGCGTATAAAAAATTGGTCATGCGCTTATTAATTAGTTACTTTCAATAAACCATGCGTCGTCGCACTAGGGAGCCAAAACATTAATCGAGCCAATAGATCTCCTTTTTCTAAACCACTTGATACTGAGGTAATATCAATACAACGTCCTAAATGGCTTTCTTGTTGGCATATAGTTAAAAACTCAAATTGCCAAAACTCCAGTGTTAATATACTCAATTGATAATTAACACGCGAAAAAGCCAAAAAATTTAACTCAACTTCCGGCATGTTATATTCTTTATTTAACGCCACTTGTTCCATTAAATATAAAAGCGGGTAATTGAGTTTTACTAAACGCAAACATGCAGGTGTTTCGACATTAAGACTATGTTGAAATAATGACAAATGTTCCAAAATAAGTGGATCTTCATCTATTTCACCTTCAAACCCTTTCGCTAACGACACTTCTGCTTTAGCCCTCTCTATACGTGCAATCTCAGCAGGTAAGTTAAAAAATACTTCTTCAGCTGAACTGTACTGCCCCCCCGCAGGCCGAGTTTGCTCTAAAAATAAAGAGAAGCCTTTTCCTAAATCATATAAACTGGGATTGGTAGATGGCAACGTAATAATGTACGCTTTTGCAAAATTAACAAACACAGCTTCCCCCATATAACGCTCAAGGGTTTGATATTCAGATTTAAGACACTCAACTAAGCGTATTACATAACCCGCTGCATAAATATTTAACCGTCGATAAAAAGTTGATTCCAGACTGTCCTTAGCTAATACCGCTAAAGGTAAATTAGCCTGTCTCGCTGCATATATTACCTTTTGCTCTAAACTTCCTTGGCTCCCTAGTAAAGCCATCATCCATTCTTGAGTTTGTTTTAATGTTATTTCATTCATGCTGTAGGCCTAACTTTTTCTAACGGGTGATCGGTGTAGAAAGTACCATGGCATCTTCTGCGGCTGTAAAGATGCTTTCCGCACTTGGGATAGCGCCAGCTAATACCGCAGACGCTTTATTTAATTCAATGACTAATTCAGGGAAATCAGGGATATTGGCATCCCATTCAAGTAAAGTCGATACATTCCCCCCAGACAATGACTGAGCCAACCGATATAAATGCCACACTTTTTCAGGCACAGGCTGATCATGTGTATCAATTAAACAGTCCCCCATCAATGTGGGTCCCGCCAAATGCATTTGTACAATATGATCATGAGGTAAATTTTTAATAAACGTTTCAGGGGCGTACCCATGATTAAAAGATGAAACATAAACATTATTCACATCTAACAGTAAACCACAGTCAGTTTGTTTGACTAATTCAGATAAAAAACCCCATTCGGAGAAAGTGTTTTGCTGAAATTCTAAATAAGTAGATGGATTTTCAAGTATCAGCGGACGTTGTAAAAAATCCTGCACATAGTGCACTCTAGATACCACATGCTGCAAACTTTCCTCGGTTAATGGCATCGGCAGAAGGTCATGACTATTAACGCCCATTACACCGGTCCAGCAAAGGTGGTCCGAAATCCATTCTGGTTCGATTTCATGAGCAAGTGCTTTTAACTTATCAAGATACACATGGTTTAATGGATCACTACTACCAATGTTCATAGATACACCGTGCATAACAATCGGTTTTTTTGCACGTATTTTATTCAGTACATGACGGGCAAAACCATGATTATCGATAAAATTTTCGCTAATAACCTCAAACCAATCAAGTTCCCAATCATTTTGGCTCATTAGATATGGAAAATGCTCTGTTCTTAGCCCAACACCGAACCCTAACGATTTAAAACCAAAAGTATTTTTTGACACAATAACACTCCTTGTTGCGTGTAAAAGACTCCATTAATAGGAGCCTTTGATACACCTTTCACTATTAGATGATTAAGTGGAGGGTGGTAATACTAAGCGAATATCATTTGGCGCGGGCGATGCTGGGATTTCAATCTTTTTATGATGCCGATCACCTGCCACTTTCACCAACCCTTTAGCCGCACAATAAGAACGCCATGCGACATCGTATACTGCTTCACCTGGTCGATAAGGCATTGAATCCTTTTCAACTACAGTAGGCGGCAACATATCCCGTGCAACCAACTCTGGCCACGGTATTTTACCAGCATGAAAATCAGGCGCAGGGCCGAATTTATAAAGTTGCATGCTATATTCATGATCGCTTTGTGCAGGATAAAGCTGTGATGCTGAAATTGGTACTGCACAACCACCAAACCCACCACATAAATTATCCGCAGGGGCGCTTTTCAGTCCTGCCGCCGCAGAACTGCTACAGTTCCCTCCTCCACTTGCACTTTGTACAAATCCACAGCCTCCTTGGGTTTTACACTCATTTGACCCTTTACAACTGTGATACGTAACGACTGCCGCACAATCATGACCCTCATCACCGTAAATCGCCATTCCTTGGCATGCATGATACAACTGATCCTTTTGCTGCTTATCAATTCCAGTTACAAGATCAGGACAGCGCCCTGTAACCGACCAACATATAGAAATACGATCCCCTGATCCTCCCATCGCTGGGGATGGAAACTGTGACTGTGGATTTTGCCAATATTGATCAAGTGATGTTGTAATACCCTTAATAGTTCCTACAGCTGATAAACTGAAGGTTTCAAATGTTTGCTCTATTTTTGACTCAGACCCTAGCCTATTCAATGCTGCAGCAATATCAGCTGTTGCTGGTAAATTAGGCGCACCATCTTTACCTAACATTGACGACTCCCAAGGAGCTGTAGGGTTATTTTTATGCCAAACATCCCACGTCATGTAATCTTTTTTAGTGATTAACTCTTTTACCTCAGCAAACAGTTCAAAATGATCTTTACCACCATTTTCAAATCGGGCTTGAGCCGAGCCAGATGCAGCTAGCGTAGGATTCCCTTGATCATCATAACCAGGATAATCTTTAATCAACCCCTCTTCACTAGGCTGAAATTTGGATTGCACGCTACCAAGCCCAGAAGATAACGTCGCGTTTTGTCCTTTAAATGATGCCACCCATGGTTCGGCTTGCCAACGCTCGGTAATCGCCTTCACTACATCGGCCCCCTCTCCTTGATCGGTAATAGCATTAATATTGTTTATTAATTGAAGCTTCACTTTGACTAAGTCAGTGATCTTTGCATCAACTTTTGCTTCTATACCTGGATACTGCTCTGCTGCACGTGGTGGAACGTTATTAAATTGATCTCTTTGACAAGATTCAGCAGAAGTCATCAAATGTGACAGCAAATGGCTACCATCATTATACTCAATCTCTAAATAATCCCAGTAGCATAAGTACATATGCCCAATAGAGCCGAATAATGGTAAGTCCATTTCTCCCATACCTGCAGTAAACCAATTAAACGGTGCGGCTTCAAAATATTTCGTACCCACTTGACCATCACCCCGCTCAACTGCTGGGTTGGTTAGCATTTTAGTGCCACGCTCTGCAGTTTCCTCAATAGCCAAAAACAGTTCAAGCTGCTCCTGATCCATTGCCCTCAATTCAACTGTTAATTTACTGAGATCTGGATCGCCGCCTTTCCAATCAGTAAAATCAAGGATGTGAGGAATTTGTGTAGACCCTTGTTTATAACAATGCCAGCCAAAATTATCACTTTGTAATGCGCGACTAGTAAAACGAGGTGTAACGCCAATAGTACTAGCCATATTGGAAGCTAACTGCAGATGCAACATTTCTCCAATAAAAATACTGTATACTTTATTAAACACATTTTCATTGGTCGTCAACGAATAGCCTGAGGGCTTCGCCACAGGCCCCGCTCCCGGCCACCAACGTCCCGCATAAAGTGTGCTGTCTTTGCTATTAATTTGGTGCATCCCTTTAATGGAATAAAGTGATGTCATATAAAGAGGAATAGTAAACAATTCTACATTTATCGCAGCCTGAGCAATTGCTTTTGCACACGCTAAATCGGATTTAAGATATTTAATGTCACGTTTTTTAAGTTTAGGTACGTATTCTTGCTGCATTGTTCTGCTCTCCTGATCGGCTAAAATCCCTACTACTTTCCTAAAATAAAATCATAATGATTCTAGAATATGACCCTAAGGCCCATTATTCATTGCCCCTGATTACTTTGACGCCACTACGATAGAAATACATCAAAACTCAATAAACATAGTCTATTTCAATAAAAAACTCGCATTCCCGAACGAATTAAATATAAATAGTCACGTGAAGCCTAACTAACAGCAGGGCGGGGAGCATACTTTGATTAATTTATAATCCAAAGAATATTAGTGTCCAATAATCATCATTCCGGCTTGCCTTTTTGATTTTACTACCTTGACTTGGGACCCTGCATTCGCATTGCCTAAAATGTTCATTACAAAGCGTCTAATAAAAACTCAGCAACAACACTGCGTAGTATACGTGCTATCGTATGCCGACGAGGGATACCATGTTTGAAAGATCGGTATTGTCTGAGCCATGAGAGTTTTTCATCGCCATAAATTTCAATATCTTGCCATCCCTCACGCTCTGAGGATATAGCTGTAATTATCAAAGCATAACGTCAATTAAATTGTGTTTTTGGTTGATATCAGAATGCGTTTATTCGATAACGGTAAGATGCTCAAAATAGAACGCTATAAGTAAATTATCCCTATTAGATCATATTGTTATTTAAAGTGCGATCCCGTCCTACCCCCTAACTCAATTCATAAAGCCAGATTTAATATTTAGTTGCTGCCGTTAAATCCCTTTTGCACTGTCAGCAATGCACCTTGACATCTATCGGCCGAAATTTAGATTCAAAACAATCAACGTAAGAGCCGCTATCTTGGCGCAACTGAAAAGTGCACAATATCAAACTCATGCAGTGTTGGTTGGGCTGCGATACCTCCTAGAGCGATTAACTCTTTGTTACCTGCATAGCTTTAGGTAAGGGGCGTGAGCAGGACGCGGAAGCTTTACTCAATTTTTAAATCTCGCGCCGCGATTAAATCGCCCCTAGTTTGAACATATTTTAATCCTGAAAGGTCCACAGACCCTAAGGGAAAAAAAAGCGCAGTAAATACTGCGCCAGTCGGTTGGAAGTAAAAGTTACCTCACCATACTCAGCTCGCTGGGGTATGCTTTAATGATTTGTTTAACCTACCAGAGCTAATAAGATACCTGCAGCCACAGCACTACCCAGTACTCCCGCAACATTTGGTCCCATTGCATGCATTAATAAGAAATTATGCGGATTATTCTCCAGACCCACTTTATTAACTACGCGTGCAGCCATTGGTACAGCTGATACACCAGCAGCGCCGATGAGTGGATTGATTGGTGATTTAGAGAACTTGTTCATACCTTTTGCCATAAATACACCTGAAGCTGTACCAATTGCAAAAGCCAAGGCGCCGAGTACCAAAATACCAATTGTTTCTACGGTTAAAAACTTATCTGCAGCAAGCTTAGAGCCTACAGCTAAACCAAGGAAAATAGTGGTGATATTTATGATCTCGTTTTGTGCACTATTACTTAAACGGTCAACCACACCAGACTCTCGCATCAAGTTTCCTAAACAGAACATGCCTACCAGTGGCGTTGCTGCCGGTAAAAACAAAATCGTTAAACTCAATACCATTAACGGGAAAATAATTTTTTCCTTTTTGGATACGGTACGTAACTGTGGCATTTGAATTTTACGTTCTTCTGGTGTGGTTAAAGCCCGCATAATTGGTGGCTGAATAATTGGCACCAACGCCATATATGAATATGCAGCTACAGCGATAGCACCCAATAAATCAGGAGCAAGTTTTGAGGCTAAGAAGATTGCCGTCGGGCCATCTGCCCCACCTATAATCGCAATTGCTGACGCATCTTGTAAGGAAAACTCAAAACCTGGTACATAGTTTAGTAAAATTGCGCCAAATAAGGTTGCAAAAATACCAAACTGAGCTGCAGCACCTAGCAATAGCATACGAGGATTAGCTATCAAGGCACTAAAATCAGTAAGTGCACCAACCCCCATAAATATTAATAATGGGAATACACCGGTATCAATCCCAATATGATAAACGTAATACAGCAAACCACCGGGATCTGATAAGCCCGCTACAGGGATATTTGTTAATATTGCCCCAAAGCCAATTGGTAATAATAATAACGGCTCAAAGTTACGCGCAATTGCCAGATACAACAATAAGCACCCTACTGCGATCATAATAAGCGCAGGAAATGTAAAATTAGCAATACCTGTTGCTTGCCAGAGGTTTAATAATGCTTCCATCCTCTGCGCTCCTAAGCTAGTGCAATCATAGCATCACCCGTTGCCACTGAATCTCCTTCAGCAACAAGAATTTCAGCAATAGTACCGGTGTGAGTTGCACGAATTTCAGTTTCCATTTTCATCGCTTCCATGATGATCACTACATCGCCTTCATTTACCGTTTGACCCGCTTTTACCTTGACTTTAAAGATGTTACCAGCAAGTGGAGCGTTAAGTGTTTCGCCGGAAGCAACTGACGCTGATTGTGGAATATGCTCACTATCTTTAACTGTTACTTCTTTAAGCTCACCGCCTTGTGCAACCACTACATCATAAACTTTACCATCTACTTTTACGCTGTACTGCTCTGCTTTTACTGTGTTGCTGTTACTTTTTTTATTGCTAACTGGTTGTTCTTTATTAGCAGATTCAGCACTTGGCACAGCTTCGAAAGCATCTGGATTATTACGATTTTTAATGAATTTCAACCCAATTTGTGGGAATAATGCATACGTTAACACGTCATCAACCTGCTCATCCGCTAAGCTTAAGCCTTGCTCTTGTGCTTCTTTTAATAACTCAGCTTGGAGTATTTCTAGTTCTGGTTGCAATAAATCAGCTGGGCGGCAAGTAATGACTTCTGCGCCATTAAGTACGCGCTCTTGTAATTCTTTATTCATCGGCGCAGGAGTTACGCCATACTCACCTTTTAGCACTCCGGCAGTTTCTTTGGTGATAGTTTTATAACGCTCGCCCGTCAATACATTTAATACTGCTTGTGTACCCACAATTTGTGATGTTGGTGTAACTAACGGTAAATAACCTAAGTCTTCACGTACACGTGGGATCTCAAGTAATACTTCATTCAATTTATCCGCAGCACCTTGCTCTTTAAGCTGGTTTTCCATATTAGTTAACATGCCACCAGGCACTTGCGCTAATAAAATACGGCCATCAACACCTTTTAAGCTGCCTTCAAACGCGGCATATTTTTTACGAACATCACGGAAATAAGCAGCAATCTCTTCGAGTTGATTTAAATCCAGCTCAGTATCACGTTCAGTACCTTCAACAATCGATACAATCGTTTCAGTTGCGCTGTGTCCGTAAGTCATACTCATTGATGAAATTGCGGTATCAAGCATATCAATACCAGCATCAATCGCTTTTTGGTAAGTAGCAGTACTTAAACCTGTTGTGGCATGACACTGCATTGCAATTGGGATAGAGACTGTTTCTTTTAACGCTTTGATTAACTCTTCTGCATCGTATGGTTTAAGCAAACCGGCCATATCTTTAATACAAATTGAATGACAGCCTAACTCTTCAAGCTGCTTGGCAAGCGTTAACCACATATCAAGTGTATGAACTGGGCTTACTGTGTACGAAATTGTACCTTGTGCATGTGCGCCAACTTTAATCGCAGCTTTAATAGCCGTTTCAAGATTACGAACATCGTTCATCGCATCAAAAATACGAAACACATCAACACCATTGTTGTGCGCTCGCTCTACAAATTTTTCAACAACATCATCGGCATAATGACGATAGCCTAAAAGGTTTTGACCACGTAATAACATTTGCTGTTTAGTATTTGGCATAGCTTTTTTAAGAGCACGAATACGCTCCCAAGGATCTTCACCCAAATAACGAATGCATGAATCAAAAGTAGCCCCACCCCATGATTCGATCGACCAGTAACCTGCATCATCTAATTTTTGTGCAATTGGTAGCATGTCATCCAAACGCATACGCGTTGCTAATAATGATTGATGCGCGTCTCTAAGTACTAATTCTGTTAATTTTAATTTAGCCACAAGTCACCCCTTATAGTTTTTGTTTATTTTTGTATTGAGCTATGGCTGCACTTATCGCAGCGATGTGTTCACTTGGTACACCTGATGCTTTGATTGACGGTGTGCGCGTTGGCGTTGCAACTGGCTGTTCAAAACGACTCGCTAATTTAGACATAATGGTAATTGCTGAAATCAACAACGAAAGAAAAACGAAAACACCCACCATCCCGGTGATCATTAAGTTTGCTGCTGTAGCAAGTAACTGACCTATATCCATGCTGCTCCCCCTAATTATTTCCACCTAACCCCGCCAGGTAAAAAATCACTTTATTTAAATAATTATGCAACAATCATAACAAAGAAAAAGACCAAGTCCAACACTTTGTAAATTGGTAAAACCAATTAA
The DNA here is from genome assembly GCF_018069805.1 of Pseudoalteromonas ostreae. Classification (GTDB taxonomy): domain Bacteria; phylum Pseudomonadota; class Gammaproteobacteria; order Enterobacterales; family Alteromonadaceae; genus Pseudoalteromonas; species Pseudoalteromonas ostreae. Next base: position 146,915 of record NZ_JAGPYN010000009.1, read on the forward strand.
TGTAAAGCTAACATATGCTCAGCAAAGCTAACACTCTACATTTTGCTATAATTTCATAGGATATAGATGATAAAAATACTGAATATAGCTATAGCTTATATGTAAAGCTTACCCGCAGCTAGAAAACCTACCGACTGAACGACTGAACAACCGCTTCATTAAATACAAAATGGCTCAAAAATGAAATTGGTCTTACCAAAAAAAACAACTAAAATATTGATTTTTAGAGCGTCGAGTATAAGTTACAGATAAAGCTGTAAATAATTCCCACCTAATTCATGAAGAAAATAAAATAAACTCATATAGCATTGATAATAAAGGATTTAAATACATGGCATGTAACTGGCATTATTTACTCTGAACAGATTAACAAACCAAGGAGACGACAATGTTACGCTGGACAATTACATTTTTAGTTATTGCACTTATTGCTGCAGTGTTAGGTTTTGGTGGTATCGCAGGTGCCGCAGCAGGAATTGCTAAGATTATCTTTTTTATCTTTATTGTATTGTTAGTTATTTCACTCGTTTCAGGTGCATTGCGTGGCAATGTCCCTAAGTGATAACAATTTATTTTAAATAACAACACATTTATTATTTTTACAAGGAATTACATTATGAAATCGACAACTGTTAAAACCGCTGTGATCGCTTTATTTGCTAGTTTTTTTATCATGGGTTGTGAAGACAATCATGCAGAAGAGGCCGGTGAGCGCATCGATGAAGCTGTGACCGACGTACAAAACAAAGTAGAAGACGCCTGTGAAGAAGTAAAAGAAGGCGTTAACGCTAAAGAAACTAACTGTTAATCCAGTTAGATATAAGTAAAAGATCCACCTTCTAAAGAAGGTGGCTTTGAATTAGCCCCCTAAAAGGGGTCGTTGTTTACTCCAGAGTTAACTGAGCTTGCTCTTGTCTCTCCTCCTTCTGCTGATACCTGGCATATCTTCGTATTATTTCTTCGTTTATGCCTACCGTATCAACAAAGTATCCTCGCTGCCAAAAATGATTACCCCATAGCTTGTTCTTTCTTAAGTACGGATATTTACTAAACATTTTTAACGCTATTTTACCTTTCAATACGCCCATTAACTTTGAAATTGACAGCTTTGGCGGCACTTTTACTACTAAGTGTACGTGATCTATTTGTACATTCAGCTCAACAACTTTGCACCCAAGCTGTTCGCAATAAACCTGAATGCACCTGTAGACATCCCTACCTATTTTATTTTTAAGGATCCTAAATCTATATTTAGGTGTCCAAACTATATGATATTGACATCGCCAATACACATGCGATGCTTGCTCGTATCTACTCATGTTTTTTCCTTTTGTGACTTCGCTAAAAATCAACTAAGGAATTAACATGAGTACTTTTTACAGGCAAAGCCTATTTGATGATAACCACCTACTGAAGTAGGTGGTTTAGGGGCTGAAAAAAAAACGACTCTTTGAGTCGTTTTTATTTAACCCCATGTTAAATAAAGAATTACATTAAAACCACCAGAAAAAACAAGCAAACAAAAAAGACACACACATTAAAATTAAGTAAAAAGTTTGTAATAATCAATTTGATTGCTATATATTGTAGTGGCTAAATTAATGTCCCCTAAAAGGAACGTTGCAGTATTAGTATAATCATTATAAATACTTGGGAGATTACAATGTTAAAGAATAAAATATCACTTGCCGTAAAACACGCGTTTAGCGCAGGTGTTGTTTCAACTGCACTTATTTATGCGCCGATTTCAGTGGCGGAAGAAACCAAAGTAGACAAAGACGTAGAAGTCATTTCAATTACAGGTAGTCGCATCAGGCAGCCTGGTGCAATGTCAGCCAGCCCTATTATTTCAATTGGTGAAAAAGAACTTGGTTTCCAACAAGAGCCTGAAGTTGAACAAATCTTAAGAAGCTTACCCGCAACTGTACCTGGAGATGGCAGTAACGCGAATAATGGCTCTGCGGGCGCTTCAACCATCAATTTAAGAGGCTTAGGGGCCGAACGTTCACTAGTCTTAATGAATGGTCGTCGTATGATTCCGTTCAATTACAATGGCGAAGTTGACACCTCAACAATTCCAAGTGCACTCATTGAGCGAATAGATATTGTTACAGGTGGCGCATCAGCCGTATATGGCTCTGATGCAATAGCAGGCGCTGTCAACATTGTACTTAAAGATGATTTTCAAGGGGTAGTTTTTGATGCCAAACATTCAGAAACCGGCGATGGCGATGGTGATAAAGACAGTTTCAGCCTAACCCTTGGTTCTAACCTTGAAGATGACAAAGGTAATGTCGTGCTATCTCTTGGTTGGATGAAACGTGATCAAATTCTTTTGGGGGATAGACCATTAGGTCTACTTGGCATTGAAACTAAAAGTGGTGCTAACTATGAAGAGTTTTTAAATGGGAAACCACCAGTTCCAGCACCTGATGCTTGTAGTGGTCCAAACTCAGTTGAAAGTGGTGGTTCGAGTACCGCATTCCCAACTCGGTTTGCAATTGTTGGTGCTGGTGATACTGGAAGAGGTCAGTTTAGAAACGATGGCACCTTGGCAGCTACAGACTGTAGTGTGTTCAATTTCAACCCATATAATTTCTACCAAACACCGTCAGAAAAATATTCAGCTACAGCTCTTGGTAGCTACAACATAACCGATGACCATCAAGTTTATTCATCAGTCAACTTTACGAGTACCAGCGTTGATGCTCAGGTAGCCCCTTCAGGCACTTTTGGTACGGTATTTAATTTACCATTAGCAAACCCGCTCATCGGTGATCAAGCACGTCAATTTATGCTAGACGGTGCTGCACAAGCATTAACTGCAGGCGCATTAGATAATACTAATTGGCAAGATGTTAATGGTAATGGTGTTGTTGATGAAGCCGATTACCTATCAGTACAATTAAGAAGACGTACTCTAGAGCTCGGTGCACGAACAGAACGTTTTGACAGTACCCAATTTCAGCTAGTTACTGGCATGACTGGCTACTTTTTAGATGATTGGCAATATGATGTAAGTTACCAATATGGTGAATCAAACCGTACAACAGTTCGTGGCGGTTATACAAATGTAGCGAATATTCAAAATGCTCTCGATACGACAGATGGTGTGACCTGTAAAAATGGAGACTCAACTTGTGTGCCTATCAATTTATTTGGTGGTTTGGGTTCAATCACCGAAGAAATGGCAGGTTATGCACAAGCTATTGCTCTGCAACAACAAAAATACAGTCAAGAGATTTTCACAGCAACAGTCAATGGTTCGCTTGATTTTATTGAAATACCAGGCGCTGGCGCACCACTGGCAATGAGTTTTGGTTATGAAAAACGCAAAGAAAAAGGTTTATTTGAACCTGATGAATGCTTAAAACTAGCCCCAGCTAGTTGTCAAGGTGGTGCAGGAGGTAATCTGCAACCTATATCTGGCGGCTTCTCTGTTGATGAACTATTTATGGAAGGTTACTTACCTGTATTAGATGGTCTACCTGGTGCTGAAACGCTTGATGTAGAGTTTGGTTTCCGTTGGGCTGATTATGACAGCGTAGGTAACAATGAAACCTGGAAGTTAGGCTTCAACTGGCGTCCAGTCAGCGATATTTTAGTTCGCGTCATGCAACAACAAGCAACTAGAGCCCCGAATGTCGGTGAAATCGCATCTCCAGTAGTCACAGGGTTAGATAACGCCCAAAGCGATCCATGCTCTACCGCTAATGCAGATAATATTGATGAAGCATTAAAGCAACTTTGTATTTCTACAGGTATGACTGAAGCGCAAGTTGGTAATGTTCAGAATGTGATCTCTGGCCAAGCCCAAGTAATTAGTGGTACAGATCCCCTCAATACACCGGGTGCAGAAGAAGCAACTACATTTACTGCAGGCATTGTATGGACTCCTGAGTTTGATGTGCTTGAAAACTTTACTATCACACTAGATTATTATGACATTAGTATTGATGACGTAATTGGTGAGTATTCTGCTCAAGAAATTCTCGATTCATGCTATGAAAAGGCTGATAGTGTTGCCTGCAACAAGATTAATCGCATAGGTGGTGACTTGACGATAGCTGGAGCAGGAATTGAGCAATTAACGACTAACTTAAAAAACCAACGCGCAGAGGGTATCGAGCTTGGCTTTAATTTCGCTGTAATGATGGATGAAATGGGAGAGCTGCAATTTTCAGGTAACGTAAACAAATACCTAACCCAAGAGTCTCAAAGTGATGGTTTAACACCAGTGATTGATTGTAAAGGCAAATTCAGTACTAGTTGTGACCCTGTTTCAGAGCTACGTTGGGTGCAACGTACCAGTTGGGTATGGGAAGATTTAACAATGTCATTACAATGGCGTCATATAGATGGCGTTGATATGGAACTTTCACAAGCTGCCAATTCCTTCGAGAAATTTAGAAGTATTGAAAGCTATGATTACTTCGATTTATTTGCTAGCTATCACGCAACTGAAAATATTGTAGTAAATTTTGGTATTGATAACATTCTTGAAAAAGAGCCACCTGTAGTTGGTGGGGAAGCTGGTAGCACTCGAGCTAACTCGGGAAATACTTTCCCTAGTAATTATGATGTACTTGGTCGCAAATTTAAAATGGGAATCAAAGTTCAGTTCTAATTACTTATTGTTATAGAAGCAAAAGCACCACATTTCGCGGTGCTTTTTACGTTATATTTAAATTTTAAGCTCTCGCTTCTAGCATTAATCGCTTCATATCACGTACTGCTTTATCCAAGCCGTCAATGGCTGCACGCGCTATAATTGCATGACCAATGTTTAGTTCGTAAATTTCTTCCATAGCAGCAATCGGTTTAACATTATGATAATGAAGACCGTGGCCGGCGTTTACAGTTAAACCCAAACTTGCTGCATACTTTACGCCTTGATGAATATGCTCAAGTTGTTTTTGTATCTCAGCATCTGTTTGCGCATCTGCATAAGCGCCAGTATGAATTTCAACATATGGGGCATTACAAGCTTTTGCTGCATCTAGCTGCGCTTTATCTGCATCAATAAATAACGATACCTTAATACCGGCGTCAGTTAATTTTGTTGTAGCAGCTTTGATCTTATCTAGATTACCAACAACATCTAAACCGCCTTCGGTAGTTAACTCTTCGCGTTTTTCTGGTACTAAGCAAACGTAAGCTGGCTTTACATCTAAGGCTATATCAATCATTTCATCTGTAACCGCTATTTCAAGGTTCATTCGTGTTTGGATTGTTTTAGCCATCACATACACGTCACGATCTTGAATGTGACGGCGGTCTTCACGTAAATGAATAGTGATCCCATCAGCGCCAGCATGCTCAGCAACACTCGCAGCATGTGCTGGATCTGGGTAACTTGTACCCCGAGCTTGGCGTAAGGTAGCAATATGATCAACGTTTATACCCAAAAGAATATCTTTCATTTTTTTACCTGTAAAAATAACGGTTAAAAATACCGTACTAAGATTGTTGGTGAATACCCAAACTATTTGGATATAAACAGCTCGCGACTTTTTAATGGTTTTTTGCCTAATAAAGGCTTCATTAAATGACGACTTAATTGTTTTGCCATATATAACACATCCGGTGCACTAAAGTCATGAGCTGCAATTGCATTTAACTGCGCGCCAGAAAAGCCACTGCCTTGATTTTCTTGGGCAACAAAGCCGTATTCAGCAAAGTAACTATACGTTTGCTCTGCCGAAATTGGATCGCCTGCGGCATCAAAACTAAAGTCAACGCCATAACCTAATAACTCTAATAATTGAAATTCATAAGAACGTAATACAGCTTGTAAGTTAGGGTGCTGGTTAAGCTGTTGTAGGTGAGTTTTATACAATTGATAAGCATGATCAATTGGTTCATTAATGGGTACAATGCGGTTAGTTAGTTCATTAAGATAAAACCCACAATAAAGCTGATCCCCAACTAGCGTGGATTGCGTGCCATGTAGTTCAAAACGTTGGATATATTTCAGGTCATGTTTACCGGTATAATTTACCAGTAAGGCTTGAAAGGGTTGTAACTGAGCTTTGTATTTTGTTGCTTGGCGACCGCTAATTCGCGCCAGCATGCGCAACTGGCCAACGCCTTCTACTAACATATCAAGCATTACTTGTGAGTCACTAAAAGGACGTCGGTGTAATAAATATGCCGTGTAGAAGTCGCTATCCATACATATCGCTTAGGCTATTAATCTTCACCATAGCCTAAACTGCGAAGTGCTCTCTCGTCGTCAGCCCAACCTGATTTAACCTTCACCCAAAGTTCTAAAAACACTTTATTATCAAGCATTTCTTCGAGATCTTTACGGGCTTCGCGGCCAATCACTTTAAGCTTTTCGCCTTTATTACCAATAACCATACGTTTTTGTGTTTCACGCTCAACTAAAATCAAACCATTGATATGCCAAATGCCATTTTCTTGCCATTTAAACTGCTCAATTTCAACGGTAACTGAGTAAGGAAGCTCCTCCCCCATAAAGCGCATCAACTTTTCACGGATCACTTCGGCTGCCATAAAGCGCATAGAACGATCTGTTACGTAATCTTCAGGGAAGTAAAACTCACACGGTGGTAAACGCTTAGTTACTTCATCTTTGATCAGGTTGATATTTTTACCTTGAGTCGCAGATACTGGCATAATGCCAACAAAATCAAACTTTTCACCTAACCACTTCATATGCGGTAGTACAAGGTCACGGTCTTTTACTTGATCTATTTTATTTATCACAAGTAATACCGGCTTGCCATTTTGCTTTACTTTGTTAAGCACCATTTCATCGTCAGCATTCCAGTGAGTGCCTTCAACAACAAAAATAACCAGCTCAACATCACCTAATGAACTTGAAGCAGCACGGTTCATTAAACGGTTAATGGCACGCTTTTCTTCAACATGCAGGCCTGGTGTATCAACATACACTGCTTGGTGCTTACCTACGGTATGAATACCCATAATACGGTGGCGTGTGGTTTGCGGTTTACGCGAGGTAATACTTACTTTTTGCTCAATAATTTCATTAAGTAAGGTAGATTTACCAACGTTTGGGCGGCCAACAATAGCGACCATGCCACAAAAAGTATCTAAATCACGTGTGTGCGGTTGGATCAATGTATCAAGATTCATTTTTAAGTATCTTCAACGCTTTTTCAGCGGCTTTTTGTTCCGCTTTACGACGAGAACTGCCAACTGAGATGATGCTATCCATACCTTCAACAATACATTCAACCGTGAACGTTTGATTGTGTGCCTGACCTTTGGTATCTACTACAGTATAGCCTGGCAAAGGTAATTTGCGGGCTTGTAAGTATTCTTGTAGCAATGTTTTAGGATCTTTTTGGTTTAAACCAGGTGAAATGGCATCAAGGCGAGATTCATACCACGTCAAAATCAAGTCACCACAAACATCAATGCCAGCATCTAAAAATACCGCACCAATAATTGCTTCAACCGCATCAGCTAAGGTTGACTCACGTCTAAAACCACCACTTTTAAGTTCGCCCGGCCCTAAGCGTAAGTAATCACCTAGGCCAAACTCTAAACCAAATTCAGCTAAGGTTTGTCCTCGCACAAGTGTAGAGCGCATGCGGCTCAAATCACCCTCGCGTGCTTTAGGGAACTTACTGTATAAAGCATTGGCAATAACGAAACTTAAAATTGAATCGCCCAAAAACTCTAAGCGTTCATTGTGTTGACCTTTATGGCTGCGATGGGTCATCGCCTGCTCAAGCAATACTTGATCAATAAAGGTATACCCTATTTTGCTATATAACTCTGTTACATTTTTTTTCATTGTTACTGAATATTACCTAGGCGTTCAAAACGAACACCAGTTGGAACCCAGCCTGGTAAAATGTCATCTGGGCCATTCTCAAATTCAAAACTCATCCATATAAAGACAGCTTTACCCACCAAGTTTTCTTTTGGCACAAAGCCCCATACGCGACTATCTTGGCTGTTATCGCGGTTATCACCCATCATAAAGTAATGATCAGCCGGCACTACCCATTCATCAGAACGCGTCCCCGGTTGTTGATAGTAACGCCCTTTCATTTCCAGCGCTTCAGGGTTAATTAAAATATTATGTTTTAGTGTAGTCAAATTTTCATCTAGCCGAACTAAATCCATAGAGCCTTGCTTAAATTCATCGCGATTAATGATCTCCATATCAATTTTATTAAATTCATTACACAACAAGTCACCTTGTTGTGTTTGTCCTTGCTCGCAATTTGGCTGAATGTATAAACGCTTATCACGGTAAACGATTTTATCACCCGGTAAACCAATCGCACGTTTAATATAATCGACACTTTCATCTAATGGGTATTTAAATACCACAATATCACCACGTTCTGGTTCTGCTACATCAACTAATTGAGTACGCCAAACAGGGTCTTTCACGCCATACGAATATTTCTGTACTAAGATAAAATCGCCAACTAATAGTGTCGGCATCATTGAACCTGATGGAATTTGAAACGGCTCGAATATAAACGATCTAAAAATCGTAATAGCCGCAATCATCGGAAAAATTGATTTTGCCGTTTCAGTAATCGTCGGTTCTGGCGCAATTAGTGCTGCAGTTTCTTCATCGAGCTCGCCACCAGCAGAACTTTGCGCAAGAGCTAAGCGTTGCTGCCTTTTTGGCGCAAACATAAAATGGTCAATTAACCAAATTAAGCCAGAGCCCAGAGTTAACAACACTAAAAATATTGAAAAATAACCTGCCATGCATTAAATCCTTTATCTTACGTAATTTGGTTAAAAAACTTACTTACCAACTTTAAGAATCGCTAAAAATGCCTCTTGAGGCACTTCTACATTACCTAGTTGCTTCATACGTTTTTTACCATCTTTTTGCTTTTGAAGAAGCTTTTTCTTACGACTTACGTCGCCACCATAACACTTCGCAATTACGTTTTTACGTAATTGTTTAACAGTGGTACGGGCAATAACGTGTGCACCAATTGCCGCTTGAATTGCTATATCAAACATTTGACGAGGAATAAGCTCTTTCAATGCATCAGCTAATTGACGACCACGCGATTGTGCGCTTTCTCTGTGCACAATAATCGCAAGTGCATCAACACGCTCACCATTGATTAATATATCAACGCGCACCATGTCTGATGTTTGAAAGTGCTTAAAGTTATAATCAAGCGAGGCGAAACCACGACTGGTTGACTTTAATTTATCAAAAAAGTCCATTACCACCTCTGCCATTGGCAGTTCATAGGTTACGGCTACTTGTTTACCGTGATAATTCATCTTTGTTTGCATACCACGCTTTTCAATACAAAGCGTAATAACACTACCTAAATACTCTTGTGGAACAAGAATATTAGCTTCAACAACTGGCTCACGAATCTCTAAGATATCGTTCACAGCAGGTAAATCAGATGGGTTATCAATCTGAATCGTACCTTCCTTAGTTACAACCTCGTAAATTACAGTTGGCGCAGTGGTAATTAAGTCAATATCGTATTCACGTTCTAAACGCTCTTGAATGATTTCCATATGCAACATGCCCAAGAAGCCACAACGAAAGCCAAAGCCAAGTGCTGTTGAATTCTCCGGTTCAAAGAATAGCGACGCATCATTTAAGCTAAGTTTATTAAGCGCATCACGGAATGATTCATACTCATCCGAGGCAATTGGAAACATACCTGCATAAACTTGTGGTTTAATTTTTTGAAAGCCCGGTAAGCGCTCAGGTGCTGCATTTTTTTGATGGGTAATGGTATCACCTACCGGCGCACCATGAATTTCTTTAATGCCCGCAATAACAAAACCAACTTCACCAGTTCTTAAAATACCAGTATTGGTTTGTTTCGGAGTAAAAATACCGACCTGATCTGCGGTATGTATATGCTCGTTCGACATAATTTTTATTTTGTCGCCCGTTCTTAATTCACCGTGCTTAATACGTACTAGTGATACAACACCTTGATACGGGTCAAACCATGAGTCGATAATAAGCGCCTGAAGCGGTTGGTCTTTATCGCCCACAGGTGGTGGTACATCCTTAACTATCATTTCAAGAACTTCGGCAATACCCACACCTGTTTTCGCGCTACATTGCACTGCATCAAGAGCGTCAATACCAATGATATCTTCAATTTCTTCAGCTACGCGTAGTGGATCAGCTTGCGGTAAATCAATTTTATTTAATACCGGAATTACTTCTAAATTCATTTCTATGGCAGTGTAGCAGTTTGCCAGTGTTTGCGCTTCAACACCTTGGCCTGCATCAACAACTAATAATGCGCCTTCACAAGCAGCCAGTGAACGTGATACTTCATAGGTAAAGTCAACATGTCCAGGGGTGTCGATAAAGTTAAGTTGGTAAGTCTCTCCATCGTTAGCTTTATAATTTAGCGTTACACTTTGCGCTTTAATGGTGATACCACGCTCGCGCTCAATATCCATTGAATCCAATACTTGCTTTTGCATTTCGCGGTCTGTTAAACCACCACAAACTTGGATCAAACGATCTGAAAGGGTCGATTTACCATGGTCAATATGGGCGATGATCGAAAAATTACGGATATGCTTCATAAACTGGATTCTAAACTTCTATTTTAATGGACTGAGTGTATAAAGCCGCAATTTTACATTTAATTGGCTTCAATCACCATCTATTTGAGTTAAAGGAAGGCTAATAGGGTGAATTTTTATTACTTTAACATCATGCTTTAGGCTTTTCACTCGGCTTTTAGCGATACCAAAGCCAGTAAAACCACCACCTATAGCGGCAATGATTTGCAACCATTCAGGCACAGAAAAAACCTCAGCAGCCACTAACGCAAATACCAGACTTAATACCAAAGGTAACATATACACAGCAAAAGCATGCTTTACCATGTGGCTATCATCCAGCGCTAGGGTTACTTTTTGCCCAACCACAACAGGAACTTCAAATCGATAGGGGAAGTTTTTTTTAGCCGTGCCAAATAGCTTACTAAAAACTTGTGAACCACAACGGCCATTACACCCTTCACAGGCTTGCTTTTGTTGGGCTTCTAAATGCGCAGTTGCACCTTCTATAGACACCACTGTAAGAGTTTGCTCTATCATTATCAGCTTAATATTACAAAGGTCTTGCAACCGATTCAGCAATTGCTTTTGCAGTCATTGCTGGAATATTCCCCACCACTGACACATCAAAACTACCGCTATTATGCACATAGACTGTCGTGGCGCCAGATGACAATGCACCGCTTGGCCTGCGACCTGGTAATGGTCTTTGTACAAATACTGAGATTTCGACAAAACCATCTGAGTATAAATAATAATCCGTCAGTTCATTGTTCAAATCAAGTTTATGGCGGTCTGATTTTAATAAACTAAACCCCTTCGGCAACCAACCTATTTGCCAATTACTGCTTCTGATATTTGCTTCATTTTTGGTAGTTGCCGCAGCCGGTAATGGCGTTGGAAATTTACGATTAAGCATTTCAAGTAATAACGCAGCGGGCTCTTCGGTTACACTAATATGGGTTAACTGTAGTTGCTCTAACATCTCACCAGCATGATTAACATAAGCAGACTTTAGTAATAATGATGACTCTGCATCAAGCCACAGCCAATAATTAAACTTATACTCGTCTTTTGATTCGATGCGCACAAGCTGTGCAGCTCGCCCTGCAATACGGCCTTTACCACCGAGTACAAAATCGTAATGCTGACTTAAGCGCTCAACATCTTTAAACAACACTTCCGGGATTGGGCCTGCTATAGAATCAGTATCGATTGAATAAGGCTCAGACTGTGGCTCAAAATAAGTAACTTGGTCATCGATACGAACCATCTCAAGGCCTGCGCCATTGAGTAAGCTCAAATGCTCGAGTTCTGTGTTACCTTGTTTTGCATGCAACCAACGATATGGTTCCATAGACTTTCCTTTAACGACCACAAATGATGCGTCAAAGTTACGATTATGAACGGCGTCAGCCATTTTGAGCAGTAGCTCTTTTGCGGGGTTTTCGTCGTCAGCAAAAGCTGGAGCCATTAATACCAACGACAACATAAAAGTAATTACTTTCATTTAATTAGTTTTTTTCCTCTTCGGCTTGCGCCTCAGTGTGAGCTTTTTCTAATGAATATGCAACTCGTGCTTGGCGTTGATGTTCCAAGACTAACGCGCCAATACGCTGTTGCTGTAACTCACGCAAGCCTTGCTCTGCATTTTGTAAAGCAGGTTCTGACGAATAGCTAACTGGTGATGCCATTCCTGTTACAGGTGTTGTTTGTAACATCGGAATTTCATTGTTGGGTGAGTTTTCACCTTGTGGCAATGTTTGCACACCAACAATTGCAAACATAGCAACACTTGCTGCAATTGCAAGTTGTGCTACTGGTTTTCGCCAGTTAAACGCCACTACATTATCGGTGCCCGTGGCAGCCAATGGTGCTGGTTGTGACGCTGATTGTGTGAAATCAGCATAAACTGGTTCACTTTCCAGCGCTTGCGCAACACTATCGCTTATATCAAAGACGAAAGCATCTTCTGACTCAGCACGCATTACGTCACCTATTAGCGCATAACGTCCTAAGGTTGCCGCATCTTGCTGGGCAATAACCTCATCAGTTAAGGATTGTTCGCCGTCAAGTAATGCGGATAGATGCTGATTATCCAACTTGTTAACGTGTGCTTTTGTCATATTAAGACTCGCCTATTAATGGGTTTAATTTGTTATCTATTGCTTCACGGGCACGGAAAATACGCGAACGCACCGTCCCGACTGGGCAATCCATCACCACGGCTATTTCTTCATAGCTCATCCCTTCGATTTCTCGTAGAGTGATCGCGGTTTTAAGATCTTCAGGCAAACTATCAATGGTGTTAAAAATCACTGCGCGAACTTCTTCGCTTAATAACAAGTTTTCAGGGGATGCATTTGAACGCATTGCATCAGAACCTTCATAAAACTCTGCATCGTCAGCATCTATATCATTTGCTGGCGGTTTGCGGCCCTGAGCCACTAAGTAATTTTTAGCACAATTAACGGCGATACGGTATAACCAAGTATAAAAGGCACTGTCCCCTCTAAAGTTTGGAAGTGCGCGGTATGCTTTAATAAAAGCTTCTTGAGCAACATCAGCAATATCGCCTTGATTTGATACATAACGTGAAATCAAACCAGCTATTTTATTCTGATACTTCTTTACTAAAAGATTGAAGGCATTTTTATCGCCTTGCTGGACCCTTTTTACTAGCGCTAAATCCAAATCCTGCTCGCTCATTCGAGCCGGTACTCCTCTGTCTGATTATTGCTTGTCATTCATATCCTGCCATTGTTTACACATACTCTGACTGCTGCATGAATGAAAAGTTCTGTTTAATATTATTTTTTTATAAAATAGCATATAAATATGTTGGCGAAAGTTGAAAATCACTAATAGTGTCGCGCCAAATATGGTACATATACGCCTATCATAATATTATTATTTGCTCATTACTGTTTATACATTAGTATCTGGGCATTGTAACCGCAAAGACCACGGACATGAACCAAAATAAACACCATATCACGGATGTCGCTATTATTGGCAGCGGCGCAGCTGGCCTCTCATTAGCATTATCTTTAGCTAATCACTGTAAAGTTACCGTGATCAGCAAAGGTGAATTGACGGAAGGTTCCACACTTTATGCACAAGGCGGCATTGCTGCCGTGTTTGATAAAAAGAATGACAGCATTGAATCTCACGTACAAGACACCTTAGATGCCGGTGGTGGTTTATGTGACAAAACCGCCGTGCAATACACCGCAAGTAATGCCCATGACTGCTTGCAATGGCTAATCGAGCAAGGCGTGCCTTTTGATATGGAGTTTGATAGCAAAGGCAAAGAGCGCTTTCATTTAACCCGTGAAGGCGGCCATAGCCATCGCCGAATTTTACACGCTGCAGATGCCACTGGCCGAGCAGTGCAAACAACGCTAATAAGCCAAGTACAAGCGCACCCAGAAATTACCTTATTAGAACAATACAACGCGATAGATTTAATTGGTGATAAAAAATTAGGCCAAAACGGTAAACATATTCATGGCGTATATATGTGGAACCGAGCGGCGAAGAAAGTTGAAACAATTTCAGCTAAGTTTGTAGCCTTAGCAACCGGTGGTGCCAGTAAAGTATACCTTTACACATCCAACCCTGATGTATCCAGTGGTGATGGTATCGCCATGGCTTGGCGGGCAGGTTGTAGAGTAGCTAATATGGAATTTAATCAATTCCACCCAACCAGTTTATATCACCCAGAACTACAAAACTTTCTGATCACTGAAGCAATGCGCGGTGAAGGTGCTTATTTAAAGCGCCCTGACGGTACACGATTCATGAAAGACTTTGATGAGCGTGAAGAGCTTGCACCACGCGATATTGTGGCCCGAGCTATCGATTTTGAAATGAAACGCTTGGGCGCTAACTGTGTGTATTTAGATATCAGTCATAAAGATAAAGACTTTATTATTGAGCATTTCCCGACCATTTATGCAAAATGTTTAAGTGTCGGGCTCGATATCACTAAAGATCCAATTCCAGTGGTTCCTGCGGCACATTATACCTGTGGTGGAGTAATGACTGACTTTAATGGCAAGACCGATCTAGATAACTTATACGCGGTAGGTGAAGTCGCTTATACAGGGCTACATGGCGCTAATCGTATGGCCAGTAATTCATTACTAGAGTGTATTGTGTTTGCTCACGCAGCAGCAAAAGATATTTTAGCAAAAATACAGCATAGTCCAGCATTAAAAATGCTGCCGATGTGGGATGAAAGCCGCGTAACTAACTCAGATGAAGAAGTGGTGATCACCCATAATTGGCATGAACTACGGCTATTTATGTGGGACTATGTTGGCATTGTGCGTTCAACTAAACGCCTAGAACGAGCGTTACACCGAGTTGAATTACTACAACAAGAAATTCGTGATTATTATGCACACTTCCGCGTTTCGAATAACTTGCTTGAGCTGCGTAATTTAGTGCAAGTAGCAGAGCTGATAATTCGCAGTGCAATGGAACGAAAAGAAAGCAGAGGCTTGCATTATACCATTGACTACCCGCAGTTAACCGATAATCCAACGCCCACTATTTTGACTCCTCATGCTCACGACGAGCAACCAAAGTAATACGTTTCAAGCGCACAAAACTCAGTTCATCAACCCCGCTGGCATTAATAATAAGCCAGTGGGAGCTTGCAAAGCCATTAATATATAACCAAACACTGTCTTGATAAACGCGGCTTTTGTTACTGATATGGCCATTTATTTTTAGCGTATTATTTTCAAAACGACATTGCGTAGAATCTAATATAAAAACGCCTTGCTGAGGATGGGATTTTTTATACCAGCGCCAACTTACATAACCACAAATAGCACTACAGACAACACAAATAAATTGCGTTAATATACTAGTTAAAAATAGGCTATAACACACTGCAAACAAGCTAAAGTAGACCACAAAAGGTTTGTGGTCTGGAAGATTATTAGTAACCCTAAACCTATACACGAACTCGATCTAAAATCAGCTGTACCATCCGTTTAAGCTCAGGATCTTTACATTCTTGATGGCCCATAAACCACGCAAACAGATCGGGGTCATCCGCTTCAAGCAAACGTTGGAGAACAGCTTGCTGCTGCATTGATAACGAATCAAATGCCTCATCTACAAATGGCATAAATAACACATCTAGTTCTAACATGCCGCGACGACAAGCCCAGCGAATACGCGCTTTATTGTGAATTTCAGTCATTTTTTACCTCGTACTAAGTTGCTTAGCAGTTTAACAAATTGCACCTGAATAAACAGCTATTTATGCATCTATACCAGCAGCGCTAACTACGGTATTATACACGCCTACATTTATTGTAACGCAGGTTTTTATGTCAACAGTACACGCATGCCCTTTATCACATCAGCTGATCCGCATTAGCGGTGTTGATAAACTCGCCTACCTTCATGGCCAAATTACCCAAGATATTAATAAGCTCAACCAAACCAACTTCTTATGGGCTGGGCACTGTAATGCCAAAGGTAAATTATGGAGTGTAGCAAAGTTATTTGCTTATCAAGATAGTTACTATTTAGCAGCATCAACGGTTGAAACCGCTCAATCTTTAACTGAATTAAAAAAGTATGCGGTGTTTTCAAAAGTTGAAATACAAGCAGCTACCAGCAAGTTAATTGGTTTAATCGGTGATGATCTAGCTGCGGCCTTAAATGCATTGAACATTCATTTTGATGAACAAGATAGCGCTTGCGATTTTAGTCATGGTAAAGCACTAAAATTAGCAAAAAACCGCATTTTACTGATGGTTAATGATGAATTTTCGCTGCCTGATGAGGTTATTGCCCTTGAAAATGATGCGCTGTGGCACCAACATAGTATTTTAGCGGGTGAGCCGGAGCTCAATGAAGCAGCACTTGGTGAATACGTACCACAGATGGTCAATCTGCAAGCAATCGGCGGCATAAGCTTTCGTAAAGGCTGCTACACAGGCCAAGAAACGGTGGCCCGCATGAAATACCTTGGTAAAAATAAACGCGCTATGTATATCGTATCAGGGCACAGCGATGGAGAATTAGCTGAACCAGAGCTTGAAACCCACATGGGTGAAAATTGGCGTCGTGCTGGCAAATTAATAAGCCAAGCCTACAATCAACAAAGTAAAACCTTATTTGGCCTTGTTGTGTTGCCAAACGACAGTGAAACTAGTCAGTTACTGCGTGCAAAACATACCCCAACGGTAGAGCTAACAATCCTTCCTCTACCCTACTCTCTCGAAGACGAATAAATAGGAGTGACTATGATCGTTGCAACAAATAAAGTGGTAAAAATGCATTATTCAGTCATGGATAATGACAAAAACTCTATCGATAACTCATTTGATGGTGAGCCACTGATTTTTATCGTTGGTACCGGTTACTTAATTCAAGGCCTAGAAGATGCCCTGCAAGGTAAAAAAGCGGGCGACACACTCAGTGTAACTGTGCCACCAGAGCAAGGTTATGGCGAACGCCATGATGATCTGATGCAAGCAGTGCCAAAGTCGATGTTTGAAGGAATGGAAATTGAAGTTGGTATGCAATTTCGTGCCTCAACAGATGATGGCGACCAATCTGTAATGATCATTGATATTCAAGAAGATGAAGTAATTGTAGATGGGAATAATCCACTTGCAGGCATTACCTTAAACTTTGATGTAGAAATACTTGAAGTGCGTGATGCAACAGCTGACGAGTTAGCGCATGGCCACGTCCATGGTGATGGCGGCTGTGGTCACGACCACTAATATCAACTTAAATCGACAATAAAAAAGCGCTACTGCGCTTTTTTATATCTATAATTTAATTAATCAAACGGTTGTAGGCTCTGCTACTGGCTCGCTTATCTTACCCGCCAACGCTGCTAGTAAACCATCTTGGTCGTTAGTTCCTAAACGATATTGGCTACCATCTTTTAAAGTTAGCTGTACCGCGCTAAATCCTGACACTGTGTATACCCAGCCATCGTGAGTAATGCGCAGGCCAATCCCATGACGAAAAGAATTCTCTACGGCTTTAGCTTCAATAATATCCACTAACGGTAACTTATCACCAAACACGCCAGGACCAAACCCCCAGCTAATTTGGCTGTCATCAACTTTAATGGTTAAACCATGGAACAAAAAACCCACCAGCACTAAAATCGCTGCAAATACCATTAACGGCATATCTGCACCAATTAAATACCAAGCTAAACCGACAAAGCTGGCAATCCAACTTAGAATAACAAAAATGAACAATGCAAATTGCTTATGTTGATACATAATACTCTCTTAAAAACTATAAACTAATGTCGCACTTAGTTCTGAATCAAACTTTAACTTGTCGTCTTCCGGCTTAGAATTATAACGATATAAATAAGTAAACTTTAATGATACAGCGCCCATTACTTGGCTTATCAATGATGTTTCTGACTTTAATCGTGAGTTCAATCCTGACAATGATTGTTCAATACTTAAATCTTGATTGAAGCGTGTTCGAGTCGAGACCGTACGCTCCCACTGCAGTGCTAAACGTAATAAATAACCGGTTTTTGTTTTGTCTTCTTGCTCATCTTCAAGCTCAGGATCATCTTGTGCCACCGAGCGGTATAAACCAGGTCCTATATCAAAATCAACTTGGTTTTTTACCCCTTGATATAAACGATTACCGTAACCTGCCGCAAGCGTGCTTTTAAACTCAAGGCCACTGAACTCATCTTCTTCATAATCGCCATACATAAAGAACGAGGCATTTTTTATTCCAACTTTATAGTTGCCCTGCGCAGAGAAAAATATACGGTTTGCCGATACTTCATCATTGCCTGTAGTGTCGTTACGATCACGTTTATATAAACTATCTATTTTGAACTGATTACGCCATTTCTCAAGATCTTGGTATAAATTACCTTTGAACTTAAAACTAGTCGAATTAGTATTACCACGACTAACAATAAGTCCAAATTCAGTATCGCCGTATAATAGTTCGCCTTGATGGATTTTATGGATCTCTTCATCTGAGAGTTGACCATACTTATGAAAGTCTTCAAAAGGATCAACCGCCCAAACTTTAAAGCTAAACAGACAGCCCAACAACAGCAGTAACCTAATCACTATCACTGTTCACTCACTGTGTTGATATATAAAACAAGGCTGTTTTCACTAAGATACTGCATCGAGTTTATTCGCTATCTTTCCATAATATATGACAAAACGGCGCGTCTTTATCACGGCTAATCAAAATTTTAGCAAATAAAATATCTTGATTATCGAATTCAAGTCCCACTAACACCTGAATAAATAATTCTGGCTCTATTTCTAATGCGACAAAATCTTGCCATTGATCATCAGGCTCACCTTCTTCAATAAAGCCAAGCTCTTCACGATGCTGGTTAAAATCATCAACATCTTGCTCACTCAGGTTATCTGGGGCTAACTCTAAAAAGATATCGTAAGCTTGATGCGTTACTTCTTCTTCACTGTATAAACGGGGTCCTGTCATTGCCGAAAACCTTTCATGATGCTAATGCGAGATATAGTATCAAACCTCAGCAAATTATTGACAAAAAAAAGCCAAGTTCCCTGACTTTTTTTATACAATGCTTTTTTTATACTTGTGAAGTCACTATGCCCTTTACTTTTTCACGCATTGATTGCAGCAAACTATAAAATAATGGCACCAGCAAAGTACCCAATATAGTCGCTGCTAACATGCCTGCTAGCACAGTAACACCCAGAGATACACGGCTTCCAGCCCCAGCGCCAGTTGCAAATACTAACGGTAGTACACCTAATACAAATGAAAGAGCAGTCATTAATACCGCACGAAACCTCATTTTGGCTGCACTAAGAGCCGCATCAAAAATACTCTTGCCGGCAAGCCGCTCTTCCATCGCAAACTCTACAATCAAAATTGCGGTTTTGGTCGACATACCGATAAGCAATACTAACCCCACTTGTGCATAAATATTGTTTTCCATACCCAGTACGTATAACGCTAACATTGCGCCAAATATCGCCAGTGGAATTGCTGCTATAACTGAAAAAGGGATCGTCCAACTTTCATATTGTGCAACCAAAAATAAGTAAACAAAAATAACGGCCAAGGCAAATAGCAACGGTGCCATATTACCGGCTTCAATTTCTTGTTTAGATTGACCTGCCCATTCAAATACATAGCCATTAGGTAACTGCTTAGCTAGCTCTTCCATAGCAGAGATTGCATCACCACTTGAGAACCCCGTTGCGGCTTGGCCACTGATGCTCGCACTACGATATAAATTAAAGTGCTTGAGGGTCGTTGGCCCAAGAATTGGTTCAAGTTTAGCAAGTGTCGTTAATGGCACCATGTCGCCTTCATTATTGCGTACAAAATAATGCTGTAAGTCTGAAGGGTTTTTACGAAACTCACTCTCAGCTTGCATGATTACTTTATAAGTACGGCTGAACTGATTGAAATCGTTAATATATAATGAGCCGAGCTGGGCTTGCAGCGTTAAGAATATGTCACTTAATGCAACCCCTTGAGCTTTTGCTTTATTGCGATCTATCTCTAAAAAGTACTGCGGTACATTTGCTCTAAAAGTACTGTACACGTTACTCAAGCTTGGATGTTGGTTCGCTTCATATACCAGACCATTAAGCACTTGCGCCAACTCAACCGGATCCCGGCCTTCACTGTCTTGTAGGCGAAATTCAAAACCAGCACTATTGCCTAAACCAGGAATTGGCGGCGGGTTAAATACCATTATCTGCGCATCAGGCATGGCCCACATTTTCCCCATCAAACGACCAATCACTGACTTTAAGCCTAGCTCAGCACTGGTGCGTTCTTCCCAGTCTTTTAAAATAACAATACCTAAAGCATTATTTGAGCCCGCCCCGCCAATCAAAGAAAAACCGGATACCGCAATAAAATCAGTTGCTGCAGGTTCTTGTTTAATAATGTCACCTATTTTATGCATCACATCAGCAGTGCGACCAGAAGCCGCCGCATCTGGTAATTGCACATCTACAAACACAAAACCTTGATCTTCGGCTGGCACAAATCCTGTTGGAACGCTTTTAGCCAGCCAGCCTGCCACCACAAAAATAACTAAGGCAAAAATACCCACGCGTGCCGAGCGTTTTAAAACAAAGTGGATGATTTTAGAATAGATGGAAGTTGATTTAACAATGCCTTGCTCGACTGGCGCCAGCCATTTTATCGGTTTCATTGACTTTTCTGTTAACAATAGCGCACATAAAGCTGGACTTAGGGTTAATGCGTTAACCGATGAAATTAATACCGCAAACGAAATCGTTACAGAAAACTGCTTATAAAGCTCCCCAGTAATACCTGGCATGAAGCCTACTGGCACAAATACAGCTAATAACACCAAAGTGGTCGCAATAATAGGCCCGGTTACTTGCTCCATCGCTTTAGTGACCGCCTCTTTAATCGGCAGCTTTTCTTCTTTGAGGATCCGCTCAACATTCTCAATTACAATAATTGCATCATCTACCACAATACCGATCGCTAGCACTAAACCAAATAAGGTGATTAAGTTAATTGAGTAACCCATAGCCATCATAAAAGCAAACGTCCCCACCAACGATACTGGAATGGCAATAGTTGGAATAAGTGTCGCGCGCCAATTTTGTAAAAACAAAAACACCACTAAAACAACCAGGCCAACAGCTTGAAATAATGTAACAATCACTTCTTCGATTGAGCGATTGATAAACTCTGTCGTATCGTATGGTATTGAGTATTCAACACCATCTGGTAATTGCTTAGCAAGCTCTGCCATGGTGGCTTTAACATCACTTGCCACTTGCGTTGCATTGGCATCGGTTAATTGGTAAATAACTATAAAAGCGGTATCTTGCTGATTTAACTTAGCGTTAATACTGTAATCAGCTGAGCCAAGTTCAATGCGGGCAATATCAGTTAAACGTACAAAGTTACCATCTTGATTAGCACGAATAATTGTTTGGCCAAACTCTTCTGGAGTTTTTAAACGCCCTTTAGCTTGAATTGAATATTCAAACTGCTGACTTGGTAAACTCGGTGCAGCACCTAATTTACCAGCTGCCACTATGGTATTCTGCTCTTGTAATGCCGCTCTAACTTCGCCTACTGTCAGCCCTAACGCCGCCATTTTATCTGGACGTAACCACAATCGCATTGAATAGGTTTTCTCACCCATAACCTCAGCCGATGCCACGCCTTTAATTCGTCCCAGCGGTTCCGTTAAGTAATTTGTTGCATAGTTACTTAAAAAAATAGCATCAATGTTTGCTTGGCTAGAATACAAGTTAATACCCAATAACATTGAACTGGATTTTTTCTTAACCGATACACCTTGGCGTGTTACTTCGCTGGGTAATCCTGGTTCAGCTAAGGCGACACGGTTTTGTACATTGACTTGAGCAATATCAGTATCCGTGCCCACCTTAAAGTATGCAGTTATCGTAGCAGTGCCGTTATTGCTGGAGCTGGACTCGATATACATCATATCTTTGACACCATTAACTTGCTCTTCAATGGGTCTGACCACTGACTCTTCCACTATTTGCGCACTGGCACCTGGGTAAACTGCGGTGATCTGTATTTGCGGTGGAGTAATCTCGGGATACATATTAACTGGCAGCAAACCCATGGAAATCAAACCCGCTAGCGTAATCACTATCGAAATAACGAGGGCAAATTTAGGCCGCGCGATAAACGTTTTACTTATCATGTGCGTTTCCTTTAGTTTGCAGCGTCTGGTTGGCTAGAAATTGTACCGATGGTGTGATCGACCTTTTTTTCAACTGGTTTAACTTCGACCCCTTGACGTACTTTTTGTAAACCTTCAACAATTACTTGCTCACCTTCTTGTAAGCCCGATTGAACGACCCACATCGCATTAATGCGCCGTCCTAGTTGCACAATGCGCGTTGCAACTTTGTTATCTTCACCCACCACGAGTACAAATTTACCTTGTTGATTTTCTTGTACAGCAGCTTGAGGAATAAGTGCTTGTAATTGCTTATCTTTACTTTCAACAATTAAGGTGACAAACAAGCCTGGCATTATAATGTTTTGTGGATTGGCAAATGTCGCTCTTAGCCCGACAGTGCCAGTGCTACGATCAATTTTCGTATCGGCAAAATCTAACTGCCCTTTTACCCCCAAGTCCGAGTTATTTGGCAAACGTAGGGATAAATCGATTGGTACATTTTGAGGGTTATTCGCACTGTCTTGATGTTTTTGACGATAACTAATGTAATCGCCTTCTTCTACTTGGAAATTGACATAAATTGGATCCACATCGGTCAATTCCGCTAATTCATTTGAGGAAGGGCTAACAATATTGCCTACATCGTAATTAACCTTACCAATACGCCCTGCAAACGGCGCTTTAATTTCGGTGTAACTTAAATTTAATTTTGCTTTTTCAAGGCTTGCCCTTGCTGAGATAACAGCCGCAGCAGCTTGCTCATACTTAGTGGTTAATTTATCTAAATCAGATTGTGAGATAAACCCTTGTGCAGCAACTTCTTTACCGCGTTTTAAATCGCGAGATGCGCCATCTTCGCCAGCAAGCTTACTTTTTAGATCTGCTTCAATTTCAGCAACAGAAGATTGATATTCACTTGGATCGATTCTTAGTAGTAGCTGTCCTTTTTCAACAAATGAGCCTTCATCAAAATGACGCTCTATTAATTCACCCTCAACACGAGCGCGAATTTTCACTTCCTGATGAGCTTCTGTGCGAGCAACAAACTCTCGATAATTCCCCACCTCTTGGGTAACAACATTAAATACTGAAACCGCAGGAGGCGGAGCGACTTGTTTGGTAGCATTATCATCTGAGCAACCAGCTAAAAAAGCGATTAATGTTGTACCAACAACCCCTTTGATCGCTAATGACATGTAAGTTCCTAAAATGCTAGGCGTGAACCTTTTTAGCATGGTTTATCTCCTTAGTAGCTGCGCGCACTACCTTTATATGTTTATTTTAAATTGTGTTTAAACGCCAAGTTACGTTCGGAGGCTATTATGGGTCGATCATATAACAAGCCACCCGATTAAAAATATAGACCACTTTGTAATCATTTGTATCTGAGGTTCACAATAACAGCCTATAAAATAGCTTGTTTTTCAAACACGAAAGCCACGCTTTACATCAATTCAATTAGCTCGTAAGCTAAGCTGAAACAGGTCAGAGGAGTTGACATGATTAATTTTGAAACACAGCAGGCTATCGCCTTCGTTACATTATCCCGAAAAGATAAACAAAATGCGTTGAATTTTGTCATGTTCAAACAGCTGACAAGTATCATTAAAAAAATTAAAAAAGACCCGACTATCCGCGCTGTCGTTATTCAAGGGGATGGTGAGCATTTTTGTGCTGGACTGGATGTTGCTGCCGTTATGAAAAGTCCCATAAATATTGCCAAGTTGCTATTTAAATGGTTACCGGGTAACTGTAATTTAGCGCAGCAAGTTGTGCTGGGTTGGCAATCACTAAGTGTGCCGGTATTCGCAGTCGTCCAAGGTAATTGCTTTGGTGGTGGCCTGCAAATAGCTCTTGGCGCTGATTATCGGATTGTGCACCCAGATGCTAAATTAGCCATTATGGAAGCGCGCTGGGGACTATGCCCTGATATGGGTGCAAATGTTGTACTACCTAGCTTACTAAAACGTGACGATGCCATGTGGCTTGCCAGTCATGCAGATCCTATTAGTGCTGATAAAGCGCTGCAATTAGGGTTAATAACCGAAGTAAATGCGGATCCAAAACAACGCTGTTTAGCAATGATCAATACCTTATTAGCTCGCTCACCTGATACTTTAGCGGCAATCAAACGCGTTACCCAACAAAGTTTTAACGCTCCAAGAAGACAAATTTTAGCAAAAGAAACCATTAGCCAAATTCGTCTGCTTATTAACAGCAATACAAAAAAGGCCATTGCAAAAGCCAAAGGTGCCGACAACATTGAGTATCAAAATAGTAAACGTTGGTAACAAATTCACTTAATATCAACGCTAAGCAATAAGTCACATAGTTTTCAACAAGCAAATATGCTGAAGTATAATACGACCTGTAGTGAGTAAATAATCAATGGATCCCCGACCCCCTGTGCTAAAAAAAATCTTCCCTTATTTACTCAGCAGCTGTTTGATTTTGAGTTGCTTGGCGATAGCAAAAATAATCATGCACTGGCTGCAAGGCAGCTTTCCAGCCCCCCTATTAGCGATGCTAATACTACTTACGTTACTTTTAACAAACGTAGTTAAAGAGCATCACTTAGCTCCCTGTGCAAAGCCGTTATTAAATGTCATGCCGCTTTTTTTCATCCCTGCTGGAGTTGGTTTTATCGAACACCTTGAGATCATCGCCCTGCAATGGCAGTTTCTCAGTGCAGTTTTCATTTTGGTGCCATTGACCAGCTTACTGCTTATCGCAGCGGTGATCAGTGTATTTAAAGGCAGGATTGAACATGATTGATCTATGGTGGTTAAGTATTCCTGTAATTATCACGCTGTTTTTAGGGTTAAGGAAGCTCAATACAACCATTAACAATCCTTTATTAAAAGCGCTAACTAATCCCGTTTTTATCACTATTACACTTATAGCCATATTACTAGTGAGTTTTTCACTGCCTTACTCACAATTTGCCAGCCATAGCCAGCTATTAAGCTATTTACTGGAGCCTGCCATTGTTGCGCTTGCATTACCGCTATATCAACAATTTGTGCATATACGAAGAAATCTCCTGCTGATTGTTGGCTGCTGTAGTTTGGGCATAATCAATGCCACTGTGGTTGCAACCGTACTCAGTGCCGCATTTAATGTGCCTGCACAATTAGCAGCATCTGTTGCCGCTTTATCGGTTACTACTCCCATTACTCTATTAGTCACAGATTCACTCGGAGGCATTGCTTCGCTGGCCGCTGCGATGGTGATTTTTATCGGCTTATTAGGTGCTTTGTTCGCACTACTTATTCTTCGTCAGGTGGGCATTTATAACCATCAGGCACAAGGCGTTGCGATTGGTACTGCATTTCATGCAATAGGCACCGCCGCCGCACTTGTTGAGCATCCGCGTATTGGTGCATTTGCTTCAGTGGCAATGGCATTGAGCGCATTACTTACCGCTTTAATCGTACCATTACTTTATCCTTTTTTGAGTCAAGCTCTGCTATGATGAAATAGTTTAACCACTTTATTTATGGATAATAGATGATCAGTACAGAAATCCAACAAGTTGAAAAATACTACACCATGATCAGTGAGTACCTCGTTAAGTACAGCATGCAATTAGTTGGCGCATTGTTGATCTTGATTTTTGGTTTGTGGGTGGCACAAAAAATATCTAAAATGATTGCCGCTTTAATGGCGCGTAATAATATTGATATTACTCTCACTAATTTTGTCAGTAATGTAGTGAAAGTATTGTTTATCATTATGTTCATTATTATTGCGCTGGGTAAAATTGGCATAAGTGTTACACCTTTTGTTGCTGCAATTGGTGCCGCTTCTCTTGGTGCAGGTTTAGCATTGCAAGGGATGTTATCAAATTATGGCGCAGGCTTGGCTATTATTGCCACCCGCCCCTTTATTGTTGGTGACACGATTGAAGTTAAAAATGTCAGCGGTCAAGTAAAAACCATTGAGCTAGGTTACACCATTTTGATCAACGAAGAAAAAGTCGAAATTACTATTCCTAACAAACACATCGTTGGCGAAATACTACATAACTCATTTAATTATTCATTGGTCAAAGGTGAAATTGATATTGCCTATAATGCCAGTGCTGAGCATGCTATAGAGCTTATAGAAAACGTATTGAAAGACCATGAGTTAGTCGCAAGTGAACCGCTATCACAAGTTGGCATTGAACGGTTTGCTGAAAGTGGAGTAACAATTAGTTACCGCTACTGGGTGCCGACAACGAAAATAATTGAAACCAAGCTGGCCGTAAACGGTGGCGTATATAGTGCGATTCAAGGTGCGGATATTGAAATTCCATTCCCACAACGAATTGTCACAATTAACCAACAAAGTATTGATAGCTAAGCTAGCAATACTGCAAATAAAGGGAGCTAACTGCTCCCTTTATTTATACTACATCTTAACTTCATTAAAACTTATAACGTACATTCGCAGTTACTGTTCGGCGTTGACCATAGAAGCAATCTCCACGCGCTAAACATGAGGTGATCACTGTTTTATCCGTTAAGTTTTGCGCTTGTAAACTAACACTATAGTCATCAAAATCATAACCAATCATAGCATCAATGAGTGTGTAATCGGTAGTTTTAATTGGATCAACTACTAAGCCATTTCGCTCACCATAAACACTACCGTCAGATGTCTCTCCCACATAGCGCACACCTAAGCCTATTTTAAAACCCTGCATAGTTTCTGGTCGCCATGTCGTCCAAATTGATGCTTGCTGCTTTGGTAACGCTGCAAGTGTTGCACCATCTTCACGTTGTTTATTGCTCTGACTGACGTAACCATCGCTGTATGCGTATGACGCATACACATCGACACTTTGCCAAGCTAATTGTGCTTCAAGTTCAAGTCCTTTTACCGTCACTTCGCCCTGTTGCACTTGGCCATTTGGAGAAATTACTTTGCTATCTGTGGCTTGCTCTGCATTAAATGGGGTGGTGCGATTTTGCTCTACAATATTGTATACGGTGGCCGTAAGTAGATGCTCTGTACCTGCTGGTTGATATTTGATACCGGCTTCAACTTGCTCACCTGTTTTTGGTACAAACGCATTACCAAAGGCATCATAGCCTGGCAATGGTTCAAATGATTCACTATAACTTACATACGGTGAAACCCCTGAGTCAAATAAATACATCAAGCCTAAACGACCGGTGGTCGCATACTGTGACTCACTTTTGCCGTTTTCAGGGTTTGTTGTTGCTTTATCGCGACGTAATGCTGTTGAGACTATCCACTTATCAGCAATTTTCATACTGTCTTGAATATATAAGCCAGTTTGATAAACCTTTGACGAGTCATAATCAACGATATCATCTACCGTTGGTAAATTAGCGACTTGGCCATATTTCGGGTTAAATAAGTCTAGCGTACCAGCGAGTCCAGAAACAGAGTCGTTATCGGTATAAGCATTTTGATAATCAAGCCCCATCACTATTGTGTGCTCAATATTACCGGTTATTATATTGCCATGAAACTGGGCATCACTGGCAATAGCCCGCGAATCAGCGGAGCTAAGATAAGACACTCGCTTGACGCTGCGCCCATCTTCTAAAAATTTAGGTGGCCAACCATAAATCGTATGATAATCAGCATGACTATCGGTGTAACGCGCAGCAAGTTTAAACTGCCAATCAGCATTAATATTTTGCTCTAAAATCGCAGTGATTGACGCTTGCTCAGTATCATAACGATCAAAACCCGGCTCAGAAACAAAACGGTTTGATGGAATTTTGCCGTTTTCGTTTTCTAAAATAGTGCCTGAGTGAGGTAAGAACGAGGTACTCGTGCCTGATTCATTCTTTTGCCAATTAGTTAATAGCGTTATTTTTGTATCATCAGTGGCATACCAGGTTAATGATGGAGAAAACACAATACTGTTATCTGGCACATAATCGGTTTGCGTATCACTCTCTCGCCATAAACCAATTACTCGCCCTTGTAATGACGCATCATCATTTAAAGCACCGGTAATATCTCCCGCAACTTGTTTGCGCGAATAGTTACCAACTTGCCCCCAAAACTGCCCTGATGTTTCAGCATCTGGTTTTTTACTGACTAAGTTAACAATCCCGCCAATTGAACCTTGGCCATATAACACTGAGCTTGGCCCTTTTAGTATTTCAATTTGCGATAACGCATAAGGATTGGTACGAACATTATTATAGTTACCATACAGTGACTTTAAGCCGTCTAAATATTGTACGGGCGACACACCACGAATAACCGACCAATCGCCACGGGTATCAACACCGTATGGACCGTTATATAAACCAGACACATAACCTATCGCATCTTGTACGGTTAATGCCCCTAAATCTTCAATTCGCTCTTGCGTTAAAACTGAAACAGACAACGGTGTCTCAATAATTGGCACGTCTGATTTTGCACCAGATGCACTCATGTATGAAATCAAACCTCGTTGACTTTTTACCGTAATAACTTCGAAATCGTGATCTTCACTCACAGCCTGCTGTTCGGCAACAGCATTAGAGGGATTTAACAGTGAAAGAAAAGTCAAAGATAAAATACTTAACGGTGTATTTATTCCACTTAACTGCATTAATATTCCTTAGGATAAATTGAAATTGGAGGTAATTTAATAGTACAATCATTGAAATGCAATATGAATGATAACAAATATCATTAATAATAGGTTTCACTATGGCTAACGTAAGCAAGCGATTTTGGTTTCAATTACATGGCTGGTTCTCATTGCCTGTATGGGTTTTATTCTGTTTTATTTGTATTACAGGCACTCTCTCTGTAGTGAGTCATGAGCTTACCTGGTTAACCAACCCTGCAGCTCGAGCAAGTAATCCTAACAATTTGCCTGCAAAACCAATCGATGAATTAATAGCAGCAGTAGAACAACTACATCCAACTGCAGATATCACATCAGTATTGGTGTATGAACCGTATTTAGTAAACGCTATTATTTTTACAGATCACAATAAACCCCAAGCAATTGCCTACGTAAATCAATACACAGGACAAATACAAGCAGTTAATCAAGGCATCACCTTTATTGGTTTTATGCGCGCGCTACATGGTTGGCTGTTGCTTCCATGGCAATCTGGTTATAGCGTCGGTTATTATCTTGTATCTGCAATGGCAATAGTCATGTTTGGCGCATTAGCCACTGGGCTGATTATTTATAAAAATTTCTGGCGTGCTTTTACTCAGCCTAAATTGCGCTTTAATCAAGGTAAAAAAACCTTACTAAAAGATTTACATAGCTTGGCTGGCGTCTGGTCTATGTGGTTTTTACTCATTATGAGCTTAACGGGGTTTTGGTATTTAACTCAAGCAATTATGTGGCATAACGAGATTGATATTGAAGAGCATTCACCGCTGGTAAGTGCTGCTGATTTACCCACCTCTAAAACTGTACCAGCCATCAGTCTAAGTCAGGCTCTACAGCTCACTAAGCAGCAGTTTACTGACTTTGAACCTCATTACATCATGTTCCCCGAACATAGCCGGGGCATGTACAGTATCAGTGGCTCGAACAACACTATTTTCTATGATAACTATGCGTTCTCAACGACGATAAACCCTTGGACAGGCGAATTAGTACAAACTAAAAGCCCCGAATCAATGAGTGCTCTACAAACTATTTCTCATATTGCAGACCCTTTGCATTACGGCACAATTGGCGGGATCTGGACCAAGCTAGTTTGGTTCGTTTTTGGCGTGATATTAAGCGGTATGTCTATCACAGGTTTTATGATGTGGCGTAGTAAGTTAGCTAAGATAACAAAGGCGCAGCTGCTAACGACTGACTATATTCAGGAGGCACAATAATGGCACGACTTAGAAGTACTTGGTGGCAACGCTATAAGTATCTACTACATGCTAGTATTTTAATTTTACCATTTTGGTTTTTATATCAATCAATGATTCTCATATTTCCTGACTCATGGGGCGAGCAAACAATAGGAGAGTTTACCCTTGCGCCCATGCCACTTAATATGGCGCCCCCCTATAGTCACCATGGTGAATACGTTAAAGATTTTAAGGTAATGTTTAATAAAGGAAAAATAGCAGATGTGCGCCAAGGTTACATGAATATTGGCCCCACTCCATTACCACTTAGTCAGTTATCAAAAGCCGATGAAGGTATTTTACATGGCACACGTCATGGTCAACATGTACATGCTATTGCACCAAGATTAATAACCAGCAAAGATAAGGCATGGATCACACTCCAAACGTGGCAAGGTGAATTGCTAGTTCAAAGCTGGGAAATTCCAAGCCAGTTTATTAACTAACAACAATGGGGAGCAAAACATGCTCCCACCCCACCTAAATCCAACTTTTATTTAACTTAAACAAGCACTTAGCCTACAAAAC
This sequence comes from Pseudoalteromonas ostreae, assembly GCF_018069805.1. GTDB lineage: Bacteria > Pseudomonadota > Gammaproteobacteria > Enterobacterales > Alteromonadaceae > Pseudoalteromonas > Pseudoalteromonas ostreae. The sequence continues at coordinate 177,513 of NZ_JAGPYN010000009.1, forward strand.
CAATATATTGAAAAGGCCGTTGACACACTCAGCGTACAGACTAATGCGACCTCCACACTATCAGCACAACTGAGCGCAATAAAACAGAAATACACATCGCCATCATAGAAAAATAACCGCTATATCATGTTTAGGGTCACATCAGCTCAGCATGAAAGCTATACCCGAATGCGCCATTTAAAAACTAAAAATAAAAAATAAAATCAATAAAAACATATAGGTAAAACAAAAATTAGATTAAAGTAAACCTAAGTAGCTTTATTCTCACTGCAGAAGTCTTTCTTTTGTCACGGTTTTGTCATAAAAGTTATTTAGCTTGCATCGCATACATGGCTAACTTAGGACTTTACTTGTGCCAACATTTAAACCACTTGCTTATGCGCTGAGCATATTAACACTCACCGCAACATTAGGCGCTTATAGCAGCCAAGGTGTTAATTCCACTCAACCAAGCCAAACTACACTAAAGCTTAACAGCGCACCATTTTGGCAACAAAATAATATTCAAGGTTCGCAAGCTGCTTGGCTTTTTGATGATGCATGGTTACTAACCAGTGAAAGCCAAGGCTTAATTGTAGTAGAGCAAAATAAACAACATAGCGAAGTACTTAAAGCAGGTAGCTTTGAAACTCTGTCAGTGCGTACTATTGGCGATAATCGCTTTTTAGTGACCAGTATTGATAACGAACGTGATCTGGTTGCTGTTTTCACCCTAACTCAAAGTAACGGCAACTGGCAACTAACGGAGCACACACCGATTGTTGCACCGCAAGCAAAACCTGAAGCGGTCTGCCTATTTAACAATCACAATACGGGGAGTATTTCTGCTTTTGTTGCTGATGTTCGCGGCTTAATGCGCGAAACCTTAATTTATAACTTTGCTACAGAACAAACCACTAACATTGCGGTCCGAGAATTTGCCGGTGTAAATGAAGCTGCGGGTTGTGCGGTTAATGATGTAAGCCAACAATTATTTATCAGTGAAGAAGAACTTGGCATTTGGCAAATGAACGCCAATGCTGAATCTTCAGCGAGTAAACAACCCCTTACCATGGTTGCTCCCTTTGGTGAACTGGCCAGCGGTATTGGCGCATTAACCACCAGCACTGATGGCAGCCTCTGGTTTACTAGCAGCAGCAATAACACCCTATACCGATATAATCCAGAGCAAGGTATACAACAAAAGTGGCGTGTCTCTGGAGATCTCAGTATTGGTTCTGTGGTAATTGATAATAACGCCACTACTGCTCAAGCCATTATGTATGACGATGAAAGTGGCGCGTACCGCAGCAGCCAGTTAATTTTAGACCCAATCACCAGTACGACAAAAACCAACACCACCACTGCAAAAACAGCACATGTGTATGCAAAAGTGCAAACGACACCAGTTGCAGCATTTGGTGATGCCGCAGACGATCCAGCCATCTGGGTGCATCCAACCGACGCTGCTAAAAGCTTGATCATTGGCACCGATAAACGTCGCGGACTGATGATCTATAACTTAGCTGGAGAGCAAATTCAAAGCCTTGACGTAGGTAGAGTTAACAATGTTGACGTTCGTCAAAGTAGTAATATCAACAACCCAACTCACACGCTAATTGCAGCCAGTAACCGCAGTGAAAATAGCATTAGTTTGTTCACTGTCGACATACAAAACAGCGTACACCACTTAGGTAGCGTGGCTACCAATTTGAGTGAGATTTATGGCTTATGCATGTATTCATCGAAATCTGGTGACTATGTATTTGTGAATGATAAATCAGGGTTATATCAGCAATATAAAATAACCAGCCAACAGCAACAAGTCTCGGGCAAACTGGTGCGCGAATTTACTCTACCTAGCCAGCCAGAAGGTTGTAGTAGTGATGATAAAAACGGCGAACTTTTTGCCGGTGAGGAAGACGCTGGTATTTGGTTTATCCAAGCAGAGCCTGATTCACAGCAAGCGCCTATTTTATTGCAATCCGTGAATGAAATGCTAGTTGATGATGTAGAAGGTATGGAGATTTATCATGGTAAAGACGAGCGCTTATTAGTGGTATCTAGCCAAGGTGACGATAGTTATGTCGTGTATCGCATAAATAAAGGTGAAAAACACCCTACCCTTGAGTTTGTCAGTAAGTTTAATATTCTTGCAAACTTAAATAACGGTATTGATGGCGTGTCAGAAACCGATGGCTTAACCGTTACAGCCAAACCGCTGCCTGGCTACCCTCTTGGCGTATTAATAGTGCAAGATGGCTACAATCGTATGCCACAGCAGCCACAAAATTTTAAACTGGTGGATTGGCGCCAAGTACATTCACTTATCCATGGCGACGTTAAGTAAACGAAACAAATATAGCCGTCACTTGGCGGCTATATTACCGTTGTTAACCACCAAATAACTAACACCAACACAGTCAAACCAAGCATTGCTTTGGTTTTATGTTTTGTGATAATTCGCTCTGCTTGATTACCAGCATAATACACCACCAGCGCCAGACCAAAATACCGAATTGAGCGGGCAATAGTCGTTGCAATTAAAAACATTATTAATGAATATTTGGTCGCACCCGCTGCGAGCATAGCTATTTGAAAAGGGATTGGCACTATCCCCAACATTAATACAAACCAAAAACCTTGCTGCTGCATTTGTTGTTTTACGTGTTCAAACTGCTCTGGATTTGAAAAGGTATTGATCACCCAATCGCCAACCGCATCAAACAAGTAATAGCCAAGCGCGTAACCAAACAGGGCTCCAATAATACAGCCTAAAGTCGCCATTAAGGCGATTAACCAAAGCTTTTCTCGCCGCGCTTGCATTAGCGGCACCAACACAGCTTCAAGTGGGATAGGTACTATGGTCGACTCTAAAAAAGACGCAGCAGTAATACTCGCCAACATGTGTTTTGAATCTATTAGCTGTCGTGTTTTTTGCTTTAGGCGTTGCATAAAAGCCATCGTGTCACCTTAGTATTAGTCAATAAATTGCTAAGATTGATTGCAAGCTCAATACCAGCCTTACCCAATAAATAAGTGCATTGTTTTATAAATATTTTTTAAATATAAATTGGCAGGAACAGGTAAATAAACTTAACTGATAGTGTAAAAACCCCAATTAAAATTGTAAGTTTTACTGTAATCAATTGCTTACCCTTCGGTTGGCAGATAATTCAATGGTATGTGATAGTAATCACAGGCTTTTTGTAGGCCATCGCTGGGCTGGTATATTGCAAACCCTTCACCGACTAAACAAGGGTTTTAACCACAGCACTTTTTGTATTTCTTATTACTGCCACACGAACAAGGAGCATTACGTTGTGGTGTTTTTTCAAAAACTTGAGTAACAGGTTTATTGAGCACAACATTCAAATGAGTAATATCTTCAGCAAGCGTACTATCAACACGAATATCTGCAAATAAATCATTAGCTATCAAAATAGCGTTTATTTCAAGCTCACGTGCAACGCTTTGCACCTGTAAAAAGAGCGGATTTTCTTCGCTACCAGGCTTTACTTTCGGTTTAGGCTGATAAGTACCTTGATTATTTTTACCCATAATATCGGGCTTACCACGATAGAAAAATTTTGACACCTGCATTCCTAACTGTCATTTAAAGCAACTCACCGCGAGTAGCTAAAGGCTGCGCAGTCTAACAGAATTTAATGCTGTTAGCGCGCATCTTTAACATCTCACAATTACAGAGTAAGTCTAATCTTCGTCAGGCGCTTGCGCGGCCTTCATTCGCTCTTGGTTTTCTTGCATTTGCTCAAATGCAGCTTTGATTTCATCAAGCACTGAATCAACATCAGCCTCAGCATGGTTATCTGCAACCTCACCGTAAAGAACAGTTTCTGCTGTTAATTCACCCGCTTGATACAAAGCCCACATTTCTTCACCAAAACGCGTATCGAGTATTTCTGGTGCGTACTGCCCGTAATACAAGCGCATATTGCGTACATCACGTAAAAACATTTCTTGCGCATTGTTATTCGCCGCCGCATTTACTGCCTGCGGTAAATCAATCACCACCGGACCGTAGCTATCTACTAACACATTAAATTCAGACAAATCACCATGCACAATACCCGCACATAGCATTAAGCGAATGTAATGAACCATAGTAGCGTGATCTTCAATTGCCTGTTCAGCAGTTAAACTCACATCATTTAAACGCGGCGCAACATCACCATCATTATCGGTGACTAAATCCATGATCAGTACACCATCGTAACAACCATGAGGTTGTGGTACTTTTACGCCAACCCGAGAAAGCGTGAAAAGCGCATCTACTTCAGCATTTTGCCACACGTTTTCTTGTTCTTTACGACCAAACTTAGAGCCTTTTTCCATCGCACGACCGCGGCGGCTATTCCTTACTTTACGCCCCTCTTGGTATTTTACTGCTTGTTTAAAACTTCGGTGTTGTACATCTTTGTACACTTTCGCACAGCGAATATGCTCGCCGCAGCGAACCACATAAACCGAGGCTTCTTTTCCACTCATTAATTGGCTGATGACTTCATCAACGATACCGTCTTCTATTAACGGTAAAATCTGTTTTGGCGTTTTCATGACACTCTTATACCGTACTTAGGCATACCTTGTAATCTTCTCGCAAACTATTTTATCTGACAGACCCTTACGTTAAAGCAAAAGCAGACGAAAACCAATGCTAATAAGCGCACAATTGACCTTATCAAGCATGTTAAAGAACAAAAAACTTGACTAAATCGGCTAAATCCACAAACTGCGAAGTTAACAGTCTAAATTATACTTACTTTATATGAATTCAGAAATACGCTATCGCTTTCAATCTGGTCAAATCGCTAATCGTTTTTTAAACGAATTAAAGCATTGGCCTGTCGCTCGGGTAAAAACAAAACTGCTTAATGGTGGTTTTGACGTTAAAGTTAATTATCAATTCGATGGCACGGGGTTTGATTACACTTGCGCAGAACTTGATGAATTAGCCGCAAAACATGCCGGTGAAGAAGTAAACTAAGTGTATTATTTTGCACGCTATTAAGTATACAGCAATATACATTTTTAGTTCTCTCAGCTATGTTATTCAAAGCTTAAATCAATAACATATAGGCACCGCAATGAATAACGCACGTTTATGAAAAAACTTGGTGGCTTAGTCGCCCTTGGTTATTCAATAAAAGTGTTAACTTCACTCAATATTAAATACTGCAATTAAGACAAATCACCGACTCTATGACTAAATTTTTTCTCCTAAAATACATCGCTTTTTTTAGTGGATGTGTTGCTTGTTTTACCCTTCAGACACAATTTGCAGTGCCTGCGGTTATTGCATCTTGCCTAACCGGACTTATTGGCAGTTTTATTCCTTTTCCAAAACAATATGCAAACCATCCTTACGCAGCGGTTTATGCAGGTAGTTTTGCAGGAATGTGCTCACAGGGGTTGATTAATACCTATTGGGAATTAGCGATTATTTCATTGATTGGGGCTATTTTATACGCACTAACGACTAAAGTGTTTACTGGCTTTGGCGGTAAGTTAGGGGGCATAGCCTTCGTTAGCGTTGCTTTATTTATATTAGCTAAAGGGCTCGCAGCATGAGTTTATCATCAGTAATACTTACTTTACTTGGCGCGTTTTTAACCTTTTATTTAGCTAAACATAACCGCCTAGATGCAATTAGAGCATCAGCTATTTTGGCGATACTCGCTTACCTTATTTTACTTGCCACCGAGTTCAACGCAGAGCTATATAGCAGCATTTTTTTTGGAGGCACATTTATTGGCATGAGCGCACCAAAACGCTTTGGGATTTACACACTGTTTTCTGCCAGTGTTATTTTTTCGATTTTTTTTGATAATTTAGTCCCCTACTTTAGTAACTTTGGCGGAGCTTTGGGCATAAGTGCATTTTTGTCGATATGTGTCTGCCAAATAGCGATTGCTCTCGGTGCTCCGCGCAGTAAAAAGCGCCACTAATTGGGATGTACTGTGTGGTAATTAAACAGCAATAACATCACGCCAACGCAGGCCTATAAATGGGTAATAATTCTATTTAGATATTGGAAAACAAGAAAAACTTATGGTGAATAAAAATATTTTAAAGCTCTAAAAAAGAGTAATTCTACAACCTATTGTGGTAGAACGACTCCTTACTGAGCCGCCGCCCCCACACAGATGCAGACGTGCGGAACTACCGCATCCAGCTCTTCAGCTATATATTCGCTCGTATAAATATAACCCTAGTACCTATCAACAACTGTATTTTGCTTGCTGACCTTGATACTCTCAATCTGAAAAGACTCTAACATCTTCTTGAAGATACTTTGCAGGATCTGACTAACACTTTGCTGCACAAGTTTGTCATCAACTATTGGAAGTCCTAACGGTCGCTCTTTACCATTGGATTTTGGGGTGTAGATACATTTAGATAATTCTTCTGTTTGAGTTGCTGGCTTAAGCGTTCAATATTTTCGGTCAGCTTGGCCTTGTACTTTGTCCGGTCTATGTGTCGACTTAATACCCGATATAACTGTCAGCTCCGTCGCCATGTACAAGGCTTTCCCCTGCTCAGACTACAATGGGCAGAGCTGACTTCCAAGGGGTCATCGTTTGCCTCGCTTTTCGCTTAGTTTTCCTACCACTGTCCATGTGGAGCGCCTTTGGATCTCTCAAGCCCTCAAACTACGTCGTCGCAAAGCATCTTCAACACCCAAAGCCACTGCAAACCCAGAGCGCCAAGCGTTGCGAATCTGCTGGAATTGTTTGTTATACGTGCGGTTTGAACTTCTTTGTCATCCCTTGGCAGGCAGGAGATACAAGTTTGTAGCCTAATTTTTCGTAAAATGCTGGTTCATCTGCGATCATTGAAACATAAGAACCTTCCAAAGCAACTGATGATAAATAGTTATCTATATATTCCATCACCGCCCTTCCTAGTCCTTTGCCTTGATATTTGGGGTCAACTGCAATATCCACGACTTCAAAGTTACACCCACCGTCACCAACTACACGCCCCATTGCAATTAAAGCCTCACCATCTCGTACAGAGATTCCATACAGGCTATTTGGCAACGCAATTGCAGCTGCTTTTAGAGACTTTGGTGACAAGCCTGCTTTCACGCGCATTTCACAAAATTCTATTGGGTTAGGGACGTTTTCTTCATATGTAATGTTCACGCTATACCACTCCTTTCTTATTGAGTTTGGAGCATACATCACAGAACTGTATAAATAAACAGCACCGATAATTTTAATAAAGGTGTGTACGCTAAATCAATAAGCTTTTTTCTTGCACGAGTCATAAAATATTAACTTTAGTTTATCTGTATATAACA
>NZ_JAGPYN010000010.1 GCF_018069805.1 Pseudoalteromonas ostreae
CAAGTCCATCATGACCCACCATTCTTTATTTGTAACGAATAGTAGAGTGGTTGTAATCGGCGGATCTACGCAGCGTGCTTAAGCACATCAGAGCGGGTCATTAGCTCAGTTGGTAGAGCAGTGGACTTTTAATCCATTGGTCGATGGTTCAAGTCCATCATGACCCACCATTCTGGTTTATTCAATTTCAGTTTATCTGACTCCCAGTTAGTAAATTCACATCGCTTCATATAAAAACAAAAAACACTTACAAAAATCATCGCCAAGCTAAATATAAATGCGTTAATCAAATTGCTATTTATGACCACCACTGTTATTTAGTTTTATATTCTCGTATAATCCGCCCCATAATTGCACTGTAGATTAAGTGGTCGAGAAATGAGTTTAGCTCAAACTATTATGCCTGAAGGTTATATCTTTCCTCCTAAACCAGCTCCATTGAATAATGATGAGCAGGCACAATACAAAGCACGTATCAAACAATTATTGATTGATAAAAATGCTGTATTGGTTGCCCATTATTATACTGATCCTGAAATTCAAGCACTTGCTGAAGAAACCGGTGGCTGCGTTGCCGATTCGCTAGAAATGGCGCGCTTTGGCGCAAAACACGATGCTGACATGATCATTGTCGCGGGTGTACGTTTTATGGGGGAGACAGCAAAAATACTGACACCGAATAAAACCGTGGTTATGCCAACACTAGAAGCGACCTGTTCGCTTGATATTGGTTGCCCAATTGATGAGTTCTCTGCGTTCTGTGATCAGCACCCTGATCGTAAAGTAGTTGTATATGCAAATACATCAACTGCCGTTAAAGCTCGCGCTGATTGGATTGTTACCTCATCGTGTGCCCTAGAGATTGTTGAGCACCTAGATGAAATGGGTGAAAAAATCATTTGGGGCCCAGACAAACATTTAGGTGCCTATATTCAAAAGAATACTGGCGCTGATATGATCATGTGGAATGGCGCATGTATCGTACATGACGAATTTAAAACCAAAGCCCTGAAAGACATGAAAGCGCTGTACCCTGATGCTGGCATTTTAGTACACCCAGAATCACCTGCTGAAATTGTTGCTTTAGCTGATGCGGTAGGCTCAACCAGTCAATTGATCAAAGCAGCGCAAACAATGGATAACCAAAAGTTTATTGTAGCTACAGATCGCGGCATTTTTTATAAAATGCAGCAGTTATGCCCTGATAAAGAATTTGTTGCTGCACCAACGGCTGGTGAAGGCGCAACATGTAAGAGTTGTGCGCACTGCCCGTGGATGGCAATGAACGGCCTCAAAGCGATTGAGGAAGCGTTATTAGATGCAACTGGCAAAGAGGTGTTTGTAGATATGGACCTTCGTGAAGGCGCACTCAAGTCGCTTAATCGTATGCTCGACTTCTCAGCGTCACTACAACGCTAAGTTAGTTTGCAGAAAAAAGCCGCTGATATCACAATTAGCAGCTTTTTTTGTTTATTTACTAGGCAGTTAACTGGCAAAAGGGAAAAACACCTTGCACCACAGGGCGTGATTTCATACTATTACGCCGCGTTACCAAATGGTAACCTGCGGAGGGATGGCTGAGTGGCTGAAGGCGCACGCCTGGAAAGTGTGTTTAGGTTAATCCCTAACGAGGGTTCGAATCCCTCTTCCTCCGCCATCATTCAATATTAGGACGCCTCATGGCGTCCTTTTTGTGCTTGTAGTGTCTGATAATAAGTAGTCTTGCATTTATATCGGTGTGTACTTTCCTTTACCCCTTTTAATATTCTTTTGTAACCCTATACGCATTTCTATCGTAGGCTGGTCAATATTAAATAAAGATGGCGGCAGTGGCTAATCGCAACCGAAATTGTTATGTTACAGGTAACAATTAAAATATATTATCTGTAATGAAAAAAAATAAACGTTCCTCTTTGCAGGATATAGCCGATGCGGTAGGTATGACTAAAATGACGGTAAGTCGTTATTTAAAAAGTCCTACGAAAGTATCTGAAGATACGCGCAGTAAAATCAGTGCAGCGATTGATTTACTTGGTTATATACCTAATAAAGCCCCCGATTTATTGTCAAATGCGAAAAGCTTTTCTATTGGTGTACTTGTTCCATCATTGACTAACCAAGTGTTTGCGCAAGTGATCCGAGGAATTGAAGAAATAACTGAACCAGCAGGTTATCAAACCATGCTCGCGCATTATGGTTATAGCCCAGAGATTGAAGAGAAAAGGGTGGAGTATTTATTGTCTTATCATGTCGATGGATTGATATTATCTGAGACAATTCACACCGAACGAACACGGCAAATGATAAAAATGGCAGGTATTCCAGTTGTTGAAATAATGGATATTAACCATCCACCCATTCAGTATTCAATTGGCTTTGATAATATTAAAGCGTCCTTTGATATGACCAGCGCTCTTATAGATAAAGGCTATAAACATATTGTTTATTTAGGTGCCAGGCTCGATATGAGAACCAAACTGAAACTGCAAGGTTATACCGCTGCGATGACTAAAAGGGGATTGACGCCACAAAGTATCATGACAGATAAACCATCGTCGTATAGTTTAGGTGCCAAGCTTATAGTGAAAACACTCAAGGATTACCCTGATACAGACTGTGTTTTTTGTACCAATGATGACTTGGCGATTGGTGCGATTTTCGAGTGTCAAAAAAGTAATATAGCAGTACCAGAGCAAATGGCTATTGTTGGCTTTCATGGTCACGATGTCGGTCAATCTATGGTGCCGCAACTTGCCAGTGTAATAACGCCACGTCAACGGATTGGTAATCTTGCTGGTGAAACGTTACTAAGTGCGATTGATAACAAGCTTGATATTATAGCTAAAGACCGGGTTTTTGATGTGGGTTATAAAATTAATTTAGGTGAAAGTACTTAGTATTAAAAAATGCTCAAGCGAATATAGCTTGAGCATTTAGTCGCTATAGAAACAGCGAGATCAATATTGCGACTATCGCGCCACATGTACCAATAATTGTTTCCATCACGGTCCACGTTTTAAGAGTTTGCATTTCAGTTAGACCAAGATAGCGACTTGCCAGCCAAAACCCCGAGTCATTAACATGAGAAAGCACGATAGAGCCACCACCTATCGCAATCGTAATTGCAGCAAGTTGCGCGCCACTGAGCCCAAGAGGCGCTAACATTGGGGTAATTAAGCCACATGCTGTTAGCATAGCAACGGTTGCAGAACCTTGAATTACTCTAACTGCCGCGGATAAAACAAACGCTAAAATAACAATTGGTAAACCTGAACCTGCAAGATAATTACCCAGTGCATCACCGACACCAGAATCAATTAATACTTGTTTGAACACACCACCAGCACCGGTTACAAGAATAATGACTCCCGCGGGTTGCAGCGCACTACCGCAGATCGCCATTATTCGGCTATTAGGCACACCTCGTCTGGCACCCAGAAGATAAAAAGCCATTAAGCAAGCGGTTAAAATGGCAGTAAAAGGATGACCAATAAATGCAAGCCAATGTGCGATGTTCGAGTCGTTTTGCACAAACCGACCACCTAGTGTGTTTAAGCTGATCATAAGCAAAGGTAGGGCAATTAAACCAAGGGCAAGAGCGAAGCTAGGAGTGCCTTTACCTTCTCTTATTTCGTTCTCTGTTTGAGCATGGACAGGCAGTTCAACATGAATAGATTTAGAGATAAACGCTCCCCAGATAGGGCCGCCAATTAGCATCGCGGGAATACCTGCAAGTAAGCCGAACAAAATCATATAGCCATAGTCAGCCCCTAATTCAGAAGCCACTAAAATAGGGCCAGGCGCGGGAATTAAAAATGCTTGGCAAGATGCTATTCCTGCTAGTAAACCAATGCCAATTTTAATTACACTGCCGCCGCCTTTTCTGACCACAGCAAAAACAATCCCAATTAAAAGCACTACAGCAACATCAAAAAATAACGGTAAAGCACAAATGAAACCAGTAAAGGTCAGTGCCCAATTGGCATTTTTATCACCAAACCTGTGTAAAAGAGTATGTGCAATGCGATCCAGTGCACCCGTTTCTTCCATAACCTTGCCAAACATAGCACCTAAGGCAACCACTACAGCTACAAAGCCGAGTGTGCCAGCCATGCCTTTTTCAATTGTTTTTGTGATCATTTCAGGGCTCATGCCTGAGCACAATCCTGCGATCATCGAGACTAATATCAAAGATACAACGGCATGAAGCCTTACTTTCATTACGAGAAAAAGTAATAAAAAGATAGAGCCTACTGCAGTTAAAATTAAAGATAAATCTGACATATACTTCCTACTAATACGATCTTAATCATTTTTCGGTTAATTTTGTTTAACTTCACATAATCAATTGTTACGGGTAACATACTACCTGTAACTTAAAATAATAAATACATTGAACAGCAATGAATTTAAAATTAAATAGAGGTTAATCAAGTGAGCCAAACAAAAACTGGGCGTATATTTATTATTATGGGCGTATCAAGCACTGGCAAATCAAGTGTTGGTTCTGCATTAGCAAAAAAAATGAATGTTAAGTTTATTGATGGTGATGACCTGCATCCAAAAGCAAATATATTAAAAATGTCTGCTGGGGAGCCACTTAATGATAATGATAGAACGCCGTGGTTAGAAAGAATTCGTGATGCTGCTTTTAGTATTGAAAAGAAAAATGAAGTCGCAGTGATAGTATGCTCTGCCTTGAAGCAAAAATACCGTCAGCAAATATGTGATGGCAATGTGGGAATTACGTTTTTACACCTTCATGGTGAGTTTGAACTAGTAAAAAAAAGAATGCACGATAGAACAGGCCACTTTATGCCAGTTGAATTGTTAAAAAGCCAATTTGATACGCTTGAAATGCCGGATGAAAACAATGTTATTACTATCGATATAGACCAACCATTTGCAGACGTCGTTGAAAGTTGTTTTAAAGCGACCTTAAAATAAACTATAAAGTGCTTCTTTCAGAGGGTGTGTGAGTAATAAAAGTCGCAGGAAACCAAGTAACCTGCGACTGATACATATTCAATTAGTAACGCTTTTTAGGTGCTTTTAGTTGTGAATCAAATTCATCAGGAAATAAAATCGTGCCGTCGTCTTCTTCGGTTGGAAAAACGGCGATAAGTAAGTCATCTTGTTCAAGACCGGGTGTCCATCGGGTTGTCCAATCTTTCAATGGAATTGCTTTAGCTGTGCAATTTTCCCACTCACCGGTAGCCCATGCCTCGGCATAAATACGTTCAGGCCATACCGGTACACAATCATCATCTTCGTTGGCGAGCATAACACAGCCATCGTCGTCATTTAATATCCACACTTGTTTGAACTCTTGGACGGTCTCAAACATAAAAGCCAATCTTTTTTTGGCTCCTAAATTTAAGATTGTCTCGAATTTTTCAGATGCGGTTGCAGTTGCATTACTCATTAATAGACTCTCTCTAGAATGGCTTAGGTATAGTATATTTACTAATATGACAAAATGTCGGTTAGTTAAAAATTAATTACACATTGCGTGGTATAAATCGTCGGCGAGTTGGCTTAGATCTTGTTCGCAGCGGTTAGTCAGTGCATAGGTTCGCAAGCCGTAAAGGCCCATTGCTAAAAAACGAGCTAGATGCTCAGCTGTGCGTGTGTTTGGGATTTCACCTGCTTTTATCGCGCGCTCAAATTGTTCGGCGAGGGCGTTTTCGTAGGCATTTAAATTTGTCATCAGTACGTGGCTGATCTGTGAATCTTGCCCTTCAACTTCACTAATACTTTTAGTCAGTAAACATACTTTCATCGCATCACCACTGATGCACTCGTTGACTATTGAGTCTAAGTATTGGCGTAGGCTTGGTAAAACGGGTTTATGTTGACAAAAAAGTGCCGTAAATTGCTGATTTCGATCAGCCTGATATTGCTCAATAGCCGCTAAGAAAATACCTTTTTTATTGCCAAACGCAGCATATAAAGATCCCGGATGAAGCGCTGTAACTTGCGTTAATTTTTGCATACTGGTTTTAGCATAACCGTGTTGCATAAAAGCCAGCATCGCTTGGCGAAGTACAAATTCACGGTCAAATTCGGCTATTCTCATAGGGCGCTCTGTTGCATTCTATTTGACTTATAAGGTGTAGGTGGGGTTAGTTTACTTAATCTTGAACAAATATTCAAAAATAGACTTGAATGTTTTATTGTTCGCCCTTATCTTGAATGTACACTCAAGATAAGGATTGATAAGAATGATCACTGATCTACTGCAACCGTTTAAGCTTAATGACACGATTGAATTACAAAACCGTATACTTATGGCACCGCTAACGCGTTGTATGGCTGACGATAACTTAGTGCCAACCCAAGCGATGGTTGATTACTACGCACGCCGTGCTGAAGCCGGTTTAATAATTAGTGAAGCTACGATTATTCGCCCTGATGCGCAAGGTTACCCGAATACGCCAGGTTTATTTACCAGCGCACAAATTCAAGGCTGGAAAAAAGTAACCGATGCTGTGCATGAGCAGGGCGGTAAAATGTTTGCACAACTTTGGCATGTTGGTCGGGTTGCACATCCACACTTTTTTGATGGCGACGTTTTAGCCCCATCTGCGATTGGTGTTGAAGGCTCTGTACCACGTATGCGTGAGCTTACTTATATTACCCCAAAAGCAGCAACCACTGCCGATATTAAGTCATTAATTGCAGATTATGCAAAGGCTGCAGAGAATGCGCTTGAAGCTGGGTTTGATGGCGTTGAGATACATGGTGCGAATGGTTACTTAATCGATCAGTTTTTACATTATGCAGCCAATGAGCGTGATGATGAATACGGGCAAACTCCAGAGAATATGTCGCGTTTTGCACTTGAAGTTGTTGATGCGGTAATTAACGTCATCGGCGCAGATAAAACTGGGCTACGTTTATCTCCTGGCGCTTACTTTAATATGTGCGAAGATAGCCGCGATAAAGCGGTATTTGATTACCTCTTAAACGAGTTGAATAGCCGAGCACTCGCTTACTTACATGGCGGTATTTTTGACGATAGCATGCGCTTTGCAAGCCTTGCAGATAAAACGACGTCAGAATATTTACGTGCGGCTTATTCAGGTACTTTAGTGGGGGTTGGTAGCTATAATTTTGACACGGCTAAAGCTGCGATTAACGCCAATAAGTTTGATTTAATTGCTATTGGTCGCCCGTTTATCGCAAACCCAGATTACATCAGTAAAATCAAAAATGCTGAAGAAGTGGTTCCTTATAGTGATGAAATGCTGGCGGAACTAGTTTAAACGTAGTGTATTTTAGCCACTAAACCACCTACGCCCGTAGGTGGTTGCATTAACGCCATACATGCTGATTACAAACTCGTTTAGGTGTTTATATGCGCTTGGCATTGTTGTCATAAATAATCAATATTTTTGTCACTGTTACGTCAATTTTTTCGAGCTTTTTTGTCATATATTCCCTCCATACTGTGCCCGTATACAAAACAATTATTGCAAATGGGGCAACAATGCGTACTTTTACTAAAAGATCGACTGTAAGCTTAGCAATCGCTTTAGCGTTTTCAACTAATAGCTTTGCAAGTAGCAACGAAATAGAAGAAATCACGGTCGTGGCAAAACCAACGAGCTATGCAAATAGTGTGATTGAACAATCAATGATTGAGCAGCAGAGTTCGGTATCAAGTGTCTTATCGGTAATGGATAACCTACCGGGAATTAGCATTAACGAAGGTGATGCATTTGGTGGTGATGATTGGTCTACCACTATTACGATGCGTGGCTTTAGTATCGATGGTAACCAACAGCAGTTAGGTATGACGGTTGATGGTATACCAAACGGTGGATCTAACTATGGCGGTGGTGCAAAAGCGAATCGTTACCTAGACAGCGAAAACTTAGCCACTGTAGAAGTTGGCCAAGGGACTTCAGATATTGCTTCAGCATCACTTGAAGCGCTCGGTGGTACGTTTAATTTTGTTAGTAAAGATCCTAGTCTTGAGCGAGGAACTACATTTGCTTACACCAATGGTGATCACGATGCGACCCGTTATTATTTTAAGCATGAAACAGGTACTCTCTTTGACAACACGCAAGCTTATGTGAGTTATTCACAAACCAATACTAGCCGCTGGATAGGTGATGGCAGTAATGGCGGTAAAGATAATCAACATGCGGAGGCTAAATTTGTATCTAACTTTAATGCGCTGACTGTAACAGGGCGTTTATCGTATGATGATGTAAGTGAGACCAACTATAACAGTGTGAGCTTGCAGCAATTTGCGCAAACACCCGATTGGGATCAACTAACTTGGAATTGGACCGGCGTACCACACTTTGACCAAATGTTTGCAGAAGGTTGGGGTACATTGCGTGAAAATGCGTTAGGTTACGTAAAGTTTGAATACGCAATCTCACCTTCGTCATTATTAACAATCAGCCCTTATTACCATAAAAACTCAGGGCGTGGCGATTGGATCCCACCTTATTTAACAACACCTGTCGATAAAGACGGTGATCCAACAACTGAAGGCGGCACAAATGCTGGTTCATATGGTTTTGCAGATAGCCAAGGTAAGCCATTAACGCCTAATGCAAACTGTACAGACACACTCAGTTGGCCATGGGATTCAGGCACAGGGTTGAATCCTGCGTGTTACCCTGATTCGGCAATACCGGTAATGTCATATCGCCATACACACTATGACAAGGACCGTTTAGGTTTGACTGCCGATTATAAATTAACTTTAGGGATGCACGATATTGAAGCAGGTATTTGGTTTGAGCAAACTGATCGAGACGAATCTCGTGATTGGCATAAAGTTATTGATGCTCGCGTGTATCATCACTTTGATAGCACTCCATACTGGACGCAATACAAAAATACTTTTGAAACAGATACCTTTAAATGGTACATACAAGATTCTATCAGCCTAGGCGATTTTACAGTTAATCTTGGCGCTAAACAGTATTTAGTTGAATTACAAAAATACGATCATTTTGCAGATCTACGCTCAGATAAAATAAACAGTGATTCAGATGTGTTATTTAGTGCAGGTGCTTTGTACCAGCTAACTAGCAGCACAGAGTTATTCGCCAGTTTTAGTGAGAATTTCTCAGCAATTAAAGATGGTGTGCTGGAGCGTGATAGTTCTACATTCACAGAAATTGAACCAGAAACAGCTGAAAATATCGACTTTGGTGTACGTTATAAAGCAGACCGCTTGAGCCTAACGGCGACCGCTTATTCTATTGCCTTTGATAACCGTATCACCTTTATCGCACCTGGCAGTGATACCGGCGGGATTGATTATACGATAGGTACAAATGGCTCTTACATCAATGTAGGTGGTATTGACTCGCAAGGTATTGAACTATCAGCAAGTTATATGCTTACAAATGAATGGAATATTTATACTTCATACACTAATAACAGCTCTGAATACGCATCGCACGATCCAAGTGCCTACGATGCCGATGGTGTTATCCTCAAAGATGAAGACGGAAAAGCGCTACCGCCAAGCTTTAAAAAAGGCGATGACGTAATCGATTCACCAAGCGATATGTTTGTGCTTTCGACCGATTATTACAGTGGCGACTTCCGCTTTGGTATATCCGCTAAATATACCGGTGAACGCTTAGGTGCATTTTTAGATGAGCAAACTCGTACACGTAATAAAGTTGATGGTTATACCGTGCTTGATATCAATGCCGGTTATGCTGCAGACGTCAATGCCGGCCCATTTAAATCAATCGATATTGCTTTTGCTGTCACTAACGTAACAGATAAACAGTATTTAGCGGGTGGAACAGGTAATGGCAGCACTTATTTTATTGGTGCACCACGAACTGCAGCACTTACATTTACTGCTAATTTTTAAGCCCTAATTATAAAAATAATAACCAAAACCCATCCTTGTTGATGGGTTTTTATTGATAGGAATACTATGAAAGCAATAGCTAAACTGGCCGTAATAGGTTGTACATTAATGATAAGTCATATTGTCAAAGCCAGTGATAATGTCGTGCTTGTGACGCTTGATGGTGTGCGCTGGCAAGAGGTATTTAACGGCGCCGATCAAAAATTGTTAGCAAATCCCGATTTTGTTAAACAGCCAGAGCAATTGAAGCAACAGTTTTGGCGCGATGACAAACACGCCCGACAAGCTCAGTTAATGCCATTTATTAGCAATACGATTGCCCAACACGGTGTGTTAATTGGCGATAGAGAAAATGGTTCAACAATGTCGGTGAGTAACCCGTGGTATTTTTCATACCCAGGCTACAGTGAGATCTTAACTGGCAGTGTTGATGAGGCAATTAACAGTAATGATAAAACGCCAAATCCAAATAAAACTATTTTAGAGCGATTAGATCAACGCGCTAACTATAAAAATAAAACCGCCTTATTTGGCAGTTGGGATGTATTTCCGTTTATTGTTAATACCAAACGCAGCGACGTATATGTAAATGCGGGTTTTATGCCAATTGAGGCAGACTTATTTGCCGATGCGCCACTATTAAATGCTTTACAACAGGAGATCCCAAGTCCTTGGCATAATGTGCGTTTAGACAGTTTTACATATCGTTTTGCCAAAGCTTATATGCTGGCAAAAAAGCCTAAGTTATTAGTGATCAGCTTAGGTGAAACCGATGATTTTGCCCATGATGGCCATTACGATCACTATTTGCAGTCGGCTAAACAAAGTGACGCTTTTATCAAAGATTTATGGCAAACCATTCAGACTACACCTGGCTATAAAAATAACACAACGCTTATTATCACCACAGATCATGGCCGTGGCAGTAACGCTAATGATTGGCAGCATCATAGTTCAAAACAAGCAATGGCAAAATCGGAGCAAGGTCGTAAAGCTTTTCCTGAGGGAATTATTGGCTCTGAGCATATTTGGTTAGCTGCAATTGGCCCAGATATTAAACCGCAAGGTTTATTAAAAACAACAACAGAGCTCAAACAAGCACAAGTTGCGGCAACGATTTTAACCGTACTTGGCGAAAACCCTAAGCAGCTTAATCCCGCTATGGCGGATGCAATTGATGAGATTTTAAAATGAAGCATTTAATTAAAGCGGCCGCATTGGTAAGCATTGTTGCGAGTTTTTCAGTATTAAGTACACCGCAAAAACTAACGCCGCAAAAAATACTGTTTGGCTCATGTGGGCATCAAGATAAAGATATTCCGATTTTTGACGCGATCAATAAAGAGCAGGCTGATTTGTTTATCTTTTTGGGTGATAATATTTACGGCGACACCAACAATATGCGCGTACTTGCCGATAAATATCAGCGCTTAGCTGCTAAGCCCGGCTTTAAAACGTTAAAAGCACAGACTCCCCTTATTGCCATGTGGGATGATCATGATTTTGGCCAAAATGATGCAGGTAAAGAGTACCCACATAAAGAACAGTCTCGGGAAATTATGCTCGACTTTTGGCAAGAGCCAACGGGTTCAGTGCGTCGCACACGTGCCGATGGGATTTATACCTCGTATATGTATGGCGAAGGTGAGCACACGATACAAGTGATCATGCCTGATCTGCGTTGGAACCGCGATGCACTTAACCACGTTAGTGAAACACAATACAAGACTGAGCGTAAAGCGAATAATCAAGGGCCTTATAGCCCAAGTGAAGTAAAAGGCGCATCGATGTTAGGTGAAGCGCAGTGGCAATGGCTTGAACAAGAGCTTAAAAAGCCTGCTGCAATTAAACTGATTGCTTCGAGCTTACAGTTACTGCCTGACTTTACCGGCTGGGAGTCGTGGGCTAATTTTCCGGAGGATAGAAACCGTTTATTTGCGTTAATTAAAAAACACAAAGTAAACGGCGTGGTAATTATCAGTGGCGACACACACTGGGGCGAGATATCAAGGTATGAACAAAACCTTGATTATCCACTGATTGAAATGACCAGCTCAGGCCTTACTGAAAAATGGAAAAACGTCAGTCCTAATAAACACCGCGTGGGGAAGTTCACACATGACGTTAATTACGGTGATTTAAGCATTGATTGGCAACAAATAGATCCAGCTATTTCACTCCAGCTAAAAGGCATTGATGGCGATGTGATCATGCAAAGCCAATTTAGCTTATCAAGTATTAGCCCATATAAATAATGACTCCCTCAGAAAATAAAACGCACAGTCTCTATACTGTGCGTATAAAAATTGAGTTAATTATTGTGCTAACTCGCTGATTTATTAATGCCAATTAGCGACAATGGCTACCCCTATAATTGAAAATATCTTACACTGTTTTTATATCAAGCAAGAACAGTGTCGCAATGCTCAATATTATTCAATCTAACCGTATGGAAGCCCTGCAAGCGCAGTTTCATCAGCTTTTAAAAGTAAACCCATTAAACAGCCCGTTTGATAAAGAAGTGGTGTTGGTGCAATCTCCGGGTATGTCGCAGTGGCTAAAAATTGGTTTAAGTGAAAGTTTGGGGGTGGCAGCACAGGTAGATTTTCCATTGCCGTCGAGTTTCATTTGGCAGTTATACCAGCAGCTATTACCGAATGTACCCAAAGAGTCGGCGTTTAATAAACCTAATCTTGCTTGGAAGTTGTTTGCTATTTTACCAAACTGCATTGATGAACCGTTATATTTACCCCTTAAAACCTACTTAGCAGGTGACACTGACGGTCAAAAAACTTTTGCTTTATGTGAAAAAATAGCCGATGTATATGACCAATATTTAATGTACCGTCCGCACTGGATAGCAACATGGGACAGCGGCACTGATAAATTAGATGATGTAGATATTAGTATCGCGCCGTGGCAGCCTGATCTGTGGCGAAAAATAGTAGCGCATAGTCAAGTGCTTGGGCAAAGCCAGTTTCATCGTGCCAATATGCAAGGGCAGTTATTAGCCGCGCTTGATAAAATGGATAGTAGCTTATTACCAAAGCGGATCAGTTTATTTGGTATTTCAGCCATTGCCAGTTCGCAACTTGATGTGTTTGATGCATTGAGTAAAAAAACCGAGGTATTTTTATTCTTTTTTAATCCCAGCGAACATTATTGGGGGGATTTAATTGATGAAAAAACGGCAGCTAAAATAACGGCTAAATACGCCAAAATGCCATTGCTGGAAGCGCAGCAAAAAAAGTCAAGTGAGCCAGAGCAAGACTATTATTTTATTGGTAATCCGTTGTTATCATCGTGGGGTAAATTAGGCCGTGATTACTTTGAACAACTGGTACAGCGTGACGCAAGCTGGATTGATGGCTTTATTGATGTGTTTGACGACAGTTTACTTGGTCAAATTCAAAGCGAAATTTACCAGTTAGCGTTTAAAGGTGAATCCCTTACTGACAATAAAGAATGGTTTATAAACGATGAAGGTAAGCTTGCAATAAGCACTACCGATACCAGCATTGCTCTAAGTGATTGCCATACTCCACTTAGAGAAGTTGAGCGTTTGCACGATTACTTACTTAATTTATTTAATCAAAACCCCGCACTCACCCCAAAAGATATTATAGTAATGATGCCGGATGTTGGCACTTATAGCCCTTACATCGAAGCGGTATTTGGTGGTGCGCAGGGTAACCGTTTTATTCCCTATGCGTTAGCCGATCTAGCCATTGAGCAAGAAAAACCGGTACTGAGTTCGTTTGCAAGCTTAGCTGATCTGCCGTTTTCGCGCTTTGGTGTGTCAGATATCCTTGATTTACTGCAAGTGACGCAAATAGCTGAAAAGTTTAGTGTTGAAGCGCACGAATATGAGCAAATTCAATATTGGCTTGAGCGGGTTGGCGTCAAGTGGGGAATAAACGCCGAGCATAAGCATAGCTTTGATTTACCCGCGATAGAATTAAATACCTGGCAACATGGCTTAAACCGCTTATTGTTAGGTATTGCCCAACGTGATGAACAATGTCCGTTTAATGGTATATATAGCGCTGATGAAGTGGAAGGGATGGCACTTGATACACTCAATAAATTAGTGCATTTTATTGATGTATTGCAACACTTTAAACACAGGCTCACCCCAGACGACACGCTCACTAATAAAACCCTTATCCTGAGTGAACTATTAACGGCTATTTACGAGAGCGAAAGCGACGATAGCTGGGATTTACTGGTACTGCAAAAGGTGCTCGAAGAGCTGCAAAAGCACCATGATAATGGCGATTACACGCAAGTAGTGTCGCAGCGTATTGTGAGTTATTTAATTAAACAAGGCATTCAAGAAAAAGGTGTAGGGCAACGCTTTTTAGTCGGCCAAGTGAACTTTTGTACGCTAATGCCAATGCGTGCTGTGCCATTTAAAGTGGTGTGTATGTTAGGGCTTAACGATGCCGATTACCCACGAACGGTGCAGCCGATTGGTTTTGATTTAGTGCCTTATTCGAAAAAGCAAAAAGGTGACCGATCGCGCAAATTAGATGACCGTTACTTATTTTTAGAAGCGCTGCTCAGCGCCCGTGATAACTTATACATGAGCTATATTGGCCGTTCATGTTTTGATAATCAACCGCGTATGCCATCAACCTTAGTGAGTGAATTACTAGAATACATTGGCCGCAGTTTCAAATTTGCTGAGCCAAGTGAGCAAAGCTTGCCTGAGTGTTTGATCAATAAACAGCATTTACAGCCTTTTAATAGCCTAAATTATCAGGCAGATACCACTAATACGCTGCAATCAAATCACAGTTATAATCCAATTTGGTTACCCGCTCAGGCAATAATCCCAGAGCCACTGACGGCGCTTGAGGTCAGCGCACCTGAACATCTTGATCTGGATATGTTTATCCGCAGCGTATGCAATGCACAAGAGAGTTTTTATCAGCAAAGTTTAGGGTTGCGTTTAGCACAATTTAACGAAATAGCTAAAGATGAAGAGCCATTTAGTTTAGACGCACTGCAGCGTTATTTTTATCTCGACGAAATACTCGAAGCGGCTATTTTTGAGCAGCCCCTTAGTCGTGAGCAAATACTGCAACGAGGCGAGTTACCGCAGGCGCATGTTGGAGATTTGATCTTTGAGAAAATGCAGCACCGGGTTGATGCACTGGCAGGGCAAGTTAAAGAGCACATCAAGGGCGGCAAAAATGAACCGATTGAAGTTGCGCTAACACTTTACAGTGATAGCAACAGTACTGAGCTTGAAGGCTGGTTAAATCATTTTTATCAGCACAAACAAGTGTTTTATCGCAGTGCCAGTATCAAGGCAAAAGATCTCATCAAGGGCTTTATATATCACCTTGTTGCGCAGTGCGTGGATCAACATGTAGAAACTGTATTACTTGGGCTTGATAAACAAATCACTTTTGCTGCTTTGGCTAAAGCAGATGCCCAAGCACTGTTGCAAGATTGGTTTACTTTATATAACGCGCTACTTAAAGAACCCGTAGCGTTTTTTCCTGTGAGTGGCTATGAGTACGTAAAAAGTGGTGGCGATATTGGCAAGGCAATGAGCAAATTTAGCCCACAATATATTGGCCGAGGCGAGGGCGAGAACCCCTATATTCGCTTAACAACGCAATCGTTGAATGAGTGCCAAGAGGAATTTATACGCTGGAGCGAAAAGCTACTTGCGCCGTTATTTGCACATGCAAAGGAGAGTGACCATGCAAGCGCTTGATCCACTTACCATGCCGCTTATTGGGCAAAGTCTCATTGAAGCCAGTGCAGGCACCGGTAAAACGTATACTATTACAGGTTTATATTTACGTTATTTACTCGGCATGCAAATCGCGCAACAACACTCATCGCCCGTAAATACTCCGCTGAGTGTTGAACAAATATTGGTCGTTACGTTTACCGATGCCGCCACCCAAGAAATTAAAGACCGTGTGCGCACTCGTATTATAGCCGCACGTGATGCACTGCTTGGCCAAGCAACAGAGGATAAGCTGATCAATGCTGTGATCGCCACAATCGATGATAAACACCGTGCATTTGATTTGCTCGATGCCGCCGCTAAATCGATGGATGAAGCAGCAATATTCACCATTCATGGTTTTTGCCAACGAATGTTAAAACAGCATGCGTTTGAGTCTGGTGTGGCGTTTAATTTGGAGTTTATTTTAGATCAACGGGAGATCTTGCTTGAAACCATCAAAGATTTTTGGCGAGTGTTTGTATATCCACTCAATAAAGAAAAAACCGATGCAATTTTAGAGGTATTTGCAGCCCCTGAAGCGTTATTTAGTAAAGTGGCGAACATACTTAATAAAGGCAATGCACAGGTTACTCCGCAAATAAAACTAGATGATGTGTGGCAAGCACGCGAGCTATATCTTGGTAAAGTCGCGAGCTTTAAAAAAGCCTGCCTTGATAGCGAATTTATTGCAGCTGTAAAAAGCTCAGGCTTAAGTGGTGCCAAAACACCTGCACGTAAAGGCAGCCTTGCAGCGCTTGAGGCATTTTGTATTGGTGATGAGCTGTTTTTTGAGTTTGGTACAAACAAGTACTCGTATGAAATATGGAGTACTGAAAACCTCAGTGAAGAAACTAATTATAAAAAAAATCAGCCTTTGTTTAGTCATGTAATGCTTAGCCAGTTTGATGAAATGGCTAAGCTTGTTAACACCGTTAATCAAGGCTTGGCAATCGCTATTGTGCAACATGCGGCAAGTTGGGTTAAACAAGCCATTGTAAAACGCAAGCAAGAGCAAAGCGTTATAACTCCTGATGACTTATTAACTAATTTGCACAGTGCACTCAATACAGAGCAAGGCGCAGCACTGGCAGAAAAAATAGCGCAGTTGTTCCCGGTAGCGATGATTGATGAGTTTCAAGATACTGATCCCATTCAGTACGGTATTTTTAGTAAAATTTATAGCCAAGAAAACACCACGCTTGCCATGATAGGCGACCCTAAACAAGCTATTTACGGTTTTAGGGGCGCGGATATTTTTACGTACATTGGTGCTAAACACGAAGTGGCAAAGGAGCAGCAATTTACCCTTGGTACTAACTTTCGTTCCAGTAGCGATGTGGTTGCAAGCGTCAATGCACTGTTTAGTAAACACGATAACAGCTTTATTTATAACGATGCGATCCCGTTTAATCGCGTGGCGGCACAAGGTAAAAAAGCCGATAAATCGTTTTTAATTGATGGCCAACCTGCCACCGCCTTTGAGTTTTGTGTGCTTGCAGATAGCGCCGCAGATGAAAAAAATAAACCAACTAATAAAGGCATTGGCCAGCAACATTTAGCTAGCTATTTTGCCAATAAAATAGTGATCTTACTTGAGCAAGCACAGCAAGGGCGTGCGTGTATTGCGAATAAGCCTGTCACGGCGGCAGATATTTGTATTTTGGTGCGTGATCGGGTTGAAGCGCAAATTATGAAAAAAGCCCTCAGTGATGCCAAAATTGCGAGCGTGTACTTATCCCGTGAGAGTGTATTTAGCCAAGAGCTGAGCCATCATTTACTTAATTTTTTATCGGCTTTACATGGCCAATACAACGAATCACTGTTGCGCGGCGTGTTAGCTGGGCCACTATTTTGCTTAAGTTATAATGACATTTATGCCTTAGCTGATGATGAAGCACAGTGGCAAGAGCATCTTAACTTTTTTGCTTACTTGAGCTCTATTTGGTACAAACAAGGTGCTATGGCAATGCTTGAGCACTTACTCAGTCACAATCAATTAAGCGCGAAATGGCAAGGGTTGGGTTACAACGTTGAGCGTTGGCTGACCGATTTTCGTCATTTAGGCGAGATCCTGCAGCAAAAACAAATCGAGCTAGAGGGTACTTTACGATTATTACGTTGGTTTGCGCAGCAAGTAAGTCAACAAGATGCCGAAACCGTGCAAGTTCGCCTTGAGAGTGATGCCAATTTGGTAAAAATAGTCACTATGCATGCTTCAAAAGGGCTTGAATACCCGCTGGTATTTATGCCATTTGCCAGCGGTTATCGTGAAACGAAAGATGCGTTGTATCATCAGGATGGCCAGCTGATTTACGATCTCAGTAAAAACGACGATGCGTTACAAAAAGCGGAGCAAGAACGCCTAGCTGAAGATTTACGGTTATTGTATGTTGCACTCACTCGCGCCGTTCATTACTGCGCAATTGGTATGTATAACCTAGGCCAAGGACAGAGTAGTCGGTTGGCAATTCAAAGTAGCTCCTTAGGGCATGTATTATTTGCAGGACTTGATATCACCAGTAGTTTAGTGTGGCGCACGCATTTGCAAGAGTTTTGTGCAGACAAACCAGCCATGAGTTATCAACAGTTTACTAGCGAAGAGTTATTTCAGCAGGGGGCATTATCACTGCAATCAAGCCAAACACAAAGTCATAGTGTGAGTGTTAATAAGGTTAAAGTTAAAATTGAACGTGATTGGCGCACCACCAGTTTTAGTGCGCTGAGTTTTAAAAGTCATAGCGAGCATTTAGAACCTGGGCGCAGCGACGAAGATCATCAAAAAGATGAGTTTGCCACGCAACAAGACGATATTCGCTCACCTTATAGCTTTCCCAAGGGGGCAAAACCGGGTAGTTGTTTACACGAGATTTTTGAGCAACTGGATTTCACCAGCCCAGAGCAGCACCCCACAAACCATGAGCAAAACCTAAGCGTGGTAGTTGAGCGCAGCTTGAACAAATACCATATTAGTGAGCAATGGCAAGAGACAACTGAGCAATGGGTGCTTGCCACGTTAAACTGCCCATTGAATGAAAACGGTTTAAGTTTAAGTAAATTAACGCCACGGGATTGTTTGGTTGAAATGGAGTTTAATCTGCCAATTACCAGTTTAACGGCAAAAGGCTTGAATGAAACATTGATCAAGCACTTTGGTTTTAATCAAAGTAGGCTCGATTTTTATGATGTAAAAGGCTTATTAAAAGGGTTTGTCGATTTAATATTTTGTCATAACGGGCAGTATTTTATTTTGGATTATAAGTCTAATTTTTTAGGCAACCAGCCAACTGATTATGAGCAAGAGCATTTAGAGCAAGCTATGAGTAGCCACCAGTACCATTTACAGTATCTAATTTACACCGTGGCCTTGCATCGGTTATTAAAACAACGGATCAACAATTACAGCATTGAGCAGCATTTAGGGGGCGTATATTACACCTTTTTACGTGGTATGGCCGATGGAAAAGGTGTGTACTTTAAAAAGTTGACCGCCGAGCAAGTTATTATTTTAGATGGGCTTTTTAGTCAAGGCAGGGTTGCTCAAAGCATAGATAAGGCAACCGAAAATAGCCAAGGAGCAATGCTATGAGCGTGTTAGATACCAATACAGCCATTGCAACAGCAGCGACGAACGACGTACAAATAGTGCCATTATTTGATTACCTACTTAGCGAAAACCGGCTACGAATGGTTGATATAAAACTGGCAGAATTACTGTGTAGCAGTGAGCAAACTCAACGACCAAACGACGTTTATTCACTGCTTTTATTACTTTGTTTATCGCAGCAAAGTCAGCACAGCTGTTTAGATTTAGCGCAGGTAGATTGGCGTAATCCGTTTAATTTACGCCAAAGTGATTTTACCAAACTAGCGGGCATAATTCCTGACACACTCAGCCCGTTTAGCGACACATTTACCACCGCAGAGGCAATTAATTGCTTGCAAAACCATCCTAGTGTCGGGGAGGCTAAACCGTTACAGTTACTTGAACAACGTTTTTATTTTGCACGTCTAAGCGGTTATGAGCAAACACTGGCATCACGATTGTTGTTAATGAGTGAGCGTAAGCTCGATATTGATAGCGATAAGTTAACTCAGTTACTTTGTGACTATTTCCCCGAACAAGATGCACCAGAGCAAGGGCTCGATTGGCAAAAGGTCGCCTGTGCGATGGCAGCAACCAAAGGCTTTAGCGTTATTACCGGTGGCCCAGGTACAGGTAAAACCACGACCGTGACTAAGCTACTAGCCATTTTACAATCGCTTTATCAAAATGCCCCACTGAGTATTAAATTGGTGGCACCGACAGGTAAAGCCGCTGCGCGATTAAGTGAATCAATCCTTGGGGCAAAACAACAGTTAAAAGATAAAATAAGCGCTGCTATTACGCCGCTGATCCCAGAAAGCGCGCAAACGATTCATCGGTTACTGGGGGTAAAACCGTTTACTAATAAGTTTAGACATAACCGCAGTAATCCATTGCATTTAGATGTATTGATCATTGATGAAGCGTCGATGGTTGATTTATCGCTGATGGCTAAACTAATTGAGGCCTTACCAGAGCATGCGCGACTTATATTACTCGGTGACAAAGATCAGCTTGCCTCGGTTGATACCGGCAGTGTAATGAGCGATTTATGCCAAGGTTTAGTGCTTGGCCAAACACCAAGTTATTCAGAGGCGCGTTGCGCTGAACTAAACAGCTTATGCTTTAATAACCAGCGCAAATTAGTCGCAGGTAATAGTCAATTCAAACTGGCCGACTGTATCGCGTTTTTACAGCACAGTTACCGTTTCACAGCCGACAGCGGCATAGGTCAATTAGCATTAGCGGTTAATACCAATAACAGCGGCAAGCTCAATTATGTAGAGCAAGAGCTGAGCAGCGGCCAATTTAAAGACGTTATTTTAGACTATGACATTGTAAATAAACCGATTGATAAACTAGTACAAAGCGCCGCCAGTAAATACGCTCAGTATCTTAATTTAATTAAACAACACGCGAGCGTACAAGACATACATAAAGCTTTTGCCAGTTACCAGTTGTTAGCCGCAGTACGCGAAGGCGATTACGGCGTTCATAGTTTAAATAAACGCATTGAAACGCAATTAAGCCAGCAAGGATTGATTAATGTAAACTCAAATCAGCGGCATTATTTGGGCATGCCGATTATGATTGCGCAAAACGATTATCAGCTAAAACTATTTAATGGAGATATTGGGATTTTCATGCACGACGACAGTGCCCAGCTCAAAGCCTTATTTATTGACGAGCAGGGCAATCAACGGGCATTTTCACCAGCCAGACTACCAGCCCATGACACAGTTTATGTAATGACTATTCATAAATCACAAGGCTCCGAGTTTGCCTATACGGCTATGGTACTGCCACCACAAAACCAAGCAACTGCCGGCAT
This sequence comes from Pseudoalteromonas ostreae, assembly GCF_018069805.1. Taxonomy (GTDB): domain Bacteria; phylum Pseudomonadota; class Gammaproteobacteria; order Enterobacterales; family Alteromonadaceae; genus Pseudoalteromonas; species Pseudoalteromonas ostreae. The sequence continues at coordinate 21,029 of NZ_JAGPYN010000010.1, forward strand.
CAACCGCCAGTTAGTCTACACCGGCATTACCCGCGCTAAAAACACTTTCGAGCTGGTGGCTGATAAAAAAGTGTTGTTAATGGCAATGAATAAATCAGTCAGCAGGGCATCAGGATTGTATGAGAGGTTGGTGGAGCTTTGAAAGGGAAAGCTTTAAGTTTTAAGCTGCTTGATCTGACCCCATTAAATTTATCATGTAGGTCAAGCTTTAGCTTTTTTGTTGTCACAGATGCTTTGATATAAAATGCTGGTTAATCAGAATCATGGGATTAAATAGATGAATTCTTTATTGGTTATTTTGCTTTTAATACCATTTGTGGCATTTTCACATAGCCCAAAATTTCAACAAGTGGAGCAAGAAGCTAGGTTAATCGAAGTGACGCTTTCGGGCCGGATAGGGGTAACGGTTCTTGATACTAAAAATGGAGAATACTGGGATTACAAAGGTGATGAACGCTTCCCTTTGACAAGTACTTTTAAAACAATTGCTTGTGCAAAGTTATTGTATGACTCTGAGCAAGGGGATATTAATCTTAATAGTACAGTCAAAATTAAAAAGACAGATCTTGTGACGTATTCTCCGGTTATAGAAAAGTATGTAGGACAAGCAATAACCCTCGATGATGTGTGCTCTGCAACCATGAAAACAAGTGATAATACCGCGGCAAACATCATCATAAATGCAGTAGGGGGCACAGAAAGCATAACTGATTTTGTAAGGCACACAGGGGATGAAAAAACTCGCTTAGACCGTTTTGAGCCCGAGTTAAATGAAGGAATACCAGGAGACTTAAGGGATACAACGACTCCTAAATCAATAGCAAACACTTTAAATGAACTATTATTCGGCTCAACACTTTCTCCAATGAGCCAAGAAAAGTTAAAAGCATGGATGGTCAATAACCAAGTAACTGGTAACTTGTTGCGCTCAGTGTTGCCTGAAGGTTGGAACATAGCCGATCGTTCCGGGGCTGGTGGCTTTGGTGCTCGAAGCATTACAGCTGTAGTATGGAGTGAACATCAATCACCGATCATAATTAGCATCTATATAGCGCAAACTGAGGTCTCAATGAAAGAACGCAATGAGGTGATCGCTAAACTAGGGAACTCCATTTTTAAAGTTTATACATCGCAGTCTCGTTGATAAAGCTAACGTTGAGGTCTTTCATGGATAAAGAGTAAGGTCTGATGCTCCTGCCAGAACAGCTAAACCATTGAATCAAAATAGCAACTCGGCTATGGTTGATGGATTAAAAGATAAATAAAACGAGTCACTTTTAAGGCTCGTTATAGAGGATGTTGGTACAGGTGGATATTGAAGTTGCTTTGGTAAACGCGTTTACAGTAAATGGCAAAGGTGGCAACCCTGCTGGCGTTGTTTTTAATGCTGACAGGCTCACAGGTGCTCAAAAATTAAAAATTGCTCAAGTTGTTGGGTATTCAGAAACGGCTTTTGTTGCTAGTGATGATAAAGCTGATTTTGAGGTGTCTTTTTTTACTACAACAGCAGAAGTTGATTTTTGTGGCCATGCTACGTTAGCTACTTTTTCTACTATGTTCCAAGAAGGTATGCTTACTGCGGGCACGTATGTTCAGCGCACCAAGGCTGGCATGTTATCAGTGAGTATTGAACCAAATGGTAAGGTTGTCATGGAGCAGCAATTACCTGAAAAAATAGCTGGTTTTTCATATCAAGAAATTGCCCATGTGATAGGTATTGAAAGTAATATACTTGAAAGCACAAACTTACCTATTGAAGCTATTTCAACAGGACTAGCCGATGTCATTATTGCTGTTCCTCATGGCTATTTAGATGCAATAGAGCCAAACGATGAACGTATCGCTGCTTTTTGTAAAAAGCACAACCTAGTTGGCTTTCATGTTTTTGAGCTTTGTGAAGTGCAAAGTAAACATACAGCCAGCTGCCGTAACTTTGCTCCTTTGTTTGGTATTTCTGAAGAGTCAGCAACAGGAAGCTCTTGTGGGGCTTTAGCATGTTACCTAACTGAGCATCTTGCTGAGTTAGGGTGTGAATATGTTTTTGAACAAGGTAGGGCTATGAATTGCCATTCAATAATCACAGCATCTGTTGAGTCTAATAATTCAATAATAAACAGCGTAAAGGTGGGTGGTTTTGCAAATAGTATTGGTAAAGTATTAATTACCTTATAACAAATATAGCATTAACTCTGGTAATAGACATTAGCATTCTTATTGTTCGCTTTTATAAAGAGACGGTCAATACTAAAAACAAATTAAAAATGAGCACTATTTACAGGCTCGTTTGTACACTAGGAGCATCACGATGAAGATTGAAATTTCATTACTAATTTTGCTGCTATTTTTTCTAATTCTGCTTTTGCTGAAGCAGCTACTCATTTAATTAAATTTAAATAGATAAAGCCACCCGTTAACGTTAAAGCGCAAATGGGTGGCTACTGAAGATAGCATCCGCAATAATAATTAAGCGAATGGGATGACTTAGTTTAGTCTTGGGTTAATTTCTAAAGGAGACAGTGTAATGGTCGCATTACTGCTTGCTCCTTTATATTCTTGATAGTCTTTGTTTTCAAACAGGGTGTAAAAAACATCAACATAATCGTCATTATTAGTAAACCATTCATCTGGCATTGCTTTTAGCAGTTCATTGGTCAGCTTAGGGATAATGGCATAACCCTGCGCTTGTAAATCAGGAATGCTCGCCATCACTTGCTCTGATATTTCTAATAATTTTATTGCTAAAGTTTTATAGTTGGTGTTGTCATCTTGTTCCATTAAGAGTAAATCAACCGCCTGCCAACGATAACGCTGCCAATGAATGAGTACTTGATTAGGGCTGTAATCAGTTTTGTCATGATCTAAATAAGGTAAATCAACGATATCTAATATTGGTTCATCTCGGGTCGGGTCGATACCCGTTACAATGGCATAAACTTCAGCACCACCTGAGATCCAAGGTTCTTTGTCATCTTCTAAGCGTATTTTTTTCAATACACTGGTTTGCAGGGGTTGTTCATTGCTTAACTGGTTTTGTGGACTAATCGTGCTTTTGCTGAATTTGTTAGCAGATAAAATTCCTCTCATTACCGCAATACCCGCATCTTGTACTTTTTGTTGATCTAATTCGACAATAAATACAGGTTGGGTCGGCATTTGGTCAACACTAAGATAATGAATGTCACCAAACTGATCGAACGCTTCAATCTCGCTCCATTGCGTATCGTCACCAGCAGGTGCAAATGCAAATAAAGGGCGTTCGCCTTGCTGCCAAGCGCTAAGCATTTCATCGCTAGCTAAACGCACTTGTAACAAACTACCGGTGTTTTGTGGTAAACCTTTAAGTTGTTGTAACGCGCTGTTTGCTAAACGAGTATTTTGTTGTGTGTGCATGCCTAAAGACGGTAGCTGATCCGCATTCAAAACCAGTTTATATTGGCTTAGCGTTTGTTTAAGATCAGCGTTTAATTCACTGTAATTAAGCGCTATTTGTTTTGCGAAATTGCGTTTAATGGTGGTTACGTCTTTGTATTGCGCCAACTTGGATAAGTTTTCACCTTTTTCGATTTCATATTGAGCTGAAAAAGCGGGCGCTGAGATACAGTTCAACAGAGCTAAGGTTGCCAAGCATTTGGTTATTTTATTCATCATATAAATTCTACCGTTCCGTGATCAGTAACCCTATAAAACAATACTTACAATAAATACTCAAACAAAATTTATAAAATACGTAATTGGTATTGGTTTTTTGATTGTGCTTTGACTACAAAAATACAAAGCAGCTATTATTGAGTAAGTTTTTTATAAATAGGGAATTTATTACAAAAACTTATTTTTACAAAATGATTTTGCATTTACGTTGATATGCTGGTTACTTTTTTATTGCAAAGTAATCCACAACTAACTGCGTCATAGCATTCACGCCTAATTGCAGTGCTTGTTCGTCAGCATAAAATCGTGGTGAATGATTACTTGCTGCCGTTTTTGCATCTTGACCTTGCGGAGTAACACCTAAAAAGAAAAACAGTCCAGGAGTTTCTAACGCGTAATAGCTGAAATCTTCAGCGCCGGTGATTAAATCAGTGGTAATGATATTCTCAGCCCCAGCAACTTTAGTCAGCGTTGGCGTCATTTTTTGCGTGAGTTTTACATCGTTTACGGTGACCGGGTAGCCGTGGTCGATATGTACATCAGCTTTAGCACCACCGGATTCAGCGACCATTTCGGCGGTTGTCACTAATCGTTTTTTGATATCAGCGCGCATTGCTTGATCAAAGGTGCGAATAGTGCCAATTAACTCGACACTATCCGGAATGATATTGGAACGTATTCCGCCATTAATAGCACCAAATGAAATAACCGATGGCGATTTAGTAACATCAACTTGGCGAGACAAAATTGTTTGTGTAGCCATAATTATTTGTGAGGACGCGACAATCGGGTCAACACCATTCCAAGGTCGTGAACCATGAGTTTGGCGCCCTTGTACATTGATTGTAAATGAATCTTCACTGGCCATCAGCGGGCCTTCACGAAAGCCAATTTGGCCGGTGTTTAATGAACTGGTTACATGTAAACCAAACACGGCGTCAGGTTTTTCTTTAAATAAGCCTTCTTTGAGCATGAGTTCAGCACCACCTTCTTCACCTTCTGGCGCACCTTCTTCAGCAGGTTGAAAGACAAATAATACATCACCCGCTAAGTCATCTTGAATTTTAGTCAAAGACTCAGCCACAGCCATTAGAATAGCGACATGGTTATCGTGGCCGCAGGCGTGCATAACGCCCACTTCATTGCCACGATAGGTTGAAGTCTGAGTTGAAGCAAACGGTAGATCAACTTGCTCAGTAACAGGGAGGGCATCCATATCGGCACGCAGCGCCACTAAAGGGCCTTTTTTACCGCCTTTGAGTTTAGCCACCACACCAGTATGAGCTACCCCAGTTTGAACTTCGAGACCCAGTGCTTTTAAATGTTTAGTAATGTATTTAGCGGTTTCAAATTCGCGATTACTCAGCTCAGGGTACTGGTGCAGATGACGTCGCCACGTGATCACTTTTTCACTGACACTGTGGTTGGCTTTTTTAAGATTATTGTTGAGCTGCTGATCCGGAACAGCGGCAAAACTTGTTGAAGATAACGTGCTTAGCAATATACTGCTGTAAATAATTTTGTTTAACATAGCAATCCCTTTTGTTATTTGAGTATTAAAACTACTGTAGAGTAAACCGATATGAAAGAACAGGACCGTGCGATAATTAACCAAGGAAACTGGTTTAGTAGCCGCGCTGACGAATTTCAGCAGTCGTTATTGCAACATGCAAAAGTAATTGAACTCGACGCTGGTGAAGCGTTATTTTTACGTGGTGATGAAAATTCTGGTTTATACGCTGTACTTAATGGGCTAATGCGAGTCAGTGGCGCAAATAGCGATGGCAAAGAGGCGGTTTTGAGTTTCATTGACTCTGCTATTTGGTTTGGCGAAGTGGCATTATTTGATGGTGGCCTGCGCACTCATGATGTACATGCACAAATACCTAGCCGATTACTGCATGTACCGCATCGCACACTGTTGCAATTACTGGCCCTTAAACCCGTGTATTGGCATGACTTTGGTGTACTGTTATCGCACAAAATGCGTTTATTGTTTACATCACTAGAAGATCATGCGCTATTAACCGCACAGCAAAAAGTCTGTAAACGGCTGCTAATGCTAAGCGTAGCTTCACTGGCGAGTAATAATAGCGCGGTTGTAATGATATCGCAGCAGCAACTTGCAGATATGACTTACTTAACTCGGCAAACGATTAATCAAATCCTCCAAGTGCTGAGCGAAAAAAATATCGTATCTTTACATTATCAACGCATCGAAATTATTGATAACGCAAAGCTTACGGCATTAACGCAGTAAATTCCTTATCCGTTTGCACCTAACTGGCTTCATAATTGCTTAGCATGGGGGTGACCCATCTTTTCAATGGAATTGAGGCAATGAGCTTACTTACTTTTCATAACCAGTACCGAACGCAGCCATATCGTGCGCCTGATCAAACACAAACAGTTATACCTCCTAAAGCGGCAACTGAATTGCCGGATATGGCAAATACTAGCCAAGTTGATACAACAACATCTCTTAAAAACCCAAACTATGAAAAAAGTTTTCTTGAACAGGCAAATGAAGCGCTTATTTATCAACGATTAGGTGTCGATAAAGAAAAGATAGCTGAACTTAAGGCGGCGATAGAAGAGCTGGCTAAAAAAATACAAGATCACGACGGTGATACAAGCACGCTGGCTGAGCAAATGGAAGATTTACAAAAGATGCTTGAACAAGAGTATCAAAAAGGCCGAGAGCTACAACCTAAATCACCTGATCACGACAAAGGTAAAATTATAAGTGCATTCGTATAGTGTTTATTTAAATGTCGGATAGCAGACATTGTTACTTTATAGTTATTTGCTAAAGTAGTTTTATTACATAATAAAGCGAGGATAGGTGATGAAAACCCTACAGCAACAACTAGGTAATTATGGTTTATATCATCGCTCAAAACGAAATGTTTTAACGCACTTTTTTGGCATACCTTTGATTGTATTTGCAGTTATTTGTTTACTTGCACGTATTCATATTCCACTTGGAGAGTTTGTTATAAATGCTGCGCAGATTGTGGTATTCGTATCTGTGGTTTATTACTTAATGCTCAGTGTGTCATTGGGATTAATTATGGCCATATTGTTAGTATTGTTTTCGATTGCCGCTGCCCCAATCGCGCAACTCATTTTTAGTCATTGGTTGCAGATCAGTGCGGGGCTTTTTGTGTTTGGTTGGGTATTACAGTTTATCGGTCATTATTATGAAGGCAAAAAACCAGCATTTATTGACGATATAGTAGGTCTAGTGATTGGACCTTTATTTGTTCTTGCCGAGCTACTTTTTATGTTGGGTTTCTATAAAACACTTGAACATGAAGTGACTGAAATTGCAGGTCCAACTAAACCTTAAACAGCTGAAAAGGTAAATAATGAATTTTAATAATAAAACAGTATGGATCACTGGTGCATCTTCAGGTATTGGCAAAGAGTTAGCAATTCAATTTGCACAGTTGGGCGCTCGCGTTATTTTATCTGCGCGTAATATCGCTAAGCTAGAGCTGCTGAGTAGTGAATTAAATGGCACTCAACACAAAATTATTCCATTGGATTTATCTGAACCAGAACAAGTGCTTGAATACGTAACAGAACACATCAATGACATTGGTAAAGTGGATATTTTAATTAATAATGGCGGTGTATCACAGCGTAGTTTATTTTTAGAAAATGACTTTACTGTATACCGCCAACTTATGGAAGTGAACTACTTTGGTTTGATTGCGTTAACTAAAGCAGTATTACCGAGTATGGTTAAAAATGGTGGTGGCTCAGTAGTATCGCAGGCAAAGTTGGCTCTAAATTTAGGACCGGTTACTCAGGCTCTAAATACGCTGTAGTAGGTTTTATGGATTGTTTACGAGCTGAAGTGGCCGATAAAAACATTCATTGTTTGACTATCTGCCCAGGCTCGATAAAAACGGCTATTGCTCATAATTCACTTAATGAACATGGTATTGCACAAAATAAAGCGGAGCACTCCATTGAAAATGGCATGGATGTCAAGCTTGCTGTTAGGCAGATGATAAGTGCTATCGCAAAAGGAAAAGATGAAGTTGTGATAGGTGAGGGACTAAGTGGCTTGGCACCCACTATAAAGCGTTTTTTTCCGAGCTTATTTAACCGTTTAACAGCAAGAACCAGCTATCGGTAAAATAAGGTAGCTCTTTTTACGCTATTGGTTGAATTGCAAACAAACACACGGACAACGAGGACGTTTCGTCTTTTATTACTTGCACCATAAGTTATATGCCCTTAAAGTGTAAAAAATGTTGTGAAAGAGTAACTATTGTAATGGAACAAGAACAAGTGGAATCAAAACAAGCTAAACCGCTAACATCAGATGAACAAGAGCAAGCAAAGCAGCAAAGTATTGCATGGCAACGTGAGTGTTTTCAAAATGCACAAAAGCATTTAGCAGAAAAGGGCGTAATGCCAAAAACTTTACTAGAAAAAGAAAGCCGCTTTATTGCACCATTATGTGCCCTATGGAAGTTTAAAGGCCAAGATAGTAAAAGTTATTGGGTGATCACCGGTCGCTTACCAACTGATCATGCGTTAGCATCGGTTGCGGCAACTGCCCGTGATGCACTGCGATATTTTTCTCTACAATGGCAGCTAAAAGCTGATCAAATTATGTATAGTGGTGGTGCGCGAGATAAAACTCAAGTTGATTTCGCTAATCTGCTAATTAATCGCGCTCATGGTCTTTACGAAATGTATGAAAAAGAAGAGTTGTGGCTTAACGAAGCTAAATAACTTGGACTCAGGGTAAATAAATTAGTTATAAAAGCGAGCTTATTATCTGACTTGTCAGAGTAATAAGCTCGCTTTTTAGTTTTAATTTAATGTACCAGAGTAAATGGTTTTGTATCAAATCTATTTATTGGGCATTGCATCCGTAGCCTTGGAATACCCGCTTCCATAAACACATGGCCTTGTTGTTCAAAGCCATTGCGTTTAAATCGTTCTACTTCATTTAAAATGCAATTAATACTGACGCAATCACAGCCTTGTTGCTGTGCAAGCTCAACAATATATGTAAGTAGTGAGCTATATACAGAGCGATTGCGATGCTCTGGCAACACTGCAATACGTCCAATAAGGCCGTCGCTACATAACCGACCAGTGGCGATTGCCACTTGGCTATCGTCAGTTACAAGAATATGATGAGCATACTGATCAAGGTTATCAAACTCGACATGTTTGGGTATATGCAGTTCACATACAAATACCCGTTCTCTGACATGTTGGAGTAATTCTTTACCCAACTCCCATTCTACTTTGTTGATATGATAGCCCATAAAAACACACTCCTAGCAAAACCAAATCCCCTCATTTAAAAGTGTAGTAAATGTTTGTACGAAAACTAAACTATTTTTTGAACTATTAAGTTGCTCCGCTGTCACCGAGGTGTGATCCGTGAGTAATTTAACCGCGTTTAGATCACTAATAGGAAGGTTATAATTCTCACCATTGACGCTTAAAAGTATTTCATTTTCGTAAACTTGATATAACGCACGGGTGCCACCGAGGCGTTCAAAAACCACATCATTATCATTCAATAGCTCAGCTATTTGTTCATTATCAAATAAGTCTTCTGGTGGTATTAAATCCATCTCATGTTTAGGTTGACTCAGGGTAGTACCTAACCACGTTTTAAATAATGCCTCGTTATTTAACATAGCTTGCATTAATTGCTTAACGCTATCGGCTTCCGTTGGTTGGATCTCGCCTTTAGAGTCTCGAAGCATGATGTGAGGATCTTGATAACGGTTATTTCCCGCTTCTTTATCAATAATATGATCAGCAAAATTTGACAATAAATCACGTTGGTTTGGTGCACGGAAACCAATTGAGTAGTTTAATGCGTTTTCAACAGCGTAACCTTCATGCGGGCAGCCCGGTGGGATGTATAAAATATCGCCAGGTTCAAGGATGCAGTCAATCACAGCTGGAAATTGCTCAACTTGTAATAAACTTTTATTTTGTGCAAATTGTTTTAGGTTATTATCTGGCATACCGACACGCCAGTGACGCTTGCCTTCACCTTGAATAATAAATACGTCGTATTGATCTAAATGTGGACCGACTCCTCCTTGAGGCGTTGAAAAGCTGATCATTAAATCATCAATACGCCAATTAGGAATAAACCGAAATGGTTCAAGCAATTGTGCAGCCGCTGGGTGCCAATGATCTACAGCTTGTACCAGTAGGGTAGAATGCTGCTCTTTAAGTAATTCAAAACTTTCAAATGGACCATGGTAAGCATGCCAATCATTATTGTGATTGGTAATTATACGCGACTCAATATTCTCTTCCATGGCAAGACCCGCAAGCTCATTTGCATCGAGTGGATCGACAAAGTCTGCAAAACCTTGTGTGATTAATAGTGGTTTTTTTTGCCAAAAATCATTCAGAAACTCTTGCTCAGATAAATTGTTAATTACTAATTGATACATACTTTTTACCGAAAAGGGTGGTACGTTTAAAATAAGAAAGGCTAGATTTGACGATAGGATTAATCTAACCAAGTTACGTTATATTGACACTAAGATATCAAATAAAACAAAAAGCTACGCAGTTTAAAACTAGAATAGATTTGGGTCAATGTCTACTTATGAAAGTTACTTAACAACATGATAATGCTTATAAAATGTGCTTTATAGTTTTGATATCATGATCTAGATCAATAAACTGTCATAAAATATAAGTATTTATTATTTATATTTGTCACTCACTTTATTTATATTTACCCTGCACACCCCAAATAACATTAATTCACACATTAATTATATCAAGGAAAATTATGGAATGCTTAAAACGGACAAGGGACATTACACCAATTACAAAACCTTCTTTTGAGATAAAGGTTAATCAAAAAATGGTTGAAGTGAGTGACGGTGAAACTATTTTATCAGTCCTATTAGCAACAGAACAGACAGGGCTCATGAGCAATGATCACCAAGTTGTATCAGGTGCTTATTGTGGTATGGGAGTATGTCATTGTTGTCATGTCAAGGTTAACCAGCGCTTTAAGAAAAGAGCATGTCAGACCGTCGTACAACCTAATATGGTAGTCGAAACATTAACGAATCGCTTTTTAGAGGAGGGGATAAAATGAGTGATTTATACCCTGTTATTATTGTTGGCGGCGGTCCTGCTGGTACGGCTGCGGCTGCTCAATTAGGAAAGTTTGGTATTGAAAGTGAGATTATCGAGGAAGCCTCAAAAATAGGAGGGGTGATTTATCGTGGTCCATTACGTAATACGGCCACTTTACCTCATTTAGATGATAATTTAAAAAGATCAATGGCTGCTTTACAAACACGTTATGAAAATCAGCGTGCTAATATTAAATTAAAATTAAATACACGGGTTTTAGGGCCTGAAGGAAAAAGTAAGTTATTGTTAAATAACGATGAAGTACTTAATACTATAGATTACCAAGAGCTAATATTAGCTACAGGTTGCCATGAAAGAAGTGTCCCTTTTGCTGGTTGGCAGTTGCCAGGCGTGATGTTGATGGGAGGCGTTCAATTACAAATTAAAAGTGGTTTAGTGAAACCTGGTAACCGTATGGCACTCGTTGGTACTGGGCCTTTATTACCACTTGTTGCTTGTCAGTTACATAAATCAGGTGTTGAGGTGGTTGGTGTTTATGAGGCCAGCCAGTTTAGTAAACTTGCACGCGAGGCCGTTGCCTTACTAAACAAACCAAAGCTGACGCTATCAGGTTTGAGTATGATGGGTTATTTGAAAAAACACAATATACCATTTCATTATGGGTGGGGTGTGGTTAAGGCAAAAGGGGAGCAGAAATTAAGCCAACTTGTTGTTGCTCCTTACAATGAACAATGGCAAGCAGATACACAAAAGTCTAAAACTATTGATGTTGATTCTGTTGGCGTTGGCTATGGATTTGTAGCGCGTAGCCAGTTAGCTATGTTACTAGGTGTTGAGCATAGCTACAGTAATGTTAGTGGTAATGTTCCCGAGCTAGATAAGTGGCAGCATAGTAGCGTTAATAACGTATATGTTGCAGGGGATAGCAGTGGCTTACTTGGTGCTGATGCGGCTATTTGTGAAGGTCAAATAGCTGCGCTCCGGATTGCACAAAATCGTGGTAAGTTAACAGCTCAACAAGCGACTCAACAAGCAAGTAAAATAATTAAAAAGCTAGATCGTATCAAACGTTTTCGATATGGATTTGATCGTTTCTCAACAAGGCAAGTTGGCTTGATGGATTTAGCCGAGGTTGACACTATTGTTTGTCGTTGTGAACAAACTACACGTGGACAAATTGATATTGCTATTGCTCAAGGAGTAAAAGATATAACAAGTTTGAAGATGCGGACTCGGATTGGTATGGGAGATTGCCAAGGTAAAACTTGTTCTAGTTATGCCATAGATAGGCTACACCAAGCCGGCTGTACAGAAAATGTTGGCGTAATAAAACCTCGTTTTCCACTTGATCCTATTCCTTTTGCTATGTTGGAAGAACACGTATGAAAAAATTTGATATTGTAATTGCCGGTGGCGGCGTTATTGGTGCAGCATGCGCTTACTTTTTAAGCCGAGATACAGATTTAAAAATTGCTCTGATTGATATTAAAAAACCTGGCAATGCTTCACGAGCATCTGCTGGTGGCTTATGGGCAATTGGTGAGTCAGTTGGACTTGGATGTGGCGTTATATTCTTTAAAACGTTATCTAAGTTGCAAAGTGAAGCTAATGGTAAAGAAATTCCTGTAATGCGACCTCATCAGCTGCCTGATTGTTTTTTTGAGTTTGCATTAACATCAAATGATATGTATCCCGCGCTGCATCAAGAGATGTTAGAGCGCCATGGTGTTGATTTTAAATTTGAGCGTACTGGCTTGAAATTTATCATGTATAACGAAGATGACAGAATTTATGCTGATCAGATCACCAGCGGCATTCCCCATCTGGCAGATCAAATTCGATGGTTAGATGCTGAACAGCTCAAAAAAGAAGAGCCTTATATAACACCTGATGCTATTGGTGCCATCGATTTTATTTGTGATCATCAAGTAAATCCTTACCGCTTGGTTGATGCATATACGGAAAGCGCACGTCAAAACGGTGTTGAACTAGTACTCAATACCGAAGTAACATCTGTGATTCGAGAAGGAAGTCGAGTTATGGGAGTTGAAACAACATCAGGCACTTTTCAATGTAATACTTTGATCAACGCAGCAGGTGCTTGGGCTGATGAATTATTTCATCAAGCTACTGGATACAATATGCCTGTTTACCCTGTTAAAGGACAAATTGTGTTGTCTGAACGTATGCCTAAAATTCTTAATGGGTGTATCAGTACCAGTGATTGCTATATTGCACAAAAAGATAATGGTGAAATATTGATCGGATCAACGACCGAAGAGAAGGGTTTTGATACGACGAATACATTAGATAAGATAACGGAGCTTTCACAGGGAGCAATGAAATGCTTGCCTATCTTAAAAGAAAGTAATATCAAACGCTGTTGGGCTGGACTACGTCCTGGTACGCCAGATGAATTACCTATTTTAGGTGAAGTGCCCGGAGTTGAAGGCTATTTAAATGCATGTGGACATTTTAGAACCGGTATTTTAACTTCGGCTATTACTGGACAATTAATAACTGAATTAGTGACAGGTCAGCCAACTAGCTTAGATCTGACTCCATTTAGTGTTGCACGCTTTTTAGAAGGGTAAACAATAGAAACAAAAAAGCGAAAGAAAATCTTTCGCTTTTTTTACTGATCAGTTATTAAGTTAAATCGTTAATAAACTCGACTGCACGACCAATATAGTTAGCCGGTGTTAGTTTTTTCATTTCTACTTTTGCTTCTTCCGGTAAATCTAAACCATCAATGAAGTCAGCCATGATCTCTTGATTTACACGTTTACCACGAGTTAACTCTTTTAGCTTTTCGTATGGTTTTTCGATGCCGTATTTACGCATAACGGTCTGGATTGGTTCTGCCAGCAATTCCCAATTTTGATCTAACTCGTCAGCCAAACGTTGCTCATTTACTTCTAACTTGCTCACGCCTTTAAGTGTTGACTGGTATGCAATTAACGCATAGCCCATACCAACACCTAAGTTACGCAGTACTGTTGAGTCAGTAAGGTCGCGCTGCCAGCGAGAAACAGGTAGTTTCTGTGCAAGATGAGCGAAAATAGCATTTGCTAGGCCTAAGTTACCTTCTGAGTTTTCAAAATCAATCGGGTTAACTTTATGTGGCATCGTTGATGAACCAATTTCACCCGCAATGGTTTTTTGCTTAAAGTGGTTTAGCGCTATATAGCCCCATGCATCACGGTCAAAATCTAATAAGATTGTGTTAAAGCGAGCAATCGCATCAAATAACTCGGCAATGTAGTCATGCGGTTCAATTTGCGTTGTAAATGGATTGAATGTTAACCCAAGGCTAGTTACAAATTGCTCAGCATGATTGTGCCAATTGTAATCAGGGTAGGCACTGAGGTGAGCATTGTAGTTACCTACTGCACCGTTGATTTTACCTAGCATTTCAACGTGTGCAATTTGGTCACGTTGACGCTTTAAGCGCATATATACGTTGGCAAATTCTTTGCCCATAGTTGAAGGTGTTGCAGGTTGACCGTGAGTACGTGTCATCATTGGTACTGCTTTGTACTCAATGGCTTTTTCTTTAATTGCATTAAGTAGTTGATCACAGTAAGGAAGTAATACTTCGTTACGTGCTTCAGTGAGCATTAAACCGTGAGACAAGTTATTGATGTCTTCTGATGTACATGCAAAGTGAATAAATTCATTAATCGCATGTAACTCGGCGTTATCAGCTACTTTTTCTTTTAATAAGTATTCAACGGCTTTAACATCGTGGTTTGTAGTACGCTCGATATCTTTTACACGTTGCGCATCGGCTTCGCTGAAGTTATCAACAATCGCGTTAAGTAAAGCATTGGCTTCGTCGCTAAATGCCGGTACTTCTTTGATCGCATCAGCTGCTGCAAGGGCTTGTAACCAACGAACTTCGACTGTTACACGGTATTTTATCAAGCCAAATTCGCTGAAAATACTACGTAGTTCAGTGGTTTTGCTGCCGTAGCGACCATCCACCGGAGAGATAGCTGTTAACGCTGAAAGCTCCATAATAACTCCTAAATTTTAGTTTTGAACGATAATTAAATATGGTTTTTAGCAATGGCGATAATTCTTCGTTTCGCAAAGAAAAAGTGACGGCGTTTACCGCCCATTTGTCGCCATAATACTGCACTGCGAATACCTGCTAATAATAATGCACGTATCTTGTGTTGTACTAATTGCTGTTTTAGTAAGTCAGGCTTGCCATAAACCTGAATTCGGTGCCCTAGGGGGCTAAGCACCTTTGAATAAATATCGGCAAGTGCCGTAATAACAGTGTCATCAGTAATAGCAAAGTGATCAAGACGTCGCTTGATATCATCAATGCTTTTACCAAGCTCTGCTAAGCTACTTGCTTTTGCGCTCAGTGCACGCTCAAGTTGCATTAAACCGCCAACGTATTTGACGATTTCAACATCTTTCTTTGCACCTGCACTGAGTTGATCAAGTAAGATTTTATAACCATCTCTTAGATTCTCACTGCCTTGATACACATCACTGGGTGAATCAGGGGAGGTTTGTACAATACTGGTTAATAGTTTTTCTAATTCGTAATCGTTGCTACTGCCGTACTGCGCTATTTTTTGAACTTGTTTAGCAACTTGGCACATGGCTGCTAATGCCATGACTTGGTGTTCATTCATTATTTGATCACCGAATCAATAATACCGCCACCTAAACATATTTCGTTGGCATAAAACACCGCAGATTGTCCTGGGGTTACTGCTTTTTGTGGTTCATCAAATAATACTCGGGCAAAACCGTCATCACCAACGAGCAGCGTACAGTTAAGGTCTTCTTGACGATAGCGAGTTTTTACCGTGCAGCGGGTGGTGCCTTTTGGTCCAATACGATCAACCCAGTGTAATTGGTTGGCATTTAGTCCATTGCTGTAAAGGCGTGGATGGTCTTTACCTTGACCAACAATCAATACGTTGCGTTCTAAGTCTTTATCTACCACATACCATGGTTCGCCAGAGCCTTCTTTCATGCCACCAATTAGCAAACCTTTACGTTGACCGAGAGTGTGATACATCAAGCCTTCGTGCTCACCAACGTTGTTACCGTCTGTGTCTTCAATAACACCCGGTTGTGCAGGTAAGAATTTTTGTAGGAAGTCTTTAAACTTACGCTCACCGATAAAGCAAATACCGGTACTGTCTTTTTTATCGTGGGTAATTAAGTCTTGCTCTTCAGCAATGCGACGCACTTCAGGTTTGGCAATATCACCAACTGGGAACAGCGTTTGTGCAATATGTTCATGACTTAATGTGTATAAAAAGTAGCTTTGATCTTTGTTATCATCAAGACCACGACACATAGCGTATTTATCATCGCGTAATTCACGGCGTACATAATGGCCTGTGGCTATAAAGTCAGCGCCAAGCGCCGTTGCTGCAAATTCTAAAAAAGCTTTGAATTTGATTTCTTTATTACACATAATGTCAGGATTTGGCGTACGGCCTGCTTTATATTCAGCAAGAAAGTACTCAAATACGTTATCCCAATATTCTGCGGCAAAATTAACTGTGTGTAGTTCAATCCCCAGCTTGTCACAGACTGCTTGCGCGTCTTTTAAATCGTCGGCAGCAGCGCAATATTCATCATTATCATCTTCTTCCCAGTTTTTCATAAACAGGCCTTCAACTTGATAGCCTTGTTGTTTTAATAAATAAGCTGATACAGAAGAATCAACACCGCCGGACATGCCAACGATGACTTTAATGTGACTATTTTCGCTCATGGATAATTTCGCTTATACAGGTTGCTGTCATTTAAACTACTAGCGCATACGCGTCGTATTACAGAGCTAAAAGGAGACACTCTGACAAATTACGCAGGCTATGAAAGGCCGCGATTATAGCAGTATACCCAAACCACCTCAAGATGCAGAATTCAGCGTTTCACAGGGGCTTAATATCAAGGCGTTACTTTGCAACAATGGCAGTCCCTTTTAAGAAGTAACAACGCTGAGAGTAAGTGCCTGTGAAACGCCCAACGGGTTGGTTTAAAAGCGATTTATACTGTGTTATTGATTTTAACAATAGAACCACTATTCCTTGCAATCAATGCCTTGACTAAATCGCTTTTAATTCCAACGACGCTCGCATCTTGAGGTGGTTTGGGTATATAGACAGCCAAGCCACCCAAAATATGAGTTTTGTAGGGAACAGTTTCGTAGCCAAATTGGCAGGGAAGAGGTGGTTTTTAAGTTGGATTAAAAACGATAAAATTTTTTGTAAGGACATTTGGCTGGTTAAGTTTCAAAAAAAGCGCTTGGATTTTGAAACTTAACTAAGGCGTTATGGCTAGGTAAAAATTATTCTACACCAATAAACCCACCGGTTTGGTGTGTCCACAACGCGGCATAAATACCATTTTGTGCTAGCAGTTCCTCATGGCTACCTTGCTCTACAATGCCGCCCTCATCAAGTACGATGAGCCGATCCATTTGTGCAATAGTGGATAGTCGATGTGCGATGGCAATGACGGTTTTACCAGTCATTAAATCATCAAGACTCGCTTGGATTGCCGCTTCAACTTCTGAATCAAGCGCACTGGTTGCTTCGTCTAAAATCAAAATGGGAGCGTTCTTTAGTAAAACTCGTGCAATTGCGATACGTTGACGTTGGCCCCCTGAGAGTTTAACGCCGCGTTCACCCACTTGTGCATCAAAGCCTTTATTACCTTTACTGTCCTCTAAGTCTGCAATAAACTCCATGGCTTTTGCTTGCTTGGTGGCATTTAGCATTTGTTCATCAGTTGCATCAGGGCGGCCGTAAAGTATGTTTTCTTTTACTGAGCGGTGCAGCAGTGATGTATCTTGGGTGACCATCGCAATGTATTGTCTAAGGCTTTGTTGGCTTACTTTTGAAATATCTTGACCATCAATTTTTATAGCGCCACTGTCGACATCATAAAAACGCAGTAATAGGTTTACAAGTGTTGATTTACCAGCACCAGAGCGCCCCACTAAACCAATTTTTTCGCCTGGTTTTATATTTAAATCTAAGCCATTAATAACAGGGCCTCGGTTGGTTTCGTTGGCGGCTTTACCATAGTTAAAAAACACCTTATCGAATGTAATTTGTCCTTGACTCACAGCAAGTGTACTTGCGTTTTGCTCGTCATCAACATCAATAGGCGTTGAAAGGGTTTTCATACCATCGCTTACTGTACCAATATTTTCAAATAGGCTGCTAATTTCCCACATGATCCATTGTGCCATGCCATTTAAACGCAGTGATAAACTTACAGCTACGGCAATTGCTCCTGCACTGATTGCGCTTAATGACCATAAATAAAGTGATAGCGCAGCAACGCTAAACACCAATAAATAGTTAAGGCTATTAATGCAAAAGTTTAGACTAGTCACTAGGCGCATTTGTTTATATACAGGCTGTAAGAATACATCCATGCTGTCTTTTGCGTATTGCTCTTCGCGTTGGGTATAGGAAAATAGTTTAATTGTTGAAATATTAGTATAACTGTCAACGATTCTACCGGTCATTTCGGAGCGAGCATCCGCTTGCGAGCTGGCAATACGTTTAAGTTTTGGTACAAAATACATTTGTATGAGAGCATACAGCGTAAGCCACACTAATAGCGGTAACATTAATCGCCAATCTGCTTCAGCGGCTAAAAACACCATGGCTCCAAAATAAACCACTATATACATTAGTACATCAAGTAGTTTCATTACGGTTTCACGCACTGCCAGCGATGTTTGCATTACTTTAGTGGCGATACGCCCAGCAAATTCGTTTTGATAAAAGCTAACGCTTTGGCGCAGCAAGTAGCGGTGAGCTAACCAGCGGATTGACATTGGGTAATTACCCAGTAGTGCTTGGTGCAAAATAGCTGAATGAAAAAACACTACGGTCGGCAATATAACAAGCAGCACTACCGCCATTTTTATGAGTTCAGATTTTTGCTCAACAAATAATGTTTCGGGTGTATAAGCACTAAGCCAATCAACAAGTTGGCCCATATAGCTAAACAGTGATACTTCTAAAATTGCGAGCAATGCTGCGCTGAGCGACATAAAGAAAAGCGAGGCTTCCATGCCCTTAGTGTAATGGCGGCAAAACGCAAATAGCGTTGTCGGAGGCTGAGTCGGTTGTTGCTCCGGAAACGGCTTAGTCATCCGTTCAAATAATCGATACATTTTAATATCTTGAATAGCAAAAATGGCGTTAACTATATCACTGAAAAGCGACAAAAACAGGTGTGCAGAATGATCTTTTTGGTTGTTTGTCGGTTATTACAAAACAACAGGGACTACCATTTTATTTTGCCAATCAGCATATCTTTAAACATTACCCAATCTCCCCATAAACTATAAAAGGGGTATTTAAAGGTAGCAGGGCGGTTTTTCTCAAAGAAGAAATGACCAACCCAGGCAAAACCATAACCAATAATGGGTAGCAACCACAACAGCATAAATTGTTGGCTATACAGCACATACAAAACGATAATAAGCACCAAAGAGCTACCAAAAAAATGTAACCGTTTGCAGGTAATATTTTTATGTTCTTGTAAGTAGTATGGGTAAAACTTTTTAAAGCTAGTAAATTCAGGTGTACTTTTCATATCACATATCTTGTTAATGCTAGCTATTACTTGAAAAAAGGCGTTGGTGTGTTTTAAACGCATACTCGTCAGTCATGCCACTTAAATAATCACAAATTACCCTGTGAGTATTACCATTTTGTTGTGCTTGGCGAAACACATTTGCTGTGGTTTCAGGTAAGAGCCGTAATGGTTCGCAGGCAAACGCTTCAAATAATTCAATAATTAATTTTTGTCCTTTAAACTCAATTTGCTGCATATGTGAAGCACGAATGAGTCGTTGATAAATAAATGACTTTAAAGTCTCAAGTAAATGCTGATAACTATGCGGTAGTTCAACGGTATAATTTAAAATTGGATTTTCAAACTTAAGTTCAGTGTGGACGATGGATGATTGAGTAATAAATAAGTTTACTAACTCACCAATCACATCTTTACGCTGTGCTTCACTACCTAAAAATAGCCGCTCGGTTAAGTTACTGTCGCCAAGCCACTCACATTGCACAAGCTCAAGTGCGGGTAATGCATGATTTTGCCACTCTTTTAGGGTGATTTGCTCTGTTGCAATTGCGTCTTCAAGGTCATGCACGGCATAAGCAATATCGTCGGCAAGTTCCATAATGGCTGCATCAAGGGATTTAAAACTGGTTTTAGATCTAAACTCATCGACGGCCTTAAAATCGCCTAAGCGTTGTTTATCAGCGTCAGATAAAGGCGCAACAATCCAGTCAAAGGTCGCTTTATCATCTTTGTATAAGCCTTTTGCTGGGCGCCAGTCGTCAGCTTTTATAAATGCACGTTGCGGATCATGATGTGGGATGGTGTGCCATAAGTCATCAATAAAAGCTGGGTATTTTATAAAGCCAAGCAAAGTGCGGCGCGTTAAGTTCATACCATGGCCATCACTGTATGGTTCGAGTCTTGAAACAATGCGCAGTGTTTGTGCATTGCCTTCAAAACCACCATGTTCACGCATCATGTAGTTAAGAGCAATTTCACCGCCATGCCCATAAGGTGGGTGGCCTATATCATGGGCCAAACAAAGTGTTTCAAGTAAACTAGGGTCGGGAAAATGTGTGAAATCAGGGTGTTGTTTTTCTAAATGGCGAAGTAACCCACTGCCAATTTGCGATACCTCTAAAGAATGAGTTAAGCGTGTACGATGAAAATCATTTAGGCCAATTCCCATTATCTGAGTTTTAGCTTGCAAACGTCTAAATGCAGCTGCATGGATTATCCGGGAGCGGTCTACTTGCCACGCTGAGCGGTTGTCATTAGGGCGAAACTTGTTTTGATTTATTATGCGGCTTTGCCAGTCTAATTCCATTAATGAGTATCCGGTAACTTTTTTAGCGTTTCTATGCGTTTAATTGTAGCTGATTTTTTAAGATTATAAATCCTTCAAATGGGTATATTCGCCTTTATTGAAGGGCTTAGGTATAATGAATGGTCAGATGCGTGTGGATCTACCATGCATAAATGTTAGTTTTTTTGAGAGAATACATGCTTAAGTATCTTTTTCGTTTTATTGTTAGCCTATTTTTCATTTGGGCATTGAGTTATCCATTTATTGAAAAGTCGGATCCAACTATTGAGGACGAAACAACCTCAATCAAGCCACCAGTCAAAAAGAAAGAAAAGCCCTTACATAATATTAAACTTCCTGATTTTGATGGTTTTAGTGATGTAAAAGAAAAAAAACATGCTTTTTTTAACTTTATTCGACCACATGTTGAGGCTGAAAATAAAAAAATTCTGCAGCAGCGGGCAACGTTGGAGATTGCAGTGATGATGCTGCAATACGATGAGCCATTAAGTCGCACGCAAACCAAGCAAGTTAAAACGATTTTAAATCGCTATAAATTACCAGAAACGATAGATAGTTTGTCTTTGCGTCAGGCATTACGCCGAGTTGATATTATTCCTAAAGAATTGGCGCTGATGCAAGCGGCCAACGAATCAGCATGGGGGACGTCTCGGTTTGCTCGAATAGGTTTAAACTTTTTTGGTCAGTGGTGTTACAGCAAAGGTTGCGGTATGGTGCCTAATCGTCGTAATAGCGGTGCAGATCATGAGGTGGCGGCATTTAAATCTGTGCGCGCAGCCGTGACTTCTTATTTTAAGAATATTAATACTCATGCCGCCTATAAACACTTACGTAGTATCCGCGCCGATTTACGTTTACAAGAAAAGCCAATTTCAGCGACTAAACTAAGCTACGGATTAACCTCATACTCTGAGCGTGGTGAGGCGTATATCGAAGAATTAAATCAAATGATCAACCAAAATAGAGCCTACTTTGATGAATAACCCAGTACGTAATATCAGTCATATTATGGCAGCTGCCGTTGTACTAATAGCAACATTTACTGTCCAAGCAAAAGAGTTTGTGGTCTCCTATGATGGCTTTTATGACCGTTTAAAAGTCGTTAATAAAGGTGACTTTCAATTTGCTCAGGTTAACTTTTACATCACCGACATTGCTAGTAATGATGAATGTTTAATTAAAACTGGGCACATTATTACTGAGCGAGAGGAGTTTCCACTTAATTACACGGAGCACGCTCAGCTTTTACTTCCTTTTGATAAACAACTTGATACAAATAAAGCTGTGGTGGTTATCGAGCCTCAAAACGAAAACCATGATTGCCAGTTAAAACTGCAAATTGAAGCGCGTGAGTTTAATAATAGTAATTTGAATAAACACCAGTTGTATCAGCTTAATAATGAGTTTGATGAATTATTGTCGGATCTGTCGGGATTTTTTGTTAGCAAATTGATGAGCTTTTTATTGCCTGAACAACAAGGTGTAGTGCTGACTTTTGCAGAGCCAGTCACAATTGCCGATCCTGCTTTTGATTGCCAAGGGGCAATTTGTCATGTCAGAGTTACTGAGCAGTGGGAAGACGATAAAAGCGCATTTGCTGTGTCGGTGCCATTACTAAAAGTAACGCCATGGATAGCTAAGTAGTAAAAAACAGTTCAGCAAGCGTTGTTAACAGCAGCGCTTGATTTATGTTATTAATCAATGCCTGTGAATAACCTTGTTTTTAGGCAATTGAGTTACACGCAGCCCAAAGCACGTTAAAATACAGTCATTATAGATTTAAAGTAATTCCTTAGATATGAATAAACCCCATGTGATTGAATGCCTGCGTTTTGCTTTAGAAGCGCAACTTACTACCGCGCAGGCTGCTGCAAAGACAGCCCATGATACCGCCACTCATGAAGAAAATATTGCTGAAAATAAATACGATACATTAGGCCTAGAAGCTGCCTATTTAGCACAAGGGCAAGCACAGCGAGTGAATGATTGCCATTTGAGTATTATCGAGTTTGAAAAGGCATTTAAAATCGCTGTATCAAGTAAAGTTGCCATTGGTTCACTGGTCTGCATCTGTGATGAAGACGAAAATCTAAAATGGTATTTTTTAGGACCACTATCAGGTGGTTTAAGCATTAAAATAAAAGACACTACAGTGTATGTTCTCACCCCACTGTCGCCATTAGGTAAATTACTGATGAACAAGCAACAAGGTGATGAGTTTAGTTTTACAATCGCGAATAAATCCTTGTTATTAGAAATTGTTTCAATAAGTTAGTGGTGTTGAAAGGCGCTTTAATCAGCTTTATTAGACCTTACTATGGTTGATTAAATTTACTTATCTTAACGCTAAAAATTACTCGTTGGTAAGGTAGCGAAAAACCCTTTATAAATCACCTGTAGATTAAGCAGTAGCTGAATCTAAAGCACCCATCCTGTTAAGTACACCAGTAGCACAACAATGACTTAGCAGTATGGGTGTTTCTATTTACATTCACTCTTATATTTGTATTTTGACTTATTTTAGGAAAAGTCGTGTTTAAAACCTTGATTGTGGTTGATAACAACGAGCATGCACTTGCTCATTCATTCGAAAACGTAATTACCTTCAATACTTACTTACGAGATTACCCAAAGCATAATGAGCCTAAAACGCGCATTATTAATCTATGCGACTCAAGCCAATACTTGAGTAAAGGCTATTATTGCTCATTACTTGCTGAGGCACGTAAACATCAGGTATTACCTAGTGTAAAAACGATTAATGCGCTACGTAGTGGCCAAACTTTGATGCTTAATGTTGGTCATCTTGATGATGCATTATACTTTGGGCACGCAGTAAATGAATTACAAAACAAAGCGGCAAAAATGGTATTTAAACAATACCCAGCGCCTATTTTATTTGTAGATGAAGCTGGACTATTACAGCAAGGTTCATTGGCGTCGCTTAATGCTCAGCAGCATCAAGACTTTGTTGCTAAATTAACTGAGTTTACGCAAACACAGTGGCGTATAAGCAGTACGCAAAAACGTTACCGCTGGGATATGGCTATTTTAGTTGATCACAATGAAAAAGTGCCACCAAGCGATAAAGATGCAATAGCCCGTTTTATCAAAGCGGCAGCTAAACATGGTATCTATGCTCAAGCGCTAAGCGTTGATGAAATAGATAATATCGCTCAATTTGATGCGCTATTTATTCGTCAAACAACTGCAATTGACCACCCAACTTATCGTTTGGCAAGTAAGGCGCAGAGCCTAGGATTAGTGGTGATTGATGATGCAGAGTCTATTCTACGCTGTTGTAATAAAGTGTATTTGCATGATGCGTTTAATTATCAAAAAGTACCGAGCTTAAAAACCGTAGTGGTAGCTGATCAAAGTGATGAAACCATCAGTCAGCTTGAAGAGGCATTTACTTATCCATTAGTGCTTAAAATGCCGGAAGGGTCGTTTTCAAAAGGTGTCTACAAAGTAACTGATCGTAATGAGCTGGCAGCAAAATTGACTGAGTTATTTGAATTTAGCGCTTTAGTTTTAGCCCAAGAATATATGTACACAGAATACGATTGGCGAGTAGGAGTTTTAAATGGTCGTGCTATCTATGCATGCCGTTATTTAATGGCTCGTAATCATTGGCAAATTTATAACCATGATGCAAAACGGTTTTTCTCTGGGGGTTTTGAAACACTGCCTACTTTTGAGTTGCCAAAAGCAGTTTTAGATGCAGCATTAAAAGCATGTAAAACTGTGGGCAAAGGGCTCTATGGTGTGGATGTTAAAGAACACCAAGGTCGTGCATATGTGCTTGAAGTAAACGATAACCCAAGTATTGACCATAAAGTAGAAGATGGTTACTTAGGTGATGAGCTCTATATGATCATTATGGAAGAATTTAAACAACGCCTCGAAGCACGAGGCCGAAGTTAATGACCGAGCAGAGTGTGGCAGTTCGCGCTGCCACAGATAGCGATTTAAAAGCGTTACTTGAGATAGAGCAGCAAAGTTTTAATCAAGATAGATTAAGTGCGCGTAGCTTAAAGCGCTGGATTGCAGCCAAGCATGGTATTTTAATGGTTGCAGAGTTAGATCAACAGATACTCGGCTATGGCTTAGTGTGGTGTCATAAAGGCACTCGTTTAGCACGTTTATATTCGCTAGCAGTTGCACCAAATGCACAAGGCAAAGGCGTTGCTCAGCAGCTTTTGAAAGCACTAGAAAGAGCAACGGCTGAACGCGGGCGGTTATTTATGCGTCTTGAAGTGGCGGTAAATAATAAAGCTGCAATCGCACTTTATGAAAAGCTTGGATACCGAGTATTTGGGCAATACAGTGACTATTATGATGATCATAGTGATGCCTTGCGGATGCAAAAAAACATTCGCAAAACCAGTGAGCTTGAGTTTTCGCGTGTAACGCCTTGGTATCAGCAAACAACCGAATTTACTTGTGGGCCAGCGGCATTATTAATGGCAATGTCATCAATAAAAAAAGCGATTATTTCACAAGTGAATGAGCTTGATATTTGGCGTGAAGCAACCACTATTTTTATGACCTCTGGTCATGGCGGTTGTCATCCATTAGGACTTGCTTTAGCTGCCAATAAACGCGGTTTTATAGCCGATGTGATTATTAACACACGTGATACATTGTTTGTTGATGGCGTAAGAAGTGATAAGAAGAAAGCAATTTTACACACGGTTCATAATCAATTTGTGGTTGAGGCAATTAATCACAAACTAGATGTGAAGTATCAAGACTTAACCCTTGAGCACATAGAACGCTGGTTAGCAGCAAAAATGGCCGTGGTGCTATTGATCAGTACGTATCGCTTTGATGGTAAAAAGTCACCGCATTGGGTGTGTGTAACGCATTTAGATGAGCATTGTCTATATGTCCATGACCCTTTTTGTGAAAGCGATAAACAGCTGGCGATTGATTGTCAACATGTCCCCATCGCTAAGAGTGACTTTTTAAAAATGGCCAGTTTCGGTAGTTCTCGTTTGAGTACGGCACTGGCTATACACATGCAGTAATTTTAGGATCTTGAGTGACTTTTTTTGAATTAGTAGATATCGCCCCCTATTCGTGGTCGGCAATAGGCAGTGCTGCATTTTGTGGCGCTTTGATTGGTATGGAACGCCAGTTACGGGGCAAACCAGTAGGAATAAGAACCTCAGTACTGATTATATTAGGTACTTATTTGTTTTTAGCTACGGCGTTTATGCTCCATGGTGATGTGATTGACCACTCGCGCGTGGTTGGTCAAATTATTACTGGCATCGGCTTTTTAGGTGCTGGAGTGATGCTCGCTAAAGATGGCGCTGTGGTTGGAGTAACATCGGCGGCAACTATCTGGGTTTTGGCATCTATTGGTGTAGTGATTGCAACCGATAATTTATTGGCAGCTATTAAACTATCCATTTTAGTGGTGGGTATTTTATATGGTGTTGATGTCCTTGAAGCTAAGTTTAAAAGCCTAGGGCGCGGTGTTCATGCTCAGGTTAAACGCTATTCTAAATTGTACTACAAAAAGCGTTAATCTACGCTGCAAATCCTGCGCCGATACAAAGTAGAGAACACATGACTTGTATCTGCGCAAACAGTTATTGAATAAAATGATGACCAAGCTCATTCGTGAGCTATTCGCGTCGATTAACTCCCAAATAACTTTCTTCTAACCACTTTTCGATACTCACTAGGGGTTTGCGAGAGCACTTTTTTAAACACGCGGGTTAAATGGCCTTGATCATTGTAACCTACCTCTAAAGCAACCTCTTGAATTGATAAGTTAGATGATGCAAGTAGCTCCTTGGCTGTTTGTACACGTAATTGCTGCCAATACTCAATGGGGCTTTGGTTGGTCGCAATGCGAAAGCGGCGAGTAAAAGAGCGGTAACTCAAACTAAATAGTTGAGCAACCTCTGTTAAACTTTGCTCTGTGGTTAAGTTGTTTTTTAACCAAAATTGAATTTGCGCAATCAGTTCATCTGGATGCCGATCAACGGCGCCTTCAAGGTAGCGCTGATCTTCGTAAGGTTTCCTAATTTCGTGAGAAAAGTTGCGCTCAACATGCTGAGCGGCGGCCTGTCCGTAGTATTGGCTAATAATATGCACGATCACATCTGCTAAGGCATTTAGACTTGCCACACTGTATAAGCGCTCAGATTGGGTGATAAAAAAATCAGGCTTGAGCAGCACTTGTGGGTAGTTGCGCTTAAATTGCTCTGCATAATGCCAATGGGTGGTAGCGGGGTGACCATTTAATAACTTAGCTTCAGCGACTAAGCAATTGCCAGTACCCACGCCAATGATTGAGCTACCCGTTTGCCAGCTGCTGGCAAGCCACTGAACTAACCCAGAGTTTGCTCTGACAACAGGGCGAGGATTACGCCAAATACCGGGCACAATAATCAAGTCACTGTAAGGTGCTGTGCCGTAAGTGTGATCCGGTAATATTGCTAAGCCGCTGCGATTTTTGATAGCTTCGCCGTCCTCAGCGATTAAATTAATCGTTAATGGCCGAAAAGTTCCGCTGTTTAGATGCCCTTTGGCGTACGCCTCACCGGCTCTGAGCATTTCAATTGGCAAGGTGACACTGGTGATCAATAAGTGCTGGTATACCAAAATACTTATTTGCAAAGGGCTAAGTACCAAGTTGTTGTCCATTTAATTGCTCCGACCAGTTTGATTTGGCCTCATAGGCTCATTATTTGGCTATTTAAGCACAATGTTGATAATTAAATCCATCTAAACTGCAAGTATCTCCTATAACACGTTTTCTCAAGGTAAATTATGACAGCATTACCCGTTATTATCGGCATGGGTGGAATTAACGCCGCAGGTCGTACTTCTTTTCATCAAGGTTATCGTCGTATCGTGTTAAACAACTTAGATACTCAAGCTCGCCAAGAAACATTTTTAGGCCTCGCCACGTTAATGAACTTAGTGAGTATTGTGAATGGGCAACTGCAAGATTTACAAGGTAATACTGTTGAAAAAAGCGACATAGAAGCACGCTTTGGTGAGCAAATTATTGCCGGTACGTTAATTCGTAAAATTGAAAAAGAGCATTTTGATGTCGATGCAACACCATGGCAGCAAAAAATGACATTAACCGCGTCAGATGAAAGCGCGATTGTGTTTGAAACACGTCGTCGAGATTTACCTTCGCCAGTCCCTGCAAGTTGGCACGTAGAAGAGCTTGAAAATAAAAAAGTAAAAGTAACCATTGCGGCTCAGTTTGATATTAAACATGCTTCTACTCGCGATAATCCGATTAAATCGGCTGGGCAACTACCAACAGGGTTTGATCCATCAATTATGTACAACAGCCGCTATCAGCCACGTGGTTTACAAGCAACTATTTTTGCTGCAACTGACGCGATTAAATCAACCGGACTTGATTGGCAACACATTATGAATAGTGTTGAGCCGGATAAAATTGGCACTTATTCAGCGTCGGTTATTGGTCAAATGGATGACAAGGGCTTAGGTGGTTTAGTAAAAGCCCGCCAGCAAGGTGATCGTGTCAGCACTAAGCAGTTAGCGCTTGGCTTAAATACAATGTCGACCGATTTCATTAATGCCTATGTGACGGGCAATGTAGGCACTACGTTTTCAACTTCTGGCGCGTGTGCAACATTTTTATATAACTTGCGCGCTGCAGTAAACGATATACAAGCAGGGCGTACTCGTGTTGCTATTGTGGCAAGTGTTGAATGCGCAATTACTCCTGAAGTGGTTGAAGGCTTTGGCAATATGAGTGCGCTGGCGAATACTGAAGGTTTACGCCGCTTGGATAACTTAAGCAATGATGATGAGCCTGATTATCGTAAAAGTAGCCGCCCATTTGGCGAAAACTGCGGCTTTACTTTAGGTGAAGGGGCACAAGTAGCGATTCTAATGGATGATGCGTTAGCACTGGAGTTGGGTGCCGACATTCTAGGCTGCGTGCCTGATGTATTTGTAAATGCTGATGGCGTTAAAAAATCAATTACATCACCAGGACCGGGTAATTATATAACCATGGCGAAGTCGGCGGCATTAGCCACGAGCTTATTAGGTAAAGAAGCATTACAACAACGTAGCTTTATTTTAGCGCATGGTTCAAGCACACCGCAAAACCGCGTAACAGAGTCATTAATTTATCATAAGGTGGCACAAACGTTTGCCATTGATAATTGGAAAGTAGCTGCACCAAAAGCGTATGTAGGGCACACAATTGCGCCAGCTAGTGGCGACCAATTAGCGATGGCGCTGGGTGTCTTTGCACATAATATTATGCCGGGTATAACCACCATAGATAAAGTGGCCAAGGATGTGCATAACCAGTATTTAGATATTCGTACTGAGCATTATCAATGCGAAGATATGGATATTGCCTTTATTAATTCAAAAGGCTTTGGCGGTAATAATGCCACAGCCACTGTTTTGTCACCCATCGTGACCATGAAAATGTTAGCAAAACGCCATGGCAGCGCGGTGATGGATGCATATGCATTTAGCAATAAAACTGTTTCAGCCGCTCAGGCAAATTATCAGCAACAAGCTGACTTAGGACAATATGAGCTAATTTATCGCTTTGGTGATGGCATGATTGATGAAGATGAAATCGTCATTTCTGATACCGACATGCATATTCCAGGTTTTGATAAAGCCATTGCATTTAGTAAAACGAATCCTTATCAAGATATGTTTTAAGCACATTATTCTTGAGTGGTAAGGCGCTTTTATAGCGCCTTTTTTAATGCGTGAATATTAGCCCTATAAAGTTTTCAAATTGTCATTGGCTGCATTTTTTTGTTGAATCACCGCAGTTTATGCAATCTGTCATTTATCCTTGTTATAATTGAAGCTATTGCAGAGGCCAAGGTTTGAGAGTCTTATGATCGCCAGTTTATTATTGTTCAGTGCCAGTATTACATTAGATAGCCATTTACCGCCATTGTTGCCATGGCAAGGTCAAAGTCTGGCATTGATACAACAAAAAGGTCCATTAACCACAGATTTCGAACTAAGTGAAGGGCTAAAATCACCAAATTATCAGCAAACTATGGCCTTTGTAGATCGTCTTGTTGCAGCAAACCCTACCCAATTCCAAGTGCAAACTATTGCACATAGTGCCAGTGGCCGTGCGATCAACATGATGGTAGCCAGCGAAGATGGTGCATTTACACCTTCGCAGTTAATGCAAAACGCCAAGCCGACTATTTTTATTCAAGCGGGAATTCATGCCGGCGAAATTGACGGTAAAGATGCGATGTTTATGTTGCTACGCGATATTGCAACCGGAAAACGTCGAGATATTTTAAGCCAAGTGAACATCTTATTTATTCCTATTTTAAATGTTGATGGCCATGAGCGTAGTAGTCAGTTTAATCGCATAAACCAGCGTGGCCCAGTTGAAATGGGCTTTAGAACCAATGCTAATAATTTAAATTTAAATCGTGATTTCACCAAACTAGATACGCCGGAAGTACGTGGTGTATTAAAGGTGATCAAGCAGTTTAACCCAGATTTATATATCGATGTGCATGTGACTGACGGTGCAGATTATCAATACGATGTAACTTACGGGTACAACCCCGTATTTGCTAGTGAATCGCCAAGTGTGTCAGATGCGCTCAATAATTATTTTAAACCTATCATCGACACAAAATTACAAGAGCAAGGCCATATACCTGGGCCGCTGGTATTTGTAATGGATAAGCGCGAGTTTAAAAAAGGCTTAGCGGGCTGGGTTGCCACGCCTCGTTATTCGAATGGTTGGGGGGATTTAAGATCGTTACCCACAATTTTAGTCGAAAATCATTCATTAAAACCGTACAAACAACGTGTACTCGGTACTTATGTATTTTTAGATGGAGCTATTTCAGCACTGGCACAACATCATCAACAATTAACCGAAGCGGTTGAAAAAGAACATGATTTTGTACCAAGTCAGCTTATTGTTGAACGCGGTTATGCAAAAGAGCCAAACACTATCGCATTTGCAGGGATCAAATATTCACGCAGTATGAGCGCCTTGAGTGGCCAGATAGAAGTAAAGTATTTAGGTGAAAAACAACACTATGATGCGCTGCCTATTTACTGGCAGAAGGACGCAAAAACCGTGATCACCGTACCAAATTCGTTTTATATTCCACCTGCTTATCCACACATTGTCGAAAAACTCAAATTACATGGTATTACAGTAGAAAACGTGAGTAGTGATGAGCTGGTAACTAATTTAAAAGTCGCGGTAGTAACAAAGCATGAATTTGATAAAGCGCCGTTTGAAGGACGCTTTCGAGTAAATGCAGATTTTGATTTTGTAGATGTGCCGGAAAAGTCGTTGACCGGTTGGTCTAAAGTTGAAACTGCTCAACCTTTCGGTGAATTAGCAACTCATCTTTTACACCCCAAAGCACCGGATTCATTTTTTGCATGGGGTGAGTTTAATACCATTTTTCAACGTACTGAATACATGGAAAACTATGCATTAGCGCCGTATGCTCGCCATATGCTAAAAGATAAATCGGCTCTTGCACTTGAGTTTGATAAAAAAATTCGTGAGGATGTCGCTTTTGCTAAAAATGCACAAGCACGATTAAACTGGCTCTATGAGCATACGCCATTTTATGATCAAGCTTATTTAAAGTATCCTGTGTTGATGACATTTGATACTAAATCGCAAATAAAGAATTAAAATATGGAAATAATTACCGTACCGGTGACCGCTTTTGCACAAAATTGCCGAGTGGTTATTTGTAAACAAACACGCCACGCAGCGGTTATCGACCCCGGTGGCGACGCTGATAAAATCATTACTGAGCTTGCCAAGCATCAGTTAAGCTTGCAGTGTATTTTACTCACCCATGGCCATCTTGATCATGTTGGTGCGGCAAAAGTGCTTGCTGAGCATTTTTCTGTCGATATTGTCGGGCCACAAAAAGACGAATTATTTTGGTTTGATGCATTACCTATGCAAGCGCAAATGTTTGGCTTTTCAGCGATTACGCCTTTTCACCCTCAGCATTGGTTAAGCCACGGGGATACGTTTACATTGGGTCAATTGCGATTTGAAATTCGTCATTGTCCGGGCCACACCCCTGGGCATATTGTATTTTATGAAGCAACACATCAGTTAGTGATAGTCGGTGATGTTATTTTTAAAGGCTCAGTAGGGCGTACAGACTTCCCTAAAGGGGATACCCAGCAGTTACTTGACTCGATTAAAAATCATATTTTGACACTGCCTGATGAAACGCGAATTCTATCTGGACATGGACCTGACACGAAAGTGCTGACTGAACGCATATCGAATCCATTTATAAGTGGTAAATTTGGTTAGTTGCGCATAATAAATGCATAAAAGTACAAGACTCAACTCTCAAAGCAATGTATAATTTAATCAATTTAGTAAAATAAATAAGAAATAAAATGCCTCTAAATCATGTTGATCGCCAAATTTTGGCACTGTTACAGCAAGATGCAAGTCTTTCGACCGCTGATATTGCTGATAAAGTCGGTTTATCTCAATCACCTTGTTGGCGTCGTATTGCTAAGCTTGAGCAAGATGGTTATATCAAAGGCAAAGTTGCCTTATTGGATGAGAAAAAGCTCGGTTTTGATATGCTCGTGTACGCTCATGTTCGTTTATCAAATCATGGCCGTACAAACTTAGCTGAGTTTGAACGACTTATCCTAAGTTATGATGAAGTAACAGAATGTTACAGTATGGCTGGCACTATGGACTTTATGTTGCGGATCATTTCTAAAGGGATTGAAGGCTATGAACAGTTTGTGCGTGACAATTTATTGAATCTTGAATTTGTACAAGAAGTTCACTCAAACGTCACTATGACTTGTGTAAAACGCAGTACATCGTTGCCACTTTAATCGTATCTAATCAAGCTAGCGCTATAAAGGCGTTAGCTTGTCCCTCTTACTGTAATTGTTAACTTTAGCTTAATTTGTTAGAATTGAGTGTTTTTTTGATCCCACACCCCGAAGAGGAATTAAATGTTTAACTTATTAAGCAAGGCGCCAAGCTCTGCTAAAAACGATATCTTATCAGGTATAACAGTTGCCTTAGCGCTTGTTCCTGAAGCTGTTGCATTTGCGTTTGTAGCAAATGTTGAGCCTTTAGTTGGTTTATATGCAGCATTTATTGTTGGCTTGATCACCGCTATTTTTGGCGGCCGCCCAGGTATGATCTCCGGTGCAACCGGTGCACTTGCCGTTGTTATGGTAAGTTTAGTGCTAGATCATGGGGTTGAGTACCTCTTCGCGACTGTATTACTGATGGGGATACTACAAATACTGGCAGGGGTGTTTAAGCTCGGTAAGTTTATTCGTATGGTTCCTCATCCGGTGATGCTCGGGTTTGTAAATGGTTTAGCGATTGTCATCTTCTTAGCCCAATTAGGGCAATTTAAAGTATCCGATGGCCAAGGTGGCATGCAGTGGATGACCGGCACGCCGATGATGATCATGCTAGGATTAGTCGCCTTAACGATGGCTATTATTCACTTTTTGCCAAAGTTGACTACAGCTGTGCCATCAACATTAGTGGCTATTGTTACAGTAACCGCTATTGTGATCGGGTTTGATTTAGAAGCGCGTACAGTACTTGATTTCTTAAAAGATATGACCGGTGACAGTGCGGCAACTATTGCTGGTGGTTTACCACAATTTCACATTCCAATGGTTCCATTTACCTTTGAAACATTAAAAATTATTTTACCTTATGCACTTATTTTAGCGGCAATTGGTTTAATTGAATCATTATTAACCCTTAGCCTGATTGATGAAATCACAGAAACCCGTGGTCACAGTAATAAAGAATGCATTGGTCAAGGCGCTGCAAACGTTACCTGTGGTTTCTTTGGGGCGATGGGAGGTTGCGCGATGATTGGTCAATCAATGATCAACATTAACTCAGGTGGTCGTTCGCGTTTATCTGGTATTACAGCAGCATTAATGCTCCTAGCATTCATTATTTTTGCCGCCAGTTTGATTGAAATGGTGCCGCTGGCAGCCTTGGTTGGCGTGATGTTTATGGTGGTATTAGGCACCTTTGAATGGGCGAGTTTCAAAATGATGAAGCGCGTACCAAAATCAGATGCGTTTGTTATTGTATTAGTGTCGGGTGTAACGGTGATAACGGATTTAGCAATTGCAGTATGTGTGGGTGTGATTGTGTCTGCCTTAGTTTTTGCGTGGCAACATGCGAAACATATTTTTACAACAAACTATATTGATGAGCAGGGCTCTAAAGTCTATGAACTTCACGGACCATTATTTTTTGGCTCAGTGAAAAAGTTCGCGGAGTTGTTTGATGTTAAAAATGACCCTAAAGACGTTATCATCGAATTTAAATATAGCCGAGTGGCAGATCACAGCGCCATTGAAGCAATTGATACTTTAGCTGATAAATACACCAAGGCAGGTAAGCAGTTGCATTTACGCCACTTAAGCCAAGACTGTACACAGTTATTACACAAAGCGCGCGACTTAGTCGAAGTGAATGTAATTGAAGACCCTACTTATAAAGTCGTCTCAGATAAACTTGCTTAAAGGATACGTTTGATAAAAGCGAAGGCAATGCCTTCGCTTTTTATTGCTATTTAATCAATAATCAGCAGGATCTGTAGACAACATTAAAATTTATTTAAGTCACATAAAAACCAGTGATCGGTGAGTCAATTATTGAGACTAAGCTCGACTAGTGCAGCTAGTGCCTGTATAATTCGCGGCCTCTTTATACCGTCTTATTGCCTGTATTAACTTTTCCTTATTCAGCGAATAGTGTACTTGTCAGTATTTGCTTAGGAAATTCATTTTGATCTCTACCGCTAATATCACCATGCAGTTTGGTGCCGAACCCTTGTTTGAAAATATCTCCGCTAAATTTAGTAACGGTAATCGTTATGGCTTAATTGGCGCCAATGGCTGCGGTAAGTCAACCTTCATGAAAATCCTCAATGGTTCGCTTGCGCCAACTTCAGGTAACGTATCAATTGGCCCTGGACTGAAAGTCGGTAACTTAAGCCAAGATCAGTTTGCTTTTGAGCAATACTCTGTGGTTGACACTGTGATCATGGGTGACGTTGCATTATGGAAAATAAAGCAAGAACGTGAGCGTATTTATTCTCTGCCAGAAATGAGTGAAGAAGATGGTATGAAAGTCGCTGAGCTTGAAAGTGTTTTTGCTGAAATGGATGGTTACAGTGCTGAAAGCCGCGCGGGTGATATTTTATTAAAAGCGGGCATTGAAGAAGAATTTCATTTTGGTCTAATGTCACAAGTAGCCCCTGGCTGGAAGCTGCGCGTATTACTTGCGCAAGCTTTGTTTGCTAACCCAGATATTTTATTACTGGATGAGCCTACTAATAACCTAGATATTCATACTATAAGCTGGTTAGAGCATGAACTTAACCAGCGTAAATGCACCATGATCATTATTTCTCATGACCGCTATTTTCTTAATGCAGTATGTACTCATATGGCTGATATTGACTACGGTGAGCTGCGTATTTATCCTGGCAACTACGAAAAATATATTGAAGCATCAACGCTTATTCGTGAACAATTACTTGCTGGTAATGCTAAAAAGCAATCTGAAATTGAAGAGTTACAAGATTTCGTAAATCGTTTTGGTGCTAATGCATCAAAAGCAAAACAAGCGAGTTCACGTGCTAAACGCATGGATAAAATCAGCTTAGATGAAGTGAAGTCGTCAAGCCGAATGGCGCCGTCATTGTATTTTGATGAAGGTAAAAAGATGCACCGTCAAGCATTGATCTTAGAAGAATTTGGCCATGGTTTTGACGGTGAAGTATTGTTTGAAGGCGGCGAGCTGATTTTAGAAGCGGGTTCAAAACTTGCGATTATTGGTGAGAATGGTGTTGGTAAATCAACCTTTATTCGCTGTTTAGTGGGTGAACTTGAAGCTAATCACGGTGTTGTAAAATGGTCAGAAAATGCATCGATAGGTTATTGCCCACAAGATAGCAGCAAAGATTTTGATAACGATTTAACTTTATT
Organism: Pseudoalteromonas ostreae; assembly: GCF_018069805.1. Classification (GTDB taxonomy): domain Bacteria; phylum Pseudomonadota; class Gammaproteobacteria; order Enterobacterales; family Alteromonadaceae; genus Pseudoalteromonas; species Pseudoalteromonas ostreae. The sequence continues at coordinate 56,739 of NZ_JAGPYN010000010.1, forward strand.
TGATTGGATGTCACAGTGGCGTACAGCTAAGCATAACGATTTAATGGTGCGTGGCATGTTAGGTCGGTTATTGTTTACTGCGGATGATGCGAATAAAAAAGCTAAAAACTGCTCAGGTGGTGAGAAAAATCGCCTATTGTTTGGTAAATTAATGATGCAAGACGTAAATGTTTTGGTGATGGACGAACCGACAAACCACATGGATATGGAAGCCATTGAAGCGCTTAATAATGCGTTAAAAGGCTTTGAAGGGACGCTGATTTTTGTTAGCCATGACCGTGAGTTTGTTTCATCACTGGCAACCCGTATTATTGATATTCGTGACAAAGCAGTGGTTAATTTTCACGGCACTTTTAATGAATTTATGGCGAGTCAGCAAGAGCAAGCAAAGCTGTTGGCTAAGTAAGGTAGTACGCTTGAAAAGCCGACCAAGGTCGGTTTTTTTGTGTCTAACAACTTCTCCCTAAATATAGGTTAATTTGATATCAATCTAAAAGCGCCATATTGTTAGTATTGATAATTTTTAAGGTATCAGTGTGGAAATTCGACCTCATTTTTTTAAACTCACCGCTAATCTTGAAAAATTTGCACTTGTATTGTGTTTAGTATCAGTAGCAGGGGCTTTTTTATTTCCAGACATGCTTACTGCGACTATCCAGCCACTGATCATTGATGTGTTAGCTGTATTGGGGGGACCGTTTTTTCTGTTGGTAAATTTTTTATTGATCAGTGTTATTGTGCTGGCGATGAGCCCACTTGGGCAGCGAAAAATTGGTGGCGAGCAAGCAACGGTTGAATTTTCAACCTTTGGTTGGCTTTCCATGTTGTTTGCCGCAGGCATGGGCTCTGGTTTAGTATTTTGGGGCGTAGCGGAGCCTGCAATGCATGTACTACAACCGCCCTTAAAACAAAGTTTATACCCTGATCGCCAAGCCGCCGCACTCGCTACCACACTAGTGAATTGGGGGGCACATGCATGGGCCTTGTACGCCGTATTTGGTTTAGTGCTAGGTGGTTTAAGCCATAATAGCGGCAAAGCGGGCGATATTAGTGCCCCTGTACTGAGTTTAACACGCGGACATGTAAGTAGAATTACCCAATTAAAGTTTAAGTTTGTGATCCAACTATTAGCTATTTTGGCTATTTTTTTTGGTGTAGTAGGCACAATAGCTAATTCCACATTGTTACTGCGTAAAGGTATTGAACTTAAGTTGAGTGTTGATTCGCCGTGGTTGGTGGGTTTAATTATTATCGTGTTATTAGCACTACTGTATAGTTTGTCTGCGCGATTAGGGTTAAAAAAAGGTGTACAGACATTGAGTCAATTTAATGTGTTTTTGGCATTTTTTGTCCTTGTTTGGCTGATGATGATGGTGCCATTACAACCGATTATTGATGTTGCATTAAAGGGCAGTAAGTATTACATCCACTTATTAGTAACTGGAACTTGGCAATTTTCAAGTCAATTAAATGAGCCCACATGGGCAAATAGTTGGACCTATAATTATTATTTCTGGTGGTTAGCGTGGGGGCCATTTGTTGGGGTGTTTTTAGCTAAAATAAGTCAAGGTCGGCCAGTTTGGCAGTATATTGTTGGTGTTGTCGTTGTGCCAACGTGTGTAACTATCTTATGGTTTAGTGTTTTTTCTGGATCTGCTATTGCGTGGGACAGTGGCCATAGCAACGGCATTATGGCCGCCATTAAAGTTGATTATACCCAAGGTTTATTTATATTTTTCAAACAACTCGGTTGGCAAGGTGGGGTCCTGATCTGGGCAAGTTTACTGTTGTTGCTGATTTTTGTTGCAACTTCAGTAGACTCGGCAATATTAGTGATCCGCAACTTAGCGGGAGCAAAAAGCAGTCATAGGCTAAGCTTATACACTTGGTCTTTTCTTCTTGCATTGAGTAGTTGGGTATTGTTATTAGAAAATAATGAACTTCTTAATCGCAGTTTGGCGGTTATTGGTGCAGTTCCATTTTTGTTTATTTTTATTTTGCAACTAACTGGGTTTGTGAAAGAATTCATGGCTGAGCTACAAGACTAAGCTCAGCGCATGCACGGTTGTAGGTGTACTTGTCGACAGCACTATTTATACAACAGCAGATGAAATAATGGCTGACAACCTCACTGCGAAGAAGATTATTGAGCCTGTAAATACGATTGATGGAATAATAGATGTTCGTCAATAAAGCTACTGATGAAAAAGTAACTATGATCATAACCTGCATGCATATTAATTTCCGCAGGATAGTTTTTCTCATTCACTTGTTTAAATAAGTTTTCAATTTTAAGTTGCTCAACTAAAAAGTTATCTGCTTCACCTTGTTCAACACGCATTGGCAGGTAATCATTTTCATTGGCCTTTTTCATCAACTCACAAGTATCGTATTGGGCCCACGCCGATTTATCATGGCCTAAATAGTGGCTAAACGCTTTTTGTCCCCATGGGCAGTCAATAGGGTTCACAATTGGGCTAAACGCCGAAGCACTGGTGTAATTTTGTGGATTACGCAAGGCAATCATCAACGCACCATGGCCACCCATTGAATGACCACTAATTGCTTTATTGTCAGTCACTGGAAAGTGTTGCTCAATTAAAGCGGGCAGTTCATTAACCACATACTCATACATATTGTAGTGAGTGTTGTAAGGCGCTTGGGTGGCGTTTACATAAAAGCCTGCACCTTGGCCAAAGTCATAGCTGTCTTCATCAGGTACATTATCACCGCGAGGGCTGGTATCTGGGGCTACAATGGCAATGCCTAACTCAGCAGCCATTTTGAAGGCGCCGGCTTTTTGCATAAAGTTTTCATCCGTGCAGGTTAAACCTGATAACCAATACAACACCGGCACTTTATTAGTTTGGCTGGCACCGGGTGGCAAGAAAATAGCAAATCGCATTGGGCAATGGGTGCTTATAGATGTATGGCTGTATTGCTTGTGCCAGCCACCGCTGACTTTTGTGGCGCTTAAATTATCTAACATGGATTCCTCGCTAAAATACCACATAGCTTACACGCTATGTGGTATCTGTATTTTTAATATTAGTAGTGGATCACAGTACGAATACTTTTGCCTTCATGCATTAAATCAAACGCGTCGTTTATCTCTTCAAGACCCATGGTATGAGTGATAAAGTCATTTAATGCAAATTCGCCAGCCATGTAACGTTCAACAATCTCAGGTAGTTGTGAACGACCTTTAACCCCACCAAAAGCACTGCCGCGCCAAACGCGTCCTGTAACTAGTTGAAACGGGCGTGTCGAAATTTCTTGGCCTGCACCAGCAACACCGATGATCACCGACTCACCCCAACCTTTGTGGCAACACTCAAGGGCAGAGCGCATGACATCAACATTACCTATACACTCAAATGAGAAATCAACGCCGCCATCGGTCATCTCGACAATGACTTCTTGGATTGGCTTGTCGAAGTCTTTTGGATTGATCAAATCTGTAGCGCCTAATTTAGTGGCTAGATCAAACTTAGAGGTGTTGATATCAATACCGATAATACGCGAGGCACCAGCCATTTTCGCGCCGATAATTGCTGATAAACCAATACCACCTAAACCAAATATAGCAACGGTATCGCCGGCTTGAACTTTTGCAGTGTTTGTGACCGCACCCATACCAGTTGTAACACCACAGCCCAGTAAGCAAATTTCTTCTAAAGAGGCTTCTTTATTTACTTTGGCTAATGAAATTTCCGGTAATACGGTGTATTCAGAAAACGTAGAAGTGCCCATGTAGTGATAAATTGGTTGGCCATCTTTGAAAAAGCGAGTCGTGCCGTCTGGCATTAAGCCTTTACCTTGGGTTTCGCGTACTGCTGAACACAGATTTGTTTTACCTGATGTGCACATTTTACACACGCCACACTCAGCGGTGTATAACGGGATCACATGATCGCCCACTTCTACACTTGTTACACCTTCACCGATAGCATAGACAACACCTGCGCCTTCGTGCCCCAAAATGGCTGGAAAAATTCCTTCAGGATCCGCGCCTGATAGAGTAAACGCATCGGTATGACAAACACCCGTTGCAGTGATCTTAACCATGACTTCGCCTTTTTTTGGCATCATCACATCTACTTCTTCAACAGATAGTGGTTGATTTGGACCCCAAGCAATTGCGGCTTTTGATTTTATAAATTCAGACATAGTAACTCTCTTGCTGGTTAAATACGAAGATGACTTGAAAACAATAGCGGTATTTTATTTGTTTCTCAAACAATGTTAATCTTCATTTTAATAAAACACTTTTACAGTATAGTAATAATGAGTCGTTGGTTAGGTATAGATGAGTTTATTGCAGTTGGTGAAGAAGGCAGCTTTACCCGCGCTGCAACCGCATTAGGGGTATCTGTTGCACACATAAGCCGCCATGTAACGCAATTAGAGCAGCGCTTAAATACCCAATTATTAACGCGTACTACCCGTAAAGTTGTACTGACCAAAGAAGGCGAAGTCTTTTTACACCAAACTAAGCTCTTACAGCATGCACTAGACGATGCCACAGGGGTACTTGCACAACAACAAAGCACACCAAAAGGGAAAATCAAACTCACGGCGCCAGTCATGTATGGAGAAAGTTTTGTGATGCCAGCTGTACACACATTTATGCAGCAGCACAGCGATGTTGAAGTTGAAATGGCATTAAGTAATGAACAAGAAAACCTGCTAGAAGGTGGGTTTGACTTGGCTATTCGCTTGGGTCATTTAAAAGACTCTAGCTTAAAAGCACGCCGTCTTAGTGAACGCCATTTTGTCATTTGCTGCTCAACAGCGTATTTAGCACGTTTTGGTGAACCACATACCTTGGCAGAACTGCAGTATCATCAATGCTTAGTGGGTAACAGCAGTTACTGGCGGGTATGTGAACAAGGGCGTGATAAACACATTAAAATAGCAGGCCGATTGCAGTGTAACAGTGGTTGGGCGTTAGCAGACGCGGCTAAAAAAGGGCTGGGTATTATTCAATTACCCAATTATTACATTGAAAGCGATTTAGCTGCGGGAGATTTAGTGCCGATTTTAACCAATAATCAGCCAAAGCCAGAAGGTGTATGGGGGGTGTATCCACCACGGCAATTTGTGGCGACCAATGTGCGCGCATTACTTGACCATCTGATTGCTTCACTGAACTAACGATTATTGAAAATATGTCAGTAAATTAGCGTCGGCATTTGATTTGTCATTAATTTTTACATTTTTGCGCATACCCAATCGCACTTTATCTATGCTAGTATGAGCCCAGAATTGGCCTTAAATGTAACCATAAATAATTATGTTTCAACCTGTTAGCCTGTTTATCGGGCTGAGATACAGTCGCTCCTCGAAAGGGAACGCATTTATCTCGTTTATTTCGTTTTTCTCCATTGCCGGTATCGCCATAGGGTTAATGGCATTATTTACTGTCAGCTCAGTGATGAATGGGTTTGAAAATAACCTTAAAACTAACATGCTTGGCCTTATTCCCCATGTTGAAATTGCAGCTGAGGGACAAACACAGGCACAAATGACGCAACTACAAAATGATATCCTTGCATCTAAGTTTGTAAAACATGCCAGTTTATATCGCCATGGCGAAGCTATTTTGCAAACCAATCGCGATCTACATGGCGTGCTATTGCAAGGTTTGTATGACGATAACGCGTCTTTATATAAGATCAGCGATAAAGTTGTGCAAGGTAATTGGCAAACTGTTATGACATCGCGCTATCACATTGCGGTTAGTCGTTATTTAACACGTAAACTGGGAATTGGTTTAGGTGATAAAGTGCGGGTGATCATGCCGAATGCGTCAACCTATACACCTTTAGGTCGCGTACCAAGCCAACGTTTATTCACGGTTGCTGCAATATATGAAACTGGCTCTGAAATAGATATGAGTTTGGCGTTTACCAGTGGCCTCTCGTTACAGCGGATCTTAAAGTTACCCGCAACGAGCGCTCCTAATTTGAGTATTTCACTGAACGATCCTTTTCAACTAGATGCCTTTAGCGCTTCAGCGAGTAATATTTTAAGTCAGTACTCGGTAACTGATTGGCGCCAGTCACAAGGCACTTTGTTTGCCGCTGTGGCGATGGAAAAGCGCATTATGTCTATGTTGCTCGCGCTTATTGTGCTAGTGGCCGTGTTTAATATTGTCTCTGCGTTGACCATGATGGTGAGCGAAAAACAAAGTGAAGTGGCTATTTTACAAACGCTTGGCTTAACGCCGGCACAAGTGCAGCAAGTATTTATGATCCAAGGTTTATACAATGGTTTGATTGGCACTAGTATAGGTGCAGCTCTTGGCTTATTACTCAGTGCTTATATCAACGAAGTGCTGGCAGGCATAGGTTTAAACTTGTTAAAAGGGATTGCCTTACCAGTAAAATTTGACGTAATGAGCTTATCGATTATTGCCGTTGGCAGTATTACCATGAGCTTTTTAGCCACTTTATATCCGGCACGTAAAGCTGCCAATGTTAGCCCCGCAGAGGTATTGCGTTATGAATGATTTAGTTATCCAGTGTGAACAGTTAAGCAAAGTCTATCAAGATGGTGCCAGTCAAGTAGAGGTATTAAAAGGGATAGACTTAACCTTACAGCAAGGTGAAATGTTGGCAATTGTTGGTAGCTCTGGTTCTGGCAAAAGCACCTTGTTACATATATTAGGCACCTTGGATTCACAAACTGCTGGTGTTGTTAAAATCAAAGGCCAGCAAGTTGCTAAATTATCTCGTGCTGAGCAAGCTAAGTTTCGTAACGATCATTTAGGGTTTATTTACCAGTTTCATCATTTGTTGATGGAATTTAATGCGGTAGAAAATGTTGCGATGCCTTTATTAATAAAAGGACTAACTGCTAAAGAGGCTAATGTTAAAGCCCTAGCAATGCTTGAAAAAGTTGGCTTATCTCATCGTAGTAGTCATAAACCATCAATGCTATCAGGTGGTGAGCGCCAACGCGTGGCAATCGCTCGTGCATTAGTAACAGAGCCTGATCTGGTATTGGCTGACGAACCAACAGGCAATTTAGATAAACAAAATGCGATTAAAATTTACGATTTGATCAAAGCGCTTAATAGCAGTTTGAATACCAGTTTTGTGGTGGTGACGCACGACCTAGAATTAGCCGATAAGCTGGGTAAAATTGCTTACCTTGATGATGGGAAATTGGCAATTAAAGAGGCCAGCCATGTTGCTTAGTGCCTATTTAAGTAAACGTTTTAGAGCAAGCTCCGGCAGCAGTGATGAAAAAAATGGCTTTGTAAGTTTTATTGCCAAAGCATCCACCATTGGTATTTTACTCGGTGTTGCTGTGCTTATCGTTGCTTTATCAGTGATCAATGGCTTTGAACAACAACTAGTACATCGTTTATTAAGCGTTGTGCCACAAGTTGAATATGTTGCGCCTAATCGTCCTATTGATAACTGGCCTGAAAAAGTCCAAAAGCTCTCAGAGCAACCCGGTGTAACCGGTGCAGCACCTTTTATTAGTGTCAATGGCATGGCGCAATACAACAGTGAACTTAAAGCAGTTGAAGTACGCGGTGTCGATCCTGCTCTAGAAAGTGACGTATCGGCGGTTAATCAGTTTACCCATGGCAAGTTGGTCAGCCAAATAAGTGAAGACGAAATTATTTTAGGCCAACAAATTGTTAAAAAGTTAGGTGTTAAGCAAGGTGAGTTAATTACGCTATTGATCCCCCAAATAAATCAAACCAGTACTGAAATATTAGCGCCAAAAAGGGTGACTTTAACCTTAGCCGGTATTATTGAAATGAGTGGGCCAATTGATAGTAGCGCGGCATTTGTTCATTTAAGAAAAGCGCAGTCTGTGCTTGGCTACGAACAGCAGCAAGTAACAGGGCTTCGTTTAGCCGTAACCGATGTATTCCAAGCGCATCAAATTGGGCTACGGGTAGGCCAAACAATTGATGATTATGTTTATATCTCTAGCTGGTTTAGAACCCAAGGTAGCTTGTACCAAGATATACAAATGGTCAGAACTATTGTTTATATTGTGGTGTTTTTAATCATTGCGGTGGCAAGTTTTAATATTGTTTCGTCATTAGTGATGGAAGTACGTGAAAAACAGGCCAACATAGCGATATTAAAAACCATGGGCGCTAAAGACAGTACGATATTAGCGACCTTTATTTTACAAGGACTTAGCCAAGCATTTTTTGGCGTGGTACTGGGCTCATTTATAGGTGTGATACTGGCGCTGAACATCAGTGAGCTTTTTACTCTACTGAGTCAGTTGTTAGGCTCAAACCCGCTGGAAGGGGTGTATTTTATTGAGTTTTTACCCAGTAAGCTGGTATGGCAAGATATTGTGATCACTGTTATTGTAACTTTTGTGTTGGCAGTATTAGCCACTATTTACCCTGCATGGCAGGCAACAAGAGTGGATCCAGCCAAGGTATTAGGCAACTAAGGGAAATTTATGTTTAGTTATCAAGTAGTAATTGATTACTGGTTTGATGAACTCGGTCCATCTGGTTGGTATAAAAAATCTGATGCTACAGATATTAAGATACGAGATACATTTAGTGATCTGTTGATAGCTATTACAAAAGGCGAGTATGCGTCTTGGCGAGTGACTGCCTTAGGTGCATTAGCTGAAGTGATTGTGCTTGATCAGTTTTCTCGCAATATTTACCGGGATACCCCTCACGCGTTTAGTCAAGATCCGCAAGCGTTAACATTGGCACAGTTGGCAATCGAAAAAGGCTTTGATCAATTATTACCTGTTGAGCAGCGGGTGTTTTTTTATATGCCGTTTATGCACAGCGAATCGAGCTTTATACACCAACAGGCGATGGTATTATTTAAAGGTTTGAGTAATGAAGATTATGAACTTGCCCATAAAAATATTATCGATCAGTTTGGTCGCTACCCACACCGCAATGCTACTTTAGGGCGTCAGTCGAGCGCCGAGGAAGTTGCGTTTTTAGCTCAACCAGGCTCACATTTTTAATCAAGCTTAGGTATATAAAGTAATTGTTTAATTTCAGCAGCTAAATCAGGCGAGCTAAAATCGTTGTGCTGCTTTAATTACATTCGGATTAATTTCTACAGTCGTTAATTCAAATCCGGCTTTATTAGTCACTGCTCGTTCAAAACAACCGCTGCCTAAACCTAAATTTAATATCTGTGAGGAAGGCTCGCTACAAAGCAAAAATAGCAGCATAGCTTGATTTACCGGATTGCATACTTGCTGCGGTTGTGACTTTTCCATTACACCTTGTAAAGTTAGCTCATCCCCGAGTGTAAGCCAACGATAATCAGCATTTTCAAAAACCTTTAGCGTGTCTTGCTTACTTTGGATCGTTGCTACTAGGTATGCATCGGTAGTAAATGACGTTAAATCAATCATGCCGTTCCTTCATAATGGGGATGTCGAGCAAAACAAAAAATCAATAGGGTGACCTTGTTAACTCTGCTAAACTGTATGGCTACTCATAAGCCAGCAATACCTGCTTGGTTGTCTTATCTTACTCTGGAATTTACTTTGACTAATAATGATATTTTACGCCGCCTTCGCTATACCTTTTATTTAGCTGATACTACCATGATTGAAATTTTTGCTGCAGCAGATCATGACGTGACTCAACAACAAGTGATTGGTTGGCTAACCAGAGAAGGGGAAGAGGGTTACGTAGATCCAAGTGATACTGAGTTTGCCATTTTTTTAAATGGTTTTATTAATACAAAGCGCGGTAAGCGCGACGGTGAGCAACCAGCGCCAGAAAGTAAATTAAATAATAATATTATTTTAATGAAATTACGTATCGCATTAAATATGAAAACGGAAGACGTGATCGATGTCCTTGCCTTAACTGATTTTAGTTTGAGTAAGCATGAGTTAAGTGCGTTTTCTCGTAAAGCCGATAACAAGCATTATCGTGTATGTAATGACCAAATATTACGTAACTTTTTAACTGGTTTACAGCTACAATTTCGTCCAGAGGCAAGCGGCGAATAATTTACGTGTTCATATCCGTATTTATATCGTACGGATATGATTTTTAACCCCACTTTAAGCATCGGTGTTTTAAGCTGCTCTCTGCGTTAGTATTTAAATTTTTATTTATTCACATTTCATAAATTTATATTCTGTTTTAATGAGCGTTAATTGTTGCTCTTGCGTATAAACTCAAAAATAATTCACGTTATCGAACGTTAAATATATAGGTTTATCATGTTACAGTGTTAAAAATATTACAATTTTTAAGGCTCTTAACTAGGTGACCCATAAACTTGATCACGTCTATTTTAACATCTGAGACAAGCATAACTTTTAACACGGAAGAATAATTATGAATTATATCCATGATACCATTGCACATTTAAAACAAACTAGCCCAGCACAATGCGAATTTTATCAAGCCGTTGAAGAAGTGCTTGAATCACTTGAACCTATTCTTGAAAACTCAGCCGACTATCAAAAAAATGCGATTATTCAACGTCTAGTTGAACCTGAACGTCAAATTATGTTTAGAGTCCCTTGGGTTGATGATGAAGGTAACATTCATGTCAATAAAGGCTATCGAATTGAATTTAACTCAAGCTTAGGTCCATACAAAGGTGGTTTACGTTTCCATCCAAGTGTAAATGCCAGCATCATAAAATTTTTAGGGTTTGAGCAAATTTTTAAAAATGCGTTAACTGGCTTACCGATTGGTGGTGGTAAAGGCGGCGCAAACTTTGATCCTAAGGGTCGCTCTGACAGCGAAATAATGCGTTTTTGCCAATCATTTATCAACGAGCTGTATCGTCATATCGGCCCAACCACTGATGTGCCTGCGGGTGATATTGGCGTTGGGGCACGCGAAATAGGCTATATGTTTGGTCAATATAAACGGTTGACCGGACGTTACGACGGTGCGTTTACCGGCAAAAGTTTATTGTGGGGTGGATCATTGGCTCGAAAAGAAGCGACAGGATATGGCGCTGTTTATTTTGCCAATTACATGTTGCAAGACAATGATGACTCACTTAAAGGTAAGCGCTGTTTAGTTTCTGGTGCCGGGAACGTGGCAATTTACGCAATGGAAAAACTTTATCAATTAGAGGCAACACCTATCACTTGCAGTGATTCAAGCGGTACGCTGTATCATGAATCAGGTATTGATGTTGCGCTTGTTAAAAAGCTTAAAGAAGGTGCGCGTGAAAGTTTAGTTGTCTATTTAGAAACCCACAGCGATGCGAAGTATATTGCTTGTGCAGATTACCCAAGTGATGGACATGCGGTATGGCGTTTTGTTGCTGATGCCGCTTTTCCCTGTGCGACGCAAAATGAGTTAACTGAAGCTGATGCGCGAACGTTAATAAGCAATGGCTGTATATTAGTTTGTGAAGGCGCAAATATGCCAAGTACTAAAGAAGCGGTCGATGTGTTGCTTGCTGCTAAAATAGCCTATGGTCCTGGCAAAGCAGCTAATGCGGGTGGTGTTGCGACGAGCCAATTAGAAATGGCGCAAAATGCCAGTATGCAAATGTGGACGTTCGAAGAGGTCGATACTAAGCTGCAACAAATAATGAAAAATATCTTTGATACTGCAAGTAATACAGCCGCTGAATTTGATCAACCTGGTAATTTAGTGTTAGGTGCAAATATTGCTGCTTTTCGTCGTGTAGCAGATGCTATGATTGAGCAAGGTGTTGTTTAACATACGATAGTTTTACTATGCATAAGCCCACTATATTGGTGGGTTTTTTATTGACGTATATTTGTTCATACCGCGATTATTATCCCGTTTATCTAACCAATCAGTGATTGAACGAGTTAAACAGGTATTGGTCTCAAAATTATTTGCAGCAGGTAACTGCTCACGTATTGTATATTTATCAAATAATAAAGAGCATCAACACTATGTCTGATCATAAAACCTATCAGCTCTCGACCCTCAAGCCCGCAATTTTAATAACTACATTGTTTATTTCAACAAGCACCTTGGCCGCTGAGCTAAATTATCAAGATCAAACCAAGCTTCATGATATTGCCGCTGATGTTTCAGCAACACGTATTGGCAGTGATATTCAAACACTTGTTGATTTTGGCACTCGTCATACGTTATCAGATACAAAATCAAACACCCGAGGAATTGGTGCAGCTCGGCGTTGGATCAAGGCTGAGTTTGAGAAAATTTCTCAGCAATGCGGTGGCTGTTTAGAAGTAATAGAAGTTAAAGATACCATTTCTGGCGAAAAGCGTATTCCAAATCCTGTTGAAGTGGTGAATATTATTGCTATTCAACGCGGTACTGATCAGCCAAACCGGATGGTGATGATGTCGGGCGATATTGATTCACGGGTCAGCGATGTAATGGATTTTACCAGCGACGCACCAGGGGCGAATGATAATGCATCGGGTGTTGCTGGGGTGATTGAATCAGCTCGCGTGTTATCTAAATATAAATTTAATGGCTCAATTGTTTATGCCGCGCTTTCAGGCGAAGAGCAAGGACTTTTTGGTGGTAAAATTTTAGCCGACTATGCACAAAAGCAAGGCTGGCAAGTACACGGTGTACTCAATAATGACATGATTGGTAATATTACTGGTATTAATGGCGTTACTGATAACACGACTGCACGTATTTTCTCTGAAGGTACGCGGGTTATCGAAACTAAAGAGCAAGCGCATAAACGCCGTTTTACCGGTGGCGAGGTCGATTCAGCTAGTCGTAATTTAGCCCGTTATATCGATACCATTGCCGATCGCTATATTCCCAATCTTGACACATTGTTAGTTTATCGACTCGATCGCTTTGGTCGAGGAGGGCATCATCGCCCGTTTAACGACATGGGTTATGCTGCTGTAAGAGTAATGGAAACGAACGAAAATTATAACCATCAACATCAAGACTTACGCACTGAGGATGGTATTGTTTATGGTGATACCATTGATGGCGTTGATTTTGATTATACCGCAAAATTAACAGCGCTTAATGCGGTAAGTTTAGCGTCAATGGCATGGGCACCGGCACCACCTAATAACGTTGAAATATCAGGTGCTGTGCAACCTAGTACGACCTTAAAATGGCAAAAAAATAATGATAAAACGACCACGGGGTACAGACTCTATTGGCGTTATACCAGTGAACCACAATGGCAGTTTAGCCGCTATGTGGGTGATGTAAGTGAAGCGACTCTTAAAAATGTAGTCATTGATAATTATTATTTTGGGGTTGCTGCGGTTAATAAAGACGGTATTGAATCACCGGTGGTTTTCCCTGGCGATGTAGGTGCGTTTGAGCAAACACTAAAGTAATGTGTAGCGTCTGATATTCAAGTGTAATTACAGTTGCGCTTGAATATCAGGCAAGACAATTTAGTAGCGGGCTTCGCAATTGAACAGCAATAGTTGTATTTTATGTTGACCTTAGTTTATAAAAGTACACTTTTTACACAATAATTTCAGTGAATACTTGAAATTAATGGCTTTTTCGTATTATGGTGGAATTAAATGTGAATTAGTTGACAGTGTATGAACCTATTTTTGCTGATTGCAGGCAGCTTGAGTGCTTTAGCCGCACTCGCTCACCTTGGTTGTATTGTTTTTGGTGCGCCGTGGTATCGCTTTTTCGGTGCTGGTGAGCACATGGCAATGCTCGCAGAGCAGGGCAAGTCGACGCCTTCGCTGATCACTTTCTTCATCGCTTTTGTATTAAGCGTTTGGTCGTTATATGCTTTTTCAGCCGCGGGTTTGTTCAAACAGCTACCTTTCATACGCTTTGTGTTAGTTGTGGTAACTGCGATTTATTTATTTCGCGGTATTGCAGGATTATATTTAATGACTAATCCGCTAGGACGCAGTGAGATGTTTTGGCTTTGGAGCTCGATCATTTGTTTACTGATTGGCGGCTTTCATTTTATAGGATTAAAACAACAATGGCTGGTTTTATCAGTTAAATATTAGCAAGGAAGGAAGCAATGTCTTTATTTGTATCGACGGATTTTAACCCCCCAGAAGCGCTGCAAACAACTGCGTTTTATTTTACCCCATTAAATGAGCAGGTAGTCGAGCTTGATTTTACAGCTGTTATGTCAAGTGTGCCGCAGCTAAAAGGTATATTCGCCCCCAAGCCTGATTGGCCAAAAGCTGATATGACCCTTGAAGATAATCGTCAAAGCTTAGCTCAACATGCCGCAGAGTTTAACGAAAAAAAAGCATTTGCTTATGCAATATTAAATCCGAAAAAAACACGCTGCCTAGGCTCTGTGTATATCGATCCTGGGGTAAACAATGAATTTGATAGTGAGATTACTTTTTGGCTACGTAATGATAGTCAGGAATTAAATAATACCTTACGGTTATGCATCTTACATTGGCTCGCTGAGCATTGGCCATTTGAACGAGTACGATTAATTTCAACTAAGTATCAGGCAAGCTTTAGTTTATAATACCTAAGTATATAACGTACTGCGCTTTGCTATATGTTAGTTCGGTCAATGCTTTTAATCTGAAAACCAATACGCTCTGTAGCATTTAACGAAATTAAATTATTAATTATGTGTTCCCCGTTTTTATATTTAAATCTGGTATAAGGTGAAGCCTGTTATGGATCGCGTGATGAACGAATGAGAGCTTAGTGTGTACTGCCTGTGTTAAAACAAATGGATAAGCATCAGCTAAACCCATGCTGCGATTTAACGAGTTTAAAATAATCGAAAATTCCATCCAACTATCCAACATTACTGAGATTGATGTTTGGCTATTAAAGTAATACGAGTTTTGTGGTAGCCTTAGCTCATCAGTGTCCTCAGTCTCATATTCATTACCAAGTGTAGAACCTGTAATAGAGAAATTTTTTGCGGTCTCTAAGGTATCAATAATATGCATGTAGTGCGCCCAAGTTTCTGCCCAGTCTTCAAAAGGGTGCATGGTGGCGTATTCACTAATATAGTTTTCATGCCAATTAGCAGGAGCGCCATTTTTATAATGAGCATCAATCGCTTGTTGGTAATCTAAAGAATCATCGCCAAAATATTGCTTACATAAAGCATGTTTTTGCGGTGAATTTGCAATTAACTGGTCAAAATAATAATGTCCTAACTCATGACGAAAATGACCAAGCAAAGTGCGATAGCGCTCACCCATAGCATGCTTTGTTTGTGAGCGAGCGACATCATCAGCTTCAGCCAAATTAATAGTAATATGACCGCAGTTATGGCCAGTAAAAACACTTTCTTGACCTGCTAATTTAGTCACAAAATGGTCATTAACACTGCGGTCGGTTATAAAATCAAAACTAAGGCCACCTTCGGCATCTTGGCTGAGGTTATTTAATGGTAAAGAAAGCGCTTTAAGCGTATACAATGCTCGGCGTTTTGCTGTTTCCATTTTGGTCCATAGTGGAATGTGTTGCTTAATGCTTAGATCTGGGATTGTTTCATTAAAGCGGCATGCGAAACACAGCACTTCTTCAGTGTCTGGCGCTGGTACAAAACTGTCAATATCAACCATGCCATTGCATGCCTTATAGTGTGTATTGTTATCACATTTTTGATAAGGCACATCAGGGGCTGACGCTTTGTAATATAAGCCTGTTGTGTCATTAAATTCGTAGGGTTCTACAAGGTTAAAATAGTCATCAATACCAACAGTTTTGCCACAGGCAAGGCAGTGACTACTTTCAAAAAACAATATTTGATTATCTTTGCAGTTACATATAAACGTTTTCATATTTTTTACCGTATCCGTTGATAAATACAATGACAAATTATAAAGTTAGCAAATTATAAAACTAATCAGCCTGAGCGTACTAGCCATTAAATTCGTTGCAATAAAGCTGATTTTTTCTCATTAAACTCAGCATCAGTGAGTGCCCCTAAATCACGTAGTTGTGCTAATTTTTCAATAATGTCGAGGGTTTCATTCACTGAGTATTGCGAAGCATTAATAGCAGTAGATGTGTTATTAGTCATTATGTCAGGAGCAATAACCTCTGTTGTAGGTTGTTTTGCTAGGTCATCTGACTGGGCAAAATTAGTGGTTTGATTTGATTCTGTATGAGAGTAATTATTTTCTGTAACGATTGGTAAACTATTAACACTGATATTCCCCCATTGGCTATTAAAGGTCAGTGATTCATTGTTTCCTTGTTGTTGGCTTACGCCACTAATTTGGTGGTCTAGGGTATCATAAACTGTGATTTGACCATTTTTTTCAACGGCTAAGCGATTAGGGAAAACAGCATAACGGGTGTTGTTTTGTGACCCGGTACTTGATGGGTTCCCTAAATTAATTGGCCACCATTGGTTGCTTCCTAAAGTACCGGCAGGAATGACAGGGAAAACGTGGTTGTTTGCTAAAATAGTGGCAAGTTCGTTACATAAGTTATCAACGGTGTTTTTCAAGCCGTTATTGAACATGTCGCCTACCATGGTCATTCCTCCGCGCATCCATTGACCTGAGCCGCCAAGCTCTGGGCAATTGAACTGAGCCATTGAACCACCGCCATTATTTACTGCAACTAACATATGTACTACTGCCTCATAACTTAAACCATAACGGGCAGATATCCCTTTAACCAAGTTGTCACCAATGTTTGTTAATGTTTGCATAAATAGCGTCCTTAATATGAAAATAGGCGGGATGTGTATTACGTCATGAAATCACTGTGAATAATCTACCTTAAGCATTGATGCTAATCATAAATTAGTACAATAAAATGCCAACATTACTTGTTTAAAGGTACTAAGCTTGCTAGTTTGTCTTTCAGGTTGATTAAAAATCAAGCTACTATAACACTGTTATCACGCTTATTCGTGATTTTATTATGAACTATTTTTTGAGTTTGTTTTAGCAAAACATTTAAGTGGTGTTGTGGTTAGTCGGGAGTGTTTTTCTTTGCCATTTAATCGCTAGAAAAAGCAGACATGCTTTATTGATGAATTGCATACAATAAATAGTAAGCATTGTATGGTTTTTAATGCTTAGCTTGGTGCTAATTTGATGCGCATCATGTACCAAATAACTTTTCACAGTGTTTGCTCTTTGATTTTAAACAGTCAATAGTGACCAAAGTTTAGGCTAATAGCCTAATCTTACTATGTAATCTAGTGGAATATATTGCCCAAATAAGCAACGGATGTAGTGAGTATTACAGAAATGGCTATACAAAAATTAAAGAGGGATTAATTGATGACAATTACTGTTGGCATAGCGCACCATACTCAATATAAGTACGACCGTCCAGTAAATATGGGGCCGCATATTTTCCGCTTACGTCCAGCACCGCATAGCCGAACTAAAATTAAAAGCTATTCATTAAAAATAGTGCCGGAAGATCATTACATCAATTGGCAGCAAGACCCTTTTGGTAATTATCAGGCAAGAGTGGTGTTTAATAGCCCGACAACTGAGTTTAGTTTTACTGTTGATTTAGTGGCTGAAATGACGGTAATTAACCCGTTTGATTTCTTTTTAGAAGATTACGCTGAAGAGTTTCCATTTGAATACGATAAAGTCGCAAAGGCTGAGCTTAATCCCTATTTAAAAAAACGTAAGGCGAGTCCTAAGTTTTTAGAATTGATTGATTCGTTACGTGTAGAAAAACCAATCAGAAGTGTTGATTTTTTAGTTGCGGTCAATCAGTCAATTTATAATCTTGTTGGCTATGGCATTCGTTTAGAGCCTGGAGTTCAAACAGCAAACGAAACCATTACAAAAAAAACCGGTTCATGTCGAGATTCTGCGTGGTTGTCAGTACAACTGTTTCGTCATTTAGGTTTGGCTGCTCGCTTTGTATCTGGTTATTTAATCCAGCTTACATCAGATCAAAAATCACTTGATGGCCCAAGTGGTCCTGATGAAGACTTTACTGATTTACACGCATGGACGGAAGTATATATTCCCGGCGCAGGTTGGATCGGGCTTGATCCTACTTCCGGGTTATTTGCTGGCGAAGGCCATATTCCGCTTGCGTGTACACCTGAACCTAGCTCAGCAGCACCTGTCTCTGGTGGCATAGATAAGTGCGAATCAGAATTTAGTTTTTATAACAAAGTAAAACGGGTACATGAAGACCCTCGTGTTACAAAGCCGTATTCAGAAACACAATGGGCTGCAATAAACCGCTTGGGTCAGCAAGTTGATGATGTATATGTTAAGGAAGGTGTTCATTTAACAATGGGCGGTGAGCCGACGTTTATTTCTATTGATGATATGGAACATCCCCAATGGAACACAGCAGCCGACGGTAAAGAAAAACGAGTGCTAGCACAAACCTTATTTATTGCGATGAACAAAGCATATACCAAAGGTGGCTTTACACATTATGGGCAAGGTAAATGGTATCCGGGAGAGTCACTGCCTCGCTGGCAATATGCATGTTATTGGCGAAAAGACGGTGAAGCTTTATGGCAAGATGCCAGTTTATTAGCTGATCCGAATAAAGATTATAAATTAGATCATAAAGATACCAAGCGTTTTACAGAGCAGTTATGTGTAGAAATAGGCCTTGAAACCAAAGCTATCACTACAGCCTATGAAGATATTTTATATCATTTATGGCAAGAGGCATCGTTACCCAAAGAGGTGGGGCCTAAACAGCCTGAACTTCTTAGTGCAATGAGCCGTAAAGGCTTTTTAGCTAAAATGGAACAAGGTATTGAAAAGCCTGTTGGTTATGCATTGCCGCTGCAGTTTAATCAAGTGAAACATTGCTGGCAGTCATGTAAATGGGAATTTAAACGCGAATACTGTTTTTTATTACCAGGTGAATCACCCCTTGGTTATAGATTACCGCTTGATAGCCTTGAGTGGACAAACAACATTATTGAGCGAGATCCGTTTGATATTCCAGATAATTTTACAAAAGCTAAAAAACTGCAAAAAGGCTTTATTGGTCAACAGATGATCAAAACCGCAATGGCATTGGAAGTAAGAGAAGGGCGGTTGTACATCTTTATGCCCCCAACGAGCCATTTTGAACATTATATGTCGCTATTAAATGCGATTGAAAACACCGCAAAAGCCCTGCAAATCCCGGTTGTTATTGAAGGCTATAGCCCGCCTAAAGATAGTCGTGTAGAAAAATACGCCGTGACACCTGATCCAGGTGTCATTGAAGTGAACATCCACCCATCTTCGTCATGGCAGCAATTAGTTGATAGAACAACGACACTTTACGATCTAGCTAAACAAACACGTTTAGGCACAGATAAGTTTATGGCGGACGGTCGTCATACTGGCACCGGGGGGGGGAATCATGTCACTTTAGGTGGTGAAACACCGCAGCAAAGCCCGTTCTTACGCCGCCCAGATATTTTAAGAAGTTTTATTACTTATTGGCAGCACCATCCTGGATTATCTTATTTATTTTCAGGTTTATTTATCGGCCCTACAAGCCAAGCACCTCGTGTGGATGAAGCACGTGATGAGTTGCTCTATGAGCTTGAAATCGCATTTTCACATATGCCTGAAGGGGAAGTGCCTGAGCCATGGCTGGTTGATCGTTTGTTACGCAACTTACTTGTTGATTTGACAGGTAATACGCATAGGGCTGAGTTTTGTATTGATAAGCTATATTCACCCGATTCAGCAACAGGACGACTAGGCATTGTCGAGTTTAGGGGATTTGAAATGCCACCTCACTCACAAATGAGCTTAGTGCAAATGTTGTTATTACGGACTTTATTAGCTTGGTTTTGGAAAAAGCCTTATCACAAACCGTTGATCCGTTGGGGCACCGAATTACATGATAAATTTTTATTACCTCAGTACGTAGAAAATGATTTAGCTGAGGTTGTTAGAGATCTGCAGCAAGCTGGTTTTGCATTCCAAGTAAGTTGGCTAAACCCATTTTTTGAGTTTAGGTTCCCTGTTTGCGGCACCCGAGAACTCGATGATGTGACGTTAGAGCTTAGAACCGCGATTGAACCTTGGCATGTACTTGGTGAAGAAGCTAGTGCATCTGGTACTGCTCGGTATGTTGATTCGTCATTAGAACGCGTGCAAATAAAAGTAATTGGCACAATGAGTGACCGCTATATCGTTACGTGTAATGGCCGACGCGTGCCGCTTAAAATTGTTAAAGGCAAAGCGAAAGATGAAATGGTTGCTGGGATCCGTTACCGTGCATGGCAGCCACCAACAGCGCTGCATCCTACCATTGGTGTACATGCACCGTTAGTATTTGATTTGATCGATACCTGGGAAGGCCGTTCAATGGGTGGTTTTGTCTACCATGTTAGTCATGCTGGTGGGCGAAATCCAGAAACATTACCCGTTAATGCATTTGAAGCTGAAGGGCGAAGAGTTGCACGATTTTGGGAGCATGGCCACACACCATCATTATTAGCATCTGATCAGCCTAGTTGGAGCCCATCGGCTGCGACACGAAGCTTTGAATCAGCACAATCGGTGAGTGAATTTGTTGTTCCCGATGAAGAAAATACTAATTCAGATTACCCTAATACGCTCGATTTAAGGAGACAACCTAAGTTCAAATAAATCATATTGTTGGGTTGTTAATGGTATTGCTCCACTTTGACATTACGCAAAGTAGAGTCATTATTTAACAGACGTATTTGTTAATATAATTATTAGCAAATAGGACTAGAATGATAGTTTACTTTTCATAGCGGAGCGCTTTTAGCTTGTACATTAATAATAATGCGATGCCGGAGTTGCCTAATTGGTTGTCTTTATACCTTGATAAACGCCACGGTCATGATGAATTGGCAGATCACAGTGGCTTAAATCCTGAGCACTGGGATACTTTATTTAATCGTTTAGCAAGTTTAACCGCTGAAGATGTCAGTAGTCGTGCCATTGAAATTACGCAACTTTTGCAAAATGGCAATATTAAAAGTGAGAATAATCAACAGTGGCACTTCGATCCACTGCCTTTTATGTTTTCTCGAGCAGATTGGAATACGTTAGAGCAAGGTATAAAACAGCGAACTTTATTACTTAATAAGATCCAAAAAGATATTTATTCTGAGCAAAAGCTGCTTTTGAGTGGGCAAATATCACCGCAGCAGCTGTACCAAAATAATCATTACTTACGTGAAGGATTTAGCTTACCAAGTGATGAGCTTAAATTGTTTTTTACCGCAGTTGATGTGTATCGCGCACCATCGGGTGAATTTAAAGTCTTAGCTGATCATTGCCAATGTCCGTTAGGTCTAGGGCTATTGCTTAAAAACCGCATTATAGCTAGGCGCGTTATGGCTGAAGAATTTGCTGAATGCAACGTGCAACAAATTAAAGAGTTTTTGAATTTTTTTCAAGAAGGCATTAACGAGTTTATTCATTATATGGATGATCCTCGCATTGTTATTTTAACTCAAGGGATCGATGATCCAAATTACAACGAGCATGCGTTTCTATCTACTTACTTTGGCTATACTTTAGTGCAAAGCGCTGATTTAACTGTCCGTAATGGCGAAGTGTGTTTAAAGTCATTACAAGGGTTGGGGAAAATCAATGTGATTTTACGTTGGATCCCAGATCAAAGCATCGATTCACTTGAACAAACACAGTACTCGTTACATGGTATTCCAGGCTTATTACAAGCTGTACGTGAGGGCTCAGTAAAAGTATTAAATCCTTTTGGTAGCGGGGTACTCTCATCACCGGCAATACAATGTAATTTAGCCCAGCTGTCAGAGCAACTTTTACAACAACCATTATTACTAGATTGCCCTAAGTACCACAGCATTGAAGATGTTAAATCATCGGATTGGTCACAGTTAGTGTTTGGTAGTTATAAAGATCCTAAACTAACACTTGATGGCCATTTAGACGCGGATAAAATTAAACAACTTATAACTAAGCAACCTAGCGATTATTATTTTCAAGATAAGCCCGCATTTAGTAGCGCACCATTTTGGGATGACGGTAAGTTAATTGCAAAACCGGTGGTATTTAGGTGTTACGTATTAATCACAGAAAATGACATCGAAGTGCTGCCATCGGCACTGTGTTTCTCTTATCAAAATAGTGCTAACGTTAAGGGGGCTGGTTGGCTCAAAGATACTTGGATAAATACCAGTAAAGATATTGATTTAACTGAGCCAAGTGTACCAACACCAATTAAAAAAAGAATGGATGTAAGCTTACTTGAAGGGGTTATATCAAGTCGTACTGCAGAACATTTATTTTGGCTCGGTCGTTATTTAGAGCGCTGTGAAAATACCATAAGAATATTACGTATCTTTATTGATCGCTACACTGAGCTGGCCATTTATCCAGATTTAATACGCCGCAGTACTGTTGCTCGTTTATTGGCTGCTATCAGCGCTCAGCATATTGTTTACCCTTATGTAGAGCAAGCTATCAAGCTTGAAGAATTTGACAGCGCAGTGTCTAAGCAAACAGCGTTTGCTTTACTCGCTGATGAGCTACGCGCGGGTAGCATAATAAATACGTTGCATTATTTAGCGAATGCATCAGTACAGATCCAAGAATTATTGTCCCATGATAGTCGTCGTATTATTGATGAAATCAATGAACAAGTTAAAGTGCTAAAGCATATCAATATCAATATTTCATCACATGCGATGCAAAGTATTTTAGATAAAGTGATTGGTTTGATCATGGCCTTTAATGGCTCGTTAGTGGATTGTATGCCAAACAGCAATGGCTGGTTTTTACTTGAGATGGGTCGCAGAGTTGAGCGAAGCTTACAAATTACCTCATTAACAGGGGCATTATTAACCCAAGAACTTGAGCAAGCTGAAGAGCTTGGTTTACTCGAAGCGGTTTTGAGCTGTCAAGTCAGCTTAGTGACCCATAAGCGCCGCTACAGAATGTATCAAAGTATAGGGACTGGGCTTGAGCTGTTATTACTTGATGCCGAATATCCACGTTCATTGCTTTTTCAGTTAGAGCAAATAAACCAGTTATGCAAGCATTTACCGACTAAACGCAGACAGGGAGTGATAGCAGCACATGAAAAAGCAATTTTACTTTCTAAAACTAGTTGCTACGTCACAGAAAAAGATTATCTGCAAAGGACAGACGCTGGAATTCGAAAACAGTTAATCGAGTTTAACCATAATATTCGTCTGAACTTAAATACCTTTTGTGACGTATTATTGTTGCAGTATTTTTCTCATACACAAACGGCGAATAAATTGAATTGGACTAATATTGGGCAAGCTCAATCGTGAAATATAAAATAAAGCATTCTACAACTTACAGTTATGCCGATTTTGTTAGTCTGTGCCAAAATCAAGCACGGTTAACACCAAAAACAAATCGTGCTCAGGTATGCCACAGTAGCCGTATAGATATTGAGCCGCCAGTAAATTATCTACAAGAATTTACGGATTATTTTGATAATAAAGTAACAGCGTTTGAAATAGCCACACAACATAAAAAATTGAAAGTGACTATGACCAGTGAAGTGGAACTTTTATTAAGTGCCAATATTAACCTTGCCGACACTGATATGCCTTGGCAAGAGGCTCGCGATATCGTTGCAAAGCCAAATACTTACCAGCTGTTAAAAATATCGGAGTTTATTTTACCATCTCAATATACTCCTTTTGTGCAGGGGATAAAGGAATACGCTTTAACGTCGTTTTTAGCTGATATTAGCTTGATTTGTGGCTGTAAAGATCTCATGGCGCGGATTTTTCATGAGTTTCAGTATGATCCTGGGTTTACCACGATCAGTACGCCTTTGAGTGTTGTGTTTGCACAAAAAAGGGGTGTTTGCCAAGATTTTGCACATTTTGCTATAGCGTGTTTACGTAGTATGGGTTTAGCGGCACGTTATGTTAGCGGGTATATAGAAACAATGCCTCCCGAAGGTGAAGAAAAACTAGAAGGTGCAGATGCGACCCATGCATGGTTTTCTGTGTTTGTGCCAAGGTTTGGTTGGGTAGACTTTGATCCAACAAACAATGTTATGCCTAATGATCAGCATATAACACTTGCTGTTGGGCGTGATTTTTCTGATGTTACTCCTTTGAAAGGTGTTGTTTTTGGTGGTGGTACACAATTGCTTGATGTAGCGGTTGATATGATTCGATTGGAGTGATTAAAACAATTCAATATTAATTATGGATAAGGCGGAAGGATGTATGAAAATTGACTGGAAAGCATATCAAACAAATGGCTTTTTTGATGAATTAATAGACGCACAAGGAAATGTTCGAACGCACGGTAAACAGTTAGCACAGTTTTTTTCTAGCTTATCTGAAGAAGAATTAGTTAAAGCCCGAGCTGTTGCAGATTTAGCCATAAAAGAAATGGGCATTACGTTTACTGTTTATAATGAAGGCAATATGATCGATAGAGCGTGGCCGTTTGACATTATTCCGCGCACTATTGGTAAAAAAGAATGGCAAACTATTGAAGTAGGTTTAAAACAGCGTGTTGAAGCGTTGAATCTGTTTATACATGATTTATACCATGATAAAAAAATAATAAAAGACGGTATTTTTCCAAAAGGCTTACTCGAAAAGTCAGTTAACTTTCGCCCTCAATGCGTTGGAATTACTCCGCCAAATAATATATGGGCACATATTTGTGGCTCTGATTTAGTGCGCGATGCAAATGGCACTATGTTTGTACTCGAAGATAACTTACGCGTGCCATCAGGGGTATCATACATGCTTGAAAACCGCTCAGTGATGAAACGTGTTTTCCCTGAGTTATTCGAACAAGTATCAATATTACCTGTTGATGATTACCCTTCACAATTGTTTGATATGTTAGCTGCAATGTCACCTCGTCCAGACGATAAACCTGAAGTGGTTGTATTAACACCCGGTGTATTTAACTCCGCCTATTTTGAACATTGTTACCTTGCTCAAGAGATGGGCTGTGAATTAGTAGAGGGGCGCGATTTAGTAGTCGAAAAAGACGACTGTGTCTATATGCGCACAATTACAGGCTTGCAACGCGTTGATGTCATTTATCGACGCATCGACGATTTATTCTTAGATCCCGACGCTTTTTTACCTGAATCACAATTAGGTGTACCCGGTTTAATGCGAGCATGGTCGAAAGGTAATGTGGCGTTAGTCAATGCCCCCGGTGCAGGGGTTGCGGATGATAAGGTGGTTTATGCCTATGTACCTGATATAATAAAATATTACCTGGATGAAGCACCCAAGATAGAAAATGTGCCAACCTATAAATGTTTAGATCCTAAAGAATGTAATTACGTTATTAAAAATATCGATAAACTAGTCGTCAAACCTGCAAACGAGTCGGGAGGCTATGGCTTATTGATTGGTCCTAAATCCACTAAAAAAGAGCAACAAGCAACCATTGCACAAATAAAAGCCGATCCACGGAATTGGGTAGCCCAACCAACCCTTGCTTTATCAACGGTTCCCACCCTTGACGGCACTGAGCCAGATGGGCGTCACGTTGATTTAAGACCGTTTATATTGTCGTCAGGTAAAGATACACAGATCACTACAGGTGGCCTTACCCGTGTTGCGATGGTAAAAGGTTCATTAGTGGTAAATTCATCTCAAGGCGGTGGTAGTAAAGATACCTGGATTGTTGACGAAGAGGCTAAATAATATGTTATCAAGAGTAGGTGAAACTTTATATTGGGTAGCTCGTTACGTTGAACGTGCAGAAAATGTTGCACGGTTAATTAATGTCAACAACATGCTGATGTTGGATTTACCTAAAGGCGTATGTACAGGCTGGGAGCCATTAATAGATATTATTGGTGCGCGTCAGGCGTATCAAGATAAACACGCTGATTACACAGAGCAAAAAGCGCTGCGTTATTTGCTTGTTGGCAGTGATAATGGCTCGTCTATTTTAAATTCTATTATCTATGCAAGAGAGAGCGCGCGAACCATTCGAGACGTGATGCCTCGCGATGTATGGGAAGAAATTAACTCCCTTTATTACTATGTAAAAGATAATCAAAAAGAAGGACTTGCTAAGCGTGGCCGATTTACTTATCTAAAGAAAATCATCGAATCAGCCCATCAAATATTTGGTGCCTTAGATGCGACCATTAATCATGATCATGGTTTTACGTTTATTCGCTTTGGATCGTTAATAGAACGTGCTGATATGACGTCACGAATATTAGACATTCGTTCAGAAACGTTGATCACCAGTGATGAAGCAAAACCTTATGAAAATATTCAGTGGATCAGCTTATTACGCTCGCTTAGTGCTTATCAAATGTATCGACAAGAGATGGGGGTTCGAGTACAGCGTGCCGATGTATTAGAGTTTGTGATGCACAGTGAAGTATTTCCACGGTCAATTTTGTTTTGCTTAATAGAGCTGAAAACGCTGATTTCACCTTTGCCAAACTCTACGGATATTATTAATTTAATAGAAGCAGTAATAAAACAATTGAAAGCTGAAGATGTAAGAGCACTTAAAAATGGTCATTTACACAATTATATGGATCAAATCCAAATTGAATTAGCGGGCATTCATAATGCATTAGCGCAAACGTATTTTTTAAAACCGCCAGAATAGACCTGTTAAGCTATTAATCTCATAATACGCCCAAGGTTTTAAATTACATTGGGCGTTATTAACTAATATGAGCTTTGGCTAATTATGAAAACGCGTTGTCTTTTAATTGTGTTTGCATTTGTTCGCGCATTTTAAACTTTTGTAGCTTTCCGGTAACCGTCATAGGGTAACTTTCAACAAATTGAATGTGTTTTGGTATTTTAAAATAAGCTAATTTATCTTTTAAGAAGCTGCGAATTTCTTGCTCTGTTAACACGGTATCATCTTTAGGCTTCACCCAAGCACATACTTCTTCGCCGTACTTGTCGTCACTGATGCCAAAAATAGCAGCATCTTGCACGCCAGGGTAAGTGTAAAGTACTTCTTCAATTTCGCGCGGGTAGATATTTTCGCCACCACGAATGATCATATCTTTAATTCTGCCCACTATTGCAACAAAACCTTCCGCATCCATTACACCTAAATCACCAGAGTGTAGCCAGCCTTGTTTATCGATAGTTGCGGCGGTTTTTTCTTCATCATTCCAATAGCAACGCATAATACCCGCACCACGGCTGCATACTTCGCCAGCAAGCCCTATTTTTTGTATATTACCCACTTCGTCAATAATTTTTACTTCTGTGTGCGCCAGCGCGCGACCGACGGTAGTAACTTGTTTTTCAATGGATGAGTCAATCTCCGTGGCATTATTGATTGGACTACATTCCGTTTGGCCGTAACCGATAACAACTTCATTCATATGCATCAGCGATTGTACTTTACGCATTACTTGCTCAGGACACGTAGAGCCTGCCATGATACCGGTACGTAAACTTGATAGATCAAAACGAGCAAAATCTTTTAGTTCCAGTTCAGCAATAAACATCGTAGGTACGCCATGCAGTGCAGTACAGCGTTCTTTTTCAACCACCTCAAGCGTGATTGTTGGATCAAAAGAATCTCCTGGAAATACTGCCGTAGCTCCTTTACTTATACATACTAAATTACCTAATACCATTCCAAAACAGTGATATAACGGCACTGGAATACACAGCTTATCGTCTGCAGTTAAGCGCATTGCATTAGCCATAAGAAAACCATTATTTAAAATGTTTTTATGGGAGAGCGTAGCGCCTTTAGGGTTGCCTGTTGTGCCGGAGGTAAACTGAATGTTGATGTCTTGATCTGGTTGCAAAGCTGCACCAATGGCGTTGAGTTCAACGCGGTGGACGGCAGTTGGCATTGCCATAACTTGACTAAAACTAAACATGCCAGCGGCAGGCTCATCACCAATGCGAATAATATTTTTTAAATAGGGGAGGTTTTTTGCTTGCAGTTGTCCAGCTTCTGCAGCGGCAAGTTCAGGCAGTAATTCATTGAGCATACTTAGGTAATTACTGGCTTTGAAACTCGAAGCCGTTATAAGAGTTGAACACTCGACTGAATTTAGTGCAAATTGTAGTTCGTTTGGACGATACGCTGGGTTAATACAGACCATGAGGGCGCCAATTTTGGCGGTCGCAAATTGGGTTAAGCACCACTCAAGGTTGTTAGGTGACCAGATACCAACACGATCACCTGGTTTTACACCTAAAGCCAGTAACCCCATTGCCAGCTGGTTGATCTGCTGCTGATATTCTTTATAGCTTAAACGAATGTTTTGATGATGCAGCACTATTGCAGGGTGGTCTGGGTTATTGTCGACAATGGAGTCAAAGTAATCACCTATGGTTTTATTGATCAATGCTGGGCTTTGTGCTCCTTTATAGTAGCTATGCTCTAAGCCCGTTGTATCTTTGACTGTTTTATTCGCATCGATTGCAGTTGTATTATTGTTACTTATTTGCATGTACGGTCTCCGTGTCAATATTGTGAGAGTCTACTTCAATTAGAAAAACACAAATTGTCGACAAATGAAAGCGCTATACGACCAATGTAGTAATAAAAATGATAAATATTAGGCAATAAAAAACGCTAGCTGTAGCTACAACAAAAACATTGCAGTACACACTAGCGTAGTATCTGATTATAAATCGAACTCTAATTAAAAATTAAAGCTCTTCGCTGCGGTAGGTTTTTTTCATTAAATGTACATATGCATTTACAAACGCATTTTCTTGGTACTTTTTAAGCCCCGTTTCAGCGAAATCAATAGGAATAGGATTACGTTTTAATTGCTCTTTAATTTCGGTCACTGTGAATAAGTGTACGTCGAGTTCTTTAATTAATTGAATCGCGGTTTCCATTTTAAAGCCGTTTGCACTGCCGGCAAACTTACCTTTTGGGGCACGTTGACGAATAGCAACGGAGTCAATTTGATAGTCCTGCATCAGTTTTGCAAAATCAAATTGGAATTTACGCATTACTTCAGTGTCATTACCATTACCTAAGGTAAAGCGAGTTTGGCGAATATCTCGTATATCAAATACATCGTTATCTTTTGTTAAAATACACAGTAGTACGTCACTACCGGTAATTTCTACACCGCATGTTCTCATTGTCATTCTCTAAATAACTAATTTGAGCAGCATTATATCAATTAAACGCCTTAAAAACAGTGCATTTTAAAAACCGATTTCAATCCCAATGCCACTGTGATCGCTTACGCAGATATCTTCATCAATTTGGTTTGGATTTAAGTGTTTATCAAAACTTAAATAGTGTAACGATTTTATTCGTGATAATGCACAATTAGCATTAAAGTGTCCTGAGGTTAAAATATAATCAAGCACATTACCGCGACCTTGGTAGTAATGTGTCGCTGGTTTTATTTTACCATTTGCCGCTTCGCTACTTAATTCAAACGAATCTGTTAACCCTACAATGGGTTGTTCAAGCTCTAAACAGGGTTCGCAACGAGTAGGGTGAAACCCTTGGGTCATAAATGACAGCGCTGGGCTATCAATATTGTCGTTAAAATCTCCCATTACTAATGTTGCACAGTTTTTTTCACGTTGGGTTTTTAGCGCATCATAATAAACAATAGAAGCCTCCAATGAGCGTGATATTTGCGATTGCATCATGCCAACGGTTTGTTGTAATAGATTTAATAAAGGATCGTCTTGGTTGTGAATATTCAAAATATGCGCCATTGAATGCACCCGTTGTGATTTAAAGTGCACCACATAGCAAGTTAAATCACCAAATTCAGGTACATCAAAACTGCATTTAATAGGCGTGCGATTAAATTTAAATTCATTTTGATTATTTAAATACTCAAGTAGTTCTGGACACGGGGTGAGTTCGTGGCACGCCTGAAAAGGGATTTTTGCGGCAATTGCCACCACAGGGTTAAATAACACCTGTGGGTAGAGGCTATCACTGCGCGGACTGGCAACAGTAGCAAAGTAATCATAGCCTTGTTCTTTACACAAAGTTGCTAATTGTTTGGGGCTAAACACTTCTTGGAAAGCGGCCACCGTTGCTTGGCTTTGCTGTAAAAAGTCAGTAATGAATTGCTGTTTTTGTCGCCATTGTGTGGCGTTGTAACGCTCATGCAATTGATAAAAAGAGTAAGGTGGCGCCGCAAAATTAAGTAAATTTAACGTGGCAAAACGGATACGATTAGGCGTGGTCATTAGGTGATCCAACAGCTGAAATTAAATTAAGTATGAAATGCGAGGGTTATTTGTCAATTTGTCTGGCTAAATACTTGTATTTAGTGGCTCCAAACGCGACAATAACTGCTTGTGTTTGGTAAGACTCAACAAATACATTAACCTGTGATGGTTAAAATTAACAATGCTTATTCGTAAAAGCGTTGTAGAGTTATTCACTTTAATTTAATAAATACATGTGATGCATTGTAGGCGTCACCACTGTAGTAAGGATTTATAATGCCAGTTATTACTCTCCCTGACGGTAGTCAGCGTAGTTTTGAAAACCCAGTAAGCACTCTTGATGTAGCCAACGATATTGGCCCAGGCCTCGCCAAAGCAACCATTGCTGGTCGTGTTAATGGCACCCGTGTTGATGCCTGCGATTTAATTACAGACGATTCTCGCCTTGAAATCATTACCGCAAAAGATGATGACGGCCTTGAAATTATTCGTCACTCATGTGCTCACTTGCTTGGTCATGCAGTCAAGCAATTGTTTCCTGAGGCAAAAATGGCAATTGGTCCTACCATCGATAACGGTTTTTACTATGATATTGATATGGAACATTCTCTGAGTCAAGATGACTTAGAAGCTATTGAAAAGCGCATGTTGCAACTTGCTAAAACAAACTACGACGTGGTTAAGAAAACCGTAAGCTGGCAAGAAGCCCGTGATGCATTTGCAGCGCGTGGCGAAATGTACAAAATTCAAATCCTTGACGAAAACATCGCTAAAGATGACCGTCCAGGATTATATCATCATGAAGAATACATCGACATGTGTCGCGGCCCACACGTACCGAACATGCGTTTTTGCCAACATTTCAAAATAATGAAAGTAGCAGGTGCCTACTGGCGTGGCGATTCAGATAATAAAATGTTGCAGCGTATTTATGGCACTGCATGGGGCGATAAAAAGCAACTTAAGGCTTACTTACAACGTTTAGAAGAAGCCGAAAAGCGCGATCACCGTCGTATTGGTAAAGCACTTGATTTATGGCACTGGCAAGAAGAAGCACCAGGCATGGTATTTTGGCACAACGATGGGTGGAGCATTTACCGTGAGCTTGAAGAGTTTGTGCGTGAAAAGTTACGCGAGTACCAGTACGAAGAAGTAAAAGGTCCAATGATGATGGATCGTTCTTTGTGGGAAAAATCAGGTCACTGGGAAAAATATTCAGAGGCAATGTTTACCACTGAATCTGAAAAGCGTGAATATGCGATCAAACCAATGAACTGCCCAGGTCACGTACAGATCTTTAATCAAGGTTTAAAGTCGTACCGTGATCTACCACTGCGTATGGCTGAATTTGGCTGTTGTCACCGTAATGAGCCATCAGGTGCATTGCATGGCTTAATGCGTGTACGTGGCTTTACTCAAGATGATGCGCATATCTTCTGTACTGAAGAGCAAATCATGGACGAAGTATCTGCGTGTATCCAAATGGTTTACGATACGTACGAAACATTCGGCTTTGAAAAAATTGTGGTTAAGCTGTCAACACGCCCTGAACAGCGTATTGGCGAAGATCATATGTGGGACAAAGCAGAGCTTGCTTTAGCTGACGCACTGAAAGAAAATAACATCGAATTTGATTATTTACCGGGTGAAGGTGCTTTCTACGGCCCAAAAATTGAATTTACTTTGTACGATTGCTTAGACAGAGCGTGGCAGTGTGGTACAGTGCAACTAGATTTTGCATTACCAGGGCGTTTAGGGGCAACTTATGTTGCTGAAAACAACGAACGTCGTACACCTGTTATGATCCACCGTGCAATATTGGGCTCTATCGAGCGCTTTATCGGTATTCTTACAGAAGAATATGCGGGCTTATTCCCGACTTGGCTTGCACCTAAGCAAGTGGTGATTATGAATATCACTGATAAACAAGCGGATTATGTGCAGGAAATTGTACAAAAATTAAATAAACTTGGAATTAGAGCCGCTGCTGACTTGAGAAATGAGAAGATTGGCTTTAAAATCCGTGAACATACATTAAAACGTATCCCATATTTACTTGTTGTTGGTGATAAAGAAGTTGAACAACAAGAAGTTGCTGTACGTACCCGCACAGGTGAAGACTTGGGCAAATTTAATGTTGATGAATTTGTCGCTAAAATTAGCGAAGAAATTAAAAATCGACTATAAAAACTCTGCGTGTAGGGCATACATTTAATTGCTAACTACACGCTTATTATTTGATATTCTTGGAGGAACGTACTATTAGAGGCGGCAAGAAAGGGCAACAAACAGCCCAAAAAAATCGTATTAACGAAGAAATTACAGCTCAAGAAGTTCGCTTAATTGACATCGAAGGCGAGCAAGCTGGAATTCAGTCATTAAAAGACGCGCAAACTATGGCTGATGCCGCTGGTGTTGATCTAGTAGAGATTAGCCCAAATGCTGAGCCGCCTGTTTGTAGAATCATGGACTACGGTAAGTTCATCTTTGAAAAAAGCAAAGAACTAAAAGAGCAGAAGAAGAAGCAAAAGCAAATCCAGATAAAAGAAATCAAATTCCGTCCTGGTACGGATGAAGGTGATTATCAGGTTAAGCTTCGCAACTTACGTAAGTTCTTAGAAGCTGGCGATAAAGCTAAAATTACCATCCGCTTCCGTGGTCGTGAAATGGCCCACCAAGAAATTGGTATAGAATTATTAAACCGTATCAAAGGCGATTTAGAAGAGCTTGCAGTTGTTGAGTCTTTCCCTAATCGTGTTGAAGGTCGCCAAATGGTTATGATGATGGCGCCTGTTGCTAAAAAGCAATAAACAAGCTAAGATACGCAGCGAATTTAGCTCAGGTCACCAAGTAATATGAAAATATTCACCTGTGCTAACCGGTATTAAAGTAAAACTGCAGCATTTATGTTGGGTTTTCACCGGAATATGGCAGTAAGTTAGGCCTAAAAGTGGAGCTATAGCAATATATCTCACGCCTGCTTACTAATTTTAAAGCAATACATTTGGAGTTATTGCAATGGCTTATAAGCTAAAAAGTCACAGAGGCGCAGCTAAGCGTTTCAAAAAGACTGCTTCTGGCGGTTTCAAGCGTAAACAAGCGCATCTTCGTCACATTCTGACTAAGAAAACTTCTAAGCGTAAGTTACACCTACGTCCTAAGATGATGGTTCATAAGAACGACCATGGTCTAGTTTCACGTATGTTACCATTCGCTTAATAGGGGTTTTTAGAAATGGCAAGAGTTAAACGCGGCGTTGTCGCACGTGCACGTCACAAAAAAGTTTTAAAACAAGCAAAAGGTTACTACGGAGCACGTTCACGTGTTTACCGCGTAGCTTTCCAGGCTGTTACTAAAGCGGGTCAATACGCTTACCGTGACCGTCGTGCGAAGAAACGTACTTTCCGTCAATTATGGATTGCACGTATCAATGCTGCTTCACGTCAAAATGGTCTGTCTTACAGCCGTTTTATCAATGGTCTTAAAAAGACATCTGTAGAAATCGATCGTAAGATCCTTGCAGATATCGCTGTTTATGACCAAGTTGCATTCGCAGCGCTTGTTGCAAAAGCAAAAGAAGGCCTAGCGGCAGCTTAAGCTTTTAAAATAAGTATTAAAAAGGAGCCTATGGCTCCTTTTTTTGTGGCTAAAATAAAGTTTTCAGCAACAATTATTTGCGGTAAGGCTCGTGAAAAGCGAGATAGTCGGTAGTGATCCCGACCGCGCTAACACTATATAATAATTACAAATAAATGAGGTAATTAACTATTTTGAATTGGCAATCCTTAGTTGATAACCGCCAACGCTTTTTCTGGGTATTACAGATTGCGGGTTGGGTCGGTTATGCACTTGTTAACTACATTGGCTCTAAAGTCTTTGAGATGCGCGATATTTATGTGTTTGTGATCGTACTCAACGCTTACGCCGGATGTTTAATGACTGTGCCATTGCGCTATATGTATCGCAAAGCTTGGAATGCATCGCCTTGGGTTTTAATGTTAGTGGTGTTCGGTGCTTCGTACATTACTGGTACTTTATGGGCGGTAATACAAAAGTTTAATTTATGGGAGATTTATCGCCATGGTTATCGTCCCACAGAATGGTTTTATTATCTGCAACAAGGCTTAGATTCGGTTTATATCATTCTTTGTTGGAGTGGTTTGTATTTTGGCATTAAATATTATCAGCTATTGCAAAGTGAGCGCCAAAAAGCCCTTAAAGCAACAACGATGGCGCATGAAGCACAACTGAAAATGTTACGTTATCAGTTAAACCCTCATTTTTTATTTAATACTCTTAATGCTATATCTACGTTGATTTTGGTAAAAGAGAATAAAGATGCTAATTTAATGGTGTCGAAATTGAGTGACTTTTTACGTTATACACTCAATACCGATCCGATAAAAAAAGTACCACTTGAACAAGAGTTGCATGCACTGATGCTTTATCTTGAAATAGAGCGAGTACGCTTTGATGAACGGTTGCAAGTGAATGTGCAAATCAGTGATGAAGCAAAAAATGCATTAGTGCCGAGTTTAATATTGCAACCGATCATCGAAAATGCGA
Organism: Pseudoalteromonas ostreae; assembly: GCF_018069805.1. Classification (GTDB taxonomy): domain Bacteria; phylum Pseudomonadota; class Gammaproteobacteria; order Enterobacterales; family Alteromonadaceae; genus Pseudoalteromonas; species Pseudoalteromonas ostreae. The sequence continues at coordinate 91,280 of NZ_JAGPYN010000010.1, forward strand.
TTAAATATGCGATAGCTCATCTGAGCGAAGGTGGGGTGATTGATATTAAAGCACAAGTTTTTGCTAATGAACTATTACTGGAAGTAGGCGATAATGGCCCTGGTACTGAATTACTTAATGGCCAATTAGTTAATTCACAAGGTGTCGGGGTGGCAAATACCAAAGACCGCCTGAAAACTTTGTATGAAAATAACTATTCGTTTGTATTATCACATAATACGCCAAGTGGATTGAAAGTGAATCTGCGCGTTCCGTTTGAGAAGGCTGTGAAGAAATGAGCAAGATTAAGACCCTGATTGTCGATGATGAACCATTAGCCCGTAGAGGGTTAGCTGTAAGGTTGGCGGAATTTGATGATATCGAAGTCATTAAACTATGTAACTCTGGTCAAGAGGCAATCGATGCATGCCAAGCAGGTAAAATAGATTTAGTTTTTTTAGATATTCAAATGCCTGGAATGAATGGATTTGAGGTTGCCCGAGCACTTAGTGAAAGTGTCAGAGCCTTACCTGCTATTGTATTCGTAACCGCATTTGATCAGTTCGCAGTCAAAGCATTTGAGATCCATGCTTTAGATTATATCCTTAAACCAGTCGACGACAACAGACTAAAACAGGCGGTAGAAAAAGTGCATACCTACTTAAAGACGCAACAAGACAACGCCCATAAAAAGAAATTGGCGAGTTTTGTAGCTGGAATTACTGGTAATAATTGTGAAGAGATTTTGAAAAAACTGGCAACAGGCGATACATTAACAGATCGCCGCTACCCAGAATCTTTAGCGGTGAAAGAGCAGGGTGAAATAATTCGTGTACCTGTAGCGACAATTCAATGGGTTGATGCCGCAGGTGACTATATGTGTTTACATTGTCAAGATGGCCAAACGCATATCTTACGAAAAACCATGAAAGAACTAGAGCAAGAGCTTGATCCACAGCTATTTGTTCGTGTCCACCGTAGTGCGATTGTAAATACTAAGCAAATTAGCAAGCTTGTTACTCAGGTAAGCGGTGAGTATTTATTAGTGCTTGATAACGGTCAAGAGTTAAAAGTAAGTCGCAGCTATCGCGATAAGGTTAAAGCTGCATTAGCAAATTAAGCGTTTGCAACAGATTCAGGATAACTGCTATTAATTAGTGTATTTTTGATTTGATAGCAAATTGACGAGTTGTGCTACTCGTCAAACTGACATTTATAAATAAGAGCCTTTTAAACCTTTAACAGACTTTCGCTTAGCCAACATGTGTTAATGTTTTATCTATGAATATTTCTTGAATAAGATCACACACAGCATTGCCAACAATTTCATTATGGCTATCTATAAAAAAGTGATCGCCATTAAACTTTTTGAATGTCAATTGACCACTGAAGAAGTGCTGCCATGCTAGTTGCTCTTGCTCTGAGATCTCATCATCTAGGCCCATAAATACAGTTACATTACAAGGAAGTTGTTCTGAGCCGTTGTAACAATAAGTATCAGCGAGTTTAAAGTCAGCACGCAAAACAGGTATAAAGAGGGTCATTAACTCTTCGTTTTCTAAAACTTCTGGTGGTGTACCATTAAGGTTTCTTAATTTTTTTATAAAGTCAGTATCGCTTAACGAGTGGGTGTTTTCTGCACTTCTGTCTTTACCTGGGTTTGCACTGCCTGAGGCAATAAAATGACAAGGGCCTTGGACGCCAGACTTTTTCAGTTTGCGGTACACTTCAAAAGCGACTCTGGCGCCTAAACTGTGACCAAAAAATATAGTCTCATGGCTCAGATGAGGACTTAATTCGTTAAGCAATGTATCTGTTAACGTATCCATACAATCTGCTGACGCCTCACTAAATCGGCTTCCACGGCCAGGCATTGCGATCATTATTAACTCGACGTAGTCAGGTAGAATCTTAACCCAATTGCTAAATGATCTGGTACTGCCACCTGCATAGGGAAAGCAAATTAACTTTACGTGTGCATTAACGTTGGGTTTTGGGATATATAACCACGGACTTTTTGATAAGTAATTCATTTTAATATCCTTTTTCGAATTATTGGGTTTTAAAATATGTTTATAGTCTATCGTGTTATCGAAAAAAAAGAAATCTATTGTGAGTTTTGGTTGGATGGATTCTTTGCTAATATTGTAAGTAGACATGGTGACAAATCAACTTATGATATTCGAGTGATCACGCCCCTTGGGACGGGGTTTAATCTATTTACTTGTAGATTATTCCTCTGGAAGTTGAATGATAAAAGGAGAGAGGGCAACAGGAAATGTTACCCTCGTCAACGATTATACAGTGACAATCTTCATGGTGTTGGTTGCACCAACCGTTTCCATAGCATCACCGTGAGTAATAATAACGGTATCACCAGATTGTAATGAACCTGCTGCAACTAAAGTGTTAAGAGCATCTTTTACCATGCTCTCTTTTTCACATTGTGTTGAGTCAAAGAATACCGGGTAAACACCACGATATAAGGCTGTTTGACCAAGCGTACTGGCATGACGAGACAATGAATAAATAGGTAAACCGGAACTAATGCGTGACATTAATTTTGCTGTGCTACCTGATTCAGTTAAAGTAATAATCGCTTTTACTGAATCTAAATGGTTTGCCGCATACATAGCTGACAATGCAATTGATTCAGCGTTTGATGAAAAACGGCTGTCTAAGCGATGTTTAGAAACGTGAGTTTCTTTTTGTGATTCTGCCCCTAAACAAACGCGCGCCATTGTTGCCACCGTTTCTTCTGGATAATCGCCAGTCGCTGTTTCAGCCGATAGCATTACTGCGTCAGTACCATCAAGTACAGCATTAGCAACATCCATAACTTCGGCACGGGTTGGCATTGGGTTATCGATCATTGATTCCATCATTTGTGTTGCTGTGATCACGGTACGATTAAGTGAGCGAGCGCGACGAATAATGAGTTTTTGTTTACCCATTAAGGCAGCATCACCAATTTCAACACCTAAATCACCACGAGCAACCATCACCGCATCTGAGGCAAGGATAATATCATCAACTGCTTCCACCGTTTCAACGGCTTCAGCACGCTCAATTTTAGCTAAAAGCTGTGCTTTAGAGCCTGCCGCTTCAGCTAGTGAACGCACATAACGCATATCGTCGCCACTGCGTGGGAACGATACTGCGATATAATCAACATCAATTTCTGCTGCAGTTAATAAATCTTCTTTATCTTTATCAGTGAAGGCTGGAGCAGTTAAACCACCACCTAAGCGGTTGATGCCTTTATTGTTAGATAACACGCCACCAACAGTTACTGTGGTATGCACTAAATGGCCTTCAACATTTACTACTGTTAATTGAATTAAACCATCGTTTAAAAGCAGTAAGTCACCAGGGGCAACATCTTGTGGTAATTCTTTATAATCGATACCTACGGCGTTGATATCGCCTAGGCCTTTTTCCATTTTTGCATCAAGAATAAATTTTGCACCAACAGATAGCGTTACTTTGCCATCTTTAAATGTCGATACACGAATTTTGGGGCCTTGTAAGTCAGCTAAAATAGCAATGTGCTTGCTTAGTTTTTTGGCAATGTCACGCACAGCTTGAGCGCGATCTTTATGATCTTGTGCAATCCCGTGTGAGAAGTTTAAGCGCACTACGTTTGCACCGGCACGAATTATTTTTTCTAAATTGTTATCTCGATCGGTTGCAGGTCCAAGGGTCGCGACTATTTTTGTGCGTCTAAGCATCAAATTCTCCTGTAGGCTTATTAAATTGTAAGCAGGTTGACGGTTTTTCGTTATTAATAGGTGCCATTTTAACTAACACGCATAATACAGTTTACAGGCAGCTAATAGATTGTTGAAAGTAATGTAATTTACCATGCTGCCATTATTTTATACAAAAAAATTATAACTTCATTATGACACCGGTGTCAGTTTTCGTCAATGCTCGACCCAGTAATCCATATCAGGAAAATTTATCGCCCGAGGGAACGGTTGTTTGATATAATCACTGTATCTTGCGTGTTTGTCTTGCGCAAAGCGTTGTATCTGTTGTCTAGGCTCGCATTTTTACGTGGCTTGGGTATATAATGCGCGCGGTATTATTTTCATTTACTAACCAATAGTTGTTACCGAGGAGGACACTAAATGCAAGTTGCATTAGTCGGGTTAGGCGTTATGGGTAAAAATCTTGCTCTGAACTTGATAGAACAGGGTATGACGCTAGTAGCTTATGATAAAAACCCAGACGCGGGCGAAGAGCTATTAAGCTGTGCTAAATTACAAGGCATGGCAGATCGTCTGCACATTGTGTCTGATTTAGGTGATATGGTAAAACGGCTTACGCCGCCTCGCTCAGTTTTGTTATTAGTACCAGCAGGTGAGTTAGTTGATAAAGTGTGTAACGAATTAGTTGAAGCGGGCGTTGATTGCGACGACATTATTGTTGATTGCGGCAATAGTAATTATAAAGACGGCATATCGCGTAAACTTAAATATCAAAATAAATTTGAATTTGCCACTATGGGCATTTCTGGCGGTGCCGAAGGCGCGCGTCATGGTCCTGCGATGATGGCAAGTGGTTCAGAAGGTGGCTGGGAGCGTGTCGAGCCATGGTTTGAAAAAGTAGCGGCAAGCTACAAAGGCGAATCGTGTTTTGCCCGTGTTGGTCAATCAGCCAGTGGTCACTTTGTAAAAATGGTACACAATGGTATTGAATACGCGTTAATGCAACTAATTGCTGAAATGTATCAATTACTGCGTTTAGGTACAAACCGTACACCACATGAAGTTGCAGAGATTTTTAATCAATGGTCTGAAGGCGCACTCAATAGCTATTTATTATCTATCTCAAGTCATATTTTATCGTTAGAAACCGATGCGGGTGAAGCGTTAGTTGATTTGATTGATAATAAAGTAGGCGCTAAAGGCACGGGTTTGTGGACGGCACAAAATGCATTAGAGCTGGGTATCGCCGTTCCTTCATTGGTTGCAGCTGTGCAAGCGCGTCACTTAACCAATACGGGTGACACACATGCAGCGAAAGAAATGACGTATGCAGCTAAATCAACTTCACAGGTTGAATTAGATTTAGATGAACTTAAAGATGCCTTCTTGTTTGCAAGTTTACTGGCTTATCGTCAAGGTCTTGCGCTGATAAAAGGTGCATCACGAGCACATCAATGGAAAGTCGATTTATCTAAAACACTGCAAACATGGCGTGCTGGTTGTATTATCCGCGCTGATTACTTAGATAATATCGCTGAAGGTGTTGAGTTTATCGACACTTTAGAAAAAGAGTCATTAGCGCTGCGTAAAATAACAGGTCAAGCAATGATGACTGGATTAGCATTTCCGGTACTTAGCTCAACGCAAACGTATTTTGCGACGTTGACGACACCAAGCAATGGTCATTTAGTACAAGCACAGCGAGATTATTTTGGTGAGCATGGCATTAAAACTCATAGTGGTGAAGTTTGCCATTTAACTGATTTAGTAGAGATTGACGCGAAAGTACGTTAATTAGACCACTAGGTTTAAATGAAAGGCACGCTATTTAGTGTGCCTTTTTAGTTTAAAAGTTGCCAGAGTTCAGCTTATCTACTTAACTCACCACGCAAGTTGTCTTGCATTAAATGGCGAATAGTTTCAATTTCAAGCTTTTGGCTAAATAAATAATGTAATTTAGTTAAGCATGCCTCTAAGGTCATATCGTAACCGCTGATCACACCAATGTTAAGTAATGCGTTACCAGTTGCATAGCCGCCCATATTTACATGCCCTTTTAAGCACTGGGTTAAATTAACGATCACCATACCGCGCTTACTTGCGCTGGAGAGGATCTCTAAAAAGTCTGGATCTTGTGGTGCATTGCCCACACCAAAGCTCAATAATACGAGGGCTTTGATATTGTCGTTTACCAAGCTTTTAACTACAGCATGACTGATCCCTGGATACAAGTATAAAACACCAATAGGTTGCGGCGTGATGTTGGTGACTTGTAGCTCATTTTCAACATACGGGCTCAATTGGCCTTTTAATAATTGAATATTAATTCCTGACAGTGCTAATGGGTCTAGATTAGGGGATGCAAAGGCATCAAAGCCATCGGCATGTGCTTTTGTCGCACGATTGCCGCGAAATAATTGATTATTAAAAAATAAACTGACTTCAGCAATTGGATAATTAGCCGCTAAATACATCGCATTAAGTAAATTCACTTGGCCATCAGAGCGCAATTGCGACAGTGGAATTTGCGAGCCTGTCACTATCACTGGCTTTGTTAAGTTTTCAAACATAAAGGACAAAGCCGATGCGGTATACGCCATGGTATCAGTGCCATGAAGCACGACAAAGCCATCATAATCTTGGTATTTACTTTTTATATCGTCAGCAATTAGTTGCCAATGAGCAGGGGACATGTCTGACGAATCAATCAGCGGGCAATACTCATGAATATCGAATAAGGGCATTTCATCACGATTAAACTCTGCATTGTTTTCTACGGTTTGTGTTAAAAAACCTTCAGCGGGAATATAGCCTCGACTCGATTTTTTCATCCCAATCGTACCGCCAGTGTATGCGATATAAATACGTTTACGTTTCATAAAAAAAGCCCAGTAAAAAAACTGGGCTTAGTATAACGGTTAGTTGCTGTGATTACAGCCTGCGATTAAAGCCTATACACTACTTATTGTGAAATATTACACACTAAACAACGTGCGTAAATGCCTTGCGGATCGTTGTAATCTTTTAGACCTTCAACCTCAGTTGTTAATTGCTTAACTAAACCATTGATAGATGCTTGGTTTGAGAGTGCATTTTGTAGCGTACTTTGTGAGCCAATCAGCGATCTAATCGATGCATTTCCAAAAATATCCTGGATTAATTTCTCTTCCGCCGATAGACTCTGTTTTATGGTTTTAACTTCATAAAAATCAAGCTTAGCCAGTTCCGCTGCCGCTTTGATAGCGTCTTGCTTATTGCCTAATTTGTCAACTAAGCCAAGCTCTTGCGCTTGACTTGCAATCCAAACACGGCCTTGTGCTATACTGTCAACTTGCTCAGGGGTCATGTTTCGCGCTTCACCAACAACTTCTAAGAAACGTTGATAAGCATCTTCAACACTTAGTTGAATGACCTGCGCCATTTTTTCATTAAGGGGGCGAGCGATTGATAGGCCTGCCATTTCAGTTGTGGCAACGCCATCTGAATAAACACCTAATTTAGCCATAGTATTTTCAAAGGTCATAAAGTTACCAAATACACCAATTGAACCAGTAATGGTGCTAGGTGCGGCCCAAATTTCATTAGCTGCTGAGGCAATCCAATAACCGCCAGAAGCTGCTACTGAGCTCATTGAAGCAACCACTGGTTTACCAGCTGCTTTAAGAGCAAGCACTTCAGCACGAATAACTTCAGAGGCAAACATACTGCCACCGCCTGAATCAATACGAAGTACAACCGCTTTTATTTTATCATCTAAGCGTGCTTTACGAAGTAGTGCGGCTGTAGAGTCACCACCGATTTCACCGGCTTTGCGTTCACCATCAGAAATTGTACCGCGAGCAACCACAACAGCGACTTTTTCTGTCATTGGGTTATCAAACTCAAGCGGCGGTTTAACTAATGAGAGATATTCTTTAAATGATACTTGGTTAAAGGTTTTACCTGTTTCTTCAGTGCCTACTAAGGCAATTAACTCTTGACGCACTTGTTGATTGGTTTTTAAAGAGTCAACCCATTGATGTTCTAATGCATATTTACCTGAATCACCATTAACTGCTTGCATTTTTGCCAGAAACACGTCCATTGTTTCGTCAAAGTTTGCTTCATCAAATGGGCGCACAGCGGCAACGTCTTGTTTGTATTCTTTCCACAATGCACCTAGCCATACATTATTAGCTTCTTTTGCTGCATCTGACATATCGTTACGAATAAACGGTTCAACAGCCGATTTAAATGTACCAACACGGAAAATATGCTGAGTGATACCGAGTTTTTCAAGGGCATCTTTAAAATACAATGGGTACATGCCAAAGCCTTGGATCTCTACACCGCCATAAGGGTGCATCGATATTTCATCAGCGTGCGCAGCAAGGTAATATTGTGCTTGTGAGTAATAATAACCAGAGGCAATTACTTTTTTACCGCTCGCTTTAAACCGCTCTAACGCTTGAGTGATTTGTTTTAATTTATTTAAATGCGCGCTAGGCATTTTTTGTAAATCTAGCAAAATCACACTAATGCGTTTATCTTCAGTGGCTTGATCAATTACTTCGATAATATCATCAAGTAAAATTTCAGCCGGCTCGTCGTTGCTCTGTGTTGCATCATTGATGGCAGCTTCAATTGGATCGACGTAAACTTTTTCTTCTACGATTGGACCATTGAGGTTTAGCCTGAGCACCGATGTGTCAGCTACATTGATTTCATTGTCATCGCTTGCGATTGAAACAATGAAAAGAATAACGAGTAACACAAATAAAAAATTGAGGACTAAACGACGAGAAAAGTTAATTCCTGCCCACAGTCCTTTAAATAGCTTTGCAATCAAAATAAATCCTTAGTCTGGTACAACTTATATCTGTCACCATCTTAGCCCAGAATAAAAATTAATTTAACTGTTAAATCGTAACTAAGTATTTATGAGCAAGGTTTTAACCGTGAGAATGTGAAAATATTAGCTAATTTATCGCTTTTGTTGCTTATTGCTTGCCAATCGAGCAAAATTGGTTAATGTATAGAGGTTAGACCAGTTCATTGGGGCAGAGGATGTTAGAACAACAATTACAATTGAAACACACAAAGCTACGTAACCGTTTGGTAATGGGCTCAATGCACACGGGGCTTGAAGAGGGATGGCATAACCGAAAACGCCTGCGTGCTTTTTATGAAGCGCGCGCTAAAGGTGGTACTGCAATGCTCATTACGGGGGGCTACAGTCCTAATTTGCGTGGCAAATTAACCCCAATCTCATCGTCTTTTAATAGCTATTATGATGTGTTTAAGCACCGTGCATACACTGATGTTGTCCATCAACACGGCGGTAAGATTTGCTTACAATTATTACATGCTGGACGTTATGCGTATCATCCATTTAATCAAGCACCCAGTGCAATTAAAGCACCTATTAACCCATATCAACCCAAAGCAATGTCGCTCAGTGCAATTAAAAAAACCATCAAAGACTTTGCTCATTCCGCTTATTTAGCACAAAAGGCTGGCTACGATGGCGTTGAAGTAATGGGTTCAGAAGGTTATTTGATTAATGAGTTTATGGCACCGCATACCAATAAACGCACGGACGAATATGGTGGTAGCTTAGAAAACCGTATGCGTTTAGCATTAGAGATTGTCAACGCGGTTCGGGCAAAAGTAAATAAAGAATTTTTAATTATCTTTCGATTATCGGTAATGGATTTAATTCCGAATGGGTCAACACCTGAAGAGGTTACGATCCAAGCCAAAGCGTTAGAACAGGCTGGAGTTGATATTTTAAATACAGGCATAGGCTGGCATGAAGCACGAGTACCTACTATTGCGAGTATGGTGCCAGCAGGTGCATTTAAAGAAGCTTCAAAACGTTTAAAGGAAGTGGTAGCGGTTCCTGTCATTGCTGTAAATCGTATTAATACCCCCGAGATTGCCAATGAAATTTTAACCGCAGGGGATGCCGATATGATCTCGATGGCACGACCACTATTAGCCGATCCAGAATTTTTTAATAAATACCAAGCACAACAAAGTAAACACATTAATATTTGTATCGGCTGTAATCAGGGCTGTTTAGATCATGTATTTAAAGGTAAACGAGCAACATGCTTAGTGAATCCTCAAGCGGGGTTTGAGCTAGATTATCCTCTTGAGCTGACCAACAAGGCTAAAAATGTGTTGGTTGTAGGTGCTGGGCCTGCGGGCTTATCTGCCAGTTGCTACTTAGCGCAAAAAGGCCATACGGTAACGCTGATTGATAAAAATACAGATATGGGCGGCCAATTTAATTTAGCGATGCGAATTCCTGGTAAAGAAGATTTCAATCATACCTTGCGTTATTTTATTAATGAACTTGAACGCCTAAAGGTCACGGTAACACTCAATACTGCTTTTACCGATAAAATGCTTGAGCAATATGATGACGTGGTGTTTGCAACGGGTGTGCGCCCGCGTGAGGCAAACTTTACCTGCGCGGATAATAAACGTGTTTTTTCATACGATGAAGTTATTCGTGGTGAAGTTGAATTAGGGCAATCGATTGCAATTTTAGGTGCCGGCGGCATTGGCTTTGATATGGTTGCTTTTTTAAGTGAACATAAAGATCAAAGTATTGCTGATTTTAAATCGCAGTGGGGAATTGAGTGTCAGCCAAGTCCAGATAAAGATAATCGTCAATTGTTTATGCTAAAACGCAGTGCCGGGCGTTTTGGCAGTGAGCTTGGTAAAACAACGGGCTGGATACATCGTCAAGTTGCAAAGCAACATGGTGTAAATCAGATCGCTGATTGTCAGTATCATCATTTTGATCAGCAAGGTCTAAAAATTACTGTGGCAGGAGAGGAGCAGGTGCTACCTGTTGATACAGTGATCGCCTGTATCGGGCAAGTCTCTAATAACGAATTAATGTCGGGGTTAATCGATAATTCTAAAGTACATGTAATTGGCGGGGCCAAATTAGCATCAGCAATTGATGCAAAACGAGCTATTTATGAAGCGCTTCAGGTCGCGCGTAAAATTTAACTGAAATAAACTTCTAATCGTAGCGGTCTTTGTTTAATACATTTCAAAAGACTAGACTGCTACGATGAATACATTAATCACTTTCTATAAAACTTCTCTACAAAAAATAGCCATTTTTGATGGTATCCCTGCTTTACTATTTAGACTGATACTGGCGCCAGTTATGATCATCGCAGGTTATAACAAGCTAAATATCAGTGGTGATGGTAATGGTTTTTTTGAATTCTTTTTAGCTTCTCCAGATGTTGTTGCTTGGTTTGGTAACCCAGATTGGGGCTTAGGCTTACCTTTTCCTGATTTACTGGCTTTTTTAGCTGGGTGGAGTGAATTTCTCGGTGGCTGGCTGCTCCTAGTTGGTTTATTAACCCGTTTGGTTAGCATACCGCTGATGTTTACTATGGTCGTTGCCGCAACCTCTGTACATTGGCACAATGGCTGGTTTGCGATTGCGCCGACAGATCCAGATACCAGTGCTGCACAAGTACTTGATTGGTTGGCGATCCCCGGTGCGAAAGAAAGTTTAGATAACTCCCGTGAAGTAAAAGAACGGATTGAGAAAATTCGAGGGCTTGTACAAGAGCATGGTTTCCCAGATTACCTTTATGAAAAGGGCAAACCGTCCATTTTGAATAATGGCATTGAGTTTTCAGCAATTTATTTTGCGATGTTATTGAGTTTATTTTTTACCGGGGGTGGCCGTTTTGTTAGCCTTGATCACTGGTTACGGAAAAGATTCGAATAATCTAAATCTCTACCTGTCAGTTTGCGACGTCCGTCGCAAACTTTCTAAGTTTCTTAGCAATCCCTACAATGCTATGCTAGTTTCTTTTTTTTAATTAGAGAATCGCTATGGACGCCATTGAGCTTTTATTGACTCGTCAGTCAGATCCTCGACTGATTGCACCTGCCCCAAACAACAGTCAACTTGATATTATTAAACAAGCAGCGCTTCGTGTGCCTGATCATGGTTGCCTTGCACCTTGGCAGTTTATTGTTGTCGCAGAAGATGCGCGTGAACGACTCGGCGAAATTTATTATCAAAGTGCAGTTGCAGAACAACAAGATGAAAAAGTCATTAATCGTGCCAAGGAATTACCACTGCGTGCACCGATGATCATCATCGCCATTGCAAAATATCAAGCGCACCCAAAAGTACCGCGCATCGAACAAGTACAAAGCGCTGGTTGTGCTGTGTTAGCTATGCAACAAGCAGCTTTTGCGCAAGGACTTAGTGGTGTATGGCGTACTGGCTACTTTGCACAAAGCGAGGCGGTTAAGACGGCGTTAAAGCTTGATAATGAAGATGAGATTGTCGGTTATCTGTATTTAGGCACTCCAGAAATGGACTGTAAGAAGGCTGTTCGTCATAGCCCAGAACACTTTTTCACACACTTATAGTTGCCAAAACGTAATTAATTGGAACTTTATCTTCTTATTTTAGTCAGAGTGCATTAAGGCTACCTTTGTTATTATCATCAGGTAGTTTGACTGTCTGAAGCGCTTGGATGCAATAACCCTCAATACAATGGTTTGTTATTTTCTGCAGTTTGTTAATGTATGGAATGTCTTAATTAGAATAACAACAAGAAGACGAGGATAATGGGAAATTTATTTTTACGTGAAAAAGAAAAATGGTTAACGTGGTCCTTATGGGGCTTTGTTGGTGCGGCTATCACTCTTTACACAGCATTTAGTACACAGACTCCTCATTTAATCGCGATCTCATCAACTGCTAGTGTGGTTATTTTAGCGTGGTGGATGCAACGCACAAGACGATTTGATTTTGGTAGAGCGTTTAAAGTGTGTTGTTATGTATTGTTTGTGAGTATTTTACCCGCCTTTGTCTTGGTACTTGTACCAAGTGATGATCTTAACCGTTTTGATTTAATCTTTCAGAGCTTAAGTTTTGTAACTTTTAGCTTATTAGTCTGCTTGCTGTGTTCGTGGCTAGCAAAACGTCCAAAACAGTATTATTGATGTATTTTTAAGCGCTTTGAGTAATTGTAACGATTAATTTAAACTTTTTTACTTTTAGGGCTTTACAACAAGGCAAGTAACCCCTATTATCCGCGCCGTACGGAGAGATGGCAGAGTGGTCGAATGCACCGGTCTTGAAAACCGGCAGGGGTTTATAGCCCCTCTAGGGTTCAAATCCCTATCTCTCCACCATATTTAAAAAGCCGCCTTATGGGCGGCTTTTTGCTATCTGGAGTTTAAGATGTCACAACACAATCAATTAAACACCACACAGCGGGTGCTAAAACACGTACTGTTATGGTCGGTGTTTGGCTACTGTTATCACAGTGCTATTAACTTACTCGTTAAAATGGCGATGGATGCACAACCAGAGCATGTATTGCTCACAGCTATGCTTTACTGCCTAGGTTTTAATCTATTAGCTGGGCATTTAATTACTAAATATGATAAATACTGGCCAGAAATTGCGGCAATATTTATTGGTTGTATCGGTTTATTAGTCGTGCCGGTGTTATTAGTTGGTACGCAGGCATTACTGAGTCGTCCATTACTTGCTGGTATTTTAATCAGCTTGCCAATCTTGACTTTTGCTGTGCGCTTAATAAAGCGAAAACTCACTAAAAACTAGCTCTAAAGAAGCCCAAAAGGGCTTTTTTTTATGATAGCATAGGCGCGTCTTTTAACTGATACCAGCGTTATTAAGCTTGGTATAAACAAAACGTGAAACATATTATGTCAGATAATTTTACTACAGATGCTGAAAAAGCAAGTTACGGTATTGGCCTACAGATGGGTGAGCAACTTAAAGCTAACCCTTTCGAAGGTTTAAACTTAAATTCAGTATTTGCAGGCATGAAAGATGCGTATGTGGGCGGCGATTTCCAAGTTGAGATCCCTGAGATCCAAGCTGCATTCGAAAAAATCAACACTGAAATCCAAGCACGTCGTGAAGAAGAGGCGAAAGTACTTGCAGCTGAAGGCATTGCATTCTTAGAAGAAAATGCAAAACGTGCTGAAATCACAGTGACTGAGTCTGGTCTTCAATATGAAGTACTAGCAACAGGTGAAGGCAACAAGCCAACTGCTGAGTCAACAGTGCGTGTTGATTATCACGGTACACTTATCAACGGTACTGTATTTGACAGCTCTTATGAGCGTGGTCAACCTGCTGAGTTTCCAGTTGGTGGCGTGATCAAAGGCTGGACTGAAGCATTACAAATGATGCCTGAAGGCACCAAATGGCGTATCTATGTTCCTCATGAGCTTGCTTATGGAGAACGTGGTGCCGGTGCTGCAATTGCACCATTCTCAACACTGGTATTTGACGTTGAGCTACACGAAATTCTTTAATTAGAAATTGAGTAATAAAAAGCCGCGCTAATAACTATTAGCGCGGCTTTTTTATGGTTATTTACTGAGATCAGAAATAACCACGTAGACCAATTCTAAAGTTACGCCCAGGAAGTGGCGCTTCATCTTTAATAAATGAACTATGTACAAAACCCAGTTCATCCGTAATATTATCAACGTTGATATAAAACTGTGTATCTACCGGACCGACACTTAATTGATAATTTGCTTGCGCATCAAACAGTGTATAGCCATCAGTTGCGGTTTCATAAGCCGTAATATCACGTTGTTCAAAGTAGTGTGTGCCAGTTAAGCTGAACTGCCAATCACTGATATTATACTGAAATTCTGAACCTAACTTATTTGCCGGAATACGCGGTAAATACCCTTCATCATCAGCAAGTTTTGCAGTGGTTGAGTCACCAAATACTTTTACCATCGCATTTGAATTTAATTGATAATGTGCATCAAATTCAATGCCGTATAATTTCGCATCTTTACTGACAAATTGATAAACAGCCATACCATCATCGTGGCCAGGCTCTGCAGCTTCAAGGCCGTGCTCTTCATCAAACATTAACCCCGTGTTTTGCTGATAGTAAAAATTGGCAATGTCGTTATAGAAAAAGTTAACCGTATAACCAAAATCGCCACTAAAGCGTCTAAAGCCAAAATCAATATTGGTTGATGTTTCTTGTTTGATATTTTCAGGTTCGAAGTGAATTTCACCGTCTTCTATCGCGTAGCCTAAACCAAGCTCATAGGTGCCAGTTGCAATATGGACACCATTTGATAATAGCTCGGCTGATAACGGTGCGCGTTCAGAGTGTGACACGCTCAGCGCAATACTTTGTCCGGGTGTATATTGCCAAATAGCGCCTGCTGAAGCGCTCAGATTAGTAAAGCTTTTACTGTAAGGCGTTATTTCATTGGCGTGTTCATCAGTATGATCATCTTCATGGTCATGCGCAGCAGCACCGATATTACTATCAATATTATAATCTTCAATACGCGCACCTAATTCTAATGTCACGTCGCCAAACTGTTTTTCTTCGAGGATAAATAATGCATGAGTAGTCGTTTTGCTAGCGGGTGTGAAGGCTTCTTCACCATCGGCATCATAATCAGATTCACTAAAATGATAACCAGCCATACCATGCCAATTACCTAACTTATGCTCGATATTTAAACGTGCTTCAGTGGTTTCATTACTAAAGATAGTACCGATCGCGCCATCTTCAATTTCAGCATGGCGATAATCAGTATAACCAAGACGTAAATTAATGGTTTCAATCCAATTGTTATGCAATGCATAGCTCATTAAACCTTGCCAACGATCTTGCTCAACACGTGCATAAACGGCTTCTTCTTCACCTTCTTCATGGGCATGTTCGTGTTTGTGATCATGGCCATGTTCATGGCTATGTGCTGGAATACCGTAATCTGTTTCTATACGGCCATAAGAGACGCCTAACGTTAAATGGTCACCCACATAGCTAGTACCAAAGTTTACGGTTTGGCTATCAATAAAGGTATTTTTAACTGACGTTGCTGTTTCATGCTCTTCTTCGTCATGGCCCTCATGATCTTCGTGCTCTTCTTCAGGTAAGTTAAAACGTGGAGTTTGGTAGTCATCACCAGTGCGTTTGGTACCATCAAAATGGAAATTAAAGTTGTTATGGCCTGTTTCAAGCTTGGCGGCATAGGTGTTGGCGTTTGATACCGTATCGTGACTGTATTCAACTGCGCCGGTCAATTGTTCAATATTATCAGTAGGAATACGGTTATCAACCACATTAACAACACCGCCAATTGCACCAGAGCCATAAAGTAAGGTGGCAGGGCCACGTAAAACTTCAATCTGTTCAGCTGCTAGGCTGTCATTAGAGGTGGCGTGATCAGGGCCAATACGTGATGCATCGCTGCTGTCTAAACCATTTTGAGTTATTTTTACACGGGGGCCATCTAGGCCACGGATTATAGGACTTGAAGAAACAGGGCCAAAATAGCTGGCATTAACACCGGGAAGGCCTTTAAGTGTTTCGCCTAACGTGGGTTTTGCTTTATTGCGTAGCTCATCACCACTGAGCACACTCACTGGTGAAATCATCTCTAAGCTATTTTTATGCAGGGCAGAGGCGTACACAACGACTGATTCAACTGACGTAGGTATAAGGGTGATATTTAGAGCTGAGCTGGCTTCAGTTACTTGAACTCTAGCATCAACATAATTATTTTTACTAATATGTAACTGACTATTCGCATCGATATTAATACTAAATTGGCCATCGTTGTCAGTCTTTATTGATTGCGCTTTACCGTGTACATGGACGTCGGCTTGGCTGATCGGTTGATTTTTATCATCTAAAACTTGACCTTTTACCACTGCGGCATGAGCAGAAAAAGAACTTAGAGCAGTAATTATTGCTGTGGATATTAAAGAATGTCGGATCATGGTTACTACATCGTGGTTATTATGTTGTGATATAATATAACACCATCATTTAAGCCAATCAATAATGTTATACCATAACTTTAAAATAAACGCATTTTCATTAGTAAGCGCTATACTCAAGTAGAAATAATCACTAGTTTGGTGAATGTTATGTCTGATAAAGCACGTATCTTTAAAGCACGATTTAGCATTGCAGACTTGCGTCAGCAGCGAAATCATCAAGAGGTGTTTACCACGGCTTTAACAAAAAATGAAACGCTAGAGCATTTTGTTTTAAAGCTATTAGGATATTGCCTTTTATCTTATGACAGCCATGCAGTGCTAAATAAATTTTCAGATAGACTGCAACCAGATGTCGGTATAAAGGCGCTGGATGAGCATTATAAAACGTGGTTAAGTGTGGATCAGCCCAACCTTGATCAGCTGCTCAAAATAGCAAAGCAAGTGGACGAATTATTAATTTTAACAATGGGTAATAGTGAATGGTTAGCGCAATCTGAGTCACGGTTAAAGTTATTTTCAAATAGCCATATTATCGAAATTGATCAGCAATTTGTGGACGATATTCAAACGGACTTAACACGTAGTTTAAATTGGAATGTGACCATAGATGAGAGCAGTTTAATGATCACTGACAAAGTACATTGTTATGAAACAAAACAATTTGATTGGCATTAAAGTTTATTTAAAGCTGAGGGTAATATCGCCATCGGGTTTACAGCAGCATAGTAACACTTCGCCGTCACGCACAAACGCAAGTGGCTCTTCATTGTAGATCACTTGCCCTTGGCTCAGTATAGCGCGACAAGCACCACAGTAGCCTTCTCGGCATTGAAAAGGGATATCATATTGCTGTTGTTCAAGGCAGTCTAAAAGAGAATGGCAGCCAGTGGTAAATTCTACACACTGGCTGTTATCTGCAAAGTGAACCTTTGCAGTTTTGTTGCTGCTCATTAGAGATCAAAGTCACCAAAGTCAGATGCATCAACTTGAGAGTCAATTTGACCAACAAGGTATGAGCTGATCTCCGCTTCTTGTGGAGCAACTTGCACATTGTCTGATACCAACCATGAGTTGATCCATGGAATAGGGTTACTGCTGGTTTTGAATTGCGTCGGTAAGCCTACCGCACTCATACGTGCGTTAGTAATGTATTCAACATATTGACATAGAATATCTTTGTTTAAGCCAATCATTGAGCCATCTTTAAACAAGTATTCAGCCCATTCTTTTTCTTGTTCAGCGGCATCAACAAACATTTTGATCGCTTCATCACGACACTGAGCTGCTACGATAGCCATTTCAGGATCGTCTTTACCATCTTGCATAATATTCAAAATATGCTGAGTACCAGACAGATGAAGCGCTTCATCACGGGCGATCAGCTTAATAATTTTAGCGTTACCTTCCATTAATTCTCGCTCTGCAAACGCAAATGAGCAGGCAAAGCTGACATAAAAACGGATCGCTTCTAAGATATTCACTGACATCATGGCAAGATATAAAAGCTTTTTAAGTTCAAATAAACTGATGTGAACTGTTTCGCCATTAAGTTCATGCTTACCTTCACCGTATAAGTTATATACCGCAACTTTATTAATTAACTCATCGTAATATTTAGTTACGGCATCAGCACGTTCGCTGATCTTGTCATTACTAACTATATCATCAAAAATAAGCTCAGGTGATTGCGTTACGTTACGAATGATATGTGTATATGAACGACTATGAATGGTTTCACTAAACGCCCACGTTTCAATCCAAGTTTCAAGTTCAGGAATTGATACAATAGGGAGCAGTGCCACATTCGGAGAGCGACCTTGCACACTATCAAGCAGGGTTTGATATTTTAAGTTACTTAAAAAGATATGCTTTTCGTGATCCGGTAAGGCTTGGAAATCTAAGCGATCTTTGCTCACATCGACTTCTTCAGGGCGCCAAAAGAACGATAGCTGTTTTTCAATTAACTTTTCGAAAATAGGGTACTTCTGTTGATCATAACGCGATACGTTAACGGTTTGGCCGAAAAACATCGGTTCTTGTAGTTGGTTATTATGGTTTCGGCTAAAAGTAGTATAAGACATAAGATCACTCAAAAAACGAACAGGGCAAAGCGAGCGTATAGCCCGCTTCCAATTTATAGTTGTTACCGATTAGATTTTACACGCACCGCCTGCACAATCATCATCTTCCACTTCTGGTGTATCATCTTGTGCATCAGATGCACCATCACGGGTGTTATGGTAGTAAAGGGTTTTAACGCCAAGCTTATATGCGCCTAATAAATCTTGTAGTAATACCTTCATTGGTACTTTACCACCTTCAAATTTATTTGGATCGTAGTTAGTATTGGCAGAAATTGTTTGGTCAACAAACTTTTGCATAATACCCACTAATTCTAAATAACCTTTATTTGATGGGATATCCCACAATAATTCATAATTATTTTTAAGGCGTTCATATTCAGGTACAACTTGTTTTAAGATACCGTCTTTACTGGCTTTAACACTAATATGCCCTCGTGGTGGCTCAATACCATTCGTTGCATTTGAAATTTGCGACGATGTCTCTGAAGGCATCAACGCAGATAACGTTGAGTTACGCATACCATGCTCTTTAATATTGGCGCGTAATGTATCCCAATCTAAATGCAATGGTTCATCACAAATTTTATCCAAATCACGTTTGTACGTATCGGTTGGCATAATACCTTGCGAATACGTTGTTTCGTTAAATTTAGGGCATGCACCACGCTCTTTAGCAAGCTCATTCGAGGCTTTCATTAGGTAATACTGTATTGCTTCAAATGTTTTGTGAGTCAATGCATTGGCACTGCCATCAGAATAACGCTTACCATTTTTAGCGAGGTAATAAGCGTAGTTGATTACGCCTATTCCTAGCGTACGACGGCCCATTGTTGCATTATGTGCAGCTGGTACTGGGTAGTCTTGGAAATCCAGTAAGTTATCAAGTGCACGTACCGCAAGTTCTGCAAGCTCTTCAAGTTCGTCTAATGACTCAATGGCACCTAAGTTAAAGGCTGATAGCGTACACAGGGCGATTTCACCTTCTTCATCATTAACATTGTTAAGTGGTTTTGTTGGCAATGCAATTTCTAAACATAAGTTAGATTGACGAATTGGAGCCACTTTAGCAATGAACGGGCTGTGTGTATTACAGTGGTCAACGTTTTGTAAATAGATGCGGCCAGTGCTGGCACGCTCTTGTGCAAACATTGAAAACAGCTCAATAGCTTTAATACGTTTTTTACGAATTGACTCGTCTTGTTCATATTGTACGTAAAGACGATCAAATTCATCTTGATCTTCAAAAAATGCATCATATAAACCAGGCACATCAGATGGGCTGAATAATGTGATGTAATCATCTTTGATCAAGCGGGCGTACATTAGTTTATTAAACTGTACACCGTAATCTAAGTGACGAACGCGGTTATCATCAACCCCACGGTTGTTTTTAAGCACTAATAAGTTTTCAACTTCTAAATGCCATAGTGGATAGAACAGGGTTGCTGCACCACCGCGTACACCACCTTGCGAACAGCTTTTAACTGCTGTTTGAAAGTGCTTATAAAATGGGATACAGCCCGTATGGTACGCTTCACCATTACGAATAGGGCTACCAAGCGCGCGAATACGACCCGCATTAATACCAATACCTGCACGTTGTGATACGTATTTTACAATCGCAGATGAGGTTGCGTTGATTGAATCTAAGCTATCACCACATTCAATTAATACACATGAGCTGAATTGGCGCGTAGGAGTACGTACCCCCGCCATAATTGGCGTAGGCAACGAAATCTTAAACATTGATACCGCATCATAAAAGCGCTTGATGTAATCTAAACGCGTTTCTTTTGGGTAATCAGAAAACAAGCTTGCCGCAACTAAAATATATAAAAACTGTGCGCTTTCATAAATTTCACCCGTTACACGGTTTTGTACTAGGTATTTACCTTCAAGCTGTTTAACCGCAGCATAGCTGAAGTTTAAATCACGTCCATGATCAAGGTATTCATCCAGTTGATCAATTTCTTGCTCGGTGTAGTCAGCTAATAAATGTGCATCGTAACGCTTATCTTCAACTAACTTAACGATATGGTCATATAAGCGCGGTGGCTCAAACTGACCATAAGCTTTTTTACGTAAATGGAATACAGCTAATCGGGCGGCTAAATATTGGTAATCAGGCGATTCTTTAGAGATCTGATCAGCGGCCGCTTTAATAATCGTTTCATGGATGTCTTCAGTACGAATACCATCATAAAACTGGATGTGTGATTTTAGCTCAACTTGTGAGACAGACACATTATTTAGACCTTCGGCGGCCCAAGCAATAACGCGATGGATTTTATCTAAATCAAGTGACTCTTTTCGGCCGTCACGTTTGCTTACAGATAGCTGTTGGTTCATAGTTTTGCCTGTATTCCTTGGGATATAATATTTTTTAGTGACACATTTTTCTTAAAATAAATTTTTTATTGCAATAAAACTGTATTAGCGCGAATTTAATTGAATAACATTTAGCCACAACATCTGGTGTTCATCAAATTCTAGATCACAAGATAGTGTGGTATGCGATCATTTGCAAGGGGCATAAACGCCCCACATTGTGGATAACGTTGGGATAACATGCTTGTGTTAGTAGCCATTAACCTTTGACCATCTGATTAAAATGAAATTTATAAAAATCAACTCATGATCGATTAAATTTACGCATTTTAAAAATAAATTCTGGCTGCTTTTTTTATCAACAAACAATGTGCAAAAAGTAACACAATCACAATATGTAGTGGTTAAAATTTAACATGGCACTATATATGGTTAAATGCATCAATAGGTGAATGCCAATTAAAATCGGCTTGCCAACTTAATGCCTCAGCTTCACTAGGGATGTAGCCCCACAACGCAGCAGCGCTGTGCATGTTCGCAGCTTTAGCTGCGATAATGTCGCGCTGCGCATCACCAATATACAAACAGCGACTCGGGTCGACATCTAATAGTTGCGCTGTATGAAGTAAAGGTAATGGTGAGGGTTTTGCCACGTTTAGTGTGTCACCACAGACAATTGCTTGCGCATCACTTAATTCAGAGATTGCAGCCACTAAGGGAGTAGTCAAAAATTCAGGCTTGTTGGTCATGATCCCCCATTTGATCTGTTGCTGATCAAGGGCAATTAATAATTGTGCGATGCCAGAGAAGCATTGGCTATGAGTGGCAATATTATCAGCGTAGGCCGTGAGTAACTGTTGGCGCAAAGCATCTTGTTGCGGATGTGCGGGCCAGTGTTGGCCAAATCCCGCTTCTAGCAGCGCGACAGCACCATTCGATGCTGCAGGGCGATAAACATTGGCGCTAACAGTAGGCTGATCATGCGCTGATAATACACTATTTAGTGCAGCGCCAAGGTCACCTGCAGTATCCAGTAAAGTGCCATCAAGGTCAAAAATAAAGGCGTCGTAGTCAATTACTGATGTTGCTGTGTTAAAATCAGCCATTACGCAAGTTTCTCAAAATGGAGAATATAATTAACGCTAACGTCAGTATTTAAGCTGTACTGCTTTGATAGCGGGTTATAACTGAGCCCAGCACTTGCACGTACTTTTAATCCAGCTTGTTCAGCCCATGCAATGAGTTGTGCTGGTTTGATAAACTTTTTGTGATCATGGGTTCCATCAGGCACCATCTTCAATAATTTTTCTGCCCCGATAATTGCGTACAAATATGCTTTTGGGGTTTTATTGAGTGTGGAAAAAAATACATCGGCACCAGGCTTCGCTAATTCTGCTACTGCATGAATGATAGATGCAGGGTCTGGAACGTGCTCTAACATTTCCATACACGTAATCGTATCAAAGCGAGCAGGGTGCTCTGCTGCATACTGTTCGGCAGGTATTTTTATGTACTCTACTTTCACACCGGTTTCTAAACTATGTAGTTTAGCAACCGTTAATGGTTCTTGGCCCATATCGATACCAGTCACATGTGCGCCCATTCGCGCCATACTTTCACTGAGGATGCCACCACCACAGCCTACATCTAGAGTTTCTTTGTCGAATAAGCCGTTGGCCTTGTCGGCAATAAAATCTAATCGTAATGGGTTAATTTCATGAAGGGGTTTAAATTCCCCATCGCGGTCCCACCATCGCTCAGCGATGGCTTCAAACTTTGCAATTTCTGCACTATCTACATTCTGATGTTCGGTCATAAAAAACTTCCTCGTCAATCTCAGGCCATTATATAGGGGTAAATTAATAAATCGCAAAGATTTAGCGCCTGTAAATTTAAATTAATTGTGGTAGCATGACTTGGTAATAATAACTAAATCCCCGCAAGCGCCCGTATGTGGCACTTTCGTGGGTCAATACTGAAGGAATGTGATATCAAATGACTGATTTCGCCAATGAAGTTCTGCCAGTCAATATTGAAGACGAGTTAAAAAACTCCTATTTAGATTATGCAATGAGCGTAATTGTAGGACGAGCACTACCAGACGTACGTGATGGTTTAAAACCTGTTCACCGCCGCGTTTTGTTTGCTATGAACGAGCTTAATAATGATTGGAATAAGCCTTACAAAAAATCAGCCCGTGTGGTTGGTGACGTAATAGGTAAATACCATCCCCATGGCGACAGTGCGGTGTATGACACAATCGTACGTATGGCTCAGCCATTCTCTTTACGTTATATGTTAGTTGACGGCCAAGGTAACTTTGGTTCTGTTGATGGTGACTCGGCAGCTGCGATGCGTTATACCGAAGTCCGTATGGCGAAAATGTCTCATGAGCTTTTGGCTGATCTTGAAAAAGAGACGGTTGATTTTGTACCTAACTACGATGGTACAGAGCAAATTCCTGACGTATTACCGACCAAAGTTCCTAACTTATTAGTGAACGGTTCATCGGGTATTGCGGTAGGTATGGCGACAAACATTCCTCCTCATAACTTAACTGAAGTTGTAAATGGCTGTTTAGCACTTATTCAAAACCCAGAATTAACCATTCATGAACTAATGGATTATATTCCGGGCCCAGATTTTCCAACTGCGGCAATTATCAACGGTAAGAAAGGCATTGAACAAGCCTATTTAACAGGCCGTGGTAAAGTGTACATGCGTGCACGTGCGGAAATTGAAGTTGACGAAAAAACCCATCGTGAAACGATCATCGTTCACGAGATCCCTTATCAAGTAAATAAAGCCCGCTTAATCGAAAAGATTGCTGAGCTTGTTAAAGATAAGAAGATTGAAGGCATTAGTGCATTACGTGATGAATCAGATAAAGACGGTATGCGTATCGTTATCGAGATCAAACGTGGTGACGTAGGCGAAGTGATCTTAAACAACCTTTATGCACAAACTCAGTTACAAACTGTGTTTGGTATGAACATGGTTGCATTAATTAATAATCAACCTAAGTGTTTCAACTTAAAAGAAATGCTTGAAGAGTTTATTATTCACCGCCGTGAAGTTGTTACCCGACGTACGGTATTTGACTTACGTAAAGCCCGCGACCGTGCACACATGCTCGAAGGCTTAGCAATTGCACTTGCTAACATTGACCCAATTATCGAACTTATTCGTAACTCACCAACACCAGCTGAAGCTAAAGTAGCACTTGCTAGCCGCCCGTGGGAATTAGGTAATGTGAAAGCCATGCTTGAAAAAGCCGGTGAAGCAAACGTAGCACGCCCTGATTGGTTAGCCGATGATTTAGGTATCCGTGATGGTCAGTATTATATTTCTGAGCAACAAGCCCAAGCAATTCTAGATTTACGTTTACACAAGCTTACTGGTCTTGAACATGAAAAGATTCTAAGCGAATACCAAACGTTATTAGATTTAATTGCCGAGCTTTTATATATTCTTGCTAGTCCTGAGCGTTTAATGGAAGTTATTCGCGATGAGTTAGTTGAAATTAAAGAGCAATACGGCGACGAACGTCGTACTGAAATCAACGCCGCGGCTCATGATATTAGTCTTGAAGACTTGATCACTGAAGAAGACGTGGTAGTAACGCTTTCTCACGAAGGGTATGTGAAGTATCAGCCATTGTCTGATTACGAAGCACAGCGTCGTGGTGGTAAAGGTAAATCAGCAACCAAGATGAAAGATGAAGATTTCATCGAACGTTTACTAGTTGCTAATACTCACGACACGATTCTTTGTTTCTCAACGGCGGGTCGCTTATATTGGCTTAAAGTGTATCAATTACCACTTGCCAGTCGTGCAGCCCGTGGTAAGCCAATTGTAAACTTATTGCCGCTTGAAGCTGACGAACGTATTACGGCTATCTTGCCAGTACGTGAGTATGAAGAAAATAAATACATCTTTATGGCTACTGCATTTGGTACAGTGAAGAAAACCCCGCTTACTGCGTATAGCCGTCAACGTGCTAGCGGTATTATTGCCGTTAACTTAAACGACGGTGATAGCTTAATTGGTGTCGATATCACTGATGGTAGCAACGAAATCATGTTGTTTACTGATGCTGGTAAAGTTGTTCGCTTTAAAGAAGCTGAAGAATCACCTGTTTTAGATGAAAATGGCAACCCAGTACTTGATGAAAACGGTAACCCGGAAATCAAGTTCAAAGGCGTACGTCCAATGGGTCGTACCGCAACGGGTGTTCGTGGTATTAAGATGGCTGACGAGCAACGTGTTGTGTCATTAATTGTGCCTAAGACAGATGGGGCTATCTTAACGGTTACTGAAAACGGTTACGGTAAACGTACATTACTTGAGGACTATCCATCTAAAAGTCGTGCGACTCAAGGTGTGGTATCAATTAAAGTGTCTGAGCGTAACGGCGCAGTTGTTGGTGCTGTACAAGTTGATGATAACGATGAAATTATGATTATCTCTAATCGAGGTACTTTGGTACGAACTCGCGTTAATGAAGTTTCTACTGTTGGGCGTAATACCCAAGGTGTTATTTTGATAAGAACTATTGACGAAGAGCAAGTAGTTGGTTTACAACGTATCGAAGAAATTGAAATCGATGAGCTTAACGCTATTATCGAAGGTGAAAGCGTTGAAGTAGTCGACACTGTTAATGATGACGCTGGGGATAATCCTCCAGAAGTATAACATTAATCATTAAAGCGGCTTCGGCCGCTTTTTTTTACTGTAAAAATCAATAAATTAATTATTAATATTAGCAATCAAAAAACAATTGTTAAATTACTGGAATGAGGAATGGTAATGAGTATATATAATTTTTGTGCGGGTCCTGCAATGTTGCCGCCAGCTGTGATGGAAAAAGCACAAAAAGAATTTCTTGATTGGCAAAATCTAGGTGTATCGGTGATGGAAATTAGTCACCGCAGTAAAGAGTTTTTAGCGCTCACAGAGAAATGCGAAGCAAGCTTACGTCGGCTAATGAATATCAGCGATGAATTTGAAGTGTTATTTATGCACGGAGGTGGTCGCGGGCAGTTTGCTGCTATACCGTTAAATCTGCATGTAAATGATAAAGCTGCCGTGTATTGTGAAAACGGTGTGTGGTCAAAAGGCGCAGTAGACGAAGCAGTTAAATTTACCACAGTCACTGAGCTTGATGTACGTAATGACACAAATGAGCAATTTTCTATCAAACCGGCTAGTGAGTGGCAATTTCCAGTTGATCCTTCATACATCCATTATTGCCCAAATGAAACCATAGATGGCATAGAAGTATTTGATGTACCAAGTCACCCAACAGCGCCAATTGTTGCAGATATGTCATCTACGATTTTATCACGTGAATTTGATGTTGATCAGTTTGATTTAATTTATGCGGGTGCACAAAAGAATATTGGTCCATCAGGACTTGCCATTGTGATCATTCGTAAAACCTTGCTTGAACGTGAAGGGGTCGCAAAGCCAGGTATATTTGATTATGCACTCGAAGTAAAACAAGGCAGCATGTATAACACGCCACCTACGTTTGCTTGGTATTTAGCGGCAGAAGTATTTGACTGGCTTGAGCAAAATGGTGGCGTAAAAGCCATGGAGCAGCAAAATATAGCAAAAGCCGAACTGCTGTACGGCTTTATTGATGAATCGCCATTTTATAGTAATAAAGTGGCTAAGCATTGTCGTTCACGTATGAATGTGCCTTTTTGGCTTAATGATGAAAGCTTAAATACACAGTTTTTAGCCCAAGCAAAAGAAGCAGGCTTACTAGCACTTGCAGGTCACCGTATTGTTGGCGGTATGCGTGCGAGCATTTATAACGCCATGCCACTTGCCGGTGTACAAGCGTTAGTTGATTTTATGGCGAAATTTGCCCAGGAGCACAGCTAATGGAGCAGTTACGGTTAGAGCCAATCAATCAAGTCAATGGCAGTATTACCTTACCAGGCTCCAAAAGTTTATCAAATCGTATTTTATTGTTAGCGGCACTTGCTAAAGGCACAACGGTTGTAGAAAACTTATTAGACAGTGATGATATTCGCCATATGCTTGGCGCATTAAAATTATTGGGCGTTGATGTCAGTCTTAATGATGATAAAACTGTAGCCACTGTAAAAGGTGTTGGCGGGCAGTTTTTAACGCCAGCTGAGCCACTATTTTTAGGTAATGCAGGCACTGCGTATCGCCCACTGACTGCGGTTTTAGCTGCTGTGAAGGGGAACTATGAACTAATTGGTGAGCCACGTATGGAAGAACGTCCAATTGGTCACCTAGTTGATGCATTACAAGCACTCGGGGGGGATGTTCGTTATTTAAAAAATAAAGACTATCCGCCACTTAAAATTGTTGGTGGGCAAATTAATGGCGGCAGCGTTGCAATTGATGGCAGTATCTCGAGCCAATTTCTCACAGCATTATTAATGGCAGCGCCGTTATTTAATGGCGATACCAATATCACCATTAAAGGTACTTTAGTTTCAAAGCCTTACATTGATATCACACTAGATGTCATGGCGCGCTTTGGCATAGTAGTCACACACGATGACTATAAAACTTTTACTGTGACAGGCGCGCAGCAATACCAAGCTGTTGAGCGCATTATGGTTGAAGGGGATGCGTCATCGGCTTCCTATTTTGTTGCAGCTGCTGCAATTGCCGGCGGTGAAATAGAAATAAAAGGCGTTGGTGCAAAATCTGTGCAAGGTGATATTGGATTTGCCAAAGTAATGGAGCAGGTCGGTGCTAAAATAGATTGGTATGACGAGCGCTTAGTGGTTCGTAAAGGCCAATTGAAAGGCGTTGATATCGATGCCAACGCTATTCCTGATGCGGCGATGACCCTTGCGACAGTCGCGTTATTCGCCGATGGCCCAACGGCTATTCGCAATATTTACAACTGGCGCGTAAAAGAAACTGATCGCTTACATGCTATGGCCACCGAGCTTCGTAAAGTGGGCGCTGAGGTAGTTGAAGGTGAAGATTTCATCGAAATAACACCGCCAAAACACTTTAACGATGTGGCAATTGATACCTATGACGACCACCGCATTGCAATGTGTTTTGCCATGGTAGCTATAGG
This sequence comes from Pseudoalteromonas ostreae, assembly GCF_018069805.1. Lineage (GTDB taxonomy): Bacteria > Pseudomonadota > Gammaproteobacteria > Enterobacterales > Alteromonadaceae > Pseudoalteromonas > Pseudoalteromonas ostreae. Next base: position 119,258 of record NZ_JAGPYN010000010.1, read on the forward strand.
CGGCAAGCCAATAACTATCAATGATCCTAAATGTACATACAAGACATTTCCAACATTTTTCAACGTACTAGCATCTATAAGCAACTAGATATTTGAGGATAAAAATAAAAACTTACATACAAAAAGCGGATCTATTTTATTATCTGACGTATAATACTGCAGTTTAATTTTGGTGTGCATTGCAGGAGGTTTAAATGCAGGCGTTATTAATGCCCGTGATCACCGTTGATGGCCCAAGTGGTTCAGGTAAAGGAACTGTTTGTCGCTTGTTAGCCAATAAATTAGGGTGGGATGTACTGGATAGTGGCGCGATTTATCGCGTATTAGCGCTGGCAGCACTTCATCACCAAATTGCACTAGACAACGAAGAGGCACTGGTGCCTTTAGCTGCTAACTTAGATGTGCAGTTTTTAGTAGATAGTCAAGCAAACGCCGGTAAAGTTATTCTGGAAGGTGAAGATGTATCAACAACAATTCGCAATGAAGAAGTTGGTGCTGCCGCCTCAAAAGTTGCTGCCTTACCACGTGTTAGAGAAGCATTATTACGCCGCCAGCGTGCATTTCGTACTGAAAATGGCTTAATCGCCGATGGCCGTGATATGGGCACTGTGGTATTCCCAGATGCACCGTTAAAAATTTATTTGACCGCCAGCGCTGATGAACGTGCGCGTAGACGATTTGTTGAGTTGAATGAACGCGGTCTTGATGTTACACTAAGTGGTCTATTAGAAGATATTCAAGCACGTGATGAGCGCGATACGAATCGTGCTGTTGCGCCGCTTGTTCCTGCTGATGATGCTATTGAACTCGATACTAGCGAGCTTAATGCACAGCAAGTGTTTGATAAAGTTATGACTTTATTAGATGCAGCAATTGTCGAAGGTAAACTTCCAAAGCGACGATAAACTATTTATGCGCCAGCAGGATGCCAGTGCTATTTTAACAACCCCATGCAGCATGGTTGCTAATTGGTAATAATATATGAGACGTATATTCGTATGTCAGAAAATTTTGCGCAGTTATTTGAAGAAAGCTTAAAGGGTTTTGAAGCAGAGCAAGGCTCTATTGTTAAAGGTACAGTTATCTCAATCGAGAACAACATTGTACTTGTAGATGCTGGTCTTAAATCAGAAAGTGCTATCCCTGCAGAGCAGTTCAAAAATGCTGCTGGTGAACTTGAAGTTGCTGTAGGCGACGAAGTAGATGTTGCACTAGATGCAATTGAAGACGGTTTCGGTGAAACTATCCTTTCTCGTGAGAAAGCGAAGCGTCACGAAGCGTGGATCCGTCTTGAGAAAGCATGTGAAGAGCAAGAGACTGTTACTGGTGTTATCAACGGTAAAGTTAAAGGCGGTTTCACTGTTGAAGTTGATTCAATCCGTGCTTTCCTACCTGGTTCACTTGTTGATGTTCGTCCAGTACGTGACACAACTCACCTTGAAGGCAAAGAGCTTGAATTTAAAGTAATCAAGCTTGATCAAAAACGTAACAACGTTGTTGTTTCACGTCGTGCAGTTATCGAATCAGAAAACTCACAAGAACGTGAAGAGCTTCTTGCTAACCTTGTTGAAGGTCAAGAAGTTAAAGGTATCGTTAAGAACCTTACTGACTACGGTGCGTTCGTTGACCTTGGTGGTGTTGATGGTCTACTACACATTACTGATATGGCGTGGAAGCGTGTTAAGCACCCTTCAGAAATCGTTAATGTTGGCGACGAAATCGCAGTTAAAGTTCTTAAATTCGACAAAGATAAAACTCGTGTATCTCTAGGCCTTAAACAGCTTGGCGAAGATCCATGGGCAGCTATCGCTGGTCGTTACCCAGAAGGTTCTAAACTTTCTGGTCGTGTAACTAACCTTACTGATTACGGTTGCTTCGTAGAAATCGAAGAAGGCGTTGAAGGTCTAGTACACGTTTCTGAAATGGATTGGACTAACAAGAACATCCACCCTTCAAAAGTTGTTTCACTAGGTGACACTGTTGAAGTTATGGTTCTTGAAATCGACGAAGAACGTCGTCGTATTTCACTTGGTCTTAAGCAATGTATTGCTAATCCTTGGCAAGAATTTGCTCGTCTACAAAACAAAGGCGACCAAGTTACTGGTAAGATCAAATCAATCACTGACTTCGGTATCTTTATCGGTCTTGACGGTGGTATTGACGGTCTTGTACACCTTTCAGACATTTCTTGGAACACGCCAGGCGAAGACGCTGTACGTGAATTCAAGAAAGGCGACGAAATCACTGCTATCGTATTGCAAGTTGACCCAGAGCGTGAACGTATCTCTCTAGGCGTTAAGCAAATCGAAGCTGACCCATTCAATAACTACCTTGATGCAAACAAAAAAGGTGCTATTGTTAAAGGTAAAGTGACTGAAGTTGATGCGAAAGGCGCAACTGTTGAACTTATCGAAGGCGTTGAAGGTTACATCCGTGTAGCAGATATCGCTCAAGAGCGCGTTGAAGATGCAACTACTGTTGTTTCTGTAGGCGACGAAATTGAAGTGAAATATGTTGGTGTTGATCGTAAGAACCGCACTTTAAGCCTTTCTGTTAAAGCTCTTTTCGAAGCAGAAGAGAAAGAAGTACTAGAAAAGCTTAAGAAAGAAGAGCCAGTGTTCGAAAACGCAATGGCAGCTGCATTCGCAAATGCACAAAAAGACTAATTAATCAGTCTTAATTGGAAGGGCAGTGTTGCCCTTCCTTTATCTCTTTTTTAAGGAAACGTTATGACTAAGTCAGAATTGATAGAACAATTAGCCGAGCAACACGCACATGTACCTGTGAAAGATGTTGAAAATGCTGTTAAAGAAATTCTTGAACAAATGGCCGGCTCATTATCAGGCTCTGATCGCATTGAGATCCGTGGCTTTGGTAGTTTCTCATTACACTTTCGCTCACCTCGCACAGGTCGTAACCCTAAGACTGGCGATACGGTTGAGTTAGAAGGTAAGCACGTACCACATTTTAAACCAGGCAAAGAGTTACGAGATCGCGTAAACGCGAGCATTGCCTAGTTACTTAGTTGGAGTAGTTACTTGTTTAGGGTATTAAAAATTATCTTGGTAGCAATATGCTTAATTTTTGCATTTGTACTTGGTTCGCAAAATCCACAGTTAGTGCAAGTAAATTATATTATTGCCAGTAATACTTTACCCCTCGCAATGATAATAAGTATCTGCTTTGCTTTAGGTGTCGCAATTGGTTGTTTTATTAGCTTTAAATTGTTTTCGCAATTAAAGTGGCAAAACTATCGTTTGAAAAAAAAATTAGCGCCTGAAAAAGATAATAATAAGCTTGTTGCTAATAAAGACACCTAACTATGATTGAGCTTTTGTTTTTACTTTTACCTGTTGCGGCTGGTTATGGCTGGATCATGGGTAAAAATAGTGCTAAAAACCAAGCTCATCAACTTAATCGTCAGATCACCTCTGAATACAGTAAAGGCTTAAAGTTTTTACTCGACAGAGAGGAAGATCAAGGCCTTGAGCACTTAATCAACTTGCTTGAAGTCGCCGCTGACTCTGTTGAACATTATTCTACACTCGCAACGATGTTTCGCCGCCGAGGTGAATTAGATCGTGCAATAAAAATCCACGAATTACTGCTCAAACACCCAAGCCTTAATGAACAACAAGCTGCTGCTAGTCGCCTTGAACTTGCTGAAGATTATATCATGGCGGGTTTGCTTGATGGCGCCGAAGAACATTTAGTGTGGTTAGTCAAAGCCAACCACAGTGATGCATTAGAGCCGATACTTAATTTGTATTCGCAAACACGCGAATGGGAAAAGGGGATCAATATGTTCGAAGCACACAGTGATTTATTTTCAAAGCCGCAACATTTCAAAGCCATTGCTAACTTTTATTGTGAAGCTGCGTTGCTTAACAATGATCCGCAAATTATGCGCAAAGCCATTAGCCTAAATCATAAAGCGATCCGCCCATTATATGAATTAGGTAAATCAGCATTTGCAAAAGAAGATTACGTAAAAGCAATTTATTATTGGCGTGAGCTGATCTGTAGCTTCACTTTCTTTGCTCCTTTGTTTATAGATGATTTAGCTCACAGTTATGAGCAATTAAATCTAACCCACCAATTTCATGAATTATTGCTGCAATTGCTTAATAAAGGCGGGGTGCTAATAAAAATAAAACATTGCCAAGCATTACTTGAGCAAGGGCATACCGAGCAAGCAATCAAGTTTTTAACTGATAGTTTAAAACGTCAGCCGACGATTCGTGGCTTTAGTTTTTTACTTCAGTTATTAGCAAAACAGAACAATGACATCAAAGAAGTGTTAGACCAAATAGATAAATTGGTAACCTCTTATATTGCAACAAAGCCAGATTTTCAGTGCCAACACTGTGGCTTTACCAGTCATACAATTTATTGGGTTTGCCCGTCGTGCAAACATTGGGAAACCATAGTACCGAGCCGTGGTTTAGACGGTTTTTAGTTTTCTATAAAAATATTCACTTACTTCTACAATCAGTTTTAGGAAAGTTATGTCTCTCGAACATTCAAAAAAAGTTCTTATCGCCCTCGATTACGATGATCAGCAAACCGCTTTAAACTTTGTAAAGCAATTATCGCCTGATACATGTCGTTTAAAAGTAGGCAAAGAAATGTTTACCTATTTTGGACCTGCTTTTGTAAAAGAATTAATTGACCTTGGCTTTGACGTATTCTTAGATTTAAAGTTTCATGATATTCCAAATACGGTTGCCAAAGCGGTTACCGCAGCGGCTAAAATGGGTGTTTGGATGGTTAATGTTCACGCCAGTGGCGGTGTTGAAATGATGACTAAAGCCAAACAAGCGCTTGAGCAATTTGGTGATAAAGCGCCATTATTAATTGCCGTTACCGTTTTAACCAGTATGGATGCCGCAGAGCTTAGCCGCTTAGGGGTAGATAAAACACCAGAACAGCAAGTTATTTACTTGGCTAAACTTGCCAAAGAATCAGGCCTTGACGGGGTAGTGTGCTCAGCGCAAGAAGCCAAGCAATTAAAATCGCTACTCGGTAACGATTTTAAATTGGTAACGCCAGGTATTCGCCCTGCGGGAAGTGATGCAGGAGATCAAAAACGTATCATGACACCAAAGCAAGCAATTGAAGATGGCAGCGATTATTTAGTTGTTGGCCGCCCAATTACGCAAGCCGCAGACCCTGTTGCGACACTAAAAGAAATTAATGACTCGTTAAAATAAACAAGCGTTATTTTTACTATTACTTCTAAGAGCAAAGTATTTACTTTGCTCTTTTTGTTTCTGGGTATACAAACTTAATAAGTTGGCGATGAATAGGCTAGAATTTGGAATTTGGCAGTTGCAGATGGTCGGCACGAGCCTGTAGAACAACTCGATTTTAATTTATTTTTATTGGCGGTTTAACCATGCCAATACTAAGCGCTAAGTTTCCCCTCATTTACTTCTCATTCCCTTCTCTTTGTGCAAAAAAAACTTAGTAAATTATTCACAAAGAGGTTAAGAGACGCTGCGCTTAAGAGTAATACAGATGATAGACCCACGGAGTGTTTATATGGCAATGGCGCAATAGCCCGCACCAAAGTACGCAGTTTTTAGATCAATATTCATTACGGGAGGTGAACCGCCCATTGCACTACCTGCTAATAAAAAGCGCATGATGGGTGGTGCGGGGGCTGGAGGTTAGAGACCTCCGGCTACCCGATTATACGCAAGCTGCGCTTACTGAATTTCTTGCTGCCAATTAACCTTTTGGTAAACTGATTTTTGATTGAAGTTAGTATTACCAGTAGTCGGGCCAACATAATAATACATACCACCTGAGAAACCTGCACCAACAACCGAAGTAAGCTGTGTGGGTAAAGCAGCCACTGCATCTTTAGCATTTAAAAATACATTATTTTCAGGGTAAGCGCTTTTAAGAGACGGATCAGATAAAGATTGTATAGACTGGTTGATGATACGGCTTGAAATTGCTTTGTGGGTTTGACCTTTTGCCCAGCCTAACGTTTTTCCAGTAAATATATTAAGTTCATCGCTGTGGCCAGCATAAAATACTTCGTCGCGAATAATTTCACCGTTTACTTCTAAACACCAATCAACAATAACAAAGCTTGCATAACTGGCATTTGTAATAACTTGCGAATAACGGTGAATTTTGGCGTGCACTTTAGCTTTTGTTAATACGTTTGAAGTATTTTGGTTTAGAGTATTTAAGATTGATTGCTGAATTGTATTTTTGTCAGCTGTATCAAAACTTCCCCAATTAAAAGCCCCATATGATTCGTTATCAGCTGTATTTTCATCTGTTATGATTGAAACTGAATTGACGTTAGCACTAAATACAGGAGCGTTTGTTAACAATGGAAACTCAGTTTTACTTGCTGTACCTGTAACTCCGCAACCAGCTAAGATTAGTGATAAAGATAAAAATAGTAGATGTTTCACACGTACTCCATATTTACGTATCGCCGCATTAAGCGGAACCTAACCAACTGTTTAAGTTCCAGTATGCCCGACATGGGCATTGTCTTATGAGGTGAAAGTCCTCTGTAGGAAGATCACCGTTTAAATAACATACTGTTATTAAACGATAACTACTCGCGAATGGCAAGGGCTAAATCGCGAGAGATAGTCTGAAGGAAGCCGCTAGCAAATGTGTGAGCTGATGAAAAAAAACATCATATGAGGCGTAGGCTGGAGACGAGCTAGCACAAGATAGCGAAGTCATGTGATCTAACGGCCACCTTTTTGGGGTCGTATCAGCTGGGATACTACTACCTAATAGCCAACGCTTATCAGCTTAACTGTGGATTTAGACCATTGGATCTGCCGTAGGATAAGGATGTGCTACTGGCGACAATGACCCTCTTTATAAAGGTATAGCACGCACCAAAGTACGCAGTTTGATGAAATTGGGTGTTAGCGAACGACTCGCCATAGCCTGTGGTATCACCAGTACCAAAAGTAGGCGCTTGGAAGCGAAGGCCCTTGTAGAAGCTCAAAAACAAAAGGAATTAACATTGCATTAGGCAATAACTACTTAGCTTCACAAGGTTTAGTGTCATTGAGGGATATTTGGATCAATATTCACTACGGGAGATGAACCGCCCACTGCACTACCTGCTAATAAAAAGCCCATGATGGGTGGTGTGGGGGCTGGAGGTTAGAGACCTCCGGCTACCCGATTAGGTGCCATTACAGTAGTGCCAACTTCTTTGATCTGTCAGCATCTATCAAAAGCTCATGGTGGTCTTCATAGAGCTTTTTCACAACCTCTAATGCTATTTTTAAACACTCATCCCTTTTTTGAATGGCAACATCATGAGTTATTTCCTTAACACCATGAACGATTTTGCTTCTTTCTGTATAGAACTTAACTATCTTACTTTGGATTTCCAATCGTTCTTCCTGAGCTTCCGCAAGTAGTTTCGCAATGGAAACCGATATCCTATAGCTTAGCTCAGCATTTCCTCCGAATAGGTTTTCCCAAGCTATGATTGCATCAATAAAGCCATCAATTGGATTCATTCTTTCATTAATAGATGAAAGGATTCGTCTTATTGCTAATCGAATTTTTTCATCATTACTTTCATTTACCAGTTTTGACCAATAGATTACCGCTTCCATCTCGTTATGTTTTAGCAAGTAATGAGGCATTGGTGAACGGGCTCTGTGGCTCCAGGACATACTTGTACCTTGGCTGAGAGGATCAAAAACCAACGTCCACGCTTGTGTTATTCCTATTGGAGGACTTCTATCGATAGCTAGTGCAAGTGTGAAAGATAGGTTTTCTTTCGCTTTCTCTAGTTGCTTTCTTGCCTGTTCTAGCTCAGGAGGCCATCGGTTATTATCATCTTGCGGACCCAATTTTACTTTATAGGGATATTTATACTCCAATAACAACCCCAACACTTTGTTTTCACCCCCTAACGTAGATGGCCTGGCCTCATTAGGTAGTAATGACAATATCTCATCGTTGTATGCTCGTAGCTTTCCGCTTTCGATGTCCATTTCAGAAAAATCATCAAAGCCGACATTATGGAAACCTACGAAAGCAGGAACTTCAATTTGATTTCCCTCGCCAATCTCTCGAAGCATTTGAATTGTTTCCTCGACAGCCGAAAGAAGAGCCTGCTGTGAAATCTCGCCTCGGAGTTTCATCAGCTCATAAGCGTTCGCGACAAGTGTGTCTGGAAAAACAGCTAGTTGAATACCTCCCCCTCTACCTGAAGAAGCCATATACTGGCAATGTGTATCCATATCATTTTCACCAACGTTAGTGAAAAGTTTCGACATGGAAACATCATTCATGATGGCGTCAATTAAAACGCCACGCTCTTCCAACTTATAAGTTAATGAGCTTAAATGTGAAAATGTGTTTATAAATAAATGGCTATTTGATGGAAGCTTTATTAAGAATAGAGGGTAAATTTCTAAAGCAATTTTTGAGGCTGATTTAACCAGTGGATCTTCACTTAAAGGTTCGGCCTTTCCCCCGCCTAAGTTCTCATGCCAGACATTAAATATATGCCTTTCATCTTGTAATATTTGTGGAAGTGTATGGAAAACAGAAAAATCCACATCACCTTGGTCAATCCCTTGCATTCGTAATTGCCGACATATCCCAATAAAACTATTAAGTATTTCAGCTCTATCAGCATCCAATTCATATCGACCTTCGCACACTTCGATGGCCTGATCTTCCTCAAGATTCAGGATAAAATGAAGGATTTTATGGCCCATGTTTTTAACGAAAAGAGGGATATTTATAGTTGGCATATTTCCATTCTCTGCTTCCATTGCGCGCACCTAACAATTTAATAGTGCGCTCATCGCGCATATTTCTGCCGACGCTACGCTCATTTTTCTACATTATATAGTTTTAACAAATAACCTAAGGTATTACTATCACTAAGTTTTCTAAAACTTTAAAGAAAAGTTAAATAGAACAATATGCGCTCGGCGCTCATTTTCATGAATATATGCGCAAAGAGCAGTTTAACCAATCTATTAACGACGATATTTAGCCAGTATCAATGACCGATTATCGCTCATAGTTGCCATTGAAGCTTATAAAAACAAAAAAGAGCAAAGCTTTCACTTTACTCTTTTCTATATCATTTTAAATTGACCGCTGACCGCTGACCGCTGACCGCTGACCGCTGACCGCTGACCGCTGACCGCTGACCGCTTACTTAAGCCTAATAGCCTTAGCTTCAATATCAATTAAGCCTTGCTTAAACAAACCGCCAATGGCTTTTTTATAATTCGCTTTACTGGTTGAGAAAACTTTTTTAATTGTCTCAGGATCCGATTTATCACCTAAAGCAATAACACCGCCTTCGGATTTTAATCTATCCATTATTTTCTCACCCAAGTCACTTACTTTAGCCATACCTGGTTTTTCAAGAATAACGTCAATTTTTCCGTCTTCACGTACTTTTTGAATAAATCCAGTTAAGCGTTGGCCAACAAACATGTTTTTAAACACCATGTTGTAAAATATAACGCCGTAATGTGCTTCTTCTATTAATACTTTATAGCCAATATCGGTTTTGCCAGCGACTATTAATTGTACTTCTTGCAGCGGCGCGTACTCAGGCTCCGTTTTATTGATAAAACGATTAAAGTTATTTGATGCACAAATACGGCCACTGGCGTTATCTAAATACAAACGTACTAAATAAGAATAGCCTTCTTGCATTCTTGGCTTTTGTTCGTTGAACGGTGCCAGTACATCTTTATCAAGCCCCCAATCTAAAAAAGCGCCAATGCTGTTGATTTCTTTAACGCGTAGTAGGGCGTATTCACCTACTTGAGCTAACGGCTTTTTAGTTGTTGCAGTGGCGAGATTAGCGTTATCTAAAAAGATAAATACGCTGACACTGTCGCCAGCTTCTAGCTCATGTTTAATTTCACTGCTTGGTAAAAAAACTTCACCCAGATCATGACCATCAAGGTACGCGCCTTCGTTACTTACTTCGTTAACGAATAGGGTTTGGGTGGTTCCAAGGTAACTCATAATTATTCCTGTTCTGGCTTTTTACGACGGCGCATTGGTGCATCACCATCAATATTAAGAGGGGCTTTGATTGGCGCTTGTGGCTTTTTAGGTTTTGCTTTGCGTTTAGTCACAGCTTTTACTTTAGGCTTTACATTTTCTTGTGCTTTAGCCCATGTTGCATCAGGTTTTGGTTCGCGTAAACCTTTAAACTTACCTTTTAACCCTGCAACGGTATGAAACTCAAGTTCATCATTTAAGAATGATTTAATTGCTTTATAGCTTAACCAATCTTTAGGACCGACCAGTGAAATAGCGGTACCTTTAAAGCCAGCTCGACCAGTACGACCAATACGATGCACATACTCTTCAGCGTGTTTAGGTAAATCAAAATTGATTACATGAGTTACGCTTAGTAAATCAAGACCACGAGAGGCAACATCGGTGGTTATTAAAATTTTAAAGTTTTCACGGCTAAAGCCGTCCATGATATCTAAACGTTTATTTTGTGCTAAATCACCTGCTAATGCTTGGGCTTTAAAACCTTTAGCATTAAGTGATTTGCTTAAACGGCTGGTATCTGTTCGAGTCGCTGTAAATATAATGCATTGCCCGACCTCATCTTGCTTTAAAAAATGCTCAAGCAGCGCTTCTTTATGATCAAGGTGATCTGCTAAATATAAGCTTTGTTTAATATCTGAATGTTGTTCGTTAGCCGCACTAAGGGTAATTTGTTTTGGCTTTTTCAGTAAATTACGTGATAACGCATCGACTTGTGCATGATCCAGTGTCGCTGAAAACAATAATGTTTGGCGCAGGCGATGATCTGCTTGCTCGTTGATCATCTTTAACTGTGCAGTAAAACCTAAATCTAAAATACGGTCAGCTTCATCAAAAATAAGTAACTCAAGGCCACTTAATTGTAATGAACGCTGAGTTAAGTGATCGGCTAATCGCCCTGGTGTAGCAATAACAAATTGCGGGTCGTTACGCAGTGCTTTAATTTGATCATTAAAGTTCTCACCGCCTAATATTTTCACCGCTTTAATATTAGTACCTGCAATTAGCAGGCGAAGTTGGGTAAATACTTGGGTCGCCAGTTCACGAGTAGGCGCCACAATAAGCACACGAGGATCACGTTTACTGAGCGCCTTTTGTTTCATAACCCGTTGAACAGCAGGTAATAAAAATGCCAAGGTTTTGCCCGACCCAGTTTTAGACTGGGCGAAAATGTCATGGCCTGCCAGTGCGGTGGGCACTGCATGGGCCTGAATATCAGTGGGCTGGGTGATCCCTTGATGCGCTAATTGTGTTTCAAGGCGAGTATCAATCCCAAGATCAGTAAAATGCAAAGTGTGTTTCTCCAAAATGAGCAATTTGTTTGGGTATAAATAATTTCGCTATTATAGCGCAGTCCCGAGTGCGGCTAACAGTAAAAAGCCAATTATCACTGCTTTTTTTGCATTTAATTAGAAAAAGCGTAAAATACGCGCCCTCAATATGTATTATGCGCCGGATTTACGATTCGGTTACCGCCAATAACGGCTAAAGCAAAATAGGAATCACCATGACTGCTGTCCATAAAGACAATGTAACCAGCGAGCACTTTGTTGTATGTGCACTTTATAAGTTTGTTTCTTTACCTGAATACGAAGCTCTACGCCAACCATTGTTAGATGTGATGGAGGCCAATGAAGTACGTGGTACTTTATTAATTGCCGCAGAAGGTATCAACGGCACAGTTTCTGCCAAGCGTGAAGGCATTGACAACCTTTTAAGCTGGTTAGACAGCCAACCAAGCCTTGATAACATTGTTAGCAAAGAATCATTTGATGATGAATGCCCGTTTTACCGTACTAAGGTAAAACTAAAAAAAGAAATCGTTACAATGGGTGTTGAAGGTGTAGACCCATTAAAAGTGGTTGGCAGTTATGTAAAACCACAAGATTGGAATGCATTGATCTCAGATCCAGAGGTTATTTTAGTTGATACCCGTAACGATTATGAAATCGAAATTGGTACTTTTCAAAACGCAGTAGACCCAAATACTAAAACATTCCGCGAGTTTCCGCAGTGGGCAAAAGAAAACCTCGATCCGAGCAAACACAAAAAAGTAGCTATGTTTTGTACTGGTGGTATTCGCTGTGAAAAATCAACAGCTTACATGAAAGAGCAAGGTTTTGAAGATGTGTACCATCTTGAAGGCGGTATTTTAAAATACTTAGAAGAAGTGCCTAAAGAAGAAACCATGTGGGAAGGTGAGTGCTTTGTATTTGATAACCGCGTAGCGGTAGATCACGACTTGCAAAAGGGTTCATACGATCAGTGTCATGCGTGTCGTATGCCAATCACTGAAGACGAAAAGTTAAAAGCCGAATACATGGAAGGCGTTTCGTGCCATCACTGTATTGATGATGTGACCGACGAACAAAGAGCACGATTTGCTGAACGTCAAAAGCAAATTGAATTAGCGCAAGCTCGCGGTGAAGGCCATATTGGCAACGAAGCCCAAGCCGTTTTACAAAAGCGTAAAGAGGCTAAAAAAGCGCAAAAAGACGCACAACGTAACAAGTAATTTAGTCGAGCGAATACTATCTATCCTCTTATAAAGCCTCAGTATTGCTTGGGGCTTTTTTAAAGGCAAACTAGATTGAATAAACTTTAATCCTTACAGGTCAACAGATCTGAAGTTATTTTTAAATCATCACGTTTTTATTACACGATAACAGTCCCAATTCACTAGGTAATGCATAATGTTTCGAATCATCTTAATCTTTGCAGCTATGCTGCTCTCATCTAATTCTTTTGCTGCAAGTACAGCGCAAGAACTTTTTTCAACAATAAATTTGCGCTTGAGTTACATGGAAGATGTTGCGCTTTATAAGAGTAACAATAACCAAGCTATTGAAGATAAAGAACGTGAGTTAATTGTTATTAACAATGCAAGTTTGTCAGCTGAAAAACAAGGCCTAAACAAAGAAAGTGTCATCGCGTTTTTTCGTGCCCAAATATCGGCAGCTAAAGCTATACAATATAGATACCGCGCTGACTTGCTTAGTAAGCCAACGGATAAAGAGCCTAGAAATTTAGATACTGTGATTCGCCCTGCACTGATAAAGCTAGGGAAAGATATCAATATTGAACTTACACAGTATTTACGTAATGGAGGCGTTTTTTCACAGCAAGAATTTAACGTTTTTGAACGCACACTAAATTCTCGATATTTAACACGCGCAGACAAAGAGATGTTATTTAACGCCTTAATTGAAATCAGGCTTCAATAATATAAATTTTTATACTAGTAGATAAGCGTGTTAACACGGTGATGTTTTTATTAAATCACCATGTAAACATGCCAACTTTAGATTAAAGTTATTAAATGCGCTTCGGCGGCATTGGTGAGCTGTTCAGGAGTCATGTCTTTAGCGTTATCTACAGCAATAGTACATTGCTCTAATGTATACGTATCTTTTTTATACAAAAAATTCAGCGGCTCACACCCTTCTTCTTTAGCTTTTGCTGATGTCCAATAGACGGCTGAAAATTCAACATTGCCATGTTCGTAAGACTCAACGTTAACTTCTCCATTGTTATCGAATTGTAGTTGCTTAGAAAGCTGTTCACTAATGTTGATCAGGTTAACCAAAAATACGGCTTCTTGGTGTGTAATACCATGTATATCGGTAAATTTTTGCTTAAACATAATTGTCCTATTAAATATAAACTAGCAGGATAGACTCTAATAAAAATTATTGCTGCATACTATACCTGTTTGATCACTTACTCAAAAGTACTTAGCATTAATTACACTGCTATAGTTATTCACCAGTTACTTCCCCTATTAGGGTATTTCAACGTATTGTTTTGACAGTTAATCGAACTAGACTTTTTATTGATCAAAACACTGTTACACTGCGTGCCATAATGGAAATAATAATTAATTAGGTGATCTTTTTGAAATTACGAGTTCTTTTAGTCAGTGTTTTTATTACTTGTTCAGCGGTAATGCCCTCGGCATTTGCTGCTAATGTAATTGTTGAACCTGTTGTGATGGAACGTGCAAAAGAGCAAGTTCAAGTGGTTGGTAATGCAGAAGCTATTCGCTCTGTTATCCTCTACTCAGCAGTGGGGGATAAAGTCACGGCTGTGCATTTTAAACCCGGTGATCAGGTAACCGCAGGAGCTATTTTATTAGAGCTCGATTCACGCAGACAAAAAGCGGCGCTTAATGAAGCGAAAATAAAGCTTGCAGATAGTGAACGAATACAAACACGTTTACAGCAAAGTCATGCTAAAGGCGCGGTGCCAAAAAGTGATCTAGATGATGCAAAAACTGTGTATGAGTTAGCTAAGGTTGCGGTGACTAAAGCCGAAACCGAATTAGAAGATCGCCAAGTGCGAGCGCCTTTTAGTGGCACCATGGGGTTAACGGATGTCGAAGTTGGCGATCGAATTACCACTCAAACAGCCATCGCCAGTATTGATGATACTCGTTCGTTATACATTAATTTTAATGCACCAGAGTCGGCTATTACAATGCTTAGAACAAGCGGTAATGTGACTGTGATGCCGTGGCAAGGAAGCGATGCGATAAATGCGCAAGTCGCTTATCTTGACTCACGCATTGATCCACAAACACGTACGCTGCGTGTCAAAGCAAAACTGGATAATGCACAAGCACAATTTTTACCGGGTATGAGTTTTAGAGTACATATTGAGGTATTAGGGCAGAGTTTAGTTGCAGTGCCTGAAGCTGCGCTTTTATGGGGGGCAACCGGCCCCTATGTATGGAAAAGCGTTGAGCAAAAGGCAACGCGCGTTGATGTTAAAATTCAGCAACGTTTAGCGGGTCGTTTGCTTGTATCTGGGCCTTTAAACGAAGGCGATATCTTGGTCGTTGAAGGTGTACAACGTTTACGCCCAGCGCAAGAGCTTAATTATATCAAGCCGCTTGCAGTAGCGCAGGAGTAGGTATGAAACAACAACCTATGATGCAAGATCTCCCTTCAATGGCCATTCGCCGCCCAGTGCTTATAGTAGTACTTAATTTACTGATCATTATTGCGGGTATTGCGGCCATTGCCGGGGTTGAAGTTCGTGAACTGCCTGATGTTGATACGCCAAGGATCACGGTGTCGGCTTCATTTCCTGGGGGCTCTCCAGAGACTGTTGATACCGAAGTAACCAGTAAACTTGAAGGGGCGGTAGCCCGCGTAAGTGGTGTAAAAACCATTCGCGCACAAAGTGAAGAAGGCAACGCACGGATTGTTGTTGAGTTTCGTGCTGGTGTTGATCTTGATGATGCGGCAAACGAAACTCGTGAGTCGGTAGCTCGTGTACAGCGTGAGTTACCTGAAGAAGTTGAGCGCGTTTCTATTATCAAGGCTGATAATGATGCAGAGGCGGTTGTATCTCTGACCGTATCAAGCGATACCATAGCCCTTGAAGCGCTGACTGAACTGGTTGAGGTTGATTTAGCACCGCAATTTTTAACGATTCCAGGTGTGGCCGATGTACGTTTAAATGGTGACCGAAAACGTGTTTTACGGGTGCGAATTGATCCACTTAAATTAACCAGTTTTAATTTAACCGTTCCTGATGTAGCTCAAGTACTGCGCCAAGCGCCATTTGACGTACCGGCCGGTAGTTTGAAATCGACGGATCAACAAATTATAGTGCGCGCAGATGCAACCTCAGTTACCGCTGAGCAAGTGGCCGATATTATTATTCGTGATGGTACGCGTATTGGTGATATTGCGGCGGTGTATTTTGGTCCTGCGGATCCTCGCTCTATGGTGCGCTTAAACGGCCAGGCAGTGATTGGCATGGAAGTTATACGTCAAGCACAGTCAAATACCATTGAAATATCTGACGAAGTATTAAGTTTATTAGCAAAAATGCAAACGCGTTTTCCGGAACTAAAATTTACTTTAACTTCCGATGATGCACAATTTATCAGGAGCTCAGTTGATGAGGTGATTTACTCACTGGTGTTAACTGTGCTGCTGGTGATCATTACATTGTGGGTATTTATCGGCTCTTGGCGCGCGACTTTAGTGCCTGCATTTGCAATTCCTGTTGCCTTGGTTGGTTCATTAGCGTTGATATGGGCACTGGGTTTTTCAATCAATATACTTACTTTGCTGGCATTAGTGTTAGCAACGGGGCTGATTGTTGATGATGCGATTGTGGTCAGCGAAAACATTCAACGTCAACGCGGTTTAGGCCTTGGCCGTCGTGCTGCAGCGGTAATTGGCACGCGAGAAGTGTTTTTTGCCGTTGTCGCAACGACAGCGGTGTTAGCGGCGGTATTTGTTCCTATCGCGTTTTTACCCTCAACAGCAGGACGATTATTTAGGGAGTTTGGTGGGGTACTTGCGGGAGCGGTGATCATTTCAAGTTTTGTAGCGCTTTCATTAGTGCCAGCGCTCACCTCAAAACTAAAACTCAAACAAGGTGGTAAACACCCATTTGCTAAAATAGGTCATTGGCTTGCTCATATTTATACCAAAACCATTCATTGGGTGCTTGATCATGCATGGCTTACGTTTATAGCTAGTATATTAATCGCTGCGGGTTCGGGTGCTTTGTATCTCAATTTAGATAATGAATTACTGCCTTCAGAAGACCGCGGAAAAATACGTATCTTTGCTCGGGGTCCTGATGGTGTTGGTTTGAACTTTATGGACCGTCAAGCAATGCAAATGGAAGATATTTTGCTGCCGTATGTGCAAAGCGGCGAAATTGAATCTATTTATACCGTTGTAGGACAGTGGGATCCAAATATTGTGTTTATTACCGTGCCTTTAAAACACTGGGATGAGCGTCATTTTTCACAGCAAGAGATCATTAATAAAATTCGAGGTCCGCTGGGTAATATTCCTGGGGCGGCAGGTTATCCGTCTGGGTCAAATAGTTTAAATTTACGCGGTCAAGGTGGCGGTATTGAGTTGGCACTATTAGGACAAGATTACCTACAGATTTATAAGGCCGCACAAGATTTTGCCGCACAGGTTGAGCGGACTATCCCGTCGATTGACAATGTGCGTATTTCATATCAGCCATCACAGCCGCAATTGCGCATTAATATTGATAGACGCCGTGCAGAGGAGTTAGGGGTATCGCTGAGCGATATAGCAATCACCTTGCGTGCGGCGATAAATGGCGATGATATTGCAGATTTAAATATTGGTGACCAATCTGTACCCATTATACTGCAAGCACAAAATCAAACCATTAAAGATCCCAGTGATCTCGCTAATTTATATATCAGTGCAAATAACGGTCAGTTAGTACCACTGAGTAGCGTTGCAACCATTACAGAAGAAGGTGTTGCCGCCGAGCTTGAACGCCATGCACAGCGTCGTGCCATCGAGCTTGATATGGAATTGCCAGCGGACATGAGTATTGCACAGCTGGTATCGAAATTACGTGATATTTCAGAGCAAACGCTACCAAGTGGCATTAGCTTGGCATTTAAAGGTGAAGCTTTAACCTTTGAAGAAACTTCTAACGAAGTATTTATCACTTATATACTGGCATTTTTAATCGTATTTTTAGTATTAGCCGCACAGTTTGAAAATGTTAATAGTGCCGTGGTGGTGATGGTAACTGTGCCGTTTGGTATTACATCAGCAATCTTAGCGCTGTATTTAACCGGTACTTCGTTAAATATTTACTCGCAAATAGGTTTGGTGATGTTAATTGGTTTAATCGCGAAAAACGCGATTTTGTTAGTTGAATTTGCTGACCAATTGCGCGACCAAGGTTTAACCGTGCGTAAAGCAGTAGAGCAAGCAGCATTAGTGCGTTTAAGACCAATTACCATGACCTTGATATCAACCTTACTAGGAGCACTGCCGCTGATATTATCAACCGGAGCCGGGGCTGAGGCACGTAATGCGATTGGTTGGGTCGTATTTGGTGGTTTGTCTTTAGCGGTGCTGTTTACTTTGTACTTAACACCGGTGATTTACTTGGGTTTAGCGCGCTTTACTAGCCCGCGAGGTGATGAAAGTAAACAACTTGCACAGGAGCTTGATAAGATAGAGTAAATCACAATTAAAATAGCCTAATTAACTATTTATCTTTGAAAAATAAGTTAATTAGGCTCACACTTGGGAAAGCTATCCTCAACAGGTTTTTTTATGCAAGCCGAACAAGTAGAAATCGCGCAGTTTTTAGCACAACATCCACCTTTTGACAGCCTACCGAGCAAAGCAATCAATGAGCTCGCGCAACAGGTTGAAGTCGCCTATTTTAGGGCGCACACCGATATTCTATTATTCGGTCAAGATATTGCCGATCTTTATGTGATCAGAAGCGGCTCTGTTGAAATGTATCGACGTAATGGGGAACTGGATAATCGTTTAACCACTGCAGGTATATTTGGGCAGATGGGTTTACTGATGAATCACAAGGTTCGCTTTCCAGCCAAAGCACTTGAAGATACGTTAGTGTATTGCATTAATGTTGAACTATTTAACCGCTATTGCGACGAATTTGATTCATTTGCTGACTATTTTGAAACAGATGGTAATGTTCGTTTACACCAGGCAATTGTTGAACAAGCCGATGGTAATGATTTAACCACAGCAAAAGTAAAATCGCTGATCCACCGTGATGTGGTGACAGTTAATACTGATTCAACGGTACAACAAGTTGCCCAGCTTATGACTGATGAATCGGTGTCATCAGTTTTAGTTACTGATAGTACCAAACCAATTAACGACGACCCAGAGGAAGATGATGGTCAAGTTGTTGGTATTATCACAGATAAAGATTTACGTACCAAAGTTATTGCCCATGGACTCGCATTTGACACACCCGCGCATACAATAATGTCTACAAACTTGGTTTTATTAGATGCCAATGCCTATGTTTTCGAAGCTGTACTTGCAATGCTACGTGATAGCTTACATCACTTACCGGTGGTCCAAAAACGCCGTCCAATTGGGGTTATTTCTCTTTCTGATATTTTGCGCTATGAATCACAAAGCAGTTTGCTATTAGTACGCGGAATACTTGCGCAGCAATCTATTGAAGATTTAACACACTATGCACGGCAACTGCCGAATGTGTTTGTACGCATGGTAAATGAAGATGCAAACTCGCATATGATTGGCACGGCAATGGCTGTGATTGGCCGTACTTTTAAACAAAGGTTATTGGTATTAGCTGAAGAAAAGTATGGGCCGCCTCCGGTTGCATACTGTTTTATCGCATTAGGTTCAATGGCGCGGGATGAGCAACTCATTGTTACTGATCAAGATAATGCACTCATTCTAGATGATGATTATGACGATGAACTTCATGATACGTATTTTCAAAATATTGCCAATTTTGTTTGTGATGGTTTAGCCCAATGTGGTTATACCTATTGTGACGGTGAAATTATGGCGTCGTATAAAAAATGGCGAAAAACACGTGCACAATGGTTTGAGCAATTTGCTCAGTGGATTGAGCAACCTAAACCGCAAGCCTTACTAAATAGCTCCATATTTTTTGATTTAGACGGTGTGTGGGGTAAAACCAAATGGGCCGATGAGCTTAAAATATTTATTGCCAAACAAAGCAAAGTTAATCGCGTATTTTTAGCTAATATGGCTGCAAATGCCCGCAACAGAACCCCGCCATTGGGGTTTTTTAAAGGCTTTGTAATGGAGCATAATGGTCAGCATAAACGTTCTATGAATTTAAAGCGCAGAGGCACAGCGCCGCTTTCAGATGTTATTCGGGTTCATGCATTGGCGGTTGGATCGCGTAAGCAAAACTCGTTCGAACGCTTAGAAGATATTATTGAAGCCAAGCTCTTACCACAGGGCAAAGCACAAGATTTGCGAGATGCGCTGGAATATATTGCACTGATGCGGATCCGTCATCAAGCATGGCAAATTGAACAGGGGGAAGAACCCGACAACGATTTAGACCCTCACCTATTATCGCCTTTTGAGCAGCGTAACTTAAAAGAAGCTTTTGCAATTTTAGAAAAAGCGCAAAGCTATTTGAAATTTAGTTACTCAGCAAACTCTGGGGTGAAGTAATTTATGGCTTTCAAAAAGCAAGCAATGATTGACTGGGCAGCACGTTATAAACGTTTATTAAGTGGTACTCAAAATGACACAATCAAACGCTTTTATGGAGCTGCTTTTAGCGATAAATTCGCAGCAATTAAAGATGTGCCATTTGTTGCAATGGACTTTGAAACAACTGGTTTAGATAGCACCAGTGATGATATTGTCAGTGTTGGATTAATTCCTTTTAATTTACAGCGTATATATTGCAAAGATAGTCGTCATTGGGTTGTGCGCCCTAGGCGAAATTTTAATGAGGGATCCATTGTAATACATGGCATAACGCATTCAGAAATTGACGACGCACCGGATTTTAAGCATATTATTGAACCATTATTGCAAGCACTCAGTGGTAAAGTTGTTGTTGTACATTATGCTGCGATTGAGCGCCACTTCTTAAATACTGCACTGTTACTTAGGCTTAACGAGGGGATCAATTTTGCCTTGGTCGATACCATGGAAATTGAACGCAAAGCCCTAAAAGCCAGGCAGGGTTTGCTAGGTTGGTTATTTAATTCTAAGTTAGGATCGCTTAGATTAGGTGATTGTCGCCAGCGCTATTCGTTACCTGTGTATAAAAACCATAACGCTTTAACTGACGCTTTAGCAACGGCTGAACTGTTACAAGCACAATTGAGTCACCATTACCGAGAAGATACACCGATCTCGCAGTTATGGAGTTAAAAATCTCTTAACCTAAACTTTGGCTAACAAAATTAAATAAAAAACGCCGCAAATGTGCGGCGTTTGTTGTTTTTAAATAGCATTTATTTAGCCGGTAACGGCTCAGTTCTCAGACCTAAAATAAGGCTTAAACACATAAACAGCAAGACGATTGTAAATGGTAAGCCAGTAGAGACCGCACCTGCTTGCAGTGCTTCGATTGCTTCTGTACCACCAATCCACAGTAGCGCGGCTGCGATAGCACCTTCAATAGATGCCCAAAATATGCGTTGTGGTACTGGCGCATCGATTTTCCCGCCAGCAGTGATAGAGTCTATTACTAATGACCCTGAATCAGATGAAGTGATAAAAAACACTAAAACTAATAGCACCGCAATAACAGACAAAATATTAGACATAGGTAATTCATCTAGCATTTGAAACATAGCCATAGGGACATCGGTTAACCCATTTAGACCAAGAGCGCCAATGCCATTAATTACTTGATCAATGGCAATACCGCCGTAAATTGACATCCATAATACTGTAATCAATGTTGGAATAAGTAATACCGCAATCAAAAATTCACGAATAGTACGACCACGTGATACGCGAGCGATAAACATACCTACAAACGGTGACCACGAAATCCACCAAGCCCAGTAAAATACAGTCCAGCCATGCATCCATGTTTCGTCTTCACGACCATGTGGATTACTTAATGGAATGATATTTTCTACATAACCCATAAAGGTGGTAGGAATATTACCCATAGCAACAGCAAAACCAACTAAACAAACAAATACTAATAAGGCAAATGCAATGAGCATGTTGATATTACTAAGGAGTTTTACACCACCATCAATGCCGCGCACAACGGAAATAATAGCCAGTAGGGTAACGCCAACAATAACGAGTATTTGTGAGCCAATGCCACCTTCGAGACCAAACACGTGGTTTATCCCAGCAGATGCTTGCTGAGCGCCTAACCCCAATGATGTTGCCAAGCCAAATAAAGTCGCCAGTACCGCTAAAATATCAATGACGTGACCAGGCCAGCCCCATGCTTTATCGCCCAATATAGGGTAAAAAATTGACCGGATAGACAGTGGTAAACCTTTGTTATATGTAAAGAACGATAGTGATAAGCCAACTACAGCATAAATAGCCCAAGGATGCAGGCCCCAATGGAACATAGTCGCCCCCATAGCCAGTTTTGCCGCTTCTGGGGTGTTGGGGGTTACATTCAGTGGTGTTTCATACCAACCAGTAAAATATGCAACCGGTTCAGCTACTCCCCAAAACATTAAGCCAATACCCATGCCTGCGGCGAATAACATAGCGAGCCATGAAACACGAGTATATGAAGGCTTAGCATCACTGCCTCCTAAACGGATCTTTCCGTAAGGAGAAACAATCAGTGCTAAACAAAAAATAACGAAGAAGTTTGCAGCCCACATAAACAAGGCATCAAAATTATTAATTATATCGAGTTTCACACCATCAAGTGCTGCTTTTGCAGTTTGTGGATCGGTAGCGAGAATGGCGATTAAAAAGATGACAATCAGGCCCGCACTGATGCCAAAAACTGGGTTGTGTATATCAAATCCCCATTTTTGTACGTTATCCTGACCTACGGTGTAATCCGTATTGTCGATACTATATTTGTCATGATTTTCGCTCATGCAATACCTCTTTTGTTGTCCTAACAAGCTGCTTGTGACCTGCAGCATATCTAATTCGTTTGAAGACTAACTAATTTAACTTATGATCATACAGCTACTAGTGTATGAGTTAAATACCAAATGTAAATGATTTTGTTGTTAAAGAGCGGTTTATATGGTTATTGTTAGCATTTTTATGTTTTTATATAAAGGTAAAAAATTTTGTAAAGATCAATAATTAGTTTGATTGTTAAAGTAATCGCGGCTGTTTTTTGTGGTTAATTGAACTATTATTTTGTAGTTTTAAAAGACAATTAAACGAGATTGACGTTTTATAGTCGCAGTAATGAAAGCGTAATATAAATATGATTTAACATTAAGGTTAGCAATATCTAATCAGTAGCGAGAAGGAATTTAATCATTACTATGAGTAACTATAGCAAAGAGAATACTAAAAACACGGCTGATGAGCATCAATTAGCTCAGCATTACCAGCGCGTTCGACAGCACAGCGTGACGTTAATAGGCTCGTTATCAGCAGAAGACTGTCAATTACAAGCTATGGCTGATGTAAGCCCAAGTAAATGGCATCTTGCGCATACGACATGGTTTTTTGAAACTTTTTTGCTAATTGCACATAGCTCTCACTACACAGTATTTAATCCTAACTTTAAAACTTTATTTAACTCCTATTATAACGGTATAGGTGAACAATTTAAGCGCACCTGTAGAGGGAGTTTATCGCGGCCTAGTTTAGATGACGTGATTGCCTATAGAGACTATGTAGACAAGGCGGTAGTTGCATTACTGAGTGCACAGTGCAGCGAGTCAATAAAGCAAGTTATTGAATTAGGACTTAACCATGAACAACAGCACCAAGAATTAATGCTGATGGACATTCAATATAACTTTTCAGTTAATCCGTTGTTTCCTGCTTATTGTGACCCTAACAACAACCGTATAGAAAATCCTGTTACGCAAGCTAGTCCTCTTAGCTTTGTGGCATTTTCAAAGCATACTGCAAATATTGGTGCAACTGAGCAAACGTTTAGCTACGACAATGAACGGCCAACTCATCAAGTGCTTATTCAGCCATTTAGATTTGCTAACCGGCTAACTACCAATGCTGAGTATTTAGCGTTTATACAAGACGGTGGTTATCAAAATCCAGAGCATTGGCTCAGTGACGGTTGGGCGCAGATAAATAATGCTCGGCAAACTGCGCCGCTCTATTGGCATAAAATAAATAATGAGTGGTTTGAATTTACATTAGCTGGCTTACAGCCTTTGGCGCTAAATGAGCCGCTAAGCCATGTTTCCTTTTACGAAGCAAACGCTTTTGCACATTACTCACAAGCGCGCCTCCCAACCGAATTTGAATGGGAAAGCGTGGCTAACAGTAATGCGGCGCAAACTATCATCCAGCTGACCGACAACTGTTGGCAGTGGACAAACAGTGCCTATTTACCGTATCCAGGCTTTAAGCCAATAGCAGGCGTGGCAGGGGAATACAATGGTAAATTTATGGCGAACCAAATGGTACTGCGCGGTGGCTGTAAACTTACCCCGCAAAATCATTTAAGACTAACTTATCGCAATTTCTATTATCCACATCAAGCGTGGATGCGCAGTGGTATTAGACTCGCTAAGGATTGAGCATGAGCCAAGTAACAACATTAATGACAACCGACATTGATAGCCTTTTTTTAAACGATGTTATTGCAGGGCTGTCACAGCAGCAAAAGAATCTACCCTGTAAATATTTTTACGATGATAACGGGGCCGCTTTGTTTGAGCAGATCACTGAGCTTGATGAGTACTATGTGACACGCACAGAGCTAAGCATTTTAACCAAGCACAGCCAAGCGATTGCCAAGTTGCTTCCTGATAACTTATCAATCATAGAGCCGGGTTGTGGATCGGGTAAAAAAATTGCTTATTTGTTAGCGCACTTAGTGAATGTGAAAAGTTTTGTGCCATTTGAGATCTCTAATGAAATGCTTAATTACTCACTGGCCCATTTATCTCCATTATTTCCAGAGTTAGCTATTTCGCCGTTGTTGGGGGATTTTACTCATAGCCAAATGGTAAAGCAGTTAAGCCGTGAAACACAATTGGATAGCCAAACGAATCTCGTGTATTTTCCAGGCTCAACAATAGGCAATTTTTCACCGCTAAAAGCCATTGAGATCATGAAAAATTTCCATCGGTTATGTGGTATTAACGGGTATGTACTGATTGGCATTGATTTGCTCAAAGACCGCCAAGTATTGCTTAATGCTTATGACGATAAACAAGGCGTCACCGCAGCATTTAATAAAAATTTGCTGCAGCGCATTAATGCTGAGTTAAATGCTGATTTTGATCTTAGCCAGTTTCATCACCAATCACTATTTAATGAAAAACTAAGCCGTATTGAAATGCATTTGATCAGTAACTGTGAGCAAACAGTCACCGTCAATGGCGAATCATTTAGCTTTTCTCAAGGTGAGAGTATCCATACAGAAAACTCCCATAAATACGCACTACAGGCATTTACTCAACTTAGCGCTCAAGCCGAATTACGTTTAGAGCAAACGTGGCAAGACGAGCAGGGATATTTTGCATTGTGTTTATTGAGGCCATTTTAAACAAGGCGCACTCCATCCTTTATTATCTAACTGATAATAACATTACTGTTTATTAAACGGTAATTAATGGTTGCTCCTGCAACAGAATCTTGGAAAAGCTGGCCATGGGTTTGTTCAGTGTATTGTTTGATTATCGGGGCAATAATGCTGATGGCTGAACCTGTAGCGCTATCTTCATCCACGCCATAATAAGGAGCAAAATATCGAAAATGCCACAGTGTGGTTTGATTAGCTGTTTGGCGTTGTTGCAATACAATCACTGCATTTGGGTAGTATTGTAATTGTGCTGTATTTATCGCGAGTGTTTTTAAAGGCTGATCACTGTTGATCATCACAGTACTGTAGCCGTTAATTTCTGCTGTTTTATAGCTTTGCACTATTGAGGCTGGAATGGCTTGTTGCAGCAGAATCTCTGTTTGTACCTCGGCGCTATCAATGGTGGCTAATTCTAGTTGCAGTGCGCGTTGATATATTCTGGTTTTAAATACTTCCCCTGTATTTGTAAAAAATGCGTTTGGGCTACACCCTTGCCATTTTTGTAAAAACAGTGCAGCGGCGAGTGTCCCATGACCACAGCGGCTGATCTCATGGCTGTGATTAAACCAACGAATAGGGCATCGATTTTTTTTGATATTGGCTTGATTTAAAAATACGGTGGCGGGCTGAGCGGTGTTTTTTGCAATACATTGCATTAGTCGAGTTGTTAACCCAGTTTTATAAATAACAATTAACGCAGACGAGCCTTTACAGCGTCTCGCTGTATCGTTAAAAACTTGCTCAATAGCAAAAGACTGCACAAAGCGCGGGGCTTTGTGCAGTCTGTGAGTTAATGCCAGATTTAATAAGCGACTAGGCTTATTATTTCTTTTGTGCATAGGCGTCGTTATGAATACCTGCGGCACGACCTGATGGATCGGCATTATTTTGAAATGATGCATCCCATAATAACGCTTCAGGTGTTGAACAAGCGACTGACTTACCATGTGGTACGCATTTGGCGGCTGCATCACCTGGGAAGTGAGATTCAAAAATAGTACGGTAGTAATACGCTTCTTTTGAATCAGGTGTATTAATAGGGTATTTAAATTTTGCGTTTTCAAGCTCTTGATCAGTTACTTGCTCGTTTACAAACTCTTTTAATGTATCAATCCAGCTGTAGCCTACGCCATCCGAAAACTGCTCTTTTTGACGCCATAACACTTCATCAGGTAAGTAGCCGTCAAAGCCTTCACGTAAAATATGCTTTTCAATTTTACCATTTTTACACATTTTAGCTTCAGGGTTGATACGCATAGCAACATCAACAAACTCTTTATCAAGGAAGGGAACGCGGGCTTCTACACCCCATGCCGCCATTGATTTATTTGCGCGTAAGCAATCAAACATGTGTAGTTTAGATACTTTACGATTTAATTCTTCATGAAACTCTTGTGCATTTGGTGCTTTATGAAAGTACAAGTAACCACCAAATAGCTCATCAGCGCCTTCACCAGAGAGCACCATTTTAATACCCATCGCTTTGATTTGGCGAGCCATTAAGTACATTGGCGTCGAGGCACGAATGGTGGTTACATCGTAGGTTTCAATGTGATAAATAACTTCACGTAGGGCATCAATCCCTTCTTGGATCGTAAATATAATTGGGTGATGAACAGTCCCTATCATATCAGCTACTTTTTGTGCAGCCGCTAGATCTGGGGAGCCCTCAAGGCCAACCGAGAAAGAGTGCAGTTTAGGCCACCATGCATCGCTTTCATCATTATCTTCAATACGTTTTGCTGCAAAACGTTGGGTAATAGCTGAAATAACCGATGAATCTAAACCACCTGACAACAACACGCCATAAGGTACGTCACACATTAGCTGACGTTTAACTGCGGCTTCAAGTGCATCTTTGACGTCTTCGGCTTTTGCGCTGTTATCTTTAACTGCATCGAAGCTTTGCCAATCACGGGCATAATATGGGCGTAATTGACCATCTTTACTCCATAAAAAATGTCCAGGAGGAAATTCTTCAATATGCTTACAGATGGGTGAAAGTGCTTTTAGCTCTGAGGCAACATAAAAGTTACCGTGCTCATCGTGGCCAGTATAAAGTGGAATGATACCAATATGATCACGGCCAATTAAATAAGCGTCTTGTTCTTCGTCATATAAACAAAAAGCAAAAATACCGTTCAGATCATCTAAAAATTCAGGCCCTTTCTGTTTGTATAACGCTAAGATAACTTCACAATCTGATTGAGTTTGAAAAGTGAAATTGGTTTTAAGGTTAGCGGCAAGTTCTTTGTGATTATAAATTTCGCCATTAACCGCTAGAATATGAGTTTTCTCAGGATTATATAAAGGCTGTGCACCGCTAGATACACCAACAATGGCTAAACGTTCATGCACTAAAATCGCTTTCTCAGATGAATATACACCAGACCAATCAGGCCCGCGGTGACGTAATAATTTTGACATTTCAATTGCTTGCGTACGCAATGGAGCGGGATCAGACTTTATATCTAATACACCAAAAATTGAACACATAGTAACTCCTCATTCCTATCATGTGCGTTAGTTAGGCCATAATACCTAACCATTCAGGTTTGTTTTAACAGAAATATTTAATTAAGTCACATAGCTTTTACACTATTTCCAGAATAATTTATGCACCAGCATGGCTACAAATGCACCAAATTGGTCAGTGGGTGGTGCCAGCTGCGACTTTTACATCTTGTTTTGCAACAATAGCTTCGTTGATCATTACTTTTAACGCGCTTAGCACGGTTTCTTCGCTCATACTCGCTGCGCCATTATGGTGCACAGCTTGGCTTGGTAAATAAGGGATATGCACAAAGCCCCCTTTGATGTGTGGTTCATGCTCATTGATATGATGTAATAGACCATACATAACGTGATTACACACATATGTACCCGCTGTATTAGAAATGGCGGCTGGGATCTCACTTTGTTGCAGTGCTAATAACATGCGTTTGATAGGTAATTGTGCAAAATAAGCGGCAGGAGCATTTTTGACGACGGGGTGATCAATGGGTTGCTTACCTGCGTTGTCTTTAATTCGGGCATCATCAATATTAATTGCGATACGCTCTATGCTTATTTCACTGCGGCCACCGGCTTGGCCGATACATAATACTAGAACCGGATGATGCTGCTCTATGGCTTTATAAAGCACCTCTAATGAGGTATTAAACTCACACGGTAGCTCAAGGGCTATTACTCGGTGCTTAGCGATTAAATGTTCGTCGAGTTTACTTACCGCTTGCCACGACGGATTGAGCGATTCGCCGCCAAATGGTGCAAACCCAGTTATCAATACGCAGGGCATGCTTGATGTCAGTTTAGTCATTAAAAATCACCATGTAGATTAAAATACAATCAACCGCCAACAGGATGAAGGTGGTTGCACTTGACCCTTTATAACATTGTAAATGCAGTTTAAAATAAATTATGGTTATTTAAGTTACAATATATCCATCAATGCTTATTTCTAAGTGCAATAGTAAGTTGTTGCAAATGAGCATCTAGCTTAGCTTGTGCTGCATTCGCCGCTGCTAAATCAACATAGCTAAAGTTAATACTGTCACCTGGCTTTAGCTGCGCAAAATGATAAAGGTCGGCACTAATTATGCCACCAAGTAATGGGTAGCCACCGGTCGTTTGGCCATCATTAAGCAAAACAATTGGTTCACCGCTAGGTGGTAATTGAATCGAGCCTGGGATCACAGCTAACGAGGGCAATGAATGAGAATGTGCTAATTGATTACTCGATGTTTGTAGTCTGACCCCCATGCGGTTACTTTGAGGGGTAACTTGCCAGGTTTTGGCACAAAAATCATCAAGCGTAGATTGGCCTAGCAGCTGCGTATGAATACTAGGATGTATACGAATTAGGCGTCGTTTAGGTGGCGATAGTGCCCCCAGTTTTGGCCAGTTTTGTGAGCTGGGTGTAATTGGGATGGTATCGTTTTCTTTTAGCGCTGCGCCAGTTGTACCACCAAATCCGGCGGTTAAATCGGTCGCCCGTGAATTCATAACGCGCTCACAATTAATGCCACCTTTAACAGCTAAATAGGCTCTAAAGCCATTTCTAGCTGCAGCAAATGTAAGAGTTTGGCCTTGTTTAACTGTGTATGTCCAACCGGGATAAACTGGCGTGTCATCCAATTTAGCTTTCATGTCTGTGCCAATAAGGGCAATGAGTGTGTCGCAATTAAATTGCAGTTGTGCCAGCCCTAATGTTATTTCAATAACGGCGTCGTTATCATCGTTATCGAGCAAGCGGTTTGCTATGGTCATGGCGTAGCTATCAATTGCCCCTGATTGAGCAACCCCTAAATGACGAAAGCCAGTCCGGCCTTTATCTTGTATAGTCATTAATAAGCCGGGTTTTAGGACGGTGATCATGATGCAGACTCCAGACAAACAAATTGCAGTGTATCACCAGGTTGAATAACACTGGGTGGATTTGCGTGACAGTTAAATAAAGTGAAATCAGTGTGGCCAATAATATGCCAACCGCCAGGAGAATCAGCAGGGTAGATACCGGTTTGATCTGCACCGATAGCAACAGAGCCTTTGGCAACGTGCGTACGTGGGGTTGCTCTGCGGGGCGTATGTAATTGTGCAGTTAAACCATGCAGGTAGACAAAGCCAGGTTGAAATCCTAGAAACAGTACTTGGTAATGTGCACCACTATGTAATTCAATCACTTGTTTTGGTGAGAGAGCATGTGCATCAGCGACAAAATCTAGATCAGGACCGTATTCACCGCCATAGTGAGTGAGTATTTTATGGTGCGCACCTTGATGTTGTTGTGCGTCTACTTCGTCCCACCAGCTTACTAAGGTGGTTTGCCATTTGCTGAGCTCTTCAGTGTTGAGCAAATAAACGGTGAGTGAGTTCATTGCCGGTACGATATCAATAAAGGCGTTACTCTCTTTGCATTGCTTCACCAATGCCCAGATCTTTTTTTGGGTAGTTAAGCTGTCTTCGCCCAAGTGTGTCGCATCTAAAAATACGCTGTTGCTACTGAGTATTACAACAGATACGGTTGCTTGTGAGTTCATGGATGATTTTTTATTAATTCTTAATCTTTCCAAATTAGCACACTCAGTATTAAATGTTTACAGCAATACGATTAGATTTATGGAATTTAATAAGGAAGTATTGTTTGTACATTGTTGGTGGCTACGCATAAGCACAAAGAGGTACTTGCTTATGCGTAATGATGCAGCTTAGTTGCTTAACAGCAACTCACCACTTAATAGACGAACGCCATAACCAGTGCTGCTGGCTGATATTTCATCTTTCCTTTACCGACGAGCGAAATAGGTGTGTCATTTTAAAGCTGCGATATAGCGCGATAAAATAAAGAAACAAATGAAATAATAGTGTCAGCGATAAGGTCTACTAAAATGTAGCAATTAATAGAGTGTGGAGGAAGAATGAATGATGACATCAAAGAGTTGGCTTAAATTAGCCTCTTGTAGCGTTTTGTTTAGTGCGGCAAGTCATGCGCTGTCGATTGAAAATGAAAAAGGCGATGATGTGCAAGCCACAATGCATTTAGAAACTATTGTGCTCGGCTCTGGCTGCTTTTGGGGCGCTGAAAAACGCTATGAAGCATTAGATGGTGTGCTCGATGCTGAATCAGGTTATGCTGATGGCAAAGGGTTCAAAGCTACTTATCGCAGTATTACTAAGCAATCACGCCGCTTCGATGAGAACAATTATGCTGAAGTCGTACAAGTTACTTACAATAGTAATATCATAAGCGCCAAAACATTACTGAAAAATTACTTTGAAAGTCATGATCCAACCCAAAAGAATCGCCAAGGTAATGATATTGGTACTCAGTATCGTTCAATTATTTTAACTACAACGGCCGAGCAAGGTCAGGTGGCTGCACAGTTACGAACGCAATATCAAAGTAAACTTACCGCTGCTGGGTTTGGGGCTATCAAAACGACCGTAAAACCGCTCACTGAGTTTTTTCCGGCGGAGGAATACCATCAAGACTATTTAGTTAAAAATCCAAATGGCTATTGCCCCGATCACTCAACCGGCGTGGTATTTGAAAAAGTCAGTGAAGGTTCAGTAGACAACACGGCATTATTAGCAGGGAAGCAAATAGTCGTAATTGATTCGCGTGGTTATTGCCCGTACTGTGAAAAGTTTAAAAAAGATGTCAGTAATGACTACAAAGGCAGTATTGCATTAACGTATCGAAAGGCTGATCAACTTGATGGCTTAACAATTAAAACGCCAACATGGGCAACACCCACCATCTTGTTTTTAGAAGATGGCAAAGAGGTGTATGGTCGCCAAGGTTATGTCCCAGCAACTGAATTTTATAAAGCACTGGGTGCTTTTAAATTAGGAGATAGTGAGGCGTATTCGGTAGCATTTAATGCCCGTACTGATAGTCCATTCTGTAAGCAATACGATATATTCAAAAATACTCCCGATGGCATTTTTATAGATAAACTCAGTGGAGTGGCGTTATTTGATACTCGTGACAGGTTTAAATCGGGCACTGGCTGGTTGTCATTCACACATCCTGTCAAAGACACAGTAACACTACATGACGATGACAGTTATGGCATGCAGCGTATTGAAATAAAATCAAAATCTTCTGGTATTCATTTAGGACATTTGTTTCCCGGTGAAGGCCCTAAAGGACAAGATCGGTATTGTATAAATGCAACTGTGTTAGAGTTTGTCGCTCGCAAACAAAGCTAACGTATGGCTAGTTTATCTAAAGTAAAACCCAGCTAGGCACTGGGTTTTACTTTGTAAGTATTACTTAAGATGTTTAAAGGTATCGAGTAACCACTTTATAAATAGTTCAAGTGAGGCGTTGGTTTCGCTTGGCTCGTGTTGGACTAAATAATATTTGTCTTTAGTCACTAACGGCTCCTCAGTAAAGTTAAATAGCCAACCTTCATCAAACCAAGTTTGACTAATAGGGAGGGGAATTAGTGCTATCCCCATGCCCTGTTGGGCTGCGCGGGCGACACCAAACATACTGTCTATCTGAATGATTTGTTTTGGTGAAAAGTCATCAAGGCCTGCATGTTCTGCCCATTGATGCCAAGCCCAAGGACGTGCTTTATGTAAAATCAGTGGAACTTGTTGTAAGGCTTCAAGTGGCTTATTGTGCCATTGTTGCCAGTTTTCTTTATTACACGCCGGTGAATATTGTAAGGAGAACAGCTCATGTACGACCCCTTCGATAAGTTTTGACGACGACAACACAATTGATAAGTCGCTGTTTATAGCTGATTCTTTACGGGTTTTCATGGTATTAAGTTGTAAATTGGTTTTCGGGTGCTCTGTGGTCCACTCACTGAGTTTTGGCATCAATAATTCACTGGCAAAAAACTCAGGTAAAGTAATACTGATAGTGACATTTTCTTGTAACTGGCTAAATTCAGTGATGGTCTTTTCAAGCGCCTTGATCAGCGGTGACACCGAGTCATAAAAGTTTTTGCCAGCAGCCGTTAAATTGATCGAGCGTGTTTGACGTTCGAATAGCTCAATACCTAACTGCTCTTCTAGTTGCTTGATTTGATGACTAACAGCAGAAGGCGTGAGATAAAGTAGATTAGCGGCTTTTTTAAAGCTTAACGTTCTTGCCGCAAAACAAAATGAACGTAATCCTCTAATAGGTGTTTGCATAATCGAAGTTAGTAATTACCAATAACGTTAGTAGAGCAATAATTATCCCAGTTTGCAAAAAAACTCTGTTAAAATATGAGGAGAGGTAATATTTGCTAAAATACAGAATAAATAGACTTTTTTATTGTTTAATCTACTAAAAATGGCTGGTTTATTTAATTATCCCTGCCATTTAATAAACTATATGTTTAAGCGATCTTAAAAGTTTCACAATCTTGAGGCATTATACGCTATTTATGTGATAAATTGGTGCACATAAAAAAATCCCTCTTGCGAGGGATTTTGGGTAACTCAGCGCCATTGGCACTGGGAATGAGGTCGGTACAGGTGGATCTGAGCGTTAAATTAAAACACCATCTCAGGAATTTCACCATCAACAAGTAATTTACCTGCTGTCTTACTAATAATTTCATCAACAGACACGCCCGGTGCGCGCTCTAGCAGATGAAATGCGCCGTCTTTGACTTCTAACACGGCTAAATCCGTTACTATTTTCTTTACACAATTAACACCAGTTAACGGTAAAGAGCAACTTTCTAGCAGTTTCGAATCACCATGTTTACTTGCATGGGTCATAGTAACGATAATATTTTTTGCGCCAGCGACAAGGTCCATCGCGCCGCCCATGCCTTTTATAAGCTTTTTAGGGATCATCCACGATGCGATACTACCGTTTTGGTCAACTTCAAATGCACCTAGAACAGTTAAGTCTACATGACCTCCACGGATCATTGCAAAACTATCTGCGCTATTAAATATGGCTGCACCTGTGGCTGCTGTCACGGTTTCTTTACCCGCGTTGATCATATCAGCATCAAGTTCTGCTTTGGTAGGGTATTGCCCCATGCCTAGTAAGCCATTTTCAGACTGTAACATCACCTCAATGTTATCAGGCACGTAGTTTGCCACTAATGTAGGAATACCGATACCGAGGTTAACGTAATAGCCGTCTTGTAGTTCTTGTGCAACGCGCATTGCGACTTGTTCACGTGATAATGCCATAATTATTGCTCCTTAATCGCGAGTGGTTACACGTTCAATGCGTTTTTCAAAGTTACCTTTGATCACGCGATTAACAAAAATACCAGGGGTGTGAATTTGGCTTGGTTCTAATTCACCCGGTTCAACAATTTCTTCTACTTCAGCAACGGTAATTTTACCAGCTGTTGCGGCCATTGGATTAAAGTTCATGGCGGTATGGCGAAATACTAAATTACCATAACGGTCCGCTTTCCATGCTTTTACAATGGCAAACTCACCAGTGATTGATTCTTCTAAGATATAAGGACGACCGTTAAATTCTTTTACATCTTTACCTTCTGCCACAGGCGTACCGTAACCTGTCGCTGTATAAAAAGCAGGGATGCCAGCACCACCGGCACGCATTTTTTCAGCCAGCGTACCTTGCGGAGTAAGCTCTACGTCAATTTCGCCGCTCAACAATTGCTGTTCGAATAGGGCATTTTCACCCACGTAGGAGGCAATGATTTTTTTAATTTGCTTGTCGTGCAATAAAATACCTAAGCCAAAATCATCCACACCGCAGTTATTCGAGACCACAGTAAGTTCTTTGGTTTGTTTACGTTTGATTTCGCTGATCAATCCTTCAGGGATACCACATAAACCAAAACCACCAGCGATAATAGTATCGCCGTCTTTTAAGCCTTCCATTGCA
Organism: Pseudoalteromonas ostreae; assembly: GCF_018069805.1. Taxonomy (GTDB): domain Bacteria; phylum Pseudomonadota; class Gammaproteobacteria; order Enterobacterales; family Alteromonadaceae; genus Pseudoalteromonas; species Pseudoalteromonas ostreae. The sequence continues at coordinate 153,645 of NZ_JAGPYN010000010.1, forward strand.
GCTTCATAACTTGAAACCACTTTATCGAAACCGGCCATGGGCCCACTCCTTATTTATAATTATATGACTACTAACTCAAGGCTAAATATAGACTATTGCTCAGTAGTTTGATTTTTAAGTGCCAAGGATACCTTGCTCACAGGTTGTTTATTTAATGCCGTGCAAATTGCCCAACCAGCTTTAGCCAGTCTTTCTAAATCAATTCCATGCTCTATGCCAAGTCCTTGTAGTAAGTAAACTACATCTTCAGTGGCAACATTTCCTGACGCACCCTTTGCATAAGGGCAGCCACCAAGGCCTGCAACCGCACTGTCAACCGTTGCTATACCTCGTTTTAGGGCAGTGTAAATATTTGTGAGCGCTTGACCATAAGTGTCGTGAAAATGAACAGCTAACAATGACTTATCAATTTCAGCTAGTAGCACGTCCAACAGCTCATCGACCTTTTTTGCGGTACCTACGCCAATAGTGTCGCCAAGGCTTACTTCGTAACAACCAAGGTCTAATAACTTTTGACATACTTGTAGTACGCGCTGCGGATCGATATCGCCTTCGTATGGGCAGCCAAGCACACAACTAACATAACCACGAACACGAATATTATGTGATTTAGCAAAGGCCATTACATCAGTAAAGCGGGCTATGCTTTGGTCAATTGAGCAGTTAATATTCTTTTGACAAAAGGCTTCACTGGCAGCGGTAAAAATAGCAAATTCTTTAATACCTACAGCATGCGCTGCTTCTGCACCTTTTAAGTTAGGCGTAAGTGCCATTAAATTAGTGGTAGGTAAATCAAGCGCTCTGATCACATTGCTTGAATCGGCCATTTGCGGCACCCATTTCGGTGATACAAATGCACCTGCTTCAATGTCTTTAATACCTGCACCAGCAAGGGACTCAATTAAGGTTACTTTATCCCGGGTAGTTACTGCGCGCTCGTTTTGTAAGCCATCACGGGCGCCCACTTCAACAATGCGAACATGACTTGGTAGTGTACTATTCATCTGCTGCGCTCTCATCGCTGACAATGGCTAATAGGGCACCATGACTCACCAGTGCGCCTTCTGCAAAACAATAGCTTTGCAATACACCATCATGGGGGGCGGTGAGCGTATATTCCATTTTCATCGCTTCGATAATGACGACTTCATCACCTTTAGTGATTTTACTACCCACATTCACTAAATGTTTAACAACCGTACCATTGAGCGGAGCTGCAAGCGGGAGCGCATCGCTTTCATGCTCGCTTACATAATGCTTATCAACAATCTCATAGCGGCTTTGAAGTGCCTTATACATCACTGTGATGGTGTTATCATCAGTATCTATATGTGCGCTGTGTTTATCACCATTAATAAAGACACTACAGTGGGTATTATCAATGCTGCCAGAGGTTGTATAGTCAACTTCATTCACGTGAATAATATAACCATCAGTTGTTGCTGTTGCCGTGATCTGCTGTTCAACAAATGGGACTGTAATGGTAGTTGCACTGTTGAGTTTAAAACCGGCTAAATTATCCCAAGGCGAGCATTTACTCTGTTGATTTAGGCTGGTTAAATAGCTAAATGCGGCAATAATTTGACTAATACCATGGTGTTTTTGATCCTCGTTTAGTAAGGCTTCACCTTGCTCTTCAATAAAGTGAGTATCAGGCGCGCCTTGCTTAAAGGTTGCATGGTTAGCAAGGGTGTGTAAAAAACTCACATTGCAACTAAAGCCCGCTAAATGAAACTGCTCAAGGGCTGTGCTTAAGCGCGCTAAAGCTTGCTCGCGCGAGTCATCATGAACGATCAATTTAGCGATCATAGGATCGTAAAATGGACTGATCTCATCCCCTTGCATGATCCCAGTATCAATGCGTACATACTCAGATTGAACTGGTATATACAAGCCATTGATGGTACCAGAGCAAGGAATAAAGTCATTGCTTGGATCTTCGGCGTAAATACGCGCTTCAAAGCTGTGGCCCTGTAATTGGATATCACTTTGTTGCATGGGTAATGGGTTACCTGCGGCGACGTTAATTTGCCAATTAACTAAATCGACACCAGTCACCATTTCAGTAACAGGGTGCTCAACTTGCAGCCGGGTGTTCATTTCCATAAAGAAGAATTCATCGCCACACAGTAAAAACTCCACCGTGCCTGCACCTCGGTAATTGATCGCAAGTGCGCAGCGTACTGCGGCTTCGCCCATTTCTTTACGTAGTTGGTCAGATAAACCAGGCGCGGGGGCTTCTTCAATCACCTTTTGATGGCGGCGTTGTAATGAACAATCACGATCACCTAAGTACACACAGTTACCGTGATTATCAGCAAACACTTGCACTTCAACATGGCGTGGTTTATTAACATAGCGCTCAAGTAGTACTAAGTCGTTACCAAAACCGGCGATTGCCTCACGCTGTGCACCTTGTAGAGCACTGATAAAGTCTTTTGCATGTTCAACCACGCGCATGCCTTTACCACCGCCACCAAAGGCTGCTTTGATAAGTACTGGGTAACCAATTTTTTCCGCTTCAGCTTGTAAAAACGCAGGATCTTGTTTGTCACCATAATAACCAGGTACTAATGGTACATTCGCGGCTGCCATTATTTCTTTGGCGCGGGTTTTTGAGCCCATGGCTTCGATACTGCTCGCTGGTGGGCCTATAAACGCAATATTATTGGCTTCACACGCCTTTGCAAATTCACTGTTCTCAGATAAAAAGCCGTAACCTGGGTGAATGCAATCAGCACCTGCATCCAGGGCTACTTGGATAATTTTATCAGCCACCAAATAGGAGTCTTTACTCGGCGCTGCGCCAATATGGTAGGCTTCATCGGCGAGTTTTACATGTTGTGAATTTTTATCTGCATCAGAGTAAACCGCCACAGTGGTTAAGCCCATTTGCTTTGCGGTACGCATTACCCGACAGGCAATTTCGCCGCGATTAGCAATAAGAATTTTTTGTAATGATTGTGTGCTCATGGTGATCCCTATTTTTGCCAATTTGGTGGGCGCTTTTCAAAAAATGCAGTTAAGCCTTCTTGGCCTTCTTTTGATACGCGAATTTCTGCAATCCGCTCAGCGGTTAAATTAATGATTTGACCATTAATATCATGACCTGCCACATCGTTGATCAATTGTTTTGCTGCGCGAACCGCGACAGGGCCGTTGTTGATCAGTGTTTCAAGTAGTTGATCAAGTGCGCAGTCCAGTTTCCCAGTTATTTGATGAATTAAGCCTAATTGCTTGGCGGTGTGAGCATCAAAAATCTCAGCGGTTAAAAAATAACGACGTGCGGCCCGTTCGCCAATTGCTTTGATCACATACGGGCTGATCACCGCAGGAATGAGGCCGAGTTTGACCTCGCTTAAACAAAATTGTGCGTTGTCTTGGCATATGGCTATGTCACAACAGGCAATTAAGCCCAGTGCGCCGCCAAATGCGGCACCTTGTACTGCACAAATTGTAGGTAATGGGCTCGTGGCTAATACATGCATCAGCTTGGCAAGTTGCTTTGAATCAGCGAGGTTTTCGCTAAAATCATTGCCCGCCATCGATTTCATCCAATTAAGGTCAGCACCCGCTGAGAAATGTTCGCCTTCGGTTTTTAATACCAATGCGCGAACATCAAGCGTATTGGCATGTTCAATACATTGAATAAGCTCTTGAATTACTTGCTCGTTAAAAGCATTACGCTTTTCTGGGCGACTTAAAACGAGTACAGCCACATTTGATTTAGTTATTTGTAGTGTTACTGACATACTCACGTCCTTACATTCTAAATACACCGAATTGTGAATCTTGTTTTGGTGCGTTTGCTGCTGCGCTTAATGCCAAACCAAGTACATTACGGGTATCAGCAGGGTCGATTATGCCGTCATCCCATAAACGGGCGCTGGCATAGTATGGATGACCTTGTTGCTCGTATTGATCAATGATTGGCTTTTTAAATTCGCTGATTTGCTCATCAGTCATGCTTTGGCCTTTACGGGCTAAACCATCTTGCTTAACTTGCGCCATAACGCCTGCTGCTTGTTCGCCGCCCATCACAGAAATACGCGCATTAGGCCACATCCACATCATAGTCGGTTCAAACGCACGACCACACATGCCATAGTTACCTGCGCCATAAGAGCCGCCAATTAATACGGTAAATTTTGGAACATCAGCGCACGAAACAGCCATCACCATTTTAGCGCCGTGTTTAGCAATGCCTTCGGCTTCGTATTTTTTACCTACCATAAAGCCGGTAATATTTTGTAAAAACACCAGTGGAATATTTCGTTGTGCGCACAGCTGTATAAAGTGCGCGCCTTTTTGAGCTGACTCACTAAACAAAATGCCATTGTTAGCAACAATCCCAACTGGGTGATCATAGATTTTTGCAAACCCAGTCACTAAGGTATCGCCAAAGTAACGTTTAAACTCATCAAACGAAGAGTCATCCACGGTACGTGCTATTACTTCACGCACATCAAACGGTTTTTTAAGATCGGTGCCAACAATGCCGTATAATTCGTTAATGTCATAACGCGGTGCTTTTACTTGCTCTAATATTGGCGAAGTAGGGCGTTGATAATTAATTCGTTCAATACATTGGCGAGCAATTGATAACGCATGAGCGTCATTTTCAGCGTAATGATCGGCAACCCCTGATGTTTTACAGTGGACATCAGCGCCGCCAAGTTCTTCTGCGGTTACCTCTTCACCTGTAGCCGCTTTTACCAGCGGTGGGCCAGCTAAAAAGATTGTGCCTTGCTCTTTTACAATGATGCTTTCGTCGGCCATTGCAGGCACGTATGCGCCACCTGCGGTACATAAACCCATAACAACAGCAATTTGTGGAATCCCTTTACCTGACATACGCGCTTGGTTATAAAAAATACGACCAAAGTGCAGTTTGTCAGGAAACACATCATCTTGCTCAGGTAGGTTGGCACCACCTGAATCAACCAAATATATACACGGTAAATGACACCGCTCGGCAATATCTTGTGCGCGTAAATGTTTTTTAACGGTTAGCGGAAAATAGGTGCCGCCCTTAACTGTCGCATCATTGGCGATGATCATACATTCAACGCCTTTGACACGACCAATACCAGCAACCACACCGGCGCATGGAATTGCTTGTTCGTACACGCCATACGCAGCAAATTGCGAAATTTCTAAAAACGGCGAACCTTCGTCAAGTAAGGTACTAATGCGTTCACGCACGAACATTTTACCACGGCTTTCATGGCGTTCTATTAACGCTGCACCACCACCTTGGCTGATCTCGCTTACTTTATCGTGTAAGTCATCAACCAGTGCTGCCATATTTTTATGATTTTGTAAAAACTGCGGGTCATGAGGGTTGACGCTTGATTTTAAAATAGTCATAGCGCTTATCCTTAACGGCTTTCAGTAAATAATTCGCGACCAATGAGCATACGGCGAATTTCCGAGGTGCCGGCACCAATTTCATAAAGCTTAGCGTCACGCAGTAGGCGGCCAGTGGCGTATTCGTTGATATAACCGTTGCCACCGAGAATTTGAATAGCATCAAGTGCCATTTTAGTTGCCAGCTCTGCCGCATATAGAATTGCGCCTGCTGCATCTTTACGGGTCGTTTCACCGCGATCACATGAACGCGCAACAGTGTATACATAAGAGCGGGCTGCATTCATTTGTGTATACATGTCGGCTACTTTGCCTTGTATCAGCTGAAATTGACCAATCGGTGTATCAAACTGCTTACGTTCATGAATATACGGTACAACAATATCCATACAGGCTTGCATGATACCCAGCGGGCCTGCCGCTAGCACAACACGTTCATAATCAAGGCCACTCATTAGTACCTTAACGCCTTCGTTTAAATTGCCAAGAATATTCTCTTCTGGTACTTCACAGTTTTCGAACACTAATTCACAGGTATTTGAGCCGCGCATCCCGAGTTTGTCGAGTTTTTGGGCGGTAGAAAAACCAGGGAAATTACTCTCAACAATAAATGCGGTGATGCCTTTAGCGCCAGCGGTTAAATCAGTTTTAGCATAGATCACTAAAGTATGCGCATCTGGACCATTGGTGATCCACATTTTATTACCGTTTAAAATGTACTTATCGCCTTTTTTCTCGGCTTTAAGTTTCATTGATACAACGTCAGAACCTGCGTTTGGCTCACTCATGGCAAGGGCGCCAATGTGCTCACCACTAATTAATTTAGGTAAGTATTTTTCTTTTTGTGCTTGCGTGCCATTACGATTAATTTGATTAACACACAGGTTAGAATGAGCACCGTAACTTAGACCGATAGAGGCACTCGCTCGGCTAATTTCTTCCATTGCGATTACGTGTTCAAGGTAACCAAGACCGGCACCACCGAGCTCTTCGGGTACGGTCATACCTAGCAAGCCCATTTCGCCAAGTTGTGGCCAAAGCTGATTAGGAAACGCATTATCAAGATCGGTTTTTTCAGCTAAAGGGGCAATTTCTTGGCTAGCAAAACTGTTTACATGATCGCGGATCATATCTGCGGTTTCGCCAAGGCCAAAGTTCATTTCTTTATATAGTGAAATAGTGCTCATGATTCATTCCTGTGTGAGAGACTGTTAATGAATAGTCATTTAATCGTTATTGTTTAAAACTAGTTATTCATCTAATTGATTTAAGGTGTCGCGACAACGACGCTCTGCGGTTACTAATTCCATCAAGACAACTTTAATGTCATCCATTTGTTGGCTTAGATCCGCTTTTTTATCTGAAATTAAGTCAAGCATCGTCACTAACTGTTTAGCGCTGGATTTATCGGCATCATAAAGTTCAAACAAACGGCCTGTTTCAGCTAAGGTAAAACCTAACCGCTTGCCACGTAAAATAAGTTTTAAACGCACTTTATCGCGTTTTGAATAAATACGGGTTTGACCATTACGCTCAGGTGAAATTAAGCCCTGATCTTCGTAAAAGCGAATTGAGCGGGTGGTTATATCAAACTCTTTAGCCAGTTCACTGATACTAAAGGTTTGTTCATTGCTTGCCGGTTCGGCGGCTGAACTTGCAAAGTTTGTTTGATTATCTTGATTCATAGTGTTTTTACCTCATTCGAATAACCCCAATATAAGTGAAGTTTACGTAAAGGTAAAGTGGATTGTAGAACTTATACTTTAGACTAATAACCTAAAGCCATAAATAGCAGGTGTAACCTGTATTAATGCAGCTTGCAGGGGCGCTGTTTGTATTAGGCTACAGCAAAATAAAGATATGTTTACACTTTCGTTGGGCGCAAAAACCTTGATTTTAGATTTACGTTGGCGTAAACGTAAATATTATGTATGCTCATAAGCAGATTATAAATTACAGTGTTTGGCTAATCTCTGCATATGAATATAGCCAATTATAAAATGGAGCCTTTTTTATGACTACCGAAGCCGTTGTTATTGTAGCAGCAAAACGCACCCCAATGGGTGGTTTTATGGGAGCCCTTAGTGATGCAGCCGCCACTGAGTTAGGTGCAACAGCCATTGCCAGTGCGCTTGCTGACACCGGATTAAGCGATACAGCTATTGATGAAGTGATCATGGGCTGTGTATTACCGGCAGGTTTAGGTCAAGCGCCAGCACGTCAAGCAATGTTAAAAGCAGGTCTTGCGCGCAGTACTGGCGCTACGACTATCAACAAAGTATGTGGTTCAGGTTTAAAGGCCGCCATGCTTGCACATGATTTAATTAAAGCCGGTTCAATTAACAGCGCGGTTGCAGGTGGCATGGAAAGCATGACCAACTCGCCATATTTTATTCCTAAAGCGCGTGGCGGTATGCGTATGGGCCATGGCGAAATTAAAGATCACATGATGAGTGATGGCCTAGAAGACGCATACGATAATAAAGCGATGGGCTGTTTTGCTCAAGATACGGCTGATGAATACGGTATTGGCCGCGAGCAAATGGATGAATTTGCACTTAATTCATTGACCAAAGCAAATGCAGCGATTGCAAATGGCGATTTTGTAAATGAAATTGCGCCGCACACTATTAGCTCTCGCAAGGGCGATGTAATCATCAGCATTGACGAGCAACCAGGTAATGCGCGCCCAGAAAAAATTCCCGGTTTGCGTGCTGCGTTTAAAAAAGACGGCACCATCACTGCTGCTAATTCATCGTCAATTTCAGACGGTGGCGCAGCCCTTATTTTAATGAGTGAATCCCACGCCAAAGCACAAGGGCTTACGCCACTGTGTCGTATTGTTGCGCACAGTACCCATTCTCAAAAACCAAGTGAGTTTACTCTTGCTCCCGTTGGCGCAATGAATACTTTGCTCGCAAAAGCAGGCTGGACAACTGACGACGTTGACTTATGGGAAATTAACGAAGCATTCGCCATGGTAACAATGTTGGCGATTAATGAATTAAAACTTGATGCCAGCAAAGTGAATGTTAATGGTGGTGCTTGTGCACTTGGCCACCCAATTGGTGCTAGCGGCGCACGTATTTTAGTAACACTTATTCATGCTCTTAAAAATCGTGGCCTGAAAAAAGGCGTAGCGTCTTTATGTATTGGCGGTGGCGAGGCGGTCGCACTGGCAGTTGAAGCACTATAAATTAGTTAAATTTAAACTCTTACAGCCGTAGGCTCTTTTAACAATAACTACTGCGGCTTAATTTATTACCCTCTGGGGAGGAGTGCGTTATGCACCAAGTACCATTACTGATCAACGGCGAATTTGTTCAATCAACATCAGATCAACTGATTGACGTTATTAATCCAGCAAACCAAGAAGTGTTAGCACAAGTACCGTGTGCTACCGACGCTGAAATGGATGCGGCTATCGCATCAGCCAAAGACACCTTTAAAAGCTGGAAAGATGTGCCAATTACTGAACGTGCGCGCATTATGATGAAGTATGCAGCACTTTTAAAAGAGCACCACGATGAACTAGCCACCATTATTTGCCATGAATTAGGCAAAACCTTTGAAGATGCCAAAGGCGATGTTTGGCGTGGTATTGAAGTGGTTGAGCAAGCAGCTAATGCGCCATCTTTAATGATGGGCGAAACCATGGAAAACGTGGCCCGTAAAATCGATACTTACTCATACATGCAACCACTGGGTGTGTGCGCGGGTATTACGCCGTTTAACTTCCCAGCGATGATCCCACTATGGATGTTCCCACTTGCGATTGTGTGCGGTAACACCTTTATTTTAAAACCCTCTGAGCAAGATCCGCTGACGCCAATGCGACTCGCTGAACTGTTCATTGAAGCCGGCGCACCAGCAGGTGTATTACAAGTTGTTCATGGCACTAAAGTACAAGTTGACCGCTTATTAGAAGATCCCGCAGTACGCGCCATTTCGTTTGTTGGCTCGTGTGGCGTAGGTGAATACATTTATTCTAAAGGCACGGCTAATTTAAAACGTGTACAAGCCTGTGTCGGTGCTAAAAACCACATGGTGATCATGCCTGATGCAAGTCGCTCACATGTAGTTAATAACCTTGTTGGTGCCTCTGTTGGTGCTGCGGGTCAGCGTTGTATGGGTATTTCAGTGGCGGTGTTTGTTGGCCAAGCGAAAGACTGGGTTGAAGACATCAAAGCCGGTTTTGCCAATGTGCGCCCGGGTGTGTGGGATGACAAAGATGCAGCCTATGGTCCGCAAACATCGACCGCAGCCAAAGCGCGTATTTTGTCACTGATTGCACAAGGTAAAGAGCAAGGTGCAACGTGTTTAATTGATGGCTCTGATTTTACTGTCGAAGGCCATGAAAAAGGTAACTGGGTAGGACCTACCTTATTTACTGACGTCACCACTGAGATGGATTTATACAAAGAAGAAATTTTTGGCCCAGTACTGGCGTGTATGTTTGTTGATTCGCTTGATGAAGCAATTGCCCTTATTAATGAATCACCATTTGGTAATGGTACGTCATTATTTACCTCAAGCGGTGCGGTTGCGCGTAAGTTCCAACATGAGATTGAAGTCGGTCAAGTGGGTATTAACGTACCAATTCCTGTGCCATTGCCATTCTTTTCGTTCACCGGTTGGAAAGGGTCATTCTACGGCGACACTCACACATATGGTAAGCAGGGTATTCGTTTTTATACTGAGACCAAAACAATTACTTCACGTTGGTTTGAAGACGAGATTGCCTCTGGTCCAAACATGAGCATAAATCTTAAATAACACGTTTATCATAATAAAAAAGAAGGGTAACGAAGGCACTCTATTTTATTGAGTCTTCGTTACCCTTCACTCATCTTGATTTTGACAACACACATTTTTAAAGAGGTCGCCAATGGACTTTAACTTAACTGAAGATCAACAAGCATTTGCTGATACGGCGCGCCAATTTGCGCAGTCAGAGCTTGCACCCCATGCAGCCAAGTGGGACCGCGAACATATCTTTCCAAAAGACACAATAAAAGCCGCCGGCGAGCTTGGCTTTTGCGGTTTATACACTCCAGAGGAAGCCGGTGGTTTGGGTTTATCTCGTCTTGATTCGAGCATTATTTTTGAACAACTGGCGATGGGCTGTACAGCGACTACCGCAATGTTGACCATTCACAATATGGCTACTTGGATGATTGCAAGTTTTGGCACTGAGCAAACAAAAGCTCAATATTGTGATCAACTTGTAATGGGTGAGCTACTCGCTTCTTATTGTTTGACAGAGCCAGGCTCAGGATCTGATGCTGCATCACTAAAAACCAAAGCTGTGCTTGACGGTGATGAGTACGTGATCAACGGCTCAAAAATGTTTATTTCAGGTGCTGGTGAAACCGACGTGTTAGTGGTTATGGCGCGTACTGGCGGCGAAGGTGCGGCGGGTATTTCTGCGTTTGTAGTACCAGCTGATGCCAAAGGCGTTGCATACGGTAAAGCAGAAGAAAAAATGGGCTGGAATGCGCAGCCAACACGACTAATTAGTTTTGAAGATGTACGCATACCTGCTCATAATTTATTAGGTCAAGAAGGTGAAGGCTTTAAGTTTGCAATGCAAGGCCTTGATGGCGGACGTATTAATATTGCAACTTGTTCAATTGGCACTGCCCAAGCGGCACTTGAAACAGCCCGTGAATACTTAAAAGAACGCACACAATTTGGTAAACCGTTGGCTGCTTTTCAAGCGCTGCAATTTAAAATTGCCGATATGAACACCGAACTTGTTGCGGCACGTCAAATGGTGCGTTTAGCGGCTTTTAAACTTGATAATAATGACAGCGAAAAAACCACTTATTGCGCCATGGCAAAGCGTTTTGCCACTGATGTAGGTTTTACTGTGTGTAATGACGCACTACAAATTCATGGTGGTTATGGTTATATCAAAGAATACCCACTGGAGCGCCACGTACGTGATGTGCGCGTTCATCAAATTCTTGAAGGTACTAACGAGATCATGCGGGTGATTATTGCACGCCGTATTTTAGCTGAATCAGCAGCCGATATTCTATAAGGAGCGCGAAATGTCAAACCCAAATATTGAATTAACCATTGAAGGTCATGTAGCGATTTTAACCATGTCTAATCCGCCAGCGAATACCTGGACTAAAGACACGTTGATTGCCTTAAAAAATATGGTAAATGAGCTAAATGACAATAAAAATGTTTACTCTTTAGTGATCACCGGTGAAGGTGAAAAGTTCTTCAGTGCTGGTGCTGATTTAAATGTATTTGCTGGTGGTGATAAAGGCGTAGCAGCGACTATGTCGCAAGTATTTGGTGACGCATTTGAAGCATTAACTGCATTTAGAGGTGTATCCATTGCCGCGATCAATGGCTATGCCATGGGTGGTGGTCTAGAAGTGGCGTTAGCATGTGATATTCGCATTGCAGAAGAGCAAGCACAAATGGCACTACCAGAAGCCAAAGTAGGTTTACTACCGTGTGCGGGTGGCACGCAAAATCTGGCTTGGTTAGTTGGTGAAGGTTGGGCAAAACGAATGATTTTATGCGGCGAGCGCTTAAAAGCCGATAAAGCCCTGCAAATCGGCTTAGTTGAAGAAGTGGTCCCGCAAGGTGACAGCCTTGCTGTGGCACTTAAATTAGCTACTCAAGTGGCAGATCAAAGTCCTGTTGCTGTTAGTGCCTGTAAAACCCTGATCCAAAAGGGCCGCACTCAGCCAATGGCGCATGTATTACCGCTTGAGCGTGAGTTATTTGTTGGTTTGTTTGATACACAAGATCAACAAGAAGGGGTAAATGCTTTCCTAGAAAAACGCAAAGCAAATTGGGTGAATGGCTAATGATTGAGTTAACGCAATTAAATCCGCCAGATGCGCCGGTGGTGTTTGAAACTGCGAGCGCTGTAAACGGCTCACTCATTGGTTTTGCCACGCTCAACTCCCCTAAATCGTTAAATGCACTTAATTTTGAGATGATCAAATTATTAGCGCCGCAACTTAACGCATGGGCGGCTGACAGTAATGTTGCGATGGTGATACTTAAAGGGGCAGGGGATAAAGCATTTTGTGCCGGTGGTGATGTAGTCAGCCTGCATAATGCTATGAACAGCGGTGAACCGGCAAATCTAATAGAAGATTACTTTGCTCACGAGTATCGCCTTGACCACCTCATTCATTGTTATGATAAACCGATCCTTGTTTGGGGTAATGGCATTGTGATGGGCGGCGGTTTAGGCTTAATGGCCGGAGCAAGTCATCGTGTGGTAACTGAGAACTCACGTATTGCTATGCCTGAGCTAACAATTGGTTTATACCCAGATGTAGGCGGCAGTTATTTTCTACATAAAATGCCTGAACATGTGGGCTTATTTTTGGGGTTAACTGCAGCGTCTATTAATTGTGACGATGCAATGTATGTGGCATTGGCTGATCACTACCTTAAGGCGGATAAATACGACACTCTGATTGAGCAATTGTGCAGCATTAAGTGGGGTAAAACGGCTTCATTGAATCACGAGAAGCTGACCAGTTTACTTACCGAACTTGATAATGTCTCTGGGCGAATGCCAAAAGGCAATGTAAAGGCGCATTTAGCCACCATTCAAAAATTGGGTGAATTTACTGAACTACGCGATAAAGTAAATTATATCTTAAATCTAGAAACTGACGCTACGTGGCTTACCCGAGCGCAAAAAGCATTAAAGCACGGTTGCCCGCTCAGTTGCGCCTTAGTTGAGCGTCAACTTGCCAGTTCAAAAGGTAAAAGTTTAGGCGAATGTTTTCAAATGGAACTGGGTATGTCGGTTCGCTGTGGTGAAGTCGGCGAGTTTCAAGAAGGTATTCGTGCGTTACTGATTGATAAAGACGGCGCGCCTAATTGGCAGTTTAAAACGCTTGAACAGATCCCAGATGAATTAGTCGAGAGTTTTTTTGTTCAACGTTGGGATCACGACTCACATCCACTAAAACAACTTACACAAGGATAATGTTATGTCACTTTCTATTGGTTTTATTGGTTTAGGTAACATGGGTGGCCCAATGGCTGCCAACTTAGTTAAAGCGGGTCATCAGGTTAAAGTATTTGATTTAAACCGATCGGTCGTAAATCTACTTGCTGATAATGGCGCGATCGCCGCGAATGATGCTAAACATTGCGCAACGGATGTTGATGTATTGATCAGCATGCTACCGGCCAGTAAGCACGTTAAGTCACTTTATTTAGGTGATACCGGACTTGTACATATTTTAGCAAAGTCAACGTTAGTAATTGATTGTTCAACGATTGATGCTACATCAGCACGCGACGTAGGCGCTGAGCTTAGTGAACATGGTATCGACTTTGTTGACGCGCCGGTATCCGGTGGTGTTGCCGGTGCAACGGCAGGTACACTGACCTTTATCGTCGGTGGTGGCGATGAGCAATTTGCTAAGGCCCAACCGGTGCTTGCTGATATGGGTAAAAATATCTTTCATGCAGGTGATATTGGCGCAGGACAAGTCGCAAAAATTTGTAATAACATGCTATTGAGTATTTTAATGGCGGGAACCAGTGAAGCAATTCAAATGGGTATAAATAATGGCCTCGACGCAAACGTGCTGAGCGACATTATGACCGCCAGCTCTGGTCGTAACTGGACCCTTGAGCTTTACAATCCTTGCCCAGGTGTGATGCCCACAGCCCCGGCTAGTAATGATTATAAACCAGGCTTTATGGTTGATTTAATGGCTAAAGACCTAGGTCTTGCGATGGAAGCCGCGCAGCAAAGTAATTCAGTAACCCCGATGGGGTCAATGGCTAAAAACCTTTACACCATGTTGCAACACCAAGGTGCGGGCAGCGAAGACTTTAGCGCCATATTTAAATTATTCTCGAAGGAGTAACAGGTGGAAATTAAAAATAATACCGTGGTGATCACCGGTGGCGCGCAAGGCTTAGGATTTGCAATGGCGCATAAATTGGCTGAGCTTGGTGCTAATATTGCGTTAATTGATATGCAACAAGCGCTGCTAGATGATGCAGTTGCTGAGCTTAGCCAACATGGTGTAACTGTAAAAGCCTATGTTGCTAATGTGACTGATGAAGATGCTGTAGTAAATACCTTTAATACCATCAATACAGATTTTGGTCATATTGGTGTTTTGATAAATAATGCCGGTATTTTACGCGATGGTATGTTTATCAAAGCCAAAGAAGGCAAAGTGGTTGCTAAAATGGCGCTTGATCAATTTAAGTCAGTGATTGATGTAAACTTAACCGGCGTATTTTTAGCGGGGCGTGAAGCTGCGTGCCATATGATTGAATCGGGTAAAGGCGGCGTGATAGTTAATATGTCGAGTGTTGCTCGTGCGGGTAACATTGGTCAAACTAACTACGCTGCGTCAAAAGCGGGTGTGGTAGCGATGACCACTGGTTGGGCAAAAGAGCTTGGCCGTTTTGGTATTCGTGTAGGTGCCATTGCACCGGGCGTTATTCGTACCAATATGACTGACGCTATGAAACCAGAAGCCAAACAGCGTATGCTAGCAGTAACACCCGTAGGGCGTTTTGGTGAAGCGGATGAAATTGCGCACACAGCGCAGTACATTATCGAAAACGACTTCTTCACCGGTCGCGTGGTTGAGATTGACGGCGGTATTCGTTTGTAAGTAAACCTTTTTTAAGTGTAATAAAACGGCAAGCCTCGGCTTGCCGTTTTTGTTTTCTAGCTTAATTGATTAATAAAGTAGCATTTTAAATGGGGCTGTATGCATATACAGTGTTTTTTATTTATCAGTAATAGCTTAACGAATTGAGCTGTAATTCATCTAGCGCTTCCTGTTTTAGTTGTCATAGTTGCGATGAACTTCTACTATTAATTATCTATTTGTTCTTATAACGATAAGCAGCTTCTGGGATCAAACATATATGATTGAGATAAATGAACAGATATTGAAGGATATAAATAGAAATTTTATTATTCCTCCCAAACCTGAAATATTAACTGAGTTACAAAATTTAACAGCAACTGGCGATGCGCCTCTTGCCGATGCAGCTAAGTTAGTGGTAAAGGATTTAGCGATTTCATCAGCAATACTAAAAATAATAAATTCTCCTGCTTATGGCTTGTCTCGTACTGTGGCTGATATAAAGCAAGCAGTGATGTTTCTTGGCTGGGACGGAGTCAATGCGCTTGTACAGGGGTTGAAATTAAAAGAAATGTTTGCAACTGAGAACAGCTGTATTAGCTTAGAAAGATTTTGGGATACATCAACCGAAATTGCTAATGTAAACATGATTATAGGTCAACGCTTTAAAAAACAAATAGCAATAGAATCTTTGTATACGCTAGGTCTTTTTCATGATTGTGGTGTTCCACCTATGGCAATAAAATATGATAATTACCTAACCGCTTTGCACTGCGCTAATCAAACAGATAAAGAAACAATTATTGAGATTGAAGAACGTTTATATAAAACAAACCATGCAGTAATTGGCTATTATCTTGCTAATAGTTGGCATTTACCAAAAGAGATATGTCAATTAATTCTTAATCACCACGACGTAGCTATTCTTGCTGAGGTGACAGATACGGATGAACAAATCTGCTTTGCTATTTTGAAAATGTCTGAAAACTTAGTGACGATGGTCAGACGAGGCTCACCTATACCACAGTGGGGTATAATAGAATCAAAAGTATTAGATGTACTGCATTTGAATGATGATGAGTATTGTGACTTACAAGAGGACGTTATTGATTTTTTAAACAATTTATCATAACTACATTAAGCATTATTTATGGTTAATTAAGGTTCTTAGCTTTCGCCTCAGTCATTGTTTAGTGCCAATGTTAGTAAAGCGATTTAGGCACTATTGAACTGAGTAAATCGAAGCATGATCGCAACTCATTTGATTGTGATGAGCAAGAGTTAAATACGTTTATCAAAACTCAAGCGGCGAAATATATGCAAGCGGGTATTAGCCGATCAATGGTGTTACCAAGTGCTCAACCATTACTCAATCAAAAGTATGCGATTTGTGCGTTTTACAGTGTAGCGGCAAGTTTAATTAGCCGCAAATTACTCAATAAGTTACAAATATAACAAAGCATTTAATCTGGCGTTTTATGATTGAGCAGCGCTATCAAAAAGCCTGAGCTGCTACGCTCGCCGCTGTGGGCTGCGCGTTATTAGAAATAAAGGAGCATTCATTGGCTGAAGTTCATAAATGCAAAAGTATGAATACCGAAGAGGTTTGGATACAAAACAATCAAGATGAGTGGCTATTAAATATAAATCATATCGCAACCGAACAAGATTTAGAAGACAATCATTACTTAGAAGAGGTTGGGCAAACTATTGAGCATATAGCGGTAAATGTTTCATTTTGTCCATATTGCGGTGAAAAACTTGTCAAAATGGCGGCTAATGTAGTCCCTTCGTTCATACACACTGATTACTCAAAATGGTGAACATAGTTTATTATATCAAGCGGCTACACTGGGGGGAAATTTGATCTGTGAGCCGAGCGTTACATGCTATCATTTGAATTTATTTAAGTATGGTTTGTCTTTTTTATACATGTCGCCGTCTTCTCTTTTTTCGATAGTTTCTTTTTGTTGCGCTTCAATCATATATTTTTTCCCAGGATTGAAAATAGCATCTACCTCGAGAAAAGCACCACCCATTGTACTTTGCCCTGATGAAGGTTTTTTACTCTTTTGCCTGAACCAATCCAAATTAAGAGTTTTGTAAGCAATAGCGATCCCAAGAAAAGGTATAAACCAAACACAAAGTAACAAGGCTAAACGCTTTTGCGATGAAGGCACCCATTGATGAATTTCTTTAGATATATGCGCGTTCACCAAAGTGTGCAATACAACAATGAGTGCTCCCAAAGCTAATAACTTAGTGTTATCCATAACTAGTAACTCCTAAAGGCCAAACGAGCCTGTAGAATTACTCGTTTTTTAATTTATTTTTATTTATGCATGAACCATAGCTGAGTTCCTATTTTGATTCAATCAGTTACTTTGATGGTACGTAAAATATAAAAAAGGATTTGCTGTTGCTTTAATTGGCGTTTCGCAGGGGTTACTGTACTTTTGAGTGGCTTATGTGAGTTGGAAAGGGCTCAAATAAATTAACATTGCGCTAGGCAATGACTAGCTTCACAAGGTTTAGTGTCATTGAGAGATAATTGGATACATATTCATTACGGGAGATGACCCGCCCATCGCACTTCCTGTTAATAAAATGTGCATGATGGGTGGTGTGGGGGCTGGAGGTTATAGACCTACGGCTACCCGATTATGCGTATTCTCCCACACGTACCAAACTGAGCTTTTCACTCGCTGCTGGAGCTTCAAAATACTGAGTAACATGATGAAATACAGCCTCTGTGTCAAACATAGCTCTTTCAGGTTGTTCAACTCGGCGTTTAGCAATTTGGGATAAACATTGCTCATCTGTTAAGTCTAAATACCAAAGCTCATGCTCACTACCTACTTCGACGCACAGTGATACGAACCAAGCTCTTTGCTTAACAGTATTAGCGGGAAAATCCATGACAACGTTAACCCCGATATTCAATAAACTTTGAACATGGCTTTTAATGAAAGGTTTAATGAGATTTGAGTACTTAATATAGTCGTCAAATGTTTGAATTTGAGAAGGATAATGAGCTGACAACCAATCGTCTTCTGAAATTAGGACTGCTTTGTTTTTAGTAGCGACAACCTTAGATTTAGTCGATTTGCCTGCTCCCATCTTGCCACAGAAGAAGAACAGCTTTCCCTGATTTTCCATGTTTCCTCCATTTACGCCTAACAGCTCATTGAACCCCATTTTGGTGGTTTATAACACCAAAATGACATATATTACATACTCTGATAATTCCACCAATAATTACTTTTGTAAACAAGTAATTAAAATAGCTAAAATTTAAGGCTTGTTATTTTGCCTTAAAACGGCGGTTAATAATGACTTATCGTTTACAGCTGATTACTTACGGCTTAATTTCAACTACTTTTAAAACCAATTCTAAAACCGCTCCAGTGTTTGCCATTTACATAAATGGTACTGATAGGTCATGTAAAATTTCATCGGTATCTAAATCAATTATTAAAAGGTCTTATATGGGCACAAATTTACCATTAAAAAAGCCAACCCTAAGGTTGGCTTTTTGCAGTAATCTATTGCAGTAATGAGCAGCAACTCATTTTAGTAAGTTGCACTGCCTTTTGTACGTGGGAAGGCGATTACGTCACGTACGTTGCCCATACCAGTTACATAGGCAACTAAACGTTCAAAACCTAGGCCAAAACCTGAGTGCGGTACAGTGCCGTATTTACGTAGGTCGCGATACCAGCTGTAGTCTTCTTTGTTTAAGCCCATTTCTTCTAAACGTGCATCAAGTACATCAAGGCGTTCTTCACGTTGTGAACCACCAATGATCTCGCCAATACCTGGTGCTACAACGTCCATTGCAGCAACGGTTTTACCGTCTTCATTTTGGCGCATGTAGAATGCTTTAATATCACGTGGGTAGTTTTTAATAACCACTGGTGCTTTAAAGTGCTCTTCTGCTAAGTAACGCTCGTGCTCAGATTGTAAGTCAACACCCCATTCAACGGCGTATTCAAATTTCTTGCCGCAGCTTTTAAGAATTTCTACTGCATCAGTGTAATCAACTTGTGCAAAATCTTTTTCAACAAATTCTTCTAGGCGCGTGATAGCTGTTTTCTCAACACGTTGCGCAAAAAATTCCATATCATCACGACGTTCTTCAAGTACCGCTTTGAACACATACTTAAGCATGTTTTCAGCCAATTTGGCGATATCTTCTAAATCAGCAAAAGCAACTTCTGGTTCGACCATCCAAAACTCTGCCAAGTGGCGTGAGGTATTTGAATTCTCTGCACGGAAAGTCGGGCCAAAAGTATAAATTTTTGACATCGCTGAGGCATAAGTCTCACCATTTAACTGACCTGATACCGTAAGGAATGCTTCTTTACCGAAGAAGTCTTCGCTGTAATCAACATCACCTTTATCTGTACGTGGCAAGTTTTGCATATCAAGCGTTGATACGCGGAACATTTCGCCTGCACCTTCACAGTCACTTGCGGTGATGATAGGGGTGCTGATCCAGTAATAACCTTGCTCATGGTAGAAACGGTGAATAGCTTGCGCTAAACAGTTACGTACACGTGTTACCGCACCAATCATATTGGTACGTGGGCGAAGGTGAGCGTGCTCACGTAAATACTCAATGCTGTGACGTTTTGCCGACATTGGGTATGAGTCTGGGTTTTCTACCCAGCCAAGTACCTGTACGCTATTCGCTTGAATTTCGAAAGATTGACCTTGACCTGCTGATTGTACTAAAACACCGGTAACTGACACAGAGCAACCGGCTGTTAGGCTAGTAACTTCATCATAATTATTTAGTGAATTAGGTACTACCGCTTGAATAGGATCAAAACACGAACCGTCATGAACGGCTAAAAATGAAATTCCTGCTTTTGAATCGCGGCGTGTACGGATCCAGCCTTTAATTGTTACTTGGCTGTCTACCGCAACCTTGCCTTTTAATAGCTCTGAAATCGCTAAGTGGCTCATCTTCACTCCAATGATATAAGTTGCCTACATTAATATGTGCGCTATTGCACTTGAACGGTGTATCTTACCTTTGAATGTAAAATAAAAAAACATTCAAAAGTAACTCTTTGCTTATTCTTTTGCATTTTTGTGGTTTTTTGTCGTTTAAAACCTAGAACTTTAATTTTTTGTGATAAGAAACAACTTAGATCAAAATTTAAAGGCGATTTTCACTGCGATAAAAACGGGTTTTGTGGCATTATATGCAATTACGATATTTAAACTAACTTGCTAAACATATAGGTATTATGAAACAAGTCTTTATTTTACGTGGTTTACCAGGGTGTGGTAAGTCTTATTATGCGCAGAATCTTGCCGATGAAATGGTTGCGGGCGATCAAAGTCAGTACTTAATTTGTTCGACCGATGATTATTTTTATAATGAACAGGGTGACTATCAGTTTGATAAGTTTAAGCTGTCGCAATACCACAATTTGAATTTAGCCCGTTTTATAAATGCGTTGGCGCAAGAAATCCCACTTATTATTGTTGATAATACTAACATCAAGAAATGGGAATTTATTGCTTATAGCCAAGCCGCTGTTGCACTAGGCTACCAAGTTAAAGAAGTGATTGTGGGTGAAGTAAAAGACAAATCAATGCAACACTTATATGCCAAACGTAATAGTCATAATATTCCACTGAAAATGATCAGCAAAATGGCTTACATGTTTGAGTGGTAACAGTCACCCAAACTCGTTGTAGTTTGGGTGCTGGCTTTATCACTCATACTTGATCAGTAATATATGCTCAGAAATGTTTGCCCGCGATAGCGTCGTAAATCGCATTTGCCAATATGGTTATATCCTCTTCACTGCTTATATACGGTGGCATTAAATAGATCAGCTTACCAAATGGACGGATCCAGACATGTTGGCTGATAAAGAAAGCTTGGATCTTGGCAACATCAATTACACTATCAAGCTCAACGACACCAATAGCCCCAAGTGTTCTTACCTCAACAACTTGCTCAAGCTCACCGCAACGCTGTAATGTTTGCAGCGCATCGTTTAGATGACTTATTTGAGCTTGCCAGTCTTGCTCAAGTAATAAATCAATACTTGCACAAGCCACTGCGCAGGCCAATGGATTGCCCATAAATGTTGGGCCATGCATTAATACCCCAGCTTCACCTTCGCTGATACCAATGGCAATTTTATCTGTGGTTAATGTGGCTGATAAGGTCATCATGCCGCCTGTGAGTGCTTTACCTATGCATAAAATATCTGGCTCAATATCAGCATGTTCTACGGCAAATAGCTTACCTGTGCGGCCAAATCCAGTGGCGATTTCATCACAAATTAACAGTACGTCATAGTCTGTACATAACTTGCGAACGGTTTTTAAATACTCAGGATGATAGAAGTTCATTCCCCCAGCATTTTGTACAATTGGCTCGATGATAAACGCTGCAATGTGTTGGTGATGCTGTGCGAAATGCTCAGTAAGTCGTTGTGCTTCTTGCTGATCAAAGGTTTGGCTAAATTGACTTACTGGTGCTGGCACAAACACATGATCTGGTAAAAAACCTTGGTATAGTGAGTGCATTGAGTTGATAGGATCACATACACTCATCGCCGCAAAGGTATCACCATGATAACCTTTTAACGGCGTCATTAGTTTTTGCTTGCTGGTAATACCTTGGCTTAGCCAGTACTGCAACGCCATTTTTATCGCCACTTCAACACACACTGAGCCGCTGTCGGCTAAAAACACTTTTTGGAGTGTGCTTGGCGTGATTTCGACGAGCTTTTTACACAGCTCTACCGCAGGCGCGTGGGTTAAGCCACCAAACATTACATGGCTCATTTTATTTACTTGCTCGATCGCGGCATTTTTTAATACCGAGTGGCCATAACCATGGATGGCGCTCCACCAAGAAGCCATACCATCTATGAGCACTTCACCCGTGGCTAAGAAAATACGATTATCTTCAGTGTGACTTACAGGGTACACAGGCAAAGGTTGGGTCATCGATGTATAAGGGTGCCATATGTGCTGGCGGTCAAAATTAAGGTCGATAGGTTGCTTTTTGCTCATTTGTAAACTTAATGCTGGTTTAGTTCGTTGACAATGTTACGTCAAGTCGTAGACTAAGCCAATATCACCGTCATGAAAAATAAAAAGAGAGAATTATGGAGTTTGCAGCTGTTCGCCACGATTGGACACATCAACAAGTAAAAGCTTTATTTGAAATGCCGTTTAACGATTTATTGTTTAAAGCCGCGTCTGTACATCGTGCTAACTTTAATCCTAATGAAGTGCAAATATCTACGTTACTATCAATTAAAACAGGCGCCTGCCCAGAAGATTGTAAATATTGCCCGCAATCGGGCCATTATAAAACGGACTTAGAGCGCGAGCGTCTTCTTGAAGTTGAAAAAGTAGTTGAACAAGCACGCTTAGCAAAACAAAAAGGCGCAACCCGTTTTTGTATGGGCGCTGCATGGTCTGATCCAAAAGACAGAGACATGCCGTATATTTCGCAGATGGTTAAAGAAGTTAAAGAGCTCGGCCTTGAAACCTGCATGACATTGGGTATGTTGGATAATCAAAAGGCCCATGCACTGCGTGATGCAGGTCTTGATTATTACAACCATAACCTTGATACCTCGCCAGAATATTACGAGCAAATTATCACTACCCGTACTTTTCAAGACCGTCTCGATACAATAGGTAATGTACGTGATGCAGGAATGAAAGTCTGCTCCGGCGGTATTGTGGGTATGGGTGAACAAGCAGCCGATCGTTTTGGTTTATTGATGCAGCTTGCAAATCTTCCGCAACAACCAGAAAGTGTGCCAATTAACATGCTAGTAAAAGTAAAAGGCACGCCAATGGAGAACGTTGACGATTTAGATCAGTTTGAGTTTATTCGTACCATTGCCGCAGCACGTATTATGATGCCACATAGTTATGTGCGGTTATCAGCAGGGCGTAATGCGATGAATGAACAAATGCAATCAATGTGCTTTTTTGCTGGTGCAAACTCAATTTTCTATGGTGATAAGTTATTAACCACAGAAAACCCAGAAGCCGATGCGGATATGAAGTTAATTAAAAAATTAGGCATGAACCCTGAAAAACGCCACGATTATTCAGACGAAGCCTATGAAGCATCGTTATCGTCAGCGGTCGCAGATAAAGCAACCTCAGAGATGTTTTACGAAGCGTAAAGCGTTCAATAATAGGTTAATGGTTTAGAGTATAGCGCTGAAGGTTAAAGCATTTATGTCATCTCAGAGATGTTTTACGAAGCGTAAAGCGTTCAATAATAGGTTAATGGTTTAGAGTATAGCGCTGAAGGTTAAAGCATTTATGTCATTTGAATTTATAAACACCCATTTAGATGAACGCAAAGCACAGCAGTTGCTGCGTAAACGCTATGTAGTACAAAACGCAACGGCGCGTACTATTACGATTAATGATAAAAGCTACCTTAACTTTGCGAGTAACGATTACTTAGGATTTGGCGATTCACCGGTGGAGTTAACCAGCGCGCCATTACTAGGTAGCCACAGCTCAGCACTTGTGACGGGTTATCAACAACCACAGCAAGCGCTTGAGCAAGCTTTATGCAGTGCTTTGGGTTATGAGGCAGGCATGTTGTTTAATTCTGGCTTTAGCGCAAATAGCAGTGTGATTAAAGCCTTGTTTCAAGATAAAGCGACAGCGAAACACAGTGCTATTTTTCAAGATAAACTCAATCATGCCAGTTTAATAGATGGCGCATTACACGCCAACGCAGCGTTAATACGGTTTAACCATAACGATATAAACCATTTACGCTCACGGCTAGAAAAATCAAAAGCGCGCAATAAGCTCATTGTGTCTGAAGGTGTGTTCTCGATGGATGGTGATACTGCACCGATCAAAGCGCTATTTGCCTTAGCAAAGCAGCATAACGCTTGGTTAATGATAGACGACGCTCATGGCTTTGGTGCACTGGGTAAAACAGGGTTGGGCAGTTGTGAAGCCTTAATTGCATCCGACACCTTGCCCGATATTTTAGTGATCACCTTTGGTAAAGCGGTTGCTAGTAGTGGGGCGTGCGTATTAGGCTCGCAGCATTTTATAGATTACATGCTGCAGTTTAATCGTGATTATACCTATTCAACCGCTATGTCACCGTTTATCGCCTCTCATACTTTAGCGCGTATTAAAAGCATAAGATACGCCAACGACAGGCGAGCCAAATTAAACGCTAATATTGCGCTGTTTAAATGCCTAGCAAAAGAGCGGAACATTGCGCTAATGGACTCCAACACCGCGATTCAACCGATTGTTTTAGGCTGCGCCGAGCAAACGTTAAAAGCCAGTGAGCAACTAAAGCAGCAGGGCATTTGGCTAACGGCTATTCGCCCGCCAACTGTTTTACACAATACCTCGCGTTTGCGTATTACCTTAAGTGCAGCCCACACCCATGACGATATAAAACAACTCGTTGGTAGTTTACAAAAGGTCATTTCATGATAAGCCCGCAGGTAATTAAAACTAAGCCACTTAGCCCTATAACTGTGTATATAGCGGCTCAGGTTTTAAAAAAAAACACCGCGCATAACTTTTCAAAAGCAGCAAACAGTTACAGCCAGCATGCCAATGTGCAAAAACAAGCGGCTAATGATTTATTTAAACTCATTACTGCAAACAATAAAAAGCTCTGTGTTGATTTAGGTGCAGGGCCGCTGGTTAATACTGAGGCTTTAAAGGCATTATTTGGCCAAGTTATTGCCATAGATTTAAGTTTTAACATGCTAAAAAGCAGTGATTTAAACACGCCTAAACTGTGCGCCGATATGGATAATTTACCGTTGCAAGCTAACAGTATTGATGTGCTATTTAGTAATTTTGCGCTGCAGTGGTCTGCTAATTTCCAAATGTTAATGCATTCGCTTTATCAAGCATTAAAACCAGGCGGGCAAGCCTATATTAGTACGGTTGTTGCAGGGTCATTAAACGAGATAAAAACCGCCTTTGCAGCGCTTGATCCACATAATCATATTAATCAGTTTGCAAGCCATAATAATATAAACCAATCGGTCGAAAAGGCAGGGTTTAAGATCACCGCGTCAAAAAAAGTCATCTATACCGATCAACACAGCAGCGCATTAGCTGCTATAAAATCGATTAAAGCCATTGGTGCCACTACACAAAACCACGCAACAAGTCGTCGTGGTTTATTAACCAAATCAGCGCTAAAAAAAGTCTGTGATGCCTATCCGCTTATAAACAATAAAGCCCATGTATCTTACCATGTGGTATTGTTATCATTAGAAAAAGCCCAGTAAAAATAATAAGGCCATGCCATGAACCAGTTTTTTATTACCGGTACCGATACCGACGCCGGAAAAACTCATGTAACCAGTTTGCTGCTAAAGTTACTCGCACAACATAAAAAGCGCGCAATTGGCTTTAAGCCGATTGCCTCAGGGTGTGAAATGGCGTTTGAGCAGCTCGTAAACGCCGATGCGCTAATGCTTATGGAAAGTGCCACAGTCAGCGCTAAATACGACATAATTAATCCGTTTGCTTTTAAGCCCGCCATAGCCCCGCACATTGCAGCAGAGCAAGCGGGTATAAACATAACAGTAGAAAAGCTCAGCACGGTTTATCAACATGTTAAGCAACAAGGTGCTGATTACCTGTTAACCGAAGGTGCGGGCGGCTGGGCTTTACCTATTAACGACAACGAATATTTATACGACTGGGTAAAAGCAGAGCAACTGCCAGTAATATTAGTGGTAGGGATGAAACTAGGCTGTATAAATCATGCATTACTTAGTGCTGCGCACATGCAAAGTATGGGGGTTAATTGCATTGGCTGGATTGCAAACCAAGTTGATGCCACTATGGATGAATACCAAGCAAACCTAGATTCACTTAAAACACGCTTACCTTTTCCTCTGCTTGCCATTAGCCCCTACACAGAGCAAACCCCTAAATTACAAATTTATAAAACCCTGCTTGAAAAATTATCCATAAATCCATAAATAACCCTTGTGTTGTGACATAGTTTGTCACAGAATAGCGCTGACGTTATGACATAGTGTGTCATAACGCAGTGATTGCTCAAAGCCGATCAAACATAGTAAATCGCTCAGCAATAAATGTTATTTTTGGAGAACTCGTATGAAACGTGTATTTTTGTTTTTATTAACTAACCTCGCGGTTATGTTGGTATTAGGTGTGGTGCTTTCAATCATAATGAGTGCGCTGGGCTTAAGCCATCGTAGCCTTGGCGGAATTTTACTAATTGCGACTGTATTTGGTTTTGGTGGATCATTTATTTCGTTATTTATGTCGAAATGGATGGCGAAAAAATCAACCGGTGCGCAAGTGATCACCCAACCTCGTACCGAAACCGAACAATGGCTGGTAACCACTGTGGCTGCTCAAGCTAAAAAAGCCGGTATTAACATGCCAGAAGTGGCTATTTACGACAGCCCAGAAATGAACGCGTTTGCAACCGGTCCAAGTAAAAATAACTCGCTGGTGGCGGTAAGCACGGGTTTATTACATAACATGAGCCAAGATCAAGCCGAAGCGGTACTTGCCCATGAGGTTTCGCATATTGCTAATGGCGACATGGTAACGCTCACGCTTATTCAAGGCGTGGTTAATACTTTTGTAATTTTTGCCGCTAAAGTGCTGGCAGGCATTGTAGATAACTTTATCAATAGCGATGAAGAAGAGGGCGGCAGCAGCTGGACTTACTTCCTATTCGATATGTTGTTCCAAGTATTATTTGGTGTATTAGCAAGTGTGGTGGTTGCCCATTACAGCCGTAAACGTGAGTTTGCAGCCGATAACGGCGCAGCACAGCTGGTAGGCGCAGACAAAATGCGTTCAGCCCTTGAGCGATTAAAGCAAAACCACCCATCGCAATTAGAAGGCTCAATGATGGCCTTTGGTATAGCCAGCGGTAAAGGCATGGCAGAGTTGTTTTCATCTCACCCGCCGCTTGACGCACGTATAGACGCACTACGTCGTTAAAAAATTCAAGTTTTTCACAGTACTTGTAAACAAAAGCCTGCATTTGCAGGCTTTTTTATGTTTAATAGTTTTTATTGCGATTGAATAATGTCAGTAATGCCTTCCGGCGAGAGTATTTCAATCCAGTAACCGTCTGGGTCTTTAATAAAGGCAAGGCCCTTCATTGAGCCGCCATCTGGCTGTTTTACAAACTCCACATCGTATTTAGCAAAGCGTTCGCATGCTGCGTATACATCGGGTACGCTAATACCAATATGGCCAAAGCCTTTTGGTTCTTCATTACCACTGTGATAACCGCTAAAGCTGTCGTCGTTTTCAGTGCCCCAGTTATGGGTAAGCTCAATCAGTGCAGGGCGGCGGAACACCCATTGTGTTTTTTGTTTGTCATCGCCTTTAGGCATATCTTGCTCATAGCCTAAAAAGTATAAGGTAAACTCCATACCAGGAAAGTCGTACTTACCTAACAGCTTCATACCCAATACGTTTTCATAAAATGCCAGCGACGGTTTTGGATCTTTAATACGCAACATAGTTTGCTGCATCACATAGCCCTCAGTGGCCTGTGCAATTTGCTCTGGAGATTCGTTATAGCTAGACATGAGATAATCCTTAAAAAATGACTTGAAACCTTAATGGATTTAAAAAGGCAGGGTGTACGCCCATCATAATAAACAGCAGCAAAAATTAAAACCTCTTAGCTAAATTACCAGCCAGTTAGTTGGGTGTTTTGTAAGCAAAAAAATGGAATGTTTAGGGGTACTGTTTATTTATGGCTGTGTTGTAGTTG